>NZ_JOIR01000020.1 GCF_000720115.1 Streptomyces sp. NRRL F-2580
CTGGGCACCTTGCGTTCGACGCCCTGCGGGGATCACCCCGACACACACCCACCCCCGTCCCAACCGGCGGCTGCCCCGATCCCTCGGCCCCGCACCGCTGACCCCACCATCCAGTGCTGACGCACCATCCGGCCTCGCCGCACAATTCAACCTCGCCGCACCACTCCAGCCTCGCCGGCGTTTGAGGCGCGGGGCCCGGGGCGGAGCCCCGATCTTTGAGCCGCACCATCCAGCTGCGCCGCACCGCCCCAGCCTCCGCCGCACCATCCAGCCTCGCCGCACCACTCCAGCCCCGCCGGCGATTGAGGCGCGGGGTGCGGGGCGGAGCCCCGGGCTTTGCGCCGTGCCATCCGGCCTCACCGCACCATCCAGCCCCGCCGGCGTTTGAGGCGCGGGGTGCGGGGCGGAGTCCCGGTAGGGTGCGGCGGGGCTAGCCGGCGAGTTCGCGGGCCAGGGCGGCCAGTTCGGCGCGCCAGCCGCGGGGGATCCGGGCCCCGGCCAGGGCTTCGTCCGCGCGGACCACGAGCGCGGCGATGGTCTCCTCGGCCCGGTCCCGCGCCTGCCCGTCGAAGAACACGTCGCGCAGGAACTGGGCGTCGCCGTCGAAGCCCGGGCCGCCGCTCAGGAATCCGCGGATCCGCCAGGCCGCGTGCACGGCCCGCGCGTATTCCTCGTAGGCCTCGGCCAGGTCCTCGCGCCCCGCGAGCCCGGCGCCGATCAGCAGCGCGTGCCGCAGCCCGTACCAGCCCGCGCCGCACCCGCTGCCGCAACCCTCCAGGCACTGCCCCGGCCAGGCGTCGTCGAGGTACTCGGTCGCCGCGGCGGCCTCCATGTGCGCGCCGATGGCCCGCTCGGCGCGCAGGTCGTCCCACAACCGGCGGGCCTCGTGCGGCAGTCCGACCGCCAGCCGGTCCCCGTAGGCGAGGGCCAGATCCCCCGCGAGGACGGCGGTGCCCTCCCCGAACCGGCGCGGTTCGCCCCGCCAGCCGTTGCGTTCGTGCTCGGCGGCATGGCTGATGTGCAGGGTCGGGATGCCCCGGCGCAGCGGCGCGTTGTCCCGTACGTCGGCCCGTATCACCAGGCAGGTGTCGAGCAATTCGAGCGCGGCAGCCGCGGCCACCGCCTCCTGCCCCTCCGGGTCGCCACCGGCGGCGAGGTACCCGGTGAGGCAGATCGCGGGCCGGGCCCGTTCCCCGCCGGCCTGGACGAGCTCGGCCACGCCCATCACCAGGACGGCGCTGCGCGGGTCGGACGTGCGCCGGGTGCGGTGCTCCTCGGCGAGCAGTCCGGCGAGTCGTTCCTCGACCCGGTCGATCATGGCGTCACGCACCTGTCCGGGCGACGCGGTGCGCCACGGCTGGTCGTGTGTCGGTGTGGTCATGGTGCCCTCCCTGCGGGCTACGTCCTCATGACCGACTTTCCCGCACACAGGGCGCGGAAGCCACCGAAGAGCGCGCACAGACAGGTTCCGGCGTGCGCGGCGGGGGCCGGGAGTGCCTGGTGTCTGCCACGCCGGGGCGGGGAGGGATTGGCTTGCCATCACCTTGTCATACGGAGCCCCCGCCGCCTCGGACGAGCTCCGCGACGCCCGACTGGAGGTCGGCCGGGAGGGCTTGGCGGCCGGGAATGTTCAGTTTGCGGTAGACCCGGGTCAGGTGTTGTTCCACCGTGCTCACGGTGATGAAGAGCTTCTTCGCGATCTCCCGGTTCGTGTGGCCGTGCACCGCGAGCAGGGCCACCCGCCGTTCCGACTCGCTCAGGCTCGCCACCAGTGCGGCGTCCGGCGCCCCGGTCGTCTCCTGCGCCTCGTCGTCCTCACCGGTGTGGCCGGGCAGGATCTTCACGCACAGCGCCTCGGCCCCGCCGGCCTTGGCCAGGTGCCAGGCCCGGCGTTCGACCATGGCGGCCCGGGCCGGTTCGCCGACCTCGCGCAGCACCTGGCCGAAATCGCCCATGGCGCGCGCCAGTTCGTACTGGTCCCCGGAGCGCTGCAGTTCCTCGACGGCCCGGGCGAGCATCGCCTGGCGCTCCCTCGGCTCGCGCAGGGACGCCCGCAGCCGCAGCGATGTGCCGCGCACCCACGGGTCGGCGGCGTCCCGCGTGGTGAGCTGGTCCGCGAGGAACCGCTCGGCCTGGTGGGTCTCGCCGAGCCGGAGCAGTGCCTCCGCCGCGTCCGTGCGCCAGGGCAGGACCCGGGGCCGGTCCAGGCCCCACCGCTTCATGTGGCGGCCGATGTCCAGGAAGTCGCCGAGGGCCGCGTGGAACCGGCTCGTCGCCAGCGCGTACTGGCCCCGGGCGCGCAGGTGGCCCAGCACGTGGACGCTGCCCGCCAGTTCGCCGGGGACGGGCCGGCTGAGGGCGGCGGCCGCCTCCTCGGGCCGGCCCATGGCGATGCGGGCCCGGGCCAGCGTCCCCGCCACCGCGCTCAGCAGGATGCTGCCGCGCCGGCCCGGCGCCGAGCGCAGGACCTCCTCGGCGGTGTCCGCGGCGCCCGTCAGGTCGCCGGCGCGCAGTCGCGCCTCGGCGAGCAGACCGGCGAACACGGCCCGCCAGCCGCCGGCTCCGCGCCGCGTCGCCTGCCGGACGAACTCCTCGCACCAGGGCAGCGCGCGGGCCGGGCCGTCGAGGTAGAGCAGGGTGCGCAGGGCCTGCGCCACCGGTTCCACCGTGCCCTCGGCGAGGGTGGCACCGCGCAGGAACAGTTCGGCGGCGCGGACGGCCGTGCCCTCCTCCGCCTCGCCCGGCAGGGTCCACAGGGCGGCCGGGTGGACGGCGGTGCGGGCGGGGCGGGCCGCCGGGTGCGGCCCGGCCTCGGCGTTCCCGCGGCGGGCGGAGGCGGCCCACCGGGGGAACGCCGAGAGGCCGTCCAGCGGGTCCTCGCCCGGTGCGCCGGCGCGGCGCCCGTCGGCGGGCGCGAGCCGTTCCAGTACGTCGACCGCCGCGTCGATGCGGCCCTGGGCGGCCAGCGCCCGGGCCAGCGAACCGAGCGCGCGCGGGTCCAGCCGGCCCCCGGCCACGACGGCCAGCGGGGCCGCGAGGTGGTGTTCGGCGGCGGCCGGGTCGGTGCGTCCGGCGACGGTGCTGAGCCTGACGCTCACCTCGGCGCGCAGCGTGTCGTCCGGGCAGGCCTCGTGGGCGAGCCGCAGGAGGGCCTCGGCCCGGTCGGGGTCCCCGTCCGCGGCGTGCTGGTCGGCGGCGGAGCGCAGGACGGGCAGCGCCCATTCCGCACGGGTGTGCCGTGCGGCGAGGAGGTGTGCGGCGGCCGTGGTGTCGGGGGCGCCCGACGCGCGGGCCAGCAGGGCGGCTTCGCGGTGCAGGGCCGTTCGGGCGGCCGGGTCCATCCGGTGGAGTACGGCGGCCCGCGCGGCGGGGTGGCGGAACCCGCCCGCGGGGGCGAGCAGACCTGCGGCCTCCAGTGCCGCGAGCGCCCGGGCCGCGGTGGCCTCGGCGGCGCCGGTCAGCCGTGCGAGGTGGGCGGGGGTCGCCAGGTCGTCGAGTACGGCGATCGGCTCGGCCAGGTCGGCCGTGGCGGAACCGCTGTGGTGCAGGCAGGCGAGGACGGCCTCGGCGTAGCAGTCGCCGGGCAGGGCCCGCGGGTCCTGGAGCAGGGCCCGCAGCAGCAGCGGGTTTCCGCCGCTGGCCTCGTACAGCCGGCCGGCCTCCGCCTCGGTCCGGTCCGCCAGCATCGCGCGGACGGCCTCGGGGGCGAGCCGCTCCAGGCGCAGCCTCGCGAAGTGGGGCAGCCGGATCAGTTCGGTGCGCGGCAGCGGGTCGTCGCCGTGTTCGTGCGCGGACTCGGCGAGCACGAGCAGGACCGCGGCCTGCCGGGTCCCGCGCGCGAGGTGCAGCAGGTAGCGGCGGGACAGCTCGTCGACGTGGTGCAGGTCGTCGACGCAGACGACCACCGGGGCGGCGAGGCTCAGTTCGCGGACGGCGTTGGCGAAGGCCCGCATGGACTCGACCCGTTCCGCTTCGTCCGGCGACGCCGGCGGCGGGGGGAGCGCACCGGCCGGGGCGTCGGCGGTCAGCTGGCGCAGGACGCCCAGCGGTTGGCCTTGTTCGGCCGCGGTGCCGATGGCGCGCAAAACGGTTCCGCCGCGGATCTCCGCTTGTCCCGCGGCCGTTTCGAGGAATTCGCTCTTTCCGCAGCCGACCGCACCCTCGACGAGCAGAATTCCGGAATTCCCTGCCGCGCAGCCGGAAAGCAGCGCATCTAATAGGGCAATTTCCTCGGCGCGCCGGAACAAAAGCATAAGAGTCCCCCAGTGCCCCTGTTCCGCGCATTCGGCAGGAAGGCGCGAGCACGGAAAGGGACTGTTCGAGCGTGGAGCGAGCAGGAATTGACGGTCAGTCTAGGCGGGGACGGTACGGCCCACACTGTCCGGAAGTTGCCACGCATCAATTCCCGCGGCCGGGGGCGGGGAAGATACGGCGCGGGATGTCGCGCGGGTGGCCGGGCCTCTGCCACTCCCGTGGATAGCCCACGGACACCTCCTCGAAGCGCACGCCGTCGTACCAGGTGGTGCGCGGGATGTGCAGGTGGCCGTAGACGACGGCGGCGGCCCGGAACCGCGTGTGCCAGTCGGCGGTGAGCTCGGTGCCGCACCACTGGGCGAACTCCGGGTGCCGCAGGATCCGGGTGGGGGTGCGCACGAGCGGGAAGTGGTTGACGAGCACGGTGCGCAGGTCGGGATCACAGGCGGCCAGCCGCTGCTCGGTGACGGCGACCCGGGCCCGGCACCACGCCTCCCGGGAGGCGTAGGGGTCGGGGTGCAGCATGAACTCGTCCGTGCAGACCACCCCGGCCTCGTACGCCTGCTCCAGGGCTTCTTCCCTGGTGGCGGCCGTGGGGGTGCGGAAGCTGTAGTCGTACAGCAGGAAGAGGGGGGCCACGATCAGCGGGCCGCCCGGCCCCGCCCAGACGGGGTAGGGATCCTCGGGCGTGTGCACGCCGAAGGAGCGGCAGATCTCGACCAGCCGCCGGTAGCGCGCCTCCCCGCGCAGGGGGTGCGGATCGTCCCGTACGGTCCACAGTTCGTGGTTCCCGGGCGCCCACACCACGGTGGCGTAGCGCCGGGTGAGCAGGTCGAGCACCCATCGGAGATCGTCGAGCGACTCGCTCACGTCGCCGGCCACGATGAGCCAGTCGGCGGGACTGTCGGGATAGAGCTCCTCGACGATCCGGCGGTTCTCCGGGAATCCGACATGGAGGTCGCTGATACCCATGAGGTTTCCGTGCGGCATTCCGTGAGTGTGCACGGCCGGAGGCGACATGAACACCCCTTCCCTACCCCTCAATTGACGAGAACGAACCCCTGTTCGGGCACATGGCAGGGAGATGGCAATGCCCGCCCGGTCACCCGGCAGTGCCCCCGCAGGCACCGGTTGCACGGCCCGGTGGATGGCAGCAGCCTGGGAGAGAACCGGGGTTACTCCGGGTCAGTCCGGTTGACCTGGCACTTCGTTCCTGTTCGTGGCGGGGCGACGGCGCGAGCGTGGGAGCTGTCAGACCGAAACAGCGACCCGAGGGAATGCCGTGCTCACAAAGCTCCTGCCCGCGAACGTCGCGACCGCCGAAGCCACCACCGACCCTGCCGACGTCTTCCTCTACCCCGAGGAGGAGCGCCTGATCCGCAACGCCGTACCCAAGCGGCGGCTGGAGTTCGGGACCGTCAGGTGGTGCGCCCGTCGCGCCATGGGACAGCTGGGCCTGCCCCCCGCTCCCGTGGTGCCGGGCCGGCGCGGTGTCCCGCAGTGGGCGCCTTCGGTCGTGGGATCCATGACCCACTGCGCCGGTTTCCGGGGTGTGGCCCTCGCCCGCAGCACGGAGTTCGCCTCCGTGGGCGTCGACGCGGAGCCCAACGCCCCCATGCCGGAAGGCGTCCTCGCCTCGATCGCCCTGCCCGATGAGATCCGCCTCGTACGGGAGCTGGCGCGGGCGGTGCCCGAGGTGGCGTGGGACCGGCTGCTCTTCAGCATCAAGGAGGCCGTCTACAAGACCTGGTTCCCGCTCACGGGCCAGGAACTCGACTTCACGGACGCCCTGGTGAGCGTCGATCCCGGACAGGAGACCTTCCACGCCAGGCTGTTGCCGGACCCCTCCACACTCTCCCCGGCCGGGCCGACCGCGTTCAGCGGCCGCTGGTCGGCGGAGAACGGCGTACTGCTGAGCGCCATAGCGGTGCCGGCTGCCCGGCTCGCCGCCGTGGGCGCTCCGGTACGGAGAAGCGCTCCCCGCATCTGCCGTGCGGGGAGCGCTTCCTGAACCGCTAGCCGTGGGGGCCGGTCATCCCCATCGGTCGTCGTCCGGTACGACACCCACCTCCGGGGTGCCCCCATCGAGCGCGACGGCGATCACGGACTCGGCGGACACATTCGACGCCACCTGGCCCGCCACGGCCTGAACTCCCAGCGCTAATACCACACTCGTCACTACAGTCAAGCAAATCGAAGATACCTTAACGGAAATAGTTCTCACGACTTCCCCCAGTCGAAGATCGAGTTCCACTCCACCCGCACCGCCGGACACTTCCGACTCAGTGGCGCCGGGTGATGCGAACAGACTGCTCGATCTCGATCAGCCCCGCCAAGGGCGGTACGTTGGCGTAAAGTTACGTGGCAGCAAATACACCAACCAGCGGGGGCTGAGATGTTTACAGGGGAGGGCTCGGATTCGGGGTTCGCCGAGCTGGACGACGTCAGCGCCACCGCGTACGGTCTCGCGGTCGAGTGCGGCCGCTTCGTACGCGATCAGATCGCCGAGCAGCTGTCACTGACGACCGAAGAGGTCGTACGGGTGGAACAGGTGCTGACCGGGGTGCGCCTGTTGCAGTCCATGCCGGGGAACGCCAACGAGCTCACCCCCGTCACACCCGATGTCGCGGCCGCCTCCCTGGTGGGGCCCGCCGAACGGCACATACGCGACCTGCAACAGGCGGTCACCGATGTCCGGGCCAAGCTGCTGTCCCTGACCCCCCTGTACTTCGAGGGACGCCGCCTGCGCAACCGGCTGGAGGCCTTCGACGTCATCACCGACGTCTCCCGGATCCAGGCGATGCTCGACCACCTGAGTCAGAACTGCAAGAGCGAGCTGCTCACCGTCCAGCCCGGTGGCGCACGCCCGGCGGATCTGCTCGCGCAGGCCAGGGACTCGGCCCTCTCCACCCTCTCCCGCGGCGTCCGGATCCGTACCATCTATCAGCACACCGCCCGCAATGACCTGCCCACCCGCTCCTACGTCCGCGAGGTCAGCGAACAGGGCGCGGAGATCCGCACCGCGGACGAAGTCATCGACCGGCTGATCATCTACGACCGGGAGGTCGTCTTCCTGCCGGAACGCACCCATGGCGACAGCGCGCCCGGTGCGGCCATCGTCCGCGAGCCCACGCTCGTGGCGTTCCTGTGCTCCGTCTTCGAGTACCTGTGGGACGGCGCGTCCCCCTATGTCGTCGACTCCCAACGCTCCCCGGCCTCCTCGGACGAGCTCAAGTGGTCGATCATCAGGCTGATGACCAAGGGGTACAAGGACGAGATGGTCGCGCGCCGGCTCGGCATGTCCGTGCGGACCTGCCGCCGCCACATCGCCGAGATCACCGAGGAGCTGGAGGCCACCAGCCGCTTCCAGGCGGGCTACAACGCCGCCCGGCAGGAGATGCTCTCCGGGGGGGCGGTCCCCTCCCTGTCGTGATCCCGGCAACGTGGCCTCAGAGGCCGCCGCCCCCGCCGTACGGCGCCTCGCCGTTCGCCCGCTCCTCGTACGCCCGCTCCTCGTGCGCCGTCTCGTCGTATGCCGTCTCGTCGAGCGCCTCCGTGATCGCGTCCACGCAGTCCTGGTCGAGCATCGTGGTGACGTGGGCGTCCTGGAGCCGGCCGAAGCCCGCGTCGTACACCGCCGCACTGACGACGTAGCCGTCGGCGACCGGGAACGTACGGAAGATCCACTCGTCCCCGGTCCCCGAGGTCCCGTCCGGCCGCTGGACCCGCACGGCCCTGCCGTCCGGGCCGAATCCGAACTCCGTGAACCGGAACTGCATGCCCTGGCCGATGGCCTTGCTGTAGGCCTCCTTGAGGGTCCACAGCCGTACGAGCGCGTCGTTGCGCTCCGCCTCCGGCATCCCGGAGAGCAGCACCGACTCGTACGGCGTGCAGATGTGCCGGCCCAGCCCGCCGGCGTGCATCTCGCGGTCGGCCCGTTCCGCGTCCACCCCGATGAGGCCGGTGGTCGTCAGCCCGACGAGCAGCAGGTCCTCGGTGTGGCTGAGGCTGATGTCGATCTGGTCGCAGCCGCGCAGGTACGGACGTCCGGTCGGCCCGTAGGCCAGTTCCAGGTCCGCGGGATCGCTGTCGAGCACCGCGCTCGCCGCGTACTTCAGGAGCATCCGGGAGGCGGTGTAGCGGTCGCGGACCTCGGCGTGGGTCAGGTCGAGGTAGCGCGTCCAGTCCCGGCCGAGCAGCTCCCGCAGCCCGTCGCCGGACGGCACACGCGGTTCCAGGTCCCTCAGCCACGCGTAGACCAGCGCCGTCCCGTGCGTGGCGAGGTCCTCCCGGACCCGGTCCCACGAGTCGCCTCCCGGCACCACGGCGACGGGCGCGCCGAGCGGGGGGCCGAGCGAGGGGCTGCCCGGGGCAGTCATCCGTACTCCTTCACGAGGGTGTGGATCTCCCGGAGGCGGTGCGCCTCCAGCAGACGGTGTACCGGTACCCGGTGGCCGGACTCCTCCAGGAGGGCTACCAGACGAAGCAGGTTAAGTGAGTCCCAGCCGGGCAGGTCCACCAGTGCGGTGTCCGCGCCCTCGGGAATCGCGATGTCCAGGCCGAGGTCGTCACGGACCGTCCGCAGGAACCCGTCGAGGCTATCGATGCTCATCGGTCCCCCTTCCCCCCGGGGTTTCGGTGATGCGCACGTGCGCGGGTACTTCCGGTACCCGCGCCAGGTCGTGGTGGAACCTCACCGCCGCGTCCGCCGGCCCGCCGGTCCCCACCCGCGTGAAGCCGCAGGACGGGTAGAAGTCGCGGGCGCGGTGGTTGCGCGCGGTGGGGACGTACCGGGCGGTCACCCCGGACAGTCCGAGCGCGCGGGCCCGCTCCAACACCACGGCCAGGCAGGCCTGTTCGACCCCGCGGGCGAGCACCCGGCAGCTGAGCCACATGTTGTCCAGGTGCAGCACCCCTTCCGTGACGGTCCCGAGCACCGCTCCGACCAGGCCGTTGTCGCCGAACCGGTCCGCGCTGCGGGCGGCGAGCAGCAGCCGCGCCGGGTCGGCGGCCAGGGCCGTCAGCCCGGACTCCGGGTGGCCCCCGCCGGCCAGGTTGAACTGGTGTGTGCGCAGGGTCAGCTGGGACATCCGGGCGAACTCGTGGGGGCGGGGCGGGCCGAGCCCGACCCGGACCTCCAGCGCCCGCAGGAACTCCTCGTGCGAGCCCGAACCCGCGTGCAGCGCCCGGCGTTCACGCTGCCTGTGGTACTCGCCGGTCCGGGCCCGGTCCTCGTCGGTCAGCCGCGGGGTGTCGAACCAGCCGTCGGCCAGCAGCCGGGTGATGTGCAGCGCGGGTTCCTCGTCGAGCGCCACGACGGCCACTTCGGGCGTCCCGTACCGTACCCGGGCGCGCTCGGCCGGTGAGTCGTCGGCGAAGACGAGGGCGTCCGTGCCGAGGTCCAGTTCGCGGGCGATGTCGGCCAGATTGGCGTCCTTGGGCGCCCAGTTGGCGTTGATCCGTACGAAGTCGCCCTCTCGCAGCACCAGATCGGGGTGGGTGCTCAGCGCCCGCAGGACCGGGCCCTCGTCGTTCTTGCTGCTGACCGCGAGGAGCACGCCTTGGGAGCCGAGCTGTTTGACGCACTTCTGGAAGGCCCCGAAGGCCTCCCCGCGCAGGGTGCCGGCCGCCGCGATGCCCTCGGGCCCCTCCTCGCCGAGCACCCCGTCCCACAGGGTGTTGTCGAGGTCGAGCACCAGGCACTTGCGGACCCGGCCGGCCTGCGCGCGGGCCAGGTGCCCCACCTCGCGGGCATACGCGGCGAGGAGCTCCGCACCGAGCCGGACCTTGGCGTGGCCGGCCAGCCGCGGGTCGGTGACCGGCCCGCCCTCGCCGATCAGCGGGTCCAGGTCGATCACCACGAGCCGGCCGTCGGGATCGGACTCGGTGAGCCGCAGCAGCCGGGCGTTGAACTCCCGCCAGAGCGCGCCCAGGAGGGCCCGGGAGCGGTGGTCGATCAGCTGGTGGCTGCGGTCGCGCGGCAGCGGGACCGTGTTGAGCACCAGGGTCCCGGGGGCCCCTTCGGCCAGCGCGGCGCACCGGCCCAGCGCCTCCTCGGCCGCGCGTTCCACGTCCTCGGGCCGCCACACCGCGGGGACCTGCGCGAAGACGGTCTCGGCGTCGAGCAGGCACAGGGTGAGGTCCGGCCGGGCCGTCCGCAGCTCGCCGCCGGGGTCGGTCAGGTCGCGCAGGTACGTGCCGTGCTCGCCGAGTACCGGCTTCAGCAGCAGCCCGTGGCGGGCCAGTTCGCCCCGGAGGGGGTCGATGACGTGGCCGACGGTGGACTGGCCGGTGACCGCCACCGTCACGACGGGGGTCCTCGGGTGGTGGGCCAGCACGGCGTCGGCGTCGAGTCCGCCGAGCAGCCGGCCGGCCGCCGCCGCGGACACCGGCCCTCCCCCTGTCGTCCCGGGCCCGGCCCCGGGGCCGCCCGGCCCGCTCTCCTGCGCGAGCAGCTCGGGTACCTCGTCGTACGCCTTCTCCAGCAGACCCTGCGCGCGCAGTTCGCGCAGCCGGTCCAGTCCCGTCGTCATCGGCGCCTCACACCTTCTCCAGGGCGAACCCGGCCCGGATCCACCTGCTGGACTCCACGCACAGGGCCACCGCCCGGTCCCCGACGGCGAACTGCGGGAGCAGCCGCTCCAGTTGCAGGAAAGGCAGGGCGTTGCCCGTGTTGCCGGTGTCGGACACGCAGGACACCTCCCGGGCGGGGCCGGGCGGCAGCCGCTCGACGATGCGCGCGGTCATCCGCTCGGAGAGCTGGGGCGGCAGCAGGAAGCCGATGTCGTCGAGGCTCCATCCGAGCCCCCCGAGCAGCTCCCAGAGGATCTCCACGGCGATCTTCGGCACGTGCTCCTCGATCGCCTTGTAGTCCTCGGCCAGCATCCGCCGCTCCGAGTCGCGGTCGGTGGTCCCGTACCAGTCCAGGAGCTGGCCCGGCGGACGGCCCTGCCCGGTCCAGGAGTTCAGCACCGCCCGTACGGCGACCCGCTCGCCCTCGGGCTCGTCCGTGAGGACGGCGGCGCCGGCCCCGTCCCCGAAGAGGACGTGGTTGACCAGTTCCTCGGTGGGCATCCGGGCGGTGTCCCGCCGCGGCGACAGGAACCGGTGCGTGACGTCCCCGCCGAGGATCAGGCCGGCCCGGTGGCCGCCGAGGATCAGGGTGCGGCCCAGGTCGAGGGCCTGGACGGCGCCGGAGCAGCCCGCCTGGACCTGGTAGACCGGCAGGTGGTCGAGGCCCAGGCGGTCGGCGACCTCGCTCGCGGTGGTCGGCAGGAGCAGGTCGGGGGTCGCGGTCGCGAGCACCACGAACTCGATGTCGGCGGGGCCCGTTCCCGCGGCGCTCATGGCCTGGGCGCCGGCCTCGGCGCACAGGTCGGCGAGCGAGCCGCGGACCTCTCCGGTGACCGGGTCCCAGCCGAAGTGCCGGGTCCTGGTGCCGACGAAGATGTCGATCCACTCCTCGCTCACGCCCAGCAGCGCACCGAGGGCGCTGTTGTCCACCGGGTCGCCGGGCAGCGCCGTACCGGTCGCCGCGAGGTAGACCGTGGCGCGGTCCGCCGCGTCCGCCGCCTTCGTCGCCTCCGTCGCCCGCGTCATGCCGACCTCGCCAGGAGCATGTCGTCGAGGAAGGCGGCCAGCGACCCGACCGAGCGCAGCGCGGGCAGCATCTCCTGCACGGAGACCTCGCCGACCCGTGGCAGCCTGGCCTCCACCTGGTTCTTGAGCTGCATGATCATCACGGAGTCGAAGCCGAGGTCCTCGTAGAAGCGGGCCTCGCGCACGACGCGTTCCGGCGGGTAGCCGCCGACCTCGGTGACGGCCTGGACGACCGCGAGCAGCACCGGATCGTCGGCGTGGGTCGCGGTGCCGGTCCCGGAAGGCGCGGCGAGCGGCGGGACGGTGACCGGCGGGACGGCGACCAGCCCGGCCGGCTGCGGCTGGGGCTGGGGCTGGGGCTGGGCGGTGTGCACGAGCGCCTGCCGGTCCCAGTGGCGCTGCGCCGACGAGAAGACGTACGGGCTCAGCGCTTCGACGACCCGGTGCCCCGGTTCGTACAGCTCCTCCCAGAGCGGGTCCAGCCCGCCCCGGTACAGGGCGGCGACGGTCGCCGCCAGTTCCCTCCCCGTCGCCCCGGCGCCCGGGGCGGGGTGCAGGAGCTCCGCCGCCGCCGCGCGACCGCTCCGGGCGGCGATCTGCAGGAGCGTGCCGCGCGGGCCGATCTCGATCAGATGGGTGGGGGCGACGTCGGCGACGAGCGCGCCGAGCGCGGTGTCCATGAGCACGGGCTCCTCGATCTGGTCGGCCCAGTAGCCGGCGTCCATGAGCTCGTGGCGCAGCATCCGGCCGTGCCGGGTCGAGGCCACCGGCACGGCGGGCGCCCGGCTGCGCACCGACTCGGTGCGCAGGCCGGCGGCGGCCGGGGCCATCAGCGGCGAGTGGAAGGCGTGGGAGACGGGCAGCCGCTCGACCCGTACGCCGCGCCCCGCGAGCGCCCGCCCGATCCGCTCCAGCGCCTCCAGCGGTCCGGAGACCACGGTGTCCGCGGGGCCGTTGAGCGCGGCCAGGACCGTGCCCGGCTCCGCCGCCAGCAGCTCGGTGAGCCCCTCTGGGCCGGTGGCGGCGGCGATCATGCCGCCGCCCGCGGGCAGTTCGCCCGTCAGGGCGCCGCGCCGGACCACCAGGCGGGCGGCCTCGTCGAGGGGGAGGGCCCCGGCGGTCACGGCGGCGGCGTACTCGCCCAGGCTGTGGCCGAGGACGGCCGCCGGGGTGATCCCGAGCGAGGCGAGGGTACGGGCCAGCGCGCAGCCGACGGCGAACAGCGCCGGCTGGGCGAACTCGGGCCGGTGCACCCGTTCGTCGCCGCTGAGGATCAGCTCGCGCACCGACGTGCCGAGGTGAGCCGCGAGCGCCTCGTCGGCCTCGGCGAGGTGGCGCCGGTAGGCCGGGGAGTCGCGGTGGAGGCCCGCCGTCATGCCGGGGAACTCGCTGCCCTGGCCGGTGAAGAGGAAGGCCACGACCGGCCTGTCCCACGGGCGCCCACCGCTCCCGGCCGCGTCCTGCGGGTCCGCCGCGCGGCGCAGTGCGGATACGAGCTCGTCGGTGTCGCGCACGGGGACCGCGAACCGGTGCGGCAGACCGGTCTTGATCCGGTTGCTGCTCCAGCACAGGGCCGCCGCGCCGCCGCGCGGCCGCCGGGCCACCGCTTCGGCCTGCGCGGCGAGGTTGCGGCGCAGCGCCTCGGGGGTGTCGCCGCTGACGGTGAAGACGCCGACGGCGTCGCGCGCCCCGCCCGTACGGGCTCGCGCGGCGAGCGGGATCCGGGGCGCCGAGCCGAGCACGGCGTGGGCGTTCGTACCGCCCATGCCGAAGCTGCTGACGCCCGCGAGGCTCTCCCCGCGCGGCAGCCGCATCGGGGACTTCAGCAGCCGCATGCCGCGTTCGCCGAGCCGCAGCCGCGGGTTCTCGCGGTCGGCGAACAGGCTGGCGGGGACGATCCGGTGGTGCAGGGCCAGCACGGTCTTGATGAGGCCGGCGATGCCGGCCGCGCCCTCGGTGTGGCCCAGGTTGCCCTTGACGGAGCCGATCGCGCACGGGGTCTCGCGCGGGACCCCGTGGACCGCGCCGAGCGCCGCGCACTCGATGGCGTCGCCGAGTACGGTCCCGGTGCCGTGCGCCTCCACGAAGGCGACCTGGTCGGGGGTGACCCCGGCGCGCCGGTACGCGAAGTCCAGCACCCGCTGCTGCGACCAGCGGTTGGGGGCGATCACCCCGTTGCTGCGGCCGTCCTGGTTGACGGCGCTGCCGCGCAGGACGGCGTAGATCCGCTGTCCGTCGGCGAGGGCGTCCTCCAGCCGGCGCAGCACCACCAGGCCCACGCCGTCGCTGCGTCCGATCCCGTCGGCGTCGGCGCTGAAGGGCTTGCAGCGTCCGTCGGAGGCGGCCAGGCCCAGCTGGCCGTAGACCATGCCCAGAGAGGGCGAGAGCACGATGTTGACCCCGCCGGCCAGGGCGGTGTCGCACTCCCCGGTCAGCAGGGAGCCCGCGGCGAGGTGGACGGCGACGAGCGAGGACGAGCAGGCCGTGTCGACGGCCAGGCTCGGTCCGGTGAAGTTGAAGTGGTAGGAGATCCGGTTCGCCGCCATGCCGGCGCTGCTGCCGGCGCCGAGCAGCGGGGTGACGCGGGCGAGGTCGCTCATGGTGAGGCGGCCCCATTCGCCGCCCATCACGCCGACGAACACGCCGGTCTCGGTGCCCGCGAGGTCGCCGGGGGCGCGCCCCGAGTCCTCCAGCGCCCGCCAGGCGCAGGGCAGCAGCAGCCGGTGGTGCGGGTCCATCGCGGCGGCCTCGCGCGGGGTGACGGAGAAGAAGTCGCTGTCGAAGACATCGGCGTCGTCGATGAAACCGCCGCTGCCGCTGACGGCGGGGAAGTCCCCGGCCTCCCAGCGCTGCGCGGGGACGGGGCCGATGCCGTCCCCGCCGCGCATCAGCAGGTCCCAGTACGCCTGCACGCCCGCCGCCCCGGGGAACGCGCAGTCGATCCCGACGACGGCGATGTCCCCCATCAGTGCCGGCCCCGCGCGTCCGGCGTGCCGGCCGGGAGCGCCGTGGACAGGTAGCCGACCAGGCTGGTCACGGTCGGGTGGTCCCAGAGCAGCGTGGGCTCCACCTCCAGGCCGAACTCGTCCTCCAGGTCGCCGCACAGGCTGAGCGCCGCCACCGAGTCCATGCCGTACTCGGCGAGCGGCACGTTCGGGTCGATCGTCTCGGGTGCGCGCCGCAGGTAGAGCGAGAGCCGGGCGTACAGCCACTCGTGCGGCAGCACGCCGTCGATGGCCGCGGCGGGCCGAGCGGTGGGAACGGTCATCGTGGGACTCCTTCAGTGCGTACGGCGCGTCCGCCGGCCGGCCGGGGGACCGGTCAGCCGGGGAGGGGCGTGGAGTAGAGGTCGTAGCTGATCTGGGTGCTGAAGCGGAGCTGGACCTCGTGCCGGATCCGGGTCTCGCACTCCGCCGGCAGATCGGCGACGCGCGTGCCCAGCCGGCGGGCGATGCGGTGGAGTGCGGCGGCGGCCCAGGACGGGTCGGCGAGGAACGGGTCGGGGCCGTAGCGGCCCTGGTCCCACAGCCCCAGCACGGCGGCCGCGGCGAGCAGCAGCGCGTACCGGTCCATGAGGGCGAACTTGGCGGGCTGGGCGGTGGCCGATGCGCCGGCCGCGTCCAGTCGCAGCACCCGGGCCCGTACGTCGCGGAACTCCTCGACGAGCTGCCCGGCGAGCGTGCGCAGGGCGCTCTCGACGGGGCCGGTGCCGTCGATGCCGGCGCTGACGGCGAGCATGGTCGCGCTGAGGGAGTCCCGGCCGCACGCGAGGCTGAGCCGGTCGGTCCGCAGCGGCGGCAGGTCGCCCCGCAGCCGGAACAGCCCGGCGGGCGCCTCGTCCTCGACGAACCAGGAGGCCCGTGCCAGCCGCGGCATCTGCGGGATGACGGTGGCCTGGCAGGCGACGGTCCCGGCGTGGCCGAGGCTGAGCACCGGTACGTCCCTGACGTGCTTCTGGAAGATGCCGAGGGTGCCCTCGCGGGTGTAGAAGCCGGAGCCGAGCACGATGGACAGGTCGTACATGGCCTCGGTGAGCACGCGGGGCAGCAGGTACTTGAGCGCCGCCGAGTAGACGCTGGTCTCGGCGGGCAGCAGGTGCAGGGCCCGGGTGGCGACGACGGAGAGGGCGTCGTACAGCAGCAGGTTGACGAAGGCGTTGGTGAGCGCCGCGCCGGTGCGGCCGCCGTCACCGCGGCCGCCCGCCTGCCAGCCACCGGAGCGCTCCCGGTCGAAGCGGACGGCGGTGCGCAGGCTGGTGTCGAGGGCCGCCACGGCCGTCGCGGCGATCACGGTCCGGCTGATCTGGAAGGACCGCAGGGCGGTCGTGATCCCGCTTCCCTCCGGGCCGAGCAGGGCGGAGCCGGGCACCGGACAGTCGTCGAACTCGACCCCGGCGAACCGGCAGCCGCGCAGCCCGACGGGGGTCCGGCGGGCTGTCACCGCGGCCCGTGCGTCCGTCAGCTGCCCGGGTTCCAGGAGGAGCACCGAGTGGCTGCGGCTGCCGGGGGCCGGGTCGGTACGGCAGAACAGCACCAGCGCCCCCGCCCGCTCCAGGTCGTTGACCATGGGCTTGCCGCCGCTGATCAGATAGCCGTCGCCGCTGCGGCGGGCGGTGACCTGGCTGCGTACGTAGTCGTTGCTGTGGGCGGTCTCGTGCTGTGCGATGGCCGCCTTGCCGCCGTCGCGCAGCAGGCCCGCGAGCCAGTGCCGCTGCCGGGAGTTCCCGGCGGTCCAGACGTCGGAGGCCGCCATGAAGGTGGTCATGCCGTGGCCCATGGCCAGGCCCACGTCCCGGCGGAAGACCGGGCGCATGATCCTGACCAGGGTGTCCATCCCGTCGAGCCGCCCGCCCAGGGCGCGCGGGATGTACTCGTCGGTGATGCCGAACCCGTCGAGCAGCGCCTCGCCGGCGGCGAAGGGCACCGCGGCCCGGTCGGCCTCCAGCAGCGCGGTGTAGCCGACCGGGTTGGCCGGGTCCGAGGGGTCGCCGAACAGCTCCTCCAGCTCGGCCACCCGGGCCCGGACGGTCCTCTCGCGGTGCTGGGCCACTGCCTGGTCGCCGAGGAGCGACGTCACCACCGTCTTCCTCCGTCCGCTCCTTCCGGCCGCAGCAGGTCCTCCCCGAACAGCACGTCCTCGGCGCGGGCCAGCGCGTACACGTCCGGCGTCAGCACCTCGTACTCGCCGTGCAGGACCCCGTCGAGGAAGAGCTTGCGCATCAGGGTGCGCTGGACCTTGCCGCTGCTGGTGCGGCGTACGGTGCCGGGGCGCACCAGGAGCACGTTGCCGGCCGGGATCTCGAACTCCTTGCCGATCAGGGCCTGCATCCGCTGTGCGACGGTGCGCAGTTCGGCGCTGCCCGCCCCGCGCACCTCCTGGACGAGGACGAGCTGCTCGCCGCCGGCGTCCACGGAGAACGCGGCGCCGGCGCCGAAGGTCAGCGCGGGGCTGACGGTCCGGGCGGCCCATTCGATGTCCTGCGGGTACACGTTGCGGCCGTTGATGATGATGACTTCCTTGAGCCGCCCGGTGACGAACAGTTCGCCGTCTTCGAGCATGCCCAGGTCGCCGGTGCGCAGGAAGTTGCTCTCCTCGCCGTTGAGGCTGGCGAGGAAGGTGTGGGCGGTCTCGGTGGGCCGCCGCCAGTAGCCGCGGGCCACGCTGTAGCCGCGCAGCCAGATCTCGCCGACGGCGCCGGCGGGCAGTTCGCGGTGGGTCAGCGGGTCGACGATGCGGACCTCCATGTCGACCGGGGTGCCGCAGCCGATCAGGGTCTTGACGTCCTGTCCGGATCCGGCGCGGAGCACCTGGTCGCGCTGGAGAGCGGTCCGGTCGAAGTCCCTGCGGACGTGCGGGGTGCCGGGGACCCCGCCGGAGACGACGAGGGTCGCCTCGGCCAGTCCGTAGCAGGGGTAGAGGGCCTCGGGGCGGAATCCGGCCGGGGCGAACCGTTCGGCGAACTCGTCGAGGCTCTCGGGGCGTACGGGTTCGGCGCCGTTGAGGGCCAGCCGCCAGCGGGACAGGTCGAGCGCCGCGATCTGCTCGTCCTTCACGCGGCGCACGCACAGGTCGTAGGAGAAGTTGGGGCCGCCGCCGACGGTGACGCCGTACTCGTCGATGGCCTGGAGCCAGCGCAGCGGGCGCTTGACGAAGGACAGCGGGGTGACCTGGACGCTGTGGCCGCCGAGCCACACCGGGTGCAGGAGGTGGGCGACCAGTCCCATGTCGTGGAAGTAGGGCAGCCAGCTGCCGAAGACGTCCTCGCGGGTGGTCCGGAGGACCTTCTGCAGGGCGGCCTGGTTCGCCAGGAGGTTGCGGTGCGAGACGGTCACGCCGCGCGGTTCGGAGACGGAGCCCGAGGTGTACTGGAGGAACACCAGGTCGTCGGGGCGGGCGTTGACGGGCTGGAAGGCGTCGGCGTCGCCGATGCCGGGCACGTCGCTGACCACGCACAGCGCGTCGGGGCCGGCGTTGCGGGCGAGCCACAGCGCGACCTCGGGGGCGGCGGCCGTCTCGGTGAGGACCACCTTCGCGGCGGTGTCCTTGAGCACGGCGGTGGTGCGGTTGAGCCGCTTGTCGCGGCCGGCCTCGCCCGGCATGGGTACGGGAACCGCGATGGCGCCGGCGTAGAGGCAGCCGGCGAACGCCTTGAGGAACTCGACGGTGGAGGAGTAGACCAGCAGCACCGGCTGCCCGGTCGCCCCGTGTTCCCGCAGGCAGGCTCCGATCCGTCTGCCCTCGCGGTCCAGTTCGCCGTAGGTGAGGTGTTCGGCCTCCACGCCGCCGGCCGTGTCGCGGAGGAAGACGTGTACGTCCTCGTCGGCGAGTTCAGCCGCCCGAACCCGGAGGAGTTCGGTGAAGGTGGCGAAGCGTGACGGTGACATCCGCGGCATCCCCTCGGGTCAGCGGGCCCGTGGAATGGCGGACCTCGATTCCCCCGGATCCTGCGCGCAGGTCCTTAAGGGGCGCTTGCGCCCGCCGCCCGCGCGGCCCGCGGCGCCCGCGGCCGCCCGCTTCCGCGGACCCGCGGACGGCACCCCTATCCCGGTCAGGGGGGTGGTCGGTGTTCTCCGCGCGCCCCCCGGCCGCCTTCAATGGCGGGCACTGCCCAGGGGCCGCCATCGGTGCGCCCCGATGGCCGAGGAAACGGGTGGAGCATGACAGTTGCCGATGTCGGTGTCCGAGTGGCCGAACTAGGAGCGATCAAGGAGTCCGCCGAGCTGGGCCCGTCCCCGAGCGCCTCCGAGGCGCAGCACGCCCGCGGCAAGCTGACCGTGCGCGAGCGCCTCGACCTGCTCTTCGATCCGGGCACCTTCCGCGAGATCGAGCAGTTGCGCCGGCACCGGGCCACCGGTTTCGGCCTGGAGGACCGCAGACCGCACACCGACGGCGTGGTGACCGGCTGGGGCAAGGTCGGGGGCCGCCGGGTGTTCGTGTACGCGCACGACTTCCGGATCTTCGGCGGCTCGCTCGGCGAGGCCCACGCGCAGAAGATCCACAAGGTGATGGACCTCGCGCTGGCGGCCGGCGCGCCGCTGGTGTCGCTCAGCGACGGCGCGGGGGCCCGGATCCAGGAGGGGGTCACCGCGCTCGCCGGGTACGGCGGCATCTTCCGCCGCAACGTGGCGGCGTCCGGGGTGATTCCGCAGATCAGCGTGATGCTCGGGCCGTGCGCCGGCGGGGCGGCGTACTCCCCCGCGCTGACGGACTACGTGTTCATGGTGCGCGACATCGCGCAGATGTACATCACCGGCCCCGACGTGGTGCAGGCGGTGACCGGCGAGCGGATCAGCCACGACGATCTCGGCGGCGCGCAGGTCCATTCCTCCGTCTCGGGTGCGAGCGCCTTCCTCTACGACACCGAGGAGGAGTGCCTGGAGGAGGTACGGCACCTGCTGTCGCTGCTGCCCGCCAACAACCGTGAGATGCCGCCGGCCGTGCCGGCCGGCGACCCGGCCGACCGCCGGACCGGGGCGCTGTCCGAGCTGGTGCCGGCCGATCCGGCGCGCGCGTACGACATGCGGGCGGTGATCGAGGAGATCGTCGACGACGGCGATCTCTTCGAGGTCCACGCCCACTGGGCGACCAACATCGTCTGCGGGCTGGCCCGGCTGGACGGCCACGTGGTGGGGATCGTCGCCAACCAGCCCGCCTCGCTCGCCGGGGTGCTGGACATTCACGCCTCGGAGAAGGCCGCCCGCTTCGTGCAGACCTGCGACGCCTTCAGCATTCCGCTGGTGACGCTGGTGGACGTGCCGGGCTTCCTGCCGGGCAGCGGCCAGGAGCACGGCGGTGTCATCCGGCACGGCGCGAAACTGCTGTACGCGTACTGCGCGGCCACGGTGCCCCGGGTGCAGGTGATCCTGCGCAAGGCGTACGGCGGTGCCTACATCGTCATGGACTCCCGCTCGATCGGCGCGGACCTGTCGTTCGCGTGGCCCACGAACGAGATCGCCGTCATGGGCGCCGAGGGCGCGGCCAACGTCGTCTTCCGCCGGGAGATCGCCGCCTCGGACGACCCGGAGGCGGCGCGCGCGCAGCGCGTCAAGCAGTACCGGCAGGAACTCATGCATCCCTACTACGCCGCCGAGCGCGGCCTCGTCGACGACGTCATCGACCCGGCCGCCACCCGGCAGGTCTTGGCGGACGCACTGGAGGTCCTGCGGGCGAAGCACGTGCCGCTGCCCGAACGCAAGCACGGCAATCCGCCGTTCTGAGCGCGATGGGCGAGCGGGCCGAACCACACGTGAAGATCGTGCGCGGCGCACCGGACGGCACCGAACTGGCCGCCGTCCTCCTCGCGCTGCTCGCCGCCGCCCGGCGGCCGGGCGACGGCGCCGGGGCCGCGCGACCGGCCCGGGCCGGCTGGGGTCCCGCCCGCGGCTGGCGCCCGCCGGGCACCTGGACCGCGCCGTGAGCGGGACCGGCGCATGAACCGGACCGACCCGCGAGCGGGACCGACCCGTGAGCCGGACCGACCCGTGAGCCGGACCGCCTCCCCCCCGAAAGGACACCGACCGACGATGACCCGTACCACCCTGACCTCTTCGACCCTGACGGCGACCAGCGCCTGGCTGCGCCGCTTCCACCCCGCCGAGGACGCCCCCGTGCGGCTGTTCTGCTTTCCGCACGCGGGCGGCTCGGCGAGCTACTACTTCCCCGTCTCGCGGGCCCTGTCCCCGGACGCCGACGTGCTGGCCGTGCAGTATCCGGGCCGCCAGGACCGCCGCCACGAACGGTGCGTGGACGATCTGCACGAGCTCGCGGACCGGGTCTTCGCGGAGCTGCGGCCGTGGTGCGACCGCCCGGTGGCGCTGTTCGGGCACAGCCTGGGCGCGTCCCTGGCCTTCGAGGTGGCGCGGCGGATGGAGGCGGCCGGCGATCCCGCGCCCGTGGCGCTGTTCGCCTCGGGGCGCCGGGCCCCCTCGCGCCCGCGCGCGAACCAGCTGGTCCACCTCGCCCCCGACGCCGAACTGCTCGCCAGGATCAAGGGGATGAACGGCACGGACCCGGCGGTCCTGGCCGACGACGAACTGCTGCGCTCGGTGCTCCCGGCGATCCGCGGCGACTACAAGGCCGCCGAGACCTACCGCTACCGCCCCGGCCCCGCCCTGACCTCCCCGATCACGGTGCTCACCGGGGACAGCGACCCCGAGGTGACCGCCGAGGAGGCCGCGGCCTGGGCCGACCACACGGACGGCCCCTTCTCCTTGTACCGCTTCCCCGGCGGCCACTTCTACCTCAACGAGCACGCCCCCGAGGTGATCTCCCTGGTCCGGCGCGGGCTCGCGTAGCCCCGGCGTTCCAGGACCGGATCGGCGGACAACCCGCACGAGTCGGCGCGTTGACGTGCGCAAAATGATGAAACCCGATCGGCTGTGGGGCGTTAGAGAGGTGGGCCGCCGTTCGCCCGCGGTGCAGACGAAAGTACGAGGAGCACGATGAGAGACCCGAAGCCGGCCGGACGCGGCCGGATGAAGCTGGCAGCCCGATGCCGGGTGGCCACGGAGGCCCCCGCCTTCGGGTTGGTCGTCTTCTGCGCGATCCTGCTCAACGCCGCCCTGATGGGCATGGAGACGTACAGCGGGCTCGCCTCGGAGCACCGCCAGCTGCTGGAGGCCGCGGAGAACTGCTGCCTCGCCCTGTTCAGCCTGGAGATGCTGCTGCGCATCGGCGCGTGCGCGGACCGGCCGAAAGCATTCTTCCGCGACCCGTGGAACCTCTTCGACCTCGCGGTCGTGGCCTCGGCCTTCGTCCCGCTCGTACGGGAGAACACCACCCTGCTGCGGCTGCTGCGGCTGGCCCGCGTACTGCGCACCGCGCGCTTCCTTCCGCACCTGCGCATCCTGCTGATCGCCGTCGGCCGCAGCCTGCCGGGGACCGCCAGCTTCCTGTTCGTCGGCGCGCTGGTGCTGTACGTGTACGCCATGATCGGCTGGGTCTGCTTCGCCGACTCCGACCCGCAGCACTACGGTTCGGTGGGCCGCGCGATGCTCACGCTGTTCCTGCTGACCACCCTCGACGGCCTGACCGACGCCGTCCGGGCGGGGCTGCAGATCTCCCGGCTCAGCATCGTCTACTACGCGTCCTACGCCCTGCTCGCCTCCTTCGTACTGGTGAACGTCCTCATCGGGGTCGTCCTCAACTCCCTCGACGAGGCGCGCGAGATCGAGGACGCGGCCAACCGCGACCGGAAACAGCCGGGGCCGCCGCCGACCGACACGGACGTACGGGACCGCATCGCGACGGCCCGCCGCGCCCTGGACGAGATCGAGGCGACCCTCACCACGGTGGACGGCCGCCCGTCGCGCCGGCTGGAGGCCTCGCACAGCGGGCCCTGAGGAGCCGGGTCACCCGTCCGCGGTGTCGAGGAGGCGGATGTCCCACGTGCCGTCCAGACGTCGGCGGACCGCCCAGCGCCCGGGCTGGTCGGTGAAGGGGGGCACGGCGTCCGGGTTCGCTTCGAAGCGCACGCCCTCGAAGCGGACCCGGCCCCGGAAGGCGGCGTGTCCGAAGTCGACCGGTCCGTGGAACACGGCGCCGCCGGAGACCAGCCCGCGTTCCCACGTGGCGGACGAGAAGGAGACCGGCCCGGCGAAGTCGGCACGGCTCAGCCCGGCCGGACCGCCGAAGACGGTGCGGGAGAAGTCCGCCGTCCCGGTCACCCGCATCCCGTTCAGGTCGGCCGCGGACTCCAGCGCGGCCTGGCCGAAGGAGACCCCTTCGAGGAACTCGGTGTCCGTGAACTCCGCCGAGCCGCGGAAGACCGTACGGCGGAACGTACCCGCACGCTGGAAGAGGCTCCTGTCGAAGACGGCGACGCCGTGGAACACCGCGCCGGTGAAGGAGGCCCGACCCGCGACGGCGGTGCGCACGAACATGGCCCGGCCCGCGAACGCGGCCCGGGAGAAGGAGGCGCGCCCGGAGAACTCGGCGTCCACCGTGTTCCAGTCGTCCACGAAGCGCGCCCGGTCGAAATCGGCCGGGCCGAGCCTGACGCGCCGCGAGCTCGGATGCCGCACGGCCTCCAGGACTTCTTGGAGCAGTCCGTGCTCGAAGGTGGTGCCGCGCAGGTCCACAGGTGACCCCGGTTCGAGCGTCCCGAGGTAGGCCCGCTGCTCCGCGCTCTCCAGATGGGCCAGGCACCGGGCGTGTCCGGGCAGCCGGATCCCCAGGCACCCCGCCGGCTCGGCGTCCGAGGCGCCGACGCCGCAGGTCGGCCAGCCGATGTCCTCGCTCCTCAGCTCACCGGCCTCCGCGAGGGTCGGCCCGAGCCCGGTGGGGTCGCCGGTCCACAGCCAGCCTTCCGACCCGCCGGCGGACGTGCCGAGTGGACGCAGCACGTCGGGCCCGACCAGCTCGCGCAGTTCCAGGTACAGGCGGTGGGACAGGGCCAGAGCCAAGGATCCCGACCCGGACGCGCCCAGGTCTCGATCCGCGAGCCCTGCGTACCGGAGGGCGCGGACCGCATCGGCCATGGCCGGGACCGCGATCGGGCTCACCGCGGCGACGAACTCGGCGATTCCCACGGACACGTCAAGGGAAGGGTGCATGCCGTCCGTCCGCCGGGCACCGAACAGGGCCATGACCCGGGGAAGTTCCGCCAGCAGCCGGCCCGCCTTGCCCAGAGCCCCGGGGCCGTCCAGCGTCAGGACCGCCGGCTCCCCTCCTTCACCGGTGGTCAGCCGCCCGCTCACCTGCGTGTCCCCCATGAGCTGCATCAGGAGGTCGCCCACTTCCCGGTTCGGCGAGCTTCCGGTCGGATACACGCCGTCATCGCGGGGCCGCACGGCCAGGCACACCGTCGGACCGGGATCCCGGATCCCGAGGACCTCCGCCGCGCGCTCCTGCCCGGGCTCGGCCAAGGCGGCCCGGAAGCCCGGCAGTTCCCGCAGTGCGCGGCCCGACAGGAACACCATGCGGTCCGGCCAGACCCCGTGCACGACGCCGACCAGCTCGCCGGCGTGGGAGACGGGGCCGCCGCGGTAGTGCGTCCAGCTCTCGGGCTCGGCGGAGAGCCGGACGAGCTCGCCGTTGCGGGCACCGTCGTTCGGGACCACCTCGCCCGTCAGCGCGACGGATTCGCCCCGGTCCGTGAGGCCGTCGACGCGGACCCGCGCGGTCCCCGCGTCCGCCTCGGCTTCCGCCTCCGCCCAGGGCAACGGCTCCGGCCGGGCCGCCCGGTCCTCCAGGTCCTCGTCGGCCAGCAGCAGGGCGACCCTGGGCAGCGCGTCGTCCCACCACACCGGGCGGCAGGAGACCTCCCGGGCGCCGGCCCGCACCCAGGCGACCGCGCCCCGGGAGAGCGGGCCGTCGCCGACCGTGAGCACCAGCCGTGGCGTCAGCAGGGTGCCGACCTCCTGGGGCTCCGGCATGGCGTCGTAGCGGACGCGTACGACCCGGTCCCGCAGGCCCGGCTCGTGCGGCGGCCCGGCCGCGAAGGGCAGGGCCTCGTCGGCCACCGCGCGGCGGCCCGTCCCTCCCGGGGTGACCCGGACCGCGGTGAAGTCCGGTGCGGGTCGCCGGTTGCGGGACATGAACTCCCAGACGCGGCGGCGCACCAGCTCCCGTACGGCGGCCACGTCCCCGCGCAGCTGCGAGCCGAGCAGGACCTCGCGCACCCCGGGCAGGAAGTCGAACTCCGCCTCCTCGGAAACCCGTTCGGCGCCCCAGGGGGCGAAGAGTCCGCCGAGGGCGACCTCCGCGAGGTGGCCGTGCTCCGAGTCCCGCAGCAGGGAGCGCCGCACCAGCGTCATCACCGGCAGGGTCAGCGGCACGGCTGCCAGGTGCGCGGCGAGCTGCTGCGCGGTCGGGGAGGCGCTCGCCCGGAAGCGTTCCACCACCTCCAGCGCGCTGCGGGCACCGGCCGGGGCGGGATCCTCCGGGGCGTTCGCGGCCCCCGGCTCGGCGTCCAGCCGCAGACAGGCCAGCCGCCGCCACCGGCCGTCGCCGGAGACCACCCGCACCAGCCGGGCCAGGCTGCCCGAGGCGATGCCGACCACGGGTACGACGGCCGCGGCGGCGGCGCGGCGGCGGCCGGCGCCGGACCGCCGGGTGGCCGGGACCTGCTGCCAGGAGCGGGTGGCGGCCGCCGGCCGGTCCGCGCGGACGGCGAAGGGGACGGGCCGGACGGCGCCGCGCGTCCAGAGCCGTTCGGGCAGGACGTTCAGGACGGCCACGGCGTTGTGCGCGCACCAGTGCCGGAGCACGCCCTGCACGGACGCCTCCCGCCAGCCGCCCGCCACGGTGTCGGAGAGGACGAGGATCAGCCGGCGGCCCGCGGGGTCGGCCAGTTCCAGCGGGTTGCGGGGCGGCCCGCCGCGGCGGTGCGTGAGCATCGGGGTGGCGCCGGGTCCGGTACCGGTCAGCTGCCAGGTGCGTACGTCGCGGAAGACCCCGCTGCGGGTCAGGACGCCGCGGAGTTCGTCCACGAGGTCCGACCACAGCAGCATCGAGTGGTGCGTGTCGACGACCAGCGCCAGGTCCAGCCAGCGGCTCTCGGCGGGCCGCAGGACCGGGGTCGGCACCATCCGCTCGATACTGCGCTCGACGGTGAGCTGCTCGTCCAGTTCCTCCCCGGGTCCGCCGATGGAGCGCCGGCCGACGGGGCGCAGGGAGCGCATCAGGGCGAGCGGATCGTCGAGGGAGGCAGCGCGGGGCAGCCGTACGGGCGAGCCCCGGCGGCCCGCGGCGGTGTCGGCCGGTCTTCCGGCGGCACCGGGCGGGGCGGCCGGGAAGAGCTGGACGGCGGGCGTGCCCCCGTCCGGGCGGTCGGGCTCGGGTGGCGGGAGGGCGTCGGGGCCGGCCTCGGGTGAGGCCGGTCCGGGGGCCGGCGGCTGCTCGCCCGTCGGGTCGGCGGCGGGCATGCCGGGCGGGCGGGCCCCGTCCGGGTCCACCCGTGCCGCGAGCCACAGGATGTCGGCGATCTCCTCCACGCCGACACCGGTGCGCGGGCCGCCGTCGTCGGCGCCCTCGGCGAATGCGGCGAGCAGCCTCTCGATCACGCCGTGGGCCCGGTCAGGTGCTGCATGACGGTGGCGAGGAAGCGGTCGCGGTCCCCGGGGGCGGACCAGGCGCCGGCGAGGCGCAGTTGGATGGCGTTGAGGAGCTGGTCGGTGGCGAGGTCCCCGTCCTCGCCGCGGTCGAGGAAGCTCTGGACGAGTTCCTGGTACTCCTCGCCCGCCTCGATGTCGACGCCCAGCCGGCGGCGCACGATGCGGGCGAGCTTCTCCGGTCCGGGCGGCTCCAGGTGGAGGCGGACGCACCGCCGCAGGAAGGCGGGCGGGAAGTCGCGTTCGCCGTTGCTGGTGAGGACGACGACGGGGAAGTACCGGCACTGGACGTGGCCCTGGGTGATCCGCACGCCGGCTTCGGGGTCGTCGTCGGTGCCGATGGCGACGGTGGGGTCCTCCTGGGCGAGACGGGCGAGTTCGGGGATTTGGAAGCCGCCGTCCTCGAAGACGGTGAGGAGGTCGCCGGGCAGGTCGATGTCGCTCTTGTCGATCTCGTCGACGAGCAGGACACGGGGCCGGTCCTGCGGCAGCAGCGCGGTGCCGAGCGGTCCGAGGCGCAGGTAGCGGGAGATCGACGGGGCGGCGGGCACGGCCGCCGGTGCGCCGGCGGGGTCGGCGGCCGGGTCCGGTGGAGGCGGTACGGCCGCCGCGCCGGGCGCCCCGGCGGCGCCCGCCGGGTGCGCGACCGGCGTGCGCAGCTGTTCCAGCCCGGCCTCCTGGAGGCGCCCGATGGCGTCGTACAGGTACAGCCCGTCCCGCAGCACGGTCCGGCTGGTGATCGGCCAGTGCAGTACGGGGCCCAGGCCCAGGTCCGTGGCGATGCCGGCGGCGAGCGTGGACTTGCCGACGCCCGGCTTCCCGGTGACGAGCAGCGGCCGGCGCAGGTACAGGGCGGTGTTGACCACGTCCTTCTCCGCCTCGTCCGGTACGTAGCCCACGCCGCGCCGCCAGGTGCGCTCCCAGGCCGGTCCCTCGCAGCCGGGTGGCTCGTATCCCGGGTCGGGAATGCCGGTGAAGTCCCGCCAGGGGGGCGGGGATCCGGCCTCCAGCCGGGCGCGCCGGTCCTCGCCGGGGCCGCTCCCGTGGTACAGCCACCAGTCCTTCGCCACTGCCTCTGCCTCCATCGTCCGTGTCGCGGTCTGTCGGTGGTCGGGGGTCGGGGGTCAGGCCAGGGACCGGAGGCCCGGCACGTCGTCGGGATCGTCCCACAGGAGCACCAACTGGTCTCCCCCAGGCGGGGGTTGACGGGCGCTCGCGGCGTCGCAAGCCGCGCCCGGGGGGCGCGCGGCGGCGAGCGCGGCCGCCCGGCGCACCTCCCGCACGCGTGCGGGCAGTGCCAGGACGTCGAGCGCGCCGGGGTCGGGCCGGCCGTCCGGCCCGGCCGGTGCGAGCAGGTCGAGGAGCGCGGGCGCCGGTACGCCGCCCCCGCGCCGCCACACGGCCACCGGGACCCCGCCTTCGAGTACGGATTCCAGCAGCACTGCGTGAGACGCCGCCGACGTGTGCGCCAGGACGCAGGCGGGCGCCGGCCCGTCGGCCAGTTCCAACCCGAGCGCGTCCGTGACCTCGGAGTCCTCCACCACCCGGACGGCGTCGGGGTGCCGGCCGCCCCGGGCGCACAGCCACCGCCAGGAGGTGTGCCATTCGGCCCGGGTGTCCGCCCGCTCCTGCGGGCAGCGCACCACCACCTGGTGGAGCTGGCCGAGGGCGTGGGCCCGGCCCCGCGGGCCGCGGGGCACCGGCCACTGGTCGAAGTCGGCGTCGAGCAGTTCGTACGGCACGTGGAACTCGACGCGGTCCACCGCGCGGTACGTCCGCCGGCCGGCCTCCCCGCTCCCGTCCGACGTCGCCCCGATGAGGGCCAGTTGCCGTACGAGTTCCTCCCGTACGGCGTCGAGCCGGACCGGCGCGCCCTCGGACTCCCATATGTGCTCGGTCCGTTCGCCGCGCAGCCACATCCGGGCGAGGTGGCCGGGGCCGCCGTCCGGCGGCGCCTCCAGCCGGACGTGCACGACCGTCCTGTGCGGCGCGGGCGGGGGCTTGGGCACCGCGGGCAGGCCGAGGCGCTCACGGGTGGCGTGCACCCAGTCCGTCAGCCGGCCCGCCCAGGCCTCGTCGCCCGCCTTGGCGGCCCGCTCCGCGAGGAACCGTACGAAGGGCACGGCCAGCGGCATCCCGCCGCGCCCGCCCTGGCGCTCGTCCAGGTCCTGGACCACCTCCAGGAGGCTGTCCCCCGGCAGGCCGCCGCCCACCGGGGTGGTGCAGCCGGCCACCTTGAACGCCCAGGTGTAGGCCTCGTGCGCGCCGCGCGGCAGTTCGCGGCCTTCGAAGAGCTCCCCGAGCCCGTCCCAGGCGGGCTGGTCGAGCCGGGCGGCGCGGGGCGGCCGGGGCCCGGGCGGCCCGTCGTCGAGGAAGGAGCAGGCGTCCCAGTCCCGGTCCACCACGAACTGCGGCAGCTGCCAGCCCTCGCCGCGCTCGCGCAGCTCCTGGAAGGAGCGGTGGATGCTGAGGGCGGCGCCGGGCAGCCCGCTGACGCTCTCCCGCAGGGACCGGTGCCCGATCTCGCCGAGCAGGGCCTCGGTGAAGCGACCGGCCCCGCGCTCGGCGTCGTTCTGCGCTGCCTCGCCCTCCCGGGAGGCGTAGAGCCGGAACTGGCGGCGGCCCGGCACCGAACTGCCGCCGCCGTAGTCGGTGGTGCCGAAGTTCCACCGGGCGTCGCGGGGCGCGTCGACCCGGCAGGAGTCCACGAGTGCGGCCTGGAGCGGGAAGCGGCGCGGTTTGACCAGGTCGGTCCGCCACCAGCGCAGCGCCGAGTCGAGGTTGAGGTGCCTGATCTGGCCGCGGCTGGCGTCGGCGCAGGGCAGCATCAGCTCCTGGCGCGGGCCGAGGTAGCCGTGTCCGGCCCAGAAGATCCACAGCAGGTCGCCTTCGCACTGCGGGAGTTCGTCGAGCAGCACCGCCTTCACGTTCTCCTCGGTCGCCGGACGGTGCGCGGTCCGCAGGGCGGCCATGGCCGGCGTGTCCGTCCAGTCGAGGTCGTCCGGCGCGTCGAGCGGGGACAGCAGCAGCCGGACGTTGCCGGCCGGCACTTCGGCGGGGCCGGTCAGCCAGCGGGCGAAGCGCAGGGCGTCGCGGGCCGGGCCGCGCAGGTTCCAGTGGTGGCTGATCTCGTAGCGCTCGACCCCGGCGACGAGCGCGAAGGTGCGCCGCGGCCCGAGGGCCGGGGGCAGGAAGTCGGCGGGAGTCACCCGATCTCCGCCTCGGCCACCGCCTGTTCGATCCGCTCGTAGAGGGAGTCCTGTTTCCAGTAGGCGCTGTGGCAGGCCGGGAAGGGCTGGCGACTGCCGACCTCGTGGTCGGTGACGCGCGGGTCGCCGGGGAAGACCGGCCCGGCGAGGTAGGAGAGCACGTCCTGGCGGTCGTAGACGTTGAGCCAGCGCGGGAAGCCGTACGGGAGTTTCGCGCCCGGTTCGAGCGCGGTCAGCGCGCCGAGCTCGTGGAGGAAGGGGGCCTGGGATCCGACGGTGACGAGCAGTTCCGCCCCGGGGACGGCCTCGCCGCGGGCGGCGGCGAGGGCGAGGAGGTCCACCAGGGCGATCCCGCCGAGGCTGTGGCCGATGAGTACGGTCGGCGCCGGGTCGGCGGCGATCCGGGCGTGCAGGAACGTGCGCAGGTCGTGGCCGCGGGCCTGGTAGCGCAGGATGTCGCCGAGCGCGGGTGTGGCGCCGACGGTGAGCGAGCCGCGCCAGGCGTTGAGCAGGGGCTGGGTGGTGACCCGCAGGGCGAGCCGGCCCAGGACGGCGGCCGCGCGGGCGCCGGGCACCCGGGCGTCGCCGCCGAGGCGGGTGGTGAGCAGTTCGACGAGGCGGTCCCGCTCGGCGCCGGTGCAGTCGGCCTCGGCTCCGGCGCGGGCCAGCGCGGCGGCGGTCACGGCCCGGGCGAGGGCGGTGGCCAGCTCCCGCGCCTGCGGCTCGTCGGCGGCGCGTGCCCCGGCCCGGGCCGCCTCGGCGGAGCGGGCGGTGGTCTCCAGGGCGGCGGCGAAGCCCGCGGCGAGTCCGGTGCCGTGGAGCAGCGCGCCGAGCTCGTCCCCGGCCCGGGGCGGCGCGGGTGGTACCGCGGCCAGCAGCCCGAGCACCCCGGCCCCGGCGGGCTGGACGCCGGGCATCGCGAAGCCGTCGTCCTCCGCATCGCCGCCGTCCCCGCCGTCCCGGCCCTCCCAGCCGGCCTCGGCGAGGACGCGCAGCTCGCACAGCGGGTCGGCGAGCAGGAGCGCCCACTCGGCCGTCTCGGCGTCCACGGGGTCGGGCTCGGCGTCCGGACCCGGCCGCCGCAGCCCGGGGACGGAGCGGCCGCCCGCGCCGAGGGTCGCGCCGAAGCGGTCGCCCCAATAGCAGGGTTCGACGGCCGCGTCGGGGAATCTCGCCGTCAGCCGCTCCCGTACCAGGGCGAAGAGCCGGTCGTGCCGCTCGCGCCGTACCCCCGTGCCGTGGACAAACAGAAAACGCATCGCCGCCCCGCCCCCCCTACGTACGGTCGCCCCCGCCCGCACCATAGCGCCGCGCGGGTGACAAGGGGCGTGGAACCGGGAGTTCGGGGCCGGTCAGCAGCGCGTCGAGGTCGGCCGGGCCGCGCCCGGGGTTGGCGGCGAAGCCGTCCCTGAGCTCCGGCTTGAGGACGACCGGCCGGCGGCCGGGGTGGGCGTCGTGCCGGCTGCGGATGTCGGCGAGGAAGCCGGCGAGGTTCTGGTGGCAGGCCTTGTCGTAGGCGTCGTGCACACCGACGCCCGTCGATCCCGCGTACGGGAGGTCCTCGGCCGCCCCCGCCGGGGACGCGAGGGCCACGACCGCCGGCAGGGCGGTCACCGCAGCCGCCGTCCGCTTCCGCGATCTCATACCCTGACCCCTGTCGATCAAGGTGGGACGCACAAGTCGCCTGGAGCGTAGGACGGTTGTGTGGACAACGGAAGACCCGAGAATGACACGCACACGACAATGCGGTCGCCTGTGAGCACGGACACGTCCGGTTCCCGGAACCCGGGCCGCCGTCCCCTCATCGAACGAGGAGTCAGAAGTGTCGGTGGGGTGGGAGCAGCAGATGGCCAGCAGGGTTGACGGGCGGAAGCGGGGACGGGAACGGGGGCGGGGGCGGAGCGCACGGGGCTCCCTGCTCCTCGGCCTGCTCTGCACCCTGGTCCTGGCGGGCCTCGGGTACGCAGCCTGGGAGCTGCGCGGCATCGCCGCCAACCGTGCCGACGGAGACCCCGCCCGGGGCACCTACCAGCAGGACCCCGAACGCGCCGACAAGACCGCGGGCGCCGTCCTGGACGGGATCGTCCGGGAGGACCCGGAGGGGGCGACCGACGGCAAGGCCTTCGCCGGGGGCGGCGCCCCGGCGAACTGGCGGACCACCGGCTGGCAGCCCTCCGATCCGCTGGAGGCCCGGCCCGCCCCCGCCGAGCCCGCGATCGGCGCGCTCTTCTCCCCCGGCTCCGACGGCGACCCCGACCACCACTGCTCGGCCGTCGTGGTCCACTCGCCGGCCGGCGACCTCATCGCCACCGCCGCCCACTGCGTGTACGGCGGCGGCTTCCGCACCAACCTCGCCTTCGCCCCCGGCTATCACGACGGCGTGGCCCCGTTCGGCGTCTGGGTGCCCACCCGGATCGACGTCGACCCGCGCTGGACCGAGGACCAGGACCCCGACCACGACATCGCCTTCCTCCGGCTGCGCCGGCCCGGCTACCCCGGCCAGCGGCTGGAGGACGACACCGGGGCCGAGACCATCGCCTTCCGGCCCGAACTGCCCGCGCCCGCCCGCCTCGTGGGCTACCCGAACTACTCCGAGCAGCCGCTGGAGTGCCGCAACACCGCCCGCGCCGCCGGCCCGACGCAGCTGCGGCTGGACTGCGCGGACGTGCCCAACGGAACCAGCGGCGGCCCCGTGCTGACCGACGGCCGCACGCTGATCGGGGTGATCGGCGGCCGCGACGGGGGCGGCGACGACGAGACCTCGTACAGCGTCTACTTCGGTGACGACACGCGGGCGCTGTACGAGCGCGCCACCAAGCCCTGACCCCCGTCGCCGCGGGACGTCACGAAGGATCTTCTGGAAAGTTCTTCCAGTTCCGCGATCTTGCTACGCTCGGTGGCGCAGATTCCGGACAGCACCACGCCCACCGACGGGACCGCAGCATGTCTCCCAAGCAACAACGCGGCGAAGCCACCGTCGACCTGCTCCTGACCACCGCGCTGCGCGTGTTCGCCGAATCCGGACAGCAGGGCTTCACGGTGAACGCGGTCGTCTCGGCCAGTGGGGTCAGCCTCGGCAGCCTCTACCACCACTTCGGCAGCTTCGACGGCCTCGCCGCCGCGCTGTACGTCCGGTGCATGGACATGCTGTGCGACGACATGGTCGCCGCGCTCACCCGGTGCCGCACCGCCCGCACCGGGGTGCGCTCCTGGGTCGCCGCCTATCTGGCCTTCACCCAGGAGCACCGGGACGTCGCGCTGTTCCTGCACGCCTCCGCCTACTCCGGCTACCTGGCGGCCCATGCCGAGGAGATCGGCGCGGCCAAGGCGGAGAAGTTCGCGGCCATCATGCAGTGGCTGGGGGTCCGCATGGAGCGCGGCGAGATCGCCCCGCTGCCGGCCCCCGTGATCGAGGTCCTGGTCATGGGCCCGCTGGCCGAGGCCGCCCGCCGTTGGCTGTCCAGCACCTACGAGATCGACCTCGCCGAGGCCGCCCGCCACCTCCCGGAGCACATCTGGCGCTCCCTGCGCCCCGAACCGGCCTGACCGCCCCGAGGACCACCGCGTGGTCGTGGGCTTCTGGGTGGTTGTCCGTATCGTCGTCGCTCATGCCGCCGAGTCTCCAGCGCGGGCGGCGCCCGGGTCAGGCCCGGGCCGGGGCGCCCGGAGGCGACCCGGGGGCGGACGGACTCACGGCGGGGGCGCCCGCGCGGGCCGCGTCCGGAGTCGTTGCGGGCGGCCCGGTGGTGGCCGCACTCGGCGAGGTCGCTGCGCAGCCGGCCCGGGAAGTGCAGGTCGGCCCCCGCCGGATCAGCGCGGGAGGGATGCGTACGAGACTCCTGTGAGCTTCTCGGACGCCGCCCAGAGCAGTTCGCCGGACTTGTCGTCGAGGGTCCACTTCGCCCGCCAGGACGGCGCCGGCGCTCCGCGCCAGCCGAACCGCGGGCCGATGAACGCGTCCTGGCGGACGCCGGGCGCGGTGGCCGCGTACAGGGTGGGCAGTGCGCCCGAGGAGGTGGGCTGGGCGACGACCGCGTTGCCGAAGGCCGCCACGCGCGAGTTGAGGCTCGGCCCCTCCACCTTCGAGGCTCCGGAGTGCAGGTTGCTGGAGGCGTATCCGGGGTGGGCCGCGGCAGCGGTGATCGTGGAGCCGGCGGCGGTGAAGCGGCGGGACAGCTCGTGCGTGAAGAGCAGGTTGGCGGTCTTGGACCGGCCGTAGGCGACCCAGCGGCGGTAGCCGTGCTCGCCGGAGAGCGCGTCCGGGCCGCCGCCCTCGACGTCGATCCTCCCCAGTACGTGGAAACCGCTGGAGACGTTCACGATCCGGGCCCCGGGGGCGGCCTCCCGGAGCCTGCGCAGCAGCAGTCCGGTGAGGGCGAAGTGCCCGAGGTGGTTGACGCCGAACTGGGTCTCGAACCCGTCGGCGGTGCGCCCGTACGGCAGCGCCATCACGCCGGCGTTGTTGACCAGCAGGTCCAGGGCGGCGTGCCGCTGCCCGTACGCGGTGGCGAACTCCCTCACGGAGGCCAGGTCGGCTAGGTCCAGCGGTAGGAACTCCGCCTCGGCTCCCGGTACTTCCGCACGGAGCCGGACCAGCGCCGCCCGGCCGCGCGCCGCGCTGCGGCAGGCCAGCACGACCGAGGCGCCGTGCCGCGCGAGTTCGCGGGCGGTGACGTAGCCGATGCCGCTGTTGGCCCCGGTGACGACGGCCGTCCTGCCGCTCTGGTCGGGGATCTTGCTGGCGTTCCAGCCGGGCATGGCGGCTCCCTCGTGTCGCGGTGGGTTACCGAGGGTAGACCCTGGCGTCGCGGGGGTGCCGCGAGGGTGCCGCGAGGGTGCCGCGGGGGTGCCGCGGGGGCCTTGCGAGGGTGGGCGCGGCCCCGGATCCGCAGGCCAGTAGGCTGCGGGTCCGTCGTCTTTCCCCTTCCCGTCCCCGAGGTAGCGCGCAGTGAGCTCCGCACCGCCCCCCAGAACCGTCACGGTCGTCGGCCTCGGCGCCGACGGCTGGGCCGGGCTCACCACCGCCGCGCGCTCCGCGCTGTCCTCGGCCCAGGTCCTGATCGGCGGGCCGCGCCAGCTGGACCTGCTGCCGGCCGGGGAGTGCGCCGGTGAGCGGGTGGCCTGGCCGAGCCCGCTGCGCCCGGCCGTGCCGAAGCTGATGGCCGAGCACGCGGGCCGCCGGATCGCGGTGCTGGCCAGCGGCGATCCGATGTTCTACGGGATCGGCCGCGCCCTTGCCGAGGAGCTCGGGCCGCGGTCCCTGCGGGTCCACCCGCACCCGTCGTCCGTGTCGTACGCCTGCGCCCGCCTGGGCTGGCCGGTGGAGGACACCGAGGTGGTCACGGTGGTCGGCCGCCCGGTGGCCCGCCTCGCGGCGGCGCTGCACGACGGCCGCCGGGTGCTGGTGCTCAGCGCCGGAGCGGCGACCCCGAACGAGATCGCTGCTCTGCTTCGAGAGCGGGGCTTCGGCCCGAGCCGGATGCGGGTGCTGGAGCAGCTCGGGTCCGAGCGCGAGGACGCGTACGACGGCCGCGCCGACAGCTGGGACCACGCGCCCGGCGACCCCCTGAACGTCGTGGCCCTCGACTGCCGCCGCGACCCGGCCCATGCCGCACCGCGCCTCGGCGCGACCCCCGGCCTGCCGGACGCCGCCTACGAACACGACGGGCAGCTCACCAAGCGCCACGTCCGCGCCGCGACCCTGTGCGCGCTGGCCCCGGCCCCCGGCGAGCTGCTGTGGGACATCGGCGGCGGCTCCGGCTCCATCGGCATCGAGTGGATGCGCACGCACCCCTCGTGCCGGGCGGTGGCGGTGGAGCGCGTACCGGAGCGGGCCGCGCGGATCACCCGTAACGCGGCGGCGCTCGGCGTACCGGGCCTGCGCGTGGTCGTCGGCGCCGCGCCGCAGGCCCTCGACGGACTCCCGGCCCCCGACGCGGTGTTCATCGGCGGCGGCCTCACCGCGCCGGGCCTGCTGGACGCGGCCTGGGCGGCGCTGGCCCCCGGCGGCCGCCTCGTCGTCAACACCGTCACCCTCGAATCGGAGGCGGTCCTCACCGACCGCTACCGCCGCCACGGCGGCGAGCTGGTGAAGCTCGCGGTCGCGCACGCCGTGCCGGTCGGCGGATTCACGGGCTGGCGGCAGGCGATGCCGGTCACCCAGTGGTCGGTGACGAAGCCTGCCGAGCCGGCCACCGCATCCAAGGAGAAGGATCGAACATGACCGTGTACTTCATCGGTGCGGGCCCCGGCGCCGCCGACCTGATCACGGTGCGCGGTGCCCGGACCCTGGCCGCCGCCCCGGTCTGCCTCTACGCGGGCAGCCTCGTACCGCGCGAGCTGCTCGCCGAGTGCCCGGCGGACGCCCGCCTCGTCGACACCTCGCAGCTGAACCTCGACGAGATCATCGCCGAGTGCGTACGGGCCCACGCGGCGGGCCGGGACGTGGCGCGGCTGCACTCCGGCGACCCGTCCATCTTCAGCGCCGTCGCCGAGCAGATGCGCCGGCTGGACGCGGCCGGCATCCCCTACGAGGTCGTCCCCGGCGTACCGGCCTTCGCGGCGGCGGCAGCCGCCCTCAAGCGGGAGCTGACGGTGCCCACCGTCGGCCAGACGGTGATCCTCACCCGCGTCGCCCAGCAGGCCACCCCGATGCCGCCCGGCGAGGACCTGGCCACCCTGGGCCGCAGCGGCGCGCTGCTGGTCCTGCACCTGGCCACCCGCTACGTGGACCGGGTCGTCGACGAGCTGCTGCCGCACTACGGGGCCGAGTGCCCGGTGGCGGTCGTGGCGATGGCCAGCCGCCCCGACGAGCTGATCCTGCGCGGGACCCTGGCCGACATCGCCGCCCAGGTGAAGGAGGCGGGCCTGGTCCGCACCGCCGTCATCGTGGTCGGCCGCACCCTGGGGGCGGAGCAGTTCCGGGACAGCCACCTGTACTCCCCGGAGCGCGACCGCCATGTCTGCTGAACCCGGCCGCGAGCCGGACCGGCACGTCCTGATCCTCGGCGGCACCACGGAGGCCCGCCGCCTCGCGGAGGCACTGGAGCACCACCCCTCGTACCAGGTGACGACCTCGCTCGCGGGCCGGGTCTCCGCACCCGCCCTCCCGCCGGGCGACACTCGTATCGGCGGCTTCGGCGGCATCGCCGGACTCGCGGGCTGGATCATCGGCTTCGAGGTCACGCACGTGGTCGACGCCACGCACCCCTTCGCGGAGCGGATCAGCTTCAACGCCGCCGAGGCGGAGGCGCTCACGGGCGTCCCGACGCTGGCGCTGCGCCGGCCCGGCTGGACCCCGGGCCCCGGCGACGACTGGCGGTTCGCCGACTCCCTGGAAGAGGCGGCCGCCGCGCTGCCCCCGCTCGGCGGCCGGGCCTTCCTGACCACCGGCCGGATGGGCCTGCACACCTTCGCGCACCTCACCGACACCTGGTTCCTGGTGCGCTCGGTGGATCCGCCGGACGGTCCCGTGCCGCCCCGCCTGGAAGTGCTGCTGGACCGGGGCCCGTTCACCCTGGCCGACGAGCGGGAACTGCTCGCCCGCCACCGGATCGACGTGCTCGTCACCAAGGACAGCGGCGGCTCGGCCACCGCCCCCAAACTCACGGCCGCCCGCGAGGCCGGCATCCCGGTCCTGGTCGTCCGCCGCCCCGCGGTCCCGCAGGGCCAACCGCAGGCGACCTCGGTCCTCGAGGCGCTGCGCTGGCTCGACGCCGATCCCGCGTAGGGCGCGGACGCCGCCCCCGGGCCCGCGGACGGCCCGGACCCGTGAACGGCCCCGGGCCCGGAGGCGGTTCGCCGCCCCGGACCCGGTCAGACGTACGCGGCCGCCCTCACGGGTAGCGGCGCGGGGTCCACGTGATCCGCGACCCGTCGGGCCGCTCGGTGATCTGCGTCTGCGAGGAGCCGATCAGCAGGATCGTACGCATGTCGACCTCGGACGGCTCCAGTTCGGCGAGCGTGACGATCCGCACCGACTGCTCCGCGCCGCCCACGTCGCGGGCGACGACCACCGGGGTCTCGGGAGCCCGCAGTTCCAGCAGCAGCTCGCGCGCCTGGGCGACCTGCCACGTGCGGCTGCGCGAGCCGGGGTTGTAGAGGGCGAGCACCAGGTCGGCCGCGGCGGCCGCGCGCAGCCGCTCCGCGATGACCTCCCACGGCTTGAGCCGGTCCGAGAGGGAGACCGTGGCGTAGTCGTGGCCGAGCGGGGCGCCGGCCGCGGCGGCCGCCGCGTTGGCCGCGGTCACACCCGGCAGCACCCGTACGGGCACGTCCTCGTACTCCGCCTGCCCGGCCACCTCCAGGACCGCCGTGGCCATGGCGAAGACACCGGGGTCGCCGCCGGAGACCACGGCCACCCGCTGCCCGCGCCGGGCCAGGTCGAGGGCGAACTCGGCGCGCTCCGACTCCACCTTGTTGTCGGAGCCGTGCCGGATCTGCCCCGGCTTCACGGGAACCCGGTCCAGGTACGTCGTGTAGCCGACCAGCACCTCGGCGTCGGCCAGCGCGCGCCGGGTCTGCGGGGTGAGCCACAGCGGGCCCGCCGGGCCCGTGCCGACGACCACGACCTCGCCGGGGCCGGACGGCACGCTGCCAGGGTTGCCGATCCGGCTGGGCACCACGGCGACGGCGAAGTAGGGCACGCTCTCCGGATCGGTGTCGGCGAGCCGGCCGGTCCGCTCCCCCTCCATGGTGGCGCGCTCGACGTAGTGGGCCTCGGCGAGCCGGCCGCTGTTCTCCATCGCGCCCCGCACGGCGGGGAAGGTGCGGCCGAGCTTCATCACGACCGCCGAGTCGGTGGCGGCGAGACGGGCGGTGAGCTCCTCCTGGGGCAGGGTGCCGGGGAGGATGGTCAGGACCTCCTCGCCCTCCACGAGCGGGGTGCCGAGCCGGGCGGCGGCGGCGCTCACCGAGGTGACCCCGGGGATGACCTCGGTCTCGTACCGGTCCGCGAGCCGCTTGTGCATGTGCATGTACGAGCTGTAGAAGAGCGGGTCGCCCTCCGCGAGCACGGCGACGGTCCGGCCGGCGTCCAGGTGCGCGGCCAGCCGGGCGGCGGCGGCCTCGTAGAACTCCTCCATCGCGCCCTGGTAGCCGCCGGGGTGGTCGGTGGTCTCGGTGGTGACCGGGTAGACCAGCGGCTCCTCGATGTGCGTCTCGCGCAGGTGCGCCGCGGCGATCGAACGGGCGATGGAACGCCCGTGCCGGGCGCTGTGATAGGCGACGACATCGGCCTCGCCGATCACCTGGACGGCCCGCAGCGTCATCAGGTTCGGATCGCCGGGCCCGAGCCCGACCCCGTACAGGCGCCCCCGGAGGGCCTGGTCGGCGCTCATTCGGCCACGCTCGCGATGGCGTTGACGGCGGCCGCGGCGATGGCGCTGCCGCCCCGCCGGCCGCGCACGATCAGGTGGTCGAGCCCCGAGGGGTGGGCGGCGAGGGCGTCCTTGGACTCGGCGGCGCCGATGAAGCCGACGGGGACGCCGATGACGGCGGCCGGGCGCGGAGCGCCCTCCTCGATCATCTCCAGCAGCCGGAACAGCGCGGTCGGGGCATTGCCGACGGCGATCACCGAGCCTTCCAACAGGCCGCGGTCACGCCAGACTTCGAGGGCGGCGGCGCTGCGCGTGGTGCCCATCTTCGCGGCGAGATCCGGCACCGCCGGGTCGGAGAGGGTGCAGATCACGTCGTTGCCGGCGGGCAGCCGCTTGCGGGTGACCCCGCTGGCGACCATCTGGACGTCGCACAGGATCGGCGCGCCGGCCTCCAGCGCGGCGCGGGCGCGCAGCACCACCTCGGGGGTGTAGCCGAGGTCCTGCGGGAGGTCGGTCATTCCGCAGGCGTGGATCATGCGTACCGCGACCTGGGCGACCGAGGCGGGCAGGCCGGAGAGGTCCGCCTCGGCGCGGATCGTGGCAAAGGACTGGCGGTAGATCGCGGCGCCGTCCTTCTCGTACTCGAACACGGTGTACTCGCTCATTTCTGCACTGAGTCGGGGAGGTTGTCACGTACGTGATCTGCGTGGCGGGCGTCCGCGAGGGCGGGGGCGAGCTCGTGCTCCGGTACGCCGTGTCGCGGTGCGCGGCCTTCGAGGTGGAGGTCGTATCCGGCGGGGGTGGCGACCAGGTCCACCCAGGCGGAGCCGCGCGGGTGCCCGCAGCGGCGCTCGCAGCCGGACCAGTGCACGGGCAGCGGCCCGCGGGCGCGTTCCATGACGGCGCGCGCGTCGGCGCGTACGTCGGCCAGGGACTTCGCGCAACCGGGCTTGCCCGTACAGGCGGTGACGGACCGCCAGGGGCTGTCGGGAGCCGTGACCAGCCCCGCGTCCGCGAGGCCGGCGAGCGCGGCGGCGGCCGCGGGGCCGGGCAGTCCGGGGGTCACGATCCCGCGCCAGGGAGTCAGCCGGATCCGGCCCGTGAGGCCGGCGAGCCGACGCCACTGCGCGGTGGTGAGCCGCCCGAGCGGCGCGAGAAGGGAGAGCGAGGCGGTGCCGTCGGGCCCGGGCACGACACCGGGCTCGGGCGGCCGGGCGGACGGGGCGGACGAGGCGGACCGGGCGGACGGGTCCGGCGTCGCCACGACGGCGCGGAGACCGGCATCGCCCAGCCGCTCGGCCAACCGGGCACCGGACAAGGCGTGTTCGGGAGCCAGCTCGGCAACGCGCCAGACCCGGGTACCGGCTTCCCGGACGGCGTCGAGGAAGTACTCGGCGGCCACCAGCGCGGCCCGCGGCGCGTCCTGCGCGGAGACGAGCACGGCTTCCCTCGGGTCCCCCGCCCAGAGCAGGGCGCTCCCTCCACCGCACGGGACGAGGTTCACGTCCGCGTCGAGCGAGGTCACGTCGCCCCGGCCGTCGTCGAGGGCGAAGAGGAACCGCCCGGACAGCCCGGCCGCCGCTTCGCTCGCGCACAGCAGCGCGTCCAGCTCCGCGACCCAGGGGGACACATCGGGCAGGCCCAGCAGGTCGAGGCCGGTGAGCGGCGAGCAGACGATGTTGCGTACCCGCTCGTGCGTGGGCGCGGGCAGCAGCCCGGCGGCCGCCAACAGCCCGGCCAGTTCCCCGCCGCAGCTCTCGCCGAGGCCGCGCAGTTGTACGTTGCCGCGCGAGGTGAGGTCGAGGTGGCCGTCGCCGAGCCGGTCGGCGGCATCGGCCAGCAGCAGTGCCGCGGCGCCGCCGAGCAACCCGCCGGGAATCCGCACCCGCGCCAGGAACCCGTCGTCCGCCGCGTGCAGCCGCAGCGCGCCGGGGCAGGCGTCACCACGGTCCCGTATGACGGGTTCGTCCCGCGATGCGGCGGAAGCTGGCTGGGGCATGGCGGCGAGCATACCCACGATTCCCCTCCCCCGACCTGTGTCCGTCACCACCCCCACCAGCCCGGACACCATTCCGGCCGGCCCGACCAATCCCACCCCGCCCGGCCAATCCAGCCCCGCCGGCGTGTGAGGCGCGGGGGCCCCGGGGCAGAGCCCCCGCAACGGCGCCGCACACCACCCACTCCACCCAAACTCCGCCCATCCATCCCGGCCGGCGGGCCAATCGACCCAGGCCCGCCAATCCAGCCCCGCCGGCGTTTGAGGCGCGCGGCCCGGGGCAGAGCCCCGGCAACGGCGCCGCACCCACCCAGCCACCCCGGCCCGGCCCCGGCCCCAGCCAGTCCACCCAAGGCCCCACCACATCCAGCCCCGCCGGCGTTTGAGGCGCGGGGGCCCGGGGGCAGAGCCCCCGCAACGGCGCCGCACACCACCCGGCACGCGCCCCCGCCGAGCCCAGCGGAGCACCCCGCGCCACCCACCCCTAAGATGACCTTCCGGCGGACCACACGGCCCGCCGTCGCCGAGGACGGCGACATGGGAGGAAGCCCGGTGCGATTCCGGCGCGGTCCCGCCACTGTGAACCCGGCAGAGCCACACCGCCGGGCAAGTCAGGAACTCCCGCTGTCCTCACTGCCCGGGGCGCGGAAACCCCGAGGAAGGCCTGCCGCCGCATGATCCTGCTGCTGTCGACGTCCGACACCGATCTGCTCAGCGCCCGCGCGGCGAACACGGCGGACGGCCTCGTCCCGTACCGGTTCGCCAACCCCTCCCGCCTTCCCCTCGACGACCTCCCCGGCCTCCTCGACGGGGTCGACCTGGTCGTCGTACGCCTCCTCGGCGGCCTCCGCGCCTGGCAGGACGGCCTCGACCTGCTCCTCGCCCCCGGCCAGACCCGCCCTGTCGTGGTCCTGACCGGCGAACAGGCCCCGGACGCCCAGCTGATGGAGGCCTCCACGGTCCCGATCGGCATCGCGGCCGAGGCCCACGGCTACCTCGCGCACGGCGGCCCCGCCAACCTCGACCAGCTGGCCCGGTTCCTCTCCGACACGGTCCTGCTCACCGGCCACGGCTTCGATCCGCCCGCCGCCGCCCCCACCTGGGGCCCCCCGGAGCGCGACGCACAGCAGACCACCGCCACCAGCACCGCCAGTGGCAGCGGCACCGGCACCGGCACCGCCAGCGGCACCGCCACCGCCGCCCCCAAGGTCGCCGTGCTCTATTACCGCGCCCACCAGATGAGCGGCAACACCGCCTTCGTCCACACCCTCTGCGAGGCCATCGAGGCGAAGGGCGCCCAGCCCCTCCCCCTCTACGTCTCCTCCCTGCGCACCCCCGAGCCGGAGCTCCTCCAGGCCCTGGAGTCCGTGGACGCGATCATCACCACCGTCCTCGCGGCCGGCGGCACCCGTCCCGCGACCGCCGGCGCCGGCGGTGACGACGAGTCCTGGGACGCCGGCGCCCTCGCCGCGCTCGGCGTGCCGATCCTCCAGGCCCTGTGCCTGACCGGTTCGCGCAGCGCCTGGGAGGAGAACGACGAGGGCCTGTCCCCCCTCGACGCCGCCACCCAGGTCGCCGTGCCGGAGTTCGACGGCCGCCTGATCACCGTCCCGTTCTCCTTCAAGGAGCTCGACGAGGACGGCCTGCCCGCCTACGTGGCCGACCCCGAGCGGGCCGCCCGGGTCGCGGGGATCGCCGTACGCCACGCCCGTCTGCGCCACATCGACCGCCGCGACAAGAAGGTCGCGCTGGTCCTGTCCGCGTACCCCACCAAGCACTCCCGCATCGGCAACGCGGTCGGGCTCGACACCCCCGCCAGCGCCGTCGAGCTGCTGCGCACGCTGATCGCCGGCGGCTACGACTTCGGCCCCACCCAGGACATCCCCGGTCTGGTGTCCGGCGACGGCGACGAGCTGATCCGCGCCCTGATCGAGGCCGGCGGCCACGACCAGGACTGGCTGACCGAGGAGCAGCTGGCCCGCAACCCGGTCCGCATCCCGGCCGCCGACTACCAGCGCTGGTTCGCCGAGCTCCCGGCCGAGCTCCGCGAGAGCGTCGAGCGGCACTGGGGCGAGGCCCCGGGCAACATGTTCGTGGACCGCTCGGCGAACCCCGAGGGCGACATCGTCCTGGCGGCTCTGCGCCGCGGGAACCTCCTCATCCTCATCCAGCCGCCGCGCGGCTTCGGCGAGAACCCGATCGCGATCTACCACGACCCGGACCTGCCGCCCTCGCACCACTACCTGGCCGCGTACCGCTGGATCCAGGCGCGCGCGGAGGACGGCGGCTTCGGCGCCGACGCGATGATCCACCTGGGCAAGCACGGCAACCTGGAGTGGCTGCCGGGCAAGAACGCCGGCCTGTCCGCGGCCTGCGCGCCGGACGCCGCGCTCGGCGACCTCCCCCTCATCTACCCCTTCCTGGTCAACGACCCGGGCGAGGGCACCCAGGCCAAGCGCCGCGTGCACGCGACCCTGGTCGACCACCTCGTCCCGCCGATGGCCCGGGCCGAGTCCTACGGCGACATCGCCCGCCTCGAACAGCACCTCGACGAGTACGCCCAGATCTCCGCGATGGACCCGGCGAAGCTGCCGGCCATCCGCGCCCAGATCTGGACCCTGATCCAGGCGGCGAAGCTCCACCACGACCTGGGCCTCGAAGAGCGCCCGGACGACGACGGCTTCGACGACTTCCTGCTGCACGTCGACGGCTGGCTGTGCGAGGTCAAGGACGCCCAGATCCGCGACGGCCTGCACGTGCTCGGCGGCGCCCCGACCGGTGAGGCCCGGGTCAACCTGGTCCTCGCCATCCTGCGCGCCCGGCAGATCTGGGGCGGTACGACGGCCCTCCCGGGCCTGCGCGAGGCGCTCGGCCTCGACGAGTCCAAGGCCACCCGTACCTCGGCGGACGCCGTCGAGGCGCAGGCCCGCGCCCTGGTCCAGGCGATGGAGGACGCGCACTGGTCCCTCGACGCCGTGTCCTCGGTCGCCGCGGACCAGTCGCCGGAGGTCGCGGCGGTCCTGTCCTTCGCGGCCCGCGAGGTGGTCCCCCGCCTGGCCGGCACGACGGACGAGATCGCGCACGTCGTCGCGGCCCTCGACGGCCGCTTCATCCCGGCGGGCCCCTCGGGCTCCCCGCTCCGCGGCCTGGTCAACGTCCTGCCGACGGGCCGCAATTTCTACTCGGTCGACCCGAAGGCCGTCCCCTCCCGTCTCGCGTGGGAGACGGGCCAGGCCCTGGCCGAGTCCCTCCTGACCCGCTACCGCACGGACAACGGCGAGTGGCCCGCCTCCGTCGGCCTGTCCCTCTGGGGCACGAGCGCGATGCGCACCTCGGGCGACGACGTGGCGGAGGCCCTGTCCCTCCTCGGCGTCCGCCCGGTCTGGGACGAGGCCTCGCGCCGCGTCACGGGCCTGGAGCCGATCCCGCTCGACGAGCTCGGCCGGCCCCGCATCGACGTGACCCTGCGCATCTCGGGCTTCTTCCGCGACGCGTTCCCGCACGTGATCGGCCTGCTGGACGACGCGGTCCGGCTCGCGGCCTCCCTGGAGGAGCCGGCGGAGTCGAACTTCATCCGCGCCCACGCCCAGGCGGACCTCGCCGTCCACGGCGACGAGCGCAAGGCCACGACCCGTATCTTCGGCTCGCGCCCGGGTACGTACGGAGCCGGCATCCTCCAGCTGATCGACTCCCGCGACTGGCGTACGGACGCCGACCTCGCGGAGGTCTACACGGTGTGGGGCGGTTACGCCTACGGCCGCGGCCTGGAGGGCCGTCCGGCGCGCGACGAGATGGAGACGGCCTACAAGCGCATCACGGTCGCCGCCAAGAACACGGACACGCGCGAGCACGACATCGCGGACTCGGACGACTACTTCCAGTACCACGGCGGCATGGTGGCCACCGTCCGCGCCCTGCGCGGCACGGCCCCGGAGGCGTACATCGGCGACTCCACGCGTCCCGAGACCGTGAAGACCCGCACGCTGGTCGAGGAGACCAGCCGGGTCTTCCGCGCCCGCGTCGTCAACCCCAAGTGGATCGAGGCGATGCGCCGCCACGGCTACAAGGGCGCCTTCGAGCTCGCCGCGACGGTCGACTACCTGTTCGGCTACGACGCCACGACGGGCGTGGTCGCGGACTGGATGTACGACAAGCTCACCGAGACGTACGTCCTGGACCCGACCAACCGCGCCTTCCTGGAGGAGGCCAACCCCTGGGCCCTGCACGGCATCGCGGAGCGCCTCCTCGAAGCCGAGTCCCGCGGCATGTGGGAGAAGCCGGACGCCCGGATCCTCGAAGCCCTCCGCCAGGTCTACCTGGACACCGAGGGCAACCTCGAGGGCGAAGGCGAGTAGGACACGAAAGAGGCCGTCCTCTCCACCCCGGAAGGGTTGGAGAGGACGGCCTCTCGCATGGCGCGACTGCCCGGCTACACCTTGACGGTCTGGTTCAGCGCGACGAGCGCCTGCGCCCACCGCACGTACTTCAGCTGCCCGAAGTCGGCGACGGTCTTGACCCCGAACGCCTCGTGCAGCAGCTCGCCGTCCTTGTCGCTGACGCCCTTGAGCGCGGCCACGGGAGCCGCGAGCACCTCGGCGAGCGGCTTGTCGGCCCACGCCTTGTCGAGCACCTTGTCCAGATCAATAGCCACGAGTGTCCCTCCCGGAACGCCGAAACCAAATACCGTGGCAAACCTAACCGAACCAGACATTCCCCCCAAGCTCCGACACCCCCACCGCCCACGCTCGACGACGTTCACCCAGGCGTTCGCAGCGAAATCACCCGGCCGCGTCGCAGGCCAGGCGCACCGACCTTGCGCGTAGCCCCCGGCAGGTCGGTGAGGTGGGGAATGGTGGGGGTGTCACCTGAAGCGGTGAAAACTCCCTTATCCCAGGGGCACCACGGGTAGGGCACTGCTGATCTCGTGCGGAGGCCCGGGACGACCAGCCCCCGCACCCTTGGACGAAAGGCCCATCCCGTCGTGACGCAGCCGTTTCAACTGCCGGATTTCTACGTGCCTTATCCGGCGCGACTGAACCCCCACCTGGAGGCCGCGAGGGTCCACACCAAGCGGTGGGCGCGCGACCTCGGGATGCTGGAGGGTTCCGGCGTCTGGGAGGAGAGCGATCTCGACTCGCACGACTACGCGCTGCTCTGCTCGTACACCCACCCCGACTGCGACGCCGAGGCGTTGTCCCTGGTCACCGACTGGTACGTGTGGGTGTTTTTCTTCGACGACCACTTCCTGGAGACGTTCAAGCGCTCGCAGGACCGGGCCGGCGCCAAGGAGTACCTCGACCGGCTGGCCGCCTTCATGCCGATGGACCTGGCCGCCGGCTTCCCCCCGCCGACCAACCCGGTCGAGGCGGGCCTCGCGGACCTCTGGGCGCGGACCGTCCCCGCGATGTCCAAGGACTGGCGGGAACGGTTCTCCTTGTCCACGAAGAACCTCCTCGACGAGTCGATGTGGGAGCTCGCCAACATCGACATCGGGCGGGTGGCGAACCCCCTCGAATACATCGAGATGCGCCGCAAGGTGGGCGGCGCTCCATGGTCGGCCGGCCTGGTCGAATACGTCGCCGCCGAAGTCCCGGCGCGCGTCGCGCACTCGCGCGCGCTCGGCGTCCTGCGCGACGCCTTCTCCGACGCCGTGCACATCCGCAACGACCTCTTCTCCTACCAGCGCGAGGTCGCTGACGAGGGTGAACTGTCCAATGCAGTCCTGGTGTTGGAGACCTTCCTCGGCTGCACCACCCAGGAGGCCGCCGAGGTCTCCAACGACCTGCTCACCTCCCGCCTGCACCAGTTCGAGCAGACCGCGCTCGCCGAACTCCCGCAGCTCTTCGCCGACCACGCGATGGACCCCGCGGAGATCGCGGCCGTCCTCGCCTACGCCAAGGGCCTGCAGGACTGGCAGTCCGGCGGCCACGAGTGGCACATGGTCTCCAGCCGCTACATGAACAAGGAGGCCAAGGCCACCGCCCCGCTCACCCTGCCGTTCCTGCCGTCCGGGCTCGGCACCACCGCGCTCGACGTGAAGTCCGTCTTCACGCAACGCTCGGCGGACCTGCGCCGCCGCTCCTTCACCCACGCCCCCTTCGAGCGCACCGGACCCTCCGTGATCCCGGACGTCTACATGCCGTTCACGCTCTCCCTCAGCCCGCACCTGGACCACGCGCGCGAGGGATCGGTCGACTGGGCCCGGCGCATGGGCCTGCTCCAGGCCCACCCCGGCGACCCCGGATCCGCCATCTGGACCGAACAGAAGCTGCGCGGTTACGACTTCGCGCTCTGCTCGGCCGGCATTGACCCGGACGCCACGCCCGACGCACTGCTCCTCAACGCCTGCTGGCTGACCTGGGGGACGTACGGGGACGACTACTACCCGGTGGCCTTCGGCCAGACCAAGAACCTCGCGGCCGCCAAGGCGACGACCGCGCGGCTGATCGCGATGATCCCGGTCGACCACGCCGAACAGCCGCAGCCGCTCACGGCGATGGAGCGCGCGCTCGCCGACCTGTGGGTCCGTACGAGCCGGGGCATGAGCCGGGGCGTCCGCGCCGAGTTCCGGGCGACCCTCGTCAGCATGCTGGAGAGTTGGGTGTGGGAGATGGACAACCAGGTCCAGAACCGCATCCCGGACCCGGTGGACTACGCCGAGATGCGCCGGCACACCTTCGGCTCGAACCTCACCATGTACCTGTGCCGGCTCGGCCAGGCGGGCCGCGGCATCCCCGAGGAGATCTACGCCTCCGGGACCATCCGGTCCCTGGAGAACGCGGCGGCCGACACGGCGTGCCTGATGAACGACATCTTCTCCTACCAGAAGGAGGTGGAGTTCGAGGGCGAGGTCCACAACCACGTCCTGGTCACCCGGAACTTCTTCGACATCGGCTACCCGGAGGCCCTGCACATCTGCCACTCGCTGATGACGCAGCGCACGGAGGAGTTCGAGCACATCGTCGCGAACCAGCTGCCGCTGCTCTACGACGACTGGAAGCTGTGCGCCGAAGCCCGCGCCGGACTCGACGCGTACGTCGGCGAGCTCCGGGACTGGCTCTCCGGAATCCTCAACTGGCACCGGAAGTGCCGCCGTTACCGCGAGGAGGATCTGCACCGGATCGGCTCGGGCCCGGCCACCGGCGTCTGGAGCTCCGGCTTCGGCATGTCGGCGGCCCGGATCTCCCTGCCGGCCTGACCCGCCGGCCTGACCTGCCGACCTGACCCGCCGGCCTGACCCGCCGACCTGGCCCGCCGGCCTGACCCGCCGGCCTGACCCGCCGGCTTGACCCCCGGCCCGCGGCGGGGGCGGTCCGCTCGCCCGCCCCCGACGCGGTCCGGCCCGTGCCGCCCGCCCTCAGAACTCGTCGCCCGTGTGCGGCAGTACGGGCGTGCGCAGGGCCGCGTCCAGCGCCGCGGCCGCGCCCGGTGTGTGCTCCCGTACCAGCCCGGCCGCCACCAGCTCGGCGACCCGCGTCCCGCCCAGGTAGCAGGCGGCCAGCTCGCGTACGTCCAGGGCCAGGTCGGCGGCGTCGTCCGCGGGCTCGTACGCCGCCCGGCCCGGCCCCGCGTCGAGCCGGAACCGCCCGGTGTTGCCGGGCAGCCGTACGTCGTGCACCTCCAGCACCACGTCCACCGGCGCGGCCCACGACCGCGCGGTCAGCGCCGCGCGTACGTCGACCAGGCGCAGCCAGAGCGCCGGGTACTGGGCGGTGACCCGTACCTGGTCCCGGTCGGCGGCGAAGTGCAGCAGCGGGTCGTCGGCCGGGCGGCCCCACGCGCGGACCCGGCCGGTGAGGTCGAGGGCGGCCAGGCACTCCCACAGGGCGGCGGCGACGGCCGGGGTGTCGGCCTCCAGTTCCTCGACCCGGACCAGGCCCTGGGGTGCGCGGGAGGGCCCGCCGTCGTCCTCTGGCTTCGTGCGGTAGAGCACGTAGCCGGCGATCGGCTCGCCCGGCTCCCCGAGGACGATGATCCGCGGCGGGCTCAGTTCCTCGTCCTGCTCGTCCTGTTCGGTCAGCCACTCCTCGCGCCAGCGCGCCGCGCTGCGGGTGGGGCGGCCGGCGCGCCGTGCGCGGGCGGACTCGTGGAAGGGCCCGATCACGGCGAGCGCCTCCTCCGGGTCGACGAGCCGCAGCGGGCGCCGGTCCGGGTCGATGCGCAGGGCCAGCGGCCGGGTGGAGTCGATCTCGATGGTGACGCCGGTGGTCGCGCCGCCGTAGCCGAAGCGGCCGTAGATGGCGGCCTCGGAGGCCCACAGGGCGGCGAGCGGGCTGCCGGTGGCCGCGGCGCGCTCCAGCATCTCGGTCATCAGCCCGGTGAGCACGCCGCGGCGGCGGTGGGTGGGGGCGACGCAGACGAAGGTGAGCCCCGGGCAGGGCAGGTCCGCCCCGGGTACCGAGAGCCGGAAGTCGTGGGCGGCCATGAAGCCGACGAGGGCGTCCCCGTCGTAGGCGCCGATCCGCAGGCACCGCACCAGCAGCGCGTGGTGTCGGGCGCGGGCCTCCTTCTCGGGCCGGTCGTGGAAGACGAGGTACGCGAGTTCCAGAGCGCGGTCGATGTCGTCCTCGGGTACGTCGTGGATGTCCACCATGATCGCGAGACTAATCGGTCATCGCGGACTGGTCACCCCATAAGGGCCGGAGGTCACGGGTTTCAGCCGTTCCGGCGGCCGGCCGCGAGGTGTGGCACCTCTCCGGCTCCGAAAATCCGTCGCCGCCGTGATCATCTGGGGGTACGGTGTGCCGTCGGCCGTCACGAGGAGAGGATCACGGCTTGATCGAGGGAGAGCTCGTCGCACTGCGCGCACTGCGCGCGGAGGACGCCGAACACCACCTGCGCTGGCGCAACGACCCCGAGGTGGTCCGTTGGGCGACCGCCGGAGACCCGTGCTTCGGCCCGGTCACACGGGAGGCGCTGACGATGTCCTTCGAGCGGATGCTGATGCTCTCGCCCCGGGAGTCGGCGGTGTTCACGGTGGAGACCTTGCCGGACCGTCGGGTGATCGGCATGGCCGACTACCGGGACCTGGATCCCTGGGCCGGCTCGGCCACGCTCGGGATCACCATCGGCGAGCGGGAGTTCTGGGGCCGGGGACACGGCTCCGAGGCGACGCGGCTGCTGGTCGACCACCTCTTCGGCACCTTCCCGCTCACCCGGCTCCAGCTCGACACCTGGAGCGGGAACGAGCGGGCGGTCCGGGCGTTCACCCGGCTCGGCTTCCGGGAGGAGGGGCGGCGGCGGGCCGCCGTATTGCTGGCGGGTGAGCGGTACGACGAGGTGCTGTTCGGGATGCTCCGGGAGGAGTGGCGGCCCTGAGCCCGCCCGTGGTGCGCGCGTCGGACGCCGACGGCGGCGCCGATCGCCTCGCGGAGGAAGCGGGCGCGGCCGTCGCGAGGGCCGTACGATCCACGTCGGCGGCCCGGCACCACCCGGCACCACCCGGCACCGCCGCTTCCACGTCCCGGACACCCGCGCCGCCCAGTCCCGTACCCGAGAGAGCCAGTCCCGTACCCGAGAGAGGGAGTAGCCGCCATGGCCCGACTGCACTCCTACGCCACCCGCGTCACCTGGACCGGAAACCTCGGCACCGGCACCAGCCACTACCGTGCCTACTCGCGGGCGCACGAGGTGGCCGCCGGAGAGCTGCCGGTGATCCTCGGCAGCTCCGACCCGACCTTCCGCGGCGACGCCTCCCGCTGGAACCCCGAACAGCTGCTGCTCGCGGCGCTGTCCCAGTGCCACATGCTCTCGTACCTGCACTTCTGTACGGTCAACGGCGTGGTGGTCACCTCGTACGTCGACGAGGCGACCGGGACGATGGCCACCGCCGGGGACAGCGGGCGGTTCACGGAGGCCGTGGTGCACCCGCGGATCACCGTCAGCGAGGAGTCGATGGTGGCCGCGGCGATCGAACTGCACGAGGAGGCCCACCGGGCCTGCTTCATCGCCAACTCGGTGAACTTCCCCGTCCGGCACGAGCCGACCGTGACCGTGGGCTGAGCCTCCGGGCAGGCTCCGTCGGGCCGTTGTCCCGCGACAGGACCTAGTGCGGCCACAGCACTAGCGGCCGGCGGGGCCGGTCCAGGCGGCCGGCACGTGGCCGATCCGGACGCGCTGGGGGTGGTCGCCGACGGGGACCGAGACCCGTTTGGCGCCGGTGGCGAAGTCGATGGCCGTGACCCGGTCGGCGCCGCTCTCGGAGATCACGCAGGCCGTCCCGTCGCCGTCGACCGTGGCCCAGTACGGCTTGACCGCGGGCACGAGCGGCCCCTCGGTGAGGGTGGCGCGGTCCACGACGGTGGCGTAGTCGTCCATGGTGCCCGCGATGCACAGCTTGGCCCCGTCGGGGCTCATGGACATGCCGTGGTGGCGGGAGTCGTTGACCCACGTGGTGCGGTCGGTGCTGGTGGCGGGGTTCTCGGGGAGGGTCTTCAGGCGAGTGATCCGGTCGGAGGCCACGTCGTACTCCAGGAAGCCGTTGAAGAACGACACCTGGAAGTAGAGCTTGGACTCGTCGGGGCTGAAGGACACGGGGCGCACGGCGTCGGACAAGTCGCGGCGGCCGAAGGCGTCCAGCCGCTCCCGCATGTCGATCACCCGGACGGTCCGGAAGGTCTGCGCGTCGACGACGGTGATCTTCCGGTCGCCCTTCGTCCAGTCCAGCCAGGGCGCGTCGAGTGCGGTGTTCACCTCGCCGATCGAGCTGTTCCACAGGAAGCGGCCGTCGCGGGTGAAGGTGTTCTCGTGCGGCTTGTCGCCGGTGCCGAAGGAGCCGACCTGGCGTCCGGTGGCGATGTCCAGGACGTGCACGGTGTTGGAGGTGGAGGCCGAGACGGCGATGCGGGTGCCGTCCGGGGAGAGCGCCATGTGGTCGGAGCGGTAACCGGAGACGGGGAAGCGCCAGTTGATCCGTCCCGAGGTCACGTCGACGGAGACGACGTCGGCGAAGCTGGGGCGGGAGACGACGACCGCGGAGCCGTCCGGGGTGGTGAACATGTCGTCGACGAACTGGTCGTGGCCCTCGCCCGCGCTCTCCCGGATGCCGAGGAAGAAGGCGAGTTTCACGGGGTTGAGGTGGATCTCGCGGAGGCGCTCCGCCTTGTCGGGGATCACGTCGATCCGGCCGACCTTGGCGAGGTCGCCGGTGGAGGCGAGGACGTCGGCGGTCCCCTCCCAGTTGTTCCCGACGAAGAGCACCTCGCGCAGGCCGGCCGCGGGAACCGCGGGGGCAGCGGCCGGGGCAGCGGGGGCCGGTGCCGACGTGAAGGCGGTGAGGAGGGTGGCCGCCGCCAGCACACCCAGGGTTCGCACGGTACGCAACATCCGCTCAACTCCGGTGTGGAAAAGGGATGGAGAGGGCGCTTCCGGTGAGGGCACCCCCTATTACCGGCCGGTAAGATAGGGGGAACGCCACAAGGGCGCAACCCCTACGGGTGGCGCCCTTTTCTCACCTTCGGCCGTCACTCACCCCTTCAAGCGACGGAACCGATCCTGCTGATCACCGTGTTCGCGACGTCCGGGTGGATCGGGATGTGCGCTCCGGTGAGGGCCGCGCCGCTGCCGCCGCGGCGGTTCGCGACGATCTCGGCGGCGATGGACAGCGCGGTCTCCTCCGGGGAGCGGGCGCCGAGGTCCAGGCCGATCGGGGAGCGCAGCCGGGCCAGTTCGAGCTCGGTGACACCGACGTCGCGGAGCCGCTTGTTGCGGTCCTCGTGGGTGCGCCGGGAGCCCATGGCTCCGACGTAGGCGACGGGGAGCCTGAGGGCCAGTTCGAGGAGCGGGACGTCGAACTTGGCGTCGTGGGTGAGCACGCACAGGACGGTCCGGCCGTCCACTTCCGTGCTCTCCAGATAGCGGTGCGGCCAGTCGACGACGATCTCGTCCGCCTCGGGGAAGCGGGTCTTCGTCGCGAAGACGGGCCGCGCGTCGCACACCGTCACGCGGTAGCCGAGGAACTTGCCGATCCGCACCAGGGCGGAGGCGAAGTCGATGGCACCGAAGACGATCATCCGCGGGGGCGGGACGCTGGACTCGACGAGCACCTTCAGCGGCTCTCCGCAGAGCCTGCCGTCGGCGCCCATCTCCAGCACGCCGGTCTTGCCGGCGTCGAGCATGGCGCGGGCCTCTTCGGCGATGGTGCGGTCCAGCTCGGGGTGTCCCCCGAAGCCGCCCTCGTGGGCGCCGTCCGTACGGACGAGGACGGCGCGGCCCATGAGCTCGGCCGGACCCTCGGCGATCCGGGCCACGGCTGCGGCCTCACCGCGGGCCGCGGCGGCCAGGCCGGCCGCGAACACCTCCCGTACGGGAGAGCCCACGGGGACCGGGGTGACGAGGATGTCGATGATCCCGCCGCAGGTCAGACCCACGGCGAAGGCATCGTCGTCGCTGTAGCCGAAGCTCTCCCGGACGCTCTCGCCGTCCTCCAGGGCCTGTCGGCACAGCTCGTACACCGCACCCTCCACGCATCCGCCGGAGACGGAACCGATGGCCGTGCCCTCGCTGTCGACGGCGAGCGCGGCCCCGGGCTGGCGGGGTGCGCTCCCGCCGACCGCCACGACCGTGGCGACGGCGAAGTCACGTCCCTGCTCGACCCACCGGTTCAGTTCGTCGGCGATGTCCAGCATGGGGGCCTCCTCGGAGAGGTTCGGTTCCAGTATCGGATACGTGGAGCGTGCGGTACTTCGTACGGATCAGCCCGGTCCGGATCAGCCCGGTCCGGGTCAGCCGACCCCGAGCCAGCTCTCGATCGGGTTGAGCGCGAAGAAGACCAGGAAGATCCCGGTCAGCGCCCACATGAAGCCGCCGATCTCACGAGCCTTGCCCTGAGCGACCTTGATGGCGACGTAGGAGATGACGCCCGCGGCGACACCGGCGGTGATCGAGTAGGTGAACGGCATGATCACGACGGTCAGGAAGACCGGGATCGAGGTCGCGCTGTCGGCCCAGTCCACGTGGCGGGCGTTCTGCATCATCATCGCGCCGATGACGACCAGGGCCGCGGAGGCGACCTCACCCGGGACGATCTGCGTGATCGGGGTGAAGAAGAGGCAGGCGGCGAAGAACAGGCCGGTGACCACGGAGGCGAGACCCGTGCGGGCACCCTCGCCGACGCCGGTCGCGGACTCGACGAACACGGTCTGGCCGGAGCCGCCCGCGATGCCACCGATGGCGCCACCGGCGCCGTCGATGAAGAGGGCCTTGGACAGACCGGGCATGCGGCCCTTGTCGTCGGCCAGCTTGGCCTCGGTGCCGACACCGATGATGGTGGCCATGGCGTCGAAGAAGCCGGCGAGCACCAGGGTGAAGACGATCATGCCGATCGTCATGTAGCCGACGTCGCCCCAGCCGCCGAAGGAGACGTCACCGAAGAGCGAGAAGTTCGGCATCGAGATCGCGGAGCCGTCGAGCTCCGGCGGACCGTTCTTCCAGGCCTTCGGGTCGATGTCGACGACGGCGTTGAGGATCGCGGCCAGGACGGTGCCACCGACGATGCCGATCAGGATGGCGCCGGGCACCTTGCGGGCCTGGAGCATGAAGATGGCGATCAGGGTGATGCAGAAGAGCAGGACGGGCCAGCCGGACAGCTCACCGACGGCGCCGAGCTGGACGGGGGGACCGAACTCCGGACCCTTGCCGACGAAACCGGCCTTGAAGAAGCCGATGAGGGCCACGAAGAGGCCGATGCCCATGGTGATGGCGTGCTTGAGCGCGAGGGGGATCGCGTTCATGATCATCTCGCGGAGGCCGGTGACGACCAGGAGACAGATCACGACGCCGTACACCACGCACATGCCCATGGCCTGCGGCCAGGTCATCTGCGGGGCGACCTGCGAGGCGAGCACGCCGGACACGGAGAGGCCGGCGGCGAGGGCCAGCGGCACCTTGCCGACGAAGCCCATGAGGAGCGTGGTGACGGCCGCGGCGAAGGCGGTGGCGGTGATGATCGCCGATCCGTCCATCACGGTGCCGGCAACGTCCTTGCCCGAGAGGAGCAGGGGGTTGAGCAAGAGGATGTACGCCATGGCCATGAAGGTCGTGATACCGCCACGGACCTCGTTGCCGACGTTGGAACCTCTGTGCGTGATGTGAAAGTAGCGGTCGAGCCAAGAACGCCCCGCGGGATTGCGGGAGCCGTCGCCGGCATCCTCCGCGGTGGTCTTGGTCTCTACAGACGACTGGGTCATGGTGCCTAACTCCCAAGGTTCAAAGGGGCACCCGCTTGGGGATTGGAGATTGCGGGATTTGGGATGGTGCGTTTGGCTGCACGACCCGGGGTGACGGCCCGAGGCGACGCGAAGGTGCACTGCGTGTACTGCGGGTAGTGCGGGGGTGACCGCTGGTACTACATGGGGGTTTTCGCAGGGGTACTGCCGGCTGAAGGGACCGCGAGCGGTGCGGTGCTTCGTATGTACTCCGGACGGTGCGCTGTGAAGTGTGACGTTCCCATTTCGCACCGCCCGGAGAGTCTGAGGGGGTCCGGGGGCCTCGCGGCCCCCGGACCACGCCGGTCTAGAGGGTCCCGGTAAGGGCTTCCGGACGGATCGGCGTCTTGTTGATCTCAAGACCCGTCGCCTGCCGGATCGCCGCGATGACGGCCGGGGTGGACGAGAGGGTCGGCGCCTCGCCCATACCGCGGAGGCCGTACGGCGCCTTCGGGTCGGCGAGCTCCAGGACGTCGACCGGGATGGTCGGGGTGTCGAGGATGGTCGGGATCAGGTAGTCCGTGAAGGAGGGGTTGCGCACCTTCGCGGTCTTCGGGTCCACGATGATCTCTTCCATGATCGCCACGCCGAGGCCCTGAGTGGTACCACCCTGGATCTGGCCCACCACGGAAAGCATGTTGAGCGCCTTGCCGACGTCCTGCGCGGTCGCCAGCTCGACGACCTTGACGAGGCCGAGCTCGGTGTCCACCTCGACGACCGCGCGGTGCGCGGCGAAGGTGTACTGGACGTGGCCGTTGCCCTGGCCGGTCCTCAGGTCGAAGGCCTCGGTCGGCGCGTGCCGGAACTCGAGCTCCAGGTCGATGGCCTCGTCCTCGAGGATGTCGGCGATGTCCGCGAGGACCTCGCCGCCGTCGGTGACGACCTTGCCGCCTTCGAGCAGCAGCTCGGCGGTGGCCCACGCCGGGTGGTACGAGCCGTTCTTGCGGCGGCCGATCTCCAGCAGGGCCTCGCGGACCGCCTCACAGGTGTTCTTCACGGCGCCACCGGTCATGTACGTCTGCCGCGAGGCGGACGTGGAACCGGCGGAGCCGACCTGCGTGTCTGCCGGGTGGATGGTCACCTGGGTGACACCCAGCTCCGTACGGGCGATCTGCGTGTGGACGGTGATGCCGCCCTGGCCGACCTCCGCCATGGCCGTGTGGACCATCGCGACGGGCTCGCCGTTGATGACCTCCAGGCGCACGCGGGCGGTGGAGTAGTCGTCGAAGCCCTCGGAGAAGCCGACGTTCTTGATGCCGACCGCGTAGCCGACGCCGCGGACGACGCCCTCGCCGTGGGTGGTGTTGGAGAGGCCACCGGGCAGCGCGCGGACGTCCGCGTTCTCGCCGGCGGACTCCCACTGGCGCTCCGGCGGCAGCGGGCGGGCCTTGACCCGGCGCAGCAGCTCGGCGACGGGCGCCGGGGCGTCCACGACCTGGCCGGTCGGCATGACCGTGCCCTGCTCCATGGCGTTGAGCTGGCGGAACTCGACCGGGTCCATGCCCAGCTTCGCCGCGAGCTTGTCCATCTGGGCCTCGTACGCGAAGCAGGCCTGGACGGCGCCGAAGCCGCGCATCGCGCCACAGGGCGGGTTGTTCGTGTAGAGCGCGATCGCCTCGATGTCCACGTCCTCCAGGACGTAGGGACCCACCGAGAGGGAGGAGGCGTTGCCCACGACCGCCGGGGAGGCCGACGCGTACGCGCCGCCGTCCAGGACGATCTTGCACTTCATGTGCGTGAGCTTGCCGTCCTTGGTGGCGCCGTGCTCGTAGTACAGCTTCGCCGGGTGGCGGTGGACGTGGCCAAAGAAGGACTCGAAGCGGTTGTAGACGATCTTGACCGGCTTGTTCGTGGCCAGGGCCAGGAGGCAGGCGTGGATCTGCATCGAGATGTCCTCGCGGCCACCGAAGGCACCGCCGACGCCCGAGAGCGTCATGCGGACCTTCTCCGGCGGCAGGCCCAGGACCGGGGCGATCTGCTGGAGGTCCGAGTGCAGCCACTGGGTGGCGACGTACAGCTCGACGCCGCCGTCCTCGGACGGCACGGCGAGGCCGGATTCCGGGCCGAGGAAGGCCTGGTCCTGCATGCCGAAGGTGTACTCGCCCTCGACGATGACGTCGGCGCGCTTGCGGGCCTCTTCCACGTTGCCGCGGATGATCGGCTGGCGGTGCACGATGTTCGGGTGCGGGACGTGGCCGATGTGGTGGTCGTCGCGGTTCTCGTGGATCAGCGGCGCGTCGGGGGCGAGGGCGGAGGCCTCGTCGGTGACGAGCGGCAGCTCGCGGTAGTCGATCTTGATCTTGGCGGCCGCGCGGCGGGCGGTCTCCGGGTGGTCGGCGGCCACGAGGGCGACCGGCTCACCGTGGTGGCGTACCCGGCCGTTGGCGAGAACCGGGGTGTCCTGGATCTCGAGGCCGTAGTTCTTCATCTCGGCCGGCAGGTCGTCGTACGTCAGCACCGAGTAGACGCCGGGCATGGCGAGCGCCTCGGAGATGTCGATGGAGACGATCTCGGCGTGGGCGACGGTGCTGCGCAGGGTCTGGCCCCAGAGCATGTCCTCGTGCCACATGTCCGAGGAGTACGCGAACTCACCGGTGACCTTGAGAGTGCCGTCCGGACGGAGAATCGATTCTCCGATGCCGCCCTTGTTGTGCTTCTGGGTGACGTTCGTCGGCGTACCGGCGGGCGCGGTGCGGGTGTTCTGAGCCATGGTCAGACCGCCTCTCCCTGACGGGCGGCCGCGAGGCGGACCGCGTCGAGGATCTTCTCGTAGCCCGTGCAGCGGCAGAGGTTGCCGGACAGGGCCTCACGGATGTCCTGGTCGGACGGGGAGGAGTTCTCCTCCAGCAGCGCGTCCGCCTGGATGAGCAGACCCGGGGTGCAGAAACCGCACTGCACGGCGCCGGCGTCGATGAACGCCTGCTGGATGTTCGAGAGCTCCACGCCCTCGCCGGTCTGCGAGTCGCCCGCCCGCGAGCGACCCTCACTGCCCGGCCCGTGCGCCTGCCACTGCTTGGCCGCGTCCAGGGACACGCCCTTGCTGCCGCAGCCGCCGCCGGTGCCGCAGGCGCCGCCGTGGCCGTGCTCGTCACGCTGCTTGGAGAACTCCGCCAGGCCCTCGACGGTCACGACGTCGCGACCCTCGACCTGGCCGGCGGCCACGAGACAGGAACAGACCGGCACGCCGTCGAGACGGACGGTGCAGGAACCGCACTCGCCCTGCTCACAGGCGTTCTTCGAACCGGGCAGGCCCAGGCGCTCGCGCAGGACGTAGAGGAGGGACTCGCCCTCCCACACGTCGTCCGCTTCCTGCTGACGGCCGTTGACAGTGAAATTGACGCGCATGATTACGCAGCCCCTTCAAGCGAGCGGCCGTTGTTCGAACCGCGGTACTGCTCCCAGGTCCAGACGAGCTGGCGGCGAGCCATGATGCCAACCGCGTGACGGCGGTACTTCGCCGTGCCGCGGACGTCGTCGATCGGGTTGGCCGCGCCGGAGGCGAGGTCACCGAACTGCTTGGCGATCGACGGGGTGATGACCTTGCCGGACTCCCAGAAACCGCCCTCTTCGAGCGCGGCGTTCAGGAACTCCTCGGCGGCCTTCGCCCGGATCGGGGTCGGGGCGGCCGAACCGATGCCGGTGCGGACCGTGCGGGTCTGCGGGTGCAGCGCCAGGCCGAACGCGCAGACCGCGATGACCATCGCGTTGCGGGAGCCGACCTTGGAGTACTGCTGGGGGCCGTCCGCCTTCTTCACGTGGACGGTCCTGATGAGCTCGTCGGCGGCGAGCGCGTTGCGCTTCACACCGGTGTAGAACTCGTCGATCGGGATCAGGCGAGAGCCGCGTACGGACTCCACCTCGACCTCGGCACCCGCCGCGAGCAGCGCGGGGTGGGAGTCACCGGCCGGCGAGGCGCAACCGAGGTTGCCGCCGACACCACCGCGGTTGCGGATCTGCGGGGACGCGACCGTGTGAGAGGCGAGCGCGAGACCCGGGAGCTCCGTCCGGAGGTTCTCCATGATCTGGGTGTACGGGACGGAGGCGCCCAGACGAACCACGTCCTCGCCGACCTCCCACTCCCGCAGGAGACCGATGCGGTTCAGGTCCAGGAGGTACTCCGGCCGACGGTGGTCGAAGTTGATCTCGACCATCACATCGGTGCCACCCGCAATCGGCACAGCTGTGGGGAACTCGGCCTTAGCGGCGAGCGCCTCCTCCCAGCTGGCGGGGCGAAGGAAGTCCATGTGCGGCTCTCTTCTTCTTCATCGTGTCGTTCACTTCAAGCCAGGAGGCCTTCGGCCCTCGACTGGTCGTTCACGTGCTGTTAACGCGGTGTGGACTCAGTACACCGGCCCCCCGTCCCCCCGGTGCAGTCACCGAAACCATGAAGGAGTTGGCTGACGGCATCCCTCGTCTTGTAGATTCGTATGAAAGGCAGGATGCGACGACCTGCCCGATTTCCAACGGCAACATTCGAGACAGATCGGCGGCGACACCATGCGGCTGCGCGCACTGCTGGAAACCGAGGCGCTGGGGCTGCGGCTGCTCGGCGGCGAGGAAGAACTCGACCGGACGGTCCGCGGGGTCATGACGACCGACCTACGTGATCCCAGCCGGTACCTCTCGGGGGGTGAACTCGTCCTCACTGGCCTGGCCTGGAGACGAAATTCAGCCGACTCCGAGCCGTTCGTACGAATCCTCGCGAGCGCCGGCGTCGCCGGGCTCGCGGCCGGCGAGGCTGAGCTGGGCGCGATCCCCGACGATCTCGTTTCGGCCTGCGTGCGCAACCGGCTGCCGCTGTTCGCCGTGAACGAGGACGTTGCATTCGCCACCATCACCGAGTACGTCGTACGGCAGGTTTCGGGCGAGCGGGCCGGTGATCTCGCGGCCGTCGTGGACCGCCACCGCCGTCTCATGACGTCGGGGCCGGCCGGCGGCGGCCCCGACGTGGTGCTGGATCTGCTCACCACCGACCTCGATCTCCGGGCCTGGGTGCTGTCCCCCACGGGCCGGCAGATCGCCGGGGCGGGCGAGCCGCTGGCGCCGGGCGTGTGCGCAGCACTGGCGAGCGAGCACCTCGCGGCGGTCCGGACGGGCCGCAGGGGACCGCACCGGATCTCCATCCAGGGTATTACCTACTCGCTCTTCCCGATCAGGGGACACGGGCGCGGCGCGGCGGGCCCGGCGGCCCGGGACGTGCGCGAGACCGTGCTGTCGGACTGGCTGCTGGCCGTCGAGGCGGACGCCGGCGACTGGCCCGCCGAGCGCCTGGACCTGCTCCAGGGAGTGACCCAGCTGATCGCCGTGGAGCGGGACCGGCGCGACGCGGCCCGTACGGTGCGCCGCCGCCTTGCACAAGAAGTGCTGGAACTGGTCCAGACGGGTGCCGCGCCCGCCGAGATCGCCGCCCGTCTGCGGGTGGCGGCCCCGGTGCTGCTGCCCGGGCTGGGCGCCGCCCCGCACTGGCAGGTCGTCGTGGCCCGGGTGGACTGGGAGGGCGGGGACATCCCCGGCGGCCCGGTGGCCCAGTCGGTGCTGGAGGAGATCCTCGTCGACCCGTCGCTCTCGGGGCCGGAGCCCTCGGACCGGATCGCGGTGGCCCATGCGGGTGACGAGGCCATCGCCCTCGTGCCGCTGCCCTCGCTGTCCGGCGACGCCGGCGAGGACAAGGGCCCGGACTCCGCCCTGCACGCCGACGAGCTCCTCGCGGCCGTACGGGACCCCCTGGGGGCCGGTCTGGCCGACGACGGCCGGCTCACGCTGGGCGTCAGCGCGGCCGTCCACTCCGCCGAGGGGCTGCGCGGGGCGCTGGAGGAGGCCCGGCACGCCCGCCGGGTGGCAGCGGCGCGCCCGGGCCGGGTCTGCGCGGCCGGCCACCACGAGCTGGCCTCGCACGTGCTGCTGCTGCCGTTCGTGCCGGACGACGTGCGCCGCGCCTTCACGGCCCGGCTGCTGGACCCGCTGCGGGACTACGACCGGCGCCACCGCGCGGAGCTCATCCCGACGCTGGAGGCCTTCCTGGACTGCGACGGTTCGTGGACCCGCTGCGCGACGCGGCTGCACCTCCACGTCAACACGCTGCGCTACCGGGTCGGGCGAATCGAGCAGTTGACGGGGCGGGACCTGTCCCGGCTGGAGGACAAGCTCGACTTCTTCCTCGCGCTGCGCATGAGCTGAGGAGATCCGTCCCGCGGCCGGAGGGGTCCGGCCACGGGACGGCTGATGATCCGTCCGGACTTTGTGAAAGAGTTCACCCGACCCCTTGGCCGATGCCGTGGATCCGTGCTCTCATTTCGCCCCAGGGCTCAACGATGTGCTGCTTGGTTGCTTTGGGGAGGGCAATGTGGCGGATACCGCCATGTCGGGTGCCGGAACGACCGGAGGGGACGACCCCCTCCAGCGGGCGATATGGCGGCTGCGCTCGCGCGGCTGTTGGACCGACGCGGCGGCGCTGCTGACGCCGCACCTCGCGGATGCGGGTGCCGCGGTCCAGCGCACCGCGCTGCTGGTCGAGCGGTGCCTGTTCACCGGCCAGGGCTGGGCCGAGGCCGAGGACGCGCTGCGGGTCGCCGAGGCGGTGGCGCAGGACGACGACCACCGGGGCGCGGCCGCGTGCGAACGGGGCCAGCTGGCCTACGCGGCCACCGTGCTGGGCGTACGCGACCGGGCCGACGAGGCCCGCTCCGCGCTGGGCCGGGCGGCGGCCCTGCTGTCCCCGGAGTCCCGGACCCGCCCGCTGCTGGACTTCCGGCGCGGGCTGGTCGCCGAGCACCTGGCGGACGCCCCGCAGTCGGCCCGGCCTGCGTACCACCGGGCGCACGCGGGCGCGGAGGCCCACGGGGACACGCTGCTGCTGTCGTTCACGTGGCGGCACCTGGCCGCGCTCTCCCTGCGGGACGGCGAGGTGGCCGAGGCCCGCAAGGGCTTCGCGGAGTCCCTCCGCATCCGGGAGGACCTGGGCTTCCTGATCGGCACTGCTCCGGCGCTGGCCGCGCTGGCCGAGGCCGAGCCGGAACCGGAGGCCACCCGGCTGCGCGCGGAGGCCCGCCGCCTGTTCCACCTCCTGGGCGGCATCCCCACCTGGCTGGCGGACCAACTCCACCCCACCCCGGCCCCGTCGCCCGCGGCGTAGCCCGCCCCGCGGCGTTTCGCCCGAGCCTCGAACGACGCGCAATTCCAGCCCCGTCGGCGTTTGAGGCGCGGGGTCTGGGGCGGAGCCCCGGGTTGTTCAGCCCCGCCGGCGTTTGAGGCGCGGGCGCGGAGCGCCGTCGGGTCCGAGGGCGGAGCCCGCGGTCAGGAGCCGGCGAAGTGTTCTCGGACCAGGGACTCGACCACCGGGAGGTCCCGCTCGATCAGCGCTTCCAGCAGCGCCGAGTGCTCCGCCGCGTCGGCGACGAGATCCGCCCGTCGAATCCGCGGAGCGCCCGGCAGGGGCCACTGCGCCCGCCGGTGGAGCTCCTCGGCCACCTGCACCAGCTGCGCGTTGCCCGCGAGCCTCAGCACCGCCCGGTGGAAGGCCCGGTCCGCCTCCGCGTAGCCCGGCAGGTCGCCCGCCGCGGCCGCCTCCGCCGTGGCGGCGGCCTCGGGGCGCAGGGCCTCCCAGGCGTCCGCCGGCACCGTACGGGCCAGCCGGAGCATGACGGGGACTTCGAGGAGCGCCCGGACTTCGGCCAGGTCGGCCAGCTCCCGCGGGGTGCGCGCCAGGACCCGGAAGCCGCGGTTCGGCAGGCATTCCACCGCCCCCTCGACCGCCAGCTGCTGCATCGCCTCGCGCACGGGGGTAGCGGAGACCCCGAAGCGCTCCCCGAGGGCGGGGCCGGAGTAGATCTCCCCGGGCACCAGCTCGCCCTCGATCAGGGCCGCGCGCAGGGCGTCGAGGATCTGCCCGCGCACCGAATGGCGCAACACCTTTCGTGCTTTTTGTGCCGGTACCCGGGCTCGGGCCGTGTCGTGCACTCGGTCCTCCTCCGGATCTCGACCTGACCTGAGGATACGGCCTGGCCGAGATCGGATAAGGTAAGGCTAACCTGCTAACGATCGTGCGATTCGGTGGTCCACCCATGGCCGTCACTGCCGTGACCCCTGCCCTGCACGCACCCTCCGTCCCGGCCGGATCTCCGGTGGCGGCTGCGTACGCGCGCCTGGACGAGGCCTACAGCGGCCTGCGGGTCGACGAGCGGGCCGCGCACGACCCCGTCCCTCGCGGTGCGGGATGGGTCGGCGCCGACGAGCTCGCGGCCGGCGGACCGGCCCTGGACGCCTTCCTCGCCTGGGACGAGGCCCAGATCCTCAGGGACTACGGGACGCAGGCCCGCCCCGACGTGATCGCGGGCTTCGGGCTGCACCGGTACGCGTGGCCGGCCTGCCTGCTGATCACGCTGCCGTGGTTCCTGCACCGGCGGGTGCCGTACCTCCCGGCCGGCGCGGTGGCCTTCCACCGGACGCTCGGCCGCATGTCCGTGCGCGTCGAGGGGTTCGCCTGCCTGCCGGACGACCCGGCGGCCGCCCTCCCGGGGGCCCGTGTCGTGCCCGACGAGGAGGCGCTGCGCGGTGAGGTGCGGGCCGCGGTGGCCCAGCACCTCGGGTCCGTGCTGGAAGGTTTCGGCCCGCGGATGCGGCGCGGCCGCCGCGCTCTGTGGGGCACGGTGACCGACGAGGTCGTCGAGGGACTCTGGTACGTCGGCGGGCTCTTCGGCGAGGAGCGCCGGGCCATGGCCGAGCTGGAGGCGCTGCTGCCCGGTTCGACCGCCCCGTACACCGGGGGCGCGGGGTTCCGTACGCTCACGGGTCCCGACGGCCGCGCGCTGCAGACCCGGGACCGGGCCGGCTGCTGCTTCTTCTACACGATCCGGCCCGAGGAAACCTGCGTCACCTGCCCCCGGACCTGCGACGCGGACCGCGTCGCCCGGCTCACGGCGGCCACCCCCGACTACTGAGCGTGATCCCGCCCCTAACCCACCCGTAGGGGTGGCTGTAATCGAACTCAACTCCGTCTACACGGGCGTCAGTTCGATCTACAACACCCTATCCGGCGGGCCCCGCCCCCCGATGGCGTCCACTTGCCCCGAAACCCGCGTGCACGGCTCACCGGCTACGCCACTATGGCGCCCGGAAGGCCGCACAGCCGCATAGCCGCATACGCGAGGCAAGGGACATCCGCATGAGACTGACCGACATATCGCTGGACTGGCTGCTGCCCGGCAGCCTGCTGATCCTGGGCGTACTTGCGGCAGTTGCGGTCTTGGCCCGTGGCAAGCGCGAGAGCGAGAAGGCCGCGGCCGACGACAGCTGGGAGCGCAGCGAGGAACGGCGGCGGCGCAAGGAGGCCGTCTACGGCACCGCCTCGTACGTCCTGCTCTTCTGCTGCGCGGCCGTCGCCGCCGCGCTGTCCTTCCACGGACTGGTCGGCTTCGGCCGGCAGAACCTCAACCTCTCCGGGGGCTGGGAGTACCTGGTCCCCTTCGGCCTCGACGGCGCCGCCATGTTCTGCTCCGTGCTCGCCGTCCGCGAGGCCAGCCACGGCGACGCGGCCCTCGGTTCGCGCATGCTGGTCTGGCTGTTCGCGGGCGCGGCCGCCTGGTTCAACTGGGTGCACGCCCCGCGCGGCATGGGCCACGACGGGGCCCCGCAGTTCTTCGCCGGGATGTCGCTCTCGGCGGCCGTGCTCTTCGACCGCGCCCTCAAGCAGACCCGCCGGGCGGCGCTGCGCGAACAGGGCCTGATCCCGCGGCCGTTGCCGCAGATCCGGATGGTGCGCTGGCTGCGCGCACCCCGGGAGACCTTCGGCGCCTGGTCGCTCATGCTGCTGGAGGGGGTGCGCACCCTCGACGAGGCGGTGGACGAGGTGCGCGAGGACAAGAAGGAGAAGGAGCAGGACCGGCACCGCAGGCGGGAGCAGCACCGTCTGGACCGCGCGCACATCAGGGCGCTCGGCCGCCAGCACCGGGCCTTCGGCCGCGCCCGTGGCGGCCGCCAGGTCGAGCTGCCCGAACTGACCCAGGGAGCGGGCTCCGCGCCGGTCGGCGCGGAGCCGGCCATACCGGAATCGGGACAACTGCCCCTGCGCCGCCGGCCCTCCCTGCAGGCCGTGAACGGAACCGAATCCCTTGACGTGACCGGCACCCGGACGGTGGACCTCACCGCCGAGGACGACACCCAGACCATTCCCCGGCTGGACTCGCTGGAGCGCAAACTGAAGGACCTGGAGCAGCAGTTCGGCTGACCGGTCCCGATCGGGGAAGACCCCGGAGGGCCCGCCTGCTCAGGCGGGCCCTCCGTCGTACGGGGCGTCGTGACACCCGTCGAGCTCGAACCACACCACCTTGCCCCTGCCGCTGCCCGGGGTCAGCGCGTCCACGCCCCAGTCGTCGGCGAGCGCCTGCACCAGCACGAGTCCCCGGCCGTGCGTACCGTCGTCGGCGGTCGGTACGTACGGCCGGGGCCGGCGTGCGGCGTAGTCCCGGACCTCCACCCGTAAGCGTGTGGCGGCGAGACTCGCGGACACCTCCGCACCCCGGTCCGTGTGGACGAGGGCGTTGGTGACGAGCTCCGTGATCAGCAGCTCGGCCACCTCGGCGGCATCGGTCCGGCACCGGTGGCGCATCAACTCCCTTAAGGCCCGGCGGACTTCTCCGACCGCTTTCAGGTCGGCCCCGCGCACGCTCCGGGTGATCCGCAGCGCCTCCACCGCTCCCCCGTCCTCACCGGCGGACGGTTCACGCGGCACCGGCCTCCCTCTCCGCCACATCTTTCCGGTCTTCGCCCCCACCCGCACGGCGATGCCCCTCCCCCGCGTCCTTGCTCTCGAACAGGTCTACGGGATGCATGCCCCCCGGGGGGTTCCGCACTCCTGCGGGCTTACGGGCGGGGCACGTTACGGAGGTTGGATCGAGCCATCTGGATCATGCGGCCCACCCCGCCGTCCAGCACGATCTTGCTGGCGGACAGTGCGAATCCGGTCACCATCTCGGCACTGATCCTCGGCGGAATCGACAGGGCGTTGGGGTCCGTCACCACGTCCACCAGAGCGGGCCCCTTGTGCCGGAAAGCATCCTTCAAAGCCCCTGTGAGCTGCTTGGGCTTCTCCACGCGGACCCCGTACGCACCCGCCGCGCGGGCGATCGCGGCGAAGTCGGGGTTCTTGTTGGTCGTCCCGTAGGAGGGCAGGCCGGAAACCAGCATCTCCAGCTCGACCATCCCGAGGGATGAGTTGTTGAACAGGACCACTTTGACGGGGAGGTCGTACTGCACCAGGGTGAGGAAATCTCCCATCAGCATCGAGAAACCGCCGTCGCCCGACATCGACACCACTTGACGGTTCCTGTCGGTGAACTGTGCACCGATGGCCTGCGGGAGGGCGTTGGCCATGGAGCCGTGGCTGAAGGAGCCGATGATGCGCCGTTTGCCGTTCGGGGAAAGATAGCGCGCCGCCCACACATTGCACATGCCGGTGTCCACGGTGAAAACGGCGTCCTCGTCGGCCAGTTCGTCGAGGACCGCGGCCACGTACTCGGGGTGGATCGGGGTGTGCTTCTCGACCTTGCGCGTGTAGGCCTTCACCACCCCTTCCAGGGCGTCGGCGTGCTTCTTCAGCATCCGGTCCAGGAAGCGGCGGTCCGTCTTGGCCTTCACCCGCGTGTTCAGCGCGCGCAGGGTCTCCCGTACGTCACCCCAGACGCCGAGGTCCAGCTGGGAGCGGCGGCCGAGGTGTTCGGGGCGGATGTCCACCTGGACGATCTTCACGTCGTCGGGGAGGAAGGCGTTGTACGGGAAGTCCGTGCCGAGCAGGATCAGCAAGTCACACTCGTGGGTGGCCTCGTAGGCCGCGCCGTAGCCGAGCAGCCCGCTCATGCCGACGTCGTAGGGGTTCTCGTACTGGATCCACTCCTTGCCGCGCAGGGCGTGCGCTACGGGTGCCTTGACCCGGCCGGCGAACTCCATCACCTCGGCGTGCGCCCCGGCCGTGCCGCTGCCGCAGAAGAGCGTGACCTTGTCCGCCTCGTCGACGAGGCGGACCAGCTTCTCGATCTCGGCGTCGCCCGGCCGTACCGCGGGGCGGGCGGTGACGATCGCGTGCTCCACCGTCTTCTCCGGCGCCGGCAGGGCGGCGATGTCCCCGGGCAGCGCGACCACGCTGACCCCGCTGCGGCCGATGGCGTGCTGCACGGCGGTCTGGAGCAGCCGGGGCATCTGCGCCGGGTTGGAGATCAGCTCGCTGTAGTGGCTGCACTCGCGGAAGAGCTGGTCGGGGTGGGTCTCCTGGAAGTAGCCGAGACCGATCTCGCCGGAGGGGATGTGCGAGGCGAGCGCGAGGACCGGAGCCATCGAACGCTGGGCGTCGTACAGCCCGTTGATCAGGTGCAGGTTCCCCGGGCCGCAGGAGCCCGCGCAGGCGGCGAGGCGGCCGGTGATCTGGGCCTCCGCGCCCGCCGCGAAGGCCGCCGTCTCCTCGTGGCGCACCTGGATCCAGTCGATGTCAGCCGTCCGGCGGATCGCGTCCACCACCGGGTTGAGGCTGTCGCCCACGACTCCGTACATCCGCCGCACGCCGGCGCGCACGAGGATGTCGACGAACTGCTCCGCCACGTTCTGCTTGGCCATGAGGGGGGCACCCTTCCCGGTCTCCGGTCCGGTCTCTCAGACACGCGTGCCTCCCATCCAGCCATGTGCGCGCCGGTTACGCCTCCCAGACGGCGGCGGCCGTGCGGTCGTCGGCGTACCCCTTGAGGCGGAGCTGGACGTCCGCGAGGAAGGCCGCCAGCCCGGGCGGCTCCGCCTCGCTCCAGCGCGCGGCGAGCTCCTCCGTGAGGGCGGCCTCCTCGCGCATCGGCTCCGCCAGGCCGCCGGAGCACAGCAGCAGGGTGTCACCGGGCCGGGCCACGGACGCGCGGAACCGGAACGCGGCCTCGGCTTCGTCGTCGCGTCCGGGGGCTCCCGGGGCTCCGGGCGGACCTGCGGGTTCCAGGTCCTGCCACTGGCCCGAACGGAGTCGGAAGAGCCCGCCCGCCCCGGAGCCGAAGCACACCCGGGTGCGGCACTCCGGGTCCACCGGGAGGAGCAGCCCGCGCAGCCCGGCGGTGTACGCCGCCTCCGCGAGCCCCAGCTCGGCGGCGCGGGCCCGCAGCCGGCCGTAGCCCCGGTCGGTGAGCCGCTGGAGGCCCGAGCGCAGGGCGTCGCGGCGCCCGGCGCGGATGTCCTCGGCCAGCCGGCCCTGGCTGCGCCCGACGGCCGCCGCGACCGTGCGGCACAGGTCGGCGGCGGCCTGCGCGGCCCCGGGCGCGGCCCGGTCCCCGCCGGCCAGGGCCACCAGGACCAGGGCGTCGTCGCCGCTGCCGAAACGGGCGGTGAGCAGGAAGTCCCGGCGCACCTCGCCGCGGAAGCGGGCGGAGTCCCCCCGCAGGGAGGCGGCGCGCAGGGTGTAGGTGCCGTAACGGGCGCCCTCCAGCACGGTGTCCGGGGTCAGCGCGTCGAGGGCGGCCGGGTCGGCGGGCGGGAGCGAGCCCGGCTCGGCGGCGTAGGTGGGCGCGCGGTCGCCGAGGTGGTGCACCTCGGGCCGCCGCTGCGCGGGGGCGTCCGCCGGGGCTTCGGGTACGGGCGCGGGCGGCGGCACTTCCTGGGTCCGGTCCTCGGGGCGCGGCGCATGCGCCCGCCGGACCGGCAACTCCGCCCCGGACACCGGCGGCACGTCGACACCCCCGAGCGCGTACCCGGTGACCCCACCCGCACGCGGATCCCGGGGCGCGACGCCCCCGGGCGGTGACGGATCCGGAGCCGGGCCCGCAGACCCGGACGGCGGAAACGGGACGCCAGCCCCAGCCGGGGCCGAGGCCGCGGGCGGAGCCGAGGCCGTAGGCGGGGCCAGGGGCGAAGGCGGGGCCGAGGCCGTGGGCGGAGCCAGGGGCGAAGGCGGGGGCGGGGCCGAGGCCGGGGGCGGAGCCAGGGGCGAAGGCGGGGGCGGGGCCGTGGCCGGGGGCGACGGCGGAGCCGAGGCCGCAGGCGGGGGCGGAAACGGGCCCGAAGGCGAGGCCGGTGCCGAGGCCGGGGCCATCGGCGGGACGGGAGCCGTTGGCGGTGCGGGGGCCGTAGGCGGGGCCTGAGCCGCAGGCGGAGCCGGAGTCATGGGCGGGGCCTGGAACGAAGGCGGGGCCGGTGCCGTGGAGGGTGCCGGGGGCGCGGGAGGCGGTGGGGCCGGGGCCGCCGGCGGGGTGTTGTGCTGCTCGGTGTGCGGCGGCGGGTCCTGGGCCGGGCGGGGGCCCGGGAGGAGGGGCGGGGGCGGGGAGTGGCGCTCTCGGGGCGACGGCACGTCCGGCGCGGGGGGCCGCCCCTGGGCCGGGCGCGGGCCCGGGAGCAGCGGCTGGGTCCGTCCCGGGCCGCCGGGTCCGTCGTCCCGCACCGGCGCCGGCGGCCGGGCGGGCAGGCCTGCGTCCGCTTCCGGGCGTGAGCCCGGAAGCGGTCCCCGCCCCGGCTCCGGGTCCCGTTCCGGCGGAGCCGGGTCCGTCGTCACTCGGGCCGCCGAGCGGAACCGATGGTCCAGGGTGTCCCCCGGGTCGGCTTCCGGCCCCGCGTCCGGGTCCTCGTAGAGCTTCTGCCACCAGTCGTCCGCGCCCTGCTGACTCATGCCCTCATTCTCGGCCTCCGGCACGGGCGGAAAACGCCGAACGCACGAAAAGGGTCCGCCGGACCGCCGCCCGGTGGACCCTTTCCGCTCTGCCCGTACGGCCTAGCGCACGTCGTACGCCCGCGCGACCGTCTGGGTGACCGTCGCCCCCTTCGCGTCGGTCAGTTCGACCATCAGGGACACCGGCTTGCCGGAGGATCCGGCGTGGTCCACGACCGCGGTCCACCGGCCGCCCCGCTCGCTCACCTTCGCCTGCGTCCAGTTCTCGCCGTCGTAGGAGTACGACAGCTTCGCCGACGTCAGCGCGCCGGGCACGTAGCCCGCGTGCCCGGTGACGCCCAGCCCGATGCTCTGGCCGTTCGCCGCCGCGACCGTCTTCAGCCCGTCCAGCGGGGCCGCGTACCGCGGGAAGAGGACCGGCAGGCCCTGCGAGTACGCCGACGCGTCCAGCTTCGAGGTGAAGCCCCAGGTCGTGCGGACCGCGGTGGACCGCTGCCAGACCCGGGACGGCGGGCCGATCTTCTCGATGCTCTGGGTCAGTTCGTAGCGGCTCTCCTCGGCCGGGATCTCGAAGACCCCGAACGGGTACCAACTGTCGCCGATGACCTCGCCGTCGCGCTTGAGCTGGAGCCCGCCGATGTCACCGAAGGAGCCCGGCTGCGCGGCGTGGCCGCTATCGCCCCACATGGCGGGGGCGAAGCCGATCAGGTTGCCCTGCCGCTCGGCGGCGAGGGTCTCCTTGCCGGCGGGGTCGCGCGGCGCGACCGGCCCGGTGATCCCGTCGTACCACGTCGCCTTGGCCTTCTGGCCCTTGGCGTAGGTGCGCTGCTCGCCGACCATGAACTCGCCCCAGGGGAAGCTGCTGGAGAGCAGCTGGTCCCAGGCGGTGTCCCCGGCCGAGTAGTACTCGGTCCGCGTGCCGGGCGCCGCGACGGTCTCCATCCCGCCGAAGTAGACCGCGCTGCCGATCGGCCGGTAGGCGCCGGCCAGGTCGATGAAGTCGGCGGCCACGCCCATGGAGTGGTACGTGGACTCGACCTGGCCGAGGTCGCGGTCGCGCACGCGGTGCGTACGGCCGCCCTTGACCTCGCCCGTCTCGGGGAAGGCGAGGGAGTAGGCGTACGGGCTCTTCGCCGTGGCCTTCCACGACAGCGTGACCTTGCCCGCCTTCAGCCCGGCCAGCAGTGCCCGGCCCTCGGCGGCCTCGATGGCCATGGTGGGCAGGGCGCCGCCCGCGTAGCCGGTGAAGGCGACCCAGCGGCCCGGGGCCTCGCGGTGGGCCAGCACCGCCTTGGCACCGGCGGCCTTGGCGTTCTGCGCGACCTCGTACAGGGCGCCGTCCACCGCCTTCACCAGGACGACCGCGTCCTTGGCGCCGGCGGCGGCGAGCTCCTCGGGGGTGCCGGAGCCGGCGTCGACCAGCGGGGCGCTGCCGGTTCCGTCGAGGTTGTCGCTGCCGGTGGAGGCGGTGATCGGGTGCAGGACCGGTCCGCCGACGGCCCTCAAGTCGGAGATCAGCGGCGCGGCCGCCCGCCAGTAGCTGCCGAACTCGAAGTCGCCGTCCTTGGCGCGGCCTTCGACGGAGGCGTAGAAGCCGCGGATGGTCCGGCCGCCCGTCGCGGTGCCCGCGTGCAGCCAGGCGTCGCCCCAGCTGCGGGCGAAGCCCAGGGTGGTGTTGCGGGCCTCGACCGGCTTGTCGGCCTCGATGGCCAGGCGCCCGGCCTTGCGGGCGTCGAGCACGATCGTGGTGTCCTTCTTCAGCTCGACCTGGGGCCGGCCGAGGTAGGTGAGGGAGTCGATCAGCTCGGCGCCCTCCCCCGCGTCGGGGGTGCCGACGAAGGCGGAGAGGAAGTAGGCGCCCGGGCGCACCCGGTAGACCTGGTCCACGGAGCCGTCGTTGAAGCGGCGCTCACCGCTGGCGTCGTCGGTGCCGATGACGTCCAGGGAGGAGGGGCCGGCGGCCGGCTTGCCCGCGCGGTCGACGAGCTTGACGCGCAGGGTCACCGTCTCGGGCTCCACGTAGAGCGAGAAGGGGGTGGAGACGCGCACGCCGTTCGCGGTGGCGACGACGCGGCCGGTGACGTCCCCGTACTGGGAGCGCTCCAGCTTCGCGGCCGGGTCCAGGGCGAGCGGCACCGTGACGGTGGCTCCGGCCGCGACGGTGACGGTGCGCTTGTCGAGGCGGGCGACCTGGCCGCGGACGGCGGAGCCGTCGTTGCCGGTGACCTTCTCGACGGCGAGGTCCAGGGTGACGGGGTTCTTGCCGAGGTTGCTGTACGGGACCTCGACGGTGGTGCGGTCGCTGCGGTCCTGCGGCCAGTTGTACGCGCCGCCCTGGACGGCGGGGGCGCTGGTGACGGTCGTGTCGATCGCGGCCTTCACGTCGAGACGGCCGCCGCCGGTCTCCCGTACGTCGCCGGGGACCCTGGTGTTCGCGGATCCCACGAGAGCGGCCTTGATCTGCTGCCCGGTCCAGTCGGGGTGGCGCTGCTTGACGACGGCGGCGGCTCCCGCGACGTGCGGGGTGGCCATCGAGGTGCCGGACATGGACTGGTAGGCGTACACCCCGCGGCCGCCCGCGGCGGCGGCCGAGATCCCGACGCCGGGGGCGGCGATCTCGGGCTTGAGGGTGTGCTGGAGACCGGCCGGGCCGCGGCTGGAGAACGTGGCCGTGGTGTCGTCGCGGTCCACGGCTCCGACGGTCAGCACGCTCGGCGCGCAACCGGGCGAGGAGACGGTGTTGTTGCCGGGGCCGGAGTTGCCGGCGGCGATCACGAACAGCGGTCCCTGCCGGGAGAGCCGTTCGGCGGCCGCGGCGAGCGGGTCGTCGCAGGCGGTCCGGGAGGGGTCGCCGAGGCTCATGGAGACCACGTCGGCCTTGGACTCGACGGCCCACTCCATGCCCGCGATGATCCACGAGTCGAGGCCGTAGCCCGCGTCGTCGAGGACCTTCCCGCTGAGCAGTTCGGCGCCGGGGGCCACGCCCTTCTTGGCGCCGCCGCTCTCGGCTCCGGAGCCGCCGACGGTGGAGATGGTGTGGGTGCCGTGACCCTGGCGGTCGGCGTCGGTGTCGGAGTCGGTGAAGTTCCTGCGCGTCGTCGTAGCCCTGCCGGACGAGGCCGGTGACGTTGAAGAGCTCGTGGTCGACCCGGCCCGCGGCGAGCGCCTTGACCGCGCCCTCGGGGTACACGTACAGGTCCTTGCCGGACTGCTTCGTCTGCACGAGCGGCTGTGAGCCGTCCTCGCGCGGCATGGCGGTGGCGGCCGTGCGGCCGGCCGCGTCGGTGGAGACCAGGATCCGGTCACCCGTGACGAGGGTGACGGTGACGGGGGCCGTGGGCTGCTTTCCGGCCGCCTCGCTCCCGACGAGTGGTCTCTTTCCCGCTCCGGGCGCTCCGTCGGTCGGCTGCGCCGTCGACGGGCCGACGGCGGTGACGGCGAGGACGGCCGCGGTGGCCGCCCCGAGTGCCGTACGCGATATCGGGCGCATCGCTCTCCCCAGGTGAATTCCGGCCAACTACTGCATTGCACGGCAAAGCTGCCGCGTAAATGGCGTCTGGCCGGCGGATGTTGGTGCTGCGGTGGCGTCACCCTGGCAGAGAGCCGAGGGGTGCGGCGATGATGTCCGCGGCGGGTTTACGCCGTGGCTGCTTCCCGCCAGGAACAGCGTCGAGAGGGTGGGTGGACGGGTTGCTGAGTGCGATAGGCCTGGACGAGGGCCAGGAGTCGGCGTACCGCGCGCTGGTGGCGCTGGGGGCTGCGGAGATCCCGGACCTGGCGCACCGGCTGGCGCTGCCGGTGCCGCAGGCCGAGCGGGCGCTGCGGCACCTGGAGCGGCACGGGCTGGCGGCGCAGTCTTCGGCCCGGCCGGGGCGCTGGGTGGCGGCTCCGCCGGGGGTGGCGCTGGGGGCGCTGCTGACTCAGCAGCGGCACGAGCTGGAACAGGCGGAGCTGGCGGCGGCGCTGCTGGCGCAGGAGTACCGGGTGGAGGCGGCCGAGCCGTCGGTGCACGACCTGGTCGAGGTGGTGACGGGGGCGAGCGCGGTGGCGCACCGCTTCCACCAGCTCCAGGTGGGCGCGGTCGAGGAAGTGTGCGCCCTGGTCAGCAGCCGGCCCCAGGTGGTCACGGGGATGGACAACGAGGCGGAGGAGCAGGCCGCCGCACGGGGCGTCGAGTACCGGGTGGTGATCGAGCGGGACGTACTGACCCTGCCGACCGGCATCCGGGAGGCGTCGACGGCGCTCGCGCGGGGCGAGGGGGTCCGGGTGACGGCGCAGGTCCCGACCAGGCTGGTGATCGCGGACAGGTCGCTCGCGCTCGTGCCGCTGACGGGGCCCGGGGCGGAGCCGGCGGCGCTGGTGGTGCACGCCTCGGGGCTCTTGGAGTCCCTGACGGGCCTGTTCGAGGCGGTGTGGCGGGAGGCGCTGCCGCTGCGGCTGGGGGCCGACGGGGCGGAGGTGTCCGAGGGCATCCCCGACACCACGGACCTGGAGATCCTGACGCTGCTGCTGGCGGGCATGACGGACGCGAGCGTGGCGAAGCACCTGGAGCTGGGCCTGCGGACGGTGCAGCGGCGGGTCAAGGGCCTGATGGAGCTGTCCGGGGTGACGACACGGCTGCAGCTGGGCTGGCACGCGTACGAGCGGGGCTGGGTGGCCCGATAGGCGCTGGTCGGTCAGGCTGAGCAGATGGATCTGCCTCAGCTGCTCCTGGTGGGGCTGGTGCTGCTGCTCGGGGTGCTGGGGGTGCTGGTCCCGGGCGTGCCGGGCACCTGGCTGGTGTGGGCGGGGCTGCTGTGGTGGGCGCTGCACGTGCGGTCGGCGCCGGCGTGGTCCCTGCTCGTCTCGGCGACGGCCCTGCTGCTCGTGGTCCAGGTGGTGAAGTGGCAGCTGCCGCCGCGGCGGGTGCGGGGGCTGGGGGTCACTCCCCGGATGGCGGTGTTCGCGGGAGTCGGCGCGGTACTGGGCTTCGTCCTGATCCCCGTACTGGGGGCGGTCCCGGGCTTCGTGGGCGGCATCTACCTCTGCGAGCGGCTGCGCCTGGGCACGCACGGGGAGGCGTGGGCATCGGTGCGGGCGGTGATGCGGGCGGTGGGGACGAGCGTGCTGGTGGAGCTGTTCGCGTGCCTGCTGGTGGTGGGGGCGTGGGTGGGCGCGGTGGTGGCGGGGGCGTAGCCGTGGCGGGGGCGGAGGACGTACGGACGTGAAGGGCGCCGAGGGCGCGGAACGCGCGAAGGCGTCGGGGAGAGCTTCGATCCCGCTCTCCCCGACGCCCCGGGGCGGCCGCCTCGCCGTCAGGTCGCCGGCGGCCGCCGCCGGACCTGTCGTCAGACCACGAACCACACCTTCTCGATGCGGTCCGGTCCGACCTCGTACATCGCGACGGCCGATCGGGACTCGCCGCCCATGAAGCCGGTGACGCGTTCCTGGTCGATCACGATCCGGCCGTGCGTGACGCGGGAGACGAGCTCCGCGTGCAGGTCGGGGCTCGACTCGAAGAGGGCGGCGTAGCGCTCCTCGAACGCCGGGCCCGAGCGGTCGGCCATCACCTCACCCGACGGGAAGGCGTGCACCGGCACGTCCTTCACGTAGAAGCCGAGAAAACCCTCCAGGTCACGCGCGTTGTACGCGGCGAGCTGGCCGTCGACGATCTCCTCCGGAGACATCCGGCGAGTTCCTTTCCTCATCCCGCCGGCACCAGGGTGCGGCGGGAGCGTGTACGGATGACGAGCAGCGCGCCCGCCAGTGCGATGCCGCCGGCCACGTGCAGCATGTCGACCAGCAGCAGACCGGAGGGGACCTCCAGCAGCAGGCCGACGAACTGCTCACCGAGGCCGAACACCACACCCAGATAGAAGATCATGCTCGCCCGGACCTGTCCGAGCCGGTCCACCGGGGCCGGCTCCAGGATCCGGGCGTTGGTGAAGTGGATCCAATAGGCGTTGACGAAGGTCAGCACCACGTACAGGGCCATGTGCACGGCGAAGGCGGACCGGCCCGACACCGCACTGACCACGCCGCAGCCGGTCAGGACGGCGGCGAAGGCCAGCGCCCAGCGCTGCGCGAGGGCGGGCCGGCGCAGCAGCGGAGCGGTCACCCAGAACGCGAGGCCGTAGAAGAACCACGCACCGGAGAAGGCGATCCCCGTCGGCACGAGGTCCTGGGCCTCGGCGAGCACGCTCGCGTAGACCATCATTCCGGAGAGGCTGACCAGGAAGCCGATCTGGAGCAGGTTCCACGGCCAGAGCTGGGGCAGCCAGTAGCTCTTGACGGCGTCCGTCCCGCGGGCGAGGACGTTGCCCCAGCCGAGGTCGAACCCGCCCGTGTCCGTGGCCTCGCGCCGCTCCAGCCGTCGGGCCAGCAGCGACAGCACCAGCACGGAGGCGGCGAGGTCGAAGACGAGCGCCACCACGAGGGTCCGGGAGGTCCAGGCCGGTACGGCCGCGCAGATCACGGCGGCGAACACCATGGCGCCCTGCGGTGAGGTCACCATCTGCAGCACCGCGCCCTGCGAGCTGGAACCAGAGGCGTCGGCGAGCAGCCGGTAGGCCAGCACCGAGCTCGCGCCCACCAGGGCGAACCGGACCGCCGTCCACACCAGGACGAAGTCGGGGCCGGCCGTGCCCAGCCAGGTCGTGAGCAGGAACACGACCGCCAGGACCAGCTGGAGGCCTTGGAGCAGGGCGAACTTACGGTGGATCAGCCCGCGGTCGGCCCATACGCCGACCAGCAGGGCGCCCACCACGCCCAGCACCTGGCGCTCCATGCCCAGCAGCCCCACGAGCGAGTCGGAGTGGGTCTGGGCCGCGAAGCTGGGCACCAGGAGCAGCCACAGCACCGTCGAGCCGAGTGAGCTCAGCAGGATCGTCGAGAACGTCGCACGCATCATCGTGTCCTTCACCGGTTTCACCGGCCCAGGACGGCGACGCCGCCGTCGAGCAGCAAGCGCAGCGGAACGCTGACGCCGAAGGTGTCGCGTACAGCCGTGGCCAGCCGCAGTGCGGTCAGCGAGTCCAGCTCGCCGGCGGCGTCCGGCTCCCCGCAGATCCTGGTGACGAGCGCGTCCAGCGCCGCGGGGTCGATGCGTTCGACGCCCTCGACCCGGTCCGGCAGTGCCGCGTTGCCGCGGTCGTAGCCGTCGGGGGCCTCGTGCGCCGGGCGGGGCAGCCGCGCGAGCGGGGCGGTGGTGCGGCTCCGGGCCGCCTCGTCGCCGAGCAGTTCCGCCAGGACCGCCTCGTAGACCTCGGCGACGTCCCGTACCGCCGCCCGGCCGAGCACGGAGGCCGCGGCGTTGAAGTTGACCCGCATCCGGCGCGTGAACAGGTCGGCGTTGAAGGTCACCAGCAGGGCGAAGTCCGAGTGCTCGAACCACTTCAGGTCGCCGATGACCGCTCCGCCGTCCGCGCCGAGCTGGTCGGCGTAGGCGCTGAAGTTGACGAAGTTGAACGCCGTCTCCACCAGGCGGCGGCCGCCCATGGCCTGCTGGATGGAGGCGTACGCGTAGCGCCGGTGCGGCAGGTGCTCGTGGCCGATGCGGTTGACGTCGGCCAGGAGCTCCGGCCAGGAGCCTGCGGTCCGGGCGCGCAGGGGCACGATGTTCAGGAACAGCCCCACCATGCGCTCGGCGTCCATGTGCTCGGGCCGGCCGTGGCCGAAGACGCCGGTGGTGACGTCGTCGGTGCCGGTGATGAGCGACAGGGCCCGGAAGTGGGCGGCCAGGCAGACGTCCTTGACGGACACCTGGTGGCGGGCGGCGAGCTCGGACAGCTGCGCGTAGCGCGACTCGTCGAGCAGCAGCTCGGCCTCCGCCCAGCGGGCGCCGGGTTCGGGCAGGCGCGGCAGCTTGGTGTAGGCGGCGCCCTCCAGGAGGCCGGTCCAGTAGGCGCGGGCGGCGCCGTCGTGCTGGGCGGCGAGCTCCAGGGCCACGTAGTCGCGGTAGGCGAGCGGCGCGGGCGCCGGCGCGGTGCGCGGTTGTCCGGCGAGCACCCGGCGGTAGTCCTCCAGCAGCCGGGCCATCAGTCCGGAGAAGCTCCAGCCGTCGATGACGGCGTGGTGGAAGCTGACCGACAGGTGGAAGGAGTCCGCGGACGCCCGGTGCACGAAGAAGCGCATCTGCGTGGGCGCGCTCCACACGAAGCCGGTGCTCTTCTCCGCTTCGAACCAGGCGTCGACGGCGGCGTCGCGGGCGGACGTGCCCAGGTGCGCGAGGTCGTGGACGGTGAGGTTGACCTGTCCCCGGGCGTGCACGAGCTGCAGGGGCACGCTGTATCCGGTGAGCGCGAAGGAGGTCTTGAGGATCTCGTGCTCGTCGACCATGGCGGCCAGCAGGTCCTGGAGCACCGCCTGGTCGAAGGGGAGGTCGATGCGGTAGCGGATCAGGTCGTGGAAGACGGCCTGGGCGGGGTCGGTCTCCGTGTGGTAGATCATGCCCAGCTGGAGCCGGGTGGCCGGGTAGGCGTCCGTCACCCCGGCCGGGACCGTGTCCCGGTCCTCCTCCGGGAGGAGGTCGAAGGGACGGCTGGGGGCCGTGTCGGTGCTGGGCGCGGCGGCCCGGCCGATGAGGCCCTGGTCGCTGAGGGCGCGGATGGTCTGGACCCGGAACAGGTCGTTCAGCGCCACCTCGAAGCCGGCCCTGCGCAGGGCGCCGACCAGCCGGATGCCCTGCAGGGAGTCACCGCCGAGCCCGTGGTACGTGTCGTCGACGCCGACCCTGGGTACGCCCAGGACCTCCTGCCAGACGGCGGCCAGCCGGGCTTCCGCGTCGTCCCGCGGCGCGGCGTACGCGTGGGCGGCCGCGGCCAGGTGTTCCTCCGGATCGGGCAGGGCCCGCCGGTCGGTCTTGCCGTTGATGGTCAGGGGCCACTGGTCCACCTCGATCAGGAAGCTGGGCACCATGTACCCGGGCAGCCGGTCGGCGAGGTGGGCGCGCAGCTCCGCGGGGTCGACGGCGGCGCCGGACGCGGGCACGTAGTACCCGGCCAGGGCCTTGCCCCCGGTGCGCCGGGTGAAGGCCAGCACCAGGGAGGAGCCGACCCCCGGGTGGGAGGTCAGCGCGGCCTCGATGTCGCCCGTCTCGATGCGGTAGCCCTGGATCTTGACCTGCGCGTCGCCGCGGCCGAGGTACTCGACCTCTCCGCCCGGCATCCGGCGGGCCAGGTCGCCGGAGCGGTAGGCCCGGACGGGGCCGTGGCCGAGGTCCAGTTCGGCGAACCGCTTGGCGTTCTCCTCGGGCCGGCCGAGGTAGCCGAGGGCCACTCCGGCGCCGGTCACGACGAGTTCGCCGGTGGTGCCCACGGGGACCGGGCGGCCGGCGGCGTCCAGCAGGTACATCCCGAGGTCCGGGATGGGCTCGCCGATCATGCTGCCCGGGGCGGTGGTGTCGGCCGCGGTCACCGGGCGGTAGGTGACGTGCACGGTGGTCTCGGTGATGCCGTACATGTTGACCAGCTGCGGCCGGGAGTCGCCGAAGTGGTCGAACCAGTCGGTGAGCGAGGCGAAGTCCAGGGCCTCGCCGCCGAAGACGACGTGGCGCAGGCGGATGTCCTCCCGCCCGGCCCGCGCCATGATCGCATGCTTGACCTGGGCGAACGCGGAAGGCGTCTGGTTGAGGACGGTCACGCCCTCGGTGACGAGCAGGTCGGCGAAGTCCTCCACCGAGCGGCTCACCCAGTACGGGACCACGACGAGGCGGCCGCCGTACAGCAGCGCGCCCCACAGCTCCCACACCGAGAAGTCGAAGGCGAAGGAGTGGAACAGCGACCAGGTGTCGTCCTCGCCGAACCCGTACCAGTGCTCGGTCGCGCCGAACAGGCGCAGCACGTTGCCGTGGGTGACCAGCACGCCCTTGGGGCGACCGGTGGAGCCGGAGGTGTAGATGACGTAGGCCGGGGACTCCGCGGTCAGGGTGTGTCCGGGGCCCTGGTCGGTGCCCTCGCCGACGAGTGCGGCGACGGCCTCGGCGGTGCCGGCGATCGTGGTGCGTTGCGGGAAGAGGCCGCACACCTCGGGGGTGGCGACGATCAGCCGGACGTCGGCGTCCTCGACGGTCGTACGGATGCGGTCCTCGGGGTACCCGGGGTCGATGGGCACGTAGACGGCGCCGGCCTTGAGGGTGGCCAGGATCGAGAGGACCATTTCCAGGTCGCGGTCGAGGGCGAGGGCGACGAGGTCGCCGGGGCGGACGCCGCGCTCGGCGAAGTGGTGGGCGAGGGCGTTGGCCCGGCGGTCCAGTTCCCGGTACGTCAGGGTGCGGCCGTCGCAGGTGACGGCGGTGGCGTCGGGGTGCTTGCCGGCCATCGCCTCGAACCGGTCCACCAGGGTGCGGTGGCCTTCGAGTTCGGGCGTCGCCGGGCGGGCGGGCGCGGGCAGCAGCTCGGCCCGCTCGGCCTCGGACAGCGGAACGGTGTCCGTCCAGGCGGTGTCGCCGCCGGCCGCGAGGGCCTGGAAGCAACCCAGGTAGTAGCCGAGGTAGCGGTCGATCTGCTCGGCGGCGAACTGCCCGGGGTCGTAGCCGATGCGGTACTCCCAGCCGCCTTCGTAGGCGTTGGCCCCGACGTAGACCACGAGCGGGGCATTGGTCTGCTCGAAGTAGTCCACCGAGACGACGGCCGGCTCCCGGTCCCGTGCGTCCGGCGCGTGCGCCGCGTCCCGCTGGTGCACGTGGAAGTTGGTGAAGTTGAAGAGCACGTCGAAGGCCGGGCCGCCGTGCAGCTTCTGGATGGCGGGCAGCGGGTACCAGCGGTACGGCTGGACGCGCTGTTCCAGCTCGAAGCAGCGCTCGGCCAGCCACCGCCAGCTCTGCTCGGGGTCCAGCCGCAGCCGGAAGGGCAGGGTGTTGAGGAACATGCCCAGGGCGTGCTCGGCGTCCTCCACCTCGGGGCGGCCGTTCGCGACGAGGCCGGTGGTGACGTCGTACTGGTTGGCGATCAGGGACTGCACGCGCAGGTGGGCTGCGAGGAACACGCTCTTGAGCGGCACCGACCACTGGGTGGCGCGCTCGCGCAGCGCGGCGAGGAGAGCGTCGTCGAGCGGGCAGGCGCTGACGACGACTTCGGCGGCCGGCTGCTGTCCGCGGGCGCCCTCGCCCAGCCTCGGGACCTCCGTGAGCTGGCTGCCGGCCAGTTCCGTGGTCCAGAACTCCCGCTGTGCCGGGTCGCGTTCGGCGGCGTCCTCCAGTTCGGCGTAGCGGCTCTGCAGGGCGGGTACGGGGGCCGCGGCGGTGGTGCGTCCGGCCAGCCGGTCGCCGTAGCCGCGTACCCACTCCTCCACCAGGGAGGCGACGCTCCAGCCGTCGAGGATGGCGTGGTGGAAGCTCAGCCCGAGGACGACGCGGTCGGTGCCGGTCAGGAAGAACCGTGCGCGGTACGCGGGTCCAGGGCCGGCCGGGTCGACGGGGCGGCCCTTCTCGGCCTCGGCCCAGGCGGCGACGGCGGCGAGCGGATCGGCCTCGGTGCGCAGGTCCACGACCTCGGCGGGCGGGTTCGGGGTGTCCTCGACCACCATGTGCGGCCGGTCGAGGGACTCCAGGTCGAAGTGGGCCCGGAGCACGGGGTGCCGCTGCGCCAAGTCGCTCCAGGCGGCGCGGAGTTCGGCCTCGTCGATGCGCGGCACGTCCACGTGGTAGCGGAAGATGTCGTGGTAGACGGGGACGTCCGGTTCGAGGCTGCTGTGGTAGATCATGCCCTGCTGGAGGGCGGAGGCCGGCCACGCGCGGACCTCTTCGGCATCGGCGGGTGCGGCGGTCGCGTCCGCGGCGGCGGGCTCGGCCGGGCGGACCACGGTGGCCAGGTCGGACAGCACCTGGTGGGCGAAGACCTCGCCGACCGACACCTCGTACCCGGCCTGGCGCAGTGCGGCCACCACCCGGATGGCGAGGATGGAGTCACCGCCCAGGGCGAAGAAGCTGTCGCCGGCGCCGACCCGGCTCACCCCGAGGGCGTCGCTCCAGATCGCGGCGAGCAGCCGTTCGACCTCGGTGGCCGGCTCGGTGAACTCCCGGGCGGGGTCGTCCTGCTGCCGGGGCCTGGGCAGGGCGGAGACGTCGCGCTTGCCGTTGTGGTTGGTCGGGATGGCGGGGACGGTGACGAAGAACTGCGGCACCATGTAGGAGGGCAGTTCGGCGGCGAGCGCGGCCCGCAGGGCGGCTTCGTCGAAGTCCGGGCCCGCGACGAGGTAGGCGCACAGGGCCTTCTCGCCGCGGTCGCCCTCGATGGCCGTCACGGCGCACTCGGTGACGCCGGGCGCGCCGCTCACCAGGTGTTCGATCTCGCCGAGTTCGATCCGGTAGCCGCGGATCTTCACCTGGGTGTCGAGCCGGCCGAGGTACTCCAGGATGCCGCCGGGCAGCCAGCGCGCCAGGTCACCGGTGCGGTAGATGCGGCCGAAGCCTTCGGGGCCGGTCACGAACCGGTCCGCCGTGAGTTCGGGGGCGTGCAGGTAGCCGCGGGCCAGGCCGACGCCGGAGATGCACAGTTCGCCGGGGACGCCCAGGGGTGCGATGCGCCCGTCCCGGGTGCGGACGATCAGCCGGATGTTGTCGATGGGGCGGCCGATGGGCACCGAGCGGGTGGAGTCGAGGCTGTCGCAGTTGAACCAGCTGACGTCGACGGCCGCCTCGGTGGGCCCGTAGAGGTTGGCCAGCAGGGTCTGCGGGAGGGCGGTGTGGAACAGCTCCACATGGACGGCGGCGAGCGCCTCGCCGCTGGCGAACACCCGGCGCAGCGTGCCGAGGCTGCCGGAGGTGCCCGACGCCTGGGTGTAGGTGAGGAAGGCGTGCAGCATGCTGGGGACGAAGTGCATCGTGGTGGCCCGGCTCTCGGCGATCCGCTCCGCGATGCGCGCCGGGTCCCGCTCCGCGCCGTTGGGCAGGGTGGCGACGGCCGCGCCCGCCAGGGACCACCAGAAGATCTCCCACACTGACACGTCGAAGGTGAACGGCGTCTTGTGCAGGATGATGTCGTCCGGCCCGAGGGGGTAGCCGCGCTGCATCCACCACAGCCGGTTGACGATGGCGCGGTGTTCGACGACGACGCCCTTGGGCTTGCCTGTCGAACCCGAGGTGTAGATCACGTAGCAGGCGTCGCCGGGGCCGGTGACGGGGTCGAGGTCGGTGTCGTCCGCGGCCAGGTTCGCCGGGTCCGTGACGTCGAGGACGGGCCGGTCGCCGAGGACGCCCGCGGTGTCGGTGGTGGCCAGCACCAGGCCGGTCCCGCTGTGGTCCAGCAGGTACTGGATGCGGTTGTCCGGCAGGGTGGGGTCGATCGGCAGGTAGGCGCCGCCCGCCTTGAGCACGGCGTAGATGGCGGTGAGCATGGCCGCGGAGCGGGGCACGCAGACCCCGACGATGCTGCCGGCGCCGACTCCGCGCTCGCGCAGCGTCCGGGCCAGCCGGTTGGCGTCGGCGTTGAGCCGGGCGTACGTGGTGCCCGGGCCGTCGGCGACGGCGATGCGCTCGCCGTGCTCGCGGGCGCCCTCCTCCAGGAAGGAGTGCAGCAGCCGGTCCTCGGGGAAGGGCGCGTCGGTGTCGTTGAATCCGGCGATGAGGGCGAGGTCGGCGGCGGAGGGCGCGCGCAGTTCGTCGGTGGTCGTCGCGGGGGCCGTGGTGAGGGTGTGCAGCAGGGTGCGGTACGTGTCCAGCAGCCGGCCGGCGGTCTCGTCGGTGAAGAGGGTGGGGTCGTAGCGCAGGCCGACGCGGGCCCCGTCCGTACCGGTGGTGAGCGTGAACAGCAGGGGGGTGCCGGCCCGTTCGGCGTCCTCGGGGCCGAGGTCCCCGTCCACGGCGACCATGAAGTCCGTGGGAAGGCTGTCTCCGCGCTCCAGGATGTGCGCGACGGGCACGTCGAGGTTCCCGGCGGCCTCCAGGTAGGCCGCGCGGACGGCACGGAGCACGTCCTTGGCCTCGGCGCCGGCCGGGAGGCGGACGTCCAGCGGGAGGGCGCGGTTGCGTACGGCGCCCGGGGCCGCGGCCGGGCCGGGCGGCGCGGGCACGAAGACGACCACGTCGTCCCGGTCGGTGGTACGGGCCACCAGGAGGGACAGGGCCGTGGCGGCGACGGTGCACAGCAGGACGGCGTCGCCGGAGGTGATGCGGTCCACGGCGCTGACGGTGGCGGCGTCGAGGGTGACAGCGGCCGTCCGGGGCTCGCCCGCGCCGGGGCGCAGGTGGTCACGGATGACCTGGACCGGCTCCGTCCAGTTCTGTCTGCGGGTCTCCCAGTACTCCTGCTGCGCGGGGTGGGCGAGGAGTGCTTGCTGGGCCTGAAGTGCGCTGGTCATTCGAGGTCCTTCTAGAAGGTGAAGTCGGCGTGGGCGGAGGTATCCGTCGTGGGTGGCTCCACCCGGCCGGACAGCGGGGCGTGCGGCGAGCGGTCGAGATCGTCGATGAGCCCGGCCACACTGTCGAGCAGGTACTGCGCGGATGACGCGGCGAACAGGGCGGTGCTGTACTCGAGTTCGAGCACGATGCCCTCGGGCCGCTGGAACGCCTGGAGGTTCAGGTCGAACCGGCACGTGCCGGTGTGCAGCAGGTGCACGTCGGCCCGTACGCCCTCCCGGGCGACGGTGTGGAAGTCGATGTTCTGCAGGGCGAAGAAGGCGTCGACCAGCGGCAGCCGGGAAGTGTCCCGTTCCGGCCGGAGCCCGGCGACGACCTGGTCGAAGGGGAACGACTGGTGCTCCAGGGCCTCCTGATGGCGGTCGTGCGCGACGGTCAGCAGGTCGGCGAGGGTGGCCGTTTCGGGCACGGTCAGCCGCAGGACCGCGGTGTTGACGAACATGCCGACGACCGTCTCGACCTCGGGCCGGACCCGGCCGCTCATGGGGCTGCCGCACACCACGTCGCGCTGCCCGGACAGCCGCATCAGCGCGGCGGTGTAGGCGGTCAGCAGCACCGCGTACGGGGTGGTGGAGGAGCCGGCGGCGATCCGGGCGACCGCCTCGGCCCGCTCCGGGGTCAGGGACAGCCGCTCCACGGCACCGGCCTCCGCGCGCACGGGCGGGCGGGGGTGGTCGGTGGGCAGTTCCAGCCGGGGCGGGTCGGCGAGCACGCCGAGCCAGTAGCGCTCGTCCGCCGCCTGCGAGCCGTCGGCCAGCCCGTCGGCGAACCACCGGGAGGCCTCCGCGTAGCCCCACTTGGGCTCGGCCAGCGGTCCGCCCGAGAGCAGCTCCGTGAGCTCCTCGGCGAGGATGCGCAGGGAGACCCCGTCGAAGACGATGTGGTGGACGTCGAGGTAGAGCCGGTGCCGGGTGTCGTCGAGCCGCACCAGCAGGGCCCGCAGCAGGGGCGCCGTGCCCAGGTCGAAGGGGCGTACGAAGTCGGCCAGGACCCGGGCGTCGTCCGGATGGGCGGCGAGGTCGGACTCCGTGAGGTGGACCGGCCCGGCCGGCCGGACCTCCTGGCGGACCCCGTCCGGGGTGGTGCGGAACCGGGTGCGCAGGGCGTCGTGCCGGCGTACCAGCTCGGTGAGCGCGGACCGGACCTCCGCGGGGGTGAGCCGGCCGTCCAGGTCCACCCGCAGCGGGACGTTGTAGGCGACCGAGGCCGGGGCGACCTGGGCGTGGGTGTGCATGCCGTGCTGCTGCGGGTGCAGCACGGTGGGCGTTCCCTCGGGTATGTGGGCGGGCGGCCAGGCCGGCCCGGGCGCGGCGGCGGGTGCGGCGGCGTACCGGCCGACGGCCTCCGTCATCGCCGCGAGCGTGCGGTGTTCGAACACCTCGCGGAAGGGGAGCCGGATGCCGTCCCGGGCGGCGAGCCGGCCGATGAGCGCACCGACGGAGAGGGAGTTGCCGCCGAGGGCGAAGAAGTCGTCCTGCGGGGTGAGGACCCGTCCGTTCAGGCGCAGCACGGTGTCCCACAGCACGGCGAGGGGGCGCATGCCCGAGGGCAGGGCCGCGAGGGCCGCGCCGTCGGGGGCGGTGGCGGGGCCGGCCGGCGTGGGCGACGGGAGCGCGGCCTTGTCCACCTTTCCGTTGGCGTTGAGCGGCAGCCGGTCCATGACCACGAGGTGGTCGGGCCGCAGGTACTCGGGCAGGCGGGCGGCGAGTTCCTCGCCCACGCCGGCCGCGGTGGCTCCGTCCGCGAGGACGACATGTCCCAGGAGGTGCTTGCCGCCCTCGTCGCAGGCCACGGTCACGCAGGCGTCCCGGACGCCGGGGCAGCCCAGCAGGGCCGCCTCGACCTCCTTGACCTCGACGCGGTGGCCGCGGATCTTGACCTGGTCGTCGACGCGGCCGTGGAAGTGCAGCAGTCCCTGCGCGTCGGTGCTGACGCGGTCGCCGGTGCGGTAGTACCGCTCGCCGCCGATGGTGACGAACCGCTGTGCCGTGAGTTCCGGGCTGCCCAGGTAGCCGCGGGCCAGCCCGGACCCGCCGGTGTAGAGCTCGCCCTGCGCACCCGGCGGCACGGGGGCGCCGGCCGCGTCGAGGACGAGCACGGTGGTGCCGGCGACGGGACGGCCGATCGGGAAGGCACCGGGCTCGTCGGTCCCGATCTCATGGGTGGTGGTGAAGGTGGTGTTCTCGGTGGGGCCGTAGCCGTTGATGATCCGCAGGCCCGGATGCACGGCCTGCAGGGCGCGCACGTGCCGTACCGAGAGCACGTCGCCGCCGACGAGGACGGCGCCCAGGCCGGCGAAGACCTCGGGATCGGTGTCCACCGTCTGGTTGAAGAGCGGCGCGGTCATCCACATCACGGAGACCGCGTGCTCGCGCAGGGTCTCCTTCAGGGCGGAGGCGACGAGCAGCGTCTCGGTGTCCGCCACGCACAGCGTCGCCCCGTTGAGGAGGCAGCCCCAGATCTCGAAGGTCGCGGCGTCGAACTCCAGGGCCCCGGTCAGCAGCAGCCGGTCCTGCGGGGTGAAACGGTAGAAGTCGCTGTCCCTGACCAGGCGGACGATGCCGGACTGTTCCACCAGCACGCCCTTGGGGCGGCCGGTGGATCCGGACGTGAACATCACGTACGCCAGCGGGGATCGGTCCTGCGGCCTCGGCGCGGCGGCGGCCGGCGCGGTACGGCCGGCCAGGCGGCCCTCGGCGACCAGCTCCTCCGGCGTGACGGTCCGCATCCCCTCCGGGACCGCCGGGGCCAGCGTGTCCTCCAGGCCGGGCGCGCACACCAGCAGGTCGGCCCCGCAGTCCTCCAGCATCATGCGCAGGCGCTCGCCGGGGAACCCGGGGTTGACGGGCAGGTAGGCGCCCCCCGCGAGGACGATGGCCAGCGTGCACACCACGGCCTCCGCCGACCGCGGGAAGGCCATGGCGACCAGGGTCTCGCGGACCACACCGCGGGCGGCGAGTCCGCCCGCCAACAGGCCCGCGCGCTCGTGCAGTTCGGCGTAGGTCAGCCGGGTGTCGCCGTCGATCACGGCAAGGGCGTCGGGGCTGCGGCGGACCTGCTCGGTGAACAGGTCTTCGAGCAGCCGGTGGCGGAGGTGCGGCAGGACCGCCGTATCCATGAGAGTGGACCTTTCCGGTGGAAGCCGCGGGCCGGCACGGCCTCGACTCGGGCGGCAGTGGCCTGAATCAGGGCGTGGCTCAGCGGCGGGCGTTGCGTACGTACATCTCCGTCGCGGCCGGTGCGCGAGGAGGCGCCGGGCCGGGCGGGCAGCGGACATGCCGATCCGAGGGCACGGGGGATCCCGTACCTGTCGAGCGATCGGAAGACTTAGCCAGGGAAGCAGACGGTTCGGCCTGCGATCACACCTGGAACTCCGGCGAGACACAACAGAAATGAATGCCGGGTGAATACGTCATGCCATCTTGTCGGAAGGCGTGCGGCGCCATTTTCGGTTCCCCCTGCGTCACATAAGTCGTGATCAACTTAACAGTCGCACAGCAGAAATCGACGGCTGCCGGCCAGAGTCGGCGTGATCCGTACGGTCCCGGCCGGACGGCATCCGAAGGCCCCTCGCCGACCCTCCGGACCCCTCCCCCGAGCCGCCCGCGCAAGGGCGGTCGCGCCCCTCTCCATGGCCCGCGCGGGGCGGACCACTGCTGCCGGATGCAGAGTTGACCCTTGTCGAAGTGCCTGCCGATTGGCCGGAGGCAGCGCCGCGACGCACACCTCGACCACGGGCGGAACCGCTTCCCACACCCCTTCCCACCTGCCCGGAAGGACGGCGAGGGTCCCGATTTGCCCAGCTGCTGCCGACGCCGGAGCCGGGCTCGCCGCGACGGCAGAGTGGCCGAAAAGCAACCCCTGTGCCGCTGCGTCGCGGCTACGGCCGCGGGCCGATGCGGGTGGGGTCGGCGGGTGCGCGGCTTGCGGGCATGAGGACATTCGAGGGTTTCAGCGAGTCTGGCGAGCTCGGCCCGCGCTTCAGCCCGGAAGTGATCCGCATCCACCCGACCGCGTCCACGCGTGGGGCCTCTGACCCCGAAATCCAGCCCCGCCGGCGTTTGAGGCGATCGTTCAGCCCGTCCGGCGTTTGCGGACCGGGGGCCGGGGCGGAGCCCCGCGTCCTTCAGCCCCGCCGACGTTTGAGGCGCGGGGTACGGGGCGGAGCCGCGGGGGCCCCGCGGAACCCCCGGTGGGGCTCCGCGGGGCGGGGCGGGTCAGGAGCGGGCGCCGCGCTTGGCCGCGTAGTTGGCGCGGCCCTCCGCCGACTTGAGGCGCCAGTCACGGCGGATCTCCGACCGCAGCCGCGCGTCCGTCTTGGCCACGATCCGCTGGTTCTCCCGCAGCAGCTTGCGGTAGCTGTCCAGGCGGCGCTCCGCCAGCTCCCCCGAGTCCAGGGCGGCCAGCACCGCGCACCCCGGCTCCGCCTCGTGGGCGCAGTCGTGGAAGCGGCAGTGCTCCGCGTACTCCTCGATCTCCGAGAAGACCTGGCCGACGCCGGTCTCGGCGTCCCAGAGCCCGACGCCGCGCAGCCCGGGCGTGTCGATCAGTACGCCGCCGCCCGGCAGGGCGAGCAGGTTGCGGGTCGTGGTGGTGTGGCGGCCCTTGCCGTCGACCTCTCGGGCCTCCTGGACCTCCATGACCTCCGCGCCGAGCAGCGCGTTGGCCAGCGTGGACTTGCCGGCGCCGGAGACTCCGAGCAGCACGCTGGTGCCGCCCGCGACGACGGCGGCGAGGACGTCCGTGCCCTCTCCGGTGAGGGAGGAGACGGTCAGTACCTGGACGCCCGGCGCGGTGGACTCGACGTCCTCGACCAGGTGGCCGAGCGTCACCGGGTCCGGGACGAGGTCCGCCTTGGTGAGGACGACCAGCGGCTGCGCCCCCGATTCCCAGGCGAGGGCCAGGAAGCGCTCGATGCGCCCCAGGTCCAGTTCGACGGCGAGGGATACGGCGATGATCGCGTGGTCGACGTTGGCTGCGAGGATCTGCCCCTCGGACCGCTGCGAGGAGGTGGACCGGACGAAGGCGGTCCGGCGCGGCAGGTACGCCTTCACGTAACGCGGGGTGCCGACGGCCTCGACGGCGGCCCAGTCACCGGTGCAGATGACCCGCATCGGGTCGTGCGGGGTGACGAAGGCGGTGTCGGCGCGGACGATGCCGTCCGCGGTCATGACGTCGCACTGACCGCGGTCGACGCGTACGACCCGGCCGGCCACGAGACCCTGTTCGGCGTAGGGGGCGAACTCGGCCGCCCACGCGTCGTCCCAGCCGAAGGGGGCGAGGGCGTGCGAGAGCGGGGCCCACGGAGAAGAGGAGGAAGCGGAGGAGGAAGCGGGGAAAGACGAGAAAGACAAGGGGAACCCTTCACAGGGTGGCCCCGGCCGCGTGCGCTCGCTCGATGGCGGCGCGCGAAGAGGTGTGAGGTCAGCCGGAGACCACAGAAGTGACATTGATGGTCTTCTGAGTGCGGGCAGCGCCCTGCGCAGCGACAGTCATCAATGAACTCACCTCCGGGTCATGCACGTTACTGACGTCCTCCACCGGCTCGGCGGGAACGGACCCACCGTAACAAGGTCCCGTAGGACAGGGCCACTTCTTTTTCGCGGACTTTTTCCGTGGACTTTTTCCGTGCCGCGCACGTTCACGGCCCGGCCGGGTACATGGCCACGGCGCGGCCGACGCCCGCCTCGACGTCCAGGCGCCGGGAGGAGCCGGCGTCGCGCATGTCGTCCGGGACCTGGCAGTGGCCCGCGCCGGCCTCGCAGCGGACCCGGAAGCGGCTGGCCGCGGGCACGGTGAGGGCGAGGTGGCCGGAGCCGACCCGGGCGCTCACCTGGTCCGGCGGGGTGACGAAGACCGCTTCCGCCCGGCCGGAGCCGACCCGGATCTCGGCCTGGGTCCCGGTGAGGCCGGTGGCCCGCAGACTGCCGGAGCCGACCTTCGCCCGCAGCGCTCCGCGCAGCCCCGCGAGGTCGACCCGGCCGGAGTCGACCTCGGCGTCGACGGCGCCGCCCAGGCCGCTGAGGAGGACGTGGCCGGACCCGGCCGTCACCTTCACCGGGATGCCCTCCGGGACGGTCACCCCGAGCTGGACGGAGCAGCCGGCATCGAGGGTGGGCAGGAACTCCTCGCCGGGGCAGTGCGGGGTCAGCCGGAGGGTGTCGCCGAGCCAGCTCTCCTCGATGGTGGGCGCCTTCAGCGACCAGCCGATCGTGGCGCGGTAGCCGACCTGCCCGTCCCCACGGGGGCTCACGGTGACGTCCGCGTCCCCGCCCACGATCTCCAGCGCGGCCACCGGGCGGCCGCCGCTGCCTCCGGACAGGGTGCCGCTGCGGGCGGTCGCGTAGGACCACACCTGCCAGGTGGCGGGGGCCACGACCAGGAGCGCGCTCAGCAGCGCGGCGACGGTCCAGGCGAGCCGCTGCCCCGGGCGGTCCGGGGCCGGCGCCGGCGTGGCGGCCGTCGTGCGGGCCGGCGTGGCGGCCGTCGCGCCGGCCGGGGCGGGGGACGGGGCTCGCGCCGGTCCGGCGGCCGGCGTCACGGCGTGCCGTCCAGGAAGCGCAGGACCGCCAGGACCCGGCGGTGGTCGCCGTCGGCCGGCGGCAGGTCGAGCTTGGCGAAGATGTTGTTGATGTGTTTGGCCACCGCGCTCTCGCTCACGACGAGTTCGGCCGCGATCCCGGCGTTGGAGCGGCCCTCGGCCATCAGCGCCAGTACCTCCCGCTCGCGCGGGGTGAGCCGCTCCAGGGGGTCCGGTCCGCCGCCGCGCCGCAGCAGGAGCTGGGCGACGACCTGTGGGTCGAGTGCGGTGCCGCCGGACGCGACCCGCCGCAGCGCGTCGACGAACTCCTCGACGTCGGCGACCCGTTGCTTGAGGAGGTAGCCGATGCCGGCGCCGCTCGGGGTCGCGAGCAGATCGGCGGCGTACCGTTCCTCCACGTACTGCGAGAGCAGCAGCACCGCCGTGCCGGGGCTCTGCCGGCGGATCATCAGGGCGGCGCGGACCCCCTCGTCGGTGAAGCCGGGCGGCATCCGTACGTCCACGAGCGCCAGCTCGGGCCGGTGTTCCTCGACGGCGGCGAGCAGTCCCTCGGCGTCCCCGGTTTCGGCGGCCACCTCGAAGCCGGCCATTTCGAGGACCTTGACGAGTCCTATCCGCAGCAGGACGGAGTCCTCGGCGATCACAGCCCGCACGGCAGCTCCACGGTGATGACGGTCGGGCCCCCGAGGGGGCTGTTGATCATGATGGTTCCGTCGACCGACCCTACGCGTTTGCGCAGGCCGACCAGACCGGTTCCGCGGGCCGGGTCGGCCCCGCCGACCCCGTCGTCGGTGACGGTGACCCGCAGCAGGTCCCCGCGGCGGCCGGCCCCGCCGGGTGCGGCCGCGCGCACGACCCGTACCGAACAGCGGCGCGCCCGGGCGTGCTTGGCCACGTTGGCCAGGGTCTCGGAGACCACGAAGTAGGCGACGGCCTCCACGGTGGCCCCCGGCCGCGTCCCGATGTCCACGGTCAACTCCACGGGGAACGGGGCCCGGGCGGCGATCCCGGAGAGCGCCGCGTCGAGCCCGCGGTCCTCCAGTACGGCCGGATGCAGGCCCCGTACCAGGCTGTTGAGCTCCTCGATGGCCTCCTTCGCCTGGCGGTGCGCCTCGTCGATGACGGCCTTGGCCTCAGGCGGCAGATGGGGCAGCGTGGCGCGCGCGATGCCGAGGTTCATGGCGAGGGCGACCAGCCGCTGCTGGGCTCCGTCGTGCAGGTCCCGCTCGATCCGGCGGCGTTCGAGATCGGCGGCGTCCAGCACCCCGGCCCGGCTCTCCGCGAGGTCCTCGACGCGCCGCTCCAGCTCGCGGGCCCGGTTGGGGCCGAGGAGCGCGGCCGCGGCGAAGGCGTCGAGCCGGGCGAAGAGGGCGGCGAGCCAGGGCGCGGTGAGCAACAGCAGGACTCCGCCCACGGTGACGAGGTCGCAGTCGCCGGTCCAGCCGGGAGTACGGTTGTCCGCGGGCAGGAACCAGAACCAGCCGTAGACGGACGCCGCCGCGATGCCGAAGGCCCAGGCCAGCACCACCAGCGCGGCCGCGGCCGCGGCGAGCGGGCTGACGAGCAGGTGGTAGCCGTACTGCCGCCAGGTCGCCTCGGAGCGCACCCGTTCGGCCAGCCCGCGCGGGCTCGACCAGCGGTTCTCCCGTACGACGTCCGGCACGTCGAGGCCGAGCAGCACCCAGAAGCGGCTGCGCTGGAGCGCCGTGAGCAACGGGCAGAGCCCCAGCACCGCGAGCAGCGGGACCGGGCTGAGGCCGGGCGCCACGGCCGCGTAGGTGAGACCGAGGAGCGCGGGCAGGGCCGGCGGGATCGCGGCCGTGGTGAAGACCGTGTTGCGCCGGGCCCACGCCGACCACGGTGCGTGCGCCGCGGTCCAGGTGTACGTACGCCTCAGCGCGCCGCGAAGTGCCATGCGCCGTACGGTAATCGCACTGGTCAGGCGTTTGCCATCGCGCTGGCATCCGGCCGGGGGTGTACCTGGCACCACCACCGGTTCGGACAGTGGGGCCAGTGATCCCGGCGGCGCGGCGGACGAGGCTGGTGGTGTGCCCGGGGGACGGACCGCCGGGACGGAAGGAGAGCCGCACCCATGGCACTTGTCGCCCCGCAGGCCCGCACCTGGCGCACCCCCCGGCCGGCCACCGTGTTCACTTGTGCGGGTGTCGCGCTCCTCCCGTGGGTGCTGGTGCTGGCGAAGACGACGCCGCAGACGACCGAGGTCTCGAACTGGGCCACGGCGTGGATCGGTCTGGACCTGATGCTGGCCGCCGGGCTGACCGGGACCGCGATGCTGCTGCGCCGGGGCGACCCGCGGGTGTCCCCGGTCGCGGCGGCCACGGCCGCGCTGCTGGTGATGGACGCCTGGTTCGACGTCACGACCTCGGCCGGGACCGGCGGACAGGGCGTGGCGCTGCTGATGGCGGCGGGCGCGGAGCTGCCGTTGGCGCTGGCGTGCGCGATCGTGGCCGCCCGCGGCAGGGGCTGAGGCCGACGGGCCTCCGCGCCCAGGGCCCCAGCCCCCGGCCCCCGCGTGCGGCGGTGTCCGTTTCGTTCAAGACGCGCGCCACCCGGCCTGCCCAAGGGCTGTCCCGTAATCCCCGGTGGATCAGCGCACGGCGTCAGATGCGGTGCATCGCAAGGCGGAGGGGCGCCCCCCTTCTGGGCGTATTCGGGCGTTCCGACAATGCAGCGAGGTGCCGTAGCTGGCGTCGTGCGCCCGCCGGGGATTACGGGACAGCCCTTAGCCTGCCGTCATGACTCCACGACTCGACATGATCGGCCTGGTCGTCTCCGACATGGCCGCCTCGCTCGCCTTCTACCGCCGTCTCGGGCTGGACGTCCCGGCCGAGGCCGACGGCCTGCCGCACGTGGAGGCCGCGCTGCCCGGCGGGCTGCGGATCGGCTGGGACACCGAGGACACCGTCCGCTCCTTCGACCCGTCCTGGACCCGCCCCACCGGCGACGGCAGCCGGGACCTGGCCTTCCTGTGCGACTCCCCCGCCGAAGTGGACGCCCTCTACGCGGAGCTGACCGCGGCCGGGTACCCGGGCCACCTGAAGCCGTGGGACGCCTTCTGGGGGCAGCGCTACGCCGTCGTGCTCGACCCGGACGGCTGCGCCGTCTCCCTCTTCGCCCCGTTGGAGCCCTCCCCGTCGGAGCCCGCCCCGTCGGAGCCCGCCGCGTAGGCGGTCAGCGTGGTCCCGGCCAGCGCGCGCACCTCGCGTGCGAGGTGCGCCTGGTCGGCGGCAGGTCCATGCACCCGTCGGGCAGCACCATCCGGCCGTTGCTCCGCGCCCGCCACAGTACGGCCCGGGTACGGCCGCCGAGGGTGCTTCCTCGTACACCCCTCCGGCGCAGGGCGAGGATCCACGGCCCTCCCGGGTACCGGTCAGTGTTTGCGCAGCCGCGAGGAGTAGTCCTCCGGCGGCAGGAACTTCGACCACCGTTCCGGGAACTCCGACGGCATCCCGCCGTCCTCGTCGTCCTCCGACTCGCCCTCGGCCATGGCCCGCCAGGCCGCGGCCCGCGCGATCAGCTGCGCGGCCTCCAGTTCCCGGGCCCGCTCGTTGGCCTCGCGCGCCGCCGCCGTGGCCACGGACGGCCAGACCCGGTCGATGGCGGCGTTGACGGCCGCGCCGACCAGCACCGCGAAGGCCGAGATGCCGATCCACAGCAGCACCGCCACCGGCGCCGCCAGCGATCCGTAGATCGTCGGCCCCTCCACGGTGTTGGTGAGGTAGATGCGCAGCAGGAACGAGCCCAGGACCCACATGGCGAGCGCCACCAGCGCCCCCGGCACGTCCTCGATCCACGGCGAGCGCACCGGTACGGAGACGTGGTAGAGCGTCGTCAGGAAGACGATGGACAGCAGGGTGACGGTCGGCCAGTACAGCACCGCGATCACGCTGGTGCCCCAGGGGACCAGTTCGATCACGGCGTCCGGCCCCACCACCATCAGGGGCAGCACGATCGCGCCGATCACCAGCGCGATGACGTAGAGCACGAAGGCCAGCAGCCGGGTCTTGACGATGCCGCGCTGCCCGTCGAGCCCGTACATCACGGTGATGGTGTCGATGAAGACGTTCACCGCGCGGGAGCCCGACCACAGGGCGAAGGCGAAGCCGAGCGAGATCAGGTCGGGGCGTCCGCGTCCCGTCACGTCGTCGAGCATCGGTTTGGCGATGTCGTTGACGCCGCGGTCGGACAGCACCGTGCCGACCGCGCCCAGGATGTTCTCCTCGATGCTGGCCACCGTCGTCTTGCCGGTCCAGCCGTCCACGTAGCCGAGCAGGCCCAGCAGGCCGAGGAAGAGCGGGGGCAGCGAGAGCAGCGTGAAGAACGCCGCCTCGGCCGCCAGGCCGAGGATGCGGTACTCGATGCACGAGTTGACGGTGTCCTTCAGTAGCAGCCAGCCCATCTTCCGCTTCGAGACGTTGCGGTAGAGGGCGCGGGCCCGGTGGAGCCGCCCTGGGGGTCCCGGGATCCGCTCGGGTGTTTCTTTTGCTGGCTGCACGTCCTTACGGTATCCGCATGGCAGCCACCACCCACACAGTCAGCAACCAGGCCCCGCCTCTGGTGGGCTACGACGTCTACGGCGGCGATCGGGCCCTCACCGAGGGCGTCGAACGCCACCTCGCCTCCGCGGAGCCCGAACTCCTCGGTGAGGTACGGGAGGAGCTCACCGCCCTCGGGCGTGCGGCAGGATCCTCGCAGGCCCAGGAATGGGGTGTGCAGGCGAACGAGAATCCGCCGAAACTGCGGACGCACGACCGGTACGGGAACCGGATCGACGAGGTGGAGTTCCACCCGGCCTGGCACCGGCTGCTCGGGCACGCCGTGACCTCCGGGCTCACGGACGCCTGGGGGCGGCCGGCCGGGCATCTGCGCCGCGCCGCCGGGTTCTTCCTGTGGTCGCAGGCCGAGGCGGGGCACGGCTGCCCGGTCTCGATGACGCACGCCGCCGTGCCGGCGCTGCGGACCGATCCGGCGCTCGCCGCCGAATGGGAGCCGCGGCTGACCTCGCACGTGTACGAGGAGGGGCTGCGGCCGGCCGCTCAGAAGGCCGGCGTGCTCTTCGGCATGGGGATGACGGAGAAGCAGGGCGGCAGCGACGTACGGGCCAACACGACGGCCGCGACGCCGCTGGGCACGTCCGGCGAGTACCTGCTGACCGGGCACAAGTGGTTCTGTTCGGCGCCGATGTGCGACGGCTTCCTGGTGCTGGCGCAGGCTCCGGGCGGGCTGACGTGCTTCCTGGTGCCGAGGGTGCTGCCGGACGGCACGCGCAACGTCTTCGCGATCCAGCGGCTGAAGGACAAGCTGGGCAACAAGTCGAACGCGTCCAGCGAGGTGGAGTTCGACGGGACCTGGGCGCGGCGGGTGGGCGAGGAGGGCCGGGGGGTGCGGACGATCATCGAGATGGTCGCGGCGACCCGGCTGGACTGCGTCATCGGCTCGGCCTCGCTGATGCGCCAGGCGCTGACGCAGGCCGTGCACCACACGGAGCACCGCTCTGCTTTCGGAGCACCGCTCATCAACCAGCCGCTGATGCGCAACGTCCTCGCCGACCTGGCCCTGGAGTCGGAGGCCGCCACCGCACTGACCCTGCGCCTGGCGGCCGCCTACGACGCCGGGACCGAGCAGGAGAAGGCCTTCCTGCGCCTCGCCGTGCCCGCCGCCAAATACTGGGTGACCAAGCGCTGTACGCCGATGGTCGCGGAAGCCCTGGAATGTCTGGGGGGCAACGGCTACGTCGAGGAGTCCGGGCTGCCCAGACTGCTGCGCGAATCCCCGCTGAACTCCATCTGGGAGGGCTCGGGCAACGTACAGGCGCTGGACGTCCTGCGCGCCCTCCAGCGCGAACCCCAGGCGCTGAACGCCTTCCTCCAAGAGGTCGGCCTGGCCCGGGGCGCCGACCACCGGCTGGATTCGGCCATCAAGGACCTGCTGACGGAGCTCGCCGACCTCGACGGCATCGAGGCGCGGGCCCGCCGCGTCGTGGAGCGCATGGCGCTGGTCCTGCAGGGATCGCTGCTGGTGCGCTGGGCTCCGCCGGAGGTCGCGGACGCGTTCTGCGCCTCCCGGCTGGGCGGCGACTGGGGCACGGCCTTCGGCACGCTGCCGCACAGCCTCGACCTCGGCGCGGTGGTGGAACGGGCGCGGATCGCGGGCTAGGGAGGAGCCCCCGTCGGGCTCCCCTGCGGTCCCCAAACCGCTCCGAGCCTGGATCCGGGCCCGTCGACCGGTACAGAGGTGGCGCCGCGCCGACTCGGCACCACCTCTGACCCGAAGCCCCGAGGAGGAGCTGTCACGCCGCTCGGCGGCGTCCGGACAGTTTCGGTCGGGTGACCGGGACTTGGCGAGGGTTGCATACCGTTGCAACCTTTGAGTCGGCAGCCGTCCGCCGGGGCGCCAGGGTGCGGAACCCGCACACCCGCCCGGGCGGCTCGCGTCGTACGTCCTGTTCGCACGGGGAGGTTCCGGTGGCCGACGCCACAGGCAGCACGGTCGATGTGGCACGCATCTCGGCCATGGACGCGCGGGCGGCGGCGCGCCTGCTCAAGGGGGTGCGGGCGGCCGCGCTGGCCGGGGACCGCCCGCCGGCCGCGCCGAGGCCGGAGATCGCGGAGTCCTGGCGGCGGATGCTGGCCGGTGGGGTGCACCCGGACCGGGACGCGCGCTCGCGGATGCTGTCGGCCGCCGAGACCGAGGAGCGGCGGCACGGGTCGCCGCTGCGGGAGGTCCTGCCCGTGCTGCGGGAGGGGCTACTGCCCGCGCTGGACGAGGCCCTGCACATCTTGGTCGTCGCGGACGCCGACGGGCGGCTGCTGTGGCGGGAGGGCCACTCCTCCATCCTGCGCAAGGCGGACCGGCTCGGTTTCTCGGTGGGCGCCGACTGGGACGAGGCCGTGGTCGGCACCAACGGGGTGGGCACCGCGCTCGTGGCCCGCCGGCCGGTGCAGGTGTTCTCGGCGGAGCACTTCGTCTCCAGCCACCACGACTGGACCTGCGCGGGGGCGCCCGTACGGGACCCGCGTGACGGGCGGCTGCTGGGCGTGGTCGACGTCAGCGGCCCGCTGGCCACGATGCACCCGGCGACGCTGGCGTGGGTGACCTCGGTGGCCCGGCTCGCCGAGCGGGAGCTGCGGATCCGGCACCTGGAGTCGCTGGAGCGGCTGCGGACGGTGGCGGCCCCGCTGCTGGCCCGACTGCCGGGGCGGGCGCTGGCCGTGGACCCGGACGGCTGGCCGGCGGCGGTGACGGGGCTGGCCCCCACGGAGCGGATCCCGCTGCCGAAGACCTTCGGGCCGGGCCGGGTGTGGGTGCCGCGGCTCGGCGACTGCGTGGTGGAGCCACTGCCCGGCGGCTGGCTGCTGCAGGTCGCGCCCGAGCGTTCGAGCACGGCGGCGACGCGGATCGTCGTGGACCTCAGCCGGGCGGGAGGCTGGTCGGCGACGGTGTACGGGTCCTCCGGGAGCTGGTCGCAGGAGCTGAGCCCGCGCCACGCGGAGCTGCTGTTCCTGCTGGCGGACAGCCCGCAGGGGCGCTCGGCGGCGGAGCTGGCCGTGGAACTGTTCGGGGACCCGACGCGCACGGTGACGGTCCGCGCGGAGCTGTCGCGCGTACGCCGCCACCTCGCGGGCGTGCTCACCCACCGGCCGTACCGCTTCGCGCAGGACGTGGAGGTGGAGCTGATCCGCCCCGAGGACCCGGCCGCACTGCTCCCGCACTCCACCGCCCCCGCGGTGATCAGGGCCCGCCTGGGGAGCGGGGGGCCCGGCGTGGTTCCCTGAAGGGCATGAGCACCATCACCCTCACCACCTGGTCCCTGGAAATGACCTCCCCGTCGGACCTCGTCCCGGCGGCCGTACCGGGCCCCGAGATCACGATCTCGCGGGCGGAGGTCCCCTCCCCGGAGTTCAGCCGCTTCCTCTACGCGTCGGTGGGCGGCGACATCCACTGGACGGACCGGCTGTCGCTGACCCGCGCGCAGTGGGTGGAGCAGCTGGAGCGGCCGGGGGTGGAGACGTGGGTGGCGTACGACCGCGGCACGCCGGCCGGGTACGTGGAGCTCGACCCGCAGGACGACGGTGTGGTGGAGATCATGTACTTCGGCCTCATCCCGGACTTCCGCGGCCGCCGCATCGGCGGGCACCTGCTGTCGGTGGGCACCGCCCGGGCGTGGTCCCTCGCGGAGCGCTGGCCGGACCGCGAGCCGACCCGGCGCGTCTGGGTGCACACGTGCAGCCAGGACGGCCCGACGGCGATGAGCAACTACGAGCGCCGCGGCTTCAAGGTCTTCAAGACGGAGACGGAAGAGAAGGAAGACACCCCGGCCCCCGGCCCCTGGCCCGGAGCCTGACCTCGCCTTTCAGCCCCGCCGGCGTTTGAGGCGCGGGGGCTGGGGCGGAGCCCCGGGGCCGGCGGAGCCGGCTTCGGCAGGTGACCCCCGTCACGTCATCCCACGATGCGGGACGAGTTCGTCCGAATCGTGGACAGTAGTGGACTCCTCCAAGAGGCACATGACACGCTTCCGTCATGAATGGAGCTGGAATTGCCTTGGTGAGTCGGCGGCACGTCGACCTCGGCCGCATGTCCAGCGCCATCTGTCCGGCGCGCTGACGGAACCAGCCACGCCGCACATCGTCGCCGTCCCCGCCGCCGCGGACGCGCCGATCACCCGCTAGCCCCCTGAGGCCGATGTCCCGCCCTGCCCGCCGGCGACCCCGGCAACGGCGCGGGAATCAGCCACACCCGCTCAGAGTCGCAGACCTGACAGGGGCCGCTGCCGCCGATCCGCCTCCCCCTGCCCTTGCCCTTGCCCTGAGCCGCCGAAGAAGGACGTACCGCCATGGCCGCCGCCACCCCCGAAACGCCCGCAGCCGCGACCCCCGCAGCCGCCGCGCGCCGCAAGACCGGCCGTCACCGCGGCGAGGGCCAGTGGGCCGTCGGACACCACACGCCCCTCAACGGCAACGAGCAGTTCAAGAAGGACGACGACGGTCTCAACGTGCGGACACGCATTGAGACGATCTACTCCAAGCGCGGCTTCGACTCGATCGACCCCAACGACCTGCGCGGCCGCATGCGCTGGTGGGGCCTCTACACCCAGCGCAAGCCCGGGATCGACGGCGGCAAGACCGCGATCCTGGAGCCGGAGGAGCTGGACGACGAGTTCTTCATGCTGCGCGTCCGCATCGACGGCGGCCGGCTGACGACCGAGCAGCTCCGCGTCATCGGCGAGATCTCCGAGGAGTTCGCGCGCGGCACCGCCGACCTCACCGACCGCCAGAACGTGCAGTACCACTGGATCCGGATCGAGGACGTCCCGGAGATCTGGCGCCGCCTGGAGGCCGTCGGCCTGTCCACCACCGAGGCCTGCGGTGACACGCCCCGCGTCATCCTCGGCTCGCCCGTCGCCGGCATCGCCCGGGACGAGATCATCGACGGCACGCCCGCCATCGACGAGATCTACCGCCGCATCGTGGGCAACAAGGACTTCTCCAACCTGCCCCGCAAGTTCAAGTCGGCGATCTCCGGCTCGCCGCTGCTCGACGTGGCACACGAGATCAACGACGTCGCCTTCGTCGGCGTGAACCACCCCGAGCGCGGTCCGGGCTTCGACGTCTGGGTCGGCGGCGGTCTCTCCACCAACCCCAAGCTCGGCGTGCGCCTCGGCACCTGGGTCTCGCTCGACGAGGTCCCGGACGTCTACGAGGGCGTCATCTCGATCTTCCGCGACTACGGCTACCGCCGGCTGCGCACCCGCGCCCGCCTGAAGTTCCTCGTCGCCGACTGGGGCCCGGCCAAGTTCCGCCAGGTCCTGGAGGACGAGTACCTGAAGCGCAAGCTGACCGACGGCCCCGCCCCCGAGCAGCCGACCGGCCAGTGGCGCGACCACGTGGGCGTCCACCAGCAGCAGGACGGCAAGTTCTACGTCGGCTTCGCGCCCCGGGTCGGCCGTGTGGACGGCGCCACCCTGACCAAGATCGCGGACGTCGCCGAGCAGCACGGCTCCGGCCGTCTGCGCACCACCGCCGAGCAGAAGATGATCGTGCTCGACGTGGAGGCCGACCAGGTCGACTCGGTGGTCGAGGCGCTGGAGTCGCTGGACCTGCGGGTCAAGCCGTCCCCGTTCCGCCGCGGCACGATGGCCTGCACCGGCATCGAGTTCTGCAAGCTGGCCATCGTCGAGACCAAGGCGCGCGGCGCCTCGCTGATCGACGAACTGGAGCGCCGCCTGCCGGACTTCGCCGAGCCGCTCACCATCAACATCAACGGCTGCCCGAACGCCTGCGCCCGTATCCAGGTGGCGGACATCGGTCTCAAGGGCCAGCTGGTCCTCGACGACGACGGCAACCAGGTGGAGGGCTACCAGGTCCACCTGGGCGGCGCCCTCGGCCTGGAGGCCGGCTTCGGCCGCAAGGTCCGCGGCCTCAAGGTCACCTCGGCCGGTCTGCCCGACTACGTCGAGCGGGTCGTCAAGAGTTACGAGGAGCAGCGCGAGGACGGCGAGCGCTTCGCGGCGTGGGTCGCCCGCGCGGACGAGAAGAGCCTCTCGTGAGCGAGCGCGCCGCACCGTTCTACTGCCCGTACTGCGGCGACGAGGACCTGTTTCCCCACGAGACGGGCCACGGCGCGTGGGAATGCAGGGCCTGCAACCGAGCCTTCCAGCTGAAGTACCTCGGGCTGCTGTCCCGCGGTATCCGGTCCGAATCAGCTGGAGGGGACGAGACATGACCGCCACTCAAGACGCGCGTCTCAAGGACGTGGATCTCAAGGCACTGGCCGAGCAGGCGGGCCGGGACCTGGAGGACGCCTCCGCGCTGGACATCCTGCGCTGGGCGGCCGAGACCTTCGGCGGGAAGTTCGCCGTGACCTCCTCCATGGAGGACGCGGTCGTCGCCCACCTGGCCTCGCGCGTCCGCCCCGGTGTGGACGTGGTCTTCCTCGACACGGGCTACCACTTCGAGGAGACCATCGGCACCCGTGACGCGGTCGACGCCGTGATGGACGTCAACGTCATCACGCTCACCCCGCGCCAGACGGTGGCCGAGCAGGACGCGCAGTACGGCCCGAAGCTGCACGACCGCGACCCCGACCTGTGCTGCGCGCTGCGCAAGGTCAAGCCGCTGGAAGAGGGCCTGACCGCGTACGACGCGTGGGCGACGGGCCTGCGCCGCGACGAGTCCCCCACCCGGGCGAACACCCCGGTCGTCGGCTGGGACGAGAAGCGGCGGAAGGTCAAGGTCTCGCCGATCGCCCGCTGGACCCAGGACGACGTGGACGCGTACGTCGCCGAGCACGGGGTGCTCACCAACCCGCTGCTGATGGACGGTTACGCCTCCGTCGGCTGCGCCCCCTGCACCCGCCGCGTGGCGGAGGGCGAGGACGCGCGGGCCGGCCGGTGGGCCGGGCGGGGCAAGACCGAGTGCGGGCTGCACGGCTGATGACGACCGAACGTACGGAACTTACGGAGACGAAGCAGATGAGCGTGAGCGACCAGGGCGCCACCGTGTGGCTGACCGGGCTGCCGAGCGCGGGCAAGACCACCATCGCCTACGCGCTGGCCGAGCGGCTGCGCGCCGAGGGCCACCGCGCGGAGGTCCTCGACGGTGACGAGATCCGCGAGTTCCTCTCCGCCGGACTCGGCTTCAGCCGCGAGGACCGGCACACCAACGTGCAGCGGATCGGTTTCGTCGCCGAACTCCTCGCGTCCAACGGCGTGAAGGCACTCGTCCCGGTGATCGCGCCGTTCGCAGACAGCCGTGAGGCCGTCCGCAAGCGGCACGCCGCCGAGGGCACCTCGTACCTGGAGGTCCACGTGGCCACCCCGGTCGAGGTCTGCTCCGAGCGTGACGTCAAGGGCCTGTACGCCAAGCAGGCGGCGGGCGAGATCTCCGGTCTGACCGGGGTCGACGACCCGTACGAGGCACCGGAGTCCCCAGACCTCCGTATCGAGTCGCACACGCAGACCGTGCAGGAGTCGGCCTCGGCCCTGCACGCGCTGCTCACCGAGAGGGGTCTGGCATGACCACGGCCGCACACCTGCACACCGATCCCGGCTCCGACGCCCCGTACGCGCTGTCGCACCTCGACGCGCTGGAGTCCGAGGCGGTGCACATCTTCCGCGAGGTGGCGGGCGAGTTCGAGAAGCCGGTGATCCTGTTCTCCGGCGGCAAGGACTCCATCGTCATGCTGCACCTGGCGCTGAAGGCGTTCGCGCCGGCGCCGGTCCCCTTCACGCTGCTGCACGTCGACACGGGCCACAACTTCCCCGAGGTGCTGGAGTACCGCGACCGCACGGTCGAGAAGCACGGCCTGCGCCTGCACGTGGCGTCCGTCCAGGATTACATCGACGCGGGCAAGCTGCGCGAGCGTCCGGACGGCACCCGCAACCCGCTGCAGACCGTCCCGCTGACCGAGGCCATCCAGAGCCTCAAGTTCGACGCCGTCTTCGGCGGCGGCCGCCGCGACGAGGAGAAGGCCCGCGCCAAGGAGCGGGTCTTCAGCCTCCGCGACGAGTTCTCCCAGTGGGACCCGCGCCGCCAGCGCCCCGAGCTGTGGCAGCTCTACAACGGCCGCCACGCGCCCGGTGAGCACGTGCGCGTCTTCCCGCTCTCCAACTGGACCGAGCTGGACGTCTGGCAGTACATCGCCCGCGAGGGCATCGAGCTGCCGGAGATCTACTTCGCCCACGAGCGCGAGGTGTTCCTGCGCAACGGCATGTGGCTGACGGCCGGCGAGTGGGGCGGCGCCAAGGAGGGCGAGGTCCCCGAGACCCGCCTGATCCGCTACCGCACCGTGGGTGACATGTCCTGCACCGGCGCCGTCGACTCCGACGCCACCACGCTGGACGCCGTGATCGCCGAGATCGCCGTCTCCCGCCTCACCGAGCGGGGCGCGACCCGCGCCGACGACAAGATGTCCGAGGCCGCGATGGAAGACCGCAAGCGCGAAGGGTACTTCTAGAAATGACCTCCACCACCGAGCAGTTCGCCGATCTGTCGGCGACCACGCTGCTGCGCTTCGCGACCGCCGGTTCCGTCGACGACGGCAAGTCCACCCTGGTGGGCCGGCTGCTGCACGACTCCAAGTCGGTCCTGACCGACCAGATGGAGGCCGTCGAGGCCGTCTCCGCCCAGCGCGGCCAGGAGGCCCCCGACCTCGCGCTGCTCACCGACGGCCTGCGGGCCGAGCGGGAGCAGGGCATCACCATCGACGTCGCGTACCGCTACTTCGCCACCGCGCGCCGCCGGTTCATCCTCGCGGACACCCCGGGGCACGTGCAGTACACCCGGAACATGGTCACCGGCGCCTCCACCGCCGACCTGGCCGTGGTCCTCGTGGACGCCCGCAACGGCGTGATCGAGCAGACCCGCCGGCACGCGGCCGTGGCCGCGCTGCTGCGCGTCCCGCACGTGGTCCTGGCCGTCAACAAGATGGACCTGGTGGGCTACGAGGAGGCGGTCTTCGCATCGATCGCCGAGGAGTTCACCGCGTACGCCTCGGACCTGGGCGTCCCGGAGATCACCGCGATCCCGATCTCGGCGCTGGCCGGCGACAACGTCGTGGAGCCCTCCGCCAACATGGACTGGTACGGCGGCCCGACGGTGCTGGAGCACCTGGAGACCGTCCCGGTCAGCCACGACCTCACCGCCTGCCCGGCGCGTTTCCCGGTGCAGTACGTGATCCGCCCGCAGTCCGCGGAGCACCCCGACTACCGCGGCTACGCGGGCCAGATCGCCTCCGGCGTGCTGCGCGTCGGCGAGGCCGTGACCGTCCTGCCCTCGGGCCGTACGAGCACGATCGTGGGCATCGACGCGCTCGGCGAGAGCGTTGACATCGCCTGGGCCCCGCAGTCGGTGACGCTGCGTCTGGCGGACGACATCGACATCTCGCGCGGCGACCTGATCGCGCCGTCCGCGAACGCCCCGGCCACCACGCAGGACGTCGAGGCGACGGTCTGCCACGTGGCCGACCAGCCCCTCTCCGTCGGCGCACGGGTGCTGATCAAGCACACGACGCGCACGGTCAAGGCGATCGTCAAGGAGATCCCCTCGCGGCTGACCCTGGACGACCTGTCCCAGCACCCGGACCCCGGGCAGCTCGTGGCCAACGACATCGGCCGCGTGGTCGTCCGTACCGCCGAGCCGCTCGCGCTCGACGCGTACGCCGACTCGCGCCGCACCGGGTCCTTCCTGCTGATCGACCCGGCCGACGGAACCACCCTGGCGGCGGGCATGGCCGGCGAGTCCTTCGCCTCCAAGGGCGAGACCACCGTTCAGGCGGACGAGGAAGGGTGGGACTTCTAGATCATGCTCTCCGACATCTACTCCACCTTCGCCAAGGAGGGCGGCCGTGTAGGCAGCGGCCGCCTCGGCAGCGGCCAGGGAGGGGTGGCGCGATGTGCGCGATGACTGAATTGCCGCCGGCATCACGCCCACGCGCCCACACCCCCCACGAGCCGTACCCGCCCCTGCTCCACAGACGAAGACGTGCGTCATGAGATGACCGCGTCACGAGAGGAAGTCCTCCCGTGCCTGCCACCACCCGTAGCACGCGTACCACCCGCACCACCCTGCGCCGCGGTGTCGTCGCCGCCGCCGCGCTGCCGCTCCTGATCGGCGCGCTCGCCTCGTGCGGCTACGGCTCCGAGGCCAAGAAGGACGAGGGCGGCAAGGCCGCGAACGCCGCCGCCACGGACGGCGCGAAGCTGTCGGCCTCCGAGGTGCGGATCGGCTACTTCCCGAACCTGACGCACGCCACCGCGCTGGTCGGCCTCCAGGAAGGCCTGATCCAGAAGGAACTCGGC
>NZ_JOIR01000021.1 GCF_000720115.1 Streptomyces sp. NRRL F-2580
TCCCCATCATCTCCAACCTCACCGGACAACCCGCCACCACCGAACAACTCACCAACCCCGACTACTGGGTCCAACACCTCCGCCACACCGTCCGCTTCAGCGACGGCATCCAATACCTCCACAACCAGAACGTCACCACATACCTGGAGCTCGGCCCGGACGGCGTGCTCACCGCCATGACCCGGACGATCCTGACCTCCGGGGAGGCCGAGGCCCGGCAGGTGGTCACCGCGGTCCCGCTGCTGCGCAAGGGCCGTCCCGAGGGCGGGACCCTCGCGGCCGCGCTCGCCCAGGCCTACGTCCGCGGCGCGGACGTCGAGTGGCGCGGGTTCCTGCCCGGTGGCCGGGCCGTCGCCCTGCCCACCTACCCCTACCAGCGCGACAGCTACTGGCTGAGCGTTCCCGCCGCCCCCGTGGCGCCGAGGCCGGCCGGCGGGCACCCCCTGCTGGACCAGACGGTCGAACTCGCCGCGGGCCAGGGATGGTTGTTCACCGGCACGCTCGACGCGGACGCCGATCCGTGGCTGGCGGAGCACGCCATCCTGGGCCGGCCGCTGCTGCCGGGCGCGGCTGTCGCGGAGCTCGCCCTGTACGCGGCCCGGCGGGCGGGCGCGGCGCAGGTGGCCGAGCTCACCCTCGAACAGCCGCTGCCGCTGGACGAGCGCGTCACCGTCCAGCTGATGGTGGGTGCCCCCGGGACCGACGGGTCGCGCACCCTGGCGCTCCACTCGCGGCCCGAGGGGACGCCGGGCGCGGCATGGGTCCGGCACGCCTCCGGGCTGCTGGCCGACGAGGCTTCCGCAGCGCCGGGCGACCCGGCCGACCTGGCCGTCTGGCCGCCGCAGGGCGCCACCGAGATACCCGTCGGCGACCTCTACGCCCGCCTCGCCGAGCGCGGATACACGTACGGCCCCGCCTTCCAGGGCCTGCGGACCGTGTGGAGTCGCGGGAGCGACCTCTACGCGGAGGTGGTTCTCCCCGACAGCGCCACGGGCCCGCAGGGTGACGGCTTCGGTCTGCACCCGGCCGCCCTGGACGCGGCCCTGCACACCGCCCTCGTCGGAGCCGGTGCCGGAGACCGGCTGCTGGTGCCCTTCGCGTGGAGCGGTCTGACCCTGCGGGCGCCGGGCGCCACCGAACTGCTGGTCCGCCTGCGGCGGGGCACGGGCGACAGCTACTCGCTGCTGATCGCCGACCTGTCCGGTGACCCGGTGTTCACCGCCGAGGCGCTCGCCGTGCGCGAGCTGCGGGCGGACCCGGCGGCCGCCGCCGGACCGGTGCACGGGGCCGGCCTGTTCGGCCTGCACTGGTCCCCGCTGCGCGGGACCGCTCCCGTTCCGGCCGGCCCGTGGGCCGTCCTGGGCGACGCGGACTCCGCCGTCGTGGATGCCGTACGGGCCGCCGGCGTGGCCGTCCGGGCCTACCCCGGCCTGGACGGGCTGCAGGAAGCGGTCGACGGGGGCGCCCCGGTGCCGTCCGTGGTCGTGACGCCGGTGCCCGCGGTGCCGGCCGGGTCGGGCCGGGCCGTGCTCACGGCCCTGGCGCCGGCCCAGCGCTGGCTGGCCGACGAGCGGTTCGCGGACTCCCGGCTCGCCTTCCTCACCGAGGGCGCGGTCGCGGTGGCGGACACCGAGTACCCGGATCCCGCCCTGGCGGCGGTCTGGGGCCTGATCCGCTCCGCCCAGTCGGAGCAGCCCGGCCGGTTCGCCCTCGTCGACGCCGACGGGCGGCCCGAGTCCGTACGCGCTCTCGTGCCGGCCCTGGCCTCCCCGGAGCCGCAGCTCGCGGTGCGGGCGGGGCGGATCTCGGCGCCGGCCCTGCGCGTTCACCGGCCCGCCGTCACCGAGGACGCCCCGGCGGGCTTCGGAGCGGACAGCCACGTCCTGGTCACCGGTGGTCTGGGCACGCTGGGCCGGCTGTTGGCCCGGCACCTGGTGAAGCACCACGGGGTACGGCGGCTGCTCCTGACCGGCCGCCGCGGTGCGGCGACCCCGGGTGCGGAGGAGTTCACGGCCGAACTGGCCGCGCTGGGCGCGGAGGTGACCGTGGCCGCCTGCGACACCGGCGACCGCGCCGCCGTGGCCGCCCTGCTGGCCTCCGTACCGGCGGGCCGGCCGCTGACGGCGGTGGTCCACGCCGCGGGCGTGAGCGACGACTCCGTCCTCGCGGGACTCACCCCGGAGCGGATGGAAGGGGTGCTGCGGCCCAAGGCCGACGCCGCCCTCCACCTGCACGAGCTGACCCGGGACCTGGAGCTGTCGGCCTTCGTCCTCTTCTCCTCGCTCGCGGGCACCCTGGGTTCCGCGGGACAGGGCAACTACGCGGCGGCCAACGCGTTCCTGGACGCCCTGGCCCAGCGGCGCCGCGCCGCCGGGCTGCCGGCCCTGTCCCTGGTCTGGGGTCTGTGGGCGCAGGAGAGCACGCTGACCGGCGACCTCGGCGCGGCGGACCTGAAGCGCCTGGCCCGCTCCGGGATCGGGGCGCTGTCCGCCGAGGAGGGTCTGGCCCTGTTCGACGCGGGCGTGGAATCCGGCGCCGCGGTCCTGACCGCCGCCCACCTCGACCTGCGGACGGCGGATCCGGAGGCGGTCGCGGTGCTGCTGCGGGGGCTGGCTCCGGCCCGGCGCGGTGGTACGGGCGGTGCTCCCGCGGCCCCGGACACGGCGGCCGACCTGCGCGAGCGGCTGGCCCGGGCGCCCCGGCGCGAGCACCGTCACCTCCTGCTCGAGGCGGTACGGGTCGAAGTGGCGGCCGTACTGGGCCATGCGAGCCGTGACAAGGTGCCGGCCGACGGCCGGTTCCAGGACCTGGGCTTCGACTCCCTGACCGCGGTCGAGCTGCGCAACCGCCTGACGGCCGCGACCGGCGTCAAGCTGCCGCCCACGCTCATCTTCGACCACCCGACCCCGGGTGCCCTCGCGGACCGGCTGCGGGCCGCGCTCGTACCCGACGTGCCGACGCGGGACACCCCCGAGGACGCCGCGAACGGCGCCGCCGGTACCGACGGCGCCGGCCTGCCGGACGGCGGGAGCGCGCTCGACACGATGAGCGCCGACGACTTGGTCCGCCTGGCCCTGGGCGAGGGCTGACCCCCCGCCCGGGCCCCGGCCCCGGACCCGTTCCGGACCCCCGACCCAGACACCAGACCCACACCCAGCCCCCCCACGGGGCCCCCAACAGGGAAGTACGGAGAGAACAGGATGGCTTCCACAACCCAACAGCAGGTCGTCGAGGCGTTGCGGACCGCGCTGAAGGAGAACGAGCGGCTCAAGGCCGACCACGCCCGCCTCGTGGAACGCGAGCACGAGCCGATCGCGATCGTGGGCATGGCCTGCCGCTACCCGGGTGGCGTCCGTTCCCCACAGGACCTGTGGCGACTGGCCACCGACGAGGTGGACGCCGTCGGGCCGTTCCCCGCCGACCGCGGCTGGGACCTGGCGGGCCTGTACGACCCCGACCCGGACCGGCCGCACACCTCGTACGCCCGGGAGGGCGGATTCCTGTACGAGGCGGCGCAGTTCGACGCCGAGTTCTTCGGGGTCTCGCCGCGCGAGGCGCACAGCATCGACCCGCAGCAGCGCCTGCTGCTGGAGACGGCGTGGGAGGCCTTCGAGCACGCGGGCATCGACCCGGCCGCGCTGCGGGGCAGCCGCACGGGCGTGTTCGTCGGCACCATGTACGCCGACTACATGAACCGGTTCTCCCCCGCCCCGGAGGAGTACGAGGGCTTCCTGAGCGTCGGCGGCGCCGGCAGCGTGGCCTCCGGGCGGCTGTCCTACACCTTCGGACTGGAGGGTCCGGCCCTCACCGTCGACACGGCCTGCTCCTCCTCCCTCGTGGCGCTGCACCTGGCCTGTGCCTCGCTGCGGCGCGGGGAGTCCACGATGGCGCTGGTCGGCGGTGCCACGGTGATGGCGACGCCGATGCCGTTCGTGGAGTTCAGCCGGCAGCGCGGGCTCGCCGCCGACGGCCGCTGCAAGGCCTTCTCGGCCGCCGCGGACGGCACCGGCTGGGCCGAGGGCGCCGGTCTGCTGCTGGTCGAACGGCTCTCCGACGCCCGCCGCAACGGACACCGCGTCCTGGCCGTGGTCCGTGGTTCGGCCGTCAACCAGGACGGCGCCAGCAACGGGCTGACCGCCCCCAGCGGCCCCGCGCAGGAGCAGCTGATCCGCCAGGCCCTGGCCGCCGCCGGCCTCACCGCCGCCGACGTCGACGCGGTGGAGGCGCACGGAACGGGCACCTCGCTGGGCGACCCGATCGAGGCGCAGGCGCTGCTGGCCACCTACGGCAGCGGGCGTCCGGCGGACCGGCCGCTCCACCTGGGCTCCCTGAAGTCGAACATCGGCCACACCCAGGCCGCGGCCGGGGTCGGCGGCGTCATCAAGATGGCGATGGCGCTGCGCGAGGGGGTGCTGCCGCGGACCCTGCACGTGGACGAGGCCACCCCGCACGTGGACTGGTCGAGCGGCGCCGTCTCCCTGCTGACCGAGACGATCCCGTGGCCCGAGCGGGGCGGGCGGCCGCGCCGGGCCGCGGTGTCCTCCTTCGGGATCAGCGGTACCAACGCGCACGTCATCCTGGAGCAGGCGCCCGCGCCGGAGCCGGCCGCCGCCGGGGAGCCGGCCGCGCTGCCGGCCGTACCGGTGGTGCTGTCGGCGGCCGGGGAGCCCGCGCTGCGCGCGCAGGCCGACCGGCTGTACCGGCACCTGACCGAGGCCGACGGCGACGCGCTGGCGGACGTGGGCTTCTCCCTGGCCACCACCCGCGGCCACCTCCCGCACCGGGCGGTGCTGCTCGCCGAGGACCGCGACGAACTGCTCGACGGGCTGCGCGCGCTGGCCGACGGGGTGCCGGGGCCGGACGTGGTCCGCGCGACGGCCGGGGAGGGCCGCACCGCCTTCCTCTTCGCCGGTCAGGGCTCCCAGCGCGCCCGGATGGGCCAGGAACTGTACGAGGCCTTCCCGGTGTTCGCGGCGGCCTTCGACGGGGTGTGCGCCGCCCTGGAACCGCACCTGGAGCAGCCCCTGCGGGATGTGGTCCTCGCGGCCGAGGACAGCCCCGAGGGCGGACTGCTGAACCGGACGCGGTACACGCAGCCGGCGCTCTTCGCCTTCGAGGTGGCCCTGTTCCGCCTCCTGGAGTCGTGGGGCATCCGGCCCGACGCCGTCCTCGGGCACTCCGTCGGCGCCCTCGCGGCCGTCCACACCTCGGGCGCCCTCTCGCTGGCGGACGCCGCCGAGCTGGCCGCCGTACGCGGCCGGATCATGCAGCAACTCCCCTCCGGCGGGGCGATGGTGGCCCTGCGCGCCTCCGAGGAGCAGGCGACGGCCCTGCTCGCGGGGCACGAGGAGCTCGTCTCGCTCGCCGCGGTGAACGGCCCGGCCGCCACGGTGCTCTCGGGTGACCGGGAGGCCCTGGCCGCCGTGGTCGCGGACTTCGAGGCGGCCGGCGGGAAGGCGACCTGGCTGCGCGTCAGCCACGCCTTCCACTCGCCGCTGATGGAGCCGGCGATGGCGGAGCTGCGGGCCGTGGTCGCCCGCCTGGACTTCCAGGAGCCGCAGCTCTCCTTCGTCTCCGACCTGACCGGCCGGCCCGTGGGCGCGGACGAGCTCGCCGACCCGGAGTACTGGGTCCGGCACGCGCGCCGCGCCGTCCGCTTCCAGGACGGCGTCGGCGCTCTCGCGGAGCTGGGCTGCACCCGCTTCGTGGAGGTGGGGCCGGGCACCGACCTCACCTCGATGGCCGCCGACTGCCTGGAGGAGGCGGACCGGGGCCGCTCCGGCGCCCGCACGCTCATCCCCTCGCTGCGGCGGCGCCTGCCGGAGGTGACCTCGCTGCTCACGGCGGTCGCGCGGATGCACGCCTGCGGCGGTGACGTCGACTGGGCCGCCGTGTTCGCGGGCCGCGGGGCGCGCCGGGTGGAGCTGCCCACGTACGCCTTCCAGCACCGGCCGTACTGGATCGACCTGCCGGCCGGGTCCGGGGACGTGAGCTCCGCCGGGCTCACCGCCGTCGGCCACCCGCTGCTGACGGCCTCCACCGAACTGCCCGACAGCGGCGGCCTGCTGCTGACCGGCCGGCTCTCCCTGGCACGCCACCCGTGGCTGGCCGACCACCGCGTCGGCGGCCGGGTGCTGCTGCCGGGCACCGCGCTGCTGGACCTGGTGACGTGCGCCGCCCGCGAGGCGGGCTGCGGCCTCGTCGAGGAGCTCGTCCTGGAGGCGCCGCTGGTGGTGCCGGAGGAGGGGGAGGTCCGGCTGCGGGTGTCCCTGGCCGCCGCTGACGCCTCCGGCAGCCGGGCCGTCGCCGTCCACTCCCGTCCCGGGGGCGACGCCGACGGGCAGGGCTGGTCCCGCAACGCCCAGGGCTCGGTCCTCGCCGACGGCTCCGCACCGGCGCCGGAGCAGGCCGCGGACCTGGCCGCGCAGTGGCCGCCGCGGGGGGCCGAGCCGGTCTCCGTACCGGTGGCCGGGCTCTACGCCGCCCTCGGCGCCAAGGGCCTCGCCTACGGGCCCGTCTTCCGCGGCGTGCGCGCCGTGTGGCGGCGCGGGCGGGAGGTCTTCGCCGAGGTGGCGCTCCCGGGTGAACGGCCCGGCGCCGACGGGTACGGGCTGCACCCGGCGCTGCTCGACGCGGCCCTGCACCCGATCGCCCTCGGCGGCCTGATCGACGGGGGCGAAGGCGCCGGCACCGGCGCCGACGAGCGGACGTTCCTGCCGTACGCCTGGTCCGGTGTCCGCACGCACGGCCCCGCCGGCACGGTCCTGCGGGTCCGGCTCGCACCGTCCGGCGCGAACGCGGTGGGCATCGACGTCGCGGACGGCTCGGGCCGCCCGGTCGCCTCGATCGGCTCGCTGGCCCTGCGTCCGCTCCCGGCGGAGGCCCTGCCCGCCCACGACGCACCGGGCGACGGACTGCTGTTGCCCACGTGGGAGGAGCTGCCCGAACTGCCGCCCGCCCCCGCGACGCACCGCTGGGCACTGCTCGGTGCGTACGAAGGCGACGGCGAGGGCTCCTCCCTGCGCCTCGGCGCGGCCCTGTCCGGCCTGCCGGCCCTGACCGACGCGCTCTCCGCGGGCGCCGAGGCCCCCGCGCTGCTCGTCCTGCCCTGCCCGCCCTCCGCGGGCGGCGGCGCGCCGGACGCCGGCGCCGGGGCGGCCGTCCGCACGGCCCTGCACCAGGTCCTCGACGCGGTACGGCTCCTCGCGGAGGACGAGCGGCTGGCCGGTACCCGCCTGGCGGTCCTCACCCGGGGCGCCGTCACCCTGGGCGGCGAACAGCACCCCGGGCAGCTCGCCCACCGTGCGGTGTGGGGCCTGCTGCGCTCCGCGCAGGCCGAACACCCCGACCGGTTCACGGTCCTCGACGAGGACGGCACCCCCGCCTCCCGGCGGGCCGTGACGGCCGCGCTCGCCACGGGTGAGCCGCAGCTCGCCCTGCGCGGCGGCACCGCCTACCGTCCCTCGCTCGCCGAGCAGGACGCGGACACGGAGCTGCGGCCGCCCGCCGACACGCCGCACTGGCACCTCGACTACGTGGCCAAGGGGACCTTCGCGAACCTCGCCCTCAAACCCTGGCCGGAGGCGGCCGCCCCGCTGGAGGAGGGCCAGGTGCGGATCCGGATGCGGGTCGCCGGCCTGAACTTCCGCGACGTCCTGCTCTCCCTCGGGGTGATCCCGCCGTCCGTGGACGGGCACGCGGGCGGTTCGGGGCAGGGCGGTGAGGGCGCGGGCACCGTCCTCGAAGTGGGTCCCGGGGTCACCGACCTGCGGCCCGGCGACCGGGTGATGGGCCTGTTCCACGGGATCGGCCCGACCTCGGTCACCGACCGCCGGTTCGTGTGCCGGATCCCGGAGGGCTGGTCATTCCGGCAGGCCGCGGCGGTTCCCGTCACCTACCTGACCGCCTACTACGGCCTGGTGGACCTGGCCGGCCTGCGCGCGGGCGAATCGGTGCTCGTGCACGCGGGAGCCGGCGGCGTCGGCACGGCGGCGATCCAGATCGCCCGCCACCTCGGCGCCGAGGTGTACTCCACGGCGAGCCCCGCCAAGTGGGACGCGTTGCGTGCGGCGGGGGTCCCGGACGGGCGCATCGCCTCCTCGCGCACCCTGGACTTCGAGAAGGCCTTCCTCGATGCCACCGGGGGCGACGGCGTCGACGTGGTGCTCAACTCCCTCGCCGGGGAGTTCGCGGACGCCTCGCTGCGGCTGCTGCCGCGCGGCGGACGGTTCCTGGAGATGGGCAAGACCGACCGGCGCGACGCCGCCGAGGTGGCCGGCACGCACCCCGGGGTGACGTACCGGACGTACGACGTCCGCGATCCCGGTCCGGACCGGATCCAGGAGATCTTCACCGACCTCCTCGGGCTGTTCGAGCGGGGCGCGCTCCAGGCACCGCCGGTGGCGGCCTGGGACCTGCGCCGGGCTCCCGACGCCTTCCGCCACCTGAGCGAGGCCCGGCACATCGGCAAGGTGGTGCTGGACCTGGCCGACGGGAACGAGCGCTGGGACACCGCCCGGGCGGTCCTGATCACCGGCGGTCTGGGCTGGCTGGGCCGGCTCGCCGCCCGCCACCTGGTGGCCGAGCACGGGATACGGCAGCTGGTCCTGATGGGCCGCGGGCTGCCCGGCGAGGACGCGGCCCGGGACATCGCCGGGCTGCGCGCCCTGGGCGCGGACGTCCGTACGGTGCCCTGCGACGCGGCCGACCGGGCCGCGCTGGCCTCGGCCCTCGACGGGCTGGCCGGCGACGGCGTCCGCATCGGCGGGGTCGTGCACGCGGCGGGGGTGCTGGACGACGGCCTGCTCACCTCGATGACCGCCGAGAGCCTGGAGCGGACCCTGCGTCCGAAGGTGGACGCGGCGCTCCACCTGCACGAGCTCACCGAGCCGCTCGGCCTCGACGCGTTCGTCGTCTTCTCCTCCCTCGCGGGAACGCTCAGCTCTCCCGGGCAGGCCGGCTACGCGGCCGGCAACGCCTTCCTCGACGGGCTGATGGAGTACCGGCGTTCGGTCGGCCGCCCCGGCGTCTCCGTCGTGTGGGGCCTGTGGGAGGGGGCCGGCGGCATGGGCGCCGGTCTGACCGACGCGGACGTCGCCCGCATGGCGCGGGTGGGCGTGGCTCCGCTCACCTCGGAGCTCGGGCTGGAACTGCTGGACGCCGCGGTCCGCCGCGACCGTCCGGTGGCGGTGGCGGCGCGGTGGGACCTCGACGGGCTGCGGGCCCGGATCGCGGAGGGCGCGGCGGTGCCGGCCCTGCTGCGGAGCCTGGTGCCCGCCCCGGCGCCCGCCGCGGGGGCGCGGTCCGCGCCCGGGACGGCGGCGGGGGCGGCGGCCGCCGAGGCCTCGCTGACCGGCGACCGCCTGCTGGACTGCGTGCTCCACGAGGTCGCGGCCGTCCTGGGGCACGCCTCCGGTGCGGCGGTGGACCGGGACGGGGCGTTCGAACGGCTGGGCTTCGACTCGCTCACGGCGGTGGAGCTGCGCAACCGGCTCGCCGTCGCCACGGGCGTCAAACTGCCCGCCACGTTCGTCTACGACTGGCCGACCCCGGCCGAACTGGTGGTCCACCTGCGGGAACTGCTCCCGGAGACGGCCGCCGAACCGGCCGCGGAAGCCTCCGCCGCACCGGCGGCGCAGCCCGCCGTGGGCGCGCCCGCCCCGGCGGACACGGCCGGCAACGGCGCCGGCGTCACCGTGGCGCTGCTCGCCGACATCGCCCGGCTGGAGGCCGCGGTCGCCGACCGGCCGCTGAGCGAGGCGCAGAGCGCCGTGGTCAGCGAGCGGCTGCGCGAGCTGCTGACCGAACTGGGTTCTATGAAGGAGGATCACTCCGCGTGGGCATGACCAATTCCCCGACGGCCGCGCCGGCTCCGCCGGCCGGCCGTGCCACCCGGTCGACCGGGCCCGCGAACGGGCCCGTCGACCCCTCCCGGTGGATCCGTACCTACCACGACCGGCCGTCCGCGACCGCCCGCCTCGTGTGCTTTCCGCACGCGGGCGGGGCCGCGAACGCCTTCGTGGCGCTGTCGGCCGCGCTGCCCGAGGACATCGAGCTGCTCGCCGTCCAGTACCCCGGCCGCCAGGACCGGCGCGCCGAACCCTGCGCCGAGGAGATCGGCGAGCTCGCCGCGGGCGTCGCCGGGGCCCTCGCCTCCCGCTCCGATCTGCCGGTGTTCCTCCTCGGTCACAGCATGGGGGCCCTCGTGGCCTTCGAGACGGCCCGGCTCCTGGAGGAACGCGGCCCCGTGGCCAGGCTGTTCGTCTCGGCGGCCCGGCCCCCCGCGCAGGACTGGGAGGAGCCCGACCTGACCGGCGTCGGCGACGAGGAGCTGGTCGCCGGGCTGCGGCGGCTCGGGGGCATCCCCGAACCGCTGCTGCGGGACCCGGAGATCCTCGGCGAGGTGCTGCGCCTGCTGCGCGCCGACCACCGGGCGCTGCTGCGCTACCGCTGCGCCGACGGGGCCGCCGTGGCAGCCCCGCTCACCGTGCTCCTGGCGGCGTCCGACCCGAAGAACTCCCTGGAGCAGATGGCCGACTGGGCCCGGCACGGCAGGAACGGGCACACCCTCGTGACGCTGTCCGGCGGGCACTTCTCGCTCGTCGAACGGCCCGGGGAGACCGGGCCGCTGCTCACCCACTGCGTCCGCCAGGACCTGGCACGGCTCGCCGCGGCGCCCCCGGCCGCGGAGCCGCAGGCGCCCGCCGCCCCGGCCGAGGAGCCCCTCGCCGACCTCGTACGGGAGATCCTGCTGGGCGGCCTCGAAGGCCGCACCCCGGCGCTGCCGACGGACCCGACGGCGCTGGAGGACGCGGCCCGCGCGGTGATGTCCCCCGAGGGCTTCGCGTACGTGGCGGGCACCGCCGGCTCCGGCGCGACCGGCCGGGCCAACCGCGCGGCCTTCGACCGCCACCGGCTGGTGCCGCGGATGCTTCGCGGCACCCGCCGGGCCGACACCTCGGTGACGCTGTTCGGGCAGCGGCTGCCCGTACCGGTCCTGCTGGCACCGCTGGCCGCGCAGCAAGTGGCCCACCCCGAGGGCGAGTCGGCCACGGCGCGGGCCGCCGCGGCGGCCGGTGTGCCGCTGGTGCTGTCGACCTTCGCCTCCCGCACGCTGGAGGAGGTGGCCGAGCAGGCGGGTGACCACCCGCGCTGGTTCCAGCTGTACCTGCCCTCGGACCGGGCGGTGGGCGAGTCGCTGGTGCGGCGTGCCGAGGCCGCCGGCTACACGGCCGTCGTGGTCACGGTCGACGCCACCCACCTGGGCTTCCGCCCGGCCGAACTCGACAGCGGGTACTCGCCGTTCCTGCGCGGCACCGGCATCGCCAACTTCACGGGCGACCCGGCGTTCCTTGCCGGGCTGCCGGCCGGGGCGGACGCCACCGCGGCCGTGCTGCGCTGGGCCCAGATCTCCACCGACCCCACCCTCACCTGGGCGGACCTGGCGTGGCTGCGCGGTCTGACCCGGCTGCCGTTGCTCGTCAAGGGCATCCTGCACCCGGACGACGCCCGGCTGGCGCTGGAGCACGGCGCGGACGGCGTGGTCGTCTCCACGCACGGCGGCCGCCAGCTCGACGGCAGCGTGTCCGCGCTGGACGCACTGCCCGCGGTGCGGGCGGCCGTCGGCCCGGACGTACCCGTGCTGATGGACTCCGGGATCCGGACCGGCAGCGACGTGGTCAAGGCCCTGGCCCTGGGCGCGGACGCCGTCCTCTACGGCAGGCCGTACGTGTACGGGCTCGGGCTCGGCGGCCGGGGCGGCGTCGAGCACGTGCTGCGCTGCCTGCTGACCGACCTCGGCCTGGCCCTGGCACTCACCGGCTGCGCCCGCCTCGCGGACGTCGGGCCGCACCTGCTCGCGGGCACCACCTCGGACACCCCCGGGCACGGGCCCGCGGAGAACGGAGATCGGCGATGAAGCGACCCTACGGCTCCGGCTCGGACCCGACGGGCTGGCTGCGCAGTTACCACCGGGCGCCGGCCGGAGCACCGACGCTGGTCGTCTTTCCGCACGCGGGCGGCTCCGCGACGGGGTACCACGGCCTGTCCGCGGCCCTGTCCGACAGCGCCGAGGTGCTCAACGTGCAGTACCCGGGCCGCCAGGACCGGCTGGGCGAGCGCTGCGTCGAGGACATCGGGGAGATGGCCGACCAGGTGGTCGAGGCCCTGCTCCCCCGTGTGCACCGGCCGCTCGCCCTGTTCGGGCACAGCCTGGGTTCGATCGTCGCGTACGAGGTGGCCCTGCGGCTGGAGCGCCTGCACCCGGACCGCGCGCCGATCGGTGTGATCGTCTCGGGCCGGCCGGCGGCCGCCATCCACCTGAGCCGGGGCCTGTCCCTCATGGCGGACGAGGACCTCGCCTCGTCCATCTTCGACCTGGCCGGCACCCCGCCGGAGCTGCTGGCCGACAAGGACCTGATGGCGGCGGTCCTGCCCTCCCTGCGGGCCGATTTCAAGGCCGCTGAGAGCTACCGGGGCGCCGTGGGCACCCGGCTCGCCTGCCCCCTGCACGCGTACTCCGGGGCGCAGGACTTCAACGTGCCGCGCGAGGGACTGCTGCGGTGGAGCGAGCACACGACGGCCGCCTTCACGGCGCGGTTCTTCGAGGGCGGTCACTTCTACCTCCAGTCCTCCGAGCACGAGGTGGTGCGGGCGATCGCGGACGACCTCCGCTCCTTCGCCGCCGCCTCCCTGGTGGGCAGCGGCCGCTGACCCGGCGGCCCGTACCCACCGCCGGCGGCTGGGCATTTTGATCACGACGGCCGGCTCAGATCCCTTTCCGTCAGTGCTCGGCGGCGTCGGCCGGGCCGGGAGTGTCGGGATTCCCGAGGGACAGGCACCACGGACATTCGTGGAGGTCGCTCGCGGCCCTCGCCGGACGGGGCGAGGACAGGGAGAAACCCGCCCTGTATTCGTCCTGAAGCACCCGGGGCGAGCATATTTTCGTCCGGGGCGGGACGACTGCGCCGGCCGTCCCCGCCTCGGCGAGGCGGCGTGTCACCCGCATCAGCGCTGCCCACACTGCGCTCGCCACCCGGACTGCGGCCAGCCGGACACGGCGCCGGGCAGCTGCCCGGGGGCCTCGATCGGATCGGTCACCGTAGGGGGCCATGCTCACGCAGCCCTTCTCGTAGCCGCACGCGGGTGGGACGGATAGACCTTGCTGCCGGAGGGCGCCCCGGGGAAGGGTGGCAGCCCCTTGCGAATTGCCGACCAGAGACCCCCTCAGAAGTAGAAGGATGATATTTCTTTTATTCTTGACGCTGCTCGACATTCCTCCGAATACGTAGCACGGAAGTGCGTCGAACGGGAATTAGACAGGCCGTGGCAATTTAGCGTGCTTTCATATCGCGGCGAGCCAACAATGTACGGATTGCCGGGGTTTTATGCGACCGGCCGCGTTGCGGATTGCCGGGGTTTTTGAGATATTCAGCGATATTGGCCATACGTCCGAACAGGTGCGCCCCATCGGGAGCGCCGGCTCGACGGGCGACCTGCCGGTGTGCGGAATCGCGCGGCACTCCGGCCGGGATCACCTGGCGGGCCCGGCTCGACGGCTGGGGTCATTCGGCGAGTGGAGTCGGCCGGCGGCGGGGAGGGGCACCGCCGTAGAGGCCGCGCGGGAAGGGTGGCCGACACGATTCGTGGACGATCGGGAACGGATCCTCGCCCACGCAGGCCGAGACGCCTGCGGGCCCCTCTCCCGGTTGCACCGGTGCCGCGACTTCCCGGCGAGACAGCCGGATGGCGTCCACATGACGGGACAGGACGTGCTTGAAGCGTTGGTGGCGCTTGAGTTCAAGGGCGTCCACGTGCCACAGACGGCCAGTGCCCGATGACGTCAACGCAGTGCAACCTGTGCCTGCTGCGGCAGAGATCAGCACGATCCACAGGAGGATGTCTCCCACGACTGGTCCTTTCGAAGGCTGATGATGCAAGGGAAGGGGCACACGCGACCGGAGCCCCGGCGATCGTGGGGCATAACGCAGGGGCATATGCAGAGTTGCGCCCTCCCTGCCGATTGCAGCCATGCGCAGCAATCGGCCCAGCCTTGGCATCTCAGTCTTTCAACTGATGATCAGTCGGCGATCGGGGCGGCCGGACGAGAGGGCCGCAGCCGCCGCAGCCGGCCCTGCGGGCCCGGGGCCGACGGGCTGCGTGCGCACCGGGCTCAGCGGTGGGGATGAAGACACGCCGGACACGCCGTCCTTGAGCTGCGGCGCGGCGGCGCGGCAGGGCGTGGCTACCGAACTCGCGTGGTGTGTGCAGAACGATAAACGGCAGGAAACAGCTGTTCATTTGCGACCATCACCCGGATGGCGCACACCCTGACCAACGCCGTTAGCGTTTATGGAATATGACAACAGCAAAGCTCCCCGTCTTCTTCCGCAAGCCTGCGGAAGGAGACGGACGGGGAGGCAGCTTTCACGCCGGGGCCACCCGGATCGGAAAGTGGACTTTCACCCCACGCGCAACAGGATGCAGCGAGGCCAGGAACGCAACACTCGAACACGAGAGCCTGGAGATCGTTCTGAGCTACTCGTCCTCGATCTTTGAGGACTTCCTCCATACGATGAGCGTGCTCCAGGTCGAGTTCGACCGGAGGTCGGGAAGCACCGCACCGTCCACGGCGCCTGTCGCCGAGCACTCGGGCGGCCACTCCTGTGTTTGAGCCGTACGGATACCCAGACATCCACGGCTTGCACCCTCAGCCGGACACCCCCGCGTTCTGGGGCCGGCCGGACCACGTACAGCAGCACTGTCCCGGGCAACCGCTCGGCGGGCCCGGTGCGCCGGACCGGCCGTGGGACCCTGCGGAAGAGCTCGCCATCCTTCTCCAGGAGAGCGCGCTGCCCGGGCAGCCGGAGCCCTTCAGCCGCGTCGGCTTCGACGACGCCGGTGACACGGTCGGCGCCCTCGGCCTCGTAGCGGGGCTGAAGCACACGCCTGCCGGGCGGCCGCCCAAGCAGGTCTCCAGCGGGCACCGCCGGAGCCCGTCGAAGTCGCCGGTCGGGACCCTGCTGCGAACGGGCAGCCTGTTCACCGCCTTGCTGGTCGCCGTCATCGCCGCCGTGGTGAGCATCCTCAGTGGGCTGGCCATCTGTGACGCCCTGCGCCACAGCGCCGGACTCCACACGGCCCGCGAAGTGGTCGGCTGGTGGCCCCTGCTGATCTACGGCCCCTGGATGGTCGCCTCCCTGTCCATCCTCAGATCCGCGCTGCACCAGCGCCGCGCGCTGCATTCGTGGTCCATCGTGCTGCTGTTCTCCACCCTGGCCACGCTTCTGTGCGTGGCCCAGGCGCCCAGAACGATCGCTGCCGGGACCTCGTCCGCACTTCCCGCGGTGGCGGCGCTGGCCTGCTTCCAGCAGCTGGTCCGCCAGATCACACTCACGCGCCCGCCCCGCCAAGCCGCGCCGCGGCACCGGACCCCGCCCGCCTCGGTGCTCGGGCAGGCGGCCACGGCCGCGCGCGGCCAGGAGGGTGTCCCTCCCCGCTACTCCGTGGCGGAGGAGGCCGTCCGCTCTCCGTCCAGCGGTCGTGGATTCGGGTACGGTCCATGACGGCCGTACGCCTGCGGCGGTGTCATCTGCACCGCAGGCCCGAGCTACGGTCCTCGGCTTGGACAGTGGGTCGCGGGGTTCGCGGGTCGTGTGCTCGGCGCGGGTCGGTGAGCTCCCGCGAGACGGGAGCCGACGGACCGCGACGCGAGAGGGCCGGGCATTCCGTGGGCGGCGACCGCGAAGAGCGGGGGCAGTGACAGCCGCTAACTTCCTTGACAACCCGCTCCTTCCCCACGCCTCACAAAAGTGTTCGCCTGCACCTTTGAAACGAAGATCGAAACCGATAGTCACGGGCCGTGCACAGACTCAGCCCGACGGTCTGTGGCCTTGTCCCCTCACATCGCGGCCTGGGCCCGGACCCGTTCCCCGCTACAGGTCGCACCACATCGCGCCCCGGCCATCCGGTGGCTGCGGCACATCCGAACGACGCACCGCCGGGCAGGGCCACGCCCGGAAAAAACGGACGCCGGCCGCTGCCGTCGGCATCCACGACACGCTCCGGCGCGTCACCTCCCACGTCTACCACGAGAGATCACAAGCATGGCGTACGAAATGTCCCACGCCGAACGAACCAGGTACAAGCGGCGCCAGGATTCCGCCTACCAGGCCGGCGAAGAGGCCGTCACCAACCTCCGGGCGGCGCTCGCGCTCGCGGACCTGACCCTTCCCTCCCTGTGCAACGACGGGCCGGTGGCCGGCCACGGTTTCGTACGGCTCGGAGGCTGCAACGCGGCCTTCGCCAACCGGCTCGCCGAGGTCATCGCCGCAGGGGCCGACGCCCTGCAGTGTCAACGGTGAACAGCCGCACGGCAATCGTCGTCAACGTGTCACGCCCGCATCGGGAGCGGTGCAAGGGTGACGGCTGCCCGGCAGGACGGGGCCCTGTCGTGCCGGGGGGCGGTGCCCCGCCACTGCTTCAAGCGGTTGGAGCACCGTTCCGCGATGTTCCGGACGGCCATCAGGCCGAGCGTTCGCCGGTGAGGCGGACCTTCAGGGTGGCGTGTCCGTTGGCGAAGTTGGAGAAGAGCCGGGTGGGCGGGGCGAGCAGCTCGATGTCGGCCACCCGGGAGCGCAGCGACTCCAGCATGGAGATCATGTGGACCCGGCCCAGGTAGGCGCCGAGGCAGAAGTGCGGTCCGTGGCCGAAGCTGACGTGCTTGTTGGGGGTGCGCCCCAGGTCGAAGGTGTAGGGGTCGGCGAAGGCGTCCTCGTCGAAGTTGGCCGAGCTGTTCCACAGGGTGACGATCTCACCGGCCTTGACGACGTGGTCGCGGATCGGGATGTCCACCAGGGCGTGCCGGCCGAAGTGCATGGTCGGCGTGGTCCACCGCATGACCTCCTCGGTGGCGCTCTCCAGGGTGACCTCCGCGTTCTTCAGCCGGCGCCACTGGTCCTCGTACTGGCTGAAGGCGTGGACGATGCCGGAGGCGGTGGCCCGGCTGGACTCGTCGCCGCCCAGGATGAGGCTGTACGCGTTGTAGATGATCTCCTCCTCGCTGAGCGGCTCGCCGTCGATCGTGGCGGTGGCCAGCGTGCTGAGGACGTCCTCGCCGGGGTTGCGGCGGCGCTCGGCCATCAGTCCGGAGATGTAGAGCACGATCTCGTTGCGCGCCATCAGCGAGACCTCTTCGCCGTCGTCGGCGCTGTACCGGGAGAGGGTCTGGGCGTTCCAGTCCACGAGCTGCTCGCGGTCCTCGGCGGGGATGCCCATGAGGTCGCCGATGCTGTGGATGGGGATCCGGTCGGCGACCGCGGTGACGAAGTCGACCTCGCCCGCCTCGACGGCCTCGGAGATCAGCTGGTCGGTGAGCTGCTGGACGTTCTGCACGACCGGGGCCAGGACGCGCGGCGAGAAGGACTTCATCATCAGGTTGCGGATCTCGCGGTGGCGCGGGCCGTCGGTGACGGCGAGCATCTTGCCCGCGGCGGAGTCCTCGCCGAGCAGCAGGGTGCTGAGCACGTTGCCCTGCTCTGAGGTGTACCGCTTGTTGTCACGGTAGGCGGTCATGATGTCGTCGTACTTGGCGAGGACCCAGAATCCGGGCTTGCCGTCCCGTGCCGGGTGCCAGAACACCGGGTTGTGGGCGCGGAAGGGCCGCCACAGCTGGTGCGGGTCGTTGTCCTCGAAGGTCTGCGGGTCGGTGAGGTCGTAGGCGGCCGGATCGGCCAGGTCCTTCGGGTCCGCGAGCTCGGCCGCCGGCAGGGTGGGGGCAGTCATGGGTGTGTCTCCTCCAGGGCCGCGGACCCGGAGGTCCGCGGCGCGGTCGTGGTCGTCTGCGGAGGTGGGCGGGGGCGGGGGCCTCAGGCGGCTTCCGCCGCCACCGCGGTGGTCGCGAGTTCGGCGATGGTCTGCTTGCGGAACACGTCCTTGGCGGAGATCACCAGCCCGGCCTTCTTCGCCCGGGCGACCACCCTGATGCCGAGGATGGAGTCCCCGCCCAGCTCGTAGAAGTTGTCGGTGACTCCGACGGCCGGGATGCCGAGCACGTCGGACCAGATCTGGGCGAGCAGCCGCTCCGTGCCCGTACGGGGCTCCAGGGCGCCCGCGGGGGCGGTGGCGTGCTCCGGGGCGGGCAGGGCTTTGCGGTCGACCTTGCCGCTCGGGGTGAGCGGGAAGGTCTCCAGGCACACGACGGCGGAGGGCACCATGTGGACGGGCAGCCGGGCGGAGACGAACTCCCGCAGCTCTGCCGGCTGCGGGTGGTGTCCCGCGGCGGCGGGGGTCACGTAGCCGACGAGGCGCTTGTGCTCGCCGTCGGCCAGGGCCAGGACCAGCGCCACCCCGACCTCGGGGTGCTGCTGGAGGACGAGTTCGATCTCGCCGGGCTCGATGCGGTAGCCGCGGACCTTGACCTGGTGGTCGGCCCGGCCCACGTACTCGATGACTCCCGCGCTGGTCCAGCGCACCAGGTCGCCGGTGCGGTACATCCGGTGGTCCGGGGCCTCGCCGTGCGGGTTGTCCAGGAAGCGGTCCGCGGTCAGCTCGGGCCGGTTGAGGTAGCCCTGGGCGACGCCCGGGCCGGCGATGAACAGTTCGCCGGCCACCCCGATCGGCGCCGGTCGCAGCCGCTCGTCGAGCACGTAGGCGGTGGTGTTGGCGACGGCGCGGCCGATCGGGACGGGCATGTTCTCGTCCGCCTCGCGGATGAGGTGCCAGGTGCCGAGGACGGCGGTCTCGGTGGGCCCGTAGAGGTTCACGAGCCGCTGCGGCGGCGCGGCCGCCAGTACCTCGGCCACGCGGACGGAGTTGGCCGCCTCGCCGCCGAAGAGCACCTGGCGCAGCGACCCGAAGGCGTACGGGTCGGCGGCGACGATCTGGTTGAAGACGGCGGTCGTCACGAACAGCGTCGTGACGCCGCCCCGGCGCAGTGCGGCGGTGAGCTCCGCCGGGTCCAGCAGCGTGTCCTTGTCGATGACGACCATCCGGCTGCCCGCCAGCAGGGGGCCCCAGATCTCGAGGGTGGCCGCGTCGAAGGTGACGTCCGAGCCCTGGGCCATGACGTCGTCCGGGCCCAGCGACACCCAGTCGGCGTTGCGGAACAGCCGGACGACGGAGCGGTGTCCGATCACGGCGCCCTTGGGCGTGCCGGTGGAGCCGGAGGTGTACATGATGTACGCGGGGTCGTCGGCGGTGACGCGGACGTCCGGGGCGTCGGCCGGCTGGGCGGCGATCGCCTCGTCCTGCTCGTCGAGGGAGATCATGCGCGTTCCGGCGGACGGCAGTTTGCCGGTGAGCCAGGACTCGGTGAGGCACAGCGGCACTTCGGCGTCGGAGAGCATGAAGCTCAGCCGGTCCCCGGGGTAGTCGGGGTTCAGCGGCAGGTAGGCGCAGCCGGCCTTCAGGACGCCGAGCAGCGCGGTGACGAGTTCGGGGCCGCGGGGCAGGCAGACGGCGATGAAGGTGCCGGGCCGGACCCCGTCGGCGACGAGCAAGTTGGCCAGCCGGTTCGCGCGGGCGTCCAGTTCGGCGTAGGTCAGCGTCTCCAGGCCGGCGCTGACGGCGACCGCGCCGGGGCGCAGGCGCGCCTGTTCGGCGACGAGCTCGTGGACGCAGCTGTCGGCGGGGAACTCGGCCCGGTTGACGGCCCATTCGGTGGTGAGGAGGCGCAGCTCCTCCTCGTCGGCGAGCGGCAGCTCCTCCACGATGGTGGCCGGGTCGGCCGCGGCGGCGTCGAGCAGCACCGACAGGTGGCGGGCGAGCACCTCCACGGTGACCGCGTCGAAGAGGGCGCTGTCGTACTCCAGCGTGCCGGCCAGCTCGCCCGTGCCGGTCTCGGCGAACTCCACGGTGATGTCGTACGCGGCGGGCACACCGGGCGCGGGGAAGGCCCGTACGCCGAGTCCCGGCGCCTGCACCGGCCCGGCCGCCCCGGCGGCGTCGCGCAGCACGACCATCACCTGGACGGCGGGCGTGTCGCCGGCGTCCTTGCCCTCACCCAGGGCGGTGCGGACCCGCTCGAAGGGCACGTCCTGGTGGGCGGCGGCCTCGGCGAGGGTGGCGCAGGTCTGCGCCAGCAGCTCGGTGAACGGCGCCTCGGAGCGTACGTGGGCGCGCAGCAGGAGCGGGTTGTCGAAGGCGCCGACCAGGCCGTCGAGCACCGGCTGGGGGCGGCCGTCCGCGAGGGTGCCCAGGGCCAGGTCCTCCTGGCCGGTGTGGCGGGAGAACAGCACCTGGCACGCGGCGAAGAGGCCGGCGAAGAGGGTGCCGCCGTGTGCCTCGGCGGCGGCGGCGAGGCCCTTGACGGCCCCGGCCGGTATCCGGAGCCCGTGGCGGGCGGCTGCCGCGCCACGGGCCCGGGAGCGGGGCCGGTCGGTGGGCAGCCGCAGGGCGGGCAGGCCGGCGAGGTGGCCGCGCCAGTGCTCCAGCTGTGCGGCGAGGTCGGCCTCGGTGACGCGTGCGCGCTGCTCGGCCGCGTACTGCGCGTACCGCACCGGGAGTTCGGGCAGCCCGGCGGGCCTCCCCGAGACGGCCGCCGCGTACAGCTCGGTCAGGTCCGCGACGAGGAGCGCCCGGGAGCGGGTGTCCACGGCGATGCGGTGGGCGCTCAGCACCAGCACGTGCTCGTCGGCGCGGAGGCGGACCAGGAGGGAGCGCAGCAGCGGGCCGGAGGCGAGGTCGTACGGCCTGGCGGCCAGTTCCGCGATGCGGGCTTCGAGCCGGGGCTCGCGCTCCGGTGCGGGCAGCGCCGCCAGATCCGCGGATTCCAGCTCCAGCGGCCCGGCCGGCCAGACCTTCTGCACGGGCCGGCCGCCGGCCTCGGCGAAGGTGGTGCGCAGGGGCTCGTGCCGGGCCGCCAGGAGCCGCAGGGCCCCGGTGAGTTCGGTGCGGTCGAGGGCGCCGGTCAGCCGGAGCGCGATGACCGGGTGGTGACCGTACGCCCCCTCCTGCCGGTGGGCGGACCGGATGAGCTCCTGCCCGAAGGTGAGCGGCAGCCGGTCGTTCCCGGTCGTCCCGTCGGTCATCCCTTCGTTCCTTTCATGTCCATCTCTTCCATCAGGTCGAGCAGTTCGGGGGTGACGAATTCGTCGATCGGGCAGACACCGGACAGCGTCGAGAAGTACCGGTCCGTCAGTTCACCGCTGGTGGCGATGGCGCGCAGCAGGTCCAGGTGGTGGGCGGGCGGGTCCAGCCGGGCCGTCTTGAGCGTGGCCCGGTACTCGGGCGTGAGGGCCTCCAACCGCTGTTCGGCGTAGGTGTCGAGGGCCGTCCGCAGCCGGTCGGGGTCGTGCAGGCCGTCGCCGATGCAGTCCGCGAGCAGCTGGGCCTGGTAGAAGCCGTCGGTGATCCCGCGCGCGGTGATCGAGTCCTTGTGGTGGGCGGCGTCGCCGACGAGCACCCAGCCGGGTCCGGCGGCCTGCCGGAAGAAGTTGCGCTGGTCGCCGGTGCCGTAGACGCGTTCCAGCCGGGCGCCGCCCGCCATTTCCTCCCGCAGTTCGGGGGCCGTCTTCTCCACGTTCGTGAGCAGGGCGTTGAGCGCGTCGCCGCGCACGCTGTGGAACTGGTCCTGGGGGAGGTATCCGGCGACGAGCGTGGCCCCGTCGTTGGTGGGTACGGTGCCGACCCAGTGCCCGGGGGTGTCGTACAGCCGGAAACCCGGCTGCAGGCCGGACCAGTAGGAGTAGTAGGCGCACGTCGAGGTCGGGTCCTCGACGACGAGCGGGGCGCCGGCCTTCGCGGCGACGGTGGAGCGCATGCCGTCGGCGCCGACGACGAGGGTGGCCCGCTCGACGGCGCCGGTGGAGCCGAGCCGGACGCCGACGACGCGGTCGCCGTCGAAGACGAGGTCGCTCACCGAGCAGTTCTCGCGGAACTCGACGCCCGCGTCGACGGCGCCCTGCGCGAGGATCGGGTCGAGGAGGTAGCGGCGGGGCGCGTAGGCGGCGCGCTGTCCGTCGGCCGGCCAGGAGCAGCCGTCGAGCCGGATGTCGCCGTGGGTGTAGCGGACGTTGTCGAGGGCGGGGGCGCCGGTGGCCACGACCGCGGGCAGCAGGCCCCACCGGGCGAGGGAGGCGACACCGGGCTGATGGATGTAGAGCGTGGAGAGGGTGTCCTTGGGGAAGGTGCCGCGCTCGACCATGAGCACCCGGTAGCCGGCGCGCGCGAGCAGCATCGCGGCCGGAGCCCCGGCGCACCGAGCGCCGACCACAATCACGTCGTAGTGGGTCAAAAGATGCTCCTTGTCCTGCGCCGGCCCCGGTGGCGGGCCTTGCGGGGATGCGTGGGGGGCGGGTACGGGGCCGGCGGCCCGGACCGGTCGGGTCCGGGCCGCCGACCGCGGCTAGTTCACCCGGATCGGCAGCTTCCAGACCCCGGTGAACTCCGGGGAGGTGAGGAAGGTCGGCTTGTCGTCCGGGTCCACCCGCAGCTTGGGGAAGCGGTCGAACAGGATGTTCATGGCGATCCGCCCCTCCAGCCGTGCGAGCGGGGCGCCGAGGCAGAAGTGGATGCCCCGGCCGAAGCCGATCTGCGGGTTGGGGGTGCGGGCCGGGTCGAAGACGTCCGGGTTCTCGAACACCCGGGCGTCCCGGTTGGCGGCCGAGAACCAGACCTCCAGCACGTCGCCCTCGGGCACCTTCACCCCGGCGATCTCCACGTCGCGCGTGGTGACCCGGTAGCCCGCGGCCAGCGGGCTCAGGTAGCGCAGCGACTCCTCCAGCAGGGTCGGCACCAGCGACCGGTCCGCCCGCACCCGTTCGTCGACGTCCGGGAAGGCGTCCAGGCACAGGATGGTGTTGCCCAGCAGCATCGTCGTGGTGATGTGGCCGGCCGAGATCAGCAGATTGGCGAAGTTGACGATCTGCCGGTCGGTCAGCCGCTCCCCGTCGACCTCCGCCTCGACGAGCCGGGACAGCAGGTCCTCCTGCGGCTCGGCGCGCCGCTGGGTGACGAGGTCGAGGATGTAGAAGCCCATCGCCACGGCCGCTTCGGCCTGGGTGTCGAGGGACTCCTCCTGCGCCTGGTCGCCCTGGTGCGTGGTGAGCTGGGTGCTCGCCATGAGCGACTGGTCGGCCCATTCCTTGAGGAGCTCGCGGTCCTCGCGGGGGATGCCGAGCATGTCGCAGATGACGATCACGGGCAGCGGGTAGGCCAGCGCCTCCGCGAGGTCGAAGGTGTCGCCCTTGACCTCGTCGAGCAGCTCGTGGGTGAGCGCGGTGATGCGCGATTCGAGCTCGGCCACCATCTTCAGGGTGAAGGTGCGCCCCACCAGCTTGCGCAGCTTTTGGTGCTCCGGCGGGTCCGCCTGGGTCAGGTTCCCATCGAAGGCCACGGCCGCCTGTTCCGGGCTGACGTAGCGCGCGGCCACCTCCGAGGAGTACGTGGCGGGATCGCTGAGGATCTCCAGCGTCTCCGGGTACCCGTAGACGTGCCACATCCCGACCTCGGGGTCGTACTCGATCGGTGCCTCGGGCTGGATCCCGCGCAGCCAGAAGTGCCGGGGATGCATCTCCCATTTGTCGAGGGGGCTGGTCGTGGTGCTCATCGGGGGTCTCCTTCGGTGGCCCGGTCACGGGCCGCAGAGTGGCGCCTCATCGGACGAGGAGCGGGAGCTCCGAGGTCGAGATGACGTGGGGCAGCGGCAGGAAGGTCGGCGGGTTGTCCGGGTCCGTCCGCATCTTCGGGAAGCGGTCCAGCAGGATGTCCGTCGCGATCCGGCCCTCCATCCGGGCCAGTGGGGCGCCGAGGCAGAAGTGGATGCCCCGGCCGAAGCCGATGTGCGGATTGGGGTCGCGGTACGGGTCGAACAGGTGCGGGCGGGTGAACTGGCGCTCGTCCCGGTTGGCCGCCGACAGCGAGATGGCGACCAGCTGCCCCGGGTGCACCGTGACGCCGGCGAGCTCGCCCTCGGCGACGCAGGCCTTGTAGGCCGTCGCGATCGGGCTCAGGTAGCGCAGCGACTCCTCGATCAGACCGGGGGTGAGGTCCGGGTTCCCGCGGACGGCGGCCAGGTGCTCCGGGTGGGCGTCCAGGCACAGGAGGGTGTTGCCGAGCAGTGCGCTGGTGGTGGCGTGGCCGACGACGAGCAGCTCGTTCGCGAAGTTCACCACCGCGTTGTCGCTCAGCCGCTCCCCGTCGACCTCCGCCTCGACCAGCTTGGTCAGCAGGTCCTCGCGCGGCTTGAGCCGGCGCTCGGCGGCGTGCTCCCGCAGGTACTGGAACATCTCCGGGACCACGCGCATGGCGGCCTGGGCGTCGACGTCCTCGTCCAGGTCGCGGTCGCCGGAGGTGAGGGCGACCGCGCTGTGGGCCATCCGGTCGACCCACGTCTTGAACAGGTCGCGGTCGCTCTGCGGTACGCCGAGCAGTTCGGAGATGACGATGATCGGCATCGGGTAGGCCAGGTCGTCGACCATCTCGATGCTGTCCTGGTCGGACACCTGGTCGAGCAGTTCGTGGGTGATCTCGACCATCCGCGGCTCCAGGGCCGCGACCATCCCGCGGGTGAACGCCTTGCTGATGATCTTGCGCAGCTTGGTGTGGTCCGGCGGGTCGGACTGCAGCAGGGTGCCGTCGCTGAACTCGGGGTCGATCTCCACGTCGCCCGCGATCAGTTCGGCGACGTCGCTGGAGTACGTCCCCGGATTGCCGACGACCTCCAGCACCTCCTTGTACCCGTACACGTTGACGATGCCGTAGTCGTTGACCTCGACCGGGTGCTCGGGCTTGTGGCCGCGCAGCCAGAAGAACTCCGGATTGATGCCCATGCGGTCGACGAAGGTCGCCGCTTCCCTCGCGTCCGCGCCGGCGGATGTCCCGGTCATGGTCAGTTCCCCTCAAGGTGGAGGTTGATGATGCGGGCGATCTCTGCCGCGGGCTGGGCCTTCGGCATGCCCATGTGCGTGGCGTCGATGTCGTGTTCGTGGATGGCGCCGCCGATGTGCGGGGCCCAGATCGCCGCGTAGGACTCGTCCGGGTTCTGCGTGGCGTTGAAGAACACCGCGTCGCCGTCGTAGACGGGCGAGTCCCACTCCAGCAGCATCTCGGCGTGCGACTTGAAGAGGTGGCTGCCGTTCTCCACCAGCGCCTCGCGGTCCTCGTCCACTCCGGAGCCGATGAAGAACTCCTTGAAGAACTCGCGGACCTCCGGCATGTTCACCGGGTCCTCGATGTTCCGGAACCAGCCGCTCGGCGGGCTGTCCATCAGGGCCAGCAGCGCCACCTCGTGTCCGCGCTGCTTCAGTGCCGCGGCGAGGGCGTGGGCGTAGGTGCCGCCCGTGGAGTGCCCGACGAAGTGGTACGGGCCCTCCGGCTGAACCGCCAGGATCTGCTCCAGGTAGTCGTCGAGCATCGCCTGGGTGGACTCGGCCCGGCCCGTGCCGTCGAAGCCGCGGCCCTGGATGCCGTACACCGGCCGGTCGCCGAGGAGCTGGGCGAGGCCCACGTAGGACCAGCACAGTCCGACACCCGGGTGGATGAACCACAGGGGCGGCTTCGTGCCCTCGGTGCGCATCGGCAGGACGACCGCGAACGGGTCGGCGAAGACGGGCGCCTGGGCGGTCTTGACCTGGGACTCCAGGTACTCGGCCAGCTTCGCCACCGTGGTGGCGCCGAACATCACGCGGATCGGGACCTTGGCCCCGAGGACCGCGCGGATCCGGCTGATCAGGCGGGTCAGGCGCAGCGAGTGACCGCCGAGGTCGAAGAAGTCGTCGTCGATGCCGACCTTCTCCAGTCCGAGCGCCTCGGCGAACAGCTTCGCCAGGGTGGTCTCCAGCGGGTTGCGCGGCGCACGGTAGTCCGCTCCGCCGGTGAACTCCGGGTCGGGCAGGGCCTCCCGGTCCAGCTTGCCGTTCGGGGTGAGCGGCAGCCGCTCCAGCGTGACGAAGGCCGACGGGACCATGTACTCCGGCATCCGGCTGGTGAGGTGCTTGCGCAGCGCCTCGGCCACCACGCTCTCGCCCGGTGCGGGGACGACGTAGGCGACGAGCTGCTTGTCGCCGGCCAGGTTGTCCCGGGCGGTGACCACGCCGTGGTCCACCGTCGGGTGGGCCGTCAGCGCGGACTCGATCTCGCCGAGCTCGATGCGGAAACCGCGGATCTTGATCTGGTTGTCCGTGCGTCCGCGGAACACCAGCTCGCCGTCCCGGGTCCACTCGACCAGGTCGCCGGTGCGGTACATCCGCTCGCCGGGCCCGCCGAACGGGCAGGCCACGTACCGCTGGGCGGTCAGCTCGGGCCGGCCGACGTAGCCGCGGGTCAGACCCGCGCCGGCGATGTAGAGCTCGCCGGGTACGCCCGGCAGGACCGGCCGCAGTGCGGCGTCCAGCACGTACACCCGGGTGTTGCGGATGGGGCGGCCGATCGACACGGTGGCCTCGGCGGTGAGCTCGCTCACCGTCGCGCCGATGGTCGTCTCGGTCGGACCGTAGCCGTTGAACATCCGGCGTCCGGCCGACCAGGTGGCCACCAGCTCCGGCGAGGTGGCCTCACCGGCCACCATCAGCGCGGCGACGGTGGACAGCGAGCCCGCCGGCATGGCGGCCAGCACCGTGGGCGTCAGGATCGCGTGGGTCACCCCGTACGTGTCGGCGGTCTCGGCGAGCGGGGCCCCCGGCGTGAGCCGGTCCGGGTCCGCCATGACCAGGGCGCCCCCGGCGAACAGGGACATGCACATCTCGGCGACGGAGATGTCGAAGCTCGGCGAGGCGAACTGCAGCACCCGGCTGCCGGCGGTGATGCCGAGCAGCTCCGTCACCTCCGCGACCATGTTGGCGAAGCCGGTGTGCGTGACGGCCACGCCCTTCGGCCGGCCCGTGGAGCCCGAGGTGTAGATGACGTAGGCGGTGTTGGCCACCACGAGCGGGCTCAGCCGCTGCGCGTCGGTCAGCACGGCGTCGTCCGTCCCGGCCAGGGCCTCGGCGAACTCCGGGGCGTCCAGGACGAGCAGTTGCGAGGGCAGATCGGGCAGCCGGTCCGCCGTGGCCGCGTCGGTCAGGATCAGCCCGATCGCCGAGTCCTCGACCATGTACGTGAGCCGGTCGGCCGGGTAGGCCGGGTCCAGCGGGAGGTAGGCGCCGCCCGCCTTCGTCACGGCGAGGACCGCCACCGGCCACTGCGGCGAGCGCCGCAGGGCCACGCCCACGACCGTCTCCGGTCCGACACCGCGCTCGACGAGGGCCCGCGCCAGCCGGTTGGCCCGCGCGTCCAGTTCCCCGTAGGTCACCTTCTCGTCCTCGAAGAGCACCGCGACCTCGTGCGGGGTCTCGGCGGCCTTGCGCTCGAACAGCGCGGGCAGGGTGAGGGCCGGGGTCTGCGTCGCCGTCTCGTTGAAGGCGAGGAGGAGCCGCTCGCGCTCGGCCTCGTGCAGCACGTCCAGCGCGCCCACCGGGATCTCCGGGTCGGCGATCAGCTGCCGCAGGATGTGCAGCACCCGCTCGGCGATCCGCTCCACCGTCTCCGCGCTGATGGCCTGCCGCTGGTACTGCAGGATCATGCGCAGGTAGGGCTCGGCGTCGGCCGCCAGACCCACCAGGTACGCGGCGCCCGCGGACGGGCGGATACCGGTGAACGAGACGCCCGCCGCGGTGTTGGCCGCGCCCAGGGCCTCCTTGTCGACGGGGAAGGACTGGAACAGCACGATGGTGTTGAAGAGTTCCTTCAGGCCGGCCTCCCGCTGGATGCGGTGCAGCCCGAAGTGGTGGTGGTCCAGCAGCGCGGTCTGCCGCTCCTGGAGGTTCTTCAGCACCTGCCCGAGGGTGTCGCTCGGCGCGTACTCGGCGCGGATGGGCAGGGAGTTGACGAACAGGCCCACCATCTGGTCGACGCCGGGCACCTCGGCCGGGCGGCCGGAGACCGTGGTTCCGAAGATCACGTCCCGCTTCCCGGTGAGCTGGCCGAGCATGAGGGCCCACACGCCCTGGACCAGGGTGCCCATCGACACGCCCAGTTCGGCGGCGCGCTTCTTGAGCGCACGGGCCTCGTCCAGCGGCAGCGGAACGTCGACCTGTCCGACGCGGGCGTCGTCGCCGGCGTCCTGCGGGGTCTCGGCGGCGAGCAGGGTGGCCTCGCCGACGCCTTCCATCTCCTTGGCCCAGGCCGCGGCGGCCGCCTTGTCGTCCCGCCGGGACAGCCAGCGCAGGAACTCCCGGTACTCGGGTACGCGCGGCTGCCCGGAGGCGTCGCCCTCGGACGCGTACAGGTACGCGAGGTCCCGTACGAGCAGGGGGAACGACCATCCGTCGAAGAGCGCGTGGTGCACGGTCAGCACCAGCTCGGAGGTCTCCTCCGCCAGCCGGACCAGCGAGGCCCGCAGCATCGGGGGCTTGGCCGGGTCGAACTGCGCGTAGTGGTCCTCGGCGAGGATCCGCTCCAGCCCCTCCTCGCGGCCCGCCTCGTCGAGGTCGCGCAGATCGGCGACGCGCCAGGGCAGTTCGACCTCGTCGAGGACGAGCTGGGTGAGGTCGCCGCTCGCGTCGGTGACGAAGGCGGTGCGCAGGTTGGCGTACCGGTCGAGGAGCGCCTGCGCGGCCACGCGCATCCGGGCCGGGTCGACCTGGCCCTGGACGTGGAAGGCCACCTGCACGATGTGCGGGTCGAAGGCGTCCTCCTCCAGGCGCATGGTCTCGAAGAGCAGACCGAACTGGAGCGGGGTCAGCGGCCAGACGTCGGCCAGACCCGGGTACTGCGCCTCCCAGTTCTCGATCTCGCCCTGGGTCATGCGGACCAGCGGAACGTCCGAGGGGGTCAGGCCGCCGGCGCCGGGGGTGGCGACGTGGTGGGCGAAGCCCTCCAGGGCGCGCACCCACAGGTCGGCGAGTGCCTGGGCCTCGTCCCGCGTGAGCACACCGGCCGGGTAGGAGACCCGGGCGTTGAAGCGGGGGCCCCGCTCGGTGTCGGTGACGTAGGCGCTGATCTCGACCGTGGAGAGCGCGGGCATGTCCGCGTCCAGGTCCGCGGCGAGGCCGAGCGCGTCGGCCGCCAGGCTCCAGCCGGTGCCCTGCTGCCCGTCGGCGCCGTCGCCGGCGGCGACCCGTCCCAGGTAGTTGAAGGAGATCTGGGGGGTGGCCCGCCAGTCGAGTTCGGCGGCGGTGGACGGGTTGAGGTAGCGCAGGAGGCCGAAGCCGACGCCCTTGTCGGGGATGGCCAGGAGCTGTTCCTTCACGGCCTTGAGCACGCCGCCCGCGGCGGCGCCGCCGGCGAGTGCCTCCTGCACGTCGTGCCCGCCGAGGTCGAGCCGTACGGGGAACATGCTGGTGAACCAGCCCACCGTGCGGGACAGGTCGGCGCCGGGCACGACCTGCTCCTCGCGGCCGTGTCCTTCGAGCCGGATCAGCGTCGAGGACTCCTCGACGCCCCGGTCCGCGCGCCACTGCGTCACGGCGAGCGCGAGGGCGGCCAGCAGGCCGTCGTTGACCCCGCCGTGGAAGGCGGTGGGCACCGTGGTCAGGAGCGCCTCGGTGACCTGCTCCGGGAGCTCCAGGGAGACCGTCTCCACGGTGGACATGACGTCCACCGCGGGGTTCAGGGGCCGTGCGCCGAGAACCGGGTCGTTGCAGTCCAGCAGCTCGGACCACTGCGCCAGTTCGGCGATGCGGTCCGGGTCGGACGCCTCGTCGAGCAGCGCGTGCGCCCAGCGGCGGGCGGAGGTGCCGACCGCGGGCAGGCTCGGGGCGGAGCCCGCGCCGATCTGCTCCCAGGCCGTGGCGAGGTCCGGGAGCAGGATGCGCCAGGACACTCCGTCGACGACCATGTGGTGCAGGACCACCAGCAGCCGGCCGGCGCCCTGCTCCGGGGCGAACCAGACGAACTGGGCCATGGTGCCGGCGGCCGGGTCGAGCCGGCCGGTGGCGGCGTCCAGTTCGGCCCTGGCCGTCTCCAGCCACGCCTCGTCCCAGGTGCCCGGGCAGTCCACCCGCCGGACCAGCGCGGCCACGTCGACCGTGCCGGGGGCGGCGATCTCCAGGCTTCCGTCGCCGCCCTGGACGAGACGGGAGCGCAGGACGTCGTGGTGGTCGAGCACGGCGGTCAGGACCGCGGTGAGCCCGTCCTCGTCGATGTCCCGCGGCAGTTCGAGCGCCGCGGACATCGAGAACCGGTTGAAGCTGCTGCCCAGTTCGAGCATGTACTTCGCGATCGGGGGCAGCGGCATGACGCCGGTGCCGCCGCCTTCCAGCTCGGCCAGGACCGGGCCGAGGTTCTGGCTGCCGGCGGCCGCGGCCAGCTCGGCGACCGTGCGCAGCTCGAAGATCTGCCGCGGGTTGACCACGACGCCCTGCGCCTTGGCGCGGGAGACGATCTGGATGGACCGGATGCTGTCGCCGCCGATGGCGAAGAAGTCGTCGTCGATGCCGACCCGTTCCAGGCCGAGCACCTCGGAGTAGACCCCGGCCAGCACCTCCTCGGTGCGGCTCCGCGGGGGGCGGTAGCTCTCGCCGGCGAAGTCCGGCTCGGGCAGGGCCGCGCGGTCCAGCTTGCCGTTGGGGGCCAAAGGCAGCCGGTCCAGCGGCACGAGCACCGCCGGGACCATGAACTCGGGCAGCCGGCCGGTGATGAAGCGGCGCAGCTCCCGCATGGTGATGCCGGAGGTCATGTCGGCCTCGAACCGGCCCTGCGCGTCCACCTGGCCGCCGGAGTCCGGGGAGCTGACCACGTAGCCGACCAGGCGCTTGCCCCCGTCGGGGGTGCTCTGGCCGGTCACCACGGCGTGTTCCACGCCGGGGTGGGCCGTCAGCGCCGCCTCGATCTCACCGGGCTCGATGCGGAACCCGCGGATCTTGAGCTGGGCGTCGCCGCGTCCGACGTACTCCAGCTGCCCGTCGGCCCGCCAGCGGGCCAGGTCGCCGGTGCGGTACATCCGCGCTCCGGGCGCACCGTACGGGTCGGCGACGAAGCGCTCGGCGGTCAGCGCGGCGCGGCCGTGGTAGCCGCGGGACAGGTTGCCCGCCACGTAGAGCTCGCCCACGGCGCCCACGGGCACCGGCTTGAGGCCGGCTCCCAGGACGTACGTGCGCATGTTGCCCAGGGGCGCGCCGATCGGGGCGGTGTGCGCGCCGTCCCAGTCCTCGTCGGCCGGGAGCCCGAAGGTGGTGGCGTAGAAGCTCTCGGTCTGGCCGTAGGCGTTGACCACCCGGACCCCGGGGACGGCCTCGCGGACCCGGCTGACCAGAGACGCGGGCAGCGCCTCCCCGGCGAACACCACCGCGTCCGCGGTGATCTTGCCGTTGACCTGGTCGAGGAGCTCGGCGAAGACCGAGGGGACCGTGCTGATCACGCCGCCGGTCCAGCCGCCCTGCTCGCCGATGACCAGGACGTCGCGGGCCAGCTCGACCGTGCCGCCGGCCGCCAGCGTGGTGAAGACCTCGAAGACGGAGACGTCGAAGTTGACGGAGGCGCCGGCGAGCGTGCGGGTGCCGGAGTCCACGCCGATCGTGGAGGCGAGCCGCAGCACGCCGTTGACCACGTTGGCGTGGGTGACGGTCACGCCCTTGGGCACGCCCGTCGAGCCGGAGGTGTACATCACGTACGCCGCGTGGTCGGGCAGCAGGGCCGCCGACGGCGCGGTGGCGCCGGAGCCGGCCGCGGAGCCGCCGAGGGCCAGGTCGCCGAGGTACAGGCGGGTGATCCCGGACTCCGGCAGGACGCCGGCGGTGGCCGCGTCCGTGAGCAGCAGCCTCGGCCGCGCGTCGGACAGGATGTGCTCCAGGCGCCGGCTCGGGTACTTCGGGTCGATCGGCAGGTACGCGCCGCCCGCCTTCAGTACGCCCAGCAGGGCCGCGACCAGGTCGGCCGTCCGCGGCAGGGCGACGCCCACGACCGTCTCCGGTCCCACGCCGTGCCCGGCCAGCTCGCGGGCCATCCGGTTCGCCCGCTCGTCCAGTTCGCGGTAGGTCAGCGATTCCTCGCCGCAGACCAGCGCGACCGCGTCGGGCCGCTCCGCCACCTGGAGCTCGAACAGCCCGGGCACGGTCAGCTCGGGGGTCGGCTCCTGCGTGGCGTTGAAGCCCTGCAGCACCAGCTCGCGTTCGGCCGGCTCCACCAGCTCGACCGCGGACACCCGCTGCTCGGGGGCGGCGGCCAGCAGGCCCACCACCCGTACGAAGCGGTCGGCGACGGCCTGGGCCGTCTCCCTGTCGAAGAGGTCGGTGGCGTACTCCAGGAGACCCACCACGCCCATGCCGGGCAGGTCGGCCATGTTGAAGAACAGGTCGAACTTGGCGGTCTCGGTGCGGACCCGCTCGAACTCCACCTGCAGACCCGGCAGGGCGAAGTCCTTCCGGGCGAAGTTCTGCCAGGCGAACATCACCTGGAACAGCGGAGAGTAGGCGGTGGAGCGCTCCGGGTTCAGCACCTCCACGAGCCGCTCGAAGGGGACGTCCTGGTTGTCGTACGCGGCCAGGGACTTGCCCCGGACCCGCTCCAGCAGCTCCGTGAAGGCGGGGTTGCCCGACAGGTCGACGCGCAGCACCCAGGTGTTGACGAAGAAGCCGACCAGTTCGGCGAGGGCCTCGTCGGTGCGGTTGGCGATCGGGGAGCCGATCGTCAGGTCGTCACCGCCGCCGAGCCCGTGCAGCAGCACGGCCAGGGCGGACTGGAGCACCATCGAGGAGGTCGCACCGTGCCGGCGCGCCAGGTCCTCGACGGCGGCCGCCACCTCGGGGGCCAGGGCGAACTCCACGGCGTCGCCGCGGTGGGAGGCCTTGGCCGGGCGCGGGCGGTCGGAGGCGAGCTGCAGCGGCTGCGGCACACCCGCCAGCTCGCCGCGCCAGTAGCCCACCTGTGCGGCGAGCGCGCTGGCCGGGTCCTCCTCGTCGCCGAGCACCTCGCGCTGCCACAGCGTGTAGTCGACGTACTGGACCGGGAGCTCCGCCCACTGCGGGGCGCCGCCCTCCTTGCGGGCCGCGTACGCGGTGGCGAGGTCGCGGGCCAGCGGGGCCATGGAGGAGCCGTCGCTCGCGATGTGGTGGATCAGCAGGACCAGGACGTGCTCCTGCGCGCCGAGCCGGAGCACGGGAGCCCGTACCGGGATCTCGGTGGCCAGGTCGAAGAGGTGCGCGGAGGCCTCGGCCATGGCGTCGGCCAGGCCGCCCTGTGCCACCTCCACGAGCGGGACGTGCAGCTCCGCCTCGTCGGCCGGCAGGACGTGCTGGGCCGGGACGCCGTCGGCGTCCTCGACGATCAGCGTGCGCAGGCTCTCGTGGCGGGCCACGACGTCGCGCAGCGCGGCCTCCAGCGCCGGCAGGTCCAGCTCGCCGGTCAGGCGGAGCGGGAAGGGGGCGTTGTAGGTGGCCGAGGGGCCCTCGAACCGGTCGATGAACCACAGGCGGCGCTGGGCGAACGACAGCGGTACGGAGTCCGGGCGCTCGGCGGTGCGCCGCAGCGGCGGCCGCACGGGCGCTCCGGCGGCGAGGTGCTCGACCAGCTCCACGACCGTGGGCGCCTCGAACACGACCCGGATGGGCAGTTCGACGTCAAGGACCTGACGGATCCGGCTGACCAGGCGGGTGGCCAGCAGGGAGTGGCCGCCCAGGGCGAAGAAGTCGTCGTCGATGCCGACCCGGTCCAGGCCGAGCACCGCCGCGAACAGGCCGCACAGGACCTCTTCCTGCGGGGTGCGCGGAGCCCGGCCGGTGGCCGCCGCCGCGAAGTCCGGGGCGGGCAGGGCCCGCTGGTCCAGCTTTCCGTTGGGGGTCAGCGGCACCTCGGCGATGGCGACGACGGTGGACGGCACCAGGTGCTCGGGCAGCCGGTCCTTCAGGTAGCCGCGCAGGGCGCCCACCAGCGTGCCGATCCGGCCCGCGGCGGCCGGCTCGTTGGCCAGCGTCCGGTCGGCCCGGCCCGACGGCGTGAACCCGCCGGTCAGGACCTGGTCCGTGACGGGCCCGGCCGGGAAGAAGACCGCGTCGAAGCACTCGCCCGCGGCGGCCGACCAGGTGAGCAGCACGCCCCAGCCGCGCTCGGCGGCCCATTCGCGCAGGTCCTGCGGGTCGAGCACCGGGCCCGAGGCGGCGGGTGCGGAGATCACGCCCACGGCCGCGGCGGACTCGACCTCGTCGGCGAGCCGCGCGTTGGGGATGCGGGTGACGCGTACGGGCTGTTCGCCGCCCGCGCGGACGAAGTCCTCCAGGCCGAAGAGGTCGTCGACCTGGCGGCCCCACTGCCGGGCCGGGACCTCGCCCAGCGGGAGCGCGGCCACGGGCGCCTTGTGCAGCAGGACCTCGTAGCGGTGGCGGGTCAGCTCGTTGTGCGGACGCCCGGCCTTCAGCCGGATGTCCACGCCGCCGGCGCCGTGCCGCTCGGCCCACCGGGTGAACCACTCGGGATCGAGGACGAGTTCCTTCTCCATGAGGATCGCGCGGGCGACCGCGGCGCGGCTCACCGAGGCGGAGGCCTCGGGGTGCAGCGCGCGCTGTACGCCGGAACGGAAGAGCCGCAGGGTGGCGGCGTTGCGGACGTCGCCGACGAGGATCCGGCCGCCGGGGGCCAGCAGTTCCATCGCGTTGGCAAGGACCAGGTCCATGTACTCGGCGTCGGGGAAGTACTGGACGACCGAGTTGATGACCACGAGGTCGAAGTGCTCGCGCGGCAGACCGGAGATGTCGTCGCCGTTCTGGTGCCGCAGGTGCACGCGGTCACCGAAGCCGGTCTGTTCCACCTGCACGAGCAGCCGGTCGATGACCGCGGCCGACATGTCGGTGCCCCAGTACTCCTCGACCTGCCCCAGGGTCTGCGACATCAGCAGGCCGGTACCGACGCCGATCTCCATCACGCGGCGCGGCGACCATTTGGTGATCTGCTCCACCGCCGCGTCGCGCCACACGGCCATCTCGTCGAGCGCGATGGGCTGTCCGCCGGTGTAGCTGGAGTTCCAGCCCGTGAAGTCCTCGCCCCAGGCGGCGTCGGAGACGGCGTAGAGGTCGTCGTAGATCTCCTCCCACTCGTCGACCTGCTCGGCGGCGCCGGAGGTGTCGGAGCCGTCCACGCGCGGGACGACGTAGCCGACCAGACGGCGCTCGCCGGCCTGGTCCTCGTTCCACGTGACGACGGCCTGGGCGACACCGGGGTGGGTGGCCAGGGCGGCCTCGACCTCGGCGGGCTCGATGCGGAAGCCGCGGATCTTGACCTGGGTGTCCACCCGGCCCCGGAAGACGAGTTCGCCGTCCGGGGTCCAGGCCACCACGTCACCGGTGCGGTACATCCGCTCGCCGGGCTCGCCGAAGGGCGAGGCCACGAAGCGCTCGGAGGTCAGCGCGGACCGGTGGGCGTAGCCGCGGGCGAGGCCAGCGCCCGCGATGTAGAGCTCGCCGGCCACGCCGGGGAGCGTGGGGCGCAGGCCCGCGTCGAGGACGTAGACCCGCATGTTGTCCATCGGGCGGCCGATCGGGATCGGCTCGCCGACCCGCTCGGGGTCGGGCATCGGGTGGGTGGTGGCGAAGGTGGTGGTCTCGGTCGGGCCGTAGCCGTCGACCACCTTGAGGCCGGGGCAGGCCCGCAGGGCGCGGGTCACCGAGGCCGGGGAGACGACGTCACCGCCGGTCCACACCTCGCGGACCCCGGTGAAGCACCCCGGGTTCTCGTCGGCGATCACCTTGAACAGACCGGCGGTCAGCCACAGGGCGGTGACCCGCTGCTCGGCGATGACCGCGGCCAGCGCGCCGGCGTCCAGCTTGCCGACGGGGGCCACCACGGCGGTTCCGCCGCCCAGCAGGGGGACCCACAGCTCGTAGGTGGAGGCGTCGAAGGACTGCGCGGAGTGTACGAGGACCCGCTCGTGGGCGCCCCCTCGGTACCGGCGGTCCAGCGCCAGGCCGGACACGGCCCGGTGGGTGACGCCGACGCCCTTGGGGACGCCGGTCGAGCCGGAGGTGTACATCACGTACGCGAGCTGGTCGACGCGCCCGTGGGCGGCGGCCGGCAGGGCGTCGGAGGGGGCCGCGGCGACGGCCAGGGCCGTGTCCGCGTCGTCCAGGACCACGTACGGGCAGGTGCCGCCCGGCAGCCCCGCGACGATCTCGGAGTCGGTCAGGAGCAGGGTCGGCGCGGCGTCGCCCAGCATGAACTCGATGCGCTCGGCCGGGTACTCCGGGTCCACCGGCAGGTAGGCGCCGCCGGCCTTGAGGACGGCGAGCAGGGCCACGACCAGCTCCGTGGAGCGCGGCAGGGCCACGCCCACGACGGACTCCTGGCCGACGCCGCGCGCGGCGAGCACGTGGGCCAGCCGGTTGGCCCGGGCGTCCAGTTCGCGGTAGGTCAGGCTCTCGGCGCCGAAGGCGACGGCGATCGCGTCCGGGGTCGCCGCGGCCCGCTCCTCGAACAGCGCCGGCACGGTCTTCCCCGGGACGGGTACGGCCGTGTCGTTGAACGCGCCGAGGAGCCGTTCGCGCTCGGCGGGCTCCAGGACGTGCACGGAGCCGACCCGGGTGTCCGGGTCCGACACCAGTTGCCGGAGGATCCGCGCGAACCGGGCGGCGATGCCCTCGACGGTCTCCGGGTCGAAGAGGTGGTGCTGGTACTGGAGCGCCACCCGCAGGTGCGGGTCGGCGAAGGCCATCACGACCAGCGGGTAGTGCGCGCCGCTGAGCGGGCTGATGCCGGTGATCGAGATGCCGGCGGCCGAGTTCGCCTCGTTGATGGCGACGCCGTCGATCGGGTACGACTCGAAGCCCACGAGGGTGTCGAAGAGGACGTTCAGCCCGATCGAGCGGTGGATGTCCAGCAGCCCGTGGTGGTGGTGGTCGAGCAGGGCGCTCTGCCGGTTCTGCAAGTCGCGCAGCAGCTCGCCGAGGGTGGCGCCGGGTCCGCACTCCACCCGGACGGGCAGGGTGTTGATGAACAGGCCGACCATCGAGTCCACGCCGGGGACGACGGGCGGGCGGCCGGAGACGGTGGCGCCGAACACCACGTCCTGGCGGCCGGTGAGCCCGGCGAGGACGAGGGCCCAGGTGCCCTGGACGAGGGTGTTGAGGGTGAGGCCCAGTTCGGCCGCGCGCCGGCCCAGGTCGCGGGCGGCGTCCGCGGACAGCGGGATGTCGATCTGGCCGATGCCGGCCGGGTCGGACGCGGCGCCGGACTCGGGGGCGATCAGGGTCGGGGACTCGACCCCGGCGAGCTCCGCGGCCCAGGCGCGGGCCGAGGCCTCGCGGTCCTGGCCCGCCTGCCACACCAGGAAGTCGCGGTAGCCGGGCACCCGCCGCAGCGCGGAGGCGTCGCCCTCGGATCCGTAGAGCCGCAGCAGGTCCTGCATGAGGACCGGGATCGACCAGCCGTCGAAGAGGACGTGGTGGGCGGTGAAGACCAGCTCCCAGCGGTCGGGAGCCAGCATGACCAGGGACATCCGCACGAGCGGGGCCCGGGTCAGGTCGAAGTGGGAGTCGTGGTCCTCGGCCAGGAAGCGCTTCAGCGCCTCCTCGCGGCCCTCCTCGCCGAACCCGCTGAGGTCGAGGTACTGCCAGGGCAGCTCCACGCGGTCGCGTACGACCTGCACCCGGTCCCCCGCCGCGTCGAACACGAACGCGGCGCGGAGGTTGGCGTACCGGTCGAGGAGCGCCTGGCCGGCGGCCCGCATCCGGGCCGGCTCGACCTCGCCGGCGAGGTGGAAGACCAGCTGCATCTGGTACGCGTCGAAGGTGGACCCGGCCAGCTGGGCGTGGAAGAGCAGACCGTCCTGCATCGTGGTCAGCGGCCAGACGTCCTCCAGGCCGGGGTAGCGCTCCTCCCAGGCCTCGATCTCCGCCTGGGTCGCCCGGACCAGCGGCACGTCCGAGGGGGTGAGCCCGCCCGCGGCGGGCTCGGCGGCGTGCCGGGCCAGGGCCTGGAGGGCGGTGCTCCACAGCTCGGTGAGCTCCTCGACGTCCTCGGCCGAGAGCAGGCCCGAGGGGAAGGCGAGCCGCGCGGTGAGCTGCGGGCCCTGCTCGGTGTCCGTGACGAGCGCGCCGACGTCCAGCGTCGAGAGGGCGGGCATCCGCCCGTCGGGCTGCGCGATCAGCTCGGTGGTGCCCTCGGCGAGGGTCCAGCCCAGGCCGCGCAGGTGCTCGGGCACGTCCGCGGAGGACGAGAAGCGGCCCAGGTAGTTGAAGCCGATCTGGCCGGTGGGGTACCGGCGCAGCACCTCGGCGGTCTGCGGGTTCAGGTGGCGCAGCAGGCCGTAGCCCACGCCCTTGTCCGGGAGGGACAGGAGCTGCTCCTTGACCGCCTTGACGGCGGAGCCGGCGGCGGCGCCGCCCGCGAAGGCCTCGTCGAGGTCGATCCCGGCGAGGTCGAGGCGGACCGGGTACATGGTGGTGAACCAGCCCACCGTGCGCGACAGGTCGGCGCCGGGGGCGACGTCCTCCTCTCGGCCGTGTCCCTCGACGCGGATCAGGGCGGAGGACTCGTCGATGCCGCGCGCCCGGCGCCAGCGGGCGACGGCCAGCGTCAGCGCCGCGAGCAGGCCGTCGTTGACACCGCCGTGGAAGCGGGCCGGCAGGGTGGTCAGCAGCGTCTCGGTGACCGGGACGGGGAGCTTGAGCCAGGTGTGCTCCACGGTGGACATCACGTCCACGGCGGGGTCCAGGGCCCGCGAGCCCAGGAGCGGGTCGGGGCCGGCCACGACCGAGCGCCACAGGGCGAGTTCGGCGACGCGCTCGGGCGACGACGCCTCCTCCGCCAGGGCGTGGGCCCAGCGGCGCACCGAGGTGCCCACCTCGGGCAGCTCGGGGGTGCGGCCCTCGCGGACCTGCTCCCACGCGGCGGCGAGGTCCGGCAGCAGGATGCGCCAGGACACGCCGTCGACGACGAAGTGGTGGAGGACCAGCAGCAGCCGGCCGGCGCCCTCCTGCGGGGCGAACCAGACGAACTGCGCCATGACGCCGGCCGCGGCATCCAGCCGGCCGGTGGCGGCGTCCAGTTCGGCGGCGGCCGTCTCGAACCACTGCTCGTCCCAGCGGCCGTCCCACTCGACGCGGTGGATCAGCGCGTCGACGTCGACCGAGCCGGGCGCGCCGACCTCCAGGCCGGCGCGGTCCGCGCCGTCGGTGCCGGCGCCGGCGCCGTCGACGCCGCCCGTGACCAGCCGGGAGCGCAGGACGTCGTGGCGGTCCAGCACCGCGCCGAGGGTGGCGGCCAGTGCGGCCCGGTCGATGCCCTCGGGCAGTTCGACGGCCATGGACATGGCGAACCTGTCGATGCCCTCGCCGAGTTCCAGCAGGTACTCGCCGATCGGCAGCAGCGGCAGCCGGCCGGCGCCGCCGCCCTCCAGCTCCGCCAGCACGGGGCCGGTGCCCGCCGCGGCCCCGACGACCGCGACCGCGGCCAGTTCGGCGACGGTGCGGTGGTCGAAGATCTGGCGCGGGCTGACCTCCACGCCGCCGCCGCGGGCGCGGGAGACGACCTGGATGGAGCGGATGCTGTCGCCGCCGATGGCGAAGAAGTCGTCGTCGATGCCGACCCGGTCGAGGCCGAGGACCTCGGCGTAGACCGTGGCGAGGACCTCTTCCGCGGCGTTGCGCGGGGCGCGGTACTCGCCGCCGCTGAAGTCGGGCTCGGGCAGCGCGGCCAGGTCGAGCTTGCCGTTGGCGGTCAGCGGGAGCCGGCCGACCATGACGAAGACGGACGGGACCATGAACTCGGGCAGCCGGCCCGCGGCGAAGCGCCGGAGCTCGCGCACGGACACGCTGGTGGTCAGGTCGACGTCGAGGTCGCCGAGGCTGGCGACGGTGCCGAAGCCGCTCTGGTCGGCCTCCAGCGGGACCACGTGGCAGACGAGCTGCTTGCTGCCGCGGCCCTCGCGGATGGTGACCACGGCCTGGGCCACGCCCGGGTGGGCGGTCAGGACGGCCTCGATCTCGCCGGGCTCGATGCGGAAGCCGCGCACCTTCATCTGCGCGTCGTCACGGCCGGCGTACTCCAGCTGTCCGGCGGCGTTCCAGCGCGCCAGGTCACCGGTGCGGTACATGCGCGAGCCGGCCGGCCCGAACGGGTCGGCGACGAAGCGGTCGGCGGTCAGCCCGCTGCGGCCGTGGTAGCCGCGGCCGATCTCGCCGGCGACGTACAGCTCGCCCACCACGCCGACGGGGACGGGCCGCAGGCCCGGGCCGAGCACGTAGGTGCGGACGTTGCCGAGCGGGGCGCCGATGGGGGCGCTGCCGGAGCCGTCCCACTCCTCGTCGGCGGGCAGCGCGAAGGTGGTGGCGTAGAAGGACTCGCTCTGGCCGTAGGCGTTGACGACGCGGACCCCGGGGATCGTCTCGCGGACGCGCCGTACCAGTGCGGTGGGCAGGGCCTCACCGGCGAAGACCACGGTGTCGACGCCGATGTTCCCGTTGACCTGTCCGAGGAGTTCCGCGAAGACGGACGGGACGGTGCTGATCACGCCGCCGCTCCAGCCGCCGCGCTCACCGATCACCAGCGCGTCACGCACCAGTTCGACGGTGCCGCCGGAGCAGAGGGTGGCGAAGAGCTCGAAGACGGACACGTCGAAGTTGACCGAGGTGCCGGCGAGCACGCGCGTCCCCGCGCCGACGCCGATCGCCGAGGCCAGCCCCAGCACGTCGTTCACCACGTTGGCGTGGGTGATCGCCACGCCCTTGGGCGTGCCCGTGGAGCCGGAGGTGTACATGACGTACGCGACCTGGCCCGGGCGGGTGGTGACCGGGACGGCGGCCGTCCGTGCGTCCTGCGGCGCGTCGACGTCGGAGTGGAAGTCGATGTCGCCCAGGAACAGCTGCGGGACCTGCGTCTTCGGCAGCACGCCCACGGTCTGCTCGTCGGTGAGGACCAGCCCGGGAGCCGCGTCCTCCAGGATGAAGTCGAGCCGTCGGCTCGGGTACCTCGGGTCGATCGGCAGGTACGCGCCGCCCGCCTTGAGCACGCCGAGCAGCCCGGCCACCAGGTCGGCCGTACGCGGCAGCGCCACGCCCACCAGCGTCTCGGCGCCCACGCCGCGCGCGGCCAGCTCCCGCGCCACGCGCGAGGCCCGCGCGTCGAGTTCGCGGTAGGTGAGGACCTCGTCCCCGGCCTCCAGCGCGACCGCGTCCGGGGTGGCCACGGCCTGCCGCTCGAAGAGCTCGGCGACCGTCAGCTCGGGCAGGTCGGCCGCCGTGTCGTTGAACTCCCGTACGACGGTGTCCAGTTCGACGTCGTCGAGGACGGGCGCCAGGGCCACCGGCCGGTCCGGGCGGGCGACGACCTCGCGGATGACCCGCAGGTAGCGGTCGACGACGGACTGCGCCGTGGAGCGGTCGAACAGGTCGGTCGCGTATTCGAGGTAGCAGAGCATGCCCGGACCGGCCGGGTCCGAGAAGTAGTTGAACTCCAGGTCGAACTTGGCCGTCGGAGTGGCGAGCACCTCGAAGCGGGCCCGCTCCAGACCCGGCAGGTCCAGCTCGATCCAGGCGTCGTTCTCCCAGGTGAACATGACCTGGAACAGCGGGTGGTAGGCGGTGGACCGCTCCGGGTTCAGGACCTCCACCAGGTGCTCGAAGGGGGCGTCCTGGTTGTCGTACGCCGTCAGCGCCTTCTGCCGCACCTGCTCCAGCACCCGGTCGAAGGTGGGCGCGCCGGAGAGGTCCGTGCGCAGCACCCAGGTGTTCACGAAGAAGCCGACCAGGTCGGCGAGCTCGTCGTCGGTGCGGCCCGCGACGGTGGAGCCGATGGCGATGTCCTGGCCGGCGCCCAGGTGCTGGAGCACCACGGCGAGGGCGGCCTGGAGCACCATCGGGACGGTCATGTCCCGTTCGCGGCCCAGGGCCTCGACGGCCGCGAGCAGTTCGGCGTCGATCGGGAAGCCGACCGTGTCACCGCGGTGGCTGGCCACCGGCGGGCGCGGGCGGTCCGAGGACAGGCGCAGCGGGGTCGGAACGCCCTGCAGCTCGCCCTGCCAGTAGGCCACCTGCGTGGAGACCACGCTGTCGGGGTCGTTCTCGTCGCCGAGCAGCTCGCGCTGCCACAGCGTGTAGTCGACGTACTGCACGGGCAGGTCCGCCCACTGCGGGGCCTCGCCGGCCAGCCGGGCGGTGTACGCGGTGGCCAGGTCGCGGGAGAGCGGCTCCATCGACTCGCCGTCGCTGGCGATGTGGTGGACCAGCAGGAGCAGGACGTGCTCCCGCTCGCCGGAGCGCAGCAGGGTGGCGCGGACCGGTATCTCCGCCGACAGGTCGAAGGTGTACTGCGCCGTCTGGAAGACGGCCTCGTCCACCCCGTCGGGCGCCACCTCGACGAGCGGTACGTCGAGCAGTGCCTCGGCCACCGGCAGCACCTGCTGCGAGGGCACGCCCTGCTCGTCCATCAGGATGAGAGTACGGAGGCTCTCGTGCCGTGCCACGACATCGCGCACCGCGGACTGCAGGGCGGTCCGGTCGAGCTCGCCGGTCAACCGCACGAGGAAGGGGACGTTATACGTCGCCGACGGTCCCTCGAATCGGTCGATGAACCACAACCGACGCTGTGCGAACGACAACGGGATCATTTTACTGTCCACTCCTGTCCATCTTGCGCAGTCGAGGCCGGCTCGACGTGCCTGCGTTCTTGACCGTGCGCGAAAGCTCTGAAATTGCGTGAGACTCGAAGATCGACCGCAAAGGCACGCTCACCCCGAGCACCTTCCGGATACGGCTGGTGAGCCGCGTCGCCAGCAGGGAGTTGCCCCCCAGTTCGAAGAAGTCGTCGTTCATGCCGACCCGTTCCACGCCGAGCACCTCCGCCAGCAGCTCGCAGAGAGCCGCCTCCTCGGGAGTGCGCGGCGCCCGGTAGGGGCGGCCGGCCGGTTCGGGCTCGGGCAGCGCTGCCCGGTCGAGGCGGCCGTCGGGCGTCAGCGGCAGCCGCTCCAGGGTCACGAGGACCGCGGGGACCAGGGCGGCGGGCAGCTGCCGCGCGGCGTGGGCCCGCACCTGGTCGGTGTACGGACCGGGCTCGGCCCCGTACGGTTCCTCGGGTACGAGGTAGCCCACCAGCTGCGCGGTCCCGCCCGGCCCGTGGCCCGCGCGGGCGACCACGGCCGCCTGGGCCACCCCGGGGTGCCCGGTCAGGACGGCCTCGACCTCGGCGGGCGTGATCCGCGTGCCGCGGACCGCCGCCTCCGTGTCGCCGCGCCCCAGGAACTCCAGCCGGTCGTCGCCGTTCCAGCGGACCAGGTCGCCGGTGCGGAACATCCGCGATCCGGCCGGGCCGTGGGGGTCCGCGACGAACCGCTCCGCGGTCAGCCCGGGGTGTCCCCGGTAGCCGCGGGCCGGCGCGCCGCCCGCGAGGTACAGCTCCCCGACCGCACCGTGCGGCACCGGGGTGAGCCCGGCGCCGAGGACGTACGCCCGCACTCCGGCGAGCGGTGTCCCGGCGGGCACGGCGGCGGTGCCCGGTGGCTCCTCGCCGTCCGCTGGTGAGAAGGCGGTGGCGGGTCCGGTCTCGGGGTGCCCGTGGAGGTTGACCAGCCGGGCCCCCGGGGCGGATTCGGCCGCCCGCCGTGCCAGTGCGGCCGGCAGCGGCTCGCCCGAGAACACGATCGTGTCCGCGTGGACGTCCTCGGCGACCTCGTCGAGCAGGTCGGCGAAGGCCGAGGGGGTCGTGGCGAGCACCCCGCGCGCGGCGGCGCCGGAGGGATCGGGGAGACCGTCTCCGGCGAGGAGGCCGTGCCCGGCGAGGGCCCGCGGATCGGGCAGCACCTCGACGCCCGCGCCGCCGCAGAGCGCGGCGAGGATCTCCGCCACGGGCGGTTCGGTGTCGCCCGAGGCGCCGACCAGCAGCCGCCGGCCGGCCGCGGAGCCGAGCCCCGCGAGCAGCCCCGGCACCCGGTCGGCCAGGTTGCGGTGGGTGGTCTCCACCCCCGTCGGGCCGCCCGAACTGCCGCAGGCGTACGAGAGGTACGCCAGCCCGTCGGGCCGCCGGACGCGGGCCGCCGCGACGGATGCGGCGTCCCCGGAGCCCAGTTCGCCCAGGTGCGCGGTGGGGACCGCGGTGTCCGCGGTGGCGGCCGCCGTGTCCGGGTCGGTGAGCACCAGCAGCGGCCGCGCGTCGGCCAGGACGCACGCGAGGCGCTCGCCCGGGTGGCGCGGGTCGAGCGGCAGGACGGCGGCCCCCGACTTGAGTACGCCGAGCAGCGCGACCACCAGGTCCGCCGACCGGGGCAGCGCCAGGGCCACCGGGGTCTCCGGGCCGGCGCCGCGGGCGATCAGACCGTCGGCCAGCCGGTTCGCCCGCCCGTCGAGCTCCCGGTAGGTCAGGGACCGCGCCCCCGAGACCACGGCGACCGCCTCGGGGGTCGCGGCGGCCTGCCGCTCGAACAGCTCCGGGACGGTCGCCCCGTCGGCGTCGGCGTCGGCGTCCGCTTCCGCGTCCGCGCCGGCGGAACGCGGGCCCGTGCCGAGCCCGTTCAGCAGCCGGTCCCGCTCGGCAGGCTCCAGTACGTCCACGGCGCCCACCCGGCGGCCGGTGTCCTCGGCCAGCTGCCGCAGGATCGCGGCGAACCGGGCGGCGATGGACTCGGCCACGGCGGGGTCGAGCACGGTGCGCTGGTACTGCACCGCCAGGCGCAGCCGGTCGGGCTCGATGAAGGCGAGCACCGTCACCGGGTAGTGGCTGGCGGTGAAGGAGCGGATGCCGGTGATCGAGATCCCGGCCGCGCGGCTGGCCTCGACGATGCCGGCCCGGTCCATGGGGAAGGACTCGAAGCCGATGATCGTGTCGAAGAGGGCGTCCATTCCGGCGGCCTGCTGGATCTCGCTCAGGCCGAAGTGGTGGTGGTCCATCAGCGCGGCCTGCCGTCCCTGCACCGCGGTCAGCAGCTCGCCCAGGGTGTCCGCGGGGGCGCACCGCACCCGTACCGGAAGGGTGTTGAGGAACATGCCGACGGTGGTGTCGGCGCCGGGCAGGGCGGGCGGGCGGCCGGCGACGGTGGAGGCGAACACCACGTCCTGGCGGCCGGTGAGCTGGGCCAGCAGGATCGCCCAGGCGCCCTGGACCACCGTGTTCAGGGTGACGCCGAGATCGGAGGCGCGCCGGAACAGCTCGCGGGAGGCCTCGACGGGCAACGGCACCTCGGCCTGCCGCATCGCGATGTCCTCGGCGGACGCGACCGACTCGGCGGACGCGGCGGACGCGGCAGACGCGGCAGACGCGGCCGACTCGGCGGACCGGCCGGCCGGGGCCGGCGCGGCGGCCGGCGCGGACACCACCGGGGCGAGGAAGGTCGGCTCCCCCAGCCCGCTGAGCTCCTCGCGCCAGACCCGGGCGGACTCCTCGGGGTCCTGCCGGGCGAGCCAGGCCAGGAAGTCCCGGTAGTCACGGGCGGGTTCCAGCCCGGTGGCCTGTCCCGCCGAGCCGTAGAAGGTGAGCAGGTCCTGCATCAGCAGGGGCACCGACCAGCCGTCGAACAGCACGTGGTGGGCGGTGAGTACGAGCTCGTACGTCTCCTCGCCGGTCCGGATCAGCGTCAGGCGCAGCATCGGCGGCGCGATCTGGTCGAAGTGCGTGGTCAGGTCCTCGGCGAGGAACCGCTCGAAGGCCTCCGTGCGCTCCGCCTCGCCGAGCCCGGACAGGTCGAGCTCCTGCCAGGGCAGGGTGACGGAGTCCAGGACCAGCTGGACCAGGTCCCCGTACGCGTTGTGCACGAAGGCGGTCCGCAGGCTGGCGTGCCGCTCCAGCAGCGACTGCCCGGCGGCGCGCAGCCGGCCGGCGTCCACCCGCCCGGACAGGTGCAGGGCGTACTGCACCTGATAGGCGTCGAAGGAGGAGTCCTCGAAGATCGAGTGGAACAGCAGGCCCGACTGGAGCGGGGTGGTGGGCCAGACGTCGGTGAGGCCCGGGAAGCGCCGCTCCCAGCCGTCGATGTCGTACTGGCTCGCGGTCACCAGCGGCAGGTCGGAGGGGGTCAGGCCGCCGGCGCCGGGCCGGGCCGCGTACCGGGCGAGCCCTTCCAGCGCGGCGCACCACAGGTCGGCGAGCTCCCGTACCTCCGCCGGGGTGAGCACTCCCCCGGGGGCGCTGAAGGCAGCGTTCAGGACCGGGCCGGCCGGCTGGTCGCTGACCGTGGCGTTGATGTCGAGCTCGGCTGAGGCCGGCATCAGCGGGTCCTGCGCGGCGTCGAGCTCGGCCAGCTCGGCGATGGCCGCGGCCTCGGGGGCCTGGGTGAAGCCCGCCCCCCGTGCGTTCCCGGGCAGTTCGGAGCCGGCGGCGAAGCGGCCCAGGTAATTGAATCCGACCTGCCCGATGGGGTGTTCGGCCAGCTGGGCGGCGGTCTGCGGGTTCAGGTGGCGCAGCAGGCCGTAGCCGATGCCCTTGTCGGGCAGGGAGAGGAGCTGCTCCTTGACCTTCTTGACGGCCAGGCCGGCGGCCGGCCCGCCCGCGAAGGCCTCGTCGAGGTCCACCCCGGCGAGGTCGAGGCGCACCGGGAAGGCGGTGGTGAACCAGCCCAGTGTGCGGGCAAGGTTCGCGCCGGGGGCGGCGGCCTCCTCGCGGCCGTGTCCTTCGAGGCGGATCAGGGCGGAGGTCTCGTCGACGGAGCGGGTACGCCGCCACTGCGCGAGCGCCAGGGCCAGTGCGGCCAGCAGTCCGTCGTTGACACCGCCGTGGAAGGCCGCGGGCAGGTCCGTCAGCACGGCCTCGGTCACGGAGACCGGGAGCCGGACGTGGGTGAGGTGCACGGAGGACCGTACGTCGACGGCCGGGTCCAGCCGGCGGGCGCCGAGCACCGGGTCGGGCCCCTCGACGATCGAGCGCCAGAGGTCCAGCTCCGCGACCCGCTCGGGGCGCAGGGCCTCGTCGGCCAGCGCGTGCGCCCAGCGGCGCATCGAGGTGGCCACGGGCGGCAGTTCGGGGGTACGGCCCTCGCGGACCTGCTCCCACGCGGTGGCGAGGTCGGGCATCAGGATGCGCCAGGACACGCCGTCCACGATCAGGTGGTGGAGGACCAGCAGGAGCCGTCCGGCGCCACCGCGCCCGGCGCCCTCGTCGACCTCGCCGCCCTGCCCCTCCTCGCCGCCGGGCGCGTCGAACCAGACGAACCGGGCGACGACGCCCGCCGCCGGGTCCAGCCGCTGCGCGGCTTCCTCCAGCTCCCCGAGCAGCAGGTCCCGCCAGGACTCGGCGTCCCAGCGCCCGTCGCACTCGACGCGGCGCAGCAGCGGTTCCACGTCCACGGAGCCGACGGGCGCGACGACCAGGCCGTCGGCCTCACCGTCGCCCTCCCCGGCGGCGTCGGCGACGAGGCGCGAACGCAGCAGGTCGTGGCGGTCCACCACGGCCGTCAGGGTGGCGGCCAGCCCGGCCCGGTCGATGCCCTCGGGCAGCTCCAGCACCATGGCCTGCAGGAAACGGTGGAAGCCGGGGCCCCAGTCGCGGATCCAGCGGGCGACGGGCAGCAGCGGCATCCATCCGGTGCCGCCGCCGGCGAGCTCCGCCAGGACCGGGCCGGTGGTGTCGCCTTGGCCGTTCGCGACGGCGATCTCGGCGAGGCGGGCGACAGTGCGGTGCTCGACGGCCTGGCGGGCGGTGACCACCAGGCCGCGCGCCCGCGCCCAGGACACCACCTGGAGCGACTGGATGCTGTCGCCGCCGAGGGTGAAGAAGTCGTCGTCGATGCCGACCTGGCCCACGCCGAGGGCCTTCGCGTAGAGCTCCGCGAGGATCTCCTCCTGCGGGGTGCGCGGGGCCCGGTAGCTCTCGCCCTTGAACTCGGGTTCCGGCAGGCGGGCCTTGTCGAGCTTGCCGTTCGGGGTCAGGGGCAGCCGGTCCAGCAGGACGAAGGCGGCGGGGACCATGTGGTCGGGCAGCCGGTCGGCGGCGAAGGCGCGCAGCTCGCCGACGCCGAAGCCGGAGTCGAGGGCGATGCTGCCGTAGGCGCTGCCCTGCGGGCCCGCCTGGCCGGGGCGGCCGGAGGCCGCGGGGACGACGTAGGCCACCAGCTGGCGGCTGCCGCGCCGCTCGTACGGGAGGACCGCGGTGTCCGCCACGCCGGGGTGGGCGCTGAGCACCGCCTCGATCTCGAGCGGCTCGATCCGGATGCCGCGGATCTTGACCTGGGTGTCGACGCGGCCGTGGAAGACGAGTTCGCCCTCCGGCGTCCGCTCCACAAGGTCGCCGGTGCGGTACATCCGCGCGCCCGGTCCGGCGAAGGGGCAGGCCACGAAGCGCTGGGCGGACAGATCGGGGCGGCCCAGGTAGCCGCGGGCCAGCGAGGCGCCCGAGACGTACAGTTCGCCGATCACTCCGGCGCTCACCGGGCGGAGCGCGTCGTCCAGGACGTGCACGTCGGTGTCGGTGATCGAGCGTCCGATCGGCGGTACGCGGCCGTCGCCGGCCAGCGGCGCGCTCATCGTGGCGCACACGGTCGTCTCCGTGGGCCCGTACGCGTTGATCATGCGGCGGCCGGCCGACCAGGTGGCGACCAGCTCGGGGGTGGTGGCGTCACCGGCGACCACAAGGGTCTCTACGGAGGCCATGGCCCCGGCGGGCAGCGCGGCGAGCACCGGGGGCGGCAGCGTCACGTGGGTCACGCCGTGCCGGGCGATGGTGTCGGCCAGGGGGTCGCCGGGGGCCAGTGCCTCCTTGTCGGCCAGCACGAAGGTGGCACCGGACAGCAGGCCCATGCACATCTCCCACACCGAGGCGTCGAAGCTCGGCGAGGCGAACTGCAGCACCCTGCTCGCGGGGCTCACCTTCAGCCGCTCGGCGTGCGTGGCCAGCAGCGGGGCGAGGCCGTTGTGGGTGACGGCGACGCCCTTGGGGCGGCCGGTGGAGCCCGAGGTGTAGATGACGTACGCGGTCTGCGCCACCCGCTGCGGGCGGATCCGGTCCGCGTCGGTGAGCGGGCCGGCCGCCTCGGCGGCGACCGCCGCCGCGGTCTCGGGGGCGTCCAGCAGCAGTACGGGGGCGGGGAGTCCGGGCAGCAGGCCGCCGGTGGCGGCGTCGGCCAGGACCAGGCGGGCGCCGGAGTCCTCCACCATGTACCGGAGGCGGTCCGCGGGGTACGCGGCGTCCATCGGCAGGTACGCCCCGCCGGCCTTGAGCACCGCGAGGACGGCCACCCACAGCTCCGGCGACCGCTGCGCGGCCACGCCCACGACCGACTCCGGTCCGACTCCGCGTCCGGCCAGGACCCGCGCCAGGCGGTTGGCGCGCGCGTCGACCTCGCGGTAGGTCAGCGAGGTCTCGCCGAAGACCAGCGCGACGGCGTCCGGAGCGGCGACGACCTGCTTCTCGAACATCTCAGGAATCGTCGCCACCGGCACCGCCGTGTCATGGAACGAGCACAAAGCGACCATCCCCCAATGGTTGGACATGAAGACCGGAATCTCGTGGGTTTGATTTCTCATTGATCTCAGCCGGCGGGCGGTGCGACAAGCCCGAAAAAGCTGCCACACAGGAATTGCCCGCGGAAAACCGCACCGCCCGCGGTGCGACCCGTTGGGGAGCTTAGGGCTCCAGCACCGTACCGGCGATGAATTCGAGCAGCTCGGAGCTCAGTCCGGGCTCGAAGAGATAGAAATGCCCGCTGGGGTAGACACGCAGGTCGAAGGCGGTGTCCGTGTGCGCGCCCCAGGTCTCCATCTCGTTCAGCGGCGCCCGGCTGTCGGACTCGCCGACCAGTGCGGTGATCGGCACGTCCAGCCGCGCGTCGACGGGCATGGCGTGCTGCTCCCAGAGCGAGAAGTCGTCCATCACGGACGGCAGCAGGGCGTCCATGGCGTCCTCGTCGCCGGCGAGCTCCTCGTCGAAGCCGCCGAGCCGCAGCACCTCGGCGCGGAACTCCTCGTCGGAAAGTCCGTGCAGCTGGGGGCGGTCACGGAAGGGCACGGGCGAGGCCTGGCCGGAGAGGAACAGGTGGGCCGGCCGGGGACCGCCGCGCGACTGGAGCGCCAGCGCCAGCTCGAAGGCCAGCAGGGCACCGCAGGAGTGGCCGAAGAAGGAGAACGGGCCGTCCAGGACGCGCCGCAGGGCCTGCATCAGGGCCCGGACGAGCGGGCCGACCTCGGTGGCGGGGTCCTCCATGATCCGGTTCTGCCGGCCGGGCAGCTGCACCGCGACGACCTCGATGTCGGCGGGGAGTTCCTGCACCCAGTCGGCGAAGGCTCCCGCGCCGCCGCCCGCCTGCGGAAAGCAGATCAGTTGGTGGCGGTGTCCGGGCCGTCGCGCCCGCCATATGAAGGGACTTTCGACGACCAGTCCGGCGCCGGTCTCCGTTGCGTGGCTGCGCGTGTGTATGACCATGACCCCTCTGCAGATTTCGGTGGAAGCGGAAAGCGGAGAGCAGATATCAGAAAGTGGAATGCAGTACCGGGTGCGCTGGTGCAGCGGGCCGGATCGGTCACGGCCTATTTCCCGCACTTCCGCAATTGATCGTAGGAGTGGCCCCAGCAGCGAGGCAAGGAATGCCCGCACAGCCCTGCCGGACGGGTACTGGTGAGCGATTCCTCCTTGCGTTTTCGGCCACCGCGCCCCGCTCCTTGTGTTCCCGCTGTCCCGTCGACAGGACGGCGGGCCGGGGAACACTAAGAACGGGGCTGCCCGGCCTGTCGGCCGGGCAGCCCCGTTCGGGTTCTTGCGTGGTGCGGGAGGGTTAGTTCTTCGCCTCGCGGTTGAAGGCGGAGCGGGCCCAGAAGTAGCCGAGGGCGCTGAGGACGACGCCCCAACCGAGCGCGAGCCACGCGCTGTTGCCGATCTCCGTACCCATGAGCAGGCCTCGGAGGGTGTCGGTCATCGGGGTGAAGGGCTGGTACTCGGCGAACCAGCGCAGTCCGACCGGCATGGACTCCGGCGGGACGATGGCGCTGCCGAGGAAGGGCAGGAAGGTCAGCGGCATGGGCGCGTTGCTCGCCGCCTCCACGCTGCTGGAGCCCAGACCGATCGCCGCGGACAGCCAGCTGAGGCCGAAGGCGAGCAGGGCCAGGATGCCGAGGGCGGCGAGCCACTCGACGACGGTGGCGTTGGGCCGGAAGCCCACCAGGAGCGCCACACCGATGACCAGGACCAGGCTGAGCATGGTCTGGATGACATTGCCCACCACGTGCCCGGTCAGCACCGAGGAGCGCGAGATCGACATGGTCCGGAAGCGGTTGATGATGCCTTCGGTCATGTCCGTGCAGACCGACACGGCCGTCGAGACCGCGCCGGCGGTGGCCGCCATCAGGAGGATGCCGGGGGCTACGAAGTTGGTGTAGTCGCCTCGGTCACCCGTACCGCCACCGGGCAGTTCGATGCCGGCGCCGAGCGCGCCGCCGAAGACGTAGACGAACAGCAGGAGCATCAGGATCGGCATCGCGACGATCGAGATCGTCATCGAGGGGTAGCGCTGTGCGTGCTTGAGGTTGCGGCGCAGCATCGTCATCGAGTCGCGCATCGCGTACGTGGTGCTCATCGGCGGGCCTCCTGCGCCGTGTTGGCGGGGCTGGGAACGGTGGTCGCGTGATGGCGCGACCCGTCACCGGTGAGGGCGAGGAAGACGTCGTCCAGGTCGGGCGTGTGGACGGTCAGTGCGTCCGCCGTGACTCCGGCACCCTCCAACAGGTCGAGGACGGCGCGCAGCGCGGGGATGCTGCCGTCGCTCGGGATCTGCAGGGTGAGCTTCTCCTCGTCGCGGGCGCCCTCGTCGAGGCCGAGCCGGCGGGCGGCGGCGTCGAGGCTGTACTCGTCGGCGAAGCGAAGGCGGATGTGGCCACCGGGGATGCGGCGCTTGAGCTCGTCCGCGGTGCCCTCGGCGACGATCTTGCCCTTGTCGAGGACGGCGATCCGGTCGGCGAGCTGGTCGGCCTCTTCCAGGTACTGCGTGGTGAGGAAGATGGTGACGCCCTGGGCGGTCAGCTGCTGGATGAGCGCCCACATGGTGCGGCGGCTGCGGGGGTCGAGGCCGGTGGTCGGCTCGTCGAGGAAGATCAGGCTCGGGTTGCCGACGAGGGTCATCGCCAGGTCCAGCTTGCGGCGCATGCCCCCGGAGAAGGTGGAGGCCATCTTGCCGGCCACCTCGGTGAGTTCGAACTGCCGGAGTAATTCGGCGGTGCGGCGCTTGCCCTCCGCCCGGTCCAGGTGGTGCAGGTCCGCCATGAGGAGCATGTTCTCCTCGGCGGTCAGCAGCCCGTCCACCGCCGCGAACTGGCCGGTGACACCGATCTCGCCGCGGATCGCCTCCGCGTCCCGCTCCAGCGAGTGCCCCACCACGGACGCCTCGCCACCGTCGGCGGCGATGAGCGTGGAGAGGATCTGGACCGTGGTGGTCTTCCCCGCTCCGTTCGGACCGAGCAGCGCGAAGATCGTGCCCGCCTGCACATGCAGGTCAATCCCGTCGAGTACGACCTTCTCGCCGTACGACTTGCGCAGGCCTACTGCGCTGATCCCCTTGGGCGGGGCCATCTGTTCGGTCGCGGCACTCATCGTGCCCCCTCCATTTCGTAGCTGTTGCGAGGCAGAGCTCTGGCGTCAGGCGCCGTGCGCACGCTGGATGGTGATGTCACCGAGGCTGGTCCTCGCGTGCACCTTGACGGTCTCCGCGCCCTCTGTGGGGCCTTCGGCGGATCCGAGGGTGCTGTAGACCGTCCCGGACTGGGAGTTGATGTCGAGCCAGGCGGCAGTCCCCTGGCGGATCCCGACTTCGAGGTTGCCGGCCTTAGTCTGGAGCTCCACCGTGCCGCGCGCCACTTCCTCGATGCGTACGTTGCCATTCGAGCTCTTTGACGTCACCGACCCTTGCGCCCGGCCGACGGTGATGTTTCCATTGGCGACCTTCAGCCGCAGATCGCCCGCCACGTCGTCCAGCCACGTGTTGCCGTTGGAGTTCTTGATGTCGGCGTCCCCGCCGATCGTGCGGACCCGTACGTCGCCCGAACCCGTCGTGACGTCGACGTCGCCCGTCGCCGTGTCGAGCTGCACGTCCCCGTGCTGGGTCTTCAGCCGCACCGGACCGGCCTGGTCGAGCCGGATGTCGCCGGCGCTGGTGCGGACCTCGCACTCGCCCAGCGTCCCCTTGCAGCTGATGTCGCCCATCTCCAGCGTCCCGAGGAGCCGCGAACCCTGCGGCAGCGAGACCTCGACCAGGACCGAGCCGCGGGCGGAGAACAGCCCGCGTGCCTTCGGCGTACGGACCGTCAGCGTGCCGTCGGAGAAGTCGACCTTGGTCTCGTCGGCGGCGCGCTGGTCGTCCTTGTCCCCGGCGGTGCGCGGGTGGATCTCGACCACCGCGTCGGTCCGGTCCCCGGCGCTGATCCGGGCGACACCGACCTCGACGTGGATGTTCGCGGTGATGGGTCCCTTGGTGTCGTAAGAAGGCATGGCTGTCCCGTCCTCGTGAGTCTGGTGATCGCCCCCGCTCCGGGGACGTGAAGATTGACGCGAGAGTGGTCGGCCTCTCGCACGCCGAAACGGTGCTCCGGCGGGGCTAGCTCACCCAGCCCGTGAAGCTCTTCCTGCCGCCGCCGCGCTGGGGGGCCGGCGCGTCACCCGGCCGTCCGCCGCCGGGCTCGAGCGCACCCGAAACGGCCCTGACGAGCCAGGCGTTGAGCGACAGCCCCTCCCGCGCGGCCGCCTGCTCGGCACGTGCCTTGACGTGGCCGGGGAGTCGGAGGTTGATGCGTGCGGTACTGCTGTCCTCTCCTTCCGGCGCGAGCGGCACGGCGGGCAGGGCATGCGCTTCCTCGTAGCCCTGCGCCACGAAGGGCTCGTCCTTCGGCGGCGCCGTCACGACGAACTCGGGTTCGAGCCCGCGCAGCCGTACGTCCACCGAGCCCGGAGCGAGCTCCCGGGTGACCTCGCCCATGGCATCCGACAGGGCGTTCAGGAGGGTGAGTCTGGCTGCCGACTCTAGCGGCGCGGTGAGGCGCTCGGCGAGAGCGCGAGCGTCGTCGCCACCCGCTTCGGCGGCCACCGCGAGCTCGTGCCGAAGACTGGCGACATAGGGCGTGAGGTCCATGTCCCCCAGCATGACACACACATGGCGCCATGGCGAGCCAATCTGGCGCCACATGTGCCACCACTTATAAAACCGCAGGTCAGAGGCGGCGCCATCGCAGTGCCACCCTGAGCCAGATGGCGCCATCGCCCCACCGTCGCGCCACTCCGGCGCCACGCGGCGCCACACGCGGGCCGCGCGGGTCGGCGCGGGCATCGCCCGTCCCGTGCCGTCCCGTCGACGGGACAAAGGCCCCCACCCCCGCGCATTGATCGGAAACGGTGCGCCGGGGGACTTACGGCCACAGCTCCAGCAGCGCGTCCAGGGTGAGCTTCCACATCGGCTCGGCTCCCGTCCCGAACGCCGCGGCGAGCGCGTACCCGACGGCCGCGCCGTCGGCGCCCGGTTCACCCTTCCAGTCGACGGACACCCGCCCGTCCCCGCTCGACGAGAAGACCCCGAGGACCGCTCCGTCCCGGATCAGCCTGCTCCCGTCGAGCGAGTCGGGCACCAACCGGTACTCGCCGACGTCCACCCGGTAGGACTTGCGCGTCAGGAACCCCTTGGCGGGCCGCAACGACACCTCCGCCCCGCCGACGGTCATCGACAGGCGGTCCGGGTCCCGCGTCCCGATCGGCACATGGCTCTCCACCGCCGTACCGGCGGCCCGCCTCACCTCGACCCGCACGATCCCCTCCCCGTCCACGACGAGACTCCCGCCCTCGTGATCGAGTTCGACAGCGACCACGCCGAACAGCGGGTCCTGGGCCGGTGCATACGAGAACGGGTGCATCAACTGGTCCTTTTTCCTGGGAATCCACCCATTGTCAGCTTTGACCGGCCCCGCCCCGCACAGGGGCGGCTCCATCGGCGGCACGGGTGACACTGCCGAGCCACAGCAGGTCGCGAGCCCTGGTCATGGCCACGAAGAGCCGGCTGCGCAGCAGTTCCTCACGCTCCCGGGCCGTCTGCGACGTCTCCGTACCGCCCGCCGCGTCGGCCGCCGTCCCGTTCGCGAACACCGCGTCGTGCTGGGGCAGGAAGACGTTCTTGAACTCCAGGCCCTTGGCCCGGCGATAGGTGCCCAGCTTCACCGCGTCCACGGCGTGGCCGTCGTAGTGCTCCAACTGGCAGACCGGGATGCCCGCCTGGGTGAGCAGCCGCTGGTAGTGGCCGACGGCACGCATGGAGGGGCACAGCAGGGCGGTGTCGGCCGGCGCGCCCTCGGGCAGGGAGCGCAAGGCGTCCAGGAGCGCCCTGTCCTGGGCGTCCACCGTGGGCCGGGTGACGCGCACGACGTCCCCGTCGTGGTAGGTGAGATCGACATCGCGGCGGCCGGGAGTGCGCAGGCCGTCGAGGTCCTCGAACGCGTCGTCGGCCACGACGGCGAGGGCCACGTCCAGGATCTGCTTGCTGTTGCGGTAGTTGGTGCGCAGCACCTGACCGCGGTCGCCGCGGATGTCGATGCCCGCGTCGCTCAGGCGGAAACCACCCGGATAGACGGTCTGCTGGCCGTCGCCCACGAGCAGCAGGCCGTTGGGCGCGTCACCGACGAGTGCGTGCAGGAGGCGCACTCCGACCAGGGTGAGGTCCTGGACCTCGTCCACGATGACGGCCGCGTACGGGGGCCGTTCGGGCCGGCGTGTCGCTTCGGCCAGGGCCAAGGAGAGGACGTCGTTGAAGTCGTGGACCCCGCGCTCGCCGCGCAGCGATTCGTACGCCTCGTACAGCTCCCACACCGACTGCCGGTGCGTCCGGTGCAGGCTCGCCCTGCGGCGCCGCCGGTTGACGGTCGCGTACTCCGCGAAGCTGGTGAGACCCCGCCCCTTGATGACGTAGTCGATCTCCTCGCGCCAGTAGGTCGGTGCCGGGTCGAGCTCGACCAGTCGGCTTTCGCGGCCGACGTTCTTCCAGGCGAGGCTGAAGGCGGTCTCCGCCTTGTCTCCGTGCAGCCGCACCGGTACGCCCCGCTCCTGCAGGAACTCCTGCGCCCAGGAGTGCAGGCTGCGGAAGTCCACGCGGTCGGCGACGGCCGGAGCCATGGTCCTGAGGAAGGTGCTCTGCACCCGGGGCAGGTTGTTGGCGAAGGTGACGTACAGGATGCGGCCGGTGGTCCGCCGGGCCAGGTGGGCCGCACGGTGCAGGGCGACAACCGTCTTGCCGGTACCCGCCGGCCCGCTGATGCGGGCCGGGCCCGACCAGTTGCGGCGCACCAGTGCGACCTGGTCGGGGTGGAGGAAGGTCATCCACTGCTCGATCGGCGCGCGCAGCGCGCCCTCCAGGGCCGCGTCACGCAGCCCTTCCAGATCGAACAGCCCGTCCGGAGCGCCCTGTCGGTGCGGCTCGGGCGCAGAAGACGGCTGCTGGTCGACCGCCGACCCCACGTGGTCCGGGAACACCCGCTCGAGATGATCGGCGATCGCACGGACCGACTCCGCCCGCAGCCGGTGCCGCTGCGACAGCAGCACGGGACCGATCTCGTGCTCACCCAGGAGCCGTATCCGGCCGAGTCCCGCGTCGAAGCGCCGTCCGGCGAACACCATGACGGGCTGGACGGCCACGGGCGACATCCCGAGGGACGCCACCGCGCTCTCGGCGGCCTTGGTGGCGGCGAGCAGCTTGGCCGCCTGCCCCTCGGTGGGCTCGCCGCCGGTCGTGACGTCGAGGACGAAGACACCGCCGGGTCCCACCAGCAGCACGTCCGCGTTGGCGGTCCTCGTCGTGGCCGCCCCTTGCCCATCGACGAGCAAGCGCCACCCGCGCGCGGTCAGCACCAACAGCTGCGCGAGAACCCGCCGCTCGCCCTCGCCGACCGCTGTCCACCTCAGCGCCTGCCGACGGGCGGCCTGCCACTGTTCCCGGAGCAACCGCTCCTGCCGTCGCGCCTCCTGCGCCCGCTGCGATCCCGCCCCGCCTGCCCCCATGCCGAGCCCCCCTCGTACGCGGAGTGGCGATCATAGGACGGAAAGCGACGGCAGCGGCAGAGCGCCTCCCGCCCCGCCGGCCCGGCCCCGTCGACGCGGCCACGGCGCTCCGTGCCGTCGGCCGAGCTCACCCCCGTGCAGCTCGACCCGGCCCGGCCCGCGCCTCCACCACGTGTCCCTCGACACTCCAGTGGCGACGAAGCATTGGTAACGTACACCAGAGTGACTATCCGGCGTCAACCAAAGTGTTGCCGGGGCCAGCCCGATGGGCTTCGAGAAACACTGTGGTGGGCAAAGACTCGGCATCACCTGCCAAGGAGGTCGTGTACGTGGAGGACGAACAGTCGCCCAGCTTCGCCCAACTCCTGGACCACCTCTTCCGGGAGGTGCACCCCCCTTCCCGGGGGCCCTACACCTACGCGGAGGTCGCCGAGGGAATCCGCAAGGCCGCGACCGGGGAGGGGCGCGGGGTGACGGCGAGCGCCATCCAGCAACTGCGCACCGGCGCCAAGCGGAACCCGACGCGACACACCATCAAGGCCCTGGCCGACTTCTTCGGCGTCCCGGCGGGCTACTTCGTCGACAGCGCGGCGGCCGAACGCACCAAGGCCGAGATAGGCCTCCTCGCCGCCATGCGCGATCAGGACGTCCGCAAGGTGGCCCTGCGCGCCAACGGCCTGAGCGTCGACAGCCTGAAGATGCTGTCCACCGTCATTGAACAAGCCCGGAAGCTCGAAGGGCTCACCACCGACGACCCCGCGCAGGACCTCGACCTCGACGACTGAACCGCGCGCCGGGCGGCGACGCACACGGCCCCGCCCCACCCCGCCCGCCAAGCGGAGCCGCGATCATGTCAGCATGGGGGCGCGCGTAGCGGGCTCACAGGGGAAGGTTCGCCCCGGCCGACCACCCGCGCCCGGCGTCACCGGAGTGAGGACATGGACCTTGAGCAGCTTCGCGCGACGTGTGAGGCGCGCGTCGAGGCACTTCGACTCCCGCACCGCTTCAGCACCCGCGACCTCCGCGACGCCGTGGCCGAACAACGCGGACGCCCCATCATCCTGCGCCCGCTGAGCACCCTGGGCGCCACGGACGCCCCGTGCGGCATCCGCCTGGAGACCCCGGACGCCGACCTGTTGTTCTACGAGGAGGCCACCTCCCCCCTCCACCAGAACCACATCCTCGCCCACGAGATCAGCCACATCATCTGCGACCACCCCGGCAGTCTGGAACTGGACCAGGACACCCTGCGCGCGATCGGGTTCGACCCCACCCTCGTCCGGCGCATGTCCGGCCGCACCAGCTACACCAGTGAGGACGAACGCGAGGCCGAGGTGATGGCCAGCGTGATCCGGCAACTCATGTACCGGGGACGCGAAAGCCCGTCGAGCCGGCCCGCCAGCGGCGCCGAGAGCTGGGACGCGCTGTTCGCCAAGCCCCACAGGAAGAAACGCCACCGGAAATGATCAACATCCTCTTCACGGGCACGGCCGTCGTGCTGCTGTGCTTCGCCGCGTACTGGGTGGCGCGAGGACGCGGCGGACACCGCCCCACGGGCACCTGGGCGATGGCGGCGCTGCTGACCTCGTTCGCCCTCGCCTTCGCCTCCTACGCCCCCGCCGTGGAGCGCGCGGTCGAATCGGTGGTCCCGCACGTCGCCCGACTCCTCAGCAACACCTTCACCCTGACGGCGGCCACCTCGGTCCTCGCCTTCCTCTTCCAGCTCAATCTGGACCGCGCACGGGCCCACCGGCAGATCCGGCTGCGCGTCATCGCCCTCGCGCTCTCCGTCGCCGGCATGACCGCCTTCTTCCTCGCCGAACAACTCGCCGGCCGAAACCCGGCGTTGTACGCGTGCTACGTGCTCATCTACATCTCCTACCTGGGGTACACGGCCAAGGACTTCCTGCTGCAGACCTGGGCCCAGTCCAAGCGCTCGACCCGCCGCAGTCAGCGCTGGGGCCTGCGCACGACCTCGATCGGCTGCGGCTTCGCCCTCGTCTACGCCGCGTACAAGCTCTTCGCCCTGGTCTCCATCGGCCTCGGACTGGGGCTCGTACCCGACCACGCCCGGTGCTCGACGCCACTGACCCCCGTCCGCTGCACGTTCAGCGTGACCGCGCCCGCCGTCGCCGTCCTCCTCATCACCGTCGGCCTCACCCTCCCCGCCCTGCTGTGGCCGCTCAGCCAACTGCGCCGCCGTCGCTGGGAACGGAACTCGTTCACCGCACTGGAACCCCTGTGGCGTGAGGTCACCTCGGCGGTCCCCGAGGTCGTGCTCGACCCGGGCAACACCGGGGCCGACATCCACGACCTCGACTTCCACCTCCACCGCCGGGTCATCGAGATCAACGACTGCGTGCTGGCCCTGCGCCGGTACCGTCGAACGTCGGTACGGGACGCCGCGGCCGCCGAGGTCGCCCGCCGGGGCACGGCCGACACTCCCGAGGGCGACGCCGAGGTGGAGGCGGCGGTCATCGCCGCGGCCGTCCACGCGAAGCGCGCGGGCCTCCCCCTCGACGGCGACGAGGCCCCGCCCGCCGCCGGCACCCGCTCCCGCAAGGGCGACCTCCCGGCGGAGACCGCGTGGCTGCTGCTCGTGGCGGACGCCTACGCGCGGTGCCCGGCACCCGAGACCGCGGGCGCCGCCTCGTGACCGCCCCGCGGCAGGACCCCCTGCGCGACCCGCACTTCTTCGCCGACCCCTACCCCACCTACGACCGGCTGCGCGGGGGCTGCCCCGTCCAACGGGTCCCCACCGGCTCCGGCGGACACCACGCGTACCTGATCACCGGCCACCCCGAGGCCCGCGAGGCGTTCACCGACCCCCGCCTGTCCAAGGACACGGCCCGCTTCTTCGCCGACCGGCCCTCGAACCGCGACCTGCACCCGGCGATCTCCCGCAACATGCTGGCGAGCGACCCACCCGCGCACACCCGCCACCGGCGGGTGGCGACACGGATGTTCACGACCGGACGCGTTCGGGAACTCCGCCCGTTCATCACCCGCGTCGTGGACGACCTCATGACCACGTGGCGACCGGGCACGGACATCGACCTGGTGGCGGACCTGGCGGTACCCCTGCCGGTCACCGTCGTCTGCGAACTGCTGGGCGTGCCCGAGGCCGACCGCGCCACCCTCGCCGCCCGGTCCCACGACCTCTTCGACGCGACCGACACCGCCCGCATCGACGCCGCGTCGCACCACATCGGCGACTACCTCACCCACATGATCGACACGGCCCGCGCGAACCCCGGCGACGGCCCGCTCCACGCCTTCCTGCGTGACTGCGACGAGGGCGGCCTCGACCGGGACGAGACCGTCTCCCTGGCCGCCCTCCTCCTGGTCGCCGGGCACGAGACCACCACCCAATTCATCGGCAACGCCGTCCTGACCCTGCTCCGGCACCCGGAGGCGTACGACCGCCTGCGCCGGGATGCGGACCTGATCCCCGGCGCCCTCGACGAACTGCTCCGCTTCGACTCCCCGGTGAGCGTGGCCACCTTCCGTCACAGCACGGAGGACCTGCGCGTCGGGGGGGTCGACATCCCGGCGGGCTTCCCGGTGCTCATCGCCCCCGGGGCCGCGAACCGCGACCCTGCGGCGTTCCCCGACCCGCACCGTCTCGACCTCGACCGCGACGCCGGCGGCCACCTCTCCTTCGGCCACGGCATCCACCGCTGCCCGGGCGCCCCCCTGGCCCGCGCCGAGGCCGAAATCGCCCTCCGCGCCCTGCTGACCCGCTTCCCGCACACCCGCCTGGCCATCCCCGCGGAATCCCTGACCTGGCGCCGAACCCGTCTCACCCGAGGCCTGACCACCCTCCCCCTGGCCCTCGCCTGACGAACCTCAAAGCAAAAGCCCGCCGCGGACTCCCGGTCAGGGAGCCCGTCGGCGGGCGTCGGTCGGGGCGGGGTGGATCAGTTGCCGGGCCGGCGGCCCTCTTCGTCTCGATGCGGCCCGTTCCGCGTCCTGGTCGGGCGGGACGTCCGGTCGCGCTTCCACAACGTGTAGGCGGTCAGGGTCAGCGCGCTTGAGATCAGGACCCACGCCATCTGGTACCAGTAGAAGAAGGGGACTCCGCCGAGCATGGGTTCGACCTTCGCGTACGAACCGACCCAGAACATCGCCCCGAACGGCGCGAACAGGCACAAGCCGATGATCACGCGGACCGGAGTCACCGCCGGCGGCTTCGTCTGAGGCGCCCCTGGTCTGTCGCCATGGGCATGCCCCGTCCTGCACGTGGTTCTGGTGATCGGCCGTCTGCGTGATCCCAGTTAATGCTCCGGCAGTCGCGCGTTCACCAGTGCGCCGGGTGTCCGTTTCCCGGGGCGAGGAGGTCGATGGTGCTCCTCATCGTGGCCGTCGTCTGCGCGATCGGCCTGGTGACCCTCTCCAACGCGTCGCCGGACACCCATGTGATCTTCAACAACGACGCCGCCGCCGGCGAGCCGTTGGTCACCCCCACCGGCCACTGAACGCGTCAGCCAGTCGCCGGAGTCCGGTCGAGGCCGATGACGAGGCCCAAGCGGCCGCGCCGACCTGCTTCGACCCCCGCGAGGGCATCCTCCACCACCGCGCAGCGGGCCGGGTCCACCCCTAGCCGTACGGCCGCTTCGAGGAACAAGGCGGGGTCCGGCTTGCCCGCCAGTCCCAGTCCGGCAGCGTCCGTACCCTCCACCAGGTCGATGCCACGGGAGCTCAGGAAGGAGCAAGCCCCGTCCAGCCGGGGCTTGCCGTCGACCCACTGGCGGTCACGGTCCGCATCGAAGGGAGGCTGCCGCCCCTTCCCGGACGCGGCCCGGCGACCAGACAGCTGTCGAAGGCGGTCTTCCAGGCCGCGGTGTGCAGCCGCGCCGAGTCGAGGAGTACCCCATCGGTGTCGAAGACGACGGCGCGCGGGGTGCTCACCCGGATCCCACACGGCGGCCGGTGATCCGGGTGGGGGTCACGGACATCCAGTGCGTACGGGGTCCGCCGGCCCAGGGGAGCGAGCGGGCGACGGAGTACAGGTGGCTGACGCGCTCGCCGTCCGTGACGCCGGAGAGCTCGCCGACGGCCATGACGCTCCAGCCTTCGCGCATCGCGTCGTCGATGTGGTCCACCTCGAAGGCGACCTCGGTCCCTGTCGCCTCGGCGAGGCGCGAGTAGGCCGCCGTGCGGAACGCGATCTCATTTCCCACAACGACGTAGTTGACGGGAAAGACGGCAAGTCCTTCCATGCCGGAGAACCCGACCCGGCCGATGCCGTGGGTGGAGAGCAGGCGGCGACACTCGGCCTCGCTCAGCACCGTCGACGCGGAATCACGCATCGCGGTCCCCATGCCGGGAGGGCTGTCGGTCGTTCTCCCGGTCAGCTCGGCAACGGTGGTCCCCAGCCCGTCCGCGAGACCCACGAGCATGCCCATGCTGGGCGCCGCCGCCCGCTCCTCCACGTAGGCGATGTACGACGCGGCGACCCCACAGCGCTCTGCGAGTTCCTCACGCGTGATTCCCAGCTCTTCGCGGCGGGCGGTCACGCGCCGTCCGAGGTCACCCCGGGCAGCCGGAACCTTGATCGGGGACGCATCTGCGGTGGTCTCTCCCATGATCGTCACACCCTTGCGGTTCGTAGCAGGGACAGGAACTTGGCGACGCACTGGGCGTCAACCTCAGGCTGTACCCGCCGCCGGTGCACGCACAGGGCCGGACGGTCCCCTACCGGGGCCGGTCGGACCCCTGCGGCCCTCTCTCGGGTATGACGGCGAAGGCCGGTTCCCCCGCTGCAGGAAGGCTGGCCATATCCGGGGCGGCCCCGCTCCACTGCGCTTCCTCGGCACCGTGCGGACCCTCACCGGCAGGACCCAAGTCGGGGCAAGCCATCTTGGTTGACCGGAGCCGCTCAAGCCCCTGAACTGTGCCATCGGCCTCGCTGCGGGCCTCTTCACTGCGCGGGAGGCCCACACTCCATGCGGCCGTTGTCGCACAAGGGACCGACCGGCCCCATGCAGGGGCCGGTCCTGCCCTTCCGCCCCCCGGCCTAGGGGAGCACGGTCCAAGCATCGGCTCAACCGGCCATGCCCCGGCCTGCGGTTCGAAGGAGCGCTCATGACGACCACGTACCGGATCGCGGAGCTGGACGCCCACTGGCGTGCCGCGAACTATCTGGCCGCCGGCCAGATCTACCTCATGGACAACCCCCTGCTCGCAGAACCCCTGCGGCCGGACCACATCAAGCCCAGGCTGCTCGGCCACTGGGGCACCGCCCCCGGCCTGAACCTCGTCCACACCCACTTGAACCGGGTGATCAAGGAGCGTTCCCTGGAGGCCCTGTGCGTCTGGGGACCCGGCCACGGCGGGGCGGCCGTCCTCGCCAACTCCTGGCTGGAGGGCACGTACACCGAGACCTACCCGGACATCGGCCGCGACACGGACGGGATGCGCAAGCTGTTCCGCCAGTTCTCCTTCCCCGGCGGAGTGCCGAGTCACGTAGCACCGGAGACACCGGGCTCCATCCACGAGGGCGGCGAGCTCGGCTACTCACTGGCCCACGCGTACGGGGCCGCCTTCGACCACCCCGGCCTGCTCGTTGCGTGCGTCATCGGCGACGGGGAAGCCGAGACGGGCCCGCTGGCCGCCTCCTGGCACTCCAACAAATTCCTGGACCCGGTCCACGACGGCGCCGTACTGCCGGTCCTGCACCTCAACGGGTACAAGATCGCCAACCCGACGGTGCTTTCACGGATCCCCGAGGCCGAGCTCGACGCGCTGCTGCGCGGCTACGGGTACGACCCCCTCTACGTCTCCGGCAGTGACCCCTCCCTCGTCCATCCGGCCATGGCCAGAGCCATGGACCAGGCCGTCGACCGCATCCACGCCATCCAGCGGCAAGCGCGCTCTGCCGGAACGGATCCGGGCAGTGAGCGGGCACGGTGGCCGATGATCGTCCTGCGGACGCCCAAGGGCTGGACCGGACCGGCGACCGTCGACGGGCAACCCGTCGAGGGCACCTGGCGCGCTCACCAGGTGCCGCTCGCCGGGGTCCGCGAGAACCCCGAACACCTGCGGCAGCTGGAATGCTGGATGCGCTCCTACCGGCCCGAGGAACTCTTCGGCGCCGACGGCCGCCCGACGGCACAGGTCCTGGCCTGCGTACCGGAGGGCGAGCGCCGCCTCGGCGCAAGCCCGTACGCCAATGGCGGTCGACTGCTGCGCTCGCTCCCCCTGCCCGGACTGGATGCATGGGCCGTCCCCGTGGACAAGCCGGGCAGTACCCTGCACGAGCCGACCCGCGTCCTGGGCCACTACCTCGCACAGGTCATGAGGGACACGGCCGGACGACGAGACTTCCGGGTCGTCGGGCCGGACGAGACGGCGAGCAACCACCTCGACGACCTGTACGACGTGACGGGCAAGGCCTGGCAGGGCCTGACGGAGCCCACCGACCAGAACCTCTCCCGCGATGGCCGGGTCATGGAGATCCTCTCCGAGCACGTCTGCCAGGGCTGGCTGGAGGGATACCTCCTCACCGGCCGCCACGGCCTGTTCTCCACCTACGAGGCCTTCGCCCACATCGTCGACTCCATGGTCGCCCAGCACATCAAATGGCTGAAGAGCGCGCGCGAGCTGAGCTGGCGCGCGCCCGTCGCCTCTCTCAACTACCTGCTCACCTCGCACGTATGGCGCCAGGACAGCAACGGCTTCTCCCACCAGGACCCCGGATTCGTCGACCACGTCCTCAACAAGAGCCCGGGCGTCGTACGCGTCTACCTGCCGCCGGACGCCAACACCCTCCTCGTGGTGGCCGATCACACGCTGCGCAGCCGTGACCAGGTGAACGTGATCGTCGCGGGCAAGCAGCCCTGCTTCGACTGGTTGAACATGGACGAGGCGCGTTCACATGTCGCGCGGGGCGCCGGGATCTGGGCGTGGGCCGGCACGGACGACGGGACCCGCGAACCGGATGTCGTGCTGGCTTGCGCCGGGGACGTACCCACCATGGAGGTCCTGGCTGCCTCGGCCTTGCTGCGCGAGCACCTCCCCTCGCTGGCCGTGCGTGTGGTCAACGTCGTGGACATCGCCCGCCTGATGCCAAGGGGAGAGCACCCCCACGGGATGACCGACACGGAGTACGACGCTCTCTTCACCACCGACCGGCCGGTCGTCTTCGCGTACCACGGCTATCCGTGGCTGATCCACCGCCTCGCCTACCGCCGGACCGGCCATCCGCACCTGCACGTGCGCGGCTACAAGGAGTCCGGCACGACCACGACGCCCTTCGACATGGTCGTGCGCAACGACCTCGACCGGTACCGGCTCGTCACGGACGTCATCGACCGCGTCCCCGGCCTCGCCGGCCGGGCGGCGGCCCTGCGCCAGCGCATGGACGATCAGCGGATCCGCCACCACGACTGGATCCGCGCCCACGGAACGGACCTGCCGGAGGTCGCCGACTGGTCCTGGCCCTACTGATCATCCGCCCGAGTCGGTACGGGTGGGCCGCACAGGTCCGGAAAGGTACCGAACGGCCCTTTCCGGGCCGGCCGCCACCGACGGAGAGTGGAAGCGGACCCGAACGGAGAACCGCCATGAGCACCTCTTCCCCTCACCGGCTCACCTCCTCCCCCAACCGCTTCGACCACGCCTTCTCCCCGGACCAACGCGGCAGCCTGCTGGCCCTCGCCCACCGGGCGGACTTCCCCGCCGGCGCGCGCATGTTCAACCAGGGTGGGCACACCAGCCACTTCTGGGTCATCCGGTCGGGGAACGTCGGCATGGACGTGCACGTTCCCGGACGGCAGGCCGCGGTGGTCGAGACGGTCGGTCCTGGCGAGCTCGTCGGCTGGTCCTGGCTGTTCCGCCCCTACACCTGGCATTTCGGCGCCGAGGCCAAGACGCCCGTGCGCACCGACGAGTTCGACGCCGCCGCCGTGCGCGAGCTGATGGACGCCGACCCCGCGCTCGCCTCCGCGATGTGGCAGTGGGTGGGTCAGGTGCTCGCCCACCGGCTCGTCTCCACCCACGTCCGGCTCCTCGACCTGTACGCGCCCCACGGCAGCGGAAGCGGTATCTGAGACAATTGTCCCCAGACGTATCCCGACCCGAGGGTGTGGCGTGGATGTCCGATGCACCAGCTGCCGCCCCGGCGCCCACCCGGGTGTTCCTCCTCGACGACCACGAGGTCGTCCGCCGCGGCCTGCACGACCTGCTGGATTCCGAGCCCGACATCGAGGTGGTGGGCGAGGCGGGCACGGCCGCCCAGGCCCTGGCCCGGGGGCCCGCCCTGCGGCCCGACGTCGCGGTGCTCGACGTCCGTCTGCCTGACAGCGACGGAATCACCGTCTGCCGCGAGCTGCGCTCGCGCATGCCGGACCTGGCCTGTCTCATGCTGACGTCCTTCGACGACGAGGACGCCCTCCTCGACGCGATCATGGCCGGCGCCGCGGGGTACGTACTGAAGCAGATCAAGGGCTCGGACCTGGTCGCCGCCGTACGGACGGTGGCGACGGGGCAGTCGATGCTCGACCCGGCGACCACCGCCCGCCTGATGAGTTCGCTCCGGGGCCCGACCGCCGGGAAGCCGCCCGGGGACGAGCGGCTGACGGTCCTCTCCGAACGCGAGCGCGCCGTACTCGAGCTCATCGGCGAGGGCCTCACCAACCGGCAGATCGGCAAACGTCTCTTCCTCTCCGAGAAGACGGTCAAGAACCACATCTCCCGGCTCCTCGCCAAACTGGGCGTCGAACGCCGCGTCCAGGCCGCCGTCATCGCCGCCGAGGTCCGCGAGCACGACGACATCGGCCACTGAGGCCCGCGCTCACGGAGCAGGTTCAATCGGGATCCGCCATTCCAGAAGGGTTCCGCCACCGTTCGGACGCGGTGAGACGGACAGTCCGCCCCCGCAGGCTTCGGCGCGCTCCGCGAGGTTGCGCAGACCGCTTCGACGGCCACCGTCCGTGAAACCCACCCCGTCGTCACTCACCGTCACGGCCAGCACGCCGTCCGCCAGGACGATCCCGACCTCCGCCCGCGCCGCCCGCGAGTGCCGGGCCACGTTGGTCAGGGCTTCGCCCAGCACGGCCACCACGTGGTCGGCGACCGGCACTGGCACATCCGTGTCGATCAGTCCCTCCATGCGCAGGGCGGGGGCGAAGCCCAGTACCGCCGCCGCCGCGCCCACGGCGCGCACCGCGCGGGCCCGGAGCCTCGGGCTGCCCGCCGCCTCGTGGTCGCGGAGGCCGAAGATGGTCGTACGGATGATCTTGATCGTCTCGTCCAGGTCGTCGATCGACCGGCTCAGCCGCTCGGACGCCTCAGGGTGCTCCACGAAGCGCCGGGCGCTCTGCAGCGTCATCCCGGTCGCGAAGAGCCGCTGGATCGCGAGATCGTGCAGGTCGCGGGCGATCCGGTCACGGTCCTCCAGCAAGCTCACCTGCTCACTGTCCCGGCGCCGGTCCGCCAGCTCCAGCGCCAGGGCGGCCTGCCCCGCGAAGCCGGGCAGGGGCGCGACCTCGGCCCCGGCGAACGCCCGCCGACCGGTACGCCTCGCCAGCATCAGCACGCCCCTCAGCTTTGCCCGTGTGCCCACCATGACCGCTACAGCCGGCCCGAAGCCCGTCCAGGCGTCCGGCTGCGCCGCGATCCGGGCATCGGTGGCCACGTCGCCCAAGGTGACCAGACCGTCCCGTGCCAGGGCGAGGGCGGCCAGGATCCCCTCGCCGCCGGGCAGCACGATCCCGCGGTGCGCCTCCGCCCCCTCCCCCAGGGCCAACGACCCGCGCAGCTCGCCGCTGGGCCCCACCTGGTAGAAGACGCACATCTCGGCGGAGATGATGTCCCTGGCCCGCTCGAGCATGCCTTCCAGTACCTCGATCTCGGAGGAGCCCGACAGCAACGCGCTCGTGAAGTCCGAGCCGGCCTCCAGCCAGCGCTCCCGAAGTCGGACCTCCTCGTACAAACGGGCGTTGTCCACGGCGACACCGGCGGCAATCGCGAGGGTGGACAGGACCCCCTCGTCCTCCGCGTCGAAGCCCCTCCCGCCCCGCTTCTCCGTCAGGTAGAGATTGCCGAACACCTCGCCCCGGACCCGGATCGGTACGCCGAGGAAGGAACGCATCGGCGGGTGGTGCTCCGGAAAGCCGGCGGAGGCCGGGTGTTCCGAGAGATCTCCCAGACGCAGGGGCCGCGGGTGCCTGATCAGCTCGCCCAGCAGGCCGTGGCCGGTGGGCAGGGCTCCGATCCGCGCCCGGAGCTGGTCGCTGATGTTCACCGGGAGGAACTCGGCGAGCTTCTCGTCGTCCTCCCCCACCACGCCCAGCGCACCGTACTCCGCGTCCACGAGGACGACCGCGGCCTCCACGATGCCGCGCAGCACCTGGGCCAGGTCCAGTTCCTGCCCCAGCGACATGACCGCTTCCAGCAGGCCTGTCAGCCGGTCACGGGTACCCCGCGCGTCGGTGATCTCTGCCTGGAGCGCGTCCAGTCTCGGCTGCGGAATCCGGCTCGCCGGCGCGTCGCGATCGTCCTCGACCATGGACACCTCCACCGGCATCGAGGGGCTCTGCGCACCAGCCCGGCCTTCAGCGTAGTCCCCCCTGCCCGCGGCCGGTCATGGTCGAAGCCCTGGGTGACGGGCATGAGGGGTCGAGCCGTGGCGAATCCGGTCAGGCTGTTGCCCACGAGCGAGGGCTTGGCCCCCGTTCACCTGCCCGGGACAGTGACGACAGGGCAGTGGGCACGGTGCAGCCGCCCGTGGACGACCGATCCGAGCCGGATGCCCGTGCAACCGCCCCTGCCCCGCCGGTCCACGACCAGGGCCAGGGCCAGGGCCAGGGCCAGGGCCAGGGCCAGGGCCAGGGCATCCTCAGCCGCCTCGGCGAGGCACTCCACCGGGTGCCCGGTGAGCACCTCGCGGGTCAGCGCCGGTTCCGTCCCGGGGTGGCGCTCACGCGCCCGGACCGCGGCCTCTTCGAGGGCCTCCGGGCTGGTGTGGGGCGGAGCCTTCCATGGCTTCCTCCTCTGTCGAACAGCGTCGGGGAGTGCCTTCACACTGCAGCCCGAGCCCGCGCGAGGAACGGGCCGCAAGGGTCAGTCAAGGGACCGAAGGTCCCTTGCCCACCCCGCACCGCCTCACCGGCCGCGCACCGCAGGGGGACCGATCAGGCCTGACACAGGACCGTTCGGCCCCTCGCACCGCGGGCGTACGGGGCGGATGGTGGCTGATGAGGGCCGCTCCGCAAGGTGCTCTCACTGGCCCAATGCCGACAGGAGGGCCGCACATGAAGCATGCCAAGGTCGGCTTCCTGATGACTGACGAGGTCGTTTCGGTCCTCGGAAGGACACCGTCCACCGACGTCGCCGCGCTGCTCGTCGAGCACGACATCGGCGGCGTGCCGGTCGTGGACGCGGACGAGCGCGTCCTCGGAGTCGTTTCGCGGACTGATCTGCTCGTCCAAGACCATCTCACCGCTCAGGACTTGATGACCGCGCCGGCCGTCACGATCCATGCCGAACAGACGGTCACCGAGGCCGCCCGCCTCATCACCCGACGCGGCGTCACGCGGCTGCCGGTGATCGACGACGAGGACCGTCTGGTCGGCATCGTGACCCGCCGGGACCTGCTGCGCGTGTTCCTCCGGCCGGACCACGAGATACGCCGTGTACTGGTCGAGGACGTGCTGGCGGGCACGATGGGCATCGGCGCCGACGCCGTGAGCGTGAGCGTAGTGGACGGGGTCGTCACCCTGGCCGGCCGCCTGCCCGCGAGCAGCCAGATCCCCATCGCACTCCGTCTCGCCGGACAGTTGGACGGCGTGGTCGCGGTCACCGACCGGCTCACGGCCCACTCCGACGACACCCCCACCCGCACCCGCACCCGCACCGCTCCACTGGACCGCGGTACCGAGGACGCACCCCGCTGATCCAGGGTGTGGACCGTTCGGCCCCTGCCCGCCCCACTCGCACCGCGCGAGCATGGAAGGAGGCAGGCTCGCCGCCCCCGAGCGCAGAGGTGCCGAGTCCTGCGGACGGACCCGGGTCATTCCCTCGCTCCGCCCCCGCACTTCTTGAGGAGCACCTTCATGGAAGTCCTGATCTTCGCGCTGATCGCCCTGGCCGTCGTTGCCCTGATAGGGCTGCCGATGGCCTTGAAGATCGTCAAGCAGTACGAGCAGGGCGTGCTGTTCCGCTTCGGCCGGCTCACCGGGACCCGCGCGCCGGGCCTGCGGGTCATCGTGCCGTTCGCGGACGTCCTGCACCGGGTGTCCTTGCGGATCATCACCATGCCCATCCAGTCCCAGGGCATCATCACCCGGGACAATGTCAGCGTCGATGTCTCGGCGGTCGCCTACTTCCGCGTCGTCGACGCCGTGAAGTCGGTCATCGCGATCGAGAGCGTGGGCCCGGCCATCAACCAGATCGCGCAGACCACCCTGCGCAAGGTCGTCGGCCAGCACACCCTCGACGAAACCCTGTCGGAGACCGACCGCATCAACCTCGACATCCGCGAGATCCTCGACGTCACCACCGCCGAATGGGGCGTCGAGGTCACCCTGGTCGAGCTGAAGGACATCCAGCTGCCCGACAGCATGAAGCGCGCGATGGCCCGCCAGGCCGAGGCCGAACGGGAGAAGAGGGCCAAGATCATCAACGCGGAGGGTGAATCGATGGCCGCCGCCGCGCTCGGCGACGCCTCCGACACGATGATGGCCCACCCCCTCGCCCTGCAACTGCGCAATCTGCAGAGCCTCGTGGAGATCGGCGTCGACAAGAACACCACCGTGGTCTTCCCCGCACCGCTCATGAGCACCATCGGCGAACTCGGCGCCTTCCTCGCCCGCGAAACCGCGGCCGCCACCGCCGCTCCGGTCCAGGCACCGCCCATCGCAGAGCTCGCTACGACGATCCCCCGCCCTCCTCAGCCGAACGGAGCGTCAAAAGCCGTGTAGTCGGCAGTCGGTACCGCCGTGCGGAGGCAAAACCTCCGCACGGCGGTACCGACTGTCGGCCACACGGAGTGCCTGCGGGGCATTCGTTGGCTCGCGGGGGCGACGCGTCCCGACGGTGTGCGCAGGGCGGGGGACGGATGGCCGGGGTCGAGGGGCCGAGATCTGGATCGAGGCATGGTGGATCACCCCTTCGGGAGCGGAACCGGAAGGGGTCCGCACTTCAGAGTCACCCCGTGGGACGTCCGTGGGGGCAGGGCCGACGGGATCAGACGCGGGGGCCGACCGGCCCCCGCGACGTGCCGCACCCGGGCCGTCAGGCCTTCTGGACGCGCGAAGGGTTCGAAACGGCCAGGTCGTCGTGGCGCGGCCCGCCCAGTACGACCTTCAGCGCGCCCGTGTCACCGGCGCGGGAGAACACCTCGTACGCCTCCTCCATCTGTCCCAGTTCGAAGCGATGGCTGATCAGCGAAGAGGTCGGCAGCCGTCCGGCCGCCAGCATGCGCAGCAGCATCGGAGTGGAGCTGGTGTCCACGAGCCCGGTGGTGATGGTGACGTCCTTGATCCACAGGTCCTCGAGGTGCAGGGTGGCCGGTTCGCCGTGGACGCCGATGTTCGCGACCCGGCCCCCCGGGCGGACCATGCGGGTGCACATCTCGAAGGTCTCGGGCACGCCGACGGCTTCCATGACGACATCGGCACCGAGACCGTCGGTCAGGTCGCCCACGAGCATCTCCGGTTCCTCGGCGGCGTTCACGACCGCGTCCGCCCCCAGCTCCCGCGCCTTCGCCAGCCGGGACGGCACGAGGTCGACGACGATGACGCGGGCCGGCGAGTAGAGCCGGGACGTGGTGATGGCCGCGAGCCCCACGGGTCCGGCGCCGACCACGACGACGGTGTCCCCGGGCCGCACGTTGCCGTTCAACACCCCCACCTCGTAGGAGGTCGGGAAGATGTCCGCCAGCAGGACGGCATCGGCGCTGTCGACCGTGCTCGGCAGCGGGTACACGGAAAGGTCGGCGAACGGCACGCGGACGTATTCCGCCTGGGTGCCGTCGACGGTGTGCCCGAGTACCCAACCGCCGCCCCCTCGGCACTGTCCGTAGCGGCTATCACGGCAGAACCGGCACCGGCCGCACGAGGAGACGCAGGACACCAGCACCCGGTCACCGGGCCGCACCGAGCGGACGTCACCGCCGCTCTCCACCACCGTGCCCACGGCCTCGTGACCGAGCACCCGGCCGGGAACCACCTCCGGCAGGTCCCCCTTGACGATGTGCAGGTCCGTACCGCAAATGGTCACGATGTCGACGCGCACGATCACGTCGCCGGGGTCCTGGATGCCCGGATCCGGCACCTCCTGCCACGCGGTGTGCCCCGGCCCCTGGAAAACGAGTGCCTTCATGACGCCACCTCTCTCTGTCTCCCGTGCTCCGGCACAGGTCACCTCATGCTGTGCCCGCCTCTCGCTTCCCGGACAGGGCCGGACGGGCCCGCACCGGGGCCTGACAGGCCCGTCCGGCCCGTGCCGCAGGGATGTGATGGTAGGTGGCGGGGTCTCCTTCACGGGGACGACCGCCGATCTCCATGACAGCCCGGAAACCTTCCGCTTTCCCATCGAGGACCATGCCATGACCTCCCGTCCGCATCTCGTCCATGACGTGATGACGAGAATCGTCGTCAGCGTCACACCCCTCGCCGAATTCAAGGAGATCGTCGCCGTCATGCAGCAGTGGCAGGTGACGGCAGTACCGGTCATCGAAGGCCAGGGCGCGAGCAGGATCGTCGGTGTGGTCTCGGAAGCCGACCTGCTTCCGAAAGAGGAGTTCCGCGCTCACGGTCCCGGCCTCATCGAGCAGATGCGGCGGCTGGGTGACACGCTGAAGGCCGGCTCGACCCTGGCCAAGGACCTGATGACGACCCCCGCCGTCACCGTTCCGCCCGATACCACCCTGTCCCAGGCGGCCCGGCTCATGGCGGAACGGCACATCAAACGACTGCTGGTCATCGACCCGGCCGGCGCCCTCCAGGGCATCGTCAGCCGCACCGATCTGCTCAAGGTGTTCCTACGGCCGGACGGTGAACTGGCGGAAGAGGTACAGCGCGAGGTGGTCGGCCGGCTGTTCCCGCTCGCACTGCACAGGGTGCGGGTCGACGTCCACCAGGGCGTGGTCACCCTCTCCGGCGGGATCCTCGACGCATCGCTCATTCCGGTGGCAGCACGCCTCGCACGCGCCGTGGAAGGCGTGGTCGACGTCAACTGCGCCCTGACCACGTCGGCCGCGCAGACAGCCGGAGCGTGAACCTCCATCTCAGCCGAAATACCTGGTCAGAACCCCCTTTGATCCCCGTACCGGAGTAGGGTGGAGATACCGGGAGTATTTCGCGCACCGGATGCAACTCAGGTGCCATTTCCGGCGATCAATACGCCGGGCCGTCAAACTGCGGGCGGCCCGGGGACAGGTCTTCACCATGACCATCGCCCTGGAACGTGCCGCAGCTGCCACCACGTCACCCGTGCTTCCCGCCGTCACGCCTCCTCGCCGCGCTCGCATCGTGCTCACGCCGAAGACCGCCCTCGCTGGGCAACTGGACGGCGCCTGGTGGCCCCGCTCCCGTGATCTCGAGGCCGAACTCCCGGTCCTCGTAGCCGCCTTGGCCGAGCCCTGGGGGCGCATCACCCGCGTCACTGTGAACCCCGACCGCTGGCCGGTCATTCCGCCCAAGGTGCCCGTCGCCGGGCACACCGTGCACGTGGGCTGGTTCACCGAACAGGACCCCGACAAACTGATCGTGCTTTCCTACACCGTAGGCCGCTGGGACCTCCTCGTCGTCCCACCCCAGACCGCACCCGCCGCCGCGGCCCGCCTGATGGCAGCGGCCTCCGTCCCCGGCAGCGTCCTCACCGCGGGCGCACTGATCGCCGCCGAAGCCGTCATCGGCCGAAGGCCCGACGTCCGCAGCCGGGAAGACGCCTGGGAGGACGAAGGCGGAGCTGGCATGTCCCCCATCGGGTCCCCCGCCAGGCAACCGGTCGGCCCCCTGTCCGCCGGCGCATGGTGGTGAGCCCGGCATCGGCCTGACCGCAAGCGGTGACCAGCATGTACTGGTCACCGTTCGTGCGTTCGGGTGCGGGGAGACCACGTCATCCATGCGGGTCCAGACAGCGGTCCTGGCGCCCCGGGTACATCACCGCGGCCGCGTCCACACGGGGGCTCAGGGCCGCGGAGACCGGGAAGTAGAAGGGGGCGGATCCTCCCGCGTGCGGGAAACGCACCAAGCGGTGTTCAGCGCCGCCGGCCGGGTGGAGCGGCGCACCCCCAGGTTGTGGTTTCTGGGGCCGTGGATGTGCCGGGTGGACAGCACGCTGCCCTGCACCTGATCGAGGTGCAGGGCAGCGTGGTCGGTCGTCGTGCTTTCAGGACTCCCGTGTGCCCTGTTCGGCCCGCGCCTGGTCGATCAGCTCCTGGTACGGGACGCCGTCACCGGCGTCGTCCGTCTCGGCCGAACGGTCGAGCAGGCTGACGGACCAGGGAACGGGGCACGGCGGTGCGTGCTCGGGCTCCGGGCACAGCAGCCGCGTGATGCGCTCTTTGATCTCCTCGGCCTGTGCGGGGGTGGCATACAGGCCGAGGCGGATCTCGTGGACGCGTGGGCTCTCGGATGTCATCGGGTCGCTCTCTTCCCGGTGGGCGACGAGCGCGACTCTGGTGGTCCTACCAGATGCGCTTGGTGTCGCAGTGGCGCTTGTAGTGACCGGACGGGACGGGGATGTTGCGGGCCGCGTCCGTAACGGCGGCCTGCTCGGTGTTACCCGTGCCGTCGGCCCGGTCGTATCCAACGACATTGTTGTCGCTGATGCGAACGATCTGGCACTGGACAGTGGCGTGCCAGACCTTCTGTATGCCGAACTTCGCCTGCGAAGCCTCGGACACGGATACCGCGGCAGAGGACGTGCCCGTCACCGGAGCAGCCGAGGCGGTCGGGGCCAGCAGAGCGGTCGCGGCCAGGGCAAGGCCTGCAGCGGCCAGAGTGTGGGAGCGGTACGTCTTGATGAGGGACATCGCAGGTCCTCCAGAGTCGGTAAAGAGCAGTGCATGTTCCAAGTCCGCCGCGGGTGAGCACCAGGGCTGACCTCGGCGGTATCCCGAGACTCGCATCTCTCGTCGCCGAATTGGGTTCTGCGGGGCGGAGTTGGCAGTGCGGTGTCAGGAACCTGCCTTCGGATCCGGGTGAACTCGGAGCGTGAACCGGGCGAGCGGAAAGGGCTACGTACCTCCATGCACGCGCCTTTCGCCGAACAGGAGAACTTCATGCGCCAAGGATCGGTCGCACCGCCTCGCCCCGTACGGCGGGACGACCCTTCAACGCTGACCGTGGTGGGCACGGAACTCGCGCGCAACAGGCGGGGATTCGTGTTCTGGTACCACCTCGTCTCGCCCGTGATCATCACGATTCCTCTCTTTCTGGGGTCGCTCGGCGCGGCGGACGCGGATTCGGAACGGACCTTCGAGGTGTTCCGCAACGTAACGCTGGAGTTCTGGGGGGTCCTCATCCCGATGACCGCCGGACTCGCGGCCGCCCTCTCGGTCCGGGCCGATCAGGACGCCTGGCGTCTGATGCTGTCCTACGGAGTGCCCCGCGGCCGTTACTTCGTCGGGAAATTCGCCGCGCTGGGTGTCCTCGGGTTCGTTTCGTCGACCGTGCTCCTGGTCATGCTGGCGATGGGCGCGCTGCTCAGCGGCCAGTTCCCCGACGGAATGGGGACGGTCGCAGCGGCCGTCTATCTGCCGTGGCTGGCGGGGCTGGCCATGACAGCGCTCGCCGTGCTGGTGGCAGTGCTGTGGGGAATGGGACCGAGCCTCGGAGCCGGAATCGCGGGACTGCTGTGCGGTGCACTCGTCTCCGACAAGGATTTCTGGTACGCCGTCCCGTTCGCGTGGCCGATGCGGGTCGTACTGCCACTGGCCGGCATCGGCCCGAACGGTGTACCGCTTCCGCCGGACAGCCCCGTGAACTCCATGGCAGTCATTCCTCAGGCGCTCGCTCTCAGCGCCGTCCTCACCGGGGTGCTGCTGGTCCTGGGCGCGATTCACATGACCCGTAAGGAAATCTGAACATGTATGAGACCACGCATGGTTCGGGAGACGGCGGGCATGGCGGCATCGCCCTGTCGATCAAGGAGCTGCACAAGCACTACGGGGGGCACCGCGCGCTGGACGGGGTGGACCTCACGGTCAGGGCCGGCGAGGTGTACGGCCTGCTCGGCCCCAACGGCGCCGGTAAGACGACCCTGATGAAGGCTCTGCTCGGACTGCAGCGGCCCACTTCCGGAACCATTCAGATCTTCGGCGAGCCCATCGGCCGGGAGACGCTGGCTCAGGTCGGCGCCCTGATCGAAGTACCGGGTCTGTGGCCGAACCTGACGGCGGACGAGACGCTCAGGGTCCATGCCAAACTGCGCGGGGTACCGCTGGAGTGGGCCGAACCCGCCCTGCGGGTGGTCAGGATGACCGAGGCGCGGGCACGGAAGGTCTCGACCTATTCTCTGGGTATGCGCTGGCGTCTGGGGATCGCCGTGGCTCTGCTCGCGCAGCCGCGACTGATCGTGCTGGACGAGCCGACCAATGGCCTCGACCCGGTGGGCATCCGCGAGATGCGCGGCATCATCCGGACGTTGGCGAGCGAGGGGGCGGCCGTACTGATCGCCAGTCACCAGCTGGCGGAAGTGGCACAGATCTGCGACCGGGTACAGGTGCTCGTCGCCGGCCGGACCCAGTACGAGGGTCCGTTGGAAGGGCTGGCGAGGAACGGGGACCTGGAGGCCGGGTTCTTCCAGTTGCTGGAAGGCGCCGACATGAAGATCCGATGAACGAAAGCCGCCGGGTGGGGGGTAGCCAGTACCCCCCACCCGGCGGCCGGGCAGAATGAGGCGCGGTTACGCGGGCATCGACGCCCTCACCATCAGCTCGGTGCGGCCGCGGACGCCGACCTCGTTGTAGAGCTGTCGGATACGGCGGTACATCGACCGCTCGGAACAGTAGTGACGGCGGGCGATTTCGGCGACCGTCATGGGCGTACAGAGCAAGCGCATGAGTTCCGCATCCTGAACAGGGCGGCCCTGCCTCGTGGACGGAGCCGGCGGCCGGGCCGGGCCGTGGTCACGAGGGGTGCCGGCGACTTGTGGGGAGCCGGGTGCTGTCTGGGTGAGGCACGTACGAGGTTGGAAATGCGTGTGGAACTGGGCGAAGAGAAGATCGAGCTGGCGCTCGGCGGGTATCGCGAGGTTGAGTACGAACTTCGCTCCCGACCTGATGGCGCCGTAGGTGAGATGTCCTGTGACATCGTCGGTGACGGCGGTGATCAGGGACAGCGGATGACGCATCCGGATGGTGCGTATCGTCTCCGCCTGGAACTCGCTGATCACCGGGACCAGGATCGGCACGTCGATCGGTCCGGCGGCGGTGGCGGTGAGTTCCGCGTCGTCGGCGAAGTCGATACGGGACACGCCTGAGCGAAGAGCACTGAAAACAGAGGGCGCACTCTCCGGATGGTCGAAGTGCTCCTTGAATCCGGAGTGGACGATTATCTGGAACTCGCGGTCGACCCGGCGAGTTCGCTTGTGCTTCCGGTCGGTACTGGTGACGCGGTCGTGCGTTTGTGTTTCACGAAGCAACATCTTTTCCCCCATGATGTTTCGTTCCTTACTGTCGTGCAGGCAGTTCTATTGCGTGCTCCTTCGGTGTGTTCGACAGATGCTCAAGAGGGGCGGGTGGCGGGAGCCTGCTCCTGGTGGGCCCTGCAGAGTTTCAGGGTCCGGCTGAGCATGGGTCCCAGGCTGATCTCGTCACCGTTCTCTCCCTTCGCACGTACCGGCCGGGGATCGGCGTATCCTGCTGCGGCCGCACGGTCGTTGAGCGCGTAGACCGTCCCGTCGGGAACGGTGACGACGGCCTGGTCGCCGCCCCGGCATTCCATGACGGCGCTGTCGACGGTCAGTGGCCAGACGTGGCGCAGGTTCTCCTTCCTCACCTCTTGACTGGTGCCCGTAGGACTGGGCAGAGGTACCGGCTTGTCCGCATCGCTCACCGCCTCGCCTCCGCAGGCGGCCAGGGTGGCGACGGCGGTCACGCACGCGAGGACCAGGCCCGCGGTGCGGAAGCGGCGACCGATACTGAAGGGCTCGGTACGGCTCATGGGGATGCCTTTCTGTTCGGAGCAGGAAGTGTCACCGGCCACTGGGGCCCGCGCTCTCCGCTGCCCGGCGGCCCGCCCCGAGCAGGGCGGCGTACCCGTCCTCCAACGACGGTTCGACCGGGCGTGCCCCGGCCGGCGGCCGGGGGGTGACGATGCGGTACTCGGACCCTTCGGCGGTGGCCACGGCGCTCACCACTTCCACATCGGCCGGGGGTGCACCGTGGGTGCGGTGCAGATAGGTGATACCCGCACCGAGTCCCGCGAGGGCTGACGTGGTGTCGTGGAAGACCAGCCGTCCGGCGGCGAGCACCGCCACCTCGGGGCAGGTCTGGGCCACGTCGTCCAGGATGTGTGTGGACAGCAGGACGGTGCGGTTCTGGCCGAGCCCCGCGAGGAGGGTCCGGAACCTCATCCGCTCGTGCGGGTCGAGTCCGGTGGTCGGTTCGTCGACGATCAGTACGGCCGGGTCGCCCATCAGCGCCTGTGCGATGCCGACCCGGCGTTGCATACCGCCCGAGAAGCTGGAGAGCCGATCGCCCGCCCGGTCCCCCAGGCCGACCTCGGCGAGGCGGCTCTCGGCCTGCGCGCGCCGCTCCCGCTTGTCTTCCATTCCCTTGAGGACGCCGATGTAGTCCAGGAATTCGCGCGCGGTCAAGTCGGGGTACAGGGACAGTTCCTGAGGGAGGTAGCCGAGTGAGCGCTTGGCGCCGGTGAGTCCCCCGGTCGTCGACAGATCGTGCCCGGCGACCTCCACGCGCCCCGAGGTCGGGCGCAGCACGCCGGTGAGAATCCTCAGCAGTGTGGTCTTGCCGGCCCCGTTGGCACCGAGAAGGCCCACGGTGCCCCGGTCGATGTGCAGGTCGACGGAGTCCAGTGCGCGTCGGCCTCCGCGGTACGTCTTGTTCAGCTGTTCCGTGACGATGTTCACGATGCTCCGATTCGGCGGGCACGTACGCGTGCGATGAAGTGGCCGAGCAGGTGGCAGGCGGCGGCCAGGGCGAGAACGAGGGCAAGGTTCAGCAGAGCCGTGCCGAAGGTGACGGTCGGGCGCAGGGGGCCGTCGCCCCCACGCGTCGCCCACACTGCGGGGGCGTGTGCCCAGTCGACCAGCGCGTAACCGGCGAGCGGGGACAGCACGGTGCCCGTGGGAGTGGGGACCGGAGAGAAGCTCGGAGGGAAGTGGCAGGCCCACAGCCACACCACGACGGTGATCGCGCGGGCCGCGGCGACCGGCAGGAGCACTCCGATCAGCCCGGCGAGCGAAGTGGCCAGGAGCGCGGCGGGCAGGACGGAGGTCAGCAGCGCGGCGAGCGCGGCACCGAGGGGGGCGAACGAGCCCGAGGTGGCGGTGACCACGGTCGCGTACAGGAGGAAGAGCACTGCTACGGGGGCGAGCGCCGCGAGCATCGGCCCGGCGAGGGCGCCGGCTCCCCGGGCGAGCGGGGAGGACGGGGTGGCGGTGAGCAGTTCGGGCAGGCCGGTGGCTCCGGCGCGCCCGCGCATGCGGTCGGCCAGGGCGAGGCCCGTGCCGAGCGAGCACAGGGTCGTGACGAGGACGGCAGCGGCTCCGACCCGTGCGGCCGGGTCGTCGTGGCCGGTCACCACCGGTGAGCTGCCGGCGAGGAGCAGGCTGAGCAGGGTGAGGGGAAGTACGGCTCCCCATACGACTTTGCGGCGCGCGGCCATCAGGGCTTCGTAGCGGAGCGTCCACAGCAGGATGGTCACGGGGGGTCCTCGTGCTCGGGGATTAAGGAGAGGAGAGGGTCGACACGCCTACCGCTCGATCGGGTCACCCGGGCTCGCGGCGGGTGAGGAGCGGACCTGCTTCGTTGGGGGGAGTCACGGTGCGCAGGGCCATGCCGGCCAGGACCGCTCCGCCCAGCAGGGCGGGAAGGGCCTGTGTGAGGCCCTCGGGAAGAACCCGGTCCACGAGCAGGAGTTTGGCGAGAACGGCTGCCACGACGAGGCCGGTGGCGGGTGCCGCCGATCCGGAGCGGACCGTCACGTAGACCGCCGAGCCGCTCAGCAGTGCGGTCAGTCCCAACAGCTGGAGCAGCATGACCGGGCCGCCGGGGTCCAGCGGAAGGCCGACGAGTACGGCGGCGGTGAGCAGCGCGACGGCGCTGGCCGTCGCAACCGTCGCGGGCCAGGCCAGGCGTCGGGCGAGGGTCCGCGCGTAGGGAGTGGGCAGGGTCAGGTGCAGCTCCGTCATCGGTTCCCGGACCACTATGGCCGCACAGGCCAGCGCGGTCGCGGCGGGGAGCGCGGTGGACAGGAGGGTACGGCCGAGGAGCGCACCTCCTGCGAATCCCGGGCCCGCGCCGTGCGTCCCGCCCACTGCCGCGTAGGCGAGCGCGGCCGCGACCAGGGGCAGTACGGCAGCTTGTTTCCCGCAGCGGCGGATCTCGTACCGCCACCGTGTTCCGGCTCGCATGACATCTCCTCCCGTCCGTGACCGAGCCCCGTTTCGGGGCTGTGCTCGGTACGTAGCGGTTCGACGCTTTCCGGTTCACACAATCGTCCGCATGGAACGCACGGCCCATCCCAGAAGTGCGGCGGCGGCCAGCAGCGTCCAGGGCGTCGTGGACGCGAGCACGTCCACGACCGCGTCGGCGGGGGTGCTGAACGCACCCCGCACGGCACCGAACAGCCACAGGACGCCGCCCGCCGTGGCGCCGGCGGCCGGACCGAACCTGACGGACAGGGCGAGTGCGAGCGAGGTGGCGAGCAAGGCGTGACCGAGCCAGCCGGACACCACCGGCCACCAGCCGGGCCCGCCCACGAGGGCCGAGCAGCCCACCGCGAGGAGGAGGTCGATGCCCAGTACGAGCGTCAACCTGGTCAGGAACACCGCGGTCGGGGTGACCGGCAGGGTGAAGAGGAGCTCACGGCGGGGGTCGCGCCGCGGCGAGGCGACGAGCAGGGCTCCGAACAGCATGAGCAGTACGGTCACGGCGCCGAAGAACCGTGCTCCGAGGCTGACCTGTACGTGCGTGGAGGCCAGCAGGGCGGCCGTGAGGAAACCCGCCGCGTTGAGGGCGGCCCAGCGGACCGGCATCAACGTCATCTGCTGGGCGAAGAGCTGGAGAACGAAAGCCGGCCGGAATGGAAGTCGTCCAGATCTCGATGTGACGCGCGCCTCCTTCCGCGGTCCCGCCGGGTGGCCGACCCGTCGGCCCTCACCGCCGGCGAGCAGCGCCGGCCCCAGAAGCGCGTCGAAGGACGGTGGGGCTACGTTGACGGCATCTGTGCGCAGTGCTTCACCGATCACGTGCCAGGTGTCGAGCCGCGTACGGCAGTCCGTGCACTGCGACACGTGCGGGGGCAGGTCGGGGGTGTCGGACCTGGCCAGCAGGGTCAGTACTTCGTCCGGGGGGTGTTCCCCGGGATGTCCGGTCATCGTCGTCCCGTTCCTTCCAACCGCTTCGCGGTGAGCATGGTGCCGAGTCTCCGCCGTGCGTGGGACATGCGGCTTTTGACAGTGCCCACCGGGATGGAGAGCACGGAGGCCACCTCCGGATAGGGCAAGTCCTCGACCAGCACCAGAGCGAGCACCTCGCGCAGGTGCTCGGGCAGCGCGCGTACAGCAGTGAGAAGTTCTGATTGCGCGGCGTCCCGCAGTACTTGGTCCTCGACGCTCGGTGCGGAGTCCGGGACGTCCAAGGCTTCGGCCAGGTCGACCGACCGGGGTCGGGAGCGGCGCAGCTGGTTGTGCGCCTGGCGCTTCGCGATGCCGAGCAGCCAGCCCCGCACGGAGGACTCGCCCCGGAAGCCTGCTGCCGAGCGCCACACCGCGAGCCAGCTCTCCTGGAGGATCTCCTCGCAGACGCCCTGGTCCGAGGAGAGTCTGCGGATGAGTCGAAGCATGGCAGCGGCATGCCTCTCATAGAGGGTCCGCAGGGCCGTCTGATCGCCGCGGGCGACGGCAGCGATCAGAACTTCGTCCGTACACATGTCTCATACGTATCCCAGAAGCTCCGATCGGTTCACCAGCCTCGGCGAACTAGGTGTACTTTCCAGCCACTTCCGATCGACGGGCGACGTACGACTGCCGAGGGTGTCGAGGGTGGCGAGGGCGTCCGGGCTCCCGGCGGTCCTTCTGGGTTCGACGCTCGGACCTGCCCGGAATCACCGGCGCGAGACCTCACCCGGAGCGCCGGACCGCGGCTCTCCCACCAGCGCCGCCCGCCCCTCCCGGGAGATCCCGACCCGGCCGTCGAGCGCTCCTTCTGCGTCATGGAGCCGGCCCGTCTGTTCCGTCGACTTGCGTCGCACTGCTTGGCAACTGCCACAACTGCCACAACTGCCAACCCAGTTCGGCTCTCTTGAGCACCCCCGACCACCTGTGGTTCCGTGATCAACAGATCGCGATCCATGAACATCCAGCCACATTCGATGAAGGAGTGTCCATGGGCCTGACCATGTCGCCCCAGCCCCAGAACAACACGAACCTCTTCGACCTCGACCTCGAGATCGGTGTCGAGAGGTCCATCGCGGGCCCGGCCATCACGAGCGTTTCGTACTGCACCCCGGGCTGCACCAGCGAGGGCGGCGGCTCCGGCTGCAGCCACTGCTGCTGATCTCACGCATCACGTACGGTCCGGCGGCTCACCGGCCGCCCGTCCGTGAGCAGTTCCCGTAAATGACGTGCGTGCGCACCGCGGGCGCACGCACGTCACCACGGATGCACGCACGCAGGGACACGAAAGGGAAAGATCCATGGGGGAACCAGAACCGACGGCACTGTTCGAGGCGCGGGACATCTTCCTGCACCGCGCACCGCTGGCGCAGTTCACCGGTACGGGTGCGGGAGCTGCCATCGCCGCCGAACACGGGCCCGACCCCCAGGATCTCGAAGCCTGCGCCGCTCTTCTCTCCTCCGTACCGGCCAACCATCGTCTCCAGGAGGCGCTGGCCTTGGCCTCGCCCAGCCTGGACGCGCTGGTCCGCCGGGTCGCCGAACGCGGACCTGCCGGCATCAGGCCGGGCCAACTGCGCCGCGCCGCTCTCGCCGTACTCCGCTACGACATCCGGATGCGGACCAGGCCCACCCCCTTCGGCCTGTTCGCGGGCGTCTCCGTCGGCCGCTTCGACTCGGCCGCGAAAATGGAGCGCGGAAGCGACCACCGCACACGCACTCATGCGGACATGCAGTGGCTGACCCGGATCGGGCACCGTCTCGAACAGGACCCGGCCGTCATCGCCGGCCTCCCCGTCCAGGCACACCAGGCGCTGGTCCCCAGAGGCGACCGTCTCGTCCTGGCTTCCCCCTCCACCCAGGGTGTGCGTCCGGGGGACAACGGCGAGGGGCGCTCCACCGTTTCGCTGCGCCGCACGCCGGTCGTCGAGCGGGCCCTCATCGAGGCCGCGTCCCCGCTGCCGTACGCCGAGCTCGTGCAACGCACCGTGGCCGCTTTCCCCGGCGCCCCCACCGACCGGGTGCGGGACCTGCTCGCCGAGTTGGTGCGCCAGGAGTTCCTGATCACAGGGCTGCGCCCGCCGCTGGACGGCGGTGACCCCCTGCACCACGTACTCGGCCTCCTGTCGGGCGTGGACATGGACGCGGCAACCGTCGAGACCCGGCAGATCCATGCCGGCCTGATGGCCGTCGAGCACGAACGGCAGCTCTACGACACCCAGGCCGTGGGCGAAGGGAGCGAGCAGCTGGCCCGGCTCCTCGCCGCCGCGCGAGCCGTCGAACCGGACGACACCCCCCTGCACATCGACACCCGGACCGACTCGTCGCTCCATGTTCCACATGGCGTGCGGAACGTCATCGAGCGGGCCACGACCGTCATGTGGCACCTGTCCCGGCCCAAGCTCGGGCTCTTCTCCCTGCGTGACTTCCACCGCCGGTTCCTCGACGTGCACGGAGCCGATCGGCTCGTCCCGATCCTGGAACTCCTCGACGAGTCCACCGGTCTGGGGCCGCCCGCCGGCTACGGCTGGCCCAACAGTGAGGCCGCACCCGTCCCGCCCGCCGACCCGCGCGCGGCGACCCGCGACCGCGCACTGGCCCGCCTCGCAGCAGCGGCGCAGCGCGGTGGCCATCGGGAGATCGTCATCGGCGACGACGACCTCGCCGAACTGTGCCATGACGGGGTGGAGGAGCCCGCCGCAGCACACTCGGCCGGCCTGCCCAACTCCTGCGAGGTGACCGTGCAGTTGGTCGCGCCCCAGGTGGAGGCACTGGATGAGGGCGACTTCCTGGTCTTCCTCTCGCCCTCGCCGGGCTCCCACCGGGCCGGATCGACCTTCGCCCGCTTCGCGGATCAACATCCCCAGTGGAAGCAGGAATTCGCCGCCCTTCACCGCGACAACCCCGTGCACGTCCAGGACGCGGTCCCGGTGGACCTGGCGTTCCGACCGCGCTCGGGGCGGGCCGCGAATCTCGCGCACACCGTTCCGGCGACGGGCGTGCGGATCAGCGTAGGAGTGCCGAACGTCACGAACGGCGATCGAAGTGTCGGCTCCCGGGAATCGGGGACGCCGGAAGGCGTCGAAGAGCTCGCGCTCTCCGACATAGGCATCGGTGCCACTCTCGATCGCCTCACAGCCGTCCATCTGCCCACCGGCCGCGAACTCGTGCCGGTTCTGGGCAATATGGTCAGCGCCCCGGCCCAGGCACCCAACGCCATACGTCTCCTGTGGGAGATCGGGCTCGAAGGGCAGCGCCTGTGGGAGCCGTGGAACTGGGGACCACTCGCTGACGCGCCCTTCGTACCGCGCGTTCGGTACGGGCGGTTCGTGCTCGCCTGCGCCGTGTGGCGGCTCGACACCCTGCGCGCAATGGCGCAGGAACTGCGGACCCGAACCGCTGAGCCGCAGGCCGAAGAATGGGCGGCGGCAGTCCGCACGTGGCGCTCGCAATGGGACGTACCGAACCGCGTGCTCGCCGTCACCGCCGACCAGCGTCTGCTCCTCGATCTCGACGACGCCTGGCACCGCGAGCTCCTCCGGGACCAGGTGCTGCGCCACCACGACCTGATCGCCCAGGAGGTCCCCGGCGAGCACGAGGGCTGGCTCGACAGCCCCCTGGCCGGACACACGTCGGAACTGGTCGTTCCGATGGTGCGCCGGGACGCGGTCGCTGCGGAAGCCGACTCGACGGTCTCCGCCGCTCCTCCGGTCCCCGGTCCCGCCGGGTTCTCCCTGCGGCGGCCCTACGCGGGCAACCGCCGGCTCGCGCGCACCGTCCACGGTCTCGGGGGCGAGTGGCTCTACCTCAAGCTGTACTGCGCGGCACGCTCCCAGGACGAGCTGATCCGTGATCACCTGGCCGAGCTGGTCTCGCTGGCCGCCGGCCTCGGCTGTGACAACTGGTTCTTCATCCGCTACACCGATGCCGACGGCCACCACCTGCGGGTACGTCTGCACGGCACCGATCCCCGTGTGCTGTGGGGCGAAGTCGCTCCCGCAGTCGGTACGCTCCTGGACCGCTGGCAACGGTCGGGGCTCGTACGCGGCCATGCGGTCGCACCCTACGATCCCGAGATCGAGCGGTACGGCGGCCCGGCCGCGCAGCACTTGGCGGAGCAGGTGTTCCGGTACGACAGCGAGGCCGCCGTCGAACTGCTCCGGCTCGTCAAGAACCCCGTGACCGCGTCCCACGGCCCCGGGCGGTTCGAGCGGCTCGACCTCGACGATCTCGCGGTGGTCTCCTGTGCGGCCCTGGCCCACGCCTTCGGCCCGCCCGCACCCGACAACCCCAGGCTCGCGGACATGCTGGCCGACGGCGACTTCGGGGACGACCCGGCGGTGGCTTGGCTCTCCATGACGGGCACGCGCCGCGAGCTGCCGTCCGCCTTCCGCTCCCGCAAGGCGCACTGGCGCCGTTTGGTCGATCCGCACGACGGCTGGCCCGGGCTCGCCCCGGACCCGACCGGGGCCCGGGTGCTCGCCGTCCTGGACGAGCGGAACCGCGCCGTGCGAAGGCTGGCCGACGCGGTCCGTGCGGGAGGACCGACCCCGGAGGGGCGCGTGGTGGGCAGCCTGCTCCACATGGTCTGCAACCGGCTCTTCGGCGGCGACAGCGCGCGCGAGATGACTGTGCTCGGCACGGCCCGCGGCGCGGTGCAGGACCACTTCAACCGCCGGAGGCACCAGAACACATGACGACCCACACACAAGGCACGGCAACCCCACAGTCCGCGGCCGGCCTCGTGACCGCAGGCTCCACGCCGGCCCCTCTCACGGCTGAAGCGGCCATCGCTCTCGTGGCGTCCCGGCTCGCCGACCCCGGGCACGTCGCAAGCGTCGCCTCGCACGAGGACAACCGCGACCCCATCTACGACTCCGTGATGTGGGGTCCGATGACGCTGGCCAACGGCCTGCCCGGCACCGCCCTGCTCTACGGCGAACTCGCCCGGTCCGACGACGCCTGGCGGCCTGCCGCCCATCAACACCTGAGCGCCGCGGGCCGCGCCATGAACTCCGCGCCGAGCCTGGGCCTGTTCTCCGGGCCGGCGGCCCTGCTCGCAGCCGCCCAGACCTGCGCCGGACCCGAGGGCCACTACGGGTCGCTCCGCAAGAGCCTCGCCGGCTGGCTCGCCCAGGACCAGACCGAACGCCTGGACGCCTTCCGCGAACGGAGCGGTGCCGGTGCCCCCGGCGTCGACTGGGCCGCGTACGACCTCATCAACGGACTGGCGGGCACGACCCGCCTCCTCCTGGACTCGGCGACGGATGCCGCCGAGTCCGGTCCCGCCGTCGAGGCCGCGCTCAGCCGTTCCCTGCGGCACCTGATCGCGCTCACCGAGCCGGTGCGGGTCCGCGGACGAGACGTTCCCGGATGGTGGGTCCCCGCCGAGCTCCAGGTCACCGAACGCGACCGCACGACGTACCCGCGAGGCGACTTCAACCTCGGCATGGCCCACGGCATCACCGGCCCGCTCGCCGTGCTGACCTCCGCCTACGAGATGGGGCACGGAGAGGCCCCCCTGCGCGATGCCATCGTCCGGATCGCCGAGTGGCTGCTCAGCTGGACGCTGCACGACGAGGCCGGCCCCTACTGGCCCGCCCGTGCGAGCTGGGACGACGAAGTCGCCGACGAGCGCCCCGGTCGGCTCTTCACCCGTACCGCCTGGTGCTACGGCACCCCCGGTGTCGCGGCTGCCCTCTTCCGGGCCGGCCGCGCCCTGGACCGCCCGGAGTGGACAACCGCGGCCGTCGACGCGCTGCGGGCCGCCCTGCGGCGCGACGAGTCCGACTGGGCGATAGAGGGCGCGACGGTATGCCACGGTTACGGCGGACTGCTGAGGATCGTCGGCCGCGTGGCCCGGCACGTCACGGACCCCCAGGCACGGGCCGAACTCGATCTCGGGAAGGCCCTGCTGGTCAAGCGAACCCTGGACTGTGCGGACGCGGACGCGCCGTTCGGCTTCCGCCACCTCATGCGGTTCGCAGCCGCCGCCAATTCACCGGTCCCGCACCGGGCCGTCAACACCGCGGGCATGCTCGAAGGTGCGGCAGGTGTCGCCCTGTGCCTTCTCCCCGTGCACGACTCCCCGCTTCCCTGGGACCGCACGCTGGGGCTCGCATGATCCAGCCGCCCCGTGCACCAGAGGGAGACGCCGCCGTGCACACACCCGACCTTCCTCCCGCACCCATTGCGGCCTTCGAAACGACCGGTCTGGTGGTGCGGTACGGCAGCGTCACCGCCGTCGAAGACGTGTCCCTCAGCTCGCCCCCCGGCCGCATCACCGCTCTCCTCGGGCCGAACGGCGCCGGGAAGTCCAGCCTGTTGGGGGTCCTCTCGACCGCCTCGCGGCCCCACTCCGGACGGGTACGCATCTTCGGGCACGACGTCGAGGAGGCGCCGATGGCCGCCCGCCGGCGGCTCGGTCTGGTCTTCCAGGAACGCACACTGGACAAAGAACTCTCCATCGACCGAAACCTCTGGTTCCACGCCCGCCTCTTCGGCGTGCCCCGAGCGGAGGCGCGCGCCCGCATAGACACCCTCCTCGAACGGTTCGATCTCACCAGCCGGCGCCGGCAGCCCGTCGAGGAACTCTCCGGCGGCCTCGCCCGGCGGGTCGAGATAGCGCGTGCCCTGCTGCACCGCCCGGGCCTGCTGATCCTCGACGAACCCACCAACGGCCTCGACCCGGCCGTACGCGCCGGAGTGTGGTCCGATCTTCGGCAGCTGCGCGACGATCTCGGGGTCACCGTCCTGTTCGCCACGCACTACATGGACGAGGCGGAGTACGCCGACGACATCGTCATCCTCCAACGCGGACGCATCATCCGGCACGACAGCGTCGACCGTCTCAAGAGCAGCCTCAAGTCCTCCCGCATCGTGGTGTCCTGCGCGGACGACGAGGCCGCCGCACGACAACTGCGCGCTGCCGGATTCGAGCCCCTGATCGAGCACGGGGGCGTCGCAGTGCACTGCCCCGACCCGGAGGCCCGCATCGCCGACGTCGTCCGCGCCCTCGACGTACCCGGCCTGACGGTCTCCGTGCACCGCCCGTCCATGAACGACGTGTACCTCGCGGCCGCCGCCCACCCCGACAGCACCCGCCCGCCGCAGACGCAGGAGAGTGTGAGCCACCGATGACCGTCGCCCCCGCTCCGCCGACCGGACGGCTTCCCCGGCACGCTCCGGACAGCGCTTCGCCCCTCACCCCGGCCGACGCCCCCCTGCGAACCGCTCTGCGCGCCATCGCGGTGATCGCCCACCGCGATCTGCTCCGTCAGGTGAAACGGCCGGGAGTGCTCCTCAGCCAGGCCGTGCAGATCCTGTTCTTCGTCCTCGTGTACGCGGTCGGCTTCGACGGAATGATCGGCACCGTCGGGGCCGACGGACCGGGCGGTCCGGTGGAGTTCAGCGCGTACGTCTTCCCCGGCATCATCGCCATCCAGGTCGTCTCGATCGGCGTCGCTTCGGGCCAGACCTACGCCTGGGACCGCGAGTACGGCGTACTGCGCGAGCTCATCGTCGCCCCCGTTCCGCGGATCTGCCTCCCCCTGGGAAAGGTCGCTGCCGGAGCCGGGATGGTGACCGTACAGAGCGTGCTGATGCTCGCCCTGTCCCCCCTCATGGGCGTCCATCTGACTCCGCTGCGGTTCATCGCCGCGGTCGGCTGCTACGGGCTCGCGGCCACCGTCTTCAGCGTCATCGGCCTCTGCCTGGCCACGGTCATCACCCGCGTGCAGACCCTTCAGGCAACCGTCCAGCTCGCGATGTTCCCCATGCTGTTCCTGTCCGGCTCGGTGTTCAGCCCGCAGGACGCTCCCGCCTGGCTCGGCTGGATCATGCATCTCAACCCCATGACCTATGCCGTCGACCTGGCCCGTCAGACCCTCCTCGGCAGCGGCGGCCTCCTCCCCCTCTGGGCGGACCTCGCCGTGCTCGGCGGAATCCTCCTCGCCGTCCTGGCCCTGCTGCGGCTGCGGAGCGGCCGATGAGCGCGGCCTCCCGGGTCCTGGCGGGTGCGCTCGGCTGGCTGGAGACCAACCTCGAATGGTTCGCCCCCGAGCGCTGGGAGGAACACCTGCCCCGGCGGCCCTTCCCGCCGAGCACGCTCCTCGAACTACTGGGCCTGGTGAGGCTCCTGAGCCGGTCCGGCGTCCACGCGGAGGCCAACGCCGCCTTCACCCGCCGTGCCGTCGAGCTGGCCGCGCGCACGGCCGCCGCGCCCTCCTTCGGCGAAGGCCTGCGCAGGGGCGACGAGCTCTTCCCCTACCACCTCAATCTCGTGTCCCTCCTCGACCTGCTCGGCCGCCCTCAGCCCACGTCACGCACCCGTTGCCAGGCGCTGTTGGACGCCGATGCCGGCGGACACACCCAGCCGCACAAACCCGTCCTCAACCGTCTTGAACTGCGCTACTTCCTCGACCGTGGCGGTTTCGCCGCCCCGTCGCGTCTCCCCGACGCCGAGTCGCTGTACGCCCAGAGCATTGCCGCCCTCAGCCCCGACGTACACCAACTGACGAGCAGCGAGACGTACGCGCTCACGCACTCCGTCTTCTACGCCACCGACTTCGGGCAGCGCCCCTGCCCGGACACACCCGGAAGCGAAGCCCTGCGAGAGGCCGTACGCGTTCTGCTCGGTGTGCATCTGGCACGCAGGAACCTGGACCTGCTGTCCGAGCTCCTGCTGTGTGCTCGGGCACTGGGCGGGCCCACCCTGACCTTCGAAAGGCAGGGGTGGGAAGCCGTCGAAGCCGCACAGCGCTCCGACGGTGCCGTTCCCAGCCCGGTGCACAGGCCCGAGGTCCTTGAGGGTCTGACCGGAGACAAAGCGGCCGCCTATCTCTTCGGCACTTGCTACCACACGACTCTCGCGGCCGCGCTCGCCGCGACGGTGACCCTTCGTTCCGTCTCCCCCGGACCGGACCTCGGAGTCCCGATGCCCCGCGCAGACCGTACGGAGGTGCTCGCCTGGGCCAACGAGGTCCGCAAGAGCCCCTCCGCTCATGACGCGTGGCGCGAACAGCTCGACCCCCTCCTGGTGATCGCCGTGCAGGATGCCGACCCGATGCTCCTGGACGAGATCCTGCACGCCGCCGAACACCTCGGCATGCAGACCGCACCGCTGCCCCGTTCGGCAACCGCGCTGCGCCTCGCCGTCGATTGGGACTGCCCCGCACCATGACCACCACGCAAGCACGGGGGTATGTCAGCGCACTCGGCGCGGGCCGGGGTGCACCACACCGCCGGTGAAACGGCCTGCGGCTCAGGCGTCGTCGCGGATCGGCTCCAGGATCGCGACGCACTCGACAGGATGCGTCCCAGGAAACGCCTTGAGAGACAGAGCGCTCAGCGAACCGCAGCTCGAGGCTCTCAGCCATCGACAATAGCGAGCAGCATGCGTCGGAGGAGCGTCACCAGTTCTCACACTCGAAGCTGCCGCCCAGCTCTGAGGACATGATCCACGTCCTGTTCTAGGATTGCGGTAACCATCTCAGCGGCCCGCCGGGCTTCCGCTCCACTTCCGTGGAACTGAAGGACATGCCCCCACCCGCACGAGCTACTTCGTGCTGCCTGGGGGCATTTTCTTGCTGTTCCGTGAGTCCGCGGCGTCGTTGGCCACCCGCACCCACCTTGAAGGACGGCTGGCACAGCTCCTGAGCGAGAACTTCCTGCACAAGCACCGCCACCGGCCCCACCCGTCGGAGGTGCGCTCCTGGGAACGCAGCATCCCGGCGCTTACCAATGCGCTGGTCGAAGCCGGACTCGGCGACGTGGAAATGCTGCTGGAGTACGGACTGCCCCTGACCAGTAAGCGCGCGGACGTGATACTGGCCGGCGTTCATCCGGCCACCGGCGGACCGTCGTACGTGGTGGTCGAGCTCAAGCAGTGGAGCAACGCCTACCCAGAGGACGGCGACCCGCTGCGGTGCCGCATCGACGCGTACCCGCGCCCCGTCCTCAACCCGATCGAGCAGGTGCGGGGCTACTGCGACTACCTGGTGTCATTCAACGGGGCGTTGGAGCAGGCACCGGAGTCGATCGCCGGAGTGGCGTACCTGCACAACGCGACCGAGTTCGGAGTGGCAGGGCTGCGGGATGTCACGGAAGACCGCCGGGGGCGGATGTTCACCGGTGAGCAGCGCGGCGCCTTCCTGAACTACCTTCGCTCGACGCTGGCACCGAAACCCGGCGCCGATGCGGCCGACGCCCTGCTCCAGGGCAAGGTAAGGCCGTCGAAGCAGCTGATGGCCGTTGCCGCCGAAGAGGTCCGCAACCGGGAGCAGTTCGTGCTGCTGGGCGAGCAGCGGCTCGCATACGAGACGGTGATGTCAGCGGTCCGAAAGGCACGGAGGTCCAACCACAAGCAGGTGGTCGTGGTAGCCGGCGGTCCGGGCTCCGGCAAGAGCGTGATCGCCCTGTCCTTGCTGGGCGATCTCTACCGGCGCGGTGTGCCCGCCCTTCACGCCACCGGTTCGCAGTCGTTCACCAAGACGATGCGCAAGGTCGCGGGAGCCCGCAAGCCTGAGGTCCAGAAGCTCTTCCGCTACTTCAACAGTTTCATGGAGGCCGAGCCCAACGACCTGGACGTGCTCGTCTGCGACGAAGCACATCGCCTCCGCAAGACCTCCGCCAACCGCTACACCAAGGCCGCCCTGCGCTCTGGCCGCCCCCAAGTGGCGGAGCTGATGGACGCTGCCCGGGTTCCCGTGTTCCTGCTGGACCAGCACCAGGTGGTGCGCCCGGGCGAGAAGGGAACCGTGGAGGAGATCCGGGAGGCGGCGTCCGAACAGGGGCTGGAGTGCACGGTGGTGGAGCTGGACAGCCAGTTCCGGTGCGGTGGCAGCGACGCGTACCTACGATGGGTGACCGGCCTGTTGGGGCTGGAGGGTGACGGACCCGCCGAGTGGGAGCCCGACGGCAAGGTCCAGCTGCTGACGGCGGACAGCCCGCAGGAACTGGAGGAATTCCTGGCCGCACAGCGTGCCCAGGACTACGAGGCTCGGCTGTCTGCGGGCTACTGCTGGAAGTGGACGACGAAGATCACTCCGAGCATGACGGAGCTGCCCGCCGACGTGGTCATCGGAGACTGGGCAAAGCCGTGGAACCTGTCCGGAGACCGCTCCCTGCTCGGCGCGCCGCCGGCACCCCTGTGGGCCACCGATCCCGCGGGTTTCGAACAGGTCGGATGCGTCTACACCGCTCAGGGCTTCGAGTACGACTGGTCCGGCGTGATCATGGGTCCGGACCTCGTCTGGCGCACCGACCGCTGGGTCGTGGATCGTACGGCGTCCAAGGACCCCTCCTTCACCAAGGCCACCCCGGACGAGGACGTCGACCGCCTGGTCCGCAACACCTACAAGGTGCTGCTGACCCGCGGCATGATCGGCACGATCATCTACTCGACGGACCCGGAGACCCGCGCGAAGCTCCGCACTTTGATCCCGCCCATCGCCGAGGTCTCGACCGCCGAATAGGGCCGGACCGGTGGGACGAACTGCCTGCCCATACGACGTGGATCGGCATGTTTACGCCAATGAACCATCCAGTTCCAGAAACAGTGCCATAGGCATCGATCCCTCTGGATATCCTCACGGGCTCGTGCTCGCCGCACGAGGAAACCAGGGGGACAGTAAGCATGAACACCATCCACACGGCTTCACCCGGCTACCGCATCTCCATCGTCGACGAGGACCCGCTGCGTGCCCGCCGTGAAGCACGCGAGCTCCTCGCCACGATCGGCGATGTCGACCCCCTGGCCGCTCTCGACGTTCCCGGTCAGCGGACCGGCCGCGAGACCGACAAGGGCGGCGCGGTCACCGACCTCATCGGGCTGGTGTTCAGCGGAGGCTCCCTGGTCGCCGCGGGCGTGCAGGTCTGGCTCGCCCGCGTGCCGCAGCGGACCGTTGTGGTCACCCGCCCGGACGGGGCGACCCTGCGCATCTCCGGCAAGGAGGCTCGCGCCGATGACGAGCAGATCGCACGGTTCCTCGATGGGGACACTCGGAACAGCGACGGCGATGAGGGCGGGCCGGGCGCCGAATGAGCGAGAACGACCGGTACGCCATCCTCATCGGCGTATCCACGTACGACAGTGACCACTACCACGATCTGCCGCCGGTCCGGGCCGACCTGCACTACATGCAGGCGGTCCTGGAGAGCACCGAGATCGGCATGTACAACGACTGCGCCATGGTCGCGGAGCCCACCCGCGCCGAGATGCTGCACGCCATCGAGGCGTTTCTGGAGGAGCGGCAACCCAGCGAGACGGCCCTGCTGTACTTCAGCGGGCACGGCGAGTTCTGCGAGGCCGACAACCAGCTGTACTTCCTCACTCGGGACGCCGACCCGGATGACCTGCCGGGCACGGCCGTCTCCGCGGAGTTCCTGGAGCGCATGCTCCAGTCCTGCCGCGCCTCTTCGAAGGTCGTGCTGCTGGACTGCTGCTCCAGCGGCTCCGTCGTCCAGGGGTGGACGGCCAAGGGTGCGACGGACGCGGGAGACCGGCCTTCGCCCAGCACCCTGCTGCGGCCGACCGGCGTCTACTTCATCACCGCCTCCGACGCACTCCAGGCAGCCTCCGCCATGGCCCCGGTCGGATCGTCCCTCGGCACCTCTCGGTTCACCGGGGAGATCGTGGAAGGGCTGCGCACCGGCCGGATCAAGGAGAACGGCAGCTGGATCACACCGGACGACCTCTTCGAGTACCTGACCTCCCAGATGGTGCGGCACGGTGTGCCCGAGGAGCAACGACCGACCAAATCGACGATCCGCGCGACACATAGCCTGCCCTTCGCGCGCTCCGTGGCCCGGACCGTCCACCTCCAGCCCCCGCCCCGCGACGCCGCCGAGGCCGCACAGCGGTCCCCCGCATTGCTCAAGGCGCAAGAGCTGGCCGCGCGGGACGCTCACGACGGCGTGGAGTGGCAGCGGCTGCTGCGCTATTACGTGCACTGCCTGACCGCGCAGGCCGCATCGGGAACGCTGCCCGACCGGGACAAGGGGCGCGACTCCGCCTACTTCCTGCTGGGACGGGGCCCCGAGACGATCCAGTCCGGCCTCGGGTCGTCCTTCCCCGCCCCCGCGCAGCTGCCGAAGCCCAAGAGCAACGGCGCGCAGCAGAACACCGATGCGCTGCAGGAGTACTGGTACGGATATCCCGCCATCACCCTTCCCGAGCGCGGCGGAGACGGCCGGCGACGGGCATCGATGCGGATCGCGCCGCTGCTCATCCAGCCAATGGAACTCGCTCCGGACGAGAACGGCCGGGACCTGCTCCGCCCGAGCGGAGTGCCCTCCCTGCACACGGGTGTGATCACGGAGCTGCTGGGTGACGACGAAGCCGCCGATATGCTGGCCCGCTGGCAGCCGACCTGGCAGGAGGGCAACGACAGCCAGATGGTGCGCGCCGTACGGGAGTTGCTCACGGAGCTGGGTGTCCCGGAGCTGGAGCCCCTCGACCTGTCCGCGCTGAGCGAGCAGTCCGTGATGCAGTCTCTGCGTCCCGGAGCCCACAACGCCGCCGTACTCCTGGCGCCCACGGGTGTGGAGCGCATCGCCACGCAAGCCCTGGTGGACAACCTGCTCCAGATGTCGGCCCGTACGGGACACATCCCTGGTACTGCGCTGGACGCGCTCCTGACGGGAGGGGATCCCGGCACCGTCCTCGATGCGCCTGAGACCGTGGTCGCGCCTGGACCGAGCAACGAGAGCCAGCAGCTGGTGATCGCGTCGGCGATGTCACGCCCTCTCACCGTCGCCACCGGGCCGCCCGGCACCGGAAAGAGCGAGGTCGTGACCGCCGTCGTCACCACCGCCGTCGCCGCCGGCCAGTCCGTGCTCGTCGCCTCCACCAACAACGAGGCGGTCGACGTCGTCGCCGAGCGCTGTGACGCCATCTCGCCCGGGCTGCTCATGCGGACGGGTAATGCCGCGGCCCTGGAGCGCGAGGCCGCGAAGCTGGAGCGGCTGCTCTCCGAGCCCGGTGAGATGCCGCGGCGCGGCTCGGCGACCGTGGCGGGAGAGCTGCGCAACCGCCAGGCGGTGGCAGCCGCACGGCGGGCGGAGGCAGCCGGCCTGGTCGGCGAGGAAATCCGGCTGCTGGATCTTCTCCGCGAGCGCGCCGAGCGGGCCGGCAGTCTCGCAATGGCGGTGGAACTACTGGAGCGGGCCTGGGCGGGCGACGGGTCCCCTCCTCTCGCCCGTTGGCAGGAGCGGGCCCGAAAGGCGGCTTCGGCGGGTTGGTTCTCGTTCGGCCGGTGGCGCAGGGGGCGGGTCCTGTCCGCACTCGTCGCCTCTCAAGCCGCCGATCCGGCGTACCCGTGGCCGGCATGGGCCGCCGAGCGGCCCGCCTCGCCCGAGCTGCTCGGCTCTCTGGCCGATGCCGCGTCCGTGGAACGAGCCCTGCGGGAACTCGTACCCGAGCACCTCGCCTGCGACGAGGAAGAGCTGAAGCGGGCGCGGCTGGAGAGCGCGGCCGGACTGTCGGAAGCCTCGGGCGAGCTGTCCCGGGCCGTGGCCGCCGAGGCCATGTCGCGCGGGCGCTCACTGATGGGCCAGCGGCTACAAGCCCTGCGCCAGCGCTCCGGCTTCCAGAAGAGCCAGCGGAATCTGATGGCCCACATCAAGGGGTGGGCCATCAGCACTCACTCGGTGCGCCAGCTCGAGCTGACCCCGAAGCTCTTCGACCTCGTGGTGATCGACGAGGCGAGCCAGTGCTCGATTCCGGCGATCCTGCCGTTGCTGTTCCGCGCGAAGCGTGCGCTGATCATCGGAGACCCGATGCAGCTCGGCCACATCCCGGGCATCTCTCCCGAGCAGGAGCGGCAGGCCCGGGTGCGCGCGGGGCTGAGCGCGGCGCTCCTTGAAGATCACCGGCTCGCCTACCACGTCTACTCCTCGTACCATGCGGCAGCGCAGCACGGTGAGGCTGCGCTGCTCCTGGACGAGCACTACCGGTGTCATCCGGCGATCGCGGACGTGGTCAACGGCTACTGCTACGCGGGCCAGTTGCAGGTTCTCACCGATGTCCGCAGGCAGGTGCCGGCGCTCGATCCGGTCGGGTCCGCGGATCCGACTCCGGTCCTGGGCTGGGTGGACGTACCGGGCGGCGAGTCCGCGCGAGGCGCCGACGGGCAGTCCTGGCGCAATACGGCCGAGGCCCGAGCCGTACGGACCACGGTGGACGAGCTGCTCGCCCGGCTGCCGGAGCACGCCACCGTCGGGGTGGTGACACCGTTCAGGGCCCAGAAGGAGGCACTCGCCCGCATCTGGGCGGACGACGACCGGGTACGGGTGGGCACCGTGCATGCCTTCCAGGGCGGCCAGCGGGATGTCATGGTGCTCAGCCCGGTGGCGACGCACAACACCCCGCCACGGACGGCGCACTGGGTGGCGAGCCAGGTCAATCTATGGAACGTGGCGATCACCCGCGCGAAGTCGCAGCTGGTCACCGTAGGCAGCCACACCTTCTGGCAGGGGCAGGCGGGACTGCCTGCTCTGCTCGCTGAGCGGTCCTCCCTGCTGAGTGCGGTCGCGCACGGCGCCGCGGACCCTGACGTCAGGCCGGTGACGGCGCCAGTGACGACGGCGTCCAAGTTCCGTGAGGAACTCGCGGACCGGATCCAGCAGCACCTCGCCGCACGGGGCGTCACCGATCTGGAGCGGGCGGCGCCGGTCGGCGGGCACACTGTGGACCTGCTCTTCACCGCCGACGGCGCGAACACCGCGGTACTGATCGACACCGGCCCCCAGCACGGCCAGGACCCCGAACGGCACCTGCGCCTCACCCACGCCCGCGGCGACCTACTGGTGGGGCTGCCGTCCGGCGGCCTGGGAGCGAAGACCGGTCCGGTGGAGCGCACGGTCCGGGTGCCGGCCTGGCGGATCCTCGCCGGAGACAGGGCCCTGGAGCCACTGTTCGGCATGGGACCCACTCCTGCAGCTCAGGAAGTCCGGTAACCCTTCCGGGGGGGCCGATCCCTTCCGTGCCCGCTTGCTCACGGCTGCCCCTGATGTCGGGCTCCGCCATTAGGATCGCTGCGGACACAACAGATCCACGAAGCGGGGGCAGCACATGCGGGAAGGCCGGTGGACCACGGTCACCGAGTCCGAGTTCGATCATGAACGCCGCGGTCTGGAGTCCATCCGCGAGAAGCTGCCGGACTCCGACCCGTGGCGGGCCTGGTCGAACTTCACCTTCACCGCGAACACGGGGCACGTCCGGGAGGTCGACCTCCTCGTCGTCGCCCCCGGCGGGGTCTGCGTCATCGAGCTGAAGAACTGGCACGGCTCGCTGACCAGTGAGAACGGCACCTGGGTGCAGACCACCCCGAACGGTCACCGCCGCCCGCACGGCAATCCGCTGCACCTGGTCAACAAGAAGGCCAAGGAGCTCGCCGGGCTGCTCGGGCAGAACGGCAAGCGCGTCTGGGTCGGCGAAGCCGTCTGCTTCACCGACGACGGCCTGCGCATCCGCCTCCCCGCCCACGACGAGAACGGCGTCTACACCATCGCCGAACTGGTCGAGATGCTGAAGCAGCCGCCGCGCGACGAGCGCCGGCGGATCACCGCGGTCGACTCCCGCGAGATCAAGGCCGCCCTGGAGCGGGTCGGCATCCGCCGCAGCGACGCCGAGTACAAGGTGGGCCCGTACCAGCTGGAGCGGAAGTCCTTCGACTCCGGCCCGACCTGGGCCGACTACCTGGCCACCCACAGCGAGCTGCCCGAAGCCGCCCGCGTCCGTATCTACCTGCGCGAACGCGGCTCCGACGCCACGATCCGGCAGTCCGTGGAGGGCGCCGCCCGCCGGGAAGCCGCCGTCCTGCGCCGCTTCCGCCACCCCGGCGTGGTCCAGCTCAAGCAGTACGACCCGTCCGGGCACTCCGCGGGCCCGGCGCTGATCTTCGACTACCACCCGCAGACCCTCCGCCTGGACGACTACCTCCTGCAGTACGGGGACAAGCTCGACATCCTCGGCCGCATGACACTGGTCCGCCAGCTCGCCGAGACGATGCGCTCCGCGCACTCCAGCCGCATCCACCACCGGGCACTGGCCGCCCGCTCCGTGCACGTCCTGCCCCGCAACCGCGGACCGCAGGGCAAGGTGCTCGGCGAGGACGCAGCCTGGCTGTCGCCGCACCTGCAGATCTCCGACTGGCAGATCGCCACCCAGCGCAGCGGCAGCTCCGGGCAGGGCGCGACCCGCTTCGCGCCGACGGCGCTGTCCGCGATGCACCTGTCCGAGGGCTCCGATCCGTACCTCGCCCCCGAGTTGACCGCGCTCAACGCCGACCCGGTGTACCTGGACGTCTACGGCCTCGGCGTCCTCACCTACCTGCTGGTCACGGGCAGGGCTCCGGCCGCCAGCCAGGCCGAGCTGCTGACCCGTCTGGAGGCAGGTGAGGGCCTGCGCCCCAGCTCCCTGGTCGACGGTCTGTCCGAGGACATCGACGAGCTGGTCCAGGCGGCCACCGCCTACCGTCCCGACCAGCGGTTGTCCACGGTCGACGAGTTCCTGGAGATGCTGGAGTGCGTCGAGGACGCGCTCACCTCCCCGGCCACTCCCGCCGCCCCGGAGGCCCCCGAGAAGGACCCCCTCGAAGCGGTCGCCGGCGATGTCCTGGCCGGCCGCTGGGAAGTCCGCCGCCGCCTGGGCACCGGCTCGACCAGCCGGGCCTTCCTCGTCCGCGATCTGCAGGCCGAGGAGCGCAAGACGCGCCCGCTCGTCGTGCTCAAGGTCGCGCTCTCCGACAACCGCGGCGAAATCCTGGTCCACGAAGCCGCGACCATGCGCCGACTGCGCGCCGACTCCCGCATCATCCGCCTCGTGGAGCCCGAGCCCCTGCACATCGGCGGCCGTACCGTCCTCGCCCTGGAGTACGTGGGCGACGAACGGGACGACAGCGGCGACGGCACCGACCCGGGCGCCTCCCGCACCCGTCGCCGTGAGGAGACGGTGGCGCGTCAGCTGCGCGAGAGCGGCCGCCTGCAGATCGACCAGCTGGAGGCGTACGGCGACTACCTGTTCGGCGCCGTCGACTTCCTGGAGGGCGAGAGCGTCTGGCACCGCGACATCAAGCCGGACAACATCGCCATCCGCATCCGCCCGAACCGCACGCGCGAGCTCGTCCTCATCGACTTCTCGCTGGCCGGCTACCCGGCGAACGAGTACGAGGCCGGCACCGAGGGATACCTCGACCCGTTCATCGGCACCCTGACCCGCACCGCCTACGACGCACATGCCGAGCGGTACGCGGTCGCGGTCACCCTCCACGAGATGGCCTCGGGCGAGCTGCCGAAGTGGGGCAACGGCTCCGTGCTGCCGCGGATGACCGATCCCAAGGAGCACCCGTTCCCCACGATCGCCGCGGACGCCTTCGAGCCGGCGGTCCGCGACGGCCTGGTCTCCTTCTTCCGGAAGGCCCTCCACCGCGATGCCGCCCAGCGGTTCGCCGAGCTGAAGCCGATGCGGGACGCCTGGAAGAAGATCTTCCTGGACATCGCGCAGATCGTGCCGTCCAGCCACCGCTCCCGCCACCCGGAGACGGCCCCTGGGGCGGATGTCCCGGCCGCCATCGCGGACGCCGAGCCGCTCACCGCCGAACAGCAGCGCGAGCAGCTGGCCGCGGAGGTCACCCGCGACACCCACCTGTCGGCCGCCGGCCTGACCCCGGCCGCCGAGTCCTTCCTCTACGGCCTGGGCGTCACCACGGTCGGCGAGCTGCTCGACCACAGCCGCCGCAAGCTCGTCAACGCGCCCGGCCTCGGGGCCAAGACGCGCAGCGAGGTCCAGCGCCGGCAGCGCGAGTGGGGTGAGCGGCTGCGCGAGACGCCCATCTCGCCGCTGACCCCGCGCGGCCGCGCCGAAGCCAAGGAGGAGCTCGACCAGCTGTCCGCCGCCGAGTCGGCGCTGCTCGGCGGCCTGGCCACCGGCGAGGACGCCGGCGGCCTCAGCGGCTCCGCGCTGCGCTCGGTCAGCCTGGACACCCTCGCCACGATCTTCGTTCCGGAGCTGAACAACAACCGCTCCAACCACAACAAGGTCGAGATGGTCCGGCTGCTGCTGCGGCTGCCCAACGAGCGCGGCGAGCTTCCCGACATCGGCGTCTGGCCCAAGCAGAAGGACGTCGCGGACGCGCTCGCCCTGTCGGCCGGCCGCATCCCGCAGATGCTGAAGGAAGAGCGCAAGCGCTGGAAGAAGCACCCGGCGGTGCAGGCGCTCCGCAAAGAGATCATGGATCTTCTGGTGGGCCTGGGCCGGGTCGCCTCCGCCGCCGAGATCGCGGACGCCCTGGCCGTACGACGCGGTACGCAGCTGTCCGAGCGGGAGCAGCGGCGCGCGCTCGCGCTGGCCGCCGTACGAGCGGTGGTGGAGGTCGAGCAACTGGAGCCGGAAGAAGCCGAGTTCCAGCACCAGCCCAACCGCAAGGCCACGGAGGAGGCACTGGGCGCGGGCCTGCTCGCGCTGGACGTCCGGGAGGACGACGCACCCGACACCCCGACCGCCCCGGGCCTGCTCGAGTACGCCGTACGCCTGGGCCGCAAGGCCGACCGGCTGGCGGATCTGGACACGCTGCCGACCGCGACGACCGTCCTGAGCGAGCTGGGCGCCCTGACACCGCCGCCGGGCACGGTCGACTGGGACGAGCGCCGCCTGGTGGAGCTGGCCGCCGCGGCCTCCCTGAACGCGGCGGCGACGCCCCGCCTAGAAATTTACCCCCGGGACTTGTCCCTGGTCCGGGCCCTGCGGCTCACCCAGGCGGGTCTGGTCCGGCTGATCCCGGGCGTACCGGAGGGCCGCCAGCCGGGCCTGACCGGTGATGACGTGCACGAGCGGGTACGGGCCCGGTTCCCCGAGCTGGTCCTGCGGGACCCGCGCGGTGCGGCCACGCACGACCTGCCGACCGGCGGCCCCCTGACGAAGGCCCTGCGAGACGCGGGCTTCGACCTGACCCTGTCCACCCGCGAGGACAGCAAGACGCCGCGGTACCTGCCGACCCGGATGGACAACGCGTCCAGCTACCTGACCACGGGCGCCTGGCGGCAGACCACCGACCTGGGAACCACCGAGACCCGCTACTCGGACGATCCGCTGCTCGCGGGCCGCGCCCAGGCCGACGAACGCCTGGCCGCGTCTGCGCGGAGCGACGGCTACCGGGTACTGACGGTCCGCCAGGGCTCCTCGCGGCGCGCAGTACTAGCCCTGGAGGCTGCTCCCATAAGCGCCGAGGTCGTGTCGGTGACGGAGCTGTTCCTGGAGGCCATGCACGAGCTGGCCCCGGAGGGCTCGAAGCCGACGTGGGAGACCCTGCTGAAGGCAGACGTGGCCGAGGCGGGCTCGCGCGGCGCGATGAAGTTCGCGGAGTACGCGCGGACGGCGTGGGGCAAGGTGGAGCCGCGCGTGCGGGGGCTGCTGGGCGGTGGTGCGGGTTCGAGCGCGGGGCCGGTGCTGCTGACGGAGGCGTCGGTGTTCGCGCGGTACGACGCGATGGGCATCCTGGACGGCCTCGCGGAAGCCGCCCGGCAGGGCGGGCGAGGCCTGTGGGTGGTGGTGCCGCAGGGCGACCCGTCGCGGGAACCGAAGCTGAGCCAGACCGCGGTGGCGTATCAGTCCGGGCTGGGCGAATGGATCCAGCTGCCGGATTCGTGGGTGGAGAAGGCGTACCGGGACCGTGTGCTGAGCACGGACACAACCGGCGTTGTTGTTGATGAGACCGAGGGAGACACCAAGTGATCGACCGCAAGGCCCTGTTGGATGACCTGAAGCAGCAGGTCAAGGCGGTCGAGGCTGATCTCGCCAAGCAGGTGAAGGTCGTATCGGAGGGTGCGAAGCTGCGCGCCGAGTACGACCGCGCCCGCACCCTGGGCCGCACGGCGGCGACGTGGAACTCCTGGCTGGACGAGCGGATCACCCAGGTCGCGGTGGCGTGGGTATTGGGCACGGTCTTCGTCCGCTTCTGCGAGGACAACCAGCTCATCCCGGAGCCCTACCTGACGGCCCCGGAGGCCGATCGCCGCGACCTGGCACTGGCCCGGTACGAGGCGTACGTCGAAACGGACGACGACCCGACGTTCCGCGGCTGGCTGGAGCGCGCCTTCGCGGAACTGGGCGCCGGCCAGGCGGGGCGGCTGCTGTTCGACCGCAAGCACAACCCGCTGTTCCAGATCCCGCTGTCGCACGACGGGGCGCGGGAGCTGGTCGCGTTCTGGCGTGAGCGGGACGAGGCGGGCGCGCTGGTGCACGACTTCACGGACCAGCTGAACGAGGACGGCACGGAGGGCTGGGACACCCGCTTCCTGGGTGACCTGTACCAGGACCTGAGCGAGGCGGCACAAAAGACTTATGCGCTGCTCCAGACCCCGGAGTTCGTGGAGGAGTTCATCCTCGACCGGACGATGAACCCGGCGGTCCGGGAGTTCGGTTACGAGGGCCTAAAGATGATCGACCCGACATGCGGGTCGGGTCACTTCGTCCTGGGCACGTTCCGGCGGCTGATACGTCTGTGGGGTGAGGGTCAGCCGGGCAAAGACCTGCACGAGCGGGTACGGGCTGCGCTGGATTCGGTTCACGGAGTGGACCTGAACCCGTTCGCCGTGGCTGTGGCTCGGTTCCGGTTGCTGGTTGCTGCGATGGCAGCGAGTGGTGTCGAGACGGTGGCGGAGGCCGCGAACCACGAGTGGCCGATCCACCTGGCGGTGGGCGACTCGCTCATCAAGCACCGGTACCGGCAGGGCAACCTCTTCGAAGACACGGAAGCCGAAGCTGTCGACGAAGTGGCCGAGTTCAAGTACGAAACAGAGGACGTGCAGGAGCACCGGGATATTCTGCTCCAGGGCCGGTACCACGTTGTGGTGGGTAATCCGCCGTACATCACCGTGAAGGACAAGAATCTCAACGAGTTGTACCGAGGACTGTACGACGCTTGCGCGGGCACATACGCACTCTCGGTTCCTTTTGCACAGAGGTTCTTCGAACTGGCTAGAAAGGGCGAACCGGAGAGCGGGCGCGGGTATGGCATGGTCGGCCAGATCACGGCAAACTCCTTCATGAAGCGGGAGTTCGGCGCACGCCTCATTGAGAAGTACTTCGGGCATGAGGTGGAGCTGACCGAAGTTATCGACAGCTCGGGGGCCTACATCCCTGGGCATGGGACACCAACAGTAATCCTCGTCGGCAGGCAGCGCGGCGGCAATCACCGTTCCGAGACGATTCGCACAGTACGTAGCATCCAGGGAGAGCCCGTAGCCCCCGAGAACGGCGAAGATGGGCTGGTGTGGGGTGCGATCGTGGACCAGATTGACAAGCCGGGGTCCACGAGTAAGTGGGTGTCAGTAGATGACCTGGAGCGTGGCCGTTACTTCGGCAGTCAACCATGGATTCTCGCAGCTGGCGGTCGCGAAATGGTCGAGCAGCTCGACCAGGCCAGCGTACAGCCCATGAAGCGTGCTATTGAACCTCCCATCGGCCGCGCCATCCGCGCAGGGGCGGATGAGGCATACGTCAGACCTCTGCGCAGCACATACAAGGCCACCGCAAACCACAAAGGGCTTCGCCCTCTCGTTAATGGAGAGATTGTTCGTGACTGGGGGGCCGAATCAGAGGAAGCAATCTGGTTTCCTTATGCGGAGGAACTTCATCCAGACGGACTAAATGCCGAGCTCTGGCCGTTGCGCCGGACGCTTCAAGCCAGGCGCACTTTCCAGGGCGACATGGCAGACGCCGGCCTTGAGTGGTGGGACTACATGCAGTACACCTCGTCCGCCTACCAGACACCGCTTTCTATCACCTTTGCCGAAGTGGCCACACACAACCATTTCGCTATGGACCGAGGTGGACGTGTATTTAAGCAGACCTCTCCAGTAATTAAGCTCAACAAGGAAGCTAGTGAGAAAGAGTACCTGGGTCTACTGGGGCTGCTCAACAGCTCTACCGCTTGCTTCTGGCTCAAAATGGCCTGCCAAGACAAGCCCAGCAACGGCGTGGGGCGCGGCTTGGAGTCCGAGAAGTGGACAGTCCGATATCAGTTTAACGGCACCAACGTTGAGCGGTTGCCGCTCCCCTCTGCTTATCCCACAATTCTCGCAACGGCCCTCGACGCACTCACCCAGAAGCTCACGGCAGTTACCCCCAGCTCGCTAGCGGCTCAAACGACGCCGACCGCAACCTCCCTTCGCGAAGCCTGCGTTACCTGGCACGCAACTCGCGCCCGGATGATTGCACTCCAGGAGGAGCTAGATTGGCATGTCTACTCCCTCTACGCCCTTCACTCTGAGGATCTACGCGTACCAGACGCGCCCGACGACCTCACCATCCCTCAGATCGCCCTCGGTGAGCGTGCTTTCGAAATCGCACTCGCACGACAGGTTGCGCACGAGGGGGTAGAGTCCGACTGGTTCAGGCGGCACGGCTCGAGAGCTATCACCGAGATCCCTGAAAATTGGCCTACCCCATATCGTGAAATCGTCAAGCGGCGAATTGATGCCATCAAATCATCTCGCGCGATCGGGATGATCGAGAATCCTGAGTTCAAACGACGCTGGCTTTCGGAGACCTGGGACGAACTCCAGGAGAAGGCACTCCGCTCATGGCTACTAGGCCGTGTATCGAAAGTGGATCTTGAGCTGTGGATGATCACGGTTCATGGGTCGGGGAGATCTCACGGATGAACAGTGGGCGGTGTTGGAGCCG
>NZ_JOIR01000022.1 GCF_000720115.1 Streptomyces sp. NRRL F-2580
CCCCCCCCCCCGCGACAGCGGGCCCCGGAACTCCCGACATCCGGGGAAGCGAGGGTCCGTCACCGCGTCGCCGCCGGAGCCCCGGATGTGGAGCATGATCGAGTCCACCGGATCTCCCGACCCCATGTTGAGTTCGACGGACCAAGTCGGGCCGAAAAGCTCGCCCCAGGCCGGGTCCGAGAGGTCAGCTTCGGGGCAAGCCTGAGTGACAGCTGCGCGTACGTCGTCGCGCCGGCCGAGCGGGTCCGGGGTGTAGTCGGCGGGGATCTCGTGCACAGAGGTGACTTCGGCGGGCAGACGCATGAGAAGGGCGTCCCGGCTCATGTGACCTTCCGGGCAGGACGGGTGAGGGTCGGGGTGGGTCAGATCAGGCTGAGCTGTTCTCCCGATGGCTGTGGCAGGAGCACGTTCTGCAGGCGGCGGATGTTCGCGCGCCAGGGCCCGCCATCCGACTCGGCCCATAGGTCAAGCAGTTCGGACGGTTCGGTCATGGTGCGGTCGAGGGCCTGAAGGGCGAGATCGCGCAGGCCAGTGAGATCCGGGAGGGTCTCTTCCGGCCCATAAATTGGATCGGCCGGCTCACCCCCGGGGCACTGTGCCGCGACGAGCGCGGCCGCGGCTACGGCTACCTCGGATTCGGGTGCTTCGAGGTAAGCCGCGGTGTCGATCACGCGTGTGAGAGCACTGCGGACGATGCCCTCACGTTCGCCTGCAGCTACCTCATCCAGGTCACCACCAAAGTCCGCTGCGGTGTCGTTGTCGAAGGGGCCGACGTCCCAAGTGCCCATGGTCTCTCCTGATCACGATGTTGACCGGGGCATCCTGACAGAGGCCACTGACAGAAGCCGTGCAGTCCAGAGCGGGGTTTCAGCCGCATGTGACTGGTCGAGACAGGTGTCACCCGGCCTCGATATCCGTCACCCGCGTCAGCTCGGCGGGCTGCCATCATGAGCCGGGCCACGACAGGTGCAACCTGGCCAGGCATGTTGGAACTACTGGAGACGTGTCGCAGTCCGGACCAGGTCGGCGACGGCTCTGGACCGGCTGTGCGGTGGCCAGGCGATCACGGTGGTGACTGTCGGAGCGTCCAGTACGGGCACGGCGGCGAGGTCACCGTGCAGTTGGGCTCGGCACGACTCCGGTGAGACCGCGCAAGCCCGGCCGAGGGCGACGAGCTGCAGCAGCTGCGCGTGGTCGCGGACCTTCGGGCCGGGGCCGGGCGGGTAGGTGCCGGCGGGGCCGGGCCAGCGGGGCAGGGGCAGGCCCGGCAGGTCGGTGATGTCGGCCATGTGCACATGGGGTCGGGCGGTGAGCGGATGCCCGGCCGGCAGGATCGCCAGCTGGCCCTCCGTGCTGAGCACTTCGGTGTGGAACCCGGCCGTCGAGTCGAACGGCCGATGCAGCAACGCCACGTCGGCCCGGCCCTCGCGCAGGAGTCGTTCCTGCTCGGCCGGGCCGCACAGGATGACCTCGACGGGGACCGCGTCGGGTTCGGCGGCGTACGCGTCGAGCAGTTTCGCCAGCAGTTCGCTGGACGCGCTGGCTTTCGTGACCAAGACCAGGCCGGGACGGCCGGGCCCGCAAAGGGCTGCGCGGCGCGTCCGGCGTTCAGCGGCGTCGACCGCCTCCAGGGCCGCCCGGCCCTCGATCAACAGCACCGAGCCGGCCTCGGTCAGCGTGACGGTGCGGCTGGTCCGATCCAGCAGCGCTGCTCCGAGCCGGCGTTCGAGCTGCTGGATCGCCCGTGACAGCGGCGGCTGCGCTATCCCGAGCCGCTGCGCGGCGCGCCCGAAGTGCAGCTCCTCAGCGACAGCGACGAAATATCGCAGTTCCCGGGTCTCCATCCGGCCACGCTACCCCGAATCCATACCCTGACAGTATCGTTGCTTACCCAATCGATCTTGGACTGCCACTGGGGTCCGAGGGCAGCATGGTCCCCATGAGCGAACGAACGATTGCGCTGGTCACCGGCGCCAACAAGGGAATTGGCTACGAGATCGCCGTGGGCCTGGGTGCCCTCGGCTGGGGCGTCGGCGTCGGCGCCCGCGACGATCAGCGCCGTAAGGCCGCGGTGGAGCGGCTGCGCGCGGCCGGCGTCGACGCGTTCGGCGTACCACTGGACGTGACCGACGACGCGAGCGCGAGCGCCGCCGCACGGCTGATCGAGGAACAGGCCGGGCGCCTCGACGTGCTCGTCAACAACGCCGCCATCAGCGGCGGCATGCCGCAGGAGCCCACCCGGGTCGACCCCGTCACCATCAGGACGGTCGTGGAGACCAACGTGATCGGCGTCATCCGCGTCACCAACGCGATGATGCCGCTGCTGCGCCGCTCCGCCTCACCGCGGATCGTGAACATGTCCAGCAGCGTCGGCTCCCTCACTCGGCAGTCAGGACCCGCTGCTGAGCAGACGACGGGTCCGGTGGCCGTGGCGTATGCGCCGTCGAAGTCGTTCCTGAACGCCGTCACCCTCCAGTACGCGCGGGAGCTGAGCGGCACGAACATCCTGATCAACGCCGGCTGCCCCGGCTACGTCGCGACCGACCTCAACGGCTTCCGCGGTGTGCGCACCCCCCAACAGGGCGCGGCGATCGCCATCAAACTGGCGACCCTGCCCGACAACGGCCCCACCGGCCAGTTCTTCGAGGATGCCGGCGTAGTGCCCTGGTGATGTGCACGGCGGGCATCACCCGCCAGGTGAGGCCGCTTCGCCCGCGCGTCTCGAACAGGCTCATCGACTGCGGCGACCGCCCCGGCCGACGCTCTGATGCCTGGGGCAGCGCTCCGCACCGCTACTGGTTCCAACCATCGTGACCCGGGAATCCGAATCGCAAGGTCACCACACCGCCATGGTTCCAACTACCGCGTCCCGTCACACATCATGCTCAGATGGTCCACGACATAGTGTTCTTCCTCGCCGCCGACGACGAGACCGCTGCTGCGACGCGCCTGCGGGGACCTGGTGAGGCTTTTGAGTCAGTGACCTGCCGATTCCTCGAGCCGGACAGTGCCATCGGCGAATGGGACATGTACTTCGAGGAACCTTCGGCCGAGGCCCCGCCGGTTGAGCAGCTCCTTGGGTGGGCGTGGCCGGAGTGGGTCACGCCCCCCTTGAACGACGGCGTTGAGGTGTTCGCTCTGCCCCAGCGGTTGACCCGGGCGCTGGCCAACGCGAGCTCCGCCGAGCTGGAAGAGCTTGCAGCCCGCTGGACCACGCGGGTCCGGTCTGAGGACGGGGACGACATGACCGACGATGATCTACTGGCGGTGCTGCAGGGAGTTGCCCGGCTGGCGGCGTCTGCGGTGGACACGGGTGGCGGCCTCTACAGCTGGAGCTTCTGACCATTCTCCTGCGAGGGACGCTCGTTTTTGAGGCCGCTGCATGCCCAGGAGCTCGGTCCCGGTGCAGTCGAAGTGCAGGGTGAAGAATAAGATCGGTCTGCTGCGACGATGTTGCCGGCACGCAATTGCTCGTCGCGGTGCCGAGCACGGAGGATCGCAACGGTCTCGTCGTGGCCGAGGGTCGTCAGGCCGATCTTCAACGACCGTTTCAGCCTTGTCGCAGCGATGCCGACGACCGTCCACTGTGGCGACTGTCCGTCGCAGAGCACTACCTCGCCGCCGGCGGCGATGGCGTCGCGTGCTCCGGCCAGGAGGCCGAAAACCTGGCCGCCGCGGCGCTCGCGGGTCAGCAGCCTGTCCGCGACGCCGCCGACCGTCAGGGCGCAGGCGAAAAGCTGCCCTGAGCTGCGGGTCTATCGAGCAGGTCGTGGGCCTCGACGAGGCGGCAGCGCTGCTGCCTGGCTCGACCGGGCCTCTCCCGCCGGGATGACGATGATCGATCCGCTCCACGGCTGAATCCACGGCGGACGCCGCCGGGGCGGCGGGCGTGGCGTCGGGATTTGTACGGGTTGTCGGGTGATGATGGCGCAGTGCGACTTGATCACGTGTCCTATGCGGTGGCCCGCGACAGCTTCGTCTCGACCGTTCAGTGGATCGGGTCGGCCCTCGGCGCCGGGTTCGTCGACGGGGGCGTGCACCCGCGATTCGGCACCCGCAACTTTATTCTCCCGCTGAGCGGCGGCACCTACGTCGAGGTCGTCACCACACTCGACCACCCCGCCGCCGACCGCGCACCCTTCGGCCAAGCGGTCGCGCGCCGCGCCGCCGAGGGCGGCGGCTGGCTCGGTTGGGTGGTCTCCGTCGACGACATCGCCCCGGTCGAGGCCCGCCTCGGCCGCACCTCGGCCGAGGGCCACCGTGTCCGCCCCGACGGGTTCGACCTGAGGTGGAAGCAGATCGGCCTGCTGGAACTGCTTGAGGACCCGCAACTGCCCTACTTCCTACAGTGGTTGGTCCCCATCGAGGAGCGCCCGAGCACCGACCCGCGCACCTCCACCACCATCCACGGGGTCTCCATCGCCGGCGACGCCGCCTCCATCGCCGAATTCCTCGGCGAACCGGCCGACCACCCCCTCGAGCAGATCGACGTCACCTGGGTCGAGGATGAGGAGCCGGGCCTGGTCTCGGTTGAGTTCGCCACCGCCCACGGCCCGGTCACGATCTGACCAGGGCCCGACTGCCCCGCGGGAGCAGCCGGCTGGGATCTCCTGGCTAGCGCCTGTCTCTTTGATGGGTTGGTCAGTCGATCGGATGTGTCTGCCCGACCAGTGATCACTGATGCGATGTGGGGCCGGACCGAGCCGCTGATGCCGGCCGATCCGGTCCGTGGACGGCGGTGGGCTGATCACCGCCGAACGCGAGGCCATCGCGTGGAAGTACCGCACCAACTCGCCCTGGCGGGACCTGCCCGACGAGCTCGGCCCGTTCCAGACCGCCCACAAACGGCTGATCAGATGGGCCGTCGACGGAACCTGGCAGAACATCCTGACCGCCGCGCCGTCGGCCGCGGACGCCGGTGACGACATCGGCTGGACCGTCTCGGTCGACTCCACCGTCGTCCGCGCCCACCAGCATTCCGCCGGAGCACGCAAAAAGGGGCCGAAGGCCGCAGCGAGCCCGCCGATCACGCCCTCGGACGCTCACGCGGCGGCCTGAGCCTGACAGCGGTGACGACACGCCTGGCTTCCGATCCGGTTAACCGCTACTGACCTTGAAGGCGGGTTGTCGTAGGGGCTGACGATCGGTGATCGTCGCGGTATGCCGGGTGTATGAGGTATCCGGAGGGTGGGGGTCTGACCGCGGAGAGGCAAGCCTTTCGCGAGCGGATCCGGATGGAAGCAGCGGTGATGTTCGCCGCCGGGCGGGGCAGTACGGACATCGTGTGACGAGGCGGCGGTGGCCGGCTGGGAGAAGGACGTGCGGCCGCACGTGGAAACACCGCGGCGGCGCTCGGGGCCTGGATCGTCTTCGAGGACGAAGCCGGTTTCTCGATGACGCCGCCGACCTCCCGCACCCGGAGCCGGCGCGGCAGCACACCGGTCATCCGGATCCGCGGTCGTTCCCAGCGCCGCTTCTCCATCGCCGCCCTGTGCTGCTACAAACCCGGCGAACCCTCCCGCCTGATTTACCGGCCCAAACGACACACGGATCACAAGGCCCGGGGCCGCAAGAGCTTTGCCTGGACCGAGTACCGCGACCTCCTCATCGCCGCCCACCGGCAACTCGGCGCACCCGTCGTCCTGGTCCGGGACAACTTGAACGTCCACAAAGACCGCCGAATGAGGGCCTTCATCGACGCTCAGGACTGGATCACCGCCTACCACCTGCCGTCTTACGCACCCGACCTCAACCCCGTGGAAAGCATCTGGTCAATCCTTCGCCGGACGACCCAGGCCAACACGGCCTTCGCCGACTCCGACCACCTCATGCGCCGACTCCGACACGGCCTCCGCCAGATCTAATACCGCAGCGACATCATCGACGGATGCCTCACCGCTACCGGCCTCATCCTCACGTCCAGCTCCGATGGGCCATGCTGTGAGCCGCCGTAGCACGCTCCTGTGAAGCCGCGCTCAAGGAACCGGAGGCGGAACCCCGATCGGTGGTCGAGTACGCGCTCAACCAGACCGCGGGACCGAGGACCACACGCCGAACCACTGCTCGGCGCCGAACTCCTCGAACCGCTCCATCTCGGTGAACCCCAGTTTCTCCGCGACACGTACCGAGCGGTCGTTGGCCACCTGGGTGCAGAGCACCACCGGCTCGCTGGGAAACGCGTCGGCGAACCAGCCGAGCGCCGCGGCGCATGCCTCAAGAGCGTACCCACGTCCCCACGCCTCCGGCAGGAACATGTAGCTGAGCTCGGCCTCCCCGGCATCAGGACGGACGTGCCCCGGACGCCCGGCCTCCCGTCGGTCGAGCGTGACAATGCCGATCATCGCCCCGTCGTGATCGACCACGAACACGCCAGGGCGCCGCCCGGGCACGTCAGGCACTGCACTCTCAAGCTCAGCACGTGGTCGGGGGCCACCGAGGTACGTGCGCACCTCTGACGAGGCGAACAGGTCGATGTACGCCGCACGGTCCCGGGCCGCGGGCTCGCGGAGCACGAGCCGCTCGGTCCGCAACGGGACGGGCGGCCAGACCACGGGTCCAAGATCAGCCATGACAGGCAACCTACCGACTCTCCCCCGCGGCGGGAGCATCAGGCCCCGACATCACGCCTTCAACCTCAGTAACCGCTGGTCGACGGCCGCCCCCGCAACGGCCCCTCATCGCTCATACCCTTGTCGAGGACGCCGCCAAGTACTCGGGCTCGAGCGTCGAGTCGGGCTACGCGTCGCCCAGGTGGTCCGGGAGGCCGAAGAGTGGGAAGAGGCGGTCGGTGTCACGGTAGGCCGTAATGCCGCTGATCTGGGCGTCACGGAACTCGAGGACTTGGAGGGCCCAGGGCACGTAGCCGGTGCCGTCGGCGTGGGGGCGGTACTGGCCGAACGCCGGGGAGCCGTTTGCCATGGTCGGGACCAGACGTGAGCCGCGGCAGCCGATCGCGGGGCCGGTGAGCCACGCGTGGATATCGGGGACACCGCGCATCCACTTCGCGTACGGGGGCAGGCACAACGTGGCGTCGACGTGGAGGAGCATGTTCAGCTCCTCCACGTCGTAGCGGGAGAAGGCCGTGGCGTACCGCTCGGCGCTGCCTGGGCGGCAGGTGCTGCAGCGCGGCGACGAACGCCAACCGGACCGACTCGCCCGCCGTCGCGGCCGCCTCCGGGTCGCCGCCGGGGCAGGGTTCCACCCACAGGACGGACTCCTGCGGGGGCTCCGGCGGGGTGCCGCCCCCGCTCGGGCCGGACAGGTCCATCGGCAGCGCCCGCCGCTTGCCCGATGCGAGGGCGTCCAGACACACATGGGTGGCGATCCGGTACACCCACGTCCGCAGTGCTGAGCGGCCCTCGAAGCGGTCGATGTTCCGCCATGCCCGCACCAGCGCCTCCTGCACGGCGTCCTCGGCCTCGCCGTACGACCCCAACATCCGATAGCAGTACCCGGTCAGCTCCCCCCGGTACTCCTCAAGCCCCTCCGCCACTGCGCCCGGCGCCCCGGTATCCCCCATGCCGCACTCCTCCTACAAGACAGTCCCAGGCCGCTGACCTGGCTCTCCACTGTAGGAGCAGCGCCCGTGGTCAAAGCGCGGGGCTCCTCCGAAAACCTGCTTGGGAAACTGAGCACGTAGTTGGCCCGTTGTGCGTTTCACTTGGCTCCCGCACCGCTGCTGGCCAAGTGGTTCGAACCGTTCGCCGTCGAGGACCGGATCGCATGGTAGATCCTGGCCAGCAGCTCCTCACCGGCGATCAGCGAGGAGGGCATGTCCAGGCAGATCTCGCCGGGGTCCGTGATGCCCTTCTGCGAGCCTGCCGCATCGAGCAGGACCTCGACGGGCGGCGGGATGTCGTCGTGGGCATGCCCGAGGCGAGGATGCCAGCCTTGCGGTCAGGTCCCCGACTGCGGACTCGGCGTCGGGATGGAGCGGGAAGAGCTGGTCGAGTCCGATGACGCGCAGGACGCGCAGCGTGTTGGCCGGGACCGCAGCGAGTGTGAGGTCGGCTCCGGCCGACTGGGCGTGGTTGCGGGCGGCGATCAGCGCGCTGATGCCGCTGGAGTCGCAGAACTTCATGCAGGCCAGGTCCAGGACGAGGTGCCGGCCCGGCTCGAGGGGGAGGGTGGTGAAGAGGTCACGCAGGCCTGCAGAGGTGTCGTAGTCGAGTTCCCCGACGACTGCTACCACCAGGCCGGTCGGGGTGTCCGGACCTCGATGGCAAGCGGGCTCATGCCGGCTCCTGGGAACTGGGCGCAGGGACGCCGAGGGCGAGGAGGGCGGTGTCGTCGTCGAGGCCATGGCCGAAGCTGTCCAGCAGGCCAGTCAGTGCCTCCACGACCGCGGCCGGGGACCGGCCGGCGTGGTAGGTGGCGAAGGCGCGCAGGGCTTCGTCTCCGTACAGGTCGGTGCGGCCTTCGCCGGTGCGGGCTTCGGTGAGGCCGTCGGTGTAGAGCAGGAGGGTGTCGCCGGGTCCCAGGGTGGTGGTGGCGGGGGCGAAGGGCGCGGTGGGCAGGATGCCGACGAGGAGGCCGCCGGGGGTGGGCAGGAAGTCGGCTGTGCCGTCGGCGTGCAGGACGAGGGCCGGGGGGTGGCCGCCCGAGGCCAGGTGGACCGTGACCTGGCCGGTGCCCGGGTCGGGTTCGAGGGTGCCGAAGATGGCGGTGCAGTAGCGGGGGTCGCCTGTGCTGAAGCGCTCGTGAAGGACTTTGTTGAGGGTGGTGAGGGCGGAGACGGGGTCGGGGTCGTGGAGGGCTGCGGTGCGCAGGGTGTAGCGGGTGAGCGAGGTGACGGCGGCGGCTTCCGGGCCCTTGCCGCACACGTCGCCGAGGAAGAAGGCGAAGCGTGTGGCGTCGAGGGGGAAGACGTCGTAGAAGTCGCCGCCGAGCCGGTCGGGCGAGGCGGTGCGGTAGTGCGCGGCACTCTCCATGCCGGGTATGGCCGGCAGGGTGTCGGGCAGGAGCGATGACTGCAGTGCGGCGAGGGCGTCCTGGAGCCGGGCCCGGTCGGCTTCGGCCTGCCGGTGTGCTTCTTCAGCGGCTTTGCGGGCCCGCAGGAGTTCCTCTTCGTAGGCGCGGCGGTCGCGGGCGTCGAAGAGGGTGGTGCGGATCAGCAGCGGCTCGCCCATTGCCCCCTGCTTGACCACGGAGGAGACCAGCATCGGCATCCGGACGCCGTCGGCATTTTTGATCTCCAGGGCGATGCCGCCGATCTCGCCCTGCATACGCAGCAGCGGCGCGAAGTGCGTCTCGTGGTAGAGCTTGCCGCCCACGGTCAGCAGGTCGGTGAAGCGCAATCGCCCCACCACCGCCTCCCGGTTCATGCCCAGCCAGTCCAGCAGCGTCGCGTTGATCTTCGCGATGGTGCCGTCCATCAGCGTGGACAGGTACCCGCACGGTGCACGCTCGTACAGCTCCTCCGCGCTGTCCTCCAGCAGCGCGGCGAAGGCCGCATCCGAGGTCTCGTCGTCGCCGGCGTCGTGCGGGTCGGACTGCTGACCGGTACGGCACATCACCGCAGGCCGGCCAGGAAGCCGGTGATCGCTTCGTTGGTGGCTTCGGGTGCGGACATGTGCGGGCAGTGCCCGGTCGCATCCAGAGTGACCAGTGTCGAGCCGGGGATCGCCTGGTGCACGTAGGCGCCGACCTCCCGGGGGGCGATCGCGTCCTGGGTGCAGTCCAGCACCAGCGTCGGCACGCTCACCCTCTTGAGGTCGTCCCTCGAGTCGGACAGGAAGGTGGTGCGGGCGAAGACGCGCGCCATCGCCGGGTCGGTGGCACAGAAGCTGTTCGTCAGCTCCTCACCGAGCTCGGGCCGCTCGGCGTTCCCCATGATCACCGGCGCCATCGCCGCCGACCACCCCAGATAGTTCGACTCCAGCGAGTCGAGCAGCTCGTCGATGTCTTGCGCGCTGAACCCGCCCCGGTAGCCCTCGTCGTCGATGTACCGGGGAGAGGGCGCCACCATCACCAGCGCCCCGATCCGTTCCGGAGCCATCCCGGCGGCCAGCACACCGATCATCGCGGAGACCGAATGCCCCACGAACACCGCGCCTCGAAGGTCGAGCACATCGCACACGTCCACCACGTCCTGGGCGTAACCGGCGAGGGATGCGTAGCGGGCCTCGGAGAACGCCGAAGGGTCCGAGCGGCCCGAACCCACGTAGTCGAACAGCACCACCCGGTAGTCCTTGGCCAGTGCGGGGACGGTGAGGCGCCACATGTTCTGGTCGCAGCCGAACCCGTGCGCAAGGACCACCGTCGGGCCCTGGGGATTGCCGGTCACGGTGACATTGTTCCTGCGCTGGATATCCATACCGAGCAGTCTCTCAGGCCACACCCACCACTCGGGCAATCCCCCCGGATCACCCCACACGCCCCACCACGCCTTCACACGTCCCCGAGGCAGCTTTGAGGGCGCGATCCGACTGTTGCCGGCGCCGTCGGCCACCGGAATGAACTCGAACCGCGCGCAGTCGGCCACGCGGATATTGCACAGGTGCCGGTCAGCCCTTGGAAGAACGAAGCGCAGGCGCCAGGGCCATGGAGCAACGCCCCCGGGGGCGCTCGTGGTGCCTCCGGCGGCGGGTGTGCATCTCACCTGGTCCGACGACCGGACAGCGATCCGGTTTTCAGGTCGTCGTGTTCACCAGGTACGCCTCCCTGGTGGACGTCCCAAGGACACCGGGGACAAGGCCGCCTCCCCGGGGGCCCGGGCGGCGGTCGCGACGGCGTGGGCCCAGCCACCGGCGCCGAGCATCTCCAGCGCCCGCTGGTGGTCGCCGGTCCGCCACACCTCCAGCGCGGCCCGCTCCACCTCGGGCTCCTGGCGCCGGTTCTCCGTGCGGGCCTCACCGTCGACCAGGCGGTGGACCTCTCGGAGCCACCCGCCCACGCCCCCAGCCTGGAGCTGCTCGGGGTCGCCGCTCGCGGCGGGCTTCGTGCCGGTGCGGGCGGCCTCGACGACCGGCAGGATGTGCGGGTGAACCAGGTGACGATCAGCGAAGAAGACCGCCGACAGCTCGGACTCTGGGCTGCCGACTGCGCCGAGCGGGTGCTGCCCCTGTTCGAGGCCAAGGCTCCCGACGACACCCGCCCTCGCGAGGCCCTCGAGGCCCTCCGGGCCTTCACGCACACGGGGAAGCGGACAGCACGGCTGCGGGCCGCCTCCTGGGCCGGCCTCAAAGCCGCCGGCGAGGTCGACGATCCGCCCGCGGCGTCCGCCGCTCGCGCCGCGTGCTACGCGGCAGCGGCCCCGTACATCCATGCGTTGGCCACGCCTCACCAGGCGAAGCACATTCACGGGCCCGCGATATACGCCGCGCTCGCCCGCGAGCTCTCGGCGGGCGAGGACGCGGCCGTCGGTGACGAGGAACTCCGATGGGCGATCGGGCACGCACCCCCGGAAGTCCGCGCACTGATCCGGCTGATGCCGGCCTGCGAGCCCGGTCGTAGCCGACTGGCCGCGCTGCGCCACCACTTGGACTCGGCATTGCGTCGCTGACCGGCCAGGCCCGCCCGCCCCGGTGAGCGGCGACTCACGGATAATGACGATCAGCCGAGGGGCGGCTCGTGTCGACTGGGGGAAGAGTCATGCGCGTAGGGGTGTATCTCGCACATCCGCGGCCGGGAAGCTTCAATCACGCGCTGTTCGACGCGGTGGTGGAGGAGTTGCGCGGGCGCGGTTGCCAGGTGGTGGCGCACGATCTGTGCGCCGAGGAATTCGCACCGTCACTCGCTGCCCAGGAGACGGAGACGGTCCGGTCGGCGTCGCAGGCCCACGACGCGCAGGTGGCGCTCCACCGGGCCGAGGTGGGGACGCTCGACGCCATGGTGTTCGTCCACCCGAACTGGTGGGGCATGCCACCGGCCGTCCTGGCCGGCTGGGTGCAGCGCGTATTCGTACCCGGCGTCGCCTACAAGCTGGGCACCGCGGACGGGGAGCCCGCGGGGCTCCTGAAGGCCGGCCGGGCGCTCGTCCTGAACACCTCCGACACCCCCGCCGATCGCGAGGAGTCCGAGTTCGGCGACCCGCTGCACAGCATCTGGTCGGCATGCGTCCTGCCGTACGTGGGAGTCGCCGACGTGCGCCGCGTCGTCTTCCGTACCGTCACCGACTCGGCCGACGAGGACCGCGCGGCGTGGCTCGCCGAGGCACGTCGGCAGGCCGCCGCACTGTTGACCTGAACCGTGACGGATGGGGCGCCGCGCGTGTTCGCGGGTGCGCCGACGTGCGCCGACGTGCGCCTCTGCCTCCTGACGGACAGGAGGCAGAGGCGAAGATATTGGCGGATGTGGCCATGCTGGCCGGAAGTCCTCGGCCAATTTGGTGACAAGCGCACTGATGTTTCATCATTGTGACAGCACGTCAGCTCTTGACGTGCGTCGAGGAGCCGGGGGCACCGGGGGGTCCCCCGTTCACACCGGTCGAAGTCGCAGGCGAGTTCTCGTTGTCGCCGTGCGCCGCCGGGGCTCCCGTCCCATTTCCGTCACCAAGGCAAAGGCCCATGTCCGCTCAGCAACTCTCGGACCTCATACGTTTCGCCCGTCACAACTCGCCCTTCTACCGTGACCTTTACGCGTCCCTGCCGCCGCATGCCGACCGCCTCACCGACCTGCCGGTGGTCGACCAGCAGGAGTTCTGGGCGGCCAACGGCCTCCACGACAGCCGCGTGTTGACCGGCCCGCTCAGCGAGGCAACGGTCTACAAGACCGGCGGCACCACCGGTTCCCCCAAGTTCTCCGTCTACACCCGCGACGAGTGGCGCACCTTCGTCACCGCCTTCGGCCAGGGACTGGTGGACACGGGTCTGCGCCCGGGACACCGCGTCGCCGACCTCTTCTACGCGGGGGAGCTGTACGCCAGCTTCCTCTTCGTCCTGGACTCACTCGCCCACGCGCCCGTGGACAACGTCCGCCTGCCCATCGGCGGCGGCGCGCCGCTGGAGACGACGATCCCCACGCTGCGCGATCTCGCCGCCCAGGTACTGACCGGCACGCCCACCACCCTGTGCCGGCTCGCCGAGCAGGCCGTCTCGTCCGGTGTCCGCCTCGACTCCGTCGAGCTGCTGCTCTTCGGCGGCGAGGCGCTCTTCGACGACCAACGGCGCCTGCTGGCCACCGCGTTCCCCCGCGCCGAGGCCCGTTCCGTCGGATACGCCAGCGTCGACGCCGGCCTCCTCGGCTGCCCCGTGCCCGGCGCCGACGCCCGCGTGCACCGGGCCTTCACCCCGTATTCGGTCGTTGAGATCCTCGACGACTCCACCGATGAGCCCGTCACCGAACCCGGGCGGCCCGGCCGCGTCGTCGTGACCAGCCTTTTCCGCCGCCTGATGCCGATCATCCGGTACCCCGCCGGTGACCGGGCCGAGTGGACCGGCACGGGGCCCGGGCACTTCCGGATCCTCGGCCGCGCGGAGGAGGGCGTACGGGTCGGTCCCGTCTCCCTCTACACCCAGGACGCCCAGGACGCCGTGAGCGCGGCGGACACCGACGGGCGGGTGGTCGGCACGCAGCTCGTCGTCCGCCGCTGGGATGGCCGCGACGGGCTCGTCCTGCGCTTGGCGACGGCTCCCGGCGACCCCGACCACGGCCGGGAGGAACTGGCCGGGGCCGTCGTCACGGAGCTGGAGACCGTACGGCCGCTGTATCCGGACAGTGTGCGCGCCGGGTTCGTGCACCCGCTCTCCGTGGAGTGGGCGCGCCACCGCGACCTCGCCGTCAACCCGCGCTCGGGCAAGCTCGTCCGGGTCCTCGACGAGAGGCCGACCGCATGACCGCCACACCCGTGACCGCCACACCCGTGACCGAGGAGGCCGCGCGCGAGGTCGAGGCCGGAGGCCGACGCGGGCCGCTGATCCTGCGCAACCGCGCCTTCGGCGCCGTCTGGCTCGGCCAGGTCCTCACCCAGGCCGCCGTCCGCATGTTCCAGGTCGGCGTGTCCTGGTGGATCGTCGCCTACGCCGTCCGCGACGCCCGCGGCCTGGCCTCCGGGCTGTTCATGGCCCTCTGCACGCTGCCCGCCGTGGTGCTCGCTCCCGTGGTGGCCCGGACGGTGGCCGGATTCGCCCACCGTTCGGTGCTGCGGACCGCCGCCGGACTGGCCGCGGCCACCGCGGGCGTCCTCGCGGTATGGGCGCAGGGCGGCGGACCGCCGCTCGCCGGGGTGTACGCCGCCGCTCTCGCCCTCGCCACCTGCCAGGCGTTCTTCGACCCCTGCCTGACCACTTCGGTGCCCGAACTCGTCGACGACGCCGACATCGAGACGGCGACCGGTTTCGAGCTCTCCACGCAGTCCCTGGCCGGCCTCGGCGGAGCGCTGCTCGGCGCCCTGACGGTCGACCGGGCCGGGGTGGCCGGACTCGCCGCGGGCTGCGCGGCCGCTTACGCCGGCGCCGCCGTCCTGGTCGCGAGCGCCCGTTTCCGCAGCCCGGCGTCGTCCGCGCCCTCCTCGGACGAACCGCCGGCGCGGCGCCCGTTGCGCCGCATCCTCGGCGAACTGCCCTATGTGCGGCGGATCCTGGTCTGCTTCACCGCGGCGAACCTCTTCACCGCCGCCGTGTTCGTCGTCATCCCCCTCTACACCCGCTCGGTCCTGCACGGCGGTGGCGGCACGGTCGCCCTGCTGGAGGCCTCGCTGGGCGCGGGCGCCCTCGTCGGCGCCTTCACGGGTACCCGCGTGCCCGGGCGGCCCACCGTCGCAGGCGCCTGGTCCCTGGGCCTGATGGCCCTCGCGCTGGCGCTGCCCGGCCTGTTCGCCCACCGCTTGGTCATCGCGGGCTGCCTCGCCGCGGCCGGCTGGTGCGCCGGGGCCGTCAGCGTCCGCTTCGTGGCCCTGTTCCAGCGGCTGGTGCCCACCGCCGACAAGCCCGGCTTCTTCGCCGTAATGCAGGCCGTACTGGGCGCCTCCCTGCCGGTGGCGTCCCTGGTGTTCGGCTCCGCGGGCGACCTGTTCTCCCCGCAGACCCTGTGCCTGGTGCAGGGCGTCGGCCTGCTGCCCGCGGCCTGCGCGCTGGCCCTGCTGGGGTCCCGTGCGCCCGAACCCGAGCCTTCGGCGACGCCGGAAGTCCTCGGAGGCACCCGGTGAACCCCGTCATCACCCCGGCCACCTGCGCGGACATCGCCGAACTGCGCCAGCTCTACTACGCCGTCTACGGGCCGCACTACCCCGTGGCCCTCGGCACCGACCCGGCCGAGATGGCCCGGCTCATCGAGGACCCGTACTCGCTGTGGCTCGTCGGCCGCTGCGCCGGCAGCGGGGCCCTGACGTCGTCCGCCGCCGTCCGCGGTGAGCCGGGCAGCCGCATCGGCCGCCTGGAGGGCATCGCCGTCCACCCCGAGCACCGCTCGGCGGGCCTGGCCGCCACCCTGACCGAGGCGCTGTGCGCCGGGATGCTGGACACGGGGCGGCTGGACTCGGTGTACGCGACCGTACGCACCGTCAGTTCCGGTCCACAGCGCGTTGTCGCGCGCAACGGCTTCCGCCCGCTGGGCATCCTGCCCAACGCGGTGGATCTCCGCAGCCGCGAAAGCCTCGCACTCTACGCGCGTCACTCCGCGGGTGTGCTCGACCGCCGGATCCCCGTCACCGAAGTGCCCGCCCCGCTGCTGCCCTTGCTGCGCACCGCCGAGGCCGCCCTCGGTATCCGCTACCCCGGGGTCCGCGCGGAGCCCAGCCCCCTCCCGGCACCCGCGCCGCACGGGGCCGCCGAACAACTGGAGATGATCGAGGCGCCGGCCTTCGTCCGCCGCCGCTTCCGCGAGCGGTTCCCCTGCGCCCAGGGCTGGTTCTACCCGCTGCACACCCCCAACGTGCTGCTCACCCCGGAAGACGGCCGCTTCGAGGTGTACGCCTACCTCAACCGCGCCGGCGGGTACGCCTCCCTGCTGACCGCCCACCCCGATCCGGCCGCCGCGGCCGCGTACCTCGAACCCGTCACCCGGGCCCTCGCCCGTGCGGGTGCCGGCTACGTCGAGGCCCTGGTGCCGCTCGCGCACCGGGAGGCACTCTCCGCCTTCCTCGCCCAGGGGTTCGTCGCCGGGGCCCTCTACCCGGCGATGCGCGCGGACGGCGCCGGCTTCCACGACTACGCCGTGCTGTCCCGTTCCAGCGAGCGGATCGACTTCCGCGGCGTCGCCGTCGAACCGCCCCTCCAGCCCTATCTGGACTGCTACACGTCGGCCTGGGCGTCGACCCATCTGCCCACATCATCCGAGGTCGCCTCATGAATCCCACAAATCCGACGGATCCCGTGAATCCCACGAATCCGGTGGATCCCGTGAATCCCACGAATCCGGTGGACGCCACGCACCACCTGAACCCCCATCTCGCACCGGTCTCCGTACCCGACCCGGCCCTGCTGCCCCACGTACAGCGGCTGTGCGACCTGACCGATCCGTACGCCTTCGGTCCCGCCGAGGACGAACTGTTCGCCGCCGCCATGGCGGAGGCCAACGCCTGGCACACCGAGCGCTCCCCGTTCTTCCGCTCCCTGTACGAGGCCACTCCCCCGGCCGAGCCGTACCGCACGCCGCTCGTCCACGCGAACTTCTTCAAGCGCCACGAGGTGCTCTCCATCCCGCGCGAGGACGTCGAGCTGCACCTGACCTCCTCCGGCACCACGGGCCAGAAGTCGCAGATGTTCTTCGACCAGTGGACGATCCGCTCGGCCCAGCGCATGGTCGCCCGGATCTTCGAGCGCAACGGCTGGATCACCCCCGAGCAGGAGGTCAACTACCTCCTCTACAGCTACGAGCCGGCCCCGTCGCTGAACCTGGGGACCGCCTTCACCGACAACTACCTGTGCGACTTCGCCCCGGCCCGCAGCGTCGCGTACGCACTGCGCAACACCGGCGGCGACCACGAGTTCGACCCCTTCGGCTGCATCGCCGCGCTGCGCCGCTTCGAGCGCGAGGACGCCCCGGTCCGCATCCTCGGCTTCCCGGCCTTCCTCTTCTTCACGCTGGAACGGATGCGGGCCATGGGGCTGCCTCCGCTGCGCCTGCCCGAGGGCTCCCTCGTCGTCCTCGGCGGCGGGTGGAAGGGGCACGCCGACCGGCGCATCGGCAAGGAGGAGCTGTACGCCCGCGTCACCGAGCAGCTGGGCATCCCGGGTGAGCGGATCCGGGACACCTTCGGGTCGGTGGAGCACTGCATCCCGTACATCGAGTGCGACCACCACCGGCTGCACGCCCCCGTCTGGTCCCGGGTGACGATCCGGTCCACGCGCACGCTCGAACCGCTGCCGTACGGGGAGCCCGGCTATCTGCACCTCGTGTCGCCGTACATCACCTCGGTGCCGGCGCAGAGCGTGCTCATGGGCGACCTCGCCTCCCTCCGGCCGGGTGACGCCTGCGGGTGCGAGCTGAAGACCCCCTGGTTCACCGTGCACGGCCGTGCCGGGGTGAGCCGCAACCGCAGCTGCGCGGTGGCCGCAGCCGAACTGATGAAGGGCATGGCGTGACCGTGACGCAGACCAAGGCCGCGTACGAGCAGCACGGCGACGGCGCCGCGCACCACTACTGGCAGGGCGCCTTCGTCGGCGACGAGGAGGCCGGGCGCCGCCTCGCCGGTCTGCCGGCCGTCGTGGAGGCCGCGCTGGCCGAGGGGTTGGAGACCGAGACGGTGCTGGCCGCCTGCGACGCGCTCTCCGGCGCCCTGTGCGACCCCGCCCACCCGGTACACGCCCGGCTCGCCCCGCACCTGCCCGAAGGTGAGGACCCGGCCGTCCTGGCCGAGCTGGGTGTCCTCCTCGGCCGGCGGGAGCTGACCCGCAAGCTGCGCCGGGAGCTCGGCAGCGCGGCTCCCGGCCGGCTGAACCGGGCCGATCCGCGCGAGACGGTCTACGAGGCCTGGGCGCCCGTCGGCCTGGTCGCGCACATCGCCCCGGGCAACGCCTCGACGGTCGCGCCGCTGAGCATCGTCGAGGGCCTGCTCGCCGGGAACGTCAACGTGCTGAAGACCAGCAGCGCCGACACCCTCCTCACCCAGCACCTGATGGCCGAGCTCGCGGCCCTGGACCCGAGCGGTGCGCTGGCCGCGCGGATCGTCGTGCTGCGCTTCCCGTCGTCCCGGCAGGAGTGGCTGCGCCTGATGTGCGCGCCCGCGGACGCCGTCGCCGTATGGGGCGGGGAGGGCGCCGTCGAGGGGGTGGCCGCCCATGTGCCGGCCGGCTGCCGGCTGGTGGAGTGGGGGCACCGGATCTCCTTCGCGTACCTGACGGGCGACGCCTGGTCGGACGCCGGGACGCTCGACGCCCTCGCGGACGACGTGTGCCTGCACGAGCAGCAGGCGTGTTCCAGCCCCCAGGTGGTCTACCTCGACACCGAGGACGAGGGTGAGGTGTTCGCGTTCGCCGAGCGCTTCGCCGCGGTGCTCGCGGCCCGGCCGCCGGCCGTGACCGCCGCCTCGGCGGGCGGGCCGGATCCCGCCGAGGAGGCCGAGCTGACCACCACCGAGCTGATGGCGCGGCTGGAGGAACACCTGGGCCTGACAAGGGTGTTCGCCGCGCCCGACGGTTCGTGGCGGGTCATGGCCGACACCCGCTCCCCGCTCACCGCCTCGCCGCTGCACCGCAGCGTGTGGGTCAAGCCGCTGCCCCGCAAGCGGCTGATCGCCACCCTGCGCCCGATGCGCCGCTACCTGCAGACCGCGGGCCTCGCGGGCAGCCCGGCCGACATCGCCGAGCTCTCCCGCACCGCCCTGGCGGCGGGCGTCACCCGTGTCACGCCGGTCGGCTCCATGCTGGACAGCTACGCGGGCGAGCCGCACGACGGCGTCTACGCCCTGCAGCGCTACAGCCGCCGCGTCGCGGTCCAGGCCGACCCGGTCCGCTTCGCCACCACCGCCTGCCTGGACGACCTGGCCCGGCCCGTCGTCCTGCCGCGGCCGGCGGGCCCGCTGCTGGGCAAGGAGGACGTGCGGGAACCGGGCTCGCGGGTGGCGCGGGCCGATGCCGAGCTGTACTTCCGCAGCGGCGGCAGCACCGGTGCGCCCGCGCTGTCGATCTTCAGTTACGACGACTACGACATCCAGATGCACGCCGCCGCCCGGGGCCTGCTCGCCGCCGGCTACGACCCGGTGGGGGACCGCACCGCCAACCTCTTCTACTGCGGCGCCATGTACGGCAGTTTCATCAGCTTCTTCTCCGTCCTGGAGCGGCTCGGCGGAGTGCAACTGCCGTTGTCCGCGGGGCCGGACCACCGGGCGACGGCGCAGGCCCTGATCGACCTCGGGGCCGACACCCTCTTCGGGATGCCCTCCTACCTGTGGCAGCTGCTGCACGCGGAAGCGGACGCGCTGCGCGCGTACGGCGGCCTGCGCAAGGTCTTCTACGGCGGCGAGCACTTCACCGAGGAGCAACAGCGCACGCTGAAGGAGACGTTCGGGATCGAGACCGTCCGCTCCATCACCTACGGCAGCACCGACCTCGGGCCGCTGGGCTACCAGTGCACCGAGAGCTCCGGCGGTGTCCACCACCTGCACGCCGACCTCCACACGATGGAGATCCTGGAGCTGGCCGAGGACCGGCCGGTGGGCCCTGGCGAGACGGGCCGGCTGGTCTTCACCACGCACGCCCGGCGCGGCCAGCACCTGGGCCGGTACGTGATCGGCGACCTCGGCCGGGAGGTGCCGGGCCGCTGCCCGTGCGGCCGGCACGCGCCCCGCTTCGAGCTGCGGGGGCGCACCGGTGACGTGATGCGGGTGGCGACGCACTTCCTCAACCACCGCCGCTTCCTGGACCTGGCGGAGGAACAGGGCGGGCACCGGGGCGAGTTGCAGATCCGGCTCGACGCCGCGGACGCGCGCGAGCTGCTGACCGTACGGGTGGAGCGGGCCGGGGCGACGGACCCGGACCGGCTGCGGGAGGTGTTCCTGGCCGGTTACCCGGAGCTCCGCTCGGCGGTGACGGAGCGGCTGCTGGACCTGGTGGTCGAGGCGGTGGACGGCGCGTCGCTGGACCGGAGCCCGACCAGCGGCAAGCTCCTCGCGGTGGTGGACGCGCGCCACTAGGCCCCGTTCGGGCGGCCTGTCCGCCACGCCTGCCGTCGGCCCCGGTCCGCGACCGGGGCCGACGGTGCTGGGCGGCAACAGCCTTGAGTTCCAGGACTGTTCATTCCCCCGTGACAGTGGTCTATACCTTTAACACTAGGCTGGGTCACCTGAAACACGCACATGCACAGCCGTGGGGGGCTTTATGACCTTTCCTCATCTTCCGCAACCACCGTCCGACGAAGAGCTCTACTGGTACTTCGGACCGCAACGCCGCTGGGTCCTGATCGCCACCTCGCTCGCCTTCGTGTTCACGGCGGCGACCATGTTCACCTTCGCCCTGCGCACACCCGCCCTGTGGGCCTTCCTAGCCGTCCTCGGCCTCAACGTCGTGGCCCTGGCGCTCTCTTCCGTCAACAGCCTGCGCCAGCGCCGGCTCACCCGGCAGTCGCACGAGGTGCTCGTCCACGCCTGGCGGCCCGCCGCCCTGCCCGGCGTCGATCTGTATCTGCCGACCTGCGGCGAGCCGCTCCCCGTCCTGGACAACGCCTACCGCGCGGTGGCGGCCGTCGACTGGCCGGGCGACGCGCTGAACGTCTGGGTCCTGGACGACGCCGACCGGCCCGAAGTCGCCGCGCTGGCCGCCTCGTACGGCTACGCGTACGTGGTGCGCCCCGACCGCGGGCACCTGAAGAAGGCCGGCAACCTCAACCACGCGCTCACCCTGAGCGGCGCCGAGTTCATCGCGATCCTCGACGCGGACTTCGCGCCCAGGCCGGACTTCCTGCGCCACCTCGTCCCGTACCTGGCCGACCCCGCCGTCGGCATCGTGCAGAGCCCGCAGTGCTTCGACACCGACGAGACCATGGGCTGGATCCAGCGCGCCGCCGGCTCCGCCCAGGAGTGGTTCTTCCGGTGGATCCAGCCGTCCCGGGACGCGAGCGACGCCGCCATCTGCTGCGGCAGCAACGCCGTCTACCGGCGCAGCGCGATCGATCTCGCCGGCGGTTTCGCCCGGCTCGACCACAGCGAGGACCTCTACACCGGACTCGCCCTCCACGAGCAGGGGTTCCGCACCCTGTACGTACCGGTGCTGGTCGCCAAGGGCACCTCGCCCGACCACGTCACCTCCTTCGTCAACCAGCAGTACCGGTGGGCGATGGGCAACCTCCACCTGCTCGGCACGCCCGTACTGGGGCGGATGCGCGCCCCCTGGCGGATGCGGCTGTGCTTCTACGAGGGGATCGTCGGCTACCTGACCACGGCGGTGAACACCTTCGCGGCGCCGTTGCCGCCGCTGGTGATGATGTTCTGGTACCCGGACCACATCCGGCCCTGGCACGTGCTGCCGCTGCTCGCCCCGCTGTGGCTCTGGCACGTGCTGCTGCCGCGGATCAGCCGGACCCGCTGGCGGGTCGAGGTGATCCGGGCGAACGTCCTGACGAGCGTGGCCGCCGCGACGGCGTTCCTGCACACGCTGCGGGGTCGCAGCGCCGCCTGGGTGCCCACCGGCACGCGGAGTGCGGCGGCTCCTGGCGGCATGGCCCGGCGGGTGGTGGCCGTCTCGCTGGTCTGGCTCGTCCTCTCCAACGGCGCGGCCGCCGCGGGACTCGCGCTGGCCGTGTCCCACAACGGCTGGGAGCCCAACTGGGGGCTGCTCCTCTACCTCCTGGTGCAGTGCCAGATCAACGTCCCGCTGATCCGGGACCTGCTGGCCGAGCTGTACCCGGCCGCCGGACCGCTGCGCGCCCGCGTACGGGCCGCCCTGCGCCCCCGCACCGGTATGTTGCCCCGCCGCTGGCCCGAGACCGTCGCCGCCTCCGCAGTGCTCCTGCTCACCGGTCTGCTGGCCTCGGGGTGGGTCGACCCGATGCTTCCCTGGCTGAGCTGAAAGGCGCCGTCACCATGTCCTTCCTCCTCACACCCGGCCGGCGGGGCCCCGCCGCGCCGCCGTCCGGATCAGGTTCCGGCGCCGAGTCCGGGCCCAGCCCGCACCGGTCCGCCTTCCGGCCCGACATCGAAGGGCTGCGCGCGGTCGCCGTCCTCGCGGTCCTCGCCTTCCACGCCGGGGTTCCGTGGGCGACCGGCGGTTTCGTCGGCGTGGACGTCTTCTTCGTGATCTCGGGCTACCTGATCACCGGCCTGCTGGTCCGCGAGGCGATCACGACCGGCCGGATCCGGCTCGGGGACTTCTTCTCCCGGCGGGCCCGACGGCTGCTGCCCTCGGCCGCCGTGGTGCTCGGCGCGGTGGCGGTGGCCGGCGCATGGCTGACCGTACCGCTGCGCCGCACCGACGTGGAGCACGACGTCGTCGCGGCGGCGCTGTCCGTCGCCAACTGGCGGTTCGTGTCGCAGCGGACCGACTACCTCGCCGCCGGGCACGACCAGAGCCCGCTGCTCCACTTCTGGTCCCTCGCCGTCGAGGAGCAGTTCTACCTGTTCTGGGCCCCGCTGCTGGCGGTGCTCGTGCTCTGCGCGGCCCGGGCGGTCCGCCGGGGCCGGGCCGTTCGCTACGTCGTGGTGCTGATCGCCGCGCCGCTGACCCTCGCGTCGTTCGCCCTGGCCCTGTACTGGACGCGTCACTCCGTGTCCCTCGCGTACCTCGGAACGCCCTCGCGCGTCTGGCAGTTCGGGGTCGGTGCGCTGCTCGCCCTGCTGCCCTGGCACCTGATGCGCGGGCCGCGACCGCTGCGGTTGCTGTGCGGCTGGGCCGGGGCCGCGGCGATCGGCTGGTGCGTGGTGTCGTACGACGCCGCGACCCCCTACCCCGGTTACGCGGCGCTCGTGCCGACCCTGGCCACCGTCGCCGTGATCCTGGCCGCGATCCCGGGCCGGGGCGAGCGGAACGCCCCGGGCGTCTACGAGGTCGCACGGCTGCTGGCGGGGCGGGCGCCCCGGGCCGTCGGGCGGCTCTCCTACAACCTGTACCTGTGGCACTGGCCGGTGCTCGTGCTCGCCGAGGCCCGGACCGGTCCGCTCGGCTGGCCCGCGAAGACCGCGCTGACGCTGGCGGCCGTACTGCCTGCGCTCGCCACCCTGCGCTGGGTCGAGCAGCCGCTGCGCCGCAGCCGTACGGTCTCCGAACTCCCCCGCCGCGGCCTGTCGGTGGGCGTCACGGCCATCGCGCTGCCGGTCGTCCTCGCCCTGGTGGTGGGGACCACGGCCCTGCACCTGCTGGGCCCGGCCGCCCCGGTGGACCCGAAGGGGCTGCCGCCGGGCGCCGCCTCGGGTCCCACGCTGCTCGCCCGGACGGCCGGTACCCCGCTCGCGAGCGGTCCGGTGGTGCCGAGCCCCGTCCAGGCGCGCGCGGACTTCCCGCCGGACGGGGCCTGCGAGGTCGCCCCGGCCGAAACCCGCAGCCCGGACTGTCTGTTCGGCGCGGTGGACAGCCCAGACCGGATCGTGCTGCTCGGCGACTCGCACGCCGGGCAGTGGTTCTCCCCGATGCTGGCGCTGGCCGCCGGCCGGGGCTGGGCGTTGCAGGAGCTGGTGAAGCAGGGCTGCCCGCTGCCGGAGCTGGCGGTGGACAGCCCCCAGCTCGGCCGCGCCTACCGGGAATGCGACACCTGGCGGGCCGGCACCCTGGAGAGGCTGAGGCGGCAGCCGAAGCCGCGGCTCATCGTGATCGCCTCCCTCAACCGCTACACCACCGACGCGGGGCTCCTGGCCGAGGGCTGGGAGAAGACGCTGCGGCAGCTCAGGGCGCTGGGGGCGCCCCTCGTCTACGTCGAGGACACCCCCGTACCCGGTACGGACGTACCGGCGTGCGTCTCGGGTCGTCCCGAGTCGGCGGGCGCCTGCGCGTTCAGGCGGGCGGAGGCCCTGCGTCCCGATCCGCTGGCGGCGCGGATCGCGTCCGGTGTGCTGCCCGGCGTACGGAGCGTCAGCGTGAACCCGGTCCTGTGCCCGGGGGACGGGCCGACCTGCCCGGCCGTGCTCGACCGGATCCTGCTCTACCGGGACGACGCGCACCTGACCAATGTGGCGGCCGTCGTCCTGACCAACCGGCTGGAGCGGCTGCTCACGGACGTCGGGGCCCTGACCACTCCGGCCGCGGGGCCGGCCGGTGCGGACGGGTGGAGGCAGCTGCTGCGGGACGACTTCGACGGCCCGGCAGGCAGTCCCCCGTCGGCCGCCCACTGGGTCCACGACCTCGGCACCTGTTATCCGGGCTGCCCGGCTCCGCAGTGGGGCACGGGCGAGGTCGAGACCATGACGGACTCGACCGACAACGTCCGTCTCGACGGGAGGGGCGCGCTGGAGATCGTGCCCACCCGGAAGGACGGGGAGTGGAGTTCGGGGCGGATCGAGACGCGCCGCTCCGACTTCGCGCCCCCGCCCGGCGGGATCCTGCGGATCGAGGCGTCGATCGCCCTGCCGGAGGTGACCGGCGAGAAGGCGGCGGGGTACTGGCCGGCGTTCTGGACCCTGGGGGCACCGCTGCGCGACGGCTACACGGGCTGGCCGGGGGTCGGTGAGCTCGATGTCATGGAGTCCGTGAACGGGCGGGACACCGTCTTCGGCACGATGCACTGCGGGGTCCTCGAAGGCGGCCCGTGCGAGGAGCCGGTGGGGCTGGGCTCCGGGCCGCAGTCGTGCTCCGGCTGCCGGACGGACTTCCACGCGTACGCCGTCGAGGTCGATCTCGCTCCCGGCGCGGAGGAGGTGCGCTGGTATCTGGACGGCCGTGTGTACCACCGGGTGGCGGCCGCCCGGATGGACGCCGGGACGTGGCAGCGGGCCGTGGACCACGGGCTGTTCCTGATCCTCAACGTGGCCGTCGGGGGCAGCCTCCCGCTCGCCGACGGCAGGGCCGTCGGGCCGGCCACCGAACCGGGCCACGCGATGCGCGTCGACCACGTCACGGTGTCGGCCCGGGAGAGGACCGCCTAGGCGGCCCGGCGCGTGCCGGTGCCCCGCCCGCTGGTCGGCGGGCGGGGCACCGGGGGCGCGCGGCGGAGCCGCTGCGGCGGAGGGTCAGAACGCGAAGACGGCGTTGCCGTTGAGGGTCGCGTTCATGACGCAGCTGTTGGAGAAGGTGTGCTTCCAGGTGACGCGGCTGCCCTGCCACACGCCGTCCGCCGTCACGGTGACCGGGGCGTAGTGCATCGGGCACGCCCGGTCCGGGGCCGGGGAGGCGAGCAGGTGGTCGAGCGACCCGCCGGTGGAGTCGAGGGCCGCGCAGGCGGAGCGCGGGTCGGGGTGGGTGCCCAGGGCGGTCGGCGCGCAGCTGAGGGTGGTTGCCCGGACGACGGTGGACGCGTCGTCGTCGCCCTGCGCGATGGTGAACACCATGGCGGACGGGGCGTACAGGCTGGCGGGCTGAGCCGCCGCGATACCGGTGGCTCCGATCAGGCTGAGGACTGCAGCGGCCGAGGCAGCTGCGATGCGGTGACGCACGACGAGACTCACTTTCGATTCGAAGGTTGAACGCGATATTTCCTTTCGATCGCGTCCCGATGAAGCCCAGACTGTCCGACATGTGAGCGCGCCGCATATCGATGACCGATTTACGGACAGAGCATGCGCATACGCGCGACCGAATGGTCGTTCGGGCAGCTCAGAGGGGGCGCGTCGACGCCTCGGCCGGACACGAACACGGGCGGCGCCGGTCACGACGTGCATCCTTGCCCCCGCTGACCTGCCGTCGGCCGCGCGCGGTTCACCGAACGGCCATGCAGCTTGACCGGATACACACCCTCACCGCGCCGACACGGCTCCCACCCTGGTCGATTACACGGGAGAGTCGTAGATATATCCGAATTGAGCAACACGAGCCTTAATTGCGGTGATTCGTGGTGCACGGGGGCCAAAGTATGGCTCCTCGGCAGGACGCCGGGAACCGCACGGAGCCCGACCGGCTCGTACCACGCAGGTCCGGGCCGACTGTTGAAGGGGTCATCTTCATGTCTGCTTCTCTCGCCACCCGCCGCGCCCTCTCGGCGGCGCTGGCCGCCGTCGCCCTGGTCGGCGCCGCGGCCCTGCCGGCCGCGGCCGACGACCACCGGCGCGACCGGAACGCGCATTCCTCGATCGTCATCGGCGACGTCCAGTACGACAGCCCCGCCCGCAACGACCGCTCCAACCGCGCGCTGAACCGGGAATGGGTCGAGGTGAAGAACACCGGCCGGGGCGCCGTCAACCTGCGCGGCTTCACCCTCACCGACCAGCAGGGCAACCGCTACCGCTTCCGCGACAACTTCCGTCTGGACGGCCGCTCCAGCGTCAAGGTGCACACCGGGCAGGGTCGCGACACCCGCCGCGACGTCTACCAGGACCGCCGCCACCAGATCTGGAACGAGCGTGACACCGCCACCCTGCGCGACAACCGCGGCAACGTCCTGGACACCGAGTCCTGGGGCGGCCGCGGGCACCACCAGCCCCGCCGCTGACCCCCACCGGCAGCCACACCACGGCGAACCGTGAACTGCCGGCACACGTGAACGGCGTGCCACGGCGAACCCGCCGCGGCACGCCGCACCCATATCCCACCGCACGACGAACACGACGGGCCTGACACGCACATGGGCTCATGGGCTCGTCAGGGGCTCCTAGCGGGTCGGGTAGTCCGTGTACCCGCGGGCGTCGCCCCCGAAGAAGGTGGTCGGGTCAGGGGTGTTGTACGGACCCTCGGTGCGCAGGCGGTCCGGCAGGTCGGGGTTGGCCAGGAAGAGGGCGCCGAAGGCCAGGACGTCGGCGGTGCCGTCCTCGATCAGGGTGAGGGCCCGGTGGTCGGTGGGGCCCTCGGTCGCCGGGTTCAGCACGAGGAGCCCGGAGAACTGCTTGCGCAGGGCGAGGGTGGTCGCACGGGCCTCGGGGGCGTGCTCCAGGACGTGCAGGTAGGCCAGGCCGAGCCCGTCGATCTCCTTGACCAGCGCCTCGTAGACGGGCTGCGGGTCCGGCTCGGTGATGTCGTTGTACGTGTTCCCGGGCGAGATGCGCAGAGCCGTCCGCTCGGCGCCGATCGCGGCGGCGACCGCCTTGACCACCTCCACCGCGAAGCGGATGCGGTTCTCGGCCGGGCCGCCCCACTCGTCGGTGCGCCGGTTCGTGCCGGGGGCCAGGAACTGGTGGATCAGGTAGCCGTTGGCCCCGTGCAGCTCCACCCCGTCGAAGCCGGCCTCCACCGCGTTGCGGGCGGCCTCGGCGTAGTCGGCGACGGTCGCGCGCACCTCGGCTCCGGTCAGCTCCTGCGGGGTCACGAAGTCCTTCATGCCCTCGCCGGTGAACAGCTGCCCCTGGGCGGCGACCGCCGAGGGAGCCACCGGGACCAGACCGTCGGGCAGCAGCGACGGGTGACCGATCCGTCCGGAGTGCATCAGCTGGGCGAAGATCCGGCCGCCGGCCGCGTGCACGGAGTCGGTGACCTCGCGCCACGCCGCGACCTGCTCGGTGCTGTGCAGGCCGGGGGTGAAGGGGTAGCCCTGGCCGACGACGGAGGGCTGGATCCCCTCGCTGATGATCAGACCGGCCGAGGCGCGCTGGGTGTAGTACTCGGCGACGAGGGCGGTCGCGATGCCGCCCTCGGCCGCGCGGCTGCGGGTCATCGGCGCCAGGGCGATCCGGTTGGAGAGGGTGGAGCCGGCGATGCGAACCGGTTCGAACGCGCTGGTCATATTCGCCTCACAGAGATAATTGGTCGGCCAAGGATTGGCTTCGGGATGGAGCGTACCTCATTACTTGGTCGGCCAAGGTAAAATCTGGAGGGAGGGTAGGATCCACCCTCGGGACCACCATCAGGACCTGCCGCACCCGACCCGGGAGGAGCGCCGCCATGGCCGCGGAGACCGCTCAGGAACCGCGCACCGCCTCGCAGTGCCCGGCGGTGCCCAGCGCCGTGCTGGACGGGCCGGTGAGCCATGCGATCAGCCGGGTCGCCCGCCTCCACCGGATCGCGGCCGGCCGCGCTCTGCGCGACCTGGGGCTGCATCCGGGGCAGGAGTTCCTGATGATGCACCTGTGGGACAGCGGGGCCGTGCGCCAGTCCGAACTGATCAAGGCGGTCGGCCTCGACCCGTCCACCGTGACCAAGATGCTCCAGCGCCTCGAACAGTCCGGCCACGTACGGCGCCGCCCCGACCCGTCGGACCGGCGCGCCTCCCTCGTCGAGGCGACGGACGCCAGTTGCGGGCTCCTGGTCGAGGTCCGCAGGGCGTGGGGCGAGCTGGAACACCAGACCCTGGAGGGTCTGGAGGACGCCGAACGTACCGAACTGGCCCGCCTGCTGGGCAAGGTGGAGGCCTCCCTGTGCACGGAGCTCACCCGGAGCGCCGCCGAGTGCGAGGCGACGTACAAGGGGCCGGGCGCCTGCTAGCACCTTTCCCGGCGGTGGCAGACTCGGCCCATGCCCGAGGAACTCACCGAAGCAGAGCCGGAGGAACCGCTGCGCGCGTACGCGGAGTTCTACCCCGAGATCGTCCGGGCCGGATCCCTGCGGCACGCGCTGCAGGCGGCGGCGGACCGTGCGGGTCTCGGACTCACGATCGGACTGATGCCACCGCCGGGCTGGCGGCACGTCGTCGCGCGCGCCCGGAGCGGAGACCGGTCCGTGATCGTCTCGATGACCCTCGGCCGACGGAGTTTCTCCGTCAACTGCCGCGACGACGGCGCCCGCATGGCCCATGGCAGCACCACGGACCTGTCCGAGGCCGTCGGCGCGACGTACTCCTGGCTGCGGGGGCAGGGTGCGTCCGGCCTCGTCACCCAGTGGCCCTTCCTCGGATCCGGGGAGCCTTCCGGGGCCGATGAGCCCGGCGACGCGGTCTCCGTCAGGTGGCGACAGCTGCGTACGTCGGCTGCCGCCCCGCCGTACGCCTCGCTGTACGAGCTCGTCGAAGCCGCGTTCACCGAACCGCGCCTGCGGGCCCTGTCCCCGCGCACCAGCCACGACTGGCTCCGCTTCAGCCGTCGCGCCGCCGCTCCCCTCTGCGCCGACCTTCCGATGGTCCGGGCGAGCGGGAACGGCCGCTATCGCGTGCGGACACCCGAGGGGCTGCTGCACGACACCACGGGCACGACCGAAACCATCGCCCTCATCCTCGACCACCTGCCCGGCGACGACCGGCCACTCAGCACGTAGGGAATGCGCATGACCCGGACCCCGACCTCACAAGACGTCACCCTGCCCCAGCCGTTCGGAGAGTCGTTCTCGCGCGACCCCCACGCGGTCTACGCGGGCCTGCGCGCCGAAGGGTCGGTGCACAGGGTGGCACTGCCCGACGGTTCGCCGGTGTGGCTGGTGACCCACGAGGCGGACGTGCGCGCGGGACTGTCCGACCAGCGCCTCTCGGTCAACAAGAGGCATTCATCGACGGGATTCAGCGGCTTCTCGCTCCCGCCCGCGCTCGACCGCAATCTGCTGAACATCGACCCGGACGACCACCTGCGCCTTCGCCGGCTGGTCGCGCAGGGGTTCACCCCCCGGCACGTCGAATCGCTCCGCGCCGGCGTCGGGGCAGCCGTCGACGGGCTGGTCGCGCAGCTCACCGCGGAGATCGCGAGCAGCGGCGAGGCCGATCTGGTCGCCGGATTCGCCAAGCCGCTGCCGGTACGGGTCATCGCCGCCCTGCTCGACATCCCGGCCGCCGACCAGGAGCGCTTCTCCGGCTGGGTCGCGACGATGCTCAGCCCGCGCTCCCGCGAGGGTCTCGTCCAGGCCATCGGTGACATCCACCGGTTCCTCGTCGACCTCGTAACCCTGCGGCGCGCCGCCCCCGGTGAAGACATGCTGTCGAGCCTGATCTCGGCGCGCGACGACGAGGACCGGCTCACCGAGGACGAACTCGTCTCGCTCGCCTTCCTGATCCTCGGGGCCGCCGGCGAGAACGTCCAGCACGTCATCAGCGCCGGCGCGCTCACGCTCATCGAGCACCCGGAGCAGCTGGCCGAGCTGCGGGCCCGGCCCGCGCGCGTGGCGGACGCGGTCGAGGAAATCCTGCGGTACACCAGCCCCAACCAGACCGCGATCCGCCGCTTCCCCACCGAAGCCGTCGAGATCGGCGGCGTACGGATACCGGCCGGGGGCACCGTCCTGTTCGGCCTGGCGTCCGCACACCGGGACCCGGCCCGCTACCCGGACCCCGACCGGTTCGACCTCGACCGCGCCGACAAGGCCCACCTCGCCCTCGGCCACGGCATGCACTACTGCCTCGGAGCTCCGCTGGCCCGGCTCCAGCTCACCCTGGCCCTCGGCGCGCTCGTCGAACGGCTCCCCCACCTCAGGCTCGCCCGGCCTGCGGACCCGCTCCGCTGGCACAGCACCTTCCGATTCCGCGCCCTGCAGGAGCTGCCGGTCACCACCCTCCCCTGACCGCGGCTCGGGCGGTCGGTGGGGCAGCCGGGGCCGGGGCGACCGGGTGTGGCCCGGGCAGTCGGGTGGCCCGGGCAGTCGGGTGTGGCCCGGGCGGCCGGAATCCGTGCGCCGCCCGACCGCCACGCCCGGCATGCCCGCCTGCGGCGATCGCCGTAACGTGTGACCCGTGCGCCACACCACCGCGGCCGCGGCCGTGACGGCCACCTTGTGCGTGGCCGCGCTGGCCTGCTCCACCCAAGCCGGTGCGCCGCGCCTCCAGGCCCGGCCGGCCGAGCCTCCGGCCCGGCTCGCCGCACGGGTCACGGCCGTACCGGCGGAGAAGCTGGGCGCCTCCTACCGCGAAGGCTGCCCGGTCCCGCCCGAGCGGCTGAGACTGATCCGGATGAACCACTGGGGTTTCGACGGCCGGACCCACGCGGGCGAGATGGTCGTCCACGAGAACGCCGTCCGCCCCGTCCTCCGCGTCTTCCAACGGGCCTTCGACGCGCACTTCCCGATCCGCCGGATGCGGGTGATGGCCGAGTACCGCGACGACTCCGAGGCCATGGCCGACGACAACACGTCCGCCTTCAACTGTCGCCCGGTCACCGGCGACCCCCGGCGCCTGTCGCAGCACGCCTGGGGCGACGCGGTGGACATCAACCCCGCCGAGAACCCGTACGTCGACATCCACGGCGTCGTCCACCCGCCGCAGGCACGTCCTCATCTACGGCGGTCCCTGACCCGCCCGGGCCAGATCCACCCGGGCGATGCCGTTACGGCGGCGTTCCGCGAGGTCGGCTGGCGCTGGGGCGGCCGCTGGTCCAACCGGGACTACCAGCACTTCTCCGCCAACGGCGAGTGAGCGGGAGGCGCCGGTGCGCTGTCAGTCCCGGCCGAACCAGTGGTCGGCGAGGCAGTCAGCCTCGCGTCCGACGGCGCACCCAGTTCCCGCAGGTACCAGGACAGGTTGCTGTACACGTGCAGCAGCGCGTAGGCGAGCAGTTCGGCGCCGACGAAGTCGTACGCCCGGTGGCCGATCATGGCCGGCTCGAAGTCGAAGATTCCGGTCAGCCGCCAGCCGCCGGGGTCCACCAGGAGGTGCTGCCGCATCACCTCGGTGTGCAGCAGGGCGCGCCGGGGTGCGCGCGGGAACGGGACGGAGGCCAGGAAGTCGAAGATCTGCTCCAGCCACGCGTCGGCCAGTCCGTGGCCTGCCGGGGACGGCCCCCACCACCGGATTTCCTGCTCGGCGAACACCCGAACCACAGCATGTTTGCGCTGGTGGAAATCGGTGAGACGCCTTGTGCGCCGCGTTCCGGTAGGACCCGCCGTCGTGCACGCATCGCGCGCCCGGCACGGGCAAGAGGCGGCAAGGGAGATGGGAGACCCTCATGATCGTGCTCGGAATCATCCTCCTGATCGTCGGGTGGCTGCTCGGCATCTCGATCCTCTGGACGATCGGCATCATCCTGCTCGTCATCGGTGCCGTGCTGTGGATCCTCGGGGCCGTCGGGCACGAGGTCGGCGGAAGGCGCCACTACTGGTAGGGCTTCGAGCCCGACCGTCATCCGTTGATCCGTAGCGCCGGCCGACGGCACGTGAACGCGTGCCGCCGGCCGGCGCCTCGTCGCAGGAACGTCCCGCCGTCGCAGGAACGTCCCGCCGCAGGGGTGAAAGCGGCGCGTACAGGCCCGTCGGGCGAGCGGAGGCCACATAGAGTCGCAGTTTGAGCCGGTTCGTCCTATTTCGGGGATGTGCATGCGTCGTCTCACTGTTGCTCTCGCGCTGCTGACCGCCCTTTCCTGCGGCTCCCTCCTGGGCCCCCAGGCCGTCTCGGCGGCCGTCTCCGGGAGCGGTCCCGCGGGCAGCGGAAGCCGGGGTACGAACATCCTGATCGTCGGCATCGACAGCCGCGCCGGTCTCTCCGCCGCCGAGAAGAACCGGCTCCACGTGGGCGGCAAGGCGTGCAACTGCACGGACGTCATGATGCTCGTGCACCTCTCCGGGAACCGGCAGCGGGCGAGCGTGGTCTCCATCCCGCGCGACTCCTACGTCGAATACGCCGGCGACACCACCACCGCCCGCAGCGGCAAGATCAACGGCGCGTACGCCCTCGGCGGCGGGGGTCTCACGGTGGCCACCGTCGAGAAGGCCACCGGCCTCCACGTCGACCACTACCTGGAGACCGATTTCCGGGGCTTCGAGCGGACGATCGACAACCTCGGCGGCGCGACCGTGTGCACGGACCGGCCACTCACGGACGAGAACTCCGGCCTCGACATCGGCGCCGGCCGCCACCGCACCAACGGCAACGAAACACTGCGTTACGTCCGGGCCCGGCACGTCAACCTCCGGCCCGGCGACCTCGGCCGCGTCCGCCGCCAGCAGCGCGTGGTCAACGACCTGCTGGCCCGCCTCACCTTCGAGGGCGCCCTCGCCAGTCCCCTGCGCACGGCGCGGACCGTGCACACGCTGCTGAAGACGGTACGCACCGACGCGCGGACCGGGCCGGGCGACCTGATCCGCATCGCGTGGGCGCTCGGCCGCCTCCGGGCGGACCGGACCGAGTTCGCGACCGTCCCCATCCGGCTCTTCGACCACCGCGTACCCGGGGTGGGCTCCAGCCTGGTGTGGGACGAGGCCCGCTCCGCCGCGTTGTGGGCGGCCCTGGGCGCGGACCGCCCCATCACCGGGGACACCCGCATCCAGCCCGTCGCGGAGACCCCGGCGCCGGCCGATCCCGCCGGGATCGCGGTCCGCGTGGACGACGCCGCCGTCGCCGCGGCCCTGCGCCGCAACGGGTTCGCCGTCGTAGACACCTCGTCGTCCGCACCGGCCGAACGCCCCGGCGGTCCCCCGGTCATCCGGTTCACCGCCGGCCAGGAGGAGAAGGCGGCCACTCTCGCGGCCGCGCTGCCCGGCTCCCGCCTGGAGCCCGGACCGGATCACGGCGTGTTCTTCGACGTCGCCGTCGGCACGCGGCCCGTCCTGGTCAAGACCGTCACCTACGACCGCAACATCGCCGATGGCGCCCCGGTGACCGCCGACCGCCTCCGCTGCGCCGACGGGCCCGCGCCCGCGGCGGCCGACGCGACCTCCGTTCGGCCGTAGGACCGCAGCGGCCGGGGGGCGGTGCGGAGCCGCCAGGGCGACGATAAGGAGTGTGGACGAAGCGCAGCCGCGGCAGGCACCGGGCGAGTGCCCGCAGGAGCTGACCGTGGCGCCCTTCGCGTCCGTGGGCGGCGGTGGCGCCTGCCGCTGTCCGAGGCACCCCTTGGGGACCGGGGCCTCGCCGGAGGAACGGGTACACGATGCATGAGGAGATGCCGTTCGAGGACCTGATCAGCGGCGCCGCCCAGGACGCCGGGGGATGGCTGGGCGCGCTGCCGGTGGCGCTGGTTGCCACCAGCAGCGACGGGGTGGTCGTGCGCTGGAACCACGGCGCGCAGGAACTGCTCGGCTACACCCCGCCCCAGGTGCTCGGCCGGCACATCGCCGATCTGCTGCATCCGGGGGCCGACCGCAGCCTGGGCCGCTCCCTGTGGGAGACGGCCGCCACCGGGCGCGGGGTGATGGGTACGGTCACCGCCTGGCACCGCAGCGGGCATCCGCTGGAGCTGGAGATCTGGGCCTGCCCCGTCCCCGACCGGCGTCACGGCGCCTCGGCCGTTCTGGTCTTCGCCGCGGACGCCCACGCCGCCCGCCGCATCCGGGGGTCCTCCGCGGTGTGGGACGGCTTGTTCGCCCGCTCCCCCGTCGGCATCGCCGTACTCGACACACAGCTGCGGTTCCTGCAGGTCAACCCGGCGCTCGAGGAGATGAACGGGCTCGCGGAATCCGCCCACGTCGGCCGGCGCCTGGCGGAGATCCTGCCCGAGGTGAACGCCGACGAGATGGAGGAGGCGATGCGCCAGGTCCTGGACACGGGTGAACCGGTCCTCGACCGGCGCCGCACCGGCCGGACCCCGGCCGACCCGGAGCACGACCACGTGTGGTCGTGCTCGTACGTGCGCGTGGAGGACCCCGGTGGCCGGCCGATCGGCGTCATCGCCTCCCTGCTCGACATCACCAGGCAGCAGCGCGATCAGACCGAGGTCGAGGCGGGCCGCCGCAGGCTCGCGCTGCTGAGCGAGGCCAGCGCCCGCATCGGTGGCAGCCTCGACCTGGAGCGAACGGCGCAGGAGCTGGCCGACCTCGCCGTCCCGCACCTCGCCAACGCCGTCACCGTCGACGTCCTCGACTCCCTCGCGAGCGGCAACGAGCCGGGCCCGGGGCTCGCGGGGGGCGTTGCCCTGCGGCGCCTGGGCAAGGCCCCGCTGACCGGCTCCGCCGTCACCCAGATCCTGGCGCCGCTCGGCCGCACGCTCACCTTCCCCGCGGCCGCCCCGTACACCCAGGCCCTCGCGGCCCGGCAGCCCTTCCTGATCGCCCACCTCGACGAACGGGTCGCCGCCACGGCCGCCCGCCACACGCCCAAACCGGCCCAACTGCTCGAAGCGGGCGTGCACTCGTTCATGATGATCCCGCTCGTCGCGCGGGACGTGGTCCTCGGCGTCGCCACCTTCTACCGCGCCCGGCCCGGCGGGGCCTCCTTCGGGTCCGACGACGTCACGCTCGCCGCCGAACTGGCCGCCCGGGCCGCCATCAGCATCGACAACGCACGCCTGTACCACCACGAGCACGAGACCGCCGTCGTTCTCCAGCGCAGCATGCTCCCCCAGCACGTCACGCCTCCCCCGGGCATCGAGATCGCCCACCGCTACCTGGCGGCCAGCGACGTCAACGAGGTCGGCGGCGACTGGTACGACGTCCTCCCCCTCACGGGAGGCCGGGCCGCCCTGCTCATCGGGGACGTCATGGGCCACGGCATCGCGGCCGCCGCGGTCATGGGGCGCCTCTCCGCGACCGTACGCGCCCTCGCGCGCCTCGACATGTCCCCGACGGCGCTGCTGCACCAGTTGGAGGCCACCCTCGCCGACCTCGCCGAACCGATGCTCGCCACTTTCCTCTACGTGGTCTGCGACCCCGCCACCGGCCACTGCACCGTCACGCGCGCCGGACACCCGCCACCGGCCGTGGCGGAACCCGACGGCACCGTGTACCTGGTCAAGACCCCGCCCGGCGTCCCGTTGGGCGTCGGCGGCATCACCTTCACCACCACCGACATCACCCTGCCCCCGGGCAGCCTGCTCGTCCTCTACACCGACGGCCTGATCGAGGCCCGCAGCCGCGACATCGACGAACGCCTCAACGAACTCACCAGCCTGCTCACCGAGCCGGAGCAGCCCCTGGACCACCTTTGCGACACCCTCATCACCCACCTGGTACCGGCGTCCGCGGACGACGACATCGCCCTCCTCGCCGCCCGCATCGGCACGAACCCCCACCGCCCGCGCCCCTGACGATCCGGCGGGCCGGGTTCCCCGGGCGGCCGGACGGCCCGCATCGCCTACGCTCGCTCCCGTGCACTCCCGCTACACGACCGCCTTCGCCATGGCCGCCTTCGCCACGAGCGCGGCGACGATCACAAAGGCCCGATGCAATGAGGACGCGCAAACTGACCTTCGGCCTGTACGCGGACGAACAGGGGCTGGCGTGGGTCAGGACGCTCGTCGAGGCCGCTGCGGGCTCGCGGAACGCCCGGATCGTCAGCGAGACCGTCACGACCGCTGACGGGTACGACTACCTGGCGCAACAGTGGGCCGTGGAACATCCCGCGCAGAGCAGCGGCGCACGGCAAGTGTTCGAGCTGCGCGTCCGCTTGACGTGTTCCCTGCGGTCGTGGCGGGCGACCCGAAAGACGCTGATCGAGACCCTGTGCCCGGAGGGCACGGCTCCCCACACCTGCCGTGTCCCCTGGTCGGCCGCCTGAACCAACAGGCCGGAGGCCTCGGACACCACCCTGGGGCACGCCCTGTTCCGTCACCACCGCGAGTGCACCAGAAGACTCACGCGGAGCTCCCCAGGGGCGACCCGAGGTGGTCCGGGTTGGTCCGGGTTGGGTTCGAAGCGCGCCAGTTCCTCGCGTACGAGATCGTCGGCGACCCGCTCCACCCCCTGGCGGGCGCCCCCCGGGACGGCGGGCGGCCCGTGCCACGGTCAGCGGTTGCTCGGAGACCACGCTGAGCAGCTGCCAGCGGGACTGCGTCTGCCGCCGCACCAGGTTCGGGCGCCGTGTGGAGCGAGACCTCGGCACCGTCGTCAAAGCCCATCGGGACGGCCGTGCCGGCCGTGTCGGCGCTGTCGCGCGGGAAGAGCCCGTCCAGTCCGACACCGTCCATGGGCGGCTCGGCACCGAGGTGCACCAAGGACGAGATGGCCGGCTCGCGTACGGAGAGACGGTCGATCCCCGGACTCGACGGCGAAACGCCTCGACCGCCCGAAGGTAAGCCGCCTCGATCCCACCGTGATCACTGACGCCGCTGTCCCCGCCCGCGAACTCGGTCCCTCGACGCCGGGGACCGCCCGGCCCGCGTGGCCCGCGCGCGTCGTGACCGGAGGGGGCGGCTCGGCTCGTGGGCGGTGGGCGGCTATACGAAGCCGGGCTGTCCGGTCTCGTGGAAGCGGTGGACCGAGCGTCGCAGGAGGTCGAGGAACTCGGCGAGGTCGTTCGCGACCCGGTTCAGCCGTTCAGCCGTTCAGCGACTGCATCAGCTCCGGGGCGTAGCGGTCGCCCGAGGCCACGCCGTGGGGGGCCACGGCGTCGATGGCGGCCAGGTCCGCGTCGGTGATCGTCACCGTGGTGGCGGCGATGTTCTCCTCCAGGTAGCGGCGGCGCTTGGTGCCCGGGATCGGCACCGCGCCCTGGCGCAGGGTCCAGGCCAGCGCGAGCTGCGAAGGCGTGACGCCCTTCTCGGCGGCGAGACGGCGCACCTGGTCGACGACGGCCAGGTTGCGGTCGAAGTTCTCGCCCTGGAAGCGGGGGTCGGTGCGGCGGAAGTCGTCGGCGGCGAAGTCGTCCGGGCTGGTGATCGCGCCGGAGAGGAATCCCCGGCCGAGCGGGGAGTACGCGACGAGTCCGATGCCGAGCTCGCGCAGGGTGTGGAGGACCCCGTCGTGCTCGATGCCGCGCTCGAAGAGGCTGTACTCGGTCTGCACGGCGGCCAGCGGGTGGATGGCGTGTGCGCGGGCGATGGTGGAGGGCGCGGCCTCGCAGAGGCCGATGTGGCGGACCTTGCCGGCGGCGACGAGCTCGGCCAGGGCGCCGACGCTCTCCTCGACGGGCACGTTCGGGTCGATGCGGTGCAGGTAGTAGAGGTCGATGTGGTCGGTGCCCAGGTGGCGCAGGGAGCGGTCGGCCGAGCGGCGGATGTACTCGGGGGTCGCGTTGTGGCCGAGGAAGGCACCCTCGTCGGTGAACTCGACGCCGGTCTTCGTGGCGATCACGGCGGCTTCGCGGCGGCCGGCGAGGGCCTTGCCGAGGAGCTGCTCGTTGATGAAGGGGCCGTAGCCTTCGGCGGTGTCGAGCAGGGTGACGCCGAGTTCCAGGGCGCGGTCGATCGTGGCCAGCGATTCGGTCTCGTCCGTGGCTCCGTAGTGGGCGCTCATCCCCATCAGGCCGAGGCCCTCGGCGCCGACCTCCAGGCCCTGGCCGCCCAGTGCGCAGGTCTCCATCGCGGTGTCCATCGTGCTGCTCCTCGGTAAGTAACTAACTGGATAGATAGACAATGCACCACACGCGCGCCAGATGTCAATAACCAGATAGTTACTTGCTACGCTGCGGGGCATGGCAAGGGACTCCAGCGCGACCAAGGCACGCCTGCTCGACGCGGCCTTCTCCGAGTTCGCGACGCACGGCATCGCCGGGGCGCGGATCGACCGCATCGCCGAGACCGCACAGGCGAACAAGCGGCTGATCTACGTCTACTACGGCAACAAGGAGCAGCTCTTCGACGCCGTGCTCCAGCGGGCGCTGGAGACGGGCTCGGAGTCCGTGCCCTTCGACGTCGACGACCTGCCCGGCTACGCGGGCGCCGTCTTCGACCACCTCGTCGAGCGGCCGTCGCTGATGCGTCTGGTGCTGTGGAAGCAGCTGGAACGTCCGGGGAGCACGGACACCGAGGCGGCGTCCTACCAGGGCAAGATCGCAGCCGTCCGGCAGGCGCAGGAGGCGGGCCGGATCGACGCCGGGATGGACGCCGCCGACGTACTGACGCTGGTGGTGGCCCTTTCGCAGGCGTGGTTCGGCGCGGTCGGCGGCCCGGCGGCGGGCGGCACGGCCCCCGGGAGCACCGCAGCAGGCGAGGCCGGTGCCGACTGGGCACCCGCCCGGATCGCCCGACACCGGGCGGCCGTGGTGGAGGCCGTACGCCGGATCACCGCACCCCACCGGGACGGGAGTTGAAACCCCGGCGCGTCAGGTCGACTCGGGCCGGAGGCGGATGGGGTCGCACGGTGAGTCGGCCAGGGCCTCGATCATGTGAGGGCGGCCGGCGCGCGCCGCTGAGAGCGGACCGGGGGCTGGGTGTCCGCGCCGAATCCCGGGGCTCTCAGGGGGGCGGTGGACTGTGCGCCCTGTGAGACCCCGGACGGGCACCCGATGCTCGCCGGCCTGTATCACCCTGCGCACCGGCGCACCCCGGACCAGGTCCTACGGGAGGAGGCACACCGCTGGTCGCGTCCGCTGACCGGGCCGGTGCCGAACACCTCAAGGCGCACGTGGTCGCGATCAGGGTGGCCCTGCCGCTCACCGCGGCGGCGAGCCGGCTCCGGGTGAGCCTGGACGCGCCCGTGCGCGTCGAGCGGCCGGTCTTCGACAAGTCGCTGCCGGGCAGTTGGCTGGTGGACCTGTCTTCCGTCACCCTCGACGAGCGCCTGGCCTCCCCGTTCACCCCCGACGGCCGGCCGCCGGTGGGCGCGGCCTGGTACACGACCCCGACCCTCGCCTGCGCCGTGGAACTGGGTTTTCCCGTTCGGCCCGTCGAGGCGTACGTCCGTTCCGCGGGCGGCGCCTATCTGGGAGCACGTCCGGGTCGACGACGGCCAGCGGGTGACGTGTGCTCAACTCCTCGGCGTGCGCCCAGTGGGTGGTGGCCCGCCGCCCGTCCAGCAGACCCGCGGCGCCGAGTACGAAGGCTCCGGTGCACAGGGAGGCGACCCGGGCGCCCGCCGCGTGGGCCGCGCGCACGGCCTCGACGAGCTCCGGCGGCGGCGGTTCGTCGATGTCGGCGCAGGCGGGCACGATCACGGTGTCCGCCTCGGCCAGGCGCTCCAGCCCGTGGTCGGGCTCGACCGTGAACGGGCCGACCCGCACCGGCCCGGGCCCGGGCCCGCACAGCAGTACGTCGTACCAGCCGCCGGTGGACTCTCGCGGGGGATTGCCGAAGATCTCGTAGGCCACGGCCAGTTCGAAGTGCAGCAGGTGACCGGCGGCCGGCAGCCCGACAGTGGGCATGTCCGAAAGTGTACGCATGATGTCGTTCCGGACCATCACGGTGGGGCGGCGCCCGCACCGAGACTGAATTCACCAGGACATCGAGAGCGGGGAACGATGAGCGCGACAGCAGCAGTGGTGGTTTTCGGGGCGACGGGGCACACCGGCCGGTTCGTCGTCGCAGAACTGCGGAGGCGTGGTTTGGCCGCCGTCGTCTCCGGCCGTGACGCGGCCCGGTTGGAGGCGCTGGCCGCCGAGTGGGGGGACGTGGAGGTGCGGCCGGCCACCGTGGACGACGCGGGCTCGCTGGACCGGGCCCTCGCCGGAGCGGCGGCCGTCATCAACTGCGCGGGGCCGTTCGCGGTGACGGCGGGCCCGGTCGTCGAGGCGGCCCTGCGCGCGGGGATCCCGTACGTCGACGTCGCGGCGGAGATCGAGGCGAACGCGTCGATGTTCGCCGACCGTGCGGAGGCGGCGCGCGCGGCGGACACGCCCGTGGTGCCGGCGATGGCGTTCTACGGTGGGCTGGGCGACCTGTTGGTGACCGCGGCGATGGCCGAGTGGACCGCCGCGGACGCGGTGCACGTCGCGTACGGACTCAACGGCTGGCATCCCACGCCGGGCACCCGGGTGGCGGGCCGCGTGTCCCATGAGCGGCGCGCCGGCCGCCGGGTGCGGTTCGCGGAGGGCGCGCTGCAGTACCACGACGACAAGCCGTGGGAGCAGGACTGGGTCTTCCCGGAGCCCGTGGGCCGGCGGGCGGTGATCGCGGAGTTCACGATGGCCGATGTGGTCACCGTCCCCAGCCATGTGGCCGTGCCCGAGGTCCGCACCTACATGACGGTCGAGGCCGCGCGGGACCTCGCCGAGGAGGACACGCCGGCCCCGGAGCCGGTCGACGCCCTGGGGCGGTCGGACCAGACCTTCGTCGTCGAGGTCGTGGTGAGCGCGGGTGGCGTGGAGCGCCGGGCCTCGGCTCGTGGCCGGGACATCTACGCGGTGACCGCTCCGCTGGCGGTGGAGGCCGTCGAGCGCATCCTGGCTGGGCAGGCGCGGACGACGGGCGTGGCCTCGGCCGGCGCGATGTTCGACGCGGCGGACTTCCTCCGGGCGTTGTCCCCGTACGTGTCGGTCGAGCTTCCGCACTGACCGGCGAGGGCCCCGCGGCACGGCGAGGGGCGGGGGTGGCGGCCGGCCTGCGTCAGAGGCGGAGGATGACCGGCGCCGCGTCGTCGGTGACTCCGACGGGCGGGATCAGATCGGCCAGCAGGGTGTCCGCGGGGGTCTCGGGGTCGGCGGCGCGGTGTCGTGCGCGGGCGTCGGCGAGCCGTTGGAGGCCGATGTCGACGTCCTCGCGGCGGCGTTCGGTGAGGCCGTCGGTGAAAGCCCCGGCGAGCTGGACGTTCCGCATGGAGATCGCCTTCTCAGGTGCGGTCCGCTGCCTCGATCGCGACGAGTTCGACCTCGAAGCCGTCCTCGTTCTCCAGGTAGGCGGCATGGTGCCGGGCACCGCCCGCGTGCGGATGCCGGTCGGGGAACATCAGCCGCCAGCCGTGCCGGGTCGCTTCCCGTGCCAGCCGCTCGACCTCGGTGTCGTCCTCGACGTGAAAGGCCAGATGGTTCAGTCCGGGCCGGCACCGGTCGTGCTCGTCGGCGGTGAGGGCCGGAGACTCCTCGATGACCAGGTAGGTCGGCCCGAGCCGCCAACTGCGTCCGTTGCTCCAGTGCTGATGGGGCGTGTATCCCAGTGCCTCAAGGAGCCAGCCGAACGAGGCGACCGCACGGTCGAGGTCCGGGACCCACAGCTCGACGTGGTGCAACGTGCCGTGGGTGGGCCGGACGGGGGCGGCGTCGTCGTGGGATGCGTTCACAGGCCGATCATCGTCCGAAGCCACTCCTCGGGACCATCCCTCCCACATGATTGCGCGGCGGCTGGCGGCCGCCGCCGGTCCGCGCCCGCCGCCCGCGCCCGCGCGACCGATCGGGTGACGTCCGAAGGCACGGGCATGTCTGCCGTGCACTCCCGGCGCCCGCGGTCGAGGCTGGAGACCCATGAACACGTCACCCATGCCCCACACCCGGTTGGACGAGCGCTACAGCGACGAGGAGGCGGCCGCCGTCCCCTGGCCGACGGCCGTGGCGGAGCTGACCGCGGCCGAGCTGTACTGGCTCACGACCGTACGTCCTGACGCCCGCCCGCACGTCACGCCGCTCATCGGCGTCTGGGCGGACGGCGCACTGCACTTCTGCACGGGTGCGCACGAGCGCAAGGCCGAGAACCTCCGCGGCAATCCGAGCGTCGTGCTCACCACCGGCAGCAACTCCCTCCACGGGGGCCTCGACCTGGTCGTCGAGGGCGAGGCGGTGCGGGTGACCGACGCCGGGCGGCTGCGCGCGCTCGCCGCGGCGTGGGAGGCGAAGTACGGCGCGGAATGGCACTTCGACGTCGGCGACGGCGTCTTCGCCAACCCCGGCGCCGGGGAGGCGGTGGTCTTCGCGGTCGCCCCGCGCACGGTCTTCGGCTTCGGCAAGGCCCCGTACAGCCAGACCCGCTGGCGCTTCGCCTGAGGTTCGGCGCCGGGCGGGTCCAGTGCACGTGCGATACGGCGACTAGAGACTGAGGGCGTCCTCGGCGTTGTCCATCCAGGCCGTCACGGAGTTCTTGTCGGGCGAGACGTACAGACCGGGAGTCGACGCCTTCAACGGGGTCTGCTCCAGGTCCGACTCCGTGTTCATGGTCAGCCCGATCGAGTTGACGGTCTTGCCCTTGCCGTCGTTGGCGCCGCCCATCAGCCCGGCGTACGCCGACTCCCCCGGGTCGAGCCTGATCGCGTCCTCGATTCCGGGAGCCGTGCCGCGCTCGGTGGCCTGACCGTCCAGGTCCCCGAAGGTCACGATCGGATGCCCCAGTGCCCTGCACGCCTTGGTGCCCTTGTTGGTGATCTTCAGCAGGTAGCTGCTCGTCGTGGGCTCCGCCAGGGTCGCGGTGAACTTCACGTCGAAGGTGCTGCACGGGAAGACGTCAAAGTCGGGGTCGGTGGAGGGCTTCGTCGGCTTCGGCAGCTTCGTCGGCTTCGAGGTCGTCGACGGCTTGGCCGACGCGACCGGCTTGGACGGCGTCGGCGGTGCGGCCGGCGTCGCGGACTTCGCCGGGCTCGCGGTCGACCCGCCGGCCCCGCCCCCCGCGGTGTCCTCGGTGGGCCCGCAGGCAGTCAGGGCGGCCAGTGCGGATACGGCGGCGAGGACGACTGCGGCTCTGCGTACGGTGCTCATGGTGTGGTTCCCCCCGATGAGAAGCGCGAAGTGCGCCGCTGGGCTGGGTTGTGGGCTGGGCGTGAGGAGCTCAGCTGAGCACCAGCGTCCCGCAGAACCTTCACAGCTTGGTGACGGTGTCTTGCCGAGTCCACCACGATCGCCTCGGCGCGCCTCGCCTGCGGCGCGGGCTAGCATCTGCGTCCATGGTGAGACCCGAGGAGAACGGCCGTCCCCCAGGGGCGGCTTCCGGCGCCTGGCGCGTGACGGTGCTGAAGCAGGAGCGGCGCAAGGCGGCCCCGTCACCGTACGAGGCGTCGCACCGCCAGGGTCAGCCGCTCGCCCACCGGGACGACCTCCGCGTCCACGGCACCGCAGGAAAGATCAGCTGCATCGACGCCTCGGGCCGCACCCGCTGGACCACACCCTGTTCCGGCAAGCCCAACGCCGCCCACATATCCCGCGGCCGGGTCCTGGTCACCACGGACTCCCTCGCGTACACCGCCTGGGGCAACCTCGGCCCCGCCCTGCTGCTCGACCTCGCGGACGGCACCCTCATCACCGAGCTGCGCGGGGAACGCGGCGCGGCCTTGGGCGGCGGCCGTTTCCTCCTCGGCCTGGAGGGCTACGACGCCTTCGACACCTGGGAGTACGACCGCGACGGCACCCTGGTCGACTCCTGGCGCAGCTACGGCCACTACGTCATCGGTACGGGCATCCGCGTCGTCGAGACCGACCGCCGCCTGCCCACCCACAGCCGGGTGGTCCGGCTCCTGCCGGGCGGCACCGTCGAGCGCGGACCGCTGCTCACCGACCCGCTGACCCCGCGGCCGCTCGTCCTGCCGGACGGCACCATCCTGGTCCTCGACTCCGGGGTGCTACGGGCCGTCAGCCGACGGCTGGAGGACACCGTCCTCGCCGAACTGCTGCCCGTGGCCCCCGAAGAGATGTGGCGCTACCACGGCCGGCTCCACCAGGCCGGTGACAAGCTCACGGTGTCCCTCACCGAACGACACCCCGACCGCCCCGGCAAGCACACGGTCCACAGCTGGACCCTCGTCCTCCACCCGCCTCGGTGACGAGTTACGGTCCCCAGGAGAGGCCGTTCAGCGGCAGAGGGCCGTGTCCACGACGCTCTCGAGATGCCGGGTGGTCGCCCCGTCGGTCGGGACGGCGGTCACCGCGATGCTGACGGCACGCCCGTCTTCGGTGACCCCGCCCCGGGACTCGTACCCCGGGATGTCACCGCCGTGGCCCCAGTAGACACCGCCGCACGACAGCGGCCTGCTCATGAGCCCCAGTCCGTAGCCGGCGCCGGTGTCCCCGATGGGGACGGTGGTACGCATCTGGGCCAGCTGGGCCTCCGGGAGGAGGCGCCCTTCGAGGAGCTCGGTGAGGAACCGGTTGAGGTCGGAGTTGGTGGAGATCATCTGGCCTGCCGCCCAGGCCACGGAGGGGTCGATTTCCGTCATGTCGCGCAGCGGGGCGCCTGCCGAATCCCGGTGGTAGCCCTTGGGATGGGCTTCTCGGATGGACATGTCGCCGGAGGCGGGGAAGTAGGTGTGGCGCAGCCCGATGGGCTTGATGATGCGCTGGTCGATCACCTCGGCGAGGGGTCGGCCGGTGACCTTCTGGATGATCAGGCCGGCCACGACGTAGTTCGTGTTGCTGTACGCCCACTTCGCGCCGGGGTCGAAGGCGGACGCCTGCCGGAAGGCGATGTCGAGGAGGTCGCGGGGTTCGAAGTACCGGTGCTGGAGGATGTCGTCGTCGACGAGGTGTTCGTACTCGGGAAGTCCGCTGGTGTGCTGGAGGAGTTGGCGGACCTTGATGCGGCTCCCGTCGATGCCCTCTCCACGGACCACCCCCGGCAGGTACGTGTCGACCGTGGCATCGAGGTCGATCTTCCCTTCGCCGACCAGTTGCAGCGCGACCACGGCGGTGAACGTCTTGGTGCTGCTGCCGATCCGCACCTGACCGTCCCGGGGCACCTTCGCACCCGTGGCGAGATCGCCCACCCCTGCCGTGTAGGTGCGGGTGCGGCCCTCACGGTCCTTGACGCTCGCCAGCGCGGCGGGCAGGCCGTCGGAGTGCACCAGCGCGTTCAGACCCTGCTGGACGGTGTCCGGCCCGGCGGCGGCGGAGGCCGCGGGCGGCACCAGCACACCGATCGTCATGACACCGACGACCATCGCGGCCGCGACGGCTCTGCGCCGGCCGCTCCGCTGCCGGCCGGAAGAACCAAACCTTCGCCTTGATGCCTCGTGCACGAGTCAACTCCTACGGAATCGTTGGGAACCAGTGGTGTCTACCGGTCCCAGCTTGTCCGGGTGCGGACACCCAAGACGATCCCGCTACCCGCCCGGCCCCTGGTAGGGCTAACCCCCGGTGCGCCGGGAGTCGGGTCATCCTGCCGGCCTTTGGAACTCCCGAATCTTTTCGGCGGCGGAGAATACCTGTTGCCCGCCCGAGTCAAGCCATCAGGTCATCCCGGACGGGGCTCCGACCATTCCGGCCACGCGTCGGCCGGCCGGACGGCCGGGCCGTTTCGCGCTCAGCCGCGTTCGAACCCGTGCGAGTGGCCGATCACGGAAAAGCCCCGACGCTCGTACCAGTGGCGCGGCCAGTCCGACGCGTCGGCGGTCAGGAAGCGGGTGGCGCAGCCCTGGTCGGCGGCGAGGCGCAGGGCGGTGCTGAGGACGGCGTCGGCGTGGCCTTGCCCGAGGTGGGCCTCCGAGGTCATCAGGTCCTCGATCTGGGCCGTGCCGGTCGTCGTGTCGAGGTAGAGGTCGGCCCATGAGGCGACCTCGCCGTCCGCCGCGCGGGCGCCGATGAAGTGGACTCCGTCGGCCCCGCGGCGGCGCACCTCGCGTCGGTCGACGAGGTGGAGCAGGACCTCGTCGTCGACGGTCGGGAGGAAACCCCGCCAGCGCCGGGTGAGCGGGATGCGCAGGGCGTCGAGGTCCACTTCCTCCGCGGTGCCGCCGACGGGTGGCACCGGGCCGGTGTGCAGCATGACCAGGTACGTGGAGTGCGTGTACCCGGCCCGGATCAGCGGCTCGGCACACGCCCTTCCGGCAGCGTCGTCCAGGACGGAGACCAGCCGGTGCGGCAGGTGCCCCAGGGCCTCCTCCGCGATGGCGGGCAGCGCCTCGGGATCGACCTCGCCGACGGGCGCGTCGATGACGACCTGGTTGTTCGCACGGAAGTGCGCGAGGGCCTCGTCGTACACGGCGAACCCGCCGGGCAGCTCGACGGAGCGTGCCGCTTGGCGACGGGCGAAGCCCGCCAGGAACGTGTTGATCTGCTGAAGTTCTGATCCGGGCATGAGGGGAGCCTACGCATCCGCAGGCCGGGCCCGCCTTCGAATACCCCGGGCCGGGCGTGGACGGATGAACTGGCCCCTGTGAGGCTCCTGTGAGCGCTGCCGGGATGGACCTCGCTCCCTCATCGCCATCCACGACACCCCCGCCTGCGAGGAACAAGTCGCCGCGCCGTGACCCGTCTCTTACCGGTCATCTCTCACCGGTCATCGGATCGCCGGCCACCCCGCCGGGAGCGCTCAGTCGACCCGCTCGCGTACGGAGGACTCGGTGAGGACCTCGCAGTCACCGCCCCGCCCGCCGAACCGTCCGAGGTGGCTCCGCCGACGACCCCGCCGCACGGCCCCGGCCACCGCCACAAGGGGGTTCCGGAACCGGACCAGTTCCACCCGTTCTGGTCGGTGCCGGAGGCGCCCCCGGCCGGCGGCTAGAGCTTCCCCCGGCCGGCCGCGTCGATGAGCAGTTTCGCGGCCGCCATCGCCCCGTCGGGACGGATCGTGCCGGCCACGGCGCTCGCCCGCGCTGCCGTCTGCGGGCTCAGGGCCGTGGCGAGCGCGGCGGACACGGAGTCGAAGGTCGGCGTCGGGCCGTAGTGCGCCGCGCCGATGCCGAGCTCGGCCACCCGCGCGGCCCAGTAGGGCTGGTCCGCGATCCGGGGGACCACCACCTGGGGCGCGCCCGCCCGGGCCGCCGCCGTCGTGGTGCCCGCGCCGCCGTGGTGCACCACGGCGGCCACCCGGGGGAACAACGCCTGCTGGTTGACCTCGCCGACGACGAAGCAGTCGTCGCCGTCGTCGATCGGGGCCAGGCCCGCCCAGCCGCGGGCGAGCAGAACGCGGCGGCCTTGCGCGCGGCTCGCTTCGGTGGCCACGCGGGCGATGTCCTTCGGGGCGTGCGCGGCCATGCTGCCGAAGCCCACGTACACCGGCGGTGTGCCCGCGTCCAGGAACGCCTCCAGCTCGTCCGGGAGCGGGCGGTCGTCGGGCAGGATCCACGCCCCGGTCTGCACCAGGTCGAGATCCGTCATGCCCTGCGAGGGGCACAGCGTCGCGTCGGCCGCCAGCCACGGCTGGTCGGTGAAGACGTGGTCGCGGACACCGTTCACCGGCGGCAGGCCGATCGCCGCCCGGTGGCCGGCCAGCGCCTCCCCGTACAACGCGTCCACCCTCCGGGCGTCCTGTTCCCACAGCACCCGGTTGTCGGTCTCGCCCTGCGGGGACGGATCGCCCGGCCGCGCCCCCGGCGGGAAGTGCCGCGACGGCAGTCCGAAGATGTGGAAGCACGCGAAGACGTACGGGATGCCCAGTTTCTCGGCCACGTCCCGTGCGCCGGCCGGCATCAGACCGGTTGCGAGCAGCACGTCACATCCCTCGGCTGCCGCGGTGAGCGTGTCGAACCGGGCCGCGACCAGCTCGGGGGCGAGCCGGAACGCGTCCTGCGCCGTGGGTGGCTTCGCACCGGCAACCACCGAGTGCACCGTCGGGCCGAGCGGCACCAGCGGTACGCCGACGCGTGCCAGCAGTGTCGCGAACTCCTCGTCCGGCGGCGCGCACACCACCGCCTCCGCGCCGAGTTCCCGCACGGCCACCGCCAGTCCCGCCAGCGGTTCCACGTCCCCTCGCGACCCCCAGGTCGACAACAACACGCGCACTTCGCACTCCCCGTTTCCGCCGGTTCCGGCTGTGAGCCGCCGATTCTGCGGTACGACCCGGGTCTTGCCGCAAGCCCCCCAGTGCGCTATAAGTTGAGAGTGGCAAGGAGAGCGCTCTCCTTGCCTTTCGTCTTTTCTCCCCCGCGCAGGGTCCCTACGCCGGCTCCGCCGTGCCTTCGGACTGCTCGAGTTCGAGCACCGCGAGGTCTGCGACCGCGCAGTCTGTCCGGTCAGGTCCGGTCCGTCGGGCGGCCGCGGCGCGTGTGATCATGTCCGTCCGCACATACGCACCTCATGGGGGGACCATGCGCACCCGCACCACCACGGCCACGACCGGCCTCGTCGCCGCGTTCACGGCGCTGCTCGTCCTGGGCGGCTGCACCGCGCCGAAGGAGCACCGGGGCACGGCGGTGGACTCCGCGGCCCCCGTCCCCTCGCAGAGCAGCGCGCCCGGGTCCGCGGCCGGGTCGGGCACGGGGGCGGGGGCCGGGTTCGAGGGGCCCCGGCCGCAGGATCAGAACCTCCTGGCCTGGACCGGCGATCCCAACGACGCGGGTCACGTCACCGCCCAGTCGGCCGCCGGGATCGGCGGGCGGATCACCCTGGTACGGATCGTCCTGCGCGAGCAGATCACCTGGTCGAACATCTGGCTCGGCCTGGCCGGCATCGACCCGAACGCGCAGCTCTCCAACTGCTACCTCGGCGTGTACGACGCCACCGGCAAGCTCGTCGCGGCCACCCCGGACATCTCGCCCCAGCTGATGACCGACGCCATCGCCAAGCCGCTGGCCCTCGGCAAGCCGTTCACCGCCGCGCCCGGGACCTATTTCATCGCTCTCCTCCTCAACGGGAACTGGGCGACCAACGCCCTCACCCTGAAGTCCACGGGCGCCGGCATCTCGGTCAATGCCGGTCTGACACCGCCCAGCCTCCGGTACAGCACCCTCCTGACCGGTCAGACCTCACTGCCGCCCGCCGTGAACCTCGCCGAGCAGTCCACGAGCACCATCAACACCGGCTGGGCCAGCCAGTGGTACGCGATCTCCTGAACCCTCGGCGTGACGACGTCAGGCGAGACCGATCGCGAGCGGGCACGGAGGGAGCCGGGTCGCGGCGACCGCCTTCCTACTACATCGCGACGGTGGACGGGCCGCCTGCCTGATGGTCCCGGTGTCCGTGCAGCCGTAGGCGGTATAGGCCGGTGGGTGACCTACGATGCCGGCATGAGCGATCGTGCGATGCAGGAACCGACCCTCCTCCTCCTGACCGCGCTCGCGGACGAGCCCCGCCACGGGTACGCGATCGCGCGCGAGGTGGAGTCGATCTCGGGCGGCCGCGTCACGATGCGGACGGGCACTCTGTACGGGGCCTTGGAGCGGCTCCTCGGCCAAGGCCTGATCGAAGTCCGCGAGGAGCAGATCGTCGACAGCCGGCTCCGGCGCACCTACGGCCTCACCCCCGCCGGGCGGGAGGGGCTGGCCGCCGAGGTGGAGCGGATCGCCGCCACCGCGCACGAGGCCGCCCGCCGCCTGGGCGTCTCCGGCAAGGCGGCCACGGCGTGAGCCGTCTCCCGCCGCGCCTGTACCCCGCCGGTTTCGGCCGGCCCTTCGGCGACGAGACCTGAGCCGTGCCCGTGCGGCGGCCGTCAGGCGTCGATCGTGCTCACGTTGACGCGGATCTTGGACTGACCGTGGCCGAGTTCCTCCCAGTCGTCCATGAAGCGTGCCGCCAGCCCGTGCCGGGCGGCGAGGTCGACGAGGGTCTGGGTGCGGTAGTAGAAGTCCTCGCGCAGCACCTGGTGTTCGACGCCGGTGGTGCGGTCGAAGGTGAAGTCGAAGTGGCCCCCGGGCGCCAGGACGCGGCCCACGTGGGCGAGGCATTCGTCGATGACGTCGATCGGTGAGTGCGAGAACACGCTGTGGGCGTGGACGACGTCGAAGTACCCCTCGGGCAGGAAGTCCAGCGTCAGGTTCTTGGTGATCGTCAGGTGCGGAAGCTTGGCCTGGAGCCCGCGTTCGGTCACGGTGCGCTTCGCCGCGATGAGGATGTCCGGCGAGATGTCGATGCCGTAGTAGTGGCCCGCGTCGAGGTAGTCGATGAAGCGCCAGCCGGCGCGGAGGTTTCCGCAGCCGATGTCCAGCATGCGCGATCCGGGCTTCAGGCCGTGCCCGAGCAGGTAGTCGAACTGCATCTGCCCGAGTGCGAGCCAGCGTTCGTGGGTCTGGCTGCCGACGGCCGCCTCCGGGTTGCGCCGGGTGTCCGAGGCCATCACGGCCCGGTAGTAGCTCACGTGGTCGGGGTGTTTGAAGGCCAGCCACCGGTCCCGGGCGGCCCGCTTCAGGTACGGCGCGATGCGGTGGGGGCGGCTCGCGGCGTAGCGGACCTTGTGGACGAGGGACTCCCGGTTGGCGGTGAGGTTCTTCCTGGTGGCCATGAGCACTCCGTATCCGTCGCGGGGCGGACTCCCGACGGGGGCAGGCGCAGCCCTCCGCCGGAAGGATCTTCGGGTTCGGTCCCCGAACATATGTCGGTGACCGACATATGCAAACCATCTGACTGCCGTGTGCCGTCAGGGGGAGAGGATCGCCGAGGCCGTGGTCCGCCACCCGGCGACCGTCCTGGCCGCGAGGTACAGCACGCGCACGCGCTGGAATTCGCGTCCGCCCCTGTCGTTGCGCGCCCAGGTCACCTCGATGAGGGCCGACCGCTCGTTCAGCGCCCGGACTTGGGGATCGAGCGCCGTACTGCCGCCGTAGTCGGCGTCGCGCAGCATCTGCAACTCGTTGGTGAGCGCGGCCGCGAGCGTGTCGTCGGAGGCGAGCACCACGTGGACGGCGTCGGTGGTCATGGTGATCGGTACGGCGAAGTAGTCGAGCAGCGGCGCCGGGTCGGTACCGCCGGCGGCGGCCACGCCGATGAAGGTGCTGACGTACTGGTCGAACCAGGTCCTGGCGTCCGCCTCGACTGCGGAGAGATCCGTGTGCGGCATGACTTCCTTGCTCTCGTACAGGACCGGGTGCGGAGGGTCCGAAAGTGTGGGGATTTTTACGATATCGACCAGATTGCCACCGGGCGCGCCGTCGACCTACGCGCCGCGCCCACCGGCCGCAGGCCCCCACCCAAGGGCCTCACTCGTCGTCAGTCGCCCTTCGGGCACCATGATGAGATGGCTCATGTGCGTCAGACGGTCGGCTCGGGGTCTCCCCTGGAGCCGCAGATCGGGTTCTCCCGCGCGGTGCGGTCGGGGTCGTACGTGGCCGTCGCCGGCACGGCCCCCATCGGGGACGACGGCTCCACCGTCGGGCCGGGCGATGTGTACGCCCAGACGGTGCGGTGTCTGGACATCGCGGAGAGGGCACTGCGGGGGGCGGGGGCGTCTCTCGCGGACGTCGTGCGGACCCGCATCATGCTCACCGACGTGACCCGGTGGAAGGAGGCCGCACGCGCGCACGGCGAGCGGTTCGCCTCCGTCCGGCCCGCCACCACCTTCGTGGAGGTGTCCCGGTTCATCGATCCCGAGTGGCTCGTCGAGGTGGAGGTCGACGCGGTGACGGCTGTTCAAGAGGCGGGGTGAGAGGTGCCGTTGCTGCGAGGGGAGGGCGCCGATGACGTGGAGCACGTTCCGGATCGGCGGGGCCTGGACGTACGCAGGCTCGGTCGGCGCCCTGGAACTCCCGGCGGGCCCCGGCACCGCCGCCCGCGAGGCCTCTCTTGAGGTCGCGCGCCGAGCGGTCGAGCTCACTTCGTGACAGCGGGCTCCTCACCGAGCAGGCGGGTGCGGAACAGGTCGAGGACGGTGTCGAGCGCCTGCCGTGTGGGCTGTCCCGGCTCGTCGACGAGGTGCTCCGTCAGGACGGAGTGCGGCGGCAGGGCGCTGTCGCGGTTCGCGGCGCCGTCTTCGAGTTCGACGGCCACGAAGGCGTCACCGAGCTCGCGCCGCAGGTACGCGAAGCGGTCGCCGGGGACCAGCCGGTCCCCGCGGAAGCGCAGGCCCAGCACCTGGAGCCCGTCGCGCTCGCAGCGTCCGCGGACGACCGCGAGCTCCTCGGGGCTGATGTCGATGGAGCCGGCACGGCTCGCGGTGCACGCCAGCGGGAGCGAGGGCTGGGACAGCACCGGGGCGACCAACCGCTCGTCCGTGGCCATGGCCAGGGCGAATCCGCCGGTCAGGCACATGCCGACGGCGCCGACCCCCGGGCCGCCACAGCGCTCGTGCTCGGCGGCGGCCAGGGCGCGCAGCCACCGTACGACGCGCGAACTGCGTCCCGTGGCCAGCACGGTGAACTCACGGCTCACGCACACCTGCCAGAGCGACGACGCCATGGCGCGGCCCACGGTCGGCCAGCCTGCGGCGCCGGGGCTCGCCTCACGGCCTGGCACGCCGAACAGGACGGGAAGTACGGCCGTGCAGCCGGTCGCCGCCACGCGTTCGGCGAACTCGATGACCTTGGGGGTGATGCCCGGGATCTCCGCCATGATGATCACCGCAGGGCCCGCGCCCTTGCGCAGGACCCGGCGGGTGGCGCCGTCGTGGGTGAACGTGGACGGTGTGAAACCGGTCAGGTCGTGGTCTGGCACGTGCCTGCTCCTTCGGTCGACTCTCCTGGGCCACCTTGAAGTTACCGATAGGTAGAGGCGGTTGGTCAACTGGTGGCGGCTCCTCTGGCCGTGCGTGCCGGAATCGGCGCTGACAGGTCAGGACGAGAAGGGTGTGCGTTCCCCGGCGGCGAGTTTTCCGTGGCCGGGTTGCGCCCGTACAGGGGCCGCTTCGGGGCACGGCCCGCCGCCCATGTCACGGTCGCCATCGGTGCGGACGACCCGAAGGCCTCCGCCCATGACCGTGCTGCGGTCGGCAGCCTGCTGCCTCTGCGCCGCGTGCGGCCGCGGTCCGGCTGGTGGTGCTGACGGAGGAAGGCCGGCGACCGCGGTTCATCGCGCGGCTCGGCGGCCCGGACGGCCGGTGAACACCGCCCGCCAGTCCCCCTGGCCCTGACCACAGTTAGAGGCTCGTGTGGCCGTTCGCGCTGAGCGTCGTCTGCACGGGGTGGGCCAGTACGGGGTGGGGCCCGGTCTCGACGAACAGGCGGTGCCCGTCCTCGACCGCGGCCCGCACCGCGTCGGCGAAGCGCACCAGCCGCCGCAGGTTGTCCGACCAGTAGGCGGCGTCGAAGGCGGCGCGGTAGCGCGGGTCGTCGGTGACGGTGCTGTAGAAGACGGCTGTCGGCCGCCGGCCGGTCACGGCGGCGAGCGCGCCGGCAAGGTCGGGCTGGATGGGCCATGTGGGCGGCGTGCGAGGCCACGTCCACCTCGATCACGCGGATGCCCACCCCGCGAGCGTCCCAGTCCTCGGCGGGTGGCGGATGCGGTCTTCGACGAGCGGGGCCTGCGACCCCTCTCCGCCGGCCAGTGGGCCGGCCGACCCGCCGCGGACCGCAGGCCGGCTCGCGGCCACCCGGGTGACCCCGCACCTGCCTACGGCCAGGTACCGCTGCGCCGCGTGCATGCCGCGCCAGGATGCACGGGCCGGTTCCCCGTTCCTTCGCGGCTGGAGTCTTTCAGTGCTCGAACGCAAGCAGCTCAAGAGCCGTACCCAGGTCACTTTCATCCTCCCCCATGACGCTCCGGAGGGTCCCGTCAGCGTCGTCGGAGACTTCAACCACTGGAACCCGGCCGCCCACCCCTTGGAGCCCCGCGGCGACGGCACCCGGGCCGCAACAGTCACCCTCCCCGCCCACACCTCACACTCGTTCCGCTACCTCGCAGCCGGTGACCACTGGTTCGACGACGAAGACGCCGACAGCCACGACGGCACCAACGGCCGCCTCCACACCTGACCACGGCCTGCCGGTATCAGCCTGGATCAGCTCTGGCGCAGGGCTGGCGCAGGGCTGGTCGCCGGACGCCGGCGAGCAGGAGGGGACGTACGCAGCCGGGGCGCAGCCGGGTACACCGCGCTCAAGGAGTTCCCCCTCCGACGTTCACGTTCACCTCACCGCCAGAAGGGCGGATCGGCTGAAGTACCGAAATCTCGTCGCCCGGCCGGCTGAGGCCTCTTCGGCACTCGCACCTCCTGACCGCGTCCTGACCAGACTGTGCACGGGCACGCTCGCCGCGTAAAGCCGCGGCGCCGCCCGTGCCCGCTACCCTGCCGGTGATGACATATGAGCCCGTTGATCCCCCAGGACCCCGAGACGCTCAAGCAGCACCTCGCACGTGAGGTGAGAGCCTTGCGGGAGGCCGCCCGTCACGGGGCCGGCGTCCGGCTCGACGAAGGCCCCGCACCGGCCGGGGCGGTCCCGGCGGTCGAGGGCGAGCCGTTCTGCTCGTGCGGTACGGGAGGGCCCGAGCACGGCTGTGGTGACGAAGGCGAAGGGCACGACCCGTGGGAGTGCGTCTGCGCGACCCTGCCCGCCATCCCGGTGTCGGCCGCGCTGCTCACGCCGGTGCGCGACGAGGCTGGGCGGACGGTCGACTTCACGGTCAAGGCCGGCAACCACGTCCGCGCGGTCGAGTGGCTGGAGGCTCCCGACCGCCAGATCGGCCGACGGCTGCTCGAAGTCCAGCCCGGGGCCGCGGTCGGCGGGCTCGTCGAAGCCCTGGACTCCGTCCTGAGCACCGGCCGCGCCCTCAAGGGGCACGCCCTGGACTACACGGAGCAGCGCAGCGACGGTCTGCACCGCACGAAACTGCTGTACGACGCCTCGTCCTGCGGCGGCAAGGTCCTGGCGACGTGGCGGGCGGCCCACAACCGCATGGAACTGCTTTCGCTCGACGCGCAGTACATCGCGTCCATGGGCTGGGGTACGTGGGACCTGCTGTCCGGCGAGGTCGCCTGGTCGGAAGGGCTGTCCTCGATCTTCCGCAACGATCCGTCCCGGCCCCTGTCGCTCGCCGAACTGTGCGACACGGTCCTCCTGGACGACGTACCGCGCTTCGGAAGGTTCCTGCTCGCCCTGGTCGACGGAGAGGAGCCGTCGGGGACCGAGATCCGTTTCAGCGTGCTCGGGGAGGTGCGCACCCTTCATCTGGTGGGGCACCCCGTGATCGCGACCGACGGGCTTCCCTGGTCGCTGCACGTCATCGCGCGCGATCTGACGTCCCAGGTACGGAGCCGGCAGCGGCTCGCCGCGACCAGGAGGCAGTCGGACCGGCTGCGGGAGGAGGCGACCGCCGAGCGACGGGTCGCCGCTGCCCTGCGGGAGGCCCTGCTCCCCACACACTCCGCCGAGCTCGCCCAGGCGGGCCTGTCCGTGGCGGCCGCGTACCTGCCGGCGGAGACGGACGCGGCGGTGGGCGGGGACTGGTACAAGTGCCGCCTGCTGCCGGACGGACGGATCCTGCTCGCCATCGGCGACGCCTGCGGCCACGGACTGAGCGCGGTCGCCCGGATGGCGCAGCAGCGGCACGCCCTCGCCGGCCTCGCCCACGCCCCGGAGACCCATGCCGGCCAACTGACCACCTGGCTCAACGAGCTGCTGTGCGCCGACCCGGCCGCCGAGACCGCGACCGCGATCATCGGGCACATCGACCAGGAGCGGCGGTTCCGCTGGGCGTGTGCGGGCCATCCGGCGCCGCTGCTGCTGCGCGAGGGAGCGGCGTCGGTGCTGGACACGGAGCACCGCGGCCCCCTCTTCGGGCTGCTGCCCGGGCACGAGTACGAGACCACGACCACGGACCTCCTCCCCGGCGATCTCCTCGTGCTCTACACGGACGGCATGGTCGAGCGCCGGGGCGAGGACATCACCGACAGCATCGACGTCCTGCGCAAGGTGCTGATGGGCTGCAGCGGGCTCGGCCCCCAGGACACGCTCGACCGAATCATGGACGCATACGCGCCCGAGGAGCATGAGGACGACACCTGCCTGGTAGCTCTGGGCATCAGCTGATGCCCGGGAGCGCATGACGCGTGGAAGGCGCTCGCGGCGGCGTGCGCACCCGTCCTGCCGGTCCGTCGGCGAGCAACGGGCCGAGACCGCGTGCGGCACCAGCCCCCCGCCCCCCGTCAACGACCGGGGGGCGCCCCCGTGACGGCATCACGCGGGCGGCTTCGGAGTGCGGGCGCCGCCGGCGGCCCCTGTGACAACCCTGGCTTCGGAACTCCACCACCGCACCGTCATGCGCACTGCAACCGCGGGTACTGCTGCCTGGCAGTTCGTCTCTGCCAGGCCCTGCGGTCTCAGCTCGAACGGCGCCGGCGGTGGCCGCCCCGGGCTCGACCAGCGTCCAGTCGGGCGACTAGGAACGGTGACAGCCGGGCACACCGTGCGCGAAGGCCCTCCGGGGCGCCCGCCGGCTCACCGTCCGGGCTGCACCCGTCGCAAGCGGGAGACGGCGTGCTCCCGGCCCGTCGAGCCCTCGCGGATGGCCTGCGCCCGGTCCATCACCCCCCACCCCGCGTCACCCTCCGCGTTGACCTCGTCGCGTGCGTCCCGCACGCCGTAGTGCCCGTAGAGCTGCTGCTCCTCCGACACGGAGAGCACGCTCCCGCAGTCGAGCGCCGCGCAGGGAGCCTGCTCGATCATCGCCACCGGATACGGGACCACCAGGTGCCCGTCCTTCAGCTCCGCCTGGCGCAACGGGACGAACACCCCGCCCAGCCCCGAAGCCCTGTCGGTGATCCGTACCCATTCGGGCCTGCCGGTGGTGTCGTCCACCAGGACGTACTCCACGCGGCCCAAGCGCTGCCCCTGGTCCGTGTGTGCCGCACACCCGGCCATGGCCGCGAGCTGGTCCTGAGTGATCACTGATGCTCCTTGCCTCACTGCCGAGCTACTGTCCCCCGTCGGCTACCCGCGCAAGCCGATCGGAAGCGCCGCGCCACCGTCCTCTGTGTACTGGCGGGTATCGACGGCGGCGAGGACGGGGTCCGGGGCCGGCCCGCCGTGGCGGCATGAACGGGCCCGCCGCCCCCGTCGGGCGGCGGGCCCGCACCCTGCGCCGCTAGGCGGTCGGGGAGAGGACGGTGTCCTCCGGTTTGCGTGCCGTGGGCTGGGTGCTGCCGGCGACGATCAGGGCGAGTAAGACCGCAGCCGCCTCGCTCTGCAGGATCCGGGCGGCCTGCTTCAGCCGGCCGGGGTCGGGGACCGGGATGGACAGGGCCACGCATTCCGCGTTCGGGCCCGCGGTGATCGGTACGGCCGCGCACACCGTGCCGAGCGCGTACTCCTGCAAGTCGAGGAGGGGGGCGTTGGGCGGGCGCGTGTCGAGCTGATGGAAGAGGGCCTGCTCACTGGTGAGGGTGTGGGCGGTGAACCGGGTGAGCCGGTGGCGGGCCAGGTGGTCCTTCCTGTCGTCGTAGTCGAGCTGGGTCAGCAGTGCCTTGCCCACCGCGGAGGCGTGGGCGGCGGCGCGGAAGTCGACCCACTCGTCGACCACGGGGGTGCCGGGGCCATCGGCGTACTGGGTGATGGAGACCTCCCCGTCGGTGTAGCGGGCGACGTAGACGGCGGCGCCGACGGCGTCCCGCACCCATGCGAGGGTCTCGCGCAGATGCCCGCGGCCCTCTCCGTCGACCGAGTCGGCCAGGAGGAGGGCGTGGCCGGCGAGGTAGGCGTCCGGCCCGATCGGTGTGGCCAGGTTGGCGCGGATCAGCTGCTCCACCGCCCGGGCGAGGACCAGCTGCGGCAGGTTCGTCTCGCGGGCGATCTGGGTCAGGTTCACCCCGCCCGAATAGCGGTTGATGACTTCCAGGACGCGCAGCGCCTGGTGGACGGATTCCAGTGCGGCGGGCGCCGGGCGCCCTTCGGTGGTCCCACGGGCCGCGTGGGTCAGGTGTGGCTGTTTGAGTGCTTCGAGGGCCCACGCGTTCGCCTCCTCCGTCAGGTGGAGGGGGTTGAGCCGGGCGTTCTGGGCGACGGCGACCGCGACCTGGGGGCCGGGGGTGAAGACGTCCCCCAGGTCGGGGTGCTCCTCGTACGGGCGGGCCGTGAGGGCCTGGCGCAGTCGCGCGGGCAGCCGCAGCGGAGGCCGACCCGCCCGGCCCGGGCCGGCGGTGAGGGCGGTGAGGTCCTGGGTGGTGATGGGCGGCGAGGTCCAGATGACCGAGGCTTCGAGGGCCTCTTCGAGGCGTTCCGGAGCCGGCGGCAGGGTCGGCAGGTGTGCGTCGGGGGGCAGGGTCTGGGTCTGGTGGTTCCAGTAGCGGGCGGTCGCGACCTCGGCGCGGGCGAGGTGGTGGAGGTAGAGGCAGCGGGCTGCGGTCTGCGAGCCCGCCCCGGCCGCGTACTGGAACCAGAACTGCGCCGCGTCGGTCCGGTCGGCCAGGTGCAGCAGGCAGCCGAAGAGCAGCGCCGAGTCCGCGCCGTGCGGCCAGGAGTCGGCGTCCAGGGCGAGTTCGGCGAAGTCCCGGCTCTCCACGAGGGACCAGGTGAGGTCGTCCAGGCCGCGGGCGGCCCGCACGTGGCACGCGGCGTCCAGGACGAGGTCGTCGGTGGCGGCCCATGCCGGCTGCCCCCGTGCGGGCAGGGCCCCGCCGGCGGTGGCTCCGGTCGCCGAGCGGGCACGGTCGGCGACGATCCGGCGGGCGATCCGGCGCCGGGCCGCCCCCTCGTCGTATCCGGCGTACTCCTCCGCGAGTACCGTCGCGTCCTCCAGGGCCGCGTCCAGGTCGCACAGCGGCATGTCACGGTTGCAGGGCATGTCGCTCACTGGTCCTTCTCCTCTCCGGGGATCCAGTCCACCCCGAGCTTTCGGGACAGGTTTCGGCGCGCGCCGCGGATGTGCGAGCGGACCGTCGCGGGGGTGATCCCCATCATCCGGGCGACGGTGTCGGAGTCGTTGCCGAGGAGGAAGGCCAACAGCACGACGTCGTACTGTCGTTCGGAGAGGCCCGCGATCGCCGCGTACAGTCCGAGCTTCGACTCCAGCAGTTCCAGCCGCTCCCTCGAGGACCGGCGCAGGGCGGCGAACCACGCCGTCTCCACCATGGCCACCTGACGGCCCAGGACCGCCAGCCGCCGTTCGACGTGCTCGCGCAGCACCGCCCACGCGAAGCCGTGGAGGCTCGCCTCCTTCAGCGCCTGGCGCCACACCTTCAGCAGGAAGGTGAACACGTCGTCGACGACTTCTTCGGCGTCCTTGGGGTTCCCGAGCTGCAGGTGGGCGTAGCGCAGATAGGCACGGTGCTGCTGGGAGTGGAACGCGGTGAACTCCACCGGAAGCACTCCGGCCAGCTCGCTGGAGACCGCCTGGTCCCCCGATGGATCGAATTCGCCTTCGCTCATACGCTCCCCCACGGCTGCTCATCGCTCCCCGCCGGGGCGGCGGGGACGGCCACGTCGGCCACTGCGACTACGGGAAAATCGACTACGGGAAACTCACGACAACGGACCGCGATGGCGGCTAACAGCGCGAGGGCGACCGTCTCGGGAACATTCACTTCGGAGCGGAACCTTCCAAGTGGATCATGTGTAACCGGCGTGCCTGCCCCCGGACCAGCAGCCGCAGAGCGCCAGACGCGCTCCCACTCACCACCCCATCGGAAAACGAGCCGGATCGTGCAAGCCGGTCCCGGAAAATCTCCGGAAGGAAGCGCATCCGCCTCCACGCACGCCCCGGTCCGCCCGCGCACGCCCCCGGCACACCCGGCCGCGCCACCTCCGCCGACGTGCGCCCGCACGGGGTCCGCCGCTGTTTCTTTTCACACGATCGGATGTCGCTGCGGCCCCATCCGGTGGAACACGTCCCGACTCCCCCGTCACCGGGGCCGGATACCTGCATGGTGAGGCTCCCGGCGCGCCGGTACTCCCCTCGCGCGCCAGTCGAAGAGGAAGGGCCCCTAGCCGATGGCGTTCGCGAGGAGTCTGCTGCCCACCGTGCTCTCCCTGGCGCTGACCGGTCTGCCGGCCGCGCTCCCGGACACCGCGAAAGCCGCGGCCGCCGCGCTGTACGACGGCCAGGTTCGCCACGAGACCGCGCTGTTCAGCGTGAAGGCCGCCAACAACGCAGCCGCCCAGGAGTTCACGGTGACCGGAACCCGGCTCTCCCGGGTGAGCGTCTGGCTGGGCAGCGGGGCGGCGACGGGCACCGTGACCGCCCAGATCCGCGGGGTGCGTTCGGACGCGGGGTCGGTCATCGCCTCGCGGACCCTGACCCTCTCCGCCCTCGGCGGCGCCGGGGCCGGCTGGGTCGAATTCCCGGTCGACGCGGCCGTCACCCCGGGCACCACCTACTACCTGTTCCTCCAGGCGACCACCGCGGAGAACAAGCCGATCGCCTGGTACGGCACCACACGTTCCGTGCCCGGCTCGCTGACCAGCTGGAACTACGACAGGGCGTACTGGGGCGGCTGGCACGCCTACACCTCCCGGCTGGCCTTCCACGTCAATCCCGTCGGCAGCGAGCGGTGTGGGGAGACCGAGCCCTGCTACGTACCGGACTCCGCGCTCGCGGCCCGCACCTCGGGCCTGCTGACCAATCGGGTGGCCACCGAGGCCGTGCTGCCCTCCTTCGCGGTGGGCGCCTCGTACGTCGACGGGAGCAATGTGCTGCGCCTGCCCTCCGGCCGGTGGCGGTACCTGCCCGACGGGGCCACCGCGTCGACGGTCGTGGAGGCCGACGACCCGGGCGCCGTCGCGCAGGTCACCGAGAGCCGCGCATGGCTGGCCGCGGGCAGGGTGCCGGGGACCACCGTCGCGCAGCGGGCCGCGGCGCAGCGCGCCCTGCTGTCGATGCGGGCGCTGCTGAAGCCCAACGGCGCGTTCGCGGCGGGCTGGTCGCCGCCGTGGGAGTACTCCTGGCCGCGCGACGGCGCCTTCGCCGCGGCCGCGTTCGCCGCCACCGGGCACGACGAGGAGGCGTACCGGATCCTGGACTACGACGCGCTCACCCAGCGGGCCGACGGCACCTGGGAGGCCCGTACCAAGCTGGACGGCAGCGGGCCGCCGGACGCGCGCAAGTGGCAGCTGGACGGCAACGGCTGGGTGCCGTGGGCGACGTGGCAGTGGTACCGGGCGGCGCCGGCCGGCGACCGGGACGAACGGCTGCGCCGGCTCTACCCGATGGTACGGAAGGCGGCCGACTACGCGGCGGGCTCCCTGGGCCCGGACGGGCTGCCCCCGGCGTCCCCGGACTACTGGGAGCTGGACACGACGACCGCCAACATCGGTACGGCCGCGCCCCTGCTCGCCGGTCTCAACGCCGCCGCCGACCTGGCCGCCCGGCTGGGCACGGCCGGGGACGCGGAGCGCTGGGGGGACGCGGCACGGCGGCTGTCCGCCGGGATCGCCGCGCGCTTCGCCCCGCTGGGGTACCAGCGGACCGTGGACGGCCGGCACGGCCGGGACAGCGCGGTGGCCTTCATGGCGCCCCCGTTCAACGCCGCCCCGCCCGGTCTCGGCGCGGCCCTGGACTCCACCTACCGGGCGCTGCTGCTGCCCAACGGCGGCGTCTCGCCCGGCAACGACCCCTCCTTCAGCTGGGGGTCGTACGCGTGGACGGCCAGCACATCCTTCTTCGCCCTCGCCTGGTCCGGTACGGGCGAGCAGGCGAGGGCCGGCCGGGTGCTCGACTGGGTGCTGTCCAAGCGCAACGGGCTGGGCGAGCTCCCCGAAACGGTGAACGGTGCCGGCCTGCCGTCCTCGGTCGCGCCGCTGGGCTGGACGGACTCGCTGGTCGTGCTCGTCGCGCTGGCCCTGCAGGGCTCTCCGCAGCCGACCCCGCCGGCGCGGGCGGCGCGGGCGGTCACGGGCGGCGGCGGGCTTGGCGGGAATCCGACGCACGGACCGGGTGGTACCGCCGCGGATTCAGTAACGTGATGCGCCTCTGAACGCGGGTCACGCGCGGGGGGTTTCGTCGGGAGGCGGACATGCGGGGCGGAACGGTTGCGGTGGTCGGCGGAAGCATCGCGGGCTGCGCCGTCGCCACGGCGGCGGCGCGGGCGGGCGCCGGCGAGGTCGTGGTGCTGGAGCGCACGCGCGGGCGGCTCGAGGACCGGGGCGTGGGCCTGTGCATCCACGACGAGCGGGCCGTGGAGCTCGGCGCGAGCGGGACGCTGCCCGCGGGGATCGCGGCGCACCGGCTGGAGCGGCGCCGCTGGGTGGTGCGGGACGACGCCGCGGGGCCGGGCGGGAGGGTGGTGTGGGAGCAGCCGTTCCCCTTCCACTCCTACCACTGGGGTCTGCTGTGGCGCGGGCTCCGGGAGTCGGTGCCGGGCTCGGTGGTCTACCGGCAGGGGGAGACGGTGACGGCCGTGGGGGCGGCCGGGACCGCGGGCGCCGAGGTGCGGCTCGCGGGCGGCTCCGTCGAGCGGTACGACCTGGTCGTCGGCGCCGACGGGTACCGCTCTGTGGTGCGCGAGGCGCTCTGCCCGCGGTCCCGGCCGCACTACGCCGGGTACGTGTGCTGGCGCGGGAACGTCGACGCGGCGCGGCTGGCGGTGCTCGGCAGCGAAGCGGACTCGGTGCCGGAGGCGGTGACCACGGTCTGCTTCGCGGGCGGCACCTGCGTGGTCTACCGCATCCCCGGGCCGGACGGGCCGCGGGTGAACTGGGTGCTCTACGCCCCGCCGCCGCGCGGCGGCGGGCTGCGCTTCGACGACGCGACGAGCTTCCCGCCGGGTGGGCTGACGCCCGAACTGGCGGAGCATCTCGGCGCGTTGCTCGACCGGGAGTTCCCGCCGTACTGGGGGCGGGCGCTCGCGCTGACTCCTCCGGCGGACACCTTCGTGCAGCCCATCTACGACCTGGAGACGGCCCGCACCGCCGCGGGCCGGCTGCTGCTCGCGGGCGACGCGGCCACCGTCGTACGTCCGCACAACACGAGCGGCGCCGCCAAGGCCCTGCAGGATGCCACCGCCCTCGCCGAGGGGTGGCGCCGCGTCGGGTCCTTCGAGGAGCTGCTGCACGGCTACGAGGAGTCCCGCGGCGCCGCCGGACGGGAACTGGTCGCGCTGGCCCGACGGCTGGGCCGGGCCCAGGTCGAGGAGACCCCGGCCTGGGCGGCCATGGACGGCGGCGGGATGGCGGCGTGGTGGCAGGGCCAGCTGGCGGGGGCCCCGGGCATCGGGGGCCAGGCGATGGCTCCGTAGACCCGGCCCGGCCACCGCCCGCCCACCCGCCGAGCGCACGCCACCGACCACCCGCCGCCGCCCGTCGGCTACCGTCCGTTGATGACGGTGTTGCCGGTGATCGCGCCGTCCGCGCCGGAGACGGTGACCGCGTGGCGGACGCCGTCCGGTCCGAGGACCACGGCCAGCCATGCGCTGCCGCCGCCGTCCTGCGCGATCACGCGCAGGCTCTCCACCTTCCCGCCCGTCACGGCCGCGGCGGCCTTGTCGGCCGCGTCCCCGATGGCGAGGGCGGGCAGGGGCGCCGGGGCGGCCTTGTGCAGTCCCCCCTTTCCACCGGGACCACCGGGAACTCCGGGTGCGTCCGGCGCGCCGGGACCGAAGAGCTCCGCACGCCGCTCGGACACCTGCGGACCGCCGCGGCCGTCCTTGCGCTCGTGGGGCGGTTCGACGCCCTGCGGGCCGTGCTTGAACCCGCCCTTCTCACCGGGCTCGGCCCACACGAGGCGCGGACCCCGTCCCCCGGGCCCGTCGTGGCGTTCGGCCACGGCGACCGCCGCCACTCCCCCGCCGACGACGACCACGGCCGCGCCCGCCACCACCCAGCGGGCGGTCTTGGTACGCGGCACCAGGCGGCCCAGGGCCGCTCGCTTGCGGGCTCCGGCCTCCGGCGCGGTCTCGGGCTGCTCGGACGGCGGCGGGACAGAATCAGACATACAGGCACTCCTCAGAACAACCGGGCACCACGCCCGGCTCGGTCCCGAGCATGCTGAGCGCATGCTGAAGCCCCGCTGAAGCCACCTGAAGACCTCTTCAGCCTGCGGTGGACAGGGCCTGAGATCCTGTCCGGCATGCGCGTACTGGTGGTGGAGGACGAACGACGGCTGGCCGTGGCCCTGCAGCGGGGGCTCCAGTCGGAGGGATTCTCGGTGGACGTGGCCCTCGACGGGCCCCAGGGCCTGTGGATGGCCACCGAGCACGATTACGACCTGATCGTGCTCGACATCATGCTGCCCGGGCTGAACGGCTACCGGGTCTGCTCGAAGCTGCGCGCCGCCGGCAACGAGTCGGGGATCCTGATGCTCACGGCGAAGGACGGCGAGTACGACGAGGCGGAGGCCCTGGACACCGGCGCCGACGACTTCCTGTCCAAGCCGTTCTCCTACCTAGTCCTGGTCGCCCGGCTGCGCGCGCTCGGGCGGCGCACGGGCCGCCGGCGCCCGCAGGTGATGCGGTTCGGCGACCTGGTGATCGACCCGGCCCGGCACTCCTGTTCCCGTGGCGCCACGGAGATCCGGCTGACCGCGCGGGAGTTCGCGGTGCTGGAGTACCTGGCCCGGCGCTCCGGCGAGGTGGTGCCCAAGCGGGACATACTGGAACAGGTGTGGGACAGCGCCTTCGACGGCGATCCCAATGTCGTGGAGGTCCACGTCAGCGCCGTGCGCCGCAAGATCGACGCTCCGTTCGGCCGCGCCGCGCTGGAGACCGTACGCGGAGCCGGGTACCGGCTGGCGGTCGACGGTGGCTGAGCGTCCCGGCGCGCGCCCCCGTCCGCTTCCCCGCTTCCGCCGTCGGGCGGGCGGCGCCTTGCGGGCGGTGCCGGCCGCGGTCCTGAGGCGTTGGCCGGCGCTGCGGCGGCTGTGGCCCACCACCGTGCGGGCCCGGGCCACCGTGGGCGCCAGTGTGGTGGTGGCCGCCGCGCTGTCCCTCGCCTCGTTCGCCCTGCTCGGGCTGCTGGAGGCCAACCTGCTGCGCAACGCGGAGAACGACGCCCGGCGGCAGGCGGAGACGGTGGCCCAGCTCGCCGCCACCGGGAAGCTGGGGCGCGTCCGCGCGCCCGCCCGCGGCGTCGAGTTCGTCCAGGTGGTGAGCGCCGACGGGCGGGTGCTGTTCGCCAGCCCGAACCTGCTGGACGTGCCCCCGCTCCCGCCGGCCGTCCCGGGGCTGCCGGGGCCCCGCGTCCACACCTGGAAGGTCCGCCCGTTCGGCGGCGAACACCGTCAGCGGGTCGTCCAGGTCATCACGGACACCCCGGACGGGCCGGCCACCGTCTACGCCGGCGCCTCGCTGCGGGACGCGGACGCGGCCGACGACACCACGACCGCCGCCCTCGTCATCGGCATGCCCCTGTTGCTGGCGATGGTCGCCCTGGTGACCTGGAGGGTCACCGGTCACGCGCTGAGGCCGGTGGAGGAGATCCGCGCCGAGGTCGCCGCGATCTCCGACCGCGACCTGCACCGCAGGGTGCCGGTGCCGGCCACCCACGACGAGGTCGCCCGCCTGGCGGAGACCATGAACGCCACCCTCGACCGGCTGGAGGCCTCCGGCATCCGCCAGCGGCAGTTCATCGCCGACGCCTCCCACGAACTGCGCAGTCCCATCACCGTCCTGCGCACGCAGCTGGAAGTGGCCCTGGCCGTCCGGGACCCGGAGCTGTGGCCCGAGCTGATCGGCGGAGCCCTGGAGGACATCGAACGGCTCCAGCACCTCGCGGCCGATCTGCTGCTGCTCGCGCGCATCGACGCGGCCCAGCCCGTGGCGGCCGTCCCGCTGGACCTGACCGCCCTGGTGCGCGAGGTGGTGGCGGGCCGCCTCGGCGACCGGGTCCCCGTACGGACGGACCTCGAAGCGGACGTCGAGGTCACCGCGAGCGCGCTGTGGCTCGGCCGGGTGGTCACCAACCTCGTCGACAACGCGCAGCGCTACGCCGTCCAGAGCGTGGACGTCACCCTGCGCACTACGGGACGCGGCGCGGTGCTGGAGGTCGTCGACGACGGTCCCGGCATTCCCGCGGCGGACCGGGAGCGGGTCTTCGAGCGCTTCACCCGGCTCGACGACTCGCGCAGCCGCGACCACGGCGGGGCGGGGCTGGGGCTGGCGATCGCGCGCGATCTGAGTGCCCATCACGGCGGAACGCTGACGGCCGAGGGCTCCCTGCGGGGGGCGCGGCTGGTGCTGCGACTGCCCGTGACACGTCAGCCCTGACCGCTCCGCTCCACCGCGTCGGACAGGCCGTGCGGATCGTCGCCACGCGGGACAGGGGCCTCAGCCCATGAACAACTGCCTGAGTTTCCCAGGCATCAGCCTGGCCGACGGCGAGATGGATGGACAGGGCGGCGGGCGGATCGAGCCGGCGGTTCCACCCTCGGGGTGCGGGGGTACGCAGTCCGGCGAGCATGCCGCGGACCGTACGGCGTCCCGGACCAACCGCATGGGGCGAGCGGAAAATGCGGTGCTCCGGTCCGGCCCGCGATCTAGACTCGCCGTACGCGCTGCCGACCGGGCACCGCGCGCCTCATACCGAGTGAAGAGAAGGGGAGTCCGGCCATGCGCACGCACCGCACCGCCGTCTTCGCTCCCCCGTCCCGGTACGACGTGATCCCGGTGTCTCGCGGCGCGCGGTGCCGGCCGCGCGGCCGTCACCGTACCCCCGTGACGCACTTCTAGATTTCTTCGGGTTCCCTGCCTTCCCGCTTCCCGTACGCCACCGCCCGCCCGGACCTCCTCCGGGCATGGCGGCGACGGTGCTGCGGCCGCGTGCGGGGCCCCGAGGATCGCGTACGGGAATCGCGCCGCCCCTTTCCCTCTTCACTCGAAAGGCCTAGGGCCATGCGTGCCAACGGGCGACCCCTCACCACCAATTCCCTCACCGCCGTCCGCAATCTGGGCATCCTCGCCCACGTCGACGCCGGCAAGACCACGCTCACCGAACGCGTCCTGTTCGCAACCGGTGCCACCCACAAACGGGGCGAGGTCCATGCCGGAACGACCGTCACCGACTACGACCCCCAGGAACGCGACCGCGGCATCACCATCTTCGCCGCGGCCGTGAGCTGCACCTGGGACGGACATCGCGTCAACCTGATCGACACCCCGGGGCACGTCGACTTCTCCGACGAGGTCGAGCGTTCCCTGCGGGTGCTGGACGGGGCGGTCGCGGTGTTCGACGCCGTCGCCGGGGTCGAATCGCAGAGCGAGTCGGTGTGGCGGCAGGCCGACCGGCACGGTGTGCCGCGGATCGCGTTCGTCAACAAGCTGGACCGGGCCGGCGCCGACCTCGACACGGCGGTCGCGTCGATCCGCGAACGGCTGGGCGCCGTACCCCTCGTGGTGCAGCTGCCCATCGGACGGGAGGACGCGTTCACCGGCGTCGTCGACCTGCTGACGATGCGCGCGCTCCACTGGCACGCCGGCTCCGACACGTACGAGGCGGGGCCGGTCCCCGAGCCGCTGCGCGAGGAGGCGGACCGGCGGCGCCGGCTCCTGGAGGAGACGGTGGCGGAGCTGCACGCCGAGGCGCTGGAGGAGTTCTGCACCACCTCGGCGCTGACCGGGCGGACACTGGCCCGCGCCCTGCGCGAGCTGACCCTGCGCGGGGACGGCGTCGTGGTGCTGTGCGGCTCGGCGTACCGCAACCGCGGGATCGAGCCCTTGCTGGACGCGGTCCTGGCGTACCTGCCCTCGCCCGCCGACATGCCGCCCGTACGGGGTGTGGCGGACGGCGCGGAGCAGGAGCGCGCGCCCGATCCGGCGGGGCCGTTCACGGCCCTCGCCTTCAAGGTGACGGCGACCGCGACGGGGCGGCTCACCTATCTGCGGGTGTACGCCGGCAAGTTGCGCAAGGGCGCGACCGTACTGGACGCGGCCACGGGCCGGACGGAGCGGGTCGGCCGGATCCTGCGGGTCCAGGCCGACCGGCACGAGGAACGGGAGGAGGCGGGGGCCGGTGACATCGTCGCCGTGATCGGGCTCAAGGCCGCCCGGGCGGGCACGACCCTGTGCGCGCCGGGGGCCGCGCTGGTCCTCGAACCGCCCTCGGTGGCCGAACCGGTGGTGTCGGTGGCGGTCGAGGCGCGGCGCGCCGGCGACACCGGGCGGCTCTCGGCGGCCCTGATGCGGCTCGCCGAGGAGGACCCCTCGCTGGTGGTCCGGTCCGACGCGGAGACCGGGCAGACCGTGCTGTCGGGGATGGGTGAACTGCACCTGGAGGTCGCGGCGGAGAAGATCCGCAGCGGCCACGGGGTGGAGGTCGTCGTCGGCCGGCCGCAGGTCTCCTACCGGGAGACCGTCGTGCGCGGGGTGACGGGCCTGGTCTACCGGCACGTCAAACAGGACGGTGGCGCGGGCCAGTTCGCGCACGTCGTCGTCGATGTCGAGCCGTTGGAGGAGGCCGCCTTCGAGTTCCGGTCGGCGGTCATCGGCGGGCGCGTGCCGCCGGAGTACGCGCGTGCCGTCGAGGCGGGCTGCCGGGACGCCCTCGCCGAGGGCCCGCTCGGCGGCCATCCGGTGACGGGCCTCCGGGTCACGCTCACCGACGGGGCGACCCACTCCAAGGACTCCTCGGAGATGGCGTTCCGGGCGGCGGGCCGGTTCGCGCTGCGCGAGGCGCTGCGCCTGAGCGCGGTGGAACTGCTGGAGCCGGTCGTGGAGGTGACGGTGACCGTTCCGGAGGACGGGGTGGGCGGTGTGCTGGGTGACCTGGCGGCCCGTCGCGGCCGGGTCTCGGGGTCCACGGCGGGGTCCGGGACCGCGGTGGTCACGGCGACCGTTCCGCTGGCCGAGCTGTTCGGCTACGCGTCCAGGCTGCGCGGCCGTACCCAGGGCCGGGGCACGTTCACCACCCGCCCGGCCGGTCTCGCGCCGGTCCCGGCCTCGGTGGCGGCGGCCCTGCCGGCTCGCTGACCGCCCCGCGCTAGTCTGCGTGGACCCCTCGGGTCCACGCAGACAGGCAAGGTGAACATGTTCGAGCCGGTGCAGGAGAATCCCTACCCCGACAGCCACGTCCTGGGCGAGGGCCCCGAGCCGCACCCGCTGCTGCGGCCCGTGCTGCCCCTGCTCGGGCGCTGGGCCGGTCGGGGGCAGGGCGAGTACCCGACGCTGGAGAAGGACTTCCGGTACGCGCAGGAGATCACCTTCAGCCACGACGGCCGCCCTTTCCTGCGCTACGAGGCACGGGCGTGGCTGATCGACGACTCGGGGGCCCCGGTCCGTCCCGCGGGACGTGAGGCGGGGTGGTGGCGGGTGATGCCCGACGCCTCCCTGGAGGTCGTGCTCGCCCACCCCACCGGGATCGTCGAGACCTACGTGGGCCGGGTGTCCGGTACGGAGATCGAGATCGAGACCAAGGACGTGTCGCTGACCCCGCTGGCCAAGGAGGTCACCGGCACGCGGCGCCGCTACACCGTCGACGGCGAGGAGATGACGGTCCTCCACGACATGGCCGCGGTGGGGCAGCCGCTGCAGCACCACCTCACGACGCACCTGCGCCGACGCCCCTCCCAGGGCCGCTGAGTCCCGCACCCGCCCTGGAAAGGCGCCGCGAGATCACCCGCGTGCCCGGCACGGGCTGCGGGTGCTCCCGTACGCGCCGTCGCATAGTCGTGGCAGGCCCCGTGACGGCGGCGGCGTACCGGAGGGAGTGATGGTGGTGGAGCTCGGACGACGTGCCGCGCTGGCGGCGCTGCTGACCGCGGGTCTCGTAGCCGGTTCCGGCGCCGCGGCGGCGCGGACGGGCGCTCAGCCCACCGCTCCGGCCCCGGGCGGCCGGGACGCCGGGGGTCCGCTCGCCGGTCCGCGCCCGCCGGCCTCGCTCCTCGGCAGTGAGATCCGCCGGCTGCCCACCTCGCGCAAGGTCATCGCGCTCACCTTCAACGCCGCGTGGGACGAGGCCGGCGTCGACACCGTGCTCGCCGAACTGCGGCGGCGGAAACTGCCCGCCACCTTCTTCCCGACCGGGCAGTTCGCCGAGGCGCACCCCGCGGCGGTGCGCGCCTTGGGCGCCGCGCACGGCCTCGGCAACCACTCGTACAGCCACCCGTACTTCGGCGAGATCAGTACGGCGGAGCGGGCCGAGGAGGTGCGCCGCGCCGACGCGGCGATCCGGACGGCGTCCGGGACGGAGCCGCTTCCGTTCTTCCGTTTCCCCTACAGCTCCACCACCCGGCAGTCCGTCGCCGACGTCAACGACCTGGGCTACGCGGCGATCGAGTTCACCGCGGACACCAACGGCTACCTCGGGCCGGACGGGGGCATGACCGTGGACGAGGCGGTCGAGCGGGCCGTCGACGCCTTCACCCCCGGAGCGATCATCCAGATGCACGTCGGCAGCAACGGCGACGGCGTCGTCCTCGACGCCGAAGCCCTCCCGCTGATCGTCGACGCTGCGCAGGCCGACGGCTACGAGGTCATCGACCTGCGCGCGTTCCTGAGCGCGCCGGCTTCCCCCGCTGCCGGCGGGGCCCGGTAGGGGCCGGTCCGGTCGTCTCCCGGAGCCGGTCCGCCGCCCTGGCCAGCCGGAACCCCGCGATCTGGCAGGTCACGAGGGAGACGAGGACCAGCACCACGAAGAAACGGTCGTTGATGAGTTCCGCCTGACGGGTGACGCCCGCCAGGACGATGCCGATGGTGCCCCGGGCGTTGAGGGCGAACGCGAGGGACGAGGAGAACACCCGGTCCTCCCCCGCCAGGCGCGCCCCCGCCCAGATGCCGGCCGTCTTGATGCCGCAGGCGAGCGTGAGGAACCACAGGAAGAACAACGGGTCGAAGGCGCGCACCAGGTCCAGGCGCATGCCGACCAGGACGAAGAACACCGGAATGAAGGAGGCCATCGAGAACTGGCGGATGGCGCCCCAGACCGCCGCTTCGCGTCCGGTCCCCCGGGAGGTGCCGTCGTCGGCGCTCTGATCGCCGCGGGCGGCGCAGATGCCCGCCATCAGCGCACCGAACACGGCGTTGACGCCGAGGCCCAGGCACAGCAGCACCATGGCGCACAGGAAGATCAGCCGGAAGGCCACCGGGCTCTGCCGGGCCACGATGTTGGCGCGGTGGCGGGCCAGCCGGCGGAAGAGCCGGGCTCCCCAGGTCAGGCTCGCGGCGAAGAACAGCACGCTGACGACGGTGAAGTACGCGGCCGTGGGCACGGGTGCGGCGGTGCCGATCAGGTCCCACAGGCCGACGGAGTGGCCGGTGCCGGAGCGGGCGAGGCCGAGGACCACGGCGAGGACGACGTAGAGGATGACGTCCTCGATCACGGCGACCATCAGGACGATCCGGCCGAAGGCGGTATCCATGATCTTCAGGTCCATCATGATCCGCGAGATGACCGGAATGGCCGCGACCGCCATCGCGAGCCCCACGACGAGGGCGGTCGTCACCGTGGAGCCCGCCGGCCCCGCGAAGAAGGCGGGGACCAGCGCCGCGAGGCCCACGCCCGCCGCGAAGGGCACCACGAGTCCGGCCGCGGCCACGATCGCCCCGGTGCGGCGTTCGCGGCCGCCCGCCCTGATGCGCAGTTCCGCGCCCGCCAGGAACATCAGGAGCAGCTGGCCGAGCTGGTAGATGGCGTCCAGGGCGCTGGTCACCGCACCGGAGGCGGGGAACAGCGCGGCCCGGGCGGCGGGGGCGAGTAGCCCGAGGAGCGAGGGGCCCAGGAGGATGCCGCCGACGACCTCGCCGATGACGGGGGGCTGGCGCAGGGCGCCGAAGAGGAATCCGCATCCGTGTGCGGCGGCGCAGATCACGGCGAGGGCCGCCAGCAGCCGGATGGTGTCGATCGCTGTCATGCCGGATCACTTCCACTCGTTGCGCGGGGTGGACGTCGTTCCGTTCGGTTTCACGTCAGTGCGAGGGAGTGCTGTTCAGCCGACGCACACAACAGGGTTACGAGGCGGTTCGGTTCGGCGCGGCCACCATTGAATAGCCTCCGCCCCGACGGAGTCGACGTGCGCCCGGTGCGGAGCGTCCCGGCCTGACGGTGGTGTGGTGCCGGGCCGCCCGATCGTCGTCCTGGCAGGATGGCGGCATGGAACGTGTACTTGGAATCGGTGGGTACTTCATGCGGGCCGCCGACCCCGCGGCCCTGGGCGCCTGGTACCGCGACTGCCTGGGCCTGGACGCCGATGAGAACGGGCTGTGGCATCCGGGGGCCGGGCCGACGGTGTTCGCGACGTTCGAGTCCGGGACCGACTACTTCGGCTCCCGCGCCCAGCAGTCCATGCTCAACTTCCGGGTCCGCGACCTGGACGCGATGCTCGCGCAGCTGCGCGGCGAGGGCGCGGACGTGGCCGAGGAGACGCAGGACATGGAGGGTGTCGGCCGGTTCGGCTGGGTCACCGATCCCGAGGGGAATCGGATCGAGCTGTGGCAGCCCGCCTGAGCTGCCCGTCAGGTGTGGGAGCCGTACGGACGCTATCGATCCGTTTGCGGAAGACCCAGTACGTCCAGGCCTGGTAGGTGATGACCACGGGCGCCCTGAAGGCCGCGACCCGGGTGAGGATCCTCAGCGTGTACGGGCCGGCCGCCGCGCCCGCTGCGGTCAGGGTCCGGGTCCGCGGACGAGGCCAGGACGTCGGGGAACAGGGCGAGGAAACAGCCCGCGACGACAGCGGCCACGGCCAGCCCGGACAGCGCGAACGCCCGGCCCTCCCGCGCCGGCTGCGACATCCCGACGACGACGAGCACCGCCGCGGCGCCCACGCTCAGCACCAGGAAGCGGGCAGGCACGGGCGGTGGCGCTCTTCCTGCCCCCTGCCGGCGAACCCCCTGGACGCGGGACTCACCTTCCCCGCCCTGCGCCGGGCCGGCGTGGTCACCCTCGCGGTGATCGTCGTCTTCGCGCCGACAACCTGATCGCCCGCATCCTCCTCCAGGGCCGGCGCGCCGCACCAACCAGCGGGCCGCGACGGCCCGTTGGCGGTGTCGGCTATCGTCCGTCCTCAACCGACGAATCGGCACAGGGGGATGCAACAGGTGAGCGAGAAGGACGTGCTGGCGCGGAGCTTCGAGGAACACCGCCCCCATCTGCGGGCGGTGGCCTACCGGATGCTGGGTTCGCTCAGCGAGGCGGAGGACGCCGTACAGGAGGCCTGGCTCAAGCTGAGTCGCTCCGACGCGGGTGCGGTGGAGAACCTGGGCGGCTGGCTGACCACCGTGGTCGGCCGGGTGTGCCTGGACATGCTGCGCTCGCGGACCACGCGGCGCGAGGATCCGCTGCACGACCAGGACGGGGAGGTCCGCATCCCCGACCCGGTCGTCAGCAGGGCGGACGGCCTCGACCCCGAGCAGGAGGTCCTCCTGGCCGACTCGGTCGGCATCGCGCTCATGGTCGTCCTGGAGACGCTCGCGCCCGCCGAGCGGCTGGCCTTCGTGCTGCACGACCTGTTCGCCGTCCCCTTCGACGACATCGCCCCCGTTCTGGGGCGCACCGCGGCCACGACCCGGCAGCTCGCCAGCCGCGCCCGACGCCGCGTCCAGGGCGCGGCGCCCGCCCCGGACCCGGACCGGGCCCGGCTGCGGGCGGTCGTCGAGGCGTTCCTCGCCGCCTCGCGCGGCGGGGACTTCGAAGCGCTGGTCGCCGTCCTCGATCCGGACGTCGTGGCCCGCTCCGACGGCGGCGCACTGCGCCCCGGCCTGGTCCGCCGCGGCGCGGCCGAGGTCGCCTCCCAGGCGATCACCTTCGCGCGGTTCGCGGCGGCGTCCCATCCGGTGCTGGTCAACGGCCTCCCCGGCGTGGTCGCGGTGGCGGACGGCCGGGCGATCTCGGTCATGGCGTTCACCGTCCGGGACGGCAGGATCACCGCCCTCGACATCCTCACCGACCCCGAGCGCCTCGCACGCATCGACCTGCCCCTCCTGGAGGGCTGAGCCACCACCACCAGCCGTTCGGTACGCGGGACGGGGGCTGGCCCCCGCGTACCTAACGGCAACGGTCCGCGTCCGTACCGGCCCCAAGACCTCTACGATCATTCGGTGATGGAGACTTCGAAGCCCGAGCCGGGCCCCACCCCCGGCACCGCCCTGGTCCTGATCGACCTGATGCCCCGTATCGTCACCCTGTCGCTGGCCCCCCACACCGGCGAGGAGGTGGCCGGGCGGTGCGCCCGGCTGGCCGAGGCGTTCCGGGCCGGCGGCCGCCCGGTGGTCGTGGTGCGCGTCGAGCGTCCGAACGTGGCGGAACAGCCGCCCGGCAGCGGCTTCGTCGAGGGCCTCGCCCGCCCCGGTGACATCGAAATCGTCAAGCGTACGGTCGGCGCCTTCCACGGGACGGGCCTGCACGAGCGCCTGCACGGCCTCGGGGTGGAACGGCTGGTCCTGGCCGGGCTGGTGACGACGATGGGCGTGGAGTCCACCGCCCGCGCGGCGAGCGACCACGGCTACGAGGTGGAGTTCGTCGAGGACGCGATGTCCGCCTTCGCGGCGGACGAGCACGAGTTCGCCGTACGGAGGATCTTCCCGAGGTTCGGCGAGGTCCGCGACGCGGCGTCCTACCTGAAGTCCCTCACCACGGAACGCGGCTAGCCGTGCCCGGCGTGCCCTGGCTACACGTCGTTCCGGAGCGGGGCGCCCTGCCCGTCGATCTGCTGCTGACCGGCAGGACGTACGTGGCGCGGCTCGACGGCCGGCAGATGCGCGATACGGACGCCGTCTTCCTGCAGTTCTACGACGGACTGAGGCTGCCCGACCACTTCGGCTGGAACTGGGATGCCCTCTTCGACTGTCTGCGTGATCTGGAACTGGAATGGCTGTCGGCCGACCAGTACGTGGTGATCGTCGAGGCAGCTGACGAGGCACTGCCAGGCGACGCCGCCGGCCGACGGTTGCTCTTCGGGACCCTCCTGCGGGCAGGGCAGCGATGGTCCTCCGTCAAGCGACCCGAGGGAATCGACGTCGGTCGGCTGGCGGTCGTCCTGTCCTGCGACGCGGCGTCTGTGGCTGACCTGCGGCAAGAGCTGCGAAAGTGCGGGGAGGAGACGGTCCCCGCAGGGGAACGGATCCGTGCGGGCGATGTCAGTGGGCGCCTCTAGCGTTGCGGCATGATCTGGACCACCGCTCAGGACACCCTCCCGCCCGTACCCCCCGCGCGACGGCTCGACGCCGCGCCCTCCGGGCTCGCCGAGACCGTCGAGCTGACGGCCGATCACCTCGAGCATCTCGAGCCCCGCGTCCACACCGTGGCGGTGTTCGAGCGCGTCCTCGACGGACTCGTGCGGCAGGCGCACCGCGACCGCCACGCGCTCGCGCTGGCCCTCTCCACGGCGTTGGGGCACCGGTACCCCGAGGAGGAGACCGATGCGGACCGGCTCACCCCGGTGGACGTGGTGGTGGCCTCGCCGCTGTGGCGGGTCACGGGGTACAGCCTCAAGCCCGAGTACGTACGCCGGCAGCGCGGGCACGAGGAGTGCGCGCAGGGCGGGCTGGAACTGGTGATCGCGGCGCGGGTGCGCGAGATCGGCTACGCGCTGCGCTCCGGTGCCCCGCAGCCGTTCCTGCTGGCCACGCCCACCTGGGACACCGGCGCACTGGAGGCTGCCGAGCTCGTCGAACGGCTCGTGGAGTACCGGAGGTTGGGCGCCCGTCCCGGTCCCGCCGACTTCGGGCAGGCCCTGCTGCGCGTACGCCGGGACGATCCGGCGGCGCCGGCGGCCGCCGAGGCCGCGGCCCGGCTCGGGACCGCCGAGGGCGATCGGCTCGCCGCCTGGCTCGGCGCCGACGGCGAACCGGGCACGGGGCGGCGCCGGGTCGTCATACCCGATCCGCAGGCGCACCGGGCCTGGTCGCGGGCCGGCGCGGCCATGCCGCAAGTCGCCTTCGCGAGCGGTGAACGACCTGCCCTGCGCCGGGAGTTCCCCGACGCGTTCCAGTGGCTGGGCCGCCCCCACGAGGGCTTCACCCGCTGCTATCACTGGCATGCCGGGCACGCCGTGCGGGCCGCGGTACTGCCCGAGGACCGGGACGTCCAGGCCCGGTGGCTGCTGCCGGGCGTGACGCTGGCCGCGACCACCGGCGATCAGGGTGACTCCTGGATGCTGCCCCACCTCGCCCTGCTGGGCGGCCCCGCGGGGCCCGGGCTGCACTCCGCCATCGCGGCGGGGCTGGGCGGACGGCAGCCGGCGAGCCGGCGACCGGCGGTGGAGGCCCTGGTGGTGCTGGCGGGCCGGGGCGAGCTGGACGCCCCGCTGCTGGGCCGCGAGCTGGCCTCGATGGCGGCCCTCGGCACGGTCAAGCCCAACCGGCTGGCGGACGCGGCCCGCTCGGCCGCTGCGGCGGGCGCGTACGCCACGGTGTGGGCCGTCCTCGCCGAGGTGCTGCCGGCCCTCCTGCCGTCGGTACGGGGTGCGGGTGAGGTGCTGGCCGTCGCCGCTGACTGCGTGGAGCGCTGTGGGGCCACGGGCCCGGTGCCGGCCGAGGTGGCGGCAGTGGCGGCCCGTACCAGATCGTCGTCCCGGCTGGTCACCGAGGCCCGCCGCCTGGCCGCCGCGCTCACCGGCCCCTGACCCTCCCCGCGCCCGGGGTGGACACCGGTCCCCTCCACTCCGCCGCCCCGGCCGACCCTGCGCGTGCCTGTCTAACCTCCGGGCCGCAGGTCAGCCGGTAGCCCCGGCGTTCCGCTCGCCCGCCGGTCGCGCTGTGAAGGCAAGCCGGCGGTGGGCCCGGCGCAGCATCAGGCGGGCCATGTACGGGTGGGCGAGGCCCGCCACCGCGAAGTACAGGCGTCCGCGGGTGTTGTGGAGTCGTACGGCCGTTGCCAGGGTTACGGTGTCGTCCTCGATCACGATCGAGGAGCGGAAGTCCAGGTGGGATGCGTCCTCGCCGGTCATGAGCTCGCCGTCGGCGGTGCCGCGTACGGGGAACGGCAGCACGTGCCTCCAGTCCCGTGGGTCGCGGGACATCCCCGGTGGCAGGGGCAGGCGCCAGGCGTCGGCGAAGTCCGGCCGGGGTACGGCCTCGTGCAGCAGCCGGGCGTGTGACGGCACGGGGACGGCGCGCGGACGGGCCCAGAACAGCCGGTTGACCAGCAGTGCGCGCGGCGGTCGACGGGTCGGCGCGTGGGGCGGACGGCCGAGGGCGCTCCGTTCGATGTTGTCGAAGACCTCCTCGATCATCGTGTCGTGCACCGGCTGGATCGCCACCTTCCACTGGAGAAACTGCCGTACCGGCATGGCCAGTTCGAGGACGTGGACGACCCGGCACCGGTCAGGGCCGAGCGGTTCGACTTCGAAACGGTGATACCCCTGTCCCATCGCCCCACCGGTGGTGTCGAAGCGTACGGAGCGGCCCGGCACGTAGGCGGTGACGCGGTAGCGGACCCGGCCGTGGCCGCCGGCCGCGCCGACGCCAAGCGGACGGTCGAGGACCATCGCAGGCCAGACCGGGGTGGGGAAGATGGGGTCGTCGGGTGCCGACACCCTGTCGAGGAGCGCCCCGACGCAGTCGGCTGGTGCCGGGATGATCCGTTCGTGAACGTTGCGTACCGCGCGCATGCCGGACCTCCATACGGGAGCGTATGTTTCTACCGTACGGTAGCGTATGGAGGTGTGAGCGAATCATCCGGCCGGCAGGGGCACCGCCTCGCCCGCAAACGGCTCACCGCCGACGACTGGGCCGACGCCGCCCTTGCCGCGCTGGTCGAACGCGGCCTCGCCGCGGTGGCGGTGGAGCCGCTCGCGGCCGGACTCGGCACCACCAAAGGCAGCTTCTACTGGCACTTCGCCAACCGCGACGCGCTCGTCGCCGCCGCACTCGCGCGCTGGGAGGAGTCGTCCACCGAGCGGATCATCCGAGCGATGGAGGCCGTCGAGCCCGACCCGGCCGCCCGGCTCGACGCGCTCCTGCGCGGGGCAACCGTCGCCGCGGTCGACGACCCGCGGGAGGTGCGGCTGCTGGCTGCCAGCGACCATCCCGAGGTCGCGGCCGCACTCGCCCGCGTCACCGAACGCAGGATCGGCTACCTCGCCCACCTCTTCGAACTGCTCGGGTTCCCCGCGCCCGAGGCGCGCCGCCGCGGCTTCTTCGCCTACACGAGCTACCTGGGCCATGCCCAGCTCGCCCATGCGGTACCGGGCGCCGTGCCCACCGACCCCGCGTATCTGGCCGAGGTGTCGGCCGCACTGCTGAAGCGCTGATCCACCGCAGCGGTTCTCGCTCGATGCAGGCAAGGACGGCGGTCACCGCTCGGCGGTGCGATGCGCCGTCGTCCCCGGCCGTCAGCCCTGGAAGCGCTGGCACAGCCGCCCACTTCCCATGGACCGGCCGGCGGCGAGGGGGCACTCGGCCGGGAGGTGGATGCGGGCAGGCCAGTCGGTGTCGATGCCCGCGGTCGCATTACTCGCGTTCGTCCGCACACACCGCCTCGGCGGCCTCCGGGGCGCCACGGCATCACGCCCGCGAGCGCGTCTCGACGTGGCGGCCTACCGGTGGGTTCCGAGGGTGGTCATGCGCCGAAGAGGCGACAGAGCGATCGGGATCCACACACGGGCCAGGCAAGCGGCCGAGACGCCCAAGGCGCACCGGACGCCGCCGGCCGTGGCGAGAGCACCGGCTGTGGCGGAGCCCAGAGCGACGGCGCCGGTGAAGAGCACGCGCATGGTGCCGTTGACCCGGGCCATCAGTCCGGCGGGCGTGACCTGCTGCCGGAAAGTCATCATCAGGACGGAGTCGAAGCCGACCTTGAGCATGACCAGCGCCCACCCGATGGCTGCAAGGGGCCCGGGCACGGGCCGCCCGAGCAGAGGGATGGCGACGGCCAGGGGGTGCGACCGCGATCCCCACGAACAGGACGGCTCGGCCTGCCCCGAGCCGTTCGGCCAACCTGACGGCTGTCCGAGCTCGGTCAGTGCGAGGACGGGGAGCAGGGTCATCACACCGGCGGTGCCGATGTTGACCATGGAACCGGAGACCACCACGGTGCGTAGGACCGGCTGGCGGAAGACGAACACGACGCCCTCGCCGATCTCGTGCAGGAGACGCCGTCGGGGACTGCTACCGGCCGAATGCTCACGGGTGGTGAGCACGGACAGCCACCCCGCGGACCAAAGGTATCCCCCGGCCATCACGAGAAGCACTGTCGGCGCGCTCAGCAGTCCGGCCGCCCACCCGGCCAAGGGCGGACCTGCGACGACCGCTGTCTGCGTGATCGTGGCCAGCCTCGCGTTGGTGCGTGCGAGCAGGGAACCGGGGGCGAGATCCTTCACGAAGCTCTGGGTGGCCAGGTCGAAGAACACCGTCGCAACGCCCTGGATCACCACGACCGCCAGGAGGTGGGTCATCGTCAAACACCCCGGACCACGCGGCAGCGGGCACCGTGATCAGCGCAGCCGCCCGCACCAAGTCCGCGCCGATCATGACCGGACGGCGCCGCACCCGGTCCACCCAGGCGCCGACCGGCAGTCCGAGGATCACGAAAGACAGGGCCAGTCCGGTCTTCAACAGCGAGGTTCCTCCCGCCCCGGCGTGCAACACGGTGACCGCCGTCAGCGGAACGGCCACTTGGCCGCTGGGCACCCCACAACGCAACCCCGGACCTAGGCCGATCGGCCGGGTGACGGGGGTGGGCTTCTCGCGCGGGTCGAGGAGCGCGGGGATGGCGTGGCCGATGTAGCGGCGCACGTTGTGGCGCTTCATGGCGGTGGGGATGTGGCCGGTCCCGGCGACCAGCGGCAGCCCGATGGCCTTGCGGTCCGTGCTCGGCCCCGATGCGCTGACGACGGCGTCCGCGCTGGCGACAACCGGGTCGCTGGCCGCCCGGTCGGACATCTCACCTCCCCGGGCCCCGCACGACGGCAACGCGGCGGGGAGCGGGCGATTGCCCTGCCCGAATGGCGCCGTGTGCGGCGAACTTCCCGGAACGCGGGCCTGGCGCGGGCGGGATGTCCTGCGCGAGGATCACGGCCGCACCACGCCCTTCCGTGTCCCTTCTCCGACACAACGCGTCCCTCACAGGAGGATGTCCATGTCCCGCCGCACACCCCGCGGTCTGAACACCGCGGCCACCGCCACGGCCGCCGCTGCCCTGACCCTGGTCACCTTGACCGGACCCGCCTCGGCGTCCGGGTCCGGGTCCGCGTCGGCAGCAGCGCTGCCCCAGGCCCGCATCTTCATGGTCAATCCCGTTCAGTCCTCGGGGGATCAGACCCTGGCCGACGCCAAGGACGCCGCCGACGCCGTGCCCGCCTCGGCCTACACCGCGGCCGCGCTCCGCAACCTGGACGCCAGCGGTCGGCTGTCGGGCCGGTGGGCGTACGTCAGCTCGGACACCGGCGCCTCGGCGAAACCCGCGGACGCGACCGTATACAACCGCACCGACGACCAGTTCGAGCAGGTCATGGCCTACTTCTGGGTCAATGAGGCCCAGGAGTACCTGCAAGGGTTGGGCTTCGGCACCGAACTGCCCGGGGCCAACGACCGGGCCCAGCCGGTCCGCATCAATCAGTGGGGCGCGGACAATTCCTTCTTCTCTGACAAGAAGGCCGAGATCCGCTTCGGCAAGGGCGGTGTCGACGACGCCGAGGACGCGGAGGTGATCGTCCACGAATACGGCCACGCGGTGCACAACGCGCAGGTCCCCGGCTTCGGCACCTCTCCCGAGGCCGGCGCGATAGGCGAGGCCTTCGGTGACTACCTGGCCGTCGAGGTCGGCGCCCATGCGGACGCGGCGTACGGCTGGCCGCGGCGGACCGACCTGGCCTGCGTCGCCGACTGGGACGCGGCCTCCTACAGCGACACCCCGCACTGCCTGCGCCGCATCGACGGGAACAAGGTGTACGCCGACCTGGAGGGCGAGGTCCATGCGGACGGGGAGATCTGGTCCCGCGCCCTCTTCGACATCCGCAACGCCCTGGGCTCCCGGACCGCTGACCGCATCATCGTCAACGCCCAATTCGGCTTCGCGCCGGACACGTCCTTCAAGGACGCGGCCCTGACGACGGTTTCGACCGCCCAGCGGATGTACGGCGCGAACGCCGCGGACGCCGTGCGTGCCGCGTTCAAGGCCCGGCAGATCCCCGGCGTCCGGTAACGGCCGGAACCTTCCCCGGACTCGGTGCACACCGTGTCCGGGGAAGCGCAATGTTCCATTTTTGGTCGGTCAGCGAACATCGCTCCCCTCTCTCCGGACAACAGCTGGTCAAATCCTTGTTGCATACCTGTCAATCCACGGCTCCTTCCTGGCAATCTCAACCACCTGGCCCCCCACGGCAATTGAAGGAGCACGAGTGACCCTCCCCACGTCCTCACCCCGCACCCCCCGCAGCCGCACCGGAGTGCTGCGCGCCGCCGCCGTCGTCGCGTCGGCGGCGATGGTCGCGATCTCCGTCCAGAGCGGCTCCGCCAACGCCTCGGCCGAGCGCGAGGCGGGAGCCACCGCGCTCGTCCTCACCGCCGACGCGCGCGTCCAGGCGATCACCGCGGCCCAGAACGCGGCGGCCGACACCGCGCGGGCCATCGGCCTGGCTGACGACGAGCGTCTCGTGGCCCGCGATGTGATCAAGGACGCCGACGGCACGGTGCACACCCGCTACGAGCGCACGTACGCCGGACTGCCGGTCCTCGGTGGAGATCTGGTGGTCCACCAGAAGAAGGACGGCAGCCGCAAGACCACCAAGGGCATCGAGGCCCGAATAGCCCCGGCCGCCGCCCGCTCCTCGCTCAAGGCCGCGCCCGCTGGGGCCCGCCAGGTCGTCTGGGCGGCGAGCGGAAACCCGGTCTTCGCCTACGAGGCCGTCGTCACCGGCACCCAGCACGACGGAACCCCCAGCGAGCGCCACGTCATCACGGACGCCGCCACCGGCGCCGAGCTGTACTCCTACGAGGCCATCGACACCGGCACCGGCACGAGCCAGTACTCCGGCTCCGTCACGCTGGACACCACGCAGAGCGGGGCGTCCTACAGCCTGACCGACGGCATCCGCGGCGGCCACAAGACCTACGACCTGAACGGAGGCACCACCGGCACGGGAAGCCTGTTCACCGACGCCGACGACAAGTGGGGCGACGGACTGCCGTCGAACCGCCAGACGGCCGCCGCCGACGCCCACTACGGCGCTGCCGTGACCTGGGACTTCTACAAGTCCGAATTCGGCCGCAACGGCATCGCCGGGGACGGCAAGGCCGCCTACTCCCGCGTCCACTACGGCAACGCCTACGTCAACGCCTTCTGGTCCGACGCCTGCTTCTGCATGACCTACGGCGACGGCGCCGCCAACCAGAAGCCGCTCACCTCCCTGGATGTCGCCGGCCACGAGATGAGCCACGGCCTGACCGCCGCCACGGCCAAGCTGAACTACAGCCGCGAGTCGGGCGGCCTCAACGAGGCCACCAGCGACATCTTCGGCACCTCGGTGGAGTTCTTCGCCAACAACTCGGCCGACGTCGGCGACTACCTCATCGGCGAGAAGATCGACATCCGCGGCAACGGCACGCCGCTGCGCTACATGGACAAGCCCAGCAAGGACGGCGCCTCGGCCGACTACTGGTCCAAGACCGTGGGCCGGCTCGACGTGCACAACTCCTCGGGCGTGGCCAACCACTTCTTCTACCTGCTCTCCGAGGGCAGCGGCGCAAGGACGGTCAACGGGGTCTCGTACAACTCGCCCACCTACGACGGTTCGACGGTGACCGGGATCGGCCGGACCAAGGCCTACAAGATCTGGTACAAGGCGCTCTCGACCTACATGACGTCGACCACCGACTACGCGGGAGCGCGCACCGCGACCCTGCAGGCGACGGCCGACCTGTACGGATCGACCAGCGTGGAGTACCAGCAGGTGGCGGCCGCCTGGAAGGCCGTCAACGTCAACGGCTGAGCCGGCTCCTGAGCGGTACCTCGCCCCGGCGGGCCTGCGGGCCCGCCGGGGCTTCCGGCGTTTCCGGCGTTTCCGGGGCTTCCGCCACTTCCGACGGACTGCGGGAAGCGGGCAGCCGAAGCGGGAACGCCCGGCGGACCGCCGGATCGCAGCCACCGGGCAGAAGGGGAGATTCGCCTCCCGGCGGGCTACTCAGCGTCGCAGCTGAGCGAACGCACGTCACTGGCCTTGTCGGCCCCAGCTAGGTGCTGCGAGCAGTCCCGCCAGCGTCGGTGGCCGATGACCGTCTTTCTGCCTGTGCTCGGCGAACCGGGTCAGGCAGAAAGACGGTCATGTGCGGGTGTCCCCGTCGCACTCGCCCCCGCACCGCAACCCCGGCAAAGGCCGCCTGCTCGTCCCCCGGTGGAGATGCCCGGGTCGCCGGGCGGTCTCCCCCGTCATACGTTCAGTGGCGAACGGCGCACATCGCGACAGCCATGCGGAAGGGTCAGCTGTGAGTGAGTTCGACATCTGGGGCTATCGTCCGGACACCGGGTACCAGCAGGGCACCGACATCGTCGGCTACAAGGTCGAGGCCAAGGACGGCACCATCGGGAAGATCAGCAAGCACTCGGAGGAGGTCGGCGCCTCTTACCTCGTCGTCGACACCGGGGTGTGGATCTTCGGTAAGCACGTGCTGCTGCCCGCCGGGACGATCAACATGATCGACACGGTCGAGGAGAAGGTCTACGTGGACCGGACGAAGGACCAGATCAAGGACGCTCCCGAATTCGACGAGGCCAAGCAGGCCGGCGACTCGTCCTACCTGGAGCCGTTCGGCCGCTACTACGGCACGCCGCACATGTAATGCCGGCGTCGGCATGGCGCGGGTGCCGAGGAGCGAGCTGCGGGGGCCCGCGCCCTGCCGACGCTCACGTGCCCTATGTGTGCAGGGCCCGGGCTGGTCAGCTCTGCGAGATCGTCTGGAGCAGGTCGCCGACCTTCGCGTCCGGCAGCGCGCGGGAACGTCGGCCAAGGCGACGATGCCGCCCAGCGTGTGCCCGTCGATGACGGGCAGCCGGCGGACCTGGTGCTCGCTCATGGTGCGCAGGATCTCCGCGGCGTCGTCGTCGGCGCCGATGGTCACGGCCTCGCCCTGGGCGAGGTCGCCGGCCTTCACCGAGCCGGGGTCAGCTCACCGAAGGCGGTCGTCGGCCTCGCACCGGCGAGATCCCGGCCCCGGCTCCCTACGTCGTCGACGGCGGTGGTCTCGTACGGGCTGGCCGCGTGCAGCGGCGTGCTGAGCCGGGAGGCTACGAGGGTGGAGGTCGACGCGGCCGGGTGGCCGAGCGGTGCGGATGGCGGGGAGGTCGGCGATCTTCGCGTCGACTTTCGCGAGCTTGTCCTGCCGCCACGCCTGCTGAGTCAAGGACACCGGCCAAACAACGATCAGATGATCCACAGGAAAATGCTTTAGTACCCGCGGTTCCACCAGAACAGCGTCACCACCGCTGCAAGCAGGAAACCAGCTCCGGCCAGGAACTTGGCGGCTCTCGGTCGCAGACGCGGGTCCGAGAACGCCGCGAGGAGCAGGAGAGGGACCGAGGGGAAGAAGACGAGCATCCCGACCCAGGCGCCGATCAGCGACCACGGCAGCAGCACCGCCGAGATGGTCCCGGTGGCCCGCTGGAAGGCGTAGGGCCGGGCGTGGAGGAACAGCGGTACGGCGATCAGTGTGGTGGTCGCGAGCACGAAGGGGAGTACGAAGAAGCCGTCGTCGGAGGCGATGACCGGCGGTAGCGGTACGGCCACGGCGCACGCAGCCAGTCCGATCTGCCAGGGATGAACACTCTCGCGCGAGTTGACCCGCATGGCCGCCCCCAGAACTCGATTCCTTGAACGCGTTCAAGCTACTCCAGCCGGCGGCGGAGCCAGATGTCGGGTCCGACGTGGACTTCCGTAGCTCTGGTCCGCTTCCCAGCGGGGTCGCAGGAGGAGAGGGCCGGGGCCCGCAACGGGCCAGGTGGAGCAGTGCGGCTGCATGTGACGGGTGGGCGTGGTGGGATCTGCGGGGTGAAGGATCCCTTTGGCTGTGACGAACCGGCTCTCCTTGCGTGTTCCGGGACCGCGGACCGGGCTGCGGCGCGCCGCGCTGTGGCTGCCCGCGCCGCCGACGCAAGGGACCTGGCGCTGCTGCTGGACGTGCTCGGGCTGGCGCCCGAGCCGGCCCCGGTGCCGCCCCACCCGACGGAGTGGAAAGCTGACCGGTATGACTGTTCCCCAGGCCGCGAGTGAAGGGAGGGTGTGGTGAGCAGCCCGATCGGCCCTTCGGAAGGCTGCCGTGATGCCCTCCACCACCTGAGGGAGAAGCGGGAGGTCAATGCCGTGATCCTTCGTATCGCCGGGTCCCCGGGTGTGCTCGTCGTGGAGGTCGAGGGCAATCTGACGCATGAGGAGCTGGTTTCGGCCCTGCCCTCGGACGGGGCGCGTCTGGTCCTCCACGAGCTCTCCTTCGCCACGCCCGAAGGCGCTCGCAGGCACGAACCGATGCTGGTCTTGTGGACGCCAGCCGCCGCCGGCGTGCAGGAAGAGGCCTACACGGCCGCCTACAACGTCCTCAAGGAGTACCTCCCGGAGGTTCACGTCCACCTCACGGCCAGACGGACAGAGCAGTTGGAGTACCGAAGGCTCGTCGCCGTCGAACGCGACGAAGCAGGCCGGCCACCGGGCGGCCAGACCGGCGGCGCCGCGGGCGCGAGCGGCGGCCCGGCGCCGCCTCGAACGACAACCGGCCCGCTTCGACGTCCCAGACGACCAGTTCGCCATCGAGGACCAAACCGGGCGGCTACTGCTCCTCGGCGGCCGCCATCAGGTCGGGCCACCGGTCCTGGACCAGCGAACCGCGCCGGGTCTGCACCAGCACCCGCCCGCCGGCTCGGCCGCGGTAAACAGCAGCGCCCGGTGCCCGTCCAGCTTCTGCTCATACGCCACCCCGGCGCGCAGCGCAGCCGGGCCCGGCACGGACTCGGCGACCTGCGCGCTCTTCGTGATCGGCACCCCGTTCTTGGGTTGGCTCAGAGCTGCTCGATCTGCTTTCCCGACCAGATCTCGGGGAGGTTTCACAGCGGAGGTCGGGCACGGGTTGTGGTCAGCGTTCGGATGCTCGGTGTCCTCCTCGCGGAGCTCGTGGCTCTTGGCGCGGAGCTGTTCGACGGCGGCGTCGATGTACTTCACGCCGCACGCCCACACCAGTAGTGGTGTGGGCGTGCCGGTCCCGGGCTGCATCTGGGTCCGTCAGCCGGCGACCCTGCCGAACAGGTGATTGGCAGGAGCGTTCGGGTCGTTGCCGTAGAAGAACTCCATGACCGCCTCATGGAATTCGGCGCGGTCCAGAGCACCGGAGCCGTCCCGGTCCAAAGCGGCGAAGACCGCGGCGCAGTCCTCACCGGGAACGGCGGCGACCGAGTCGAACATCTGCTGGAACTCCGCCTGGTCGATCTTGCCGTCTCCGTTGAGATCGACGAGGTCGAAGAAGCAGTTGGTTACCGGCTCGATCTGTTCCGGGTACCGGGCTGGGTCGGTCAGGACCCGCCTGAACCCTTCGGTCATCTCCTGCAGATCGACCTTCCCGTCACTGTCCTGATCCATCGGGGCGATCACGTTCGTCCAGAACCCGTCCATCCCCTCGGTGAGCAGGCGGGCGGTGGCGGAGTCTGGCGCGGTGCCGCGGGCGGCGAGGTAACGCTCGCTCATCATTCGGACGTCCCGCTGGGTGATGAACCCGTCGCCATCGACGTCGGCGCCCCTGAACCACTGGCCGTACTTGAGGTTTTGAAGTGCAGTCACGACTGCGCACAGTATTCGCGCCGTTACTCAAGCGCAAACGGGCAAGTGGAGAGTCTCGCGGCGGCCAGGGCCTGTTGCGCAATTGATGGTGGTGTACACGAAAATTTACCCGAAGAGGCGGAGGTTTTCGTGTCAATGTTCGAGATTTGGTGGTGTGAAGGCGAGAACATCGGGAAGAGGGCCGCCGTAGAGCTCGACGTCGACCAGCGCACTGTGAGCACTCGGTCCTTGGGACAGGCGCGAGCACGGTCGATCCCCTGTGAGGACGTTCGGATTGCCGTGGCGGTCCAATGTCCCACTCAGGCCTGGCTGGACCGGATCCCACCACGCTCCGGTGGACAGTTGTACGACGCCTGGCATGACGTCGTCCGACAGGACCGCGCCCGCGAGACAGCTGCCTCGGTCGTTGTAGACGCGTACGATCATGCCGTCCTGGATGCCGCGCGACGCGGCATCCAATGGGTTGATCGTCATAGGCTCACGACCACGGATCTTTGAATTGAGGCTGTGGCCACCGTTGTCGTACTGGCTGTGCAGGCGTGAGGCGGGCTGATTCGAGATCAGGTGCAGCGGGAATCGGTCCGACAGATCGGCACGAAGCCACTCCACCGGTTCAAACCACGTCGGATGCCCGGCGCAGTCGTCGTAGCCGAACGAGTCGATCTCCTCGGAGAAGATCTCGATCCGGCCCGACGGCGTCGGCAGGGGGAAACGTTGCGGATCTGAGCGGAGGTCCTCGAAGCTGCCGGGAAACGGTCCGGTCAACGCCGGCAGCTCAGCGGTGGAGCTGCGCCAGAAGTCGTCGAAGCCCGGCAAGGTGGCATCGTCGCCGAGTTTGGTCCTCGTCTGCTCGTAAAGGTGGCGGACCCATTCGATCTCGGAGCGCGACTCCGTGAACTCCTGCTCATATCCGAGCCGGGAGGCCAAGGCGGTGAAGATGTGGTGGTCGGTGCGCGACTCGCCCGCCGGCTCGCGGACTTTCGGCATCGCGACGAGGTGGGGGTCGGAGAATCCGGCGGCGAAGTCGTCACGCTCCAAGGTGGTGGCGACGGGAAGGACGATGTCCGCGAACTTGGCCGTAGTGTTCCACCAGGCTTCGTGAACCACCACCGTGTCAGGGGTCTGCCAGGCGCGGGCCAGCCGATGCAGGTCCTGGTGGTGGTGGAAGGGGTTCCCTCCGCACCAGTAGATCAGGCGAAGCTCGGGCAACGTGAGGCGCTGGCCGTCGTAGTCGATGGTCTTGCCCGGATCCAGCAGGGTGTCGGCGATCCTTGCAACAGGGATGAAATCCGCAACAGGGTTGGCAACCGCGGGTACCGTCGCCACGGAGGCGCGGCCTCTGGCAACGCCGGTCGCGTCCATCGTCGCGTAACCTGCGCCCCAGCCACAGCCAGGCCGACCCATCGAGCCCGCCATGGCGGCCAGTACGACAGACATCCAGATCGGTTGTTCGCCGTGGTCTGCCCGCTGCACCGCGTAGTTGACCATGATGAGAGAGCGCTGGCTGGTCAGGCGGCGAGCGAGGTCGGTGATCGCCTCGCGGCCGATGCCCGTGATCTTCGCTGCCCAGGCAGCGTCCTTCGGGATGCCGTCGAGCTCGCCGACCAGGTAGGCGGCGAAGCGGTCGAAGCCGATGCAGCACCGGCGAAGGAAGTCCTCGTCGTGCCATCCGTTGACCAGCATCGTGTGTGCGATGCCGAGCATCGCGGCCGTGTCGGTGTTCGGGATGACGGGCAGCCACTCGGCGTCGAGGAAGCCGGCGGTGTCGCTGCGGATGGGGCTGACGTTCACGAACCGCACCCCAGCCTCATGGCACTGGCGTTGCAGATCCTGCGTCTGGTGCCTGGCCAGCCCACCAGGGTTGATCTGGCTGTTCTTGAGAGCCAGTCCCCCGAACGCCACCACAAGTTCACAGTTCTCGGCGATCTCGTCCCACATCGGCATCCGGGACTGGTAGCTCCACGAATGCCCGCCGATCACATGGGGGAGGATGACCTCCAGCGCCGCGGTGCTGTAGGTGTTGCGGGAGTCGGTGTATCCCCCGCCCAGCGCCAGGAACCGGTGGAGTTGCCCCTGCGCCTGGTGGAATCCGCCCGCACTCGCCCAGCCGTAGGATCCACCGAACACCGCGCTGTCTCCGTGCTGTGAACGCACCCGACGGAGTTCATCGCTCACCAGCGTGATCGCACGGTCCCAGCTCACCTCCACGAAGGCGTCCGCGCCTCTGGCCGTGTCGTGGGCGCGTGGCAGGCCGTTCAGCCAGCCCTTGCGCACTGCGGGACGCAACACGCGAGCACTGTCGTCGGCGGCTGTCACCATTCCGGGGCCTATAGGCGATGGCGCGGGGTCATCGCCCCTCGGCTCAATTCGCACCAACCGACCGGAGTCGACCACCGCGGTAAAACTGCCCCAGTGAGTCGCAACCGACATGCGCCGTTCCACCATGCATCAACTCCGGCTCTGGCGTTTCCCCTGATCTCGGACAGCGATTGCTTACGTCACAGGGGCTCCACTTCAGTCGACGTCCGCAGGACGGAGACTTCCCCTGCGGCCTGCTGCCCAACCCAGTCGGTGGTCTTGGAGCGGCCAGAGGTGTGTTCCCACTCGTTGTCGCCCGCGAGCGGGTCGTGCAGGCCGGTGATGTAGCGGCGCACCGCGACCTGTTCGGGCGGGGTGAGGACGTCGTCGAGGTCAGGGGCGTGGGTTTCAAGGCGCAGGAAGGGTGCGAACCGGTCGTGGACCATGTGGCGCCGACGTTCGACGGCCTGGTGGGAGGCCGACGCTGCAGCAGGCCGAGCCGCAGGTGAACGAGCAACAGCCTCCGCGCCGACACTGCCGCCACCCGACTGGAAGCTGTCCCACGCCGACGTCGAGGGGACGAAGGCGGGTCCTGCGGTGACCGCGTCCAGGGTCCAGGGTCCAGGGTCCATTGCAGGCTGCGGTACGCCGTCCACGCCCTGGTGGCGCGGCGGCGGGGGCGGGTGAGGGCGTCGGAGCCGTCAGCGGCCTGGGCCAGATGGAGCAGGTGGGCGCGCTCGGCGTCATCGAGGTTCAGGGCGCGGGCGACGGCTTCCAGGACGGCCGGGGAGACGCCGGCGAGGTTCCCGCGTTCCAGCTTGGCGTAGTACTCCACGCTGACATCGGCCAGGGCGGCGACCTCACTGCGGCGCAGGCCGGGGACGCGCCGCCGGCTGCCGGAGGGCATTCCGGCCTGCTCGGGGTTGATCTTCGCGCGCCGCGAGGTGAGGAACTCGCGGACGTCTTGGTTGTTGTCCACATGCTCGACGGTACGGCCACCGCGCCGCCGCAGGGGTGTACCACCAGTACACCTCCTGCTGGTGACTCGCCACACGCGCTGGGAGCGGGTTACCTGGTTGACGAGGCACTTTCCGTCCGGCCGTGTGTGCGGACGAGCGGCGCTGCCTTCCCGTATACCGCCCCGATGTGTAAGGACCCTTCATGCGCGGCGCAGTGATCCACGCCCCCGGCGACGTCCGCTTCGAGACCCTGGACGACCCCAAGATCCTCCACCCCACCGACGCGATCATCCGTACGGCCGTGACCTGCGTGTGCGGCTCGGACCTCTGGCCCTGGCGTGGTCTGGAGGCGATCGGTGACGCGCACCCGATGGGGCATGAGTACGCCGGCTTCGTCGAGGAGGTCGGCAGCGGTGTCACCTCCGTGAAGCCGGGCCAGTTCGTCGTGGGCTCGTTCGCGACCTCGGACAACACCTGCGCGAACTGCAGGAACGGTTTTCAGTCGAACTGCCTGCACCGCGAGTTCATGTCCACCTGCCAGGCCGACTACGTGCGCATCCCCAACGCCCAGGGCACTCTCGTCGCTACAGACGGCATCCCGGGCGAGGAGTTGTGGCCTGGTCTGCTGGCCGTCTCCGATGTCATGGGCACCGGCTGGTGGGCCGCCGACGCCGCCGAGGTCCGCCCCGGATCGACCGCCGTGGTCGTCGGCGACGGCGCGGTCGGCCTGTGCGCGGTGATCGCGGCCAAGGAGATGGGCGCGGAGCGCATCATCGCCATGAGCCGGCACGAGTCCCGCCAGAACCTTGCCCGCGAGTTCGGCGCCACCGACATCGTCACCGAGCGCGGCGACGAAGGTGTCGCCCGGATCAAGGAGCTGACCGGTGGCATCGGCGCCGACTCCGTGCTGGAGTGCGTCGGCACCCCCCAGGCCATGCAGCAGGCCCTGCACTCGGCTCGCCCCGGCGGCAATGTCGGCTTCGTCGGCGTCCCGCACGAGGTCGCGCTCGACGGGCAGGAGCTGTTCTTCTCCCACGTGGGCCTGCGCGGCGGCCCCGCCCCCGTACGCCGCTACCTTCCCGACCTGATCGACCGTGTCCAGACCGGCCGGATCGACCCGGGCAAGGTCTTCGACCTCACCCTGCCCCTGGACCAGGTCGCCGAGGGCTACAAGGCCATGGACGAACGCCGCGCGATCAAGGCCCTCCTCGAGCCCTGATCTACCGGATCTCCGCCCGCCTGCGGACGCCGTCATTCGACAGCCGACGCGCCCGCGCGATGGCGGCGGGCATTCGCCGGAGCTCGCCGGCCTTCCAGATACCGCGGTTGGCGGCGGCCAGGCGGAGGTTCCACTTCATCGGGCGAGTCCCTCCAGGCGGGCCGCGGCACGTTGCTGGCCGGCGATCCAGGCGTGGGGAAGGCGTGCGGGAGAGCATGACCCCGCGGCCGACAGTGTCCTCCGCCCCGGGAAGGGAAAAGGGGCCCGGCTCCCGAGTGGTCTCGGGAGAGCCGGGCCCGTGTCATGCGCGGCCGATCGCCGCCGTTCTCACCAAGGGCTCCGCACCCTGACGCCGAGTGCCCGGACGCGGTCCTGGGCCTGCGGGTCGAGCTTCAGCAGCAGGTCCTCGCCGACGACTCCGTCGCGCCGCCAGATGGTGCAGAGGGTCTCCAGACCCGCTTCGGCGACCTCCGGCTCCGCGTCGGCCGAGGTCTGCACCAGGGCCTCGACGACCGGCCTGCCCTGCAGTCCCGCGACCGCCCGTGCCATCCGGGCCCGCTGCTCCGCGGGAACGACCGGGTCGCCGAGCGAGCGCAGCACATCCGCCGTGTCACGGGCGTCCTGGCAGGGCAGCACCCACACCAGGTACACGAGCTGCGCGCCGAGCACGATCAGGTACTGCAGTGGCACGAGGAGGGCCACGGGCAGCAGCAGGACCAAGGGCAGCACGATCAGCCAGCCGCCCCGGATCCGCGAGGGACCGCCGGTCGGCGGCTCGAACCGCCGACCGGCCAGCAGGACGAGTACGAACATGGTCACGACCGTCAGGAGCGGCACCACGATCAGCCCCGCTCCCAGCCCCGCGCCGAACGACGCCCAGAAGGGATCGTCGCCCAGAACGGGCAGCACGAGAGCCGCGGCCACCCAGCCGAGAGCGGCGGTCATGACGTAGTGCTGTAGGCAGACCCACAGCCATCTTCCCGTACTCACGGCAGCTTCCTCATCTCAGCAGCTTTTCATACAGGTGCCATTAACCCACGTCTGGTTGTCACGGTCCTTGCAAAAGAGGCCGTCGAGACCGTCGGGGCATCGCAGCCGCTGGTGTGGGCCATGCTGTCGTGGGCGATCCACCGCGGCTTCTGGTGCTTCTGGTACTGCACGACTTCCATGTCCGGATACGCGTTGCCCGCGCGGCTCCCGGACACGGGATCCTTGGTGGGCGTGACGTCCAGCCAGTTGTCGACCGATCCGACCCACATGACCGGCTGCACGCCGTGCATGCTCACCTTCAGGGACTCCGAGGTGGAGTCGTGGTCCTGGAGGACGTTCTTGCCGTTGAGCGTCCGGAAGGCGCTGTGGTCGAACAGGATGGGGAGGCCACGTCCACTTCCACAGGGGCGCCGCCTGTCGTACGACGAGATGGTGCGCTTGCCCGGCATGGTGTAGGACGGCGCCACGTTGAAGACGGCCTCGCCGGAAGCCGTGTCCCACCAGAGGACCATCCGGTAGGCGGCGTTCGGGTCGTCGGTCGGACCGCGGGCGTCACACAGCAGCACGGGGAACTTCGGGATCACCGACATGGCGTCGTACGGGGCACCCCGGAGGCAAGCCGCGGTGCCCCAGGGGATCGGGGGCGTCGCCTCCTCCACCCACACGGTAGAGACCCGACCACGCTGCCAGGACTCCGCTCGCTGTCACGCTCACCGGCGGCGACCGCCACGACGTCACACAACCCCTGCCCCTGCTGGACGCGACCCGGACGATCCGGGGGCTTCGGGGGCGGCCCCGCCGCAAACCTCGGCGTCTGTACGCAGACCGAAGCTACGACTTCGACAAGTACCGCCGCCTGCTGTGGAGACGTGGCATCAAGCCGGTGATCGCCCGACGCGGTGTCGCCCACGGTTCCGGGCTGGGCAAGGTGCGATGGGTGGTCGAGCGCGCCTTCGCCTCCACGGGATCAGTAGCGGAGGCGAGCCAACCCACAACCCACAACTTCCATGGTCCTTCCTCGCCCAGACCGGCCTGAGCATCCACCCACCACACCCACCGAACTTACGAGAGATCAGTAGTGCCGTATCAAGCAACGTTCGCCCTGTTCACCACCTCGCGTAGCCGGACCGGGGCGGCACGTCACAGGACGCCACCAAACTTCCTGTCTCACAGGTCCGCTCGGATCGCAGTGCCGCTCTGGGCTATCCCGATGCTTCGCCGGGCGTCGGGATGACGCCGAGCTGCTGAAGGAAGCCGAGGAGATTCTTGTCCGACCACTTCTCGGCGAGCTTGCCGTTCTCGATGCGGTGAATCACCGTCGCGGTCATCGTGATCGGCCTGCCGGTGGCAGGGATGCCCGGGAGGTCCTTCTCGTGCACTCCCCGGGCCGTCAGCCGGGTCACGACTTTGTCGCCCTCCGCGATCTGGTCCTCGATCTCGTGGGTTCCGGGTGTGGCCTCCCAGAACAGACGGAACACCTGCTTGAGTCCCTCGCGACCAGGTCCGAACCCCGGAAACGGCGGCGGGGCGTGGTCCTGGTAGTCCTCGGCCACGAGCTCGTCCATGGCATCCATGTTGCCCGCGTCGATCTCCTGGTAGAAGCGGCGGACCAGCCTCTTGTTCTCCTCAGTGGACACAGGACCCCTCTGCACGTTCATTCGCATTCGCCGGAGCGGACGCACTGCCCAAACCATCACAAGTTGTCTCCCCTGGTCACAACCACGGCACGCGGGCCACGGTGGACGTTCACTCAGTCGCCGGGGAAAACTCGAGATCCGCATCACAGGAGGAGCGCGGTGTTGTTCATGGACACTTTGGCTCGGTGGGCGAGGGTGCGGGTGTCGATGCCGTCGGCTGAGCCGATCAGGAGCAGCAGGTCCCTTGCGCGCTGGGTGGTCTGCCATTGGATGGGTGCCTGGGTGGGGGTTTGGCGGTGGCGTGCCATGTCGGTCAGGAGTGCCGGGCGCAGGCGTTCGCGGACCACCACGGCTCGGCGGTCTCGCCCTCGGCGTTTTCAGGCCGTGGTTGAGCGGGGCGCGGCCGGTGCGGGGGTGGCGACGTCGGGGCGCAGATCGTGCGCAGGTCGACGGTCTTGGGTGTTCTGATGCCCGCCGGTGTGCGGGCGCGCTGGCCACTCAGGTACGGGTGAAGGTGCGCAGGTCTTCGTTGAGGCGGTCCGCATGGGTCGCGAAGAGTCCGTGGCCCGCGTTCTCGTACACGTGGAGCGTCGCACCCGGGATCAGGGCGGCTGTACGGCGGCCTGTGAGGTCGAGCGGGGCGGAAGCGTCGGCGGAGCCGTGCACGACGAGGACCGGGCAGTCGATTTTCGCCATTTCCGGTGCGAGGTTCAGTGAGGGCAGGAGGTCGTTGAGGGCCGTCGCGGCCCTTGCCGTCGCTCCCTGGCAGAGGTCCACCATGTGCGCCACGTACGCGTCCGACACCGTGGGGCCCGGAAGATGGCGGGCGAAGAAGGCGTCCGCCCCTTCGGTGAAGAACTTCGCCCGGTCCTGGCGGAAGGTCTCGTTGAACGCGCGGATGAGCTCCGGATCCAGCCCCTGGGTGTGATCGGAGGATCGGGCCGGCCCCGGCGCCACTCCGCTGACGAGGACCGCCCGGGCCACCCGCTCACCCCCGCCGAGGGTCAGGTAGCGGACGACCTCGACCGTGCCGAAAGAGTGTCCGGCCAGCGTGACGTCGTGCAGGTCCAGCTGGTCTAGCAGGGCGCCCACATCCCGGGCGAGGGTGTCGAGGTCGAAGCCGTCCCAGACGTCCTCGGACCTGCCGTGTCCCCTGCGGTCGAGCCCTACGCACCGGAAACCTTCGGCCGCCAGCGGCAGCATCTGGTACTCCCACATCTCGGTACTCAAGTAGGAACTGTTGACGAAGACGATGACGGGGCCGCTCACCGGACCGTAGTCGACGAAGTGCAGGTGGGTGTTATCGGTCGTGGACTCGAAGTACGGCATGACAAGGTCCCTTGTGAAGCGGTTGTGGGGCGTGGCACCATCCTCGCCCGGCGCCCCATGCCGGGCCATTACCTCCAAGGTCAGGGCCGGCGGCCGGCGTCGGCGGACCGGCCATAAGGATGGTTCAGATGCCCGCGAGGAACGCGCGGACCGCGGTGGCGAAGCCCTCGGGGTCGGCCTGCTGGACGAAGTGGTCGGTGTCCAGGGAGCGGTAGACCGTGCCGGGGCGCCTGGAGCACATGGCCTGTGCCTGCTCTGCGGGCAGGACCTGGCTGCGCAGCCCGTGGATCAGGAGCGCGGGGCAGTCGGTGGCGAGCCACTGCTTCCAGTGGTCGCCGTGGACGAGGTTTTCGGAGTCGACGGTGTCCTGGGGGTGGAAAGGCAGCCGCCAGCCGGCGCCTGCGGGCAGCGGGCGCAGCACGGGGCCCAGAACGGCGGCGAGGGGTCCGCAGGCGGCGGCCAGTTCCTCGCGGGTGGCAGCGGTGTAGGGGAAGTTGAGCACGAAGGCGAGGGGGCTGGTTCCGCGGTCGGGGAGGTCGACGGCGGTGTCGACGCTGATCAAGGCCTCGACCAGTTCCGGGCGCTCGGCGGCCAGGTGGAGGGCGTTGATCGCGCCGAGGGAGTGGCCGAGGAAGACCGCCCGGTCGATGCAGAGGTGGTCGAGGAGGGCGAGGAGGTCGGCGAGGTAGCCGTCGCGCGTGTATGCGGGGGCGCGCTCGGAGTCGCCGTGGCCACGCTGGTCGGGGGCGATCACCCGCCACTCGGGGCCGAGGGCGTCGGCCATGGCGGTGAAGGACGCGCCTTCGGAGAGGTGGCCGTGCAGGGCGACGAGGGGGCGGCCTGTTCCGCCGAAGTCCAAGTAGGAGAGGGTGCGGCGGCCGTCGACGGTCAGGGTGCCGCGGATGGGCTGGACAGACATGGCGGTTGTACTCCCTCGGTTCGAGGTGGGGGCTGGCGGTCTTGCCGAGGTGAACTATACAAGCGTATAATTCATTTGTTCAATACACTCGTATAAATCCCTGCGGACCGGAGCCCTGGGGCTGCGGCGCGCTCAGCGCACAACCCAGACGCGAGCGGTCGGGCAGCGTGCCGCCGCACGTCGAAGCCGCCCGGCGCCCAGCCGGCGACGATCACCACGGACCGGCGACACGAGCAGCGCCGACCGCGAGGGCAGTCGCGTGCTACGTGGGATTGCCGTTCATCGCCACCATGCCGAGCCGGGCACCCACGGTGGACGCGTACGCGGCCGGGGCCCCGCGCGCAGCGCGGCCTCGATGACGGGCGGGTGGTCGAGGCAAAGGGGCCGGCGCAGTTGATGACCGCCGCCGTTCCCGCCAGAGCCCGGTCCAACGAAAGCGGGTCCTCGACCGACGCTGCCCGGGCTTCCAGCCCGTGCTCGTACGCCAGCTCCTCCAAAGCCTGCGCGTTGCGCCCCGACGACACAGGGACGAAGCCGCGCGTGGCCAGTTCTGCGACCACGAACCGCCCCGTGTGACCGTACGCCGCCGAACACCGCCACCAACTGACCTGACCTCATGAGACTGCCCCCGCGCACTCGAACGCCCGCTGCGATGTCGATCCGCTGCGGCCTGACACCCCCATCCTGTCTTTGAGGCAGCACCAGCCCGAGCGTCGGAAACGACACGCCACGTACAGTTTCGGACATGCCCACTGTCGCGCTGGCCGTCACCGACGGCATGCTCCACTACGAACTGTCCGTGGCGATCGAGATCTTCGGGGCCGACCTGACCCACATCGTGGACCCTTGGTATGACTTCTCCCTCTGCGGGAACGGCGCGGTGCGCGTCGACCGCTTCCGCCTCGAACCCGACCACGGACTCGACCACCTCGCACGAGCGGACACGGTGATCGTCCCCGGCTGGGCCGACACGGATCGCCAACCGCCCTGCGAACTGGTTGAGGCGGTGCGCGCCGCTCACGCGGCCGGTGCCCGCGTGGCCTCACTGTGCACGGGCGCCTTCGTCTTGGGCGCGGCAGGACTGCTCGACGGCAGGCGCGCCACCACGCACTGGGCCCACACGGGGGAATTGGCGCGGCGCCACCCGGCCGCCACCGTCGACCCGGACGTCCTGTACGTCGATAACGGCGACGTCCTCACCTCCGCCGGCAAGGCCGCCGCCATGGACCTGTGCCTGCACCTGGTCCGCCTCGACCACGGTTCGGCAAACGCCAACAAGATCGCCCGACGTCTGGTCATCCCACCCCACCGCGACGGTGGCCAAGCCCAATTCATAGCCACCCCCCTCCCCACCCCGGGCAACCACCCCCTGAGTGAACTCTTCCCTTGGGTGTTGGAGCGACTGGACCGACCGCTCACCGTGGAGGACTTGGCCCGCCAGGCACGCATGAGCTCGCGCCACCTCGGCCGGCACTTCAAACACCTCACCGGCACCACGCCGCTGCAGTGGCTCCACACCCAGCGCATCCGCCATGCCCAGGAACTCCTGGAGACCACCAACGCCACCATCGACACCATCGCCGTGGCCACCGGTATGGGCACCTCCACCACCCTGCGCCGACACTTCCACCGCAGCGTCGGGGTCCCGCCCGACACCTACCGCCGCACCTTCCGCTCCCACACCCACACCCAGACCCACCCCGGCCCCGGACCCGGACCCGACAACGGCAGATGACACCGCCCGGCCCGGGGCAACGGGAGCACCAAGCCGCCACGGCGGCCCCGACGTTCTCGGTTTGGCCGCCTACTCCTTGGCCGCGATGAGGACTGGAATCCCGGCGCGGACTTCTTGGACCGCCGCCCTCGCGGGGCCCGGCGCGCCGTCGCCAGCATGGATCGTCCGCCGCTACTGGCGGTCCGTTTTCGGCACCCGCTCCAGCCAGATCCCGGCGGTCGTCGTGCCCGACCTGCGGGCCGTGCTGTCGGCGGCCGCCGACGCGGTGGCCGAGCTCCTCACCGCGATCGCCCGCCGCCAGCGCTTCATGATCATCATGGGCCGGTTCCACCGGCCCCCACACCGTCAGCAACAGGCCCCCGGACCCGGGTTCACCCGCCCGAGCCGCCCGTTCACCGGCGAAACGCCACTGCACACCAACCCCGTCCCGTCAGCCGGCGGCCGCGGTCGGGCCTTCGCCGAACCGGGGTGCGTCCTGCACGCCCACGTCCAGGCGCAGGCGCTGGAACCGGAGTGGGTGGCGATAAACGTCGCCGTGATCGATGGCGCGGTCGGCGCTGACCTCGGAGACCAGGCCCGGGTGGACGAGGGTGGTGTCGAGGACGTCGCGGCTCCCCCACGTCGCCGAGAAGCGCACCCCCTCCCACGGGTGTCCGGGGGCGGCCGGGGTGGGGTGCTCGGCAACCTGCCGGGCCACGGCCGGGCGCAGCGGCACCGTGCGGCCGATCGCGCGCAGTCGGTTGTTCTGGTCGTGGCGGCCCAGGACGAGGAGCTGTGGGCGGGTCAGGGTGCCGGTGATCGCGCCGACGATCGTCTCAGTGGCGTCCCGCCTTTTGATCTTGGTCCAGTCGCGGTATCCGGGCAGGTAGCGCTGGGACATGCTCTTGATCAGGATCCCTTGTGCACACCCGGTCACTGACCGCTGTGCACATCGCGGTCACTGTCTTCCGGCCGACGCACACGGCTGACCAAATCACGGTATGCCCGTGCTGCCGGGGGCGCTCGGAGCCGTTCCTCAGCCGTGTTTCACGCCCCGCCGAATGCTCCCGGACCTCAGGCCCGCATCATCGTTTCTTCCCTGTCAGCCCTGTGACCTGCACGGAAAGGACGTCGGGTCGAAAGAGTGACGTGGTGTGGATTCGCTGGTAGCGGGATCTGAGCCTCGCAATCATAGGTTCCGCTTTCGCCTGAAAGCGGCGGCCTCACGGGCGGCGCAGCCCGGCCGCACCACGAGAGGGAGGAGCTGGATTCATGTCCATGCCCGTTGTGAGCATCTGGGACAACGCCATGCCTGGCGCTCAGCCTGCGTACCCGAGGACTTCCGCGTGGGACGCCACGTGGCCACTCGATGGAGGAACCGCCTGGGTGTTCTACAGCACGCCGGGCCAGAGCCGGGTCAGGAAGCCGGTGATCCTCTCCGACGGCTTCTCCGCCGGGAAGAGCGATCCCGACGCCCTGTGGAACGCCCTGGAGAACGGCGAGTACCCGTTCGTCTCCTCGCTGCGGGAGGCCGGCTTCGACCTCGTTCTCCTCGGCTTCGAGGAGCGGTCCGCGTCCATCATCGACAACGCCGACGTGGCCATCCAGTGCATCGAGAAGGCGATCGACGACCGCGAAGGGACCGCCAAGCTGACGGTCGGCGGTTTCAGTATGGGTGGGCTGGTCACGCGTTACGCCCTCGCGAAGATGCAGCACGACGGTGGCGACCACCAGACCTCGACCTATCTCTCCTACGACACCCCTCACCGCGGCGCCTGGCTGCCCATCGCGGTACAGGCGTTCGCGCACTGGGTGAAGGACAACTGGGGCTCGATCCCGGGGTTCGGCGAACTCCTCGGCAGCTTCTCCGTGCTGGTCAACAGCCCGGCCGCCCGAGAACTGCTGCGCTGGCACATCGGTACCGTCGGCGCCGAGGCCCGCCAGGACCAGGCCCGCATCGACTTCCTCACCGAACTCGAACGGGTCGGCGGCTGGCCCGAGGGCGTACGCCTGCTCGGTGTCGGAAACGGGACGGGCACCGGCGCCGGAAACAACATCCCGGCCGGCGTGACGGCGATGCTCACCACCGGTCAGGAGCTGACGGACACCCGTCTGGACACGCAGAACACGGGAGAACAGATCGTCGCCGTCCTGAAGAAGGCCGGAGCCGCCGAGATCCAGATCACCACCAGCGGCCTGCCCGACATCGACGGCGCTCCCGGCGGCCTGTTCCCCGAAGCGCACAACCTCCCGGGCCACCCCGGAAACTTCGGAACCGCCGCCTTCCTGGCCGGGCTTCTCGAAGGTCAGCCGGCCGAACTCACCTACAACACAAGCACGTTCGTCCCGAGCGTCAGCGCAGTGGCGGCTGGCGACATCGACGACCACGACACGCTTTACAGCAAGATCGACCCCGCAGACAGCGAACTCGACGCCTTCATGTGCGCCAGTGACAACGAGGGACACACACTGATGACCGAGGAACTCGGCGAGTGGATCCTGACCAAGCTCCAGGACGAATAACCCACTGCCACGACGATGACCGGCTCCCGGCCACGGCACGACCGAGGGGACCCGGGATCCGGTCACCGAGCCGTCCGGCCGCCGTCACAGCCACGCGGCCGTGCGCACCAGTCCGGTGCGGGCCGCTCGGCGTACGGGCGCGCGAGGAGCTCCTGGCCGTTCTGCTGCAAGAGGTCGAAGGCGAGGAAGCAGGCCAAGGCCACTTTGGCGGCGAGGCCGACGGCGCCGCGGGCGCGGGTGGCGGCTCGGCGCTGCAACGCCTCGAAAGACAACCGGCTTGCCTGGGCGTGCCAGACGACCAGTTCGCCATCGAGGACCAGGCCGTGCGGCAACTGCGTCTCGGCGGCCGCCCCAGGTCCGGCCACCGGTCCTGGACCAGTGCCCCGCGGTGGGTCTGCACCAGCACCGTGCCGCCCGGCCCGGCCGCGGTGAACAGCAGCCGCCCGATGACCGTCCAGCTTCTGCTCGTACGCCACCCCTGCCCGCAGCGCCGCCGGGCCCGGCACCGACTCTGCGGCCTGCGCCGGAGTAGCCACAGCGGCAGCAGGGCCGGCCGCGACGGCCGACAGCCGCCGGGCCCGGTACGGCAGCGAGGGTACCGGCCGGCGCCCCGTGGCGCGACGGACACAGCTCCGCCCCGGCACAGGGGCAACACTTTGCACCAGGGCGAGATGGGCTGGCCCAGGGTTGGGTGCGGGCCGCGTGGTCGCGGCGGTCAGGTCGGCGGACAAGGCTGACTTCGTGCGTGGGTGCGGTGCCGACGAGGTGGTGATCTATTCACAGGACTCCTGGGGCGACCCGGTAGACCTGGTCCTCGACGGAGTCGGCGGCGATCTGGTGCAGCGGGGCGTGGACGCCCTCTCGCCCCACGGCAGGCTCGTGGCGTTCAGCGCGGGCGGCGGCACCGTGGACGCCGGCAGCTCCGCGACGGCGCCTGCTGCGACCATGGCGGCCGCGCAGAGAGTGAGGAAGATGATCATGAGCCGCATGCGACGTTCCGGTCTTGACGTCATGTTCTGGCACGCTTTTCGGTCTTCCCCACCCTCAACGCTTCTTTGGACTGCGCGGGCTGGCGGTCAGCCGCCGACGTGGATGCCGGGGCGGCGCTCGGGATCAGGTTCGTGGCTGCGGATGATCTCACGGGTGACCGGTGCGGTGTCGCCGCGGCCGAGAAGGAAGTAGCGGACCATGTGGACCAGCGGGCTTCCTTCGGCCCAGGCGAAGTAGCAGTGCGGCTGGACCTTGGTGGCGTTGCGCAGGGCGAGCAGGATGGCGGCGATGGCGTTCGGTGCGGCCGGAGCGTCGGCGCGCAGGATGCGGTAGCCGTCGACTTCAACGCCGTGGACGGTGAGGGTGTCGCTGAAGTCGGAGGGGTCGACCACGTCGATTTCCAGGAAGAGCACGTCGGCTTGGCCTGGTACCGGGTTGACGCCGCGTTGTTCTCGTTCCTTTGCGCTGTACTCGGCGAAGTCGCCGGCCTGGCGGCGGTTGGCGATGATGTTGATGGCGTTGTCGTGGGCGAGGGTGTCGTCGATGAACCGGCGGGCGTCATCGTCGAAGACGATGCGGTCGGCGCGCAGTTCCGTGGTGCGTGAGACACGGGAGATCAGTGATACGAGGATGATCCCGGCGATGAAGAAGGCGGAGATGAGCAGGCCGTCGGGCTTGTCGATGACGTTGGCGGCCAAGGCGTAGAGCAGGACCGCGGTGAGCAGGGCGAAGCCGACGGTGGTGGCGCGGCGGCGGTGGCGGGCGACGGAGACGGTGACGGCGAAGGCGCCGGAGACCATCATGGCCAGGATGCCGGTGGCGTAGGCGCCGGCCTGCTCGTCGACATCGGCGTTGAAGACGATGGTGATCAGGATGCACAGGCCGGTGTAGACGATCACGACGGGGCGTACGGCGCGTCCCCATTCGGGGGCCATGCCGTAGTCGGGCAGGTAGCGGGGGACGATGTTGACCAGGCCGGCCATGGCGGAGGCGCCTGCGAACCAGAGGATGAGGATGGTGCTGATGTCGTAGACGGTGCCGAACACCTCCCCGACGTGCTCATGCGCCAGGTATGCCAGAGCGCGGCCGTTGGCCGCTCCTCCCGGTTCGAATTCCTCGTGCGGGATGAGGAGGGTGGTAACGAAGCTTGCCGAGAGCAGGTAGACGCTCATCACGAGGGCTGCGGTGGTCAGCAGGCGGCGGGTGTTGCGGATCCGGGCGCGCAGCCGCTGCTCGGGATCGACGCCTTCGGCGGCGACGAGTGGCATCATGCTCACGCCGGTCTCGAAGCCCGACAGGCCCAATACCAGCAGGGGGAAGGCCAGGAGGGCCGGGCCGAGGAGGTCGCCGATGCCGGCGCCCCCGCCGACCAGGGCGTCCGTCCAAGCCGACCATGCGCCGGGGGTGGTGAACACGTGGACCAAGCCCACCGCGATGACGACCGCGTTCAGTGTGAGGAAGATGGCGACCAGGGGGATGGCCACGCTGACGGCTTCGCTGAACCCCAGCAGGAACACCCCGCCCAGGATCAGGAGCAGTGCCACCGTCAAGGCGACCTCGTGGCCGTGCAGCACGGCGGGGAAAAACGGGTTTTCCACGACGTGGACGGAGGCGTCCGCGGTGGACAGGGTGATGGTGATGATCCATGAGGTGGCGACGAAGCCGAGCAGGACCAGCACGAACAGCTTGCCCCACCAAAACGGCAGCAGGTCCTCCAGCATGGCCACCGAACCGGCGCCGTGCGGGCTCTCCTTCGCCACCCGCCGGTACATCGGCAGCATGCCCAGCAGGGTCAGCGCCACGATTATCAGCGTCGCCAGAGGCGAGACCGCCCCGGCGGCGAGGGCCGCGATCGCGGGGACGTAGGCGAGGCTGGAGAAGTAGTCGACGCCGGTCAGGCACATCACCTTCCACCACGCGTGCGGCTCGGCATGCCCCTCACCGGCCGCCGGCCCCACCGGCTGCACCCGGTGGCGCAGCATCCACTGCGCCACCTTGCCCGTGGGCTGCTCCCGCAGCGCGGGACTGTCGACCACCTCCGGCATGACCGGCTCATTCGCGTCCTTCATAGCCCCCATCAACCCTTCCCGGCCTGCGCGGCGTGTGTGCACGACGGCCACTGGTTCAGGGCCTCGCGACGATCTTCGAGTATGGGCCTGCCGTCGGCGCGCATCCGCACCGAACCATTCGGCTCCCCTGACCCGCTCTGCCCGTCTGCCCCGCTCACTCCACACCATCCGGTGTGCCGATCCTGACCTCAACAACCCCAGCACAGCAGGCAGGGCACAGTCAGGGAACCCGCTCGCCAGCCTCCGGGGTCCGCAGGACAGGCGGAACCTCCTGACGAATTCCCACCGCCAACTTTTACGCATCCCTAACGCCCGGCACCGCGCGCGTCGCGCTTCGGCTGCATCTGGGGTACGGCCGAGGGAAGACCAGGCCACGGAGCCAGACCTCGGCAACGACCCCCCAGCCCGTCGACTCCCTGATGCGGCAGGCCGACGCAGTCCGAATCGGGCCGCCAGGGCTGGTGGGTCACCTTCGGCGAGGTCCCGTACGCCGTCTACGTCGGCCTGGAGAGCGAGACCCCCGCGGCCTGCTCCTACGAGCCGCTGGTGGTCCCCGGTCTGCTGCAGACGCCTGCCTACGCGGCCGCGGTCATCGCGGAAACGATCCCTCTGGCCACGGCTGAACAGGCCGCCGCGCGCCTTGAGGTGCGGCTGCGTCGGCAGAACCGGGTCCACCACCCGGCCCGGTCCTTCCGCCTCCGGGCGGTGCTGGACGAATCGGCACTGCGCCGGGCGGTCGGCAGCCCCGCCATCATGCGTGAACAGCTGGAGCACCTGAACCATCTCGGAGCGCAGCCGCACGTGACCGTGCAGGTCCTCCCGCACAAGGTCGGAGCCCATGCGGGCGTCTCGGGGCAGTTCTCCGTCCTCCGCTTCGCGGACGCCTCGGGCGGGGGGACGGTGTGTCTGGAACGGTCCACCAGCGGCCTCTATCTGGAGAAACGATCCGACGTGCAGCATTACGGCGTCATGTATGAGCACCTGCAGGCTCGGGCGCTGAACCGGACGACAGCCGCTGGTTCATCACCCACGCCGCCGAGGTCTACGCCGCGGTGCGCTGACTGCCCGCCGTGCTCCTCCTCGTCGCCGACGTGCTCTACCTCGCGGGCCACTCCGCGTGGCGCACACCCACCGCCCGGCCCGCTGAAGCGCCCGGCCCCAGTGGGTCCGGCCGCCGCCTGGGCGGGTGCGGCCGTCCGGGTGGCTGCTGTGGCGTATGGCGTAGTCCCGCGCTGCCGATGGCGCCGCAGCGGGCAGGGATGGCGAAGCCATTGCCCCTGATGTGAGGAGACCGTCGATGCTGGAGCGCACCCGGCGTAAGAACCGGACCGAGATCACGTTCGTCCTGCCCGCCGGTCATCCGGCCGGTGAGGTCAGTGTGGTCGGCGACTTCAACGACTGGCGGCCCGGCGCCCACCCGATGGCCGAGCGCCCCGACGGCACCCGCGCGGTCACGGTCACCCTCCCGGTGAACCAGCGCCACGGGTTCCGCTACCTCGCGAACGGCGGGCACTGGCTCGACGAGGAGGAGGCGGACGGCCACGACGGCCGCAACAGCCTCCTGCACACCTGACCCGCCGTATGAGCGCGGCCGGCTCTACTCGAGAAGGAGACCCACCAACGTGACCGACATGTGGAGCTACAACCCGGAGTCCCACTACACGCCCGGCACCAGCCTGGTCGGCTTCAAGGTCGAGGCCAGTGACGGGCACATCGGCAAGGTCGACGAGGCCACCGAAGAGGTCGGCTCCTCCTACCTCGTCGTTGACACCGGGCCCTGGATCTTCGGCAAGGAAGTCCTGCTGCCCGCCGGCACCGTCGTGCGTGTCGACGCGAAGGAGAAGACGGTCAGCGTCAGCCTCACCAAGGACCAGATCAAGGACTCGCCCGAGTACGACAAGGAGAAGCACCGCGGCAACGCCGCCTACCGCGACCAGCTCGGCCAGTACTACGGGCGCGCCCGCATCTGAGCCCAGCACGGCTGCGGCTCCCCACCAAGCACGGGGGCCGCAGCCGAAGGGGTCTGACGAAGCCGGCGTGCGCGGACATCGGGGCACGATCGGTCATTCGCGTGATCTGGCGGGACCCCTGTTGTTGATGGCGGCGACAGGCGCGCCGCCCACGTCCCCCCACGGACGGCGCGTGACGGCCCCTGCCCCGCCCCCCGGTGTCAGGGGCCGTCGTCACTGCCTCGCGCTCTGGGCAGCCCGGCGCGGCTGCGGTCTGCTGTGGCGGTGAGCTGCGAAAACGAGGGCACGAAAGCCCGGCCGGGCGCAGGAGCGGGGATCCCCGCTCAGGGCAGGGAGAGGGTGGAGCAGATCGTGGGCGCGGTCCGTGACGGTGATGACGAGCGGATCCGTTGCCTGCTGGTAGTGCTGGCCGAGGTCGCGGACGCGGCGGCCCTGTTGTACCTGCGCGAGCGGCTCAACGCCGAGCGGCTGGGCTGACCGCCGGGCAGGGTGGCTGCCGGAGCGGCCGGCCCAACCACGGAGCCGCTCCGGCAGCCCCCGGGAAGCGCTCCGATACGGGGGCTCGCTCCCCGGGTGTGATGCCCGGCTCGGGACGGGCACCACGCGGGTGGGTCAGGGTTGGGGCCGGGGGCAGCGGCGGGCGAGGATGGCCCATTCCTCGTCGTGCCGGCCCGGGACGCGTCGTCCTGCGTTCAGCCACTCCTGGACGAGGGCGGCGTAGATCGGCTCCCAGTCGGGGGGAACCATTTCTCCGCCTCTTCGCTGTCCGCCGATGACCGGGGCGAGCCGCATCGTCGTCGTGGTCATATCCAGTTCAACGCGCAGCCCCCCGGCCGGTTACCCGGTTCCTTGCCCGGATTCGTTCAGGGCAGTGCGGGCGGTCTCGGAGTCCAGGAGCAGGCAGAACTCCTCGAACGCGATACGCATGACGTCCTCGATGCTTGCCGGCTCTGCCTGCGTGGCCCGGTTGGCGGCAAGGTGCGCGGCACCGCACGCCAGGACCTGCTCCCGGCTGCCGTCGTCGAGGCCGTCGTCGGCCAGTGCCGCCAGGACTTCACGCCAGAGAGCCACCGCCGCTCCCCTCCGCCGGTTGCGGCGCCAGGCCGGCGGTGGGCGCCCGCGCCGGTGGCGTCCAGGACGCTGGCGACGATGGGCTGAGGCAGGCCGCTGAGGGAAACCGGTTCCGGTGCGAGCCGCTTCGGCCTTCACCCACAGCAGGGCGCCGAGGCCGGAGCAGTCGCAGAACGACACCCCACTGATCTCGATGCGCAGCCGGGCGGGCCGGTTGTCGAGGCAGCTGCGGACCGCGTCGCGGACGGCGGGCACGGTCTCCAGATCTAGTTCACGCACGCGATGGACAAGACCCTGGCGGCCCGCCAGGACAGTGGTCCGGGTGTAGGGGCGGGCGGCTCGCCGAGGAGTAGGGATCACGCCCGGCCCCCGCGGGCCTGCTGTTCCAAGGCAGCGCATCGGCTCCGGCCGTCTCAGGCCGCGGCCGGAGGGTTCGCCGATCCGGCGGCGCGGCGGTGCTCGGCGTTGATGCGCTGCGCTTCTTCGAGCTGGTCTTCGAGGATGACGATGCGGCAGGCGGCCTCGATGGGGGTGCCCTGGTCGACGAGCTCCCGGGCGCGGGCTGCGATGCGCAGTTGGTAGCGGGAGTAGCGGCGGTGGCCGCCCGCCGAGCGCAGCGGAGTGATGAGGCGGGCCTCCCCGATGGCGCGCAGGAAGCCCTGGGTGGTGCCGAGGATCTCGGCGGCCCGGCCCATGGTGTAGGCGGGGTAATCGTCGTCATCAAGACGGCCGAGCGTGTCGTCTGCTGTCATCACACCTCTCTGTGGAACGCGTGGAGGGGCCCTGGCGCCAATGGCACCAGGGCCCCGAAGGAACTGCTACACCATCTGCCGGCCCTGTTACTGCGCCGGCCTTCTGTTTCCGCAGACCCGACCGATACGCCGTCGGGGGTGCGGGGATCGCGGATGCGTGACCGGAGACCACCTCACTATCGATGTCCTGCGGTACCCGGACTCAGACTTCCGCCCGGGCGATCCTGATGGCGCTCGGCTCCTCCGTTCTTCCCTCTGGATCAATCACTTACCAAACGGGAACTGCGCACTGCTGATACTGCGAACTGCTGGTGGCCTCACCCAGCGCCACTCTTCGGCAGCCAGCCCCGTCGCCCATCCTGCGTCTGCTCTGGCTTGGAACCCCACTGCCGAACTTCCCGGTGCGCGCGCCCGCAGCCGACGCCTTCACCGAGGTACTGCTCACTGACTTCACTGCTGGTACTGCCACTGCGCTTACTACGGGTACTGCTACTGCGTTAACTGCGGTACTGCTCGCGGCGGCCCCTGATCACTGCGGGCCACCCGGTCCGGTCACCAGTCCCGTCGCCGTCCTGCAACAACCCTGGCTTCGAAACTCCGTCACCGCACCGTCCTGCGAACTGCAACTGCGTGTACTGCCGCCCGGCAGTTCGTCTCTGCCAGGCCCTGCGGTCCTTCTTAGTTACGTGAGACAGGCCCTGCGGTCCTTCTTAGTTACGTGAGAAACCATAACCAGGCGGATGCCTAATGTCTACTCCAACCAACATAGATTTCCGCGTGTTCGACAGTGAGGTAATCGACCTCGAACGACGACGGGGCGAGGAGCGGCTCCACCCCGGTGCGGCCACAGCCCTACGGCAGGTGGCACCGCGTCTGGCTCGGCACTGCAGCCGCCGCAGGCTTCGCGCGTGATCATTCGAACAGCGTCGGAGGCCCTGCCGCTGCCGGGTTAGCCGGTCGCCGGGCGGGCACAAGCCGGGCAGACAGGACCGGGCATTGACGATCCAGAGACCAGGGTGACCTGATGGACACGATGAGCGTCAACGTCGCAACCGTCCGCTCAGCGACATCCGTCGCCGGCGCACGCGAGAGCGCTCGGGCTTTCCTCGACCGCCTCGTACACCCGATCGCGGCCGAGGCCGCCGACACCGTGGTCCTGGTCGTCTCGGAGCTCGTCACCAATGCCCTGCGCCACGGAGGCGGCACCTGCACCTTGGACCTGACCGCGCGGCCGGACAGCATCGAGGTGACCGTCCACGACCGCAGTCCGCGGGCCCCGCGCATGCGCACCCCCGACCTGAACGGCGGCACCGGAGGCTTCGGCTGGCCCATGGTCAACCGCCTCGCCCGCGCCACCGCGGTCACCCGCCGCGCGGCCGGCGGCAAGACCGTCAGCGCCCTCCTCGCCCGGTAACGCCGAAGGCCGCTGCGGACGTGGGGGTACCGGATCGCCACCAAGCTGCACCGTCGCCTCAACCAACAGCGCGCTGCAGCGGGGCCGAGCCACGGTGGCCGAGCGGTACGCCACGGCCTTCTCCCGCTACGACGTGGAGGAGCTGAACATGCTCCTCCACGTCGACGCCACGTTGTGCCTGCCCCCGTACGCGAGGGACCAGCGGTTAGCGGTTCACTGGATCGGAAGCCAGGCGTGTCGTCACCGCTGTCAGCCACAGCAGGCCAAGGCCAGCTCCGGCTGTGAAGGCCAGGACGGAGGCGGCGGAGGCCGCGAAGCCGGCGAGGACGGCGACGGGGACGAGACGCGAGGCCACGGCCCACCTGCGGTGGCCCCGGGCGGCGAGCGAGCCGGCGAGCACGACGAAGGCGGCACACAGAGCGAGGTAGCCGACCATGCCGGCGGCCATGTGGACGACACCGTGGCCGCTCATCACGGTCGCGTCGGGCGCTCCGGTGGGAAAGCCCGCTCCGGCGTCGGCCGGGAAGGCCGCCGCGGCCCAGAAAGAGGCACCGAAGACACCGGTCAGGACCGGCCCCCAGGTGCCGCCGGGGGTCCCACCCAGCACCCGGCGCAGACCGACCGCACCCGTAACCAGCAGGGTGCCGACGAGCAGGAAGTTCACCGTCTGAACCCAGCCAGCCTCGCCGAGCGCAAGCTGGCTGAGGGCGTTCCGGCTGAAATCGAAGCCGTCACGGGCGGCTCCCTGCGCGATTCCGGCCACGAGGAACACCGGACCGGCCGCGATGCCGCCAGCCAGCCACCGACGTACCGCCGCGCGGGACGCGGGCGCTACGGGAGCGACATGTTGGGATGCACTGCGCGTGGGGGTCATGAACGAGCCTTCCTCAAGTTGCGTTGTCGCTCATCCGACCGACCGAGACCAGCAAAGTCATCGCTCTGATTAATGTGTGCTGGATCACGGTCTCCTGGCGGTACTCACGGAACGTGCGTAGCTCCGCTACCTCGCAGGCCACCCAGCCCACTCACCCGGCCAACTGTCGGCTGGACATGGCTGGCCCCGCACGCTCAGCTCCGCCTCGCCCGCCCCCTCACGCGTGATCTCCGCCGCCCGTGGGAGAGGCCGGCGGAACCGAACAGACTCACCCCTGCCCGGGTCCGCCGCGGGTTCAGAAACCTGCGCGCGAAGGCCGGCACGCCGGCCGGTGCGCCCAGGAGGCCGTCCCCCGCCCCGGGGACCTCAGGGCCGGCGTCCGGCCCAGGCCACCAGCCTGTCGATGGCCGGGGCCTCGGGTCCCACGGCCACCACCTCTGCGAAGGGGATCCGCCCGCCGCGGGTTTCGGCCGGCAGCGCGCGGCGTACGACACCGATCACACGCTCGATGAGGGCCGGGTCCCAGTCCGGGGCCTGTCCGGTCGCCCTGGCCAGGTCCCAGGTGTGCACCGTGAGTTCGTGGGTGTAGACGGCCGCGGCGGCCGCGCCCGGCAGGACGCCCATCGGCAGGCGCAGCTGCCGGCCGAGGATGCCCGGATCCGCCCACACCTCGGCGACCTCACGGGCACCCGGCGCCCAGGCCGCCGCCCATGCGCCGTCGGCGATCTCGTCGGCGAAGGACGGGACGCTGAACGGGTCCTCGCCGCGCCCGATCACCGCGATCCGGCGCACGACGGCGACGAGGTGGCTCGACAGCCGCCGTACATCGAACTCCTCGCAGGGGGTCGGGGCGTCGTACTGCTCGGGCCGGACGGCGGCCAGCGTACGGCCCGCCAGCTCGACGGCCGCGGCGAGGTCGGTCCGCGGATCGAAGGAGAAGGGGGCGGCGACGGTACCGGTGGAGTCGGAGGGGGTCTCGATGAGCTGTTCGGTCTTGTTCATGGGTTCATCCTGTAAGCAAAAGTGGCCACCTTCTGGCCTGTTTTCCGAAGAGAATGAAAGGCGACGACGCGCCACCCACGAAGGAGGAAAAGGGCACATGAGAGCCGACCGGCTGGTGGCGACCCTGCTCTTCCTCCAAGAACGCGGCCGCGTCACCGTCCCCGAAGTGGCCGCCGAACTGGAGGTGTCCGAGCGCACCGCGCGCCGAGATCTGGAGGCCTTGGCTGCGGCAGGCATCCCCGTCTACTCGCAACGCGGCCGCGGCGGCGGCTGGTCCCTCGTCGGCGGGGCCCGTACCAACCTCACCGGGCTGACCGCCGACGAGACCCGGGCGCTCTTCCTCGTCACCGGCCCCCTGTCGGCCACCCCCGAACTGCGCACCACCCTGCGCAAGCTGGTCCGGGCCCTGCCGCCGACCATGCGGGCGCAGGCCCAAGCCGCGACTCGCGCGGGGGTCGTCGACGCCACGGACTGGTCCCGCAACGCCCTCACCGCCGATGCCGCCCACCGCTCCGCGCTCCAGGGCGCCGTCGTGGACGGGATCCGCGTCCACCTCGGGTACGCGGGCGTCGGCAAACCAGCCGGCGAACGCACCGTCGACCCCCTCGGGCTCGTGACCAAGGCGGGCGTGGATTACCTTGTCGCCGGTACGGACAAGGGCCTGCGCACCTTCCGGCTCAGCCGGGTCACCTCCGTTGAGCCGACAGGCGAACCGGTGGCCCGGCCGCCCGACTTCGACCTCGCCACGGCTTGGCAGACGCTGTCCGGAGCCTTTCAGGACGGCATGTACGCGGTGACCGCCCGGGCCCGCGTCCACCCCGACACGCTGGCCCTGCTGCAACGGTTCCTCGGCGGCCGCGTGCGCGTCGGCGATCCGCTGCCCGACGGCTGGACCGAGGTGTGGGTCGACGGCCCGGCCGCCAAGGCCCTGGCAGGACATCTGGCCGGGCTGGGAGCGCGGGTCGAGGTACTGGAGCCGCCGGAGGTACGGCAGTGGCTGGCCCGGATCGCCGCCGAACTCACGGGGATGTACGCGGAGCACGAACCGAACGCACCGCACGGCCAGTAGCCGATGGCGAACCGGAACCGCTTTCGGGATGCCCAACGCGCCCGATCTCGACGACCAGGGCCACTGCGTAGTCCTCGTCCACGCACTGCTCACCTACGGCCTGGCGGCGGCCCGCCTGTGCGACCACGCAACGCCGACCTGCTCACCCGCATCGCCCACCCCGTCGTCTCCCCCGACACCCCTGAACTCCTGGCGAACCCGGGCCTCGACGACGGGTGGTGGGCAAGAGCTGCGCAGCGCGCTGGACGTCCTGGCCGCGGTGCCCACGGAGCGGGAGGCGGTCCGCATGCTGTGGATGCGTCGCTCATTCCCACTCTGCCTCGGACCGCGTCCTCCGAGTCCGCTGGCGCTGTCAGCTGCGGGTGGGACTCCCGCCGTCACAGTCGCCGACCGATTCACAAGGCTTCCCGCGAGCGGGGTGCTGTCGCTGGCATGCTGGTTTAGGTGATCTTCTTTGCCCGCAACTTGTTGTAGCGGGACTCCCTCATACGCAGCGCGGACGGAGCGATCTCGGGGACCCCGGCGTCAATACGAGCCAAGGGAATGAAGTGCAGGTCGGCGAGCGGACCCAGCAGCCCGAGAGCTGCCAACGTTGTGGTCATGGCCGACTGGCCACAGTTTGACGCTGACGGTGGAGGCTCTCAAGCTGGTAAAGAAGCCGGTGGAGGGAGCCGTCATCGTGAGCGGTGGGCAGAGTGAGCTTCCCCGGCTTCTGACCGCAGCGGAGACGGCGGCGCCGGTGGAGGCCGTAGACGTGATCGCGGAGGACCTGCGGCGGCGTTTCGGGGCCAGGAAGGTCTCCTTCCTCATCGTGGACCTGACGGGGAAAGCAGTGGCGCGGCTGTACACGGCCGGTGCCGCGGAGGGCCGCCGGGAGGCGGAGCGGATACCCACGCTCGGCAGCGCTTACGAGGAAGTGATCCGCACCCAGCGGCTGTATCAGGAAGCGACCGATCAGGGACAGCGTGTGATCGCGCCTGTCACCAATCGAGGGGACGCGATCGGGCTGCTGGAACTCCTCCTGCCGACCGCTCCCAGCGAGGACATCCTTGGCGCGGTCGGGGAAGCCGCCCACATCCTGGCCTACATCGTGATCGCCAACGGACGCTTCACCGACCTCTACACGTGGGGCAAACGCTCCATCCCCCCTACCCTGGCGGCAGAGATCCAGTACCAGCTGCTGCCCCCGTCACTGTCGTGCGAGGCGGCACAGTTCACACTGTGCGGGAACCTGGAGCCTTCCGAAAACCTCAGCGGCGACACCTTCGACTACAGCCTGGACCGCGACGCCCTGCACCTGTCGGTGACCGATCCTATGGGCCACGACATCGACGCCGCCCTGACCGCCACGGTCCTGGTGAGCGCCCTGCGCGGCGCCCGCCGCGCAGGAGCCGGCCTGGCCGATCAGGCCCACCGAGCCGATCAGGCACTCGCCGCCCACGGTCACGGTCACGCCACCGGCCAGCTGCTGCGCATCAACCTCCACAGCGGACAGGCCCAACTCGTCAACGCCGGACACCCCTGGCCACTACGCATGCGCGAGGGGGCTGCGGAGACGATCCCCTGCAAGGTGGACCATCCCTTCGGGCTGTCCCTGTCCCTCACGTCCCACCCCTACCGCGTTCAGGACATCGATCTGCGCCCCGGTGACCGCCTGCTCATGCTCACCGACGGCATGCTCGAACGTCATGGAGAAAAAGTCGACCTGCCGGACCTGTTGGAGCACACTCGGGACCTGCACCCGCGGGAGGCCGCGCTGACGCTGACGTCCGCAGTCCGGGATGCCGCCGACGGCCGGCTCGAGGACGACGCCACCGTGATGTGCCTGGACTGGCACGGCCCCCAGGAGACCCAGCGGCACGTCAGCTCCGGTGCGGACACTCAGCAGGCATCGCCCGGCGGAGTGAAGCAGAAGCCGTGGCCCAGGGGCTCTCCGGCGGTGCCAGACGGCCTGTGAGTGGCCCTGGCGCCTTGCTTTGCCCCGGATACGATACGTGGGTACTGGCGCTTCCCATGCCGTGACGGGCCGTCCGAGGGCTGCCCGGATGAGACATCACGACGTGTCTGGTGAACTGTCGAACTTCTGCTCAAACGCAAGATCACGCAGCAGACCGGGGCCCGGAACCGACTCCGCAGCCTGCGCCAGCATCGGCTCACCCGGCGGCCGCAACACCACCCCGGGTCCTTCCTTCGCCTCGCACCGGCCCCAGGGATACCGGCCCGATGGAGACCGCCGTAAGGCGCACGCTCCCGGGTGTCCTATGACACCGCGACCTTGATCGATTGCCACCGAAGCGGGACCGGCGCTGATCAAGGCTCGGGGGGCCTCGACCAGCGCGAGGCCATGCTCACCGACCGCGACATCGTCGTGAAGGTCCTGGGAGCGGGCAAGGACCCCGCCCGGGTCAAGGCTGGCGCCCTCGCCCAGGGTGAGGCCGTCACCACCGGCGCCGACGACGACGCAGCCGAGATCCTGCGCACGATGGGCGAGCACCAGGTACGGCGCCTGCCCGTCATCAACGGGCACCGCCTGGTCGGCATCGTCGCCTCGGCGGACGCCGCCCACGCTCTGCCCGACCAGCAGGTCGGCGATCTCCTCCAGGCCCTATCCGTCGACCGACCGGCCGCATAGGCCAGCGCAGGCGGGAGTGACCTTTTCGGGGAGGACGGCGTTATGGGTTGGCCGGAGCGGCGCACCCGTCCCGGGCCGTTCGCTCCGGCGCCGCCCCTGCGGACGCCGGTGGCCGGGCGCCGGTGGGCCCGCTGGCGCTTCGCACCCGCGCGAGGAGCCTCCCGTGGCTGCACGCTGTCGCGGTCTAAGGGGCCAGCCGCCCGAAGGCCGGGGCGCGGCCCCCGTAGCGGCTCTGCCGGCCAAGGCCGCACCCTTCCGAGTGCGTTCTCGGGACTGCGGTAGGGGCAGCGCCCGACGCCCTCGGCGAGCATCCGGCGGGCTTCCTCACGGCCGAGGGGCTTGCCACCGCTCGTCGCCCAGTCCCCGGCGCGGACGCGAAGCGCCTTCGGCCCGGACCCGGTCCGCATGGATTCGAGCTTCCAGTCCGGCGGTGGGGGCGGGAGCCGGCGGGCCGCCTCGGCGGCCAGGTTTGCTTCCAGCTCGCTGATCGCCCGATCGGCCAGCTTCTGCTGCCAGCCCAGCCACGCCCGTACAGCCCGCCAGCCGGGCCTCCAGCTCGCTAGGGAGCCGTCTTCCTCGGGCCTCTCTTGAAGGTGGTCTCGTGTGGGGCGGGAGTCATCCCGTGAGGGCAAGGTTGTGCAGTCCGGCGATGCCGAGCATCGCGGCATGAACGCCGTCGCCCTTCAGACGGCAGTCGCGAAGGATCTTCCAGGTCTTCATCCGCGCGAAGACGTGCTCGACGCGGGCCGGACCTTGCGGTGGGATGTGTTGTACTCCTCCTTCCATGCAGGCAGTTCGGTCTGACCGCGTTCGCGACGGTGCGGGATGACCAGGCCGGTGCCCCGGACCCATGACCACGCGTCAGCCGTCGTCGTCCGCGGTCCGGACCTTGCATCGGCCAGACGGCGCAGCAACCCCAGCGCGCGCACCGAGACGTCTGGCTCCTTCCTGGCTCTTCACCAAGTCCACGGAGACGACGCACGGCTGCTCCGCGACCGCACGCTGTGGAACTGCCGGGGTCGACAACCCGCGCTCTTCATCTCGCAGTCGTCCAGCCTGAACCACTCGACAGGCCGCGTAGGTGCTTCCCCGCGCACGTGCGGCAGATGCCCTGCCCCTTCCGCCACGGCGTTCGGGCAGGGAGCACAGTCATTCCCGGCCGGACAGATGGCACGGTGCGCCTTCCCGCATCCCAGCCAGGCGGTCTCCCCCAGCGTGGCACCCAACTCACCCGATCCGGAACGAAACGCGGCGTACGCCTCTTCGGAACGGGGGTGCAGCACCGAACCCTCTCGATCGTGAGCGTGCGGGCATTCCGGTGGCAGGGGCGGGGTACGACAACCCGGGGCGGCCTGCGGGTCGCGGCCCGACTGCTGGGCGGGGCGCGCGCACTGACGACTCCTCACGGGTCGTGACGGAGGGAATTCGACAGGTAGTAATTAGGTGAATTCCTGACTGAATTCCCGTCAATAAGCCTCCGCATAGTATCTCGATTTGATAACAACCCGTCCCGAATGGCCTGGACCATTGCCGCGCGACGCGCGTAACTCACCTTGTTTTATTGCTAATTGACTGTTCGTCAAATCAGGTGAACAGGTAACGGAATGATTTCTCGAAGCACGCTCCCGTTTGTCCGAATTCTCCGCGGCATTCGTCTGGCAGGCTTCCGCGCACCCAGTCTTTCGACAATGATTTGAGGTGCCCATGACAGGACGACGCAGACGTCGCGCCGCCGCCGACCACCGCCGCAAACCGCGGAGGTTGATACTCATCACCGCCGCCACGGCAACGGCGGCGGTGATAGCCGCAGGCATCGCCTACTCCGGACTCGGCGACGGCGCCCAGGCGGTGTCGCCCGTTCAGGCCGCGGAGGCCGCCGCACCGGCCGCCGCGCCCGCCCGGGACCAGGAGCCCGAGCCGATCGCCGCCGCGCCCGCCAACGAGAACGAGCGCGGCATGATCTACGACGGCCTCCAGGCCGCGCCGAAGGGCGACCGGTGCGTCGGTGTCTACCGCACCGACACCGGCCTGTGTACCCACGGCCCCGACGCCCCGCCCAAGGGCGTCGACATCACGAAGGACATCGCCCCGGCCGTCAAGGAGACCGCTCCGGCGGCGGATCCCTCCCGCCCCGCCGCCGAAGACCCTGCCTCCAAGGAAGGTGGCGGGCGTCCTCAGGACGCGCCCGCCGCCGACGCCGCGGCGACCAAGGCGAAGGCACCCGAACCGGCCGCCGCCGGCGGTAGCCAGGCCGTCGCCGCGGGCCCCGCGGGCCAGACCGTCCAGTGCGACGGCGACGGCAGCACCGGCAACCGCGTGCAGGTCGTGTACGTCCACGCCCCCGGCAACGACCGCTACTCCGAGTACGTCGCCTCGTTCCGCAAGTGGGCGGCCGACGCCGACCTCATCTACTCGGCGAGCGCCCAGGAGACCGGCGGCGTACGCCACATCCGTTACGTCACGGCCGCGGACTGCACCCCCACGGTGCTCAACATCGAGCTCCCGGCCTCGGCACTGACCGAGTTCAGCGCGACCAACAACGCGCTCGCCGGCAAGGGCCTCGACCGCCGCGACCGCAAGTACATGATCTTCGCGGACACCCAGGTCTACTGCGGCATCGGCACCTTCGCGGGCGACGAGCGGCCCGGCCAGGCCAACCAGAGCAACTTCGGCCCGTCCTACGGCCGTACGGACTCCGGCTGCTGGGGCGGCCACACCGCCGCTCACGAGCTCGGGCACAACCTGGGCGCGGTCAACAACAGCGCCCCGAACACCAGCCGTGGCGCCCACTGCACCGACGAGTACGACGTCATGTGCTACTCGGACACCCCTTACTACCCGCAGATGCGCAACGTCTGCACCAACCAGGCGTCCGAGAACATCCTGGACTGCAACCACGACGACTACTTCCACACCAGCCCCAAGGCCGGAAGCTACCTGGCCACGCACTGGAACATCGCCGACAACCAGTTCCTGATGCGCACGAAGGGCGGTGACGGCACAGACCCGGGCCCGAACCCGAACCCGACGCCGACCAAGAAGCCGACGCCCACGCCGACGAAGAAGCCCGGCGGCGGCCCGGCCGCGACGGCGGCCCAGATCCAGTCCGACTCCGTCGTGGTGAGCTGGCCCAAGGTCGAGGGTGCCTCCTGGTACCAGGTCCTCCTGAACGGCAAGCACCTGACCTGGGTCCAGTCGCAGGCGCTGCGCATCTACAACCTGCAGCCCGACACGTCGTACTCGGTCACCGTCTCCGTCCGCGACAGCTCCGGGCGTGACAGCGGACCCGGCAAGGCCGCGTCCTTCAAGACGCCGGGAACGGGCGGCGGGGCGACCACCCCGGGCAGCAAGTACACGCTCGGCAACGGCAGCACCGGCATGGCGGCCGAGGTATGGGGCGGCCGCACCGCCGACGGCACGGTGCTCGTCGGCGGCCGCGCCAACGGGTACGCCCAGCAGCAGTGGTTCTTCGACGACGCCGGCAACGGCCAGGTCCGCATGCGGTCCGCGGTCTCCGGCAAGTGCCTGCAGCCGGGCGGCACGCCCGCCGCGGGCATGTGGGTCGCGCAGCAGCCCTGCGACAAGGGCAACGGCGCGCAGGCCTGGAAGCTGGCCTCCCGCGGTGGCGCGGTCACCGTCACCGACGCGAGCGGCGGCTTCGCCCTCACCGTCAGCAACCGCCCCTACTACGGGAACTGGCTGCTCGACCTCCAGCGTGCGGACGGCCGCGCGGCTCAGGCCTGGACCGTCCAGAAGGCCGGCTGAGCCCTGTCGCGACGCGACGCCACGGCTCCGCGGGCCCTCGCGGCCCCGCCGCCGTGACGCCCTGACGCCGTGAACCCGCCCCGGCGGACGGCCGCCCCGCGCGGCCGTCCGCCGGTCCCCCTCATCTCGACCGGAGCACCCCGACGATGCGCATACGAATCGCTTTCTCGGCCGTCCTGACCGCACTCGGCCTCATGTTGCTGACCCCTGTTGCGGCCCACGCCCACGGAGACACCGTGAAGGTGGTGGTGACCGGGCAGCGGGCGGGCCACGTCACCGCCGACATCACCTGGGAGAACGACGGGGACGCCGTCGACGAGGCGGTCGCCGCCACCGTGAACGCGGTCAGCGTCGACGGCGCCCGCACCCTGGGCCCCTGGCGCCTGGTGCGCGATCCCGCCGCGGCACCCGCCGGCTGGACCACGGCCGAGGCCCTGCCGCCGGGTTCCTGGAAGGTCAGCGTCGACGTGGGGTTCCCGTCCCTCGGGCACGGAGACCTCGAAGTCGCCGTACCCGTGGTGGACCCGGCGCCGGCCACCGGTGCGCCGACCGCCTCCGCCGCGGCTCCGGGCATCCCGTCCGCCGCGCAGCCGTCGGCCGCTTCCCCGTCGGCCGCCGCCCCGGCCGCGTCCGCGGCGCAGGTGCCGGCCTCCGACTCCGACGCCGAGGGGGACGCCGTCTGGTGGACGACGGCGGGTGTGGCGGCGACCGCCCTGGCCGGGGCGGCCGTCGGCCTCTTCCTGCGCCGCCGTCGGCGGATCCGCCTCGGGCTGGGCTAGCGGAGCCGTCGGCTGGAGTGGCCCCTAAGCCGTGGCGTGCCGGACCTCGGCCGCCACGGCTTCGACGAAACGTTCCAGCCCTTGTGGGTCGAGCCGGAGGAACAGGTTCGGCTCGATGAGTTCCAGCTCCATGACCACCGGTCGCCCGGTCTCGTCCAGTGCCAGGTCCACTCGGGCGAACAGCAGGTCGCCCGGTGCCGGGACCGCGGCCAGCGCCTGCCGCGCCGTCCGGAGCTCCGCCTCGGAGGGCCGGTACGGGGTGGCCCCTGGGTGCGGCACCCGGAAGTTGTCCGTCACCCCCGCCTCGGTGAGCACGGACTGCTTGCGGATGGCGTGGCTGAAGGTGCCGGAGAAGAAGACCAGGGCGCGTTCCCCCTCGTCCACGCGGCGCAGGTAGGGCTGGACCATGGCGGTACGGCCTTGGTCCAGCAGCAGCCGGGCGTGGGCCATGGCATCCGCCTGGTGGCCGGGTTCGTACCGTGCGGTGTCGCGGGCGCCCGCGGAGACCGTGGGCTTGACCACCACTCCGTGAGGCCCGTCGAAGTCCTCCTCGGCGCAGGGCCCGCCGGGTTCGACGAAGCGCGTCGGCACCACGGGGACTCCGCGCTCGGCGAGCTCCCGCAGATAGCGTTTGTCGCTGTTCCAGCGCACCAGCGGCGCCGGGTTCCACAGCCGGGTGACCTCGGCCGTCGCGTCGGCCCAGGCCAGGAACTCCTCGAGCCGTCCCACGTAGTCCCAGGTCGAGCGGATGACCGCCAGGTCGAAGCCGTCCCACTCCTTCGGGTCGGCGTCCCAGGCCACGGCCTCCGCTGACAGTCCCGCGGCGCGCAGGGCCGCCAGGACGAGGGGGAGGTCCGGGTCCTCGTCGACGCCGGTCTCGCCCGTCACGATCGCGATCCTTGCAGCACTCATGCGGCTCTCCCCTCGTCACATGCCGACGATCACTCTTCCATGCGCCGTCCGTCGGTGGGAGGGAACCCGGCCGGTGGCTGGTGCGTCGTACCGGGCAGCGTCGTGCTCATGGCTGCGGGACGGGAACCGGGTCCGAAGGCGGAGGGGCGGGACGGCGTTGGTGGAGCAGGTCGACAGTGGTGTGCGCGGCGGTGGCCGGTGGCGCCGGGCGGGCGTCCGGTGGCACGGCAGCGGTCGATGGCACGGCAGCGGTCGGTGGCGCGGCAGGGACGCGCGGGGCCGCTCGGCCTGGACGCGGGGTCGCGTGACGGCCTGGCTCGCCGTCCTGGTCGCCGGGCTCCTCGCCTTCCACCGGACCGTGCCCAACGGCGTCGGCCGCCTCGGCAGTCTGCTGGAGGCCTTCCTGCCGTGGCTGGGCCTGGCGGTTCCGGTTCTGCTCGTAGCGGCCCTGGTGCGCCGCTCGGCCACCGCCCTGTCGGCCCTGCTGCTGCTCGCCGCCGTGTGGGGGGTCCTCTTCGGCGGGTTGCTGCTGCCCTCCGGCGGCGGCCCCCACGACCTGACGGCGGTGCAGCACAACGTCAGTGACGAGAACCCCGATCCCGCGGGCACCGCGGCGGCACTGCTGCGGGCCGCGCCGGACCTCGTCGCTCTGGAGGAGCTGACGCCCGCCGCGCTGCCGGTCTACGAATCGGCCCTGGCGGCGGAGTTCCCCCACCACGCGGTCGAGGGCACGGTCGGGCTCTGGTCGAGGCATCCGCTGACGGAGGTCCGGCGCCTGGACATCAAGCCGGCCGGGATCGGGGAGGGCTGGAGCCGTGGCCTGCGGGCCGGGGTGCGCACGCCGCGGGGTGATATCGCCGTGTACGTGGCCCACCTGCCCTCGGTGCGGATCCGGCCGAGCGGTTTCAGCTCCGGTCTGCGGGACGAGAGCGCGGATCTGCTGGGTGCGGCCGTCGCCGCGGAGCGGCTGGACACGGTGATCCTGCTGGGCGACCTCAACGGCACGGTGGACGACCGCGGTCTCGCCCCGCTCACCTCGCGGCTGCGGGCGCCCCGACGGGGTATCGCCTTCAGCTGGCCCGCGGCCCTCCCGGTGTCCCGGATCGACCAGGTCCTGACCCGTTCGGCGACGGTGGCCGAGGTCCGGACGCTGCCCGCGACCGGCAGCGACCACCTGCCGGTCGCCGCCCGCGTCACGCTCGGCGGCTCATAGCCGGATCACGATCTTTCCGCGGACGTGGCCCTCCCTCAGGTAGCGGATGGCATCGGGAACTTCGGCCAGCGGGTAGCTCCGGTCGACCACGGGGGTCACCGAGCCGGCCTCGATGAGCTCGTTGAGCACCTGGAGGTCGCTGTGGTGGTGCTCCATGGCGGCGACGGTGCGCAGACGGTGGCCGACGAAGGGGGACAGCAGGAGCGCGCCGAGCTGCCGCTCGTTCCCGCCGAGCCACCGGCCGCCCCCTTCGCCGCCGACGATGACGAGGGTCCCGCGCGGGGTGAGGGCGCGGCGGAGCCGGGAGACGGGCCGGTTGCCGGCGATGTCGAGGATGAGGTCGTAGCGCCGGCTGCCGTCGGCCGGGTCCCGCTGCGCGTAGTCGACGACCTCGTCGGCGCCGATGGAACGGACCAGGTCCGCCTTGGCGGCGCTGCAGACTCCGGTGACGTGGGCGGCGCCGAAGGCCTTGGCCAGCTGTACGGCGTACGTGCCGACCCCGCCCGACGCGCCGAGGACGAGGACGGACTGCCCGGCCTTCATCCGTCCGACGTCGCGCAGGGCCTTGAGCGCGGTACAGGCGGAGACCGGTACGGCGGCGGCCTGTTCGAAGCCGAGGTTGCGCGGTTTCGGCGCGAGCGCGTCCTCCTTGGCGCAGGCGTACTCGGCGAACGACCCGTCGCAGCTGCCGTACACCTCGTCGCCCGGCCGGAAGCGGGTGACGTCCGCGCCGACCGCCTCCACCCGCCCCGCGAGGTCCATGCCGCGGATGCGCGCCTTGGGTGCCCGGAGGCCGAAGCCCATGGCGCGCAGTGCGTACGGCATGCCCGCCATGAGGTGCCAGACGCCCTGGTCCACGCCCGCGGCGTGGACCCGTATGAGCACTTCGCCGCGGCCCGGCGCCGGCCGGTCCGTCTCCTCCAGCCGCAGCGCCGAGGGCGGTCCGTAGGTGTCCTGGACGATGGCCTTCATGAGTCGTCTTCCTCTGCCTCGGTCACGGAGTACTGGAACACTGCGTCGAGCGGTACGGCGAACACGCGGGCGATCTGGAAGGCGTTCTCCAGGGAGGGCGAGTAGCGGCCCTGCTCGATGGCGATGACGGTCTGCCGGGTCACGCCGATGCGGCGGGCGAGCTCGGCCTGCGTCATCTCGCCGTTGGCGAAGCGGAGGGTGCGGATGGTGTTGGTGACCTTCGTGGGCCTCACCACGGCTGGAAGCCGAACCGGTACGCGGCGATCTTCGCCGTGGATCCGAGGAGCGCCGACAGGACGAACGCCAAGTAGATGGCGTTGGCGATCCAGAAGGGGTCCGCCTCGGCCATGGCCAGCACGAGTCCGGCCACACCGCCGATCACGACGAAGGACTGTCCGATGTACTCGCCGAAGTGGTGGATCTCCCGGTCGCGCTGGTCCTTGGTGTTCTCCCCCTCGGGCGCGAGCAGCGCCACGGTGGTGTGCAGGGCGATCGACGCGACGATCGCCGCGCCGACGCTCCAGAGCAGTGCGGCGACGTACGGCACCTGGGCGAGCGGGCCGTCCCCGGACCGCCCCAGGACCGCGGCCAGGTACGCCCCGTAGGACACGACCGTCACCACGATCATGATCCACGCGCGTTTCTCCTCGACTGCCACGACCGCTCCCCATGTAAAGAAAACCCGACACCTGGAGTGTCAAGCAAGCGCAACATGATGTCAAGTATTCTGTACACACCCGGGACGGCCGGAGACCCGCGGTCCCTTCTCGGTGCGGTGGAGCGGCCCTCGCTATGGCCCGTACGACGGCCCGTACGACGGCCCGTACTACGGCGCTTCGAGGAGTTCGGGGCCGTTGTTGCGGACGTTGTTGACCGCGGTCGACACCGCGCGGACGTCCAGCCGGCCGCCCGCCGGAGCGGTGAGGAGGGCGCGCAGCTCGTCCGCGTCCTGGTGGGACGGGTCGAGCCAGGCCTCGTAGTCGGCCGGGGCGAGGGCCAGCGGCATGCGGGGGTGCACGCGGCCGGCCGCGTCGGTGGCCTCGGTGGTGAGGATGGTGCAGGTCGCCCACCACGCGCCCGCATCGTCGTCGTCGGCGACGGCGGGGTCGCGCCAGAACTCGTACAGCCCGGCCATCGCCATCACCTCGCCGTCCTCGGGGCGGATGAAGTACGGCTGCTTGTACGCCTTGGCGGTGCCGGAGGCGGGCACGGGCTCCCACTCGTAGAACCCGTCCGCCGGGAGCAGGCACCGGCGCTTGGCGAAGGCGCGCCGGTAGGCCGGCTTCTCGTGCACCGTCTCCACGCGCGCGTTGATCATCTTCGCGCCGCCCGTCGCGCTCTTGGACCACGACGGCACCAGCCCCCACCGCAGGGGGCGCAGCCGGCGTTCCAGCAGCCCGCTCTCGCGGTCGGCACGCTCCAGCACAGCCCACACCGCGTCGGTGGGGGCGACGTTCCAGCTCGGCTCCAGCAGGTGCCCGGGATCCGGCGGCGCGGTTCCGAAGAGGCCGGACAGGTCCTGGGGGCTGCGGGTGGAGGCGTAACGGCCGCACATACCGTCCACCCTGCCACCTGGGCCGGCTTCCCGTCGGGTACACGCCGCGGTACGCAGGGCGGGCGACCGCGGAACACCGGCTTCCGCGAGGGGCCGGAATCGGGAGCGGCACCGGCTCACCCCAAGTGACGTCCGGTTTGCGGAACGGCCGTGGCGGGCAGACGGACGCACACATCGCTCGCACGCATCGGACGACGGCAGGGTACGCACACAGATGATCACTGTCGGGGTCGAGGAAGAGTATCTGCTGGTCCATCCGGAGACGGGTCTGCCGGTCCCCCACGGTGCCGCGGTACGGCTCGCCGCCGGTCTCGATCCGGTGTCCGCGGGGGACCAGGTGCAGGCCGAGCTCCTCCAAGCCCAGGTCGAGGTCGCCACGCCCGTCTGCACCGACCTGGGGGAGATCGGCGGACACCTGCTGCGCCTGCGGCACGCCGTCGGCTCCGCCGCCGAGGCCAGCGGCTGCAAGGCGGCGCTGACCGGAACCGCGCCGGTCAAGGGCATCACGCCGGTTCCCGTCACCCCCGTCAGCCGCTACCTGGCCATGCGCAACCACGCCGCCCGCCTCGTCGACGAGCAGCTGATCACGGGCATGCACGTGCATGTCGGAGTCCCGGACCGGGCGCAGGGCGTCGACGTGCTGAACCGGATCCGCGTATGGCTCCCGACGGTGCTGGCGATGTCGGCGAACTCCCCGCTGTGGGAAGGACACGACACCGGCTTCGCGAGCTGGCGCACCGTCGTCTTCGGACGCTGGCCGGTGAGCGGGCCCACCCCCGTCTTCCGTGACGACGCCGACTACGACCTGCGTGCGGCCGAACTGGTGGAATCCGGCGTCATCGCGGACATCGGACAGCTGTACTGGCAGGCCAGGCTGTCGGAGAAGTATCCGACCGTCGAGATCAGGTGCGCCGACGTGCAGCTGCGGGCCGACGACGCGGTGTTGTTCGCGGGCATCGTGCGGGCGCTGGTCGCCACCGCCCTCCGGGACGCCGCGCGCGGAGTGCCCGCGCCGCTCTGCGCGCAGGAGATGCTGCAGGCCGCGACCTGGCAGGCCGCCCGGCACGGCGTGGCGGGACCTCTGGTCGGACCGGACGGCGCCCGCCTGGAGGCCCGCGCGGCCGTGGCCCTGCTCGTACGGCACATCCTGCCCGCGCTGGAGGAGGCCGGGGACGTCCGCGAGGTGACCTCCCTCGTGCACCGGCTGCTGAGCGAGGGCGCCGCGGCCGAACGGCAGCGCCAGGCACTGCGCGACGGCGGCCTGCCGGCACTGATCGACCTGATCACCACCCAGAGCACCGCTCCCTGAGGGGCGCCCCCCGTGGGCCCGGGAGCTGCCGGGTCCGCTCTCGTCGTGCGCCATCGGGTGCGGGCCCTGAGGATGGAACCAGTCCGCCACCCCGCTGAAGGGAGTCTTCCTGTGCTGGAACGCGAGCGTCCTGACGAAGAGGCCGAGGTCCCCCGCCCCCTGGGCCGCGGCGCCGAGCCCCGGGACCGGGCGGTGTCCCCCTGGCCGCTGGCCGCGGGCGACTACTGGTTCGGTGGCGAGAGCGGGGACGACCCCGGCGGCTCGGGCGCCGCAAGAGGCGCGTCGACACCCCGTTGATCTTCCCGTCGGCGGGGAAGGGGCGGAATATGCCACAAGCCATCGCCCCCCTGCGCGCCCTCGTCCGCCGCCACCGGGAGCCCGCGGTCGTGCAGACCGTGCGCTCGACCGCGGCCGCCGTCATCTCGTACGCCGTCGCGCTCCGGCTCAGCGACGAACCCGCGCCCCTGACGGCGCCGCTCACCGCGCTGCTCGTCGTCCAGGTCACGCTCTACTCCACGCTCACCACCGGTATCCGGCGGGTCAACTCCGTCGTGGCCGGGGTGCTGCTCGCGATCGGCTTCAGCGCGCTCGTGGGCCTGACCTGGTGGAGCCTCGGGCTGATCATCCTGGTCTCGCTCGCCATCGGGCCGCTGGTGAAGGCCGGGGAGTTCGTACCCGAGGTCGCGATCAGCGCGATGCTGGTGCTGGGCGTGACCAGCGTGACGGACACCGCCTGGGACCGGGTGCTGGAGACACTGATCGGCGCGGCGGTCGGCCTGCTGTTCAACTTCCTGTTCGTACCGCCCGTGTGGATCGGGCCGGCGAGCGAGGCCATCACGGACCTCGCCCGGCGCATGCGCGCCCTGCTCGGTCACATCGGCGACCAGCTCGCCGAACACACGCCGGTCGAGAAGGCCGTCGCCCACCTCCACGAGGCCCGTCAGCTCGACAACGACATCGCGCTGGTCGACGCGTCCCTGCGGCAGGCGGAGGACAGCCTGCGGCTGAACCCGCGGGTCCGTGAGGGACTCCTGTTCCGCCTGGTGTTGCGCACCGGACTGGACACCTTGGAGATCTGCGCGGTGGTGCTGCGGGTCTCCTGCCGGACCCTGACGGACCTCGCGAAGGCGCACCAGACGGGTCCGCTCTTCCCGCCGCCCATCGCCGATGCCCTGCGCGACCTGTACGGGCACCTGGCCGTCGCCGTGGAGAGCTTCGCCGAGCTGATCACCGCGCAGGTCAGCGCCAACGCCGAACAGGCCGAGGAGAAGCTCACGCGGGAGCTGTCGACGGCCCGCGTCAGCCGGCACCGCCTCGCCGTGCTGCTCCAGCACGAGGCGGGTGCCCATCCGGGCGCGTGGCAGCTGTACGGGGCGCTGCTCGCCGAGGCGGACCGGGTGCTCGACGAACTGGGCGTGGACAAGCGCTCAGAGCGGCTCATCGAGGAACTGGACCGGCACTCCCGCATGCGGCGCGAGCGCTACCCCCGGCTGCACCGCCTGACCCGGCGGGTCTTCTCCCGCCCGGCCTGAACCGGGCCGGGCTACGTGGTCTCCTCGCTGACCGAGAAGAGCGCACCCTCGGGGTCCCGCAGCGTCACCCGCCTGCCGAAAGGTGAGGTCTCCACGAGGGACACGACGGCGGCCCCGAGGTGGACAGCGGTGCCGGTGGCCGCGTCCAGGTCGGCGACGGCGAAGTGGACGTCCCAGCGCGGGCGAGCCAGAGCGTCGACTGCGTCCTTCGTGGCACCGGCGTCGATCCGGGCCACGGTGGCGCCTCCCCTGCGGACCACCACGTGGTCGTGCTCGTAGGCCACGTCGCAGCAGCCCGGGCGCTCGCAGGCCCAGTCCAGGACCTCCCCGTAGAAGACGGCGGCGGCGAACGCGTCCTGCGTGCGCAGCCGCAGCCAGGCCGGTGAGCCGTCCGGGTCGCCGATCCAGTCGGACATGACCTCGCCTTCCCAGACCCCGAACACCGCTCCAGCGGGGTCGGCGGCGATCACCGCCCGTCCCGTGCCGAGGGCCAGCGGCCCGACCGCGACCGTTGCGCCGCGCTCGCGGATGCGGGCGGCGGTGACGTCGGCGTCGGGGACGGCGAAATAGGGCGTCCAGGCCACCGGCCCGACCGCCTGCCCGTTCGCCGTGCCCAGGCCTGCGACCGGGAGCCCGTCCAGGGAGGCCACGCGGAAGCCTTCCCCGAGCCTGGTCCTGCGGAAGGACCAGCCGAAGACGGCTCCGTAGAAATCCTGTGCCGCACCGAGGTCGTGCGTGGCCAGGCTGACCCAGCAGGGGGCTCCGAACACCTCGTCACTGGTCATCGACACGAGAACCGTCTCCCCTCACCCTCCCGCCGGCCCGACCGTCATGCTCTCGCACGCGCCCGGGGGCCCGGGCCGGCGAGGGGCGGCGTGTCCAGTCCGTCCCCCCGACGGAGTCCCGTCAGGAACGCGCCCACGGCCTCGGTGGCGGTCCGCGAGGGGATCCAGCCGAGCTCCTCCCGGGCGCGGCCCGCGTCGAGGAGCGGCAGCCGCAGGACGGCGTCGAAAAGGCCGGGCGCGGCGGGCACCAGATACATCCGCCAGGCGGCGGCGAGCGCGGCCCGGGCGGCCGCGGCGGGCAGAGGCACCGTACGGGCGTGCAGGAGGCGCGCTATGGAAGCCATGTCGACCACCGGATCGGCCACCAGGTTGAACGGCCCGCGGACCGGGCGGACGACGGCCGCCCGGTAGGCCTCGGCGGCGTCCTCCGTGTGCAGGGCCTGGAAGCGCAGGCCGCTGACGGCGGGCACGGCCGGGACGAGGCCGGGGCGGATCAGGCGCCAGGGCAGGAGCGGGCCCGCGAAGATGCGCCGCTGTTCGCTCGCCGCCACTTCCTTGAACAGGAAGGCGGGCCGCATCCGTACGACGCGCAGCGCCGGGTGGGCCACCTGGTAGCCGTCGAGGTAGCGCTCCAGGTAGGCCTTCTCCCGCGTGTACGCGGCGCCCGGCCAGCCGTGGGTCGGCCAGGACTCGTCGACGGGCCGCCCGTCGTCGGGGCCGGGCGAGTAGGCGCCGACCGAGGAGGCGTGGACGAGGGTGTGGACGCCCGCGCGGGCACATGCCTCGAAGACCCTGATGCTGCCCAGGACGTTGGTGCGCCACGTCGTCACGGGATCGTGGGTGGGCTGGAACCTCCAGGCGAGGTGGACGACGGCGTCGGCGCCCGCGAAGAGCTCGGTGAGGTCGCTTCTGCCGGGGTCGATGTCGGCAGCCGCCCACCGCACCCCGCGGATCCGGAGGCCTGGCAGGCGACGGGCGACACCGAGGACGTCCGTGACCGCCGGGTCCTCCGCCAGGGCTCGGACGACGCTGGTGCCCGCGTTGCCGGTCGCGCCGGTCACCACGACCCTCATGGCATCCACCGTGCCTTCCGGCCGGGCCGGCCCTCGCGCCTACGGGTGTTGTGGGCGGTGTTCATGGCTGCTCCTGCGGGTCCTGTCGTGCTCCTGGGCTGCTCCTGGGGTCACCGCAGCCGGCGCAGGGCGGGCAGCAGCTCCGTCCCGGCCCAGTCGAGGAAGGGCTGCTGGTGCCCGCCGCCGATCTGGACGAGGGCGACCTCGGTGAAGCCGGCTTCGGCGTAGGGGCGGACGGCCTCGACGAACTCCTCGACGTCGGCTCCGCAGGGGATGGTCTTGGCGACGTCCTCCGGGCCGATGGTCTCGGTGGCCTGGGCGAAGGCGGCGGGCCCGCGCAGCTGGGCGTTGACCTCCCAGCCGCCGAGCGACCAGCGGAACTGCTCGTGGGCGCGGGCCACCGCGGCCTCCCGGTCCGGGTCGTAGCAGACCGCGACCTGGCCGACGCGGGGTTTGCCCGCTCCCCCGTGCCGGTCGAAGTCGTCCAGCAGGGACTGCTTCGGCTCGGTGGCGACGAGGAGGTCGGCCTGCCGGCCGGCGACCGCGCAGGACCGCGGGCCGGACACGGCGATGCCGATCTCCGGGGGCCGCTCGGGCAGGTCCCACAGGGTGGCGTGGTCGATGCGGAAGTGGGGCCCGTCGTGGTCGACGGTCTCGCCCGCGAGCAGCCTGCGGATGATGACGACGGCTTCCTCCAGCCGCTCCAGGCGCTCGCGCGGGGAGGGCCAGCCCGCGCCGACGACGTGCTCGTTGAGGTTCTCGCCGGAGCCGAGGCCCAGCCTGAACCGTCCCTGCGAGAGGATGTGCATCGTCGCGGCCTTCTGGGCGACGACGGCCGGGTGGTACCGGTACGTCGGGCACGTCACGAAGGTCATCAGGGGGATCCGCTCGGTCGCCTGCGCGGCGGCCCCGAGCACGCTCCATGCGTAGGGGGAATGGCCCTGCTCGTCCAGCCAGGGGAAGTAGTGGTCTGAGATGACGGAGAAGTCGAATCCGGCGGCCTCGGCGCCCACCACGTGCTCCACGAGCTCCCGGGGGCCGGACTGCTCCGTCATCATGGTGTATCCGATGGCAACCATGTCCGGCGTCTGACCCGCGCAGGGGCCCTTCAAACCCCTGCGGGGCAGATGCGCCGGCCGTCACGCACAGCGTCCGGCTGCCCTTCATGCCCGGCCCGGCTCAGCTCAGGTGGTAGACGGCGAAGGCTCGGTCGATGACCGGCATCGCGACGTTGCGGACCCGTACGCCGCCCGCCGTCATGCCGTGTTCCGTGCCCAGGTGGGCATGGCCGTGCACGGCGAGGTCGGCGCCGGCCTCGTCCATCGCCTCGGCGAGCAGGTAGCTCCCGAGGAACGGGTAGATCTCCGGCGGCTCCCCGGCGAGGGTGTCCGGCACCGGGGAGAAGTGGGTGAGGGCGATCCGTACGTCGCAGCCCGCGTCCGTCACCTCGTGCAGCGCGCGCGACAGCCCTTGGGCGCACGTGCGGGTGTAGCCGATGAAGGACTTCATCTCGGGTTCCCCGAACTCGCTTCCGCTGCGCCCCGCGAAGCCGCCGCAGAACCCCTTCGTCCCCGCCACCCCCACCTTGGCGCCGTCCAGGTCGAGGACCACGCCCTCCCCCTCCAGCACGCTCACCCCGGCCTCCACCAGGACCCGGGTCACCGTGTCCTGTTCGTCGCTCTGGTAGTCGTGGTTGCCGAGCACGGCCACGACCGGCACGGGCAGTTCGGCGACCTCGGCCGCGACCACACGGGCCTCGGCAGCCGTGCCGTGGCGGGTGAGGTCCCCGGCGAGCAGCAGGACGTCGGCGTGGCGGGGCAGCGTCTCGAAGGCCGGCCGCAGGAGTCCCTGGCTGTCCGGCCCGAGGTGGATGTCCCCGACGGCGGCCACGCGGATCACCTCAGCACCTCCGAGTGTTCCGGGGGGTCCGTGTGCCCCACCACGAGGTCGGTCAGCAGGGGTACGCCCGCCAGTTCGGCCTCCGCGATCTCCCGTACCGTCGCCAGGCATTCGGGCGACCCTACGGTGCCGGACAGGACGACGGTGTTGCCGCGCAGCTCCAGGCGGACGCCGAGTTCGGCGATGTCCGCCGCGGCGAGCCGTCGCCTCAGGCGCTCGATGCGGTACTCCACCGGCTCTTCCACGGATCCTCCGCCCTGGCCCGGGACGGCTTGCCGCCGTCTCCTGCCTTCTCGCGCCTCTCGTGCCTTCAGGCGCCGTCCCGCGCCCTCGCGCCCCGTCTCGCGACTTCAGCCTGACGCCGCGGTTGCCCGGTGTACGGCCCGCGCTCCGCCCTCGCTGGGATCCGGCGACGGCTCCGCCTCCGGCTCGTCGGCCGGCAGGGCGTCGGTCAGGAGTCCGCTGCGCAGGCTCCGCAGGGTGCGGTTGAGCAGGCGCGACACGTGCATCTGGGAGATGCCGAGGAGCTCTCCGATCTCGGACTGCGTCAACTCCTGCCCGAAGCGCAGCGAGAGGATCTCCCGGTCCCGCTCGGGCAGCCGCTCGATCAGCGGTTTGAGGGCCGCGAGGTCCTCGATCCGCTCGTAGGCGGGTTCCTCCCGGCCCAGTGCGCGCTGGGCCGTGCCGGGGTCGGCGTCCTCCTGCAGCGTCATGTCGAGGGAGCGGGAGGAGTAGGCCTGTGCGGCCCGCCGGCCCTCCGCCAGCTCGTCGTCGCTGATCCCCAGGTACGCCGCCAGTTCGACGTCCGTGGGGGGCCGGCCCAAGGACTGCTCCAGCTCGTCCGAGGCCCTGGCCAGACCCTGACGGAGCTCCTGGAGGCGGCGGGGCACCTTCACGGCCCAGCTGGTGTCGCGGAAGAAGCGCTTGATCTCCCCGGTAATGGTGGGGAGGGCGAACGAGGTGAACTCCACCCCGCGCGACACGTCGTACCGGTTGATGGCCTTGATCAGGCCCACGGTGCCGACCTGGACGATGTCCTCCATGGGTTCGCTGCGGCCGCGGAAGCGGCGGGCCGCGAACTTGACCAGGCTGAGATTGAGCTCGATGAGGGTGTTGCGGACGTACGAGTACTCCGCGCTTCCCTCCGTCAGGGTGCTCAGCCTCCGGAAGAGGACCACGGAGAGGGCCCGGGCGTCGGCCGTGCTGGCCTTCCGGGGCTCGGCCAGCGGATCGGCCGGGTCGCGGCACGCCGTGTACGACGGGTGCGAGTAGGACGGGTACGGGGTGCTGCTGGACGTGTTCGGAGTCATGAGAGGGGGCCTCCGCCTCCGACGGAAAACCGGAACCGTTCAGTCGGCTTCACATCGATTTATACCCTTTGTGCGGCTGTCGACTCGCCACTGGCCCGGTTTTCGCCCGCCACATACCCCACTGCCGTACCCGACCGTCGCGATGGAGAGCCGGGCACCGGCCCGCACAGGCATGACGACCGGCGCAGCGGGCAGCAGCCGTGCAGGAGCAGGGCCTCGGGTTGGAGGTTCCCATGCGGGCGACGGCGAATGTCCGGCAGACGCGTCGGCTGCTGCTGGGCGGGACCGGGGCGGTCACGCGCTGCCGGGACTTCACGCGCAAGGCGCTCACGGACTGGCAGTGGATCCCGGCCTCGGAGCTCCAGCAGGAGCCGGAGACACGAGCGGGAGCAGGACGCGGACGAGCGGGAGCGACTCCGGGAACGGGTGGAGGACGTCCTGCTCCTGGTCTCCGAGGCGGTCGCCAACGCCTGTCTGCACGCGGGCGGCCCCAGCGAGCTGGTACTGAGTCACGGCGCCGAGGGGCTGCTCATCGAGGTCAGCGACCGCAGCCCCGACCGGCCGGTGCTCCGCCCTCGCGGTGACCCCGCCCTCCCGGGCGGCCACGGCCTGATGGTGCTGGAGCGCCTGTCCCGCAGCTGGGGCTGGCGGCCGGGCGCCACCGGGAAGACCGTATGGCTGGAGGTTCCCCCGCCCTGGCCGCCACCGCCGCACGGGGACGGCGGCCACGACGAGGCCGACGAGGGCGGGTGAACGGCGTCATGCCGGTGTTCGTGGGCACCTCGGGGTGGCAGTACAAGGACTGGGCGGGGGTCCTGTACCCGGCGGGCGTGCCGCAACGGCTGTGGCTGGAGGAGTACGCCCGGCACTTCGGCACGGTCGAGAGCAACAACGCGTTCTACCGGCTGCCGGACCCCGCGACCTTCGCCGCTTGGCGGGAGCGCACGCCGCCGGGCTTCCTCATGGCCGTGAAGGCGAGCCGCTTCCTGACGCACATCAAGAGGCTGCGGGAACCGGAGGAGCCCGTCCGGCGCCTGATGGAGCACAGCGGTGCGCTCGGCGACCGGCTGGGGCCCGTGCTGCTGCAACTGCCGCCGACCCTGCGCGTGGACGCGGAGGCCCTGGACGCCTGTCTCGCCTGCTTCCCGCGCGGCACGCGCGTGGCCGTCGAGCCGCGGCACGACTCGTGGTGGACCGCCGAGGTGCGCTCCGTCCTCGTCGCGCACCGGGCCGCCCTGTGCTGGGCGGACCGCGGTTCACGGCCCGTCGCGCCGCTGTGGCGGACGGCAGCATGGGGTTACGTACGTTTGCACGAGGGCCGGGCCCGTCCCTTCCCCCGGTACGGCCGCACCGCGCTGACGTCCTGGGCGGGGCGGATCGCGGATGCCTGGCCTCCGGACGCCGATGTCTTCGCCTACTTCAACAACGACGCGGGCGGTGCGGCCGTCGTGGACGCCCTGGCCTTCGGCCGGCTGGTGGCGGCGCGGTGATCCCGGGGATCCGCGCCCGGGTGGTTTGAAGACGTACGGGCCGGGCAGATGTCGGCTGCCGCCCCGTGGTCACGAACCCGGGGCGGACCAGTTTCGCCGCCGGTACGGCGGCGGCTCCGCACCCGCGCCGCCGTCGGTCATGCCAGGGCGAGCGTGACCGCGATGGTCTTGCCGCCACCGGGGAGGCGGTCCACCGAGACCCGCCGGGCCAGGAGATGGATCAGCTCCCATCCGAAGCCGCCCTCCGACAGGGAGCCGTGGTCCGGGGCGGTGCGGGGGGCCTCGCTGCTGGCGTCGCTGACGCTGATCGTGAGGGTGCGGCCGTCCGTCTCGGCGGCGAAGCCGGTGAGGCCGCCCCCGTGCCGGAAGGCGTTGGTGACCAGTTCCGACGTGACGAGCAGGGCGTCGGCGATGACGGCGTCGCCCGGGCCGGATCCGCCGGGCGCGGGGGCGAGCAGTCCGGCCACGAGCACACGCGCCTCGCCCGCGTCGACCGTGTGTGCGGGCCGGGTCTGTCGGAGCGGATGGCCGCCGGTGGTCACACCGCCCACCTGCCTCTCCCGGATCGGTTTCGATCGCTGCGTCTCGGCCGCCTGACGGGCGTCTGCCCCGTGTCCCGCCCGGCACACGCGGCCCGCATCCGGTGGAGGGGGTGTGGAGGGGTGCGGGCGGCACGGCGGGTTTGGCCGGCGCCCGAACGGTAAGGCGCGCCGCATGAAGGCACCTCCCTCCGAAGAGCCGGACCTTCAGGCCGAGGACCGGGCCCGGCTGCCGCAGGACCACACGCAGGCCATTCTGGAGACCACCAAGCGGGTGGCGACGCTCCTCAAGGCCTCGGACCAGCCCTTCGCGCTCGCCGGCAGCGTCGCCGCGTTCGCGCACGGCGTCCCGGCTCACTTCCAGCACGACACGGACTTCTGCGTGCGTCCCGAGGACTCCGAGGCCGTGAGCAAGGCCCTGGAGGACGGCGGCATCGCGATGCGCCGCGCCCCCGAGGACTGGCTGGTGAAGGGCCGGTCCGGAGGGGAGGAGATCGACCTGATCTTCGAGCTCGCCAGGCGTCCGGTGAGCAGGGCGCTGCTGGACCGGGCGGTGCTGCTGCCGGTGGACTCGGTCTGGATGCCGGTGCTCTCGCCCACGGACCTCATGGACAGCAAGCTCGCCGCCCTGTGCGAGCACTACTGCGACTTCGGGGACCTGCTGCCGATGGCGCGGATGCTGCGGGAGCAGATCGACTGGCGGCGGCTGGACGACGACCACCGGGCGGCGCCCCTGGCCGACGCGTTCCTCTACCTCTTGGAGCGGCTCCGCGTCATCGGCCCCCGCGGCCGGCCCTGAGCGACGGTCGGGCACTCAGGGACGGTCCGGCAGGGACGGTCCGACTGGTCAGGCTCCCTTGCCCCGTCCGGTGACGAGGTCCCGGGCGCGGTCGACCAGGCCGATGCCCGGGGCGAGCAGCTTGTTGGCCGGCGGTGTCGACGGGCTGCCGGGGTGCGGGCGGGTCGGGGCCAGCTTCTTCGCGCGGCGGATGCTGTCGCCCAGCTGGTCCAGTTCGCTCTGCCGGCAGTTGTGCCGCAGGGCCGGGAAGAGGTTCTCCTCCTCGTCCTTGATGTGGGCGAGCACCTCGGTGCGCAGCTCTTCCACCCGTCCGGCGAACTCGGGTCCCTCCGGATCGAGTTGCTCCAGCTCCTTGAGCAGCACCTCCGTCCGGGCATGGTCCGCGATCTCCTTGTCGGCGATCCGGTCGCCGCCGTCGAGGTGCTTGCGGATGGCCGGATAGAGGTACTCCTCCTCCGCGACCGAGTGGCGGACCAGCTCGATGGTCAGCAGGTCGGCCAGCTCGCGCCGGCGCTTCCCGTCGGTGGCGGCGCGCAGTTGCCCGAAGTACTCCTTCACCTCGTCGTGGTCGACGGTCAGTTCCCGCACCACGTCTCCACCGTGTCCCATGATTGCCTCCGATTCGGGTTCGTCCGGGCGGTCGCCCGGAGCCACTCGTCGGCGCCTGCCCCGAAGGGCGCGGCCCATGCGGCACCTCTACGCCGCCTTGCCCGTGCCGGCCAGGGCCGCCAGCAGTTCGTCGCGGGTCATGCCGGACCGGCCGGGGATCCCGGCGGACGCCGCCTTCTCGTACAGCTCCGCCTTGGTCAGGGATTCCAGGGCCGACTTCCGCGTACGGGCCCGTTCCCCGCCGCCCGACCCGGACCCGGACCCGGACCCCGACCTCGACTTCCGGCCGGCGCCCCCGCCGCCGCCGCGGGCCCGTTCGACGCTGGCGCGCAGGGCCTCCGTCAGGTCGACCACGTTCGTGGCCTCCGCCGCGGGTTCGGCCTTCTCCACCGTCTCGCCCGCCCGCTTCGCCTCGACCAGGGCGGCGATCTTCTCCTGGTAGGTGTCGTGGAACTCCTCGGGGTCCCAGTGCATACCCAGGGCGGTGATGAGCTGCTCCGCCATCTTCATCTCGCTCGCACTGGTCCTCGCACCGGAGGCGGCGGGCAGGTCGGGGACCTCCTCCCGGGGGTCGCGGATCTCGTCGGCCCAGTGGAGGGTGTGCAGGGTCAGGATGCCGTTCTCGGACTTGAGGGCGACGAGGTACTCGCGGGCGCGCATGACGAAGGTCGCGACACCGGCCCGGTTGCTCTTGGCGAGGGCCTGCTCCAGCAACGCGTAGACCTTGGTGTACTCCTTGCCCTTGGGACCGAGGTAGTAGGTGCGGTCGAAGAAGATCGGGTCGATCTCGTCCAGGTCCACGAACCCGCTGATCTCCAGGGTCTTGGAGCGGCCCGGCGCGATGTCGTCCAGTTCCGCGGGCTCGACGAGGACGTACTCCTCGCCCGTGTCGTAGCCCTTCACGATGTCGTCGAGCTCCACTTCCTTGCCGGTGCGCTCGTTCACCCGCCGGTTGCGGATCCGGTCCGAGGTGCCGCGTTGCAGCTGGTGGAAGTGGAGGGTGTGGCTGTCCGTCGCGGTGTACACGCCGATGGGGACGCTCACCAGCCCGAAGCTCAGGACTCCCGTCCAGACCGGTCTGGCCATGCCGATCACCGCCTTGCCGGGTCTCCCCGGTGACGGCGTCTACCCGCACGGCCCTGCCGGAAACGGCCGCCCCCCGTCGGCGCTACGCGGACAGGTCGAGGCGCTCCTGGGCGGCCATGACGGCGTCGTACGCGCGGAGTCGGCCCATCAGCACGCACAGGGTGTACGTCACGTCGTCCATCTCGCGGCGCGCCTCCTCGCTGCCGGGCTCCGCGGCCAGGCTCGCCTGACAGGCCCGGAACCGGGCCAGGAGCTTCTCGGTGAGGGCGCGGTTGGCGAGCATGGCCACCGGCGGAGCCGGTGCGGGCGCGGGACGCACCGGGCTGCGGGCGGATTCCACCGCGTGGCGCAGGGCCCGCTCGACATGGGCCGGAAGCGCCGTGCCGTGCGGCGCGGCGACGATGACACGGGCCAGCTCGGCTGCCGTGACGTGGGCGGCCTGGGCCGCCGACGCGAGGACGACGCGCGCGTCCCGGGCGGAGCACGGCGTCAACGCCATGATCATCCCCACGGCCCGCGCCACCTCCGGATCGCCCGCCAGAGGGCCACCGCCGGACGCTCTCCCCGTAGCGACATCGGAGGGATTTCCGACCGAGGAACGACGAATACGAGGAACCATGCGGAATCATCCCTTCAACCGAAGGCAAACGGGGGCCGTAACGGGGTCATGAAGGGTTTACCCTCGCTTACCCGGCGTGCACCTGCCGCAGGCAAAGCTTCAGCCGAGGCGCATCCTGAGACTGAGACTGAGAGAGGGATGAACCATGACCGAGAAAAAGATCTGGGGCTACGACCCGGCCTCGGGACACGAGCCGGGCCTCGACCTCGTCGGGTTCAAGGTCGAGGCCACCGACGGCAGCATCGGGAAGGTCGACAAGCACTCTGATGCCGTCGACGCCGCCCATCTCGTCGTCGACACGGGCGTCTGGATCTTCGGCAAGCACGTACTCCTCCCGGCCGGCACCATCCAGCGCATCGACACGGCCGAGAGGAAGGTCTACGTCGACCGGACCAAGGACCAGATCAAGGCCGCCCCGGATTTCGACGAGATCAAGTACCGCGGTGAGGCGGGCTACTTGGAGGAGTTCGCCCGGCACTACAGCCAGTCCCACAGTTGAGGACCCCCGAGGCTCGTTCCTTCCCGCCACAGGCTTCCCGCCACAGGCGAGTACTAGGAGGAGTACGCGGGCGGCGACTCGGCGCGCAGTGAGTACAGGACGGGGAGGTGGGAGTCCCCGAACGGGAGCCGGTAGAGGCCGTCCTGGCCCTGGGGCAGGAAACCGCGCGGGTCCGGTCGGCCAGCAGCCGGGCCCGCTCGATAGCCGTCGGTGCGAAGTCGACCCCGGTGACCCGGGCTCCGAGGCGGGCCCAGCTCAGCGTGTCCATCCCGAAGTGGCACTGCAGGTGCAGCAGGTCCTTGCCGGCCACGTCGCCGGCCAGCTGCCGTTCGAGGGCGTAGAGGGTCTCGCGCCCCGCGACGAACGACTCGACGTCGTAGAACCGGTCGGTGGGCGTCGAGCCGTGGACCCGGGCACGCTCGTCCCACAGCGCTCGGTTCAGGGCGAGTCCGCCACCGGTGTCGGGGCTGGTTTCGGGCATGGCCCCGAGGGTGGCACACGCGGCGGGCCTTCCGCCTGCCGGTTTAGGGTGACGGACATGGAGGATCGGGGACGAGGCTACCGGTACGTCGGGCCGGCCGAACTGCGGGCGCTGGTACGGCCGGGGAACGAGGGGCGGAGGATCCGCTCGGCGGCTGACTTCCACGACTGGGCGTCGGCGCCGACGCCGACGGAACTGGCCGAGCCCTTCACCTTCGTCGTCGACACCGCCGGTGTCCTGCGGCTGGCGCCGCGCCGCAGTGAGCACGTGGCGTGCGCCGACGGCCTGCCGGTCCTGAGCGCCGGTGAGATCGGTTTCCGCCGGGAGTCCGGTCGCTGGGCGGTCCGCGAGGTCAGCAACCAGTCGACGGGCTACTGCCCGGACCCCGGCTCGTGGCCGGCCGTCGCGGACGCGCTGGACGCGGTCGGGCTCGCGCACCCGCCCGGGTTCACCCACGAGGTGGTGTTCCGCAGGTGCCCCGCCTGCCGGGAGCTGAACATCGTGCGCGAGGAGGACTTCGTCTGCGTGTTCTGCGACGGGGCTCTGCCGCGGCAGTGGAACGTGGACGACGACGCGGCCTGAGGCAGGCCCCTCGGCCCCGTCGGCTACGGCGATTCGAGGAGGCCGAGGACCGGCTCCAGTCCGGCGGGGCGCTGGTCGACCGGCAGGTGGTCCACGAAGTGCACCGGGCAGCCGAGGGCCCGCGCGCCGCCGTCCGCGTGCCGGTCGTCGCCGACCATGAGTACGTCGGCGGGCGCCAGCCCGAGCCGGCCGCAGGCGACCCGGAAGATCTCCGGGTCGGGCTTCTGCGTGCCGAGCTCGAAGGAGAGCACGTAGGTGTCGACCAGCTCGTCCAGCCCGTGCGCGCGGAAGACCGGCCGGAGGTCCCAGCCGATGTTGCTGACCACGGCCACCGGCAGCCCCCGCCGCCGCAGTTCACGCAGCGTCGGTCCGGTGTCCGGGTAGGGCCGCCAGGCGGCGGGGCTCATGTGGCGGTCGTAGAGGGCCGTCAGCAGTTCCGGTGCCGGCAGGCCGGCCTCCCGGGCCAGTCCGCCGTAAGCGGACCGGTGCTGATCGGCGCTCATGTCCCGCTCGCGCCAGAGGGTTTCGAGGTGTGCGGGCACCTGCCGGGGCGCCGGCCCGCCCGGCAGGGCGCCGTACTCCGTCAGCCGCCGCACCGTCTCGTCGAACTCCCCCTCGGCCAGGGACACGCCCGTGGCCGTGAGGGCGGCGGCGAGCCACTCCCCTGTCGACTCGATGCGCAGCAGCGTGCCGGAGAAGTCGAACATCACTCCTTTGATCATGTGGTGATCGTAGGCCAGGGCCGACCGGGTCGGCCCGGGCCGGTGGCGGGGCGTCAGGTGGTCGGGTGCAGCCGGGACGGGGAGAGCGGGGAACCGTGCGGGTCTCCCGCCACGTCCGCGAGGGCGCTGCCCGCGAGCCAGGTCCGCCAGTCCATGTTCCAGTCGCCGAAGCCGTTGTCGAAGGGGGCCATCTTCGCCCCGCCGCTGTTGACCACTTCCACGATGTCGCCTTCGCGGACGGTGTCGAAGAACCAGGCGGCGTCCTCGGTGCTCATGCCCGTGCAGCCGTGGCTGACGTTCTCCTCGCCCTGCGCCTCGACCGACCAGGGCGCGGCGTGGATGTATTCGCCGCTCCAGGTCACGCGCGTCGCGTAGAGGACGGGCAGGTCGTAGAACTCCTTGGTGCCGGGCTGGATGCCGACGGTGTCCCCGCGCATCCGGACCTTGGGCTCCTTGCGCAGGACGACCTTGATTCCGCTGCGGGTCCGGAAGCCGGCCTTTCCGGTGGTCACGGGGATCGTCCTGATGATCCGGCCGTTGCGGCGTACGGTCATCCGGTGGGTGGCGGAGTCGGTGACGGCCTCGATCCGGTCCGCGATGGTGAACTGCACGTCGTCGGAGGGGCCTCCGTAGTGGTCCCCGAGCTCGACCCCGTCGAGACCGCTGCGCACGCGGACCACGGTGTGCGCGGGCCAGTACGTACGGGGCCGGTAGTGCAGGGTGGAGTCGTCGACCCAGTGCCAGGCTCCCTCGACGTGCGGCTCCGAGGTCACCTGCAGGGCCTGCTCCAGCCGGGCGCGGGCCGGGAGGTCGTCGGCGGGCACCGGCCGGCTGAGGGAGGCCGTCACGATCTCCCCGGCCCCGTACGTGCCGGGGCCGGGCCCGAACTCGGCCGTCAGCCTGCCGCCGTCCGCGGGCGGCGCGGTCCGGAAGGCCATGGTCACGCCGACCGGGGTTCCGCCCGCGTCCTGGGCGCCGACCTGCACGGTGTACGTCTCCCCCGCCCGCAGCGGCTCGGTGTTCAGCCAGCGCTCGCTGCGCGGGCCGAGCTCCCCGGCCAGATGGCGGCCGTGTCCGTCCTGCACGGTCACGTCCGTGAGGCGGCCGGAATCGGCGAGGGCGATCTCGAGCGGCCCGCCGGCGTCCGTGGGAAGCACCTGCTCCCGGGCGGCGCGCGCCGCGTCGCCCTCGTACAGGGCGGGCTCCTTCAGTACGGACCCCACCCCGCGGGCGGTGGCGAGCACCCGCTGCTCCTGCCAGCCGCTGCACAGTCCGGGCCGGAACATCCGTACCGCGCACCGCCCTCCGCCGGCCTCGTGGCCCTCCTTCAGCACCCTCCCGACCAGCAGCGTGACGGCTGCTTCCCGCTGCGGACCGGCGAGGGTCCGCTCCGTCGTGTCCGCATCGGGCGCCCGGCCCGGCGCTGCGGCGACGACCAGCATGGCCCCCGTCACCGCAGCAACGGCGCCCCACGCCCTGGTCGGTCGTGTCCGTCGCATTCGTGGCATAGCCGTATCAAAGCGATGGAGGGCCAAAATTATGATCATGGACTCGGCTCTGGGGCCGAACGGGCACCCCAAGAGAACTCGGACGGAGCACAACCCCTCGGCCGGCCCGACCGGTTACGGCCGTGTCGGGGCGCCGATACCCGGGTGACCCCGGACGGCCGGCCCCCGACAATGCGCCCATGCCCATTCGCGCAGCACACTTGGACGAACTGACCGCCCTCCGGGACATCGAGAGGGCCGCCGGGATCGGCTTCCGGGACATCGGCATGGCGGAGATCGCCGACGACGAGCCGTTGACGCTCGGGGAGCTCGGCCGCTACCAGCGGGCCGCAATGGCCTGGGTCTCGGTCGACGGTCCCGGTGCCGGCGCTGGCGCTGGCGCTGGCGCTGGCGCCGGGGTCCCGGTCGCGTACCTGATCGCCGATCGCGTCGACGGCAACCTCCACGTCGAGCAGGTGTCCGTACATCCGGACCGTGCGCGCCGCGGAATCGGCCGGTCCCTGCTGGAGCACCTGGCCGGCCTCGCGGCGCGCGAGGGGGTACCCGCCCTGACGCTCACCACCTTCACCGAAGTGCCGTGGAACGCCCCGTACTACGCGCGCTGCGGCTTCCGGCTGCTGGACGACGGCGGAGCTCACTCCCGGCCTGCGGGAGATCCGCGCCCGCGAGTCGGAACACGGCCTGGACCGGTGGCCCCGCGCCTGCATGCGGCGCGACCTGTGACGGCCCCGCCCTCGCGCCCGTGACCTCGCCCCCCTGCCGAGGCCGCGCGCCCTCCTTCTTCGCCGAGCGCGAACCCGCGGTCCTCCGGTGCTCCCGCTGTGCTGAAGTGGGCGGATGGAACTCTTGATACTGGGTGGGACGGCGTGGCTGGGCCGTGAGATCGCAGGGCAGGCGCTGGGGCGCGGGCACGACGTGACGTGCCTGGCGCGCGGCGAGAGCGGGAGCGTCGTGCCCGGAGCACGGCTGGTGGCGGCGGACCGGAAGCAGGACTCCGCCTACGCCGGCCTGCTCGACCGCGACTGGGACGCCGTGATCGAGGTGTCGTGGCAGCCGGCCTTCGTCCGCGGCGCGCTCCGCGCCCTGGCGGGGCGGGCCCGGCACTGGACCTACGTCTCCTCCGTCAGCGCCTACGCCGACCACGGCACGGTCGGCGCCGACGAGTCGGCCGCGCTGCTGGCCCCGGCCGACGGCCAGTACGTCGAACGGGACGAGTACGGGGAGGCGAAGGTCGCCTGCGAAGCGGCTTCGCGCGCGGCGGTCGGGGACCGGCTCGTCGTCGCCCGGGCCGGCCTGATCGGCGGACCCGGCGACCACAGCGGGCGTACGGGGTACTGGGTGGCCCGCTCCGCCCGCGAGGTGGACCAGCCCATGCTCGTACCGCACTCCCCCGGGCTGCCGACCCAGACGGTCGACGTGCGCGACCTCGCGGGCTGGCTGCTGGACCTCGCGGAGCGGGGATCCACCGGGACCTTCGACGCCGTCGGGCCGGTCGTCCCCTTCGACGAGTGGGTCGAGCTGTCGCGGCGCGTGGCCGGCCACGGCGGCCCGGTGGCGACGGCGGACCCGCAGTGGCTCCTCGATCAGGGGGTGGGGCAGTTCATGGGTCCCGAGTCGCTGGCCATGTGGATGACGGATCCGCAGTGGGCGGGCTTCTCCGCACGCAGCGGGGCCGCCGCGCGGGCGGCCGGGCTGCGCCACCGCCCGCGCGTGGAGATGCTGGAGGCCCTCCTGCGGTGGGAGCGCGCCGAGGGGCTGGACCGCTCCCGGCGGGCCGGCCTGAGCACGGCCCGCGAGCGCGAGCTGCTCACCGCGCTCGCCGACCGGCTGTCGACCACAGGTCAGTGATCTTGCAGGCACACAGTCGATCTCACCGCTCGACGGCTCGGCCCACCCACGGGCCGGGAGGCCGGACCCCGTCAGGGCGCCGGGGTGCGGGGATTGCGCAGCCAGAGCAACCATCCCGCCTCGCCGGCTGCCGCTGCGAACAGGAGGGTGATGGAGGGGGAGGTGGGTACGTTCCGCACGATGCCGGTGAGGCACACAGCGAGGACCAGAACTCCGAAAGTCCGGCACCAGCGAGTTGGCCCGGAACGGATCACCACGCGCCCAGGTACGGGGCCAGAACCGGCGGAAGGCCACAACCCCAGCCCACAGCGCCCTCCAGACCGCCACGGTGACCGGCCCCCTGGTGAAGCCGGTACCGCCGAGCAGCGAGCCGGTCACGGCGGCTTGGCGAGCACGGCCACTGCGGTGACCTCCAGAGCAACGACGCCAAGCACGGCACGGTCCGGGTCGAACGCACAGGCTGTACGCGCGTCCTGGACGGCTTCGGAGCGATAGCCGGATGCGAATCAGCGCGCGGACCCCTTCGGTTTGCGCACCACCGTCTGTGCCGGACAGCGCACGGACGGCTTGGTCCAGGCGGTGAAGCAGTCGGCACCGCCAGCCCGAGACCGACGCCGTCCGCGCCGGGTATCTGGAGGGCCGGTCCATCGCCGCCCTGGCCCGCGGACACGACGTCAGTCGCGGCGCCATCCGCACGGCCGTCGCCGACCTCATGCCCGAACACGTCGTAACAGACGCAGGCCCCCGGCCCCGGAGCTGCCGGTCGCCCTCGACATGCCGGGCAAGGTCGCCGACTTCCTCCGCGCGACCGGGCTGGACGACGCTGAGCGGGCCGCGATCGACCACGGCGTGACCGTACGACGCCGCCAGGGCTACACATCGCGCGTCAGCGCCAGACCCACCGTCCACCGCGAACTCCTCGCCCACTGCCAGCCCTTCAACGGCGCCCCGGGCACTTCGGCGATCCCGGCACAGCGCAAAGCCCGCGGCGAGTACGAGAACCACGTCAACGCCCTCCCGGCTGCCAGCCCGGGTTGAGCGGACCGAGCACCGCATCCGCCAAGATCAAGTACTGGCGGCTTTTGGGCTCACCTCGGCGCTACCCCGCACACGGTCCGGGAAACTGCCGACCGGAGTGGCCGGCAGTCGGTCGCGCCGTCAGCCTGCGGACCCTGACCGGTTGCGCCATCCCGCCTCCGCCCGCTGGCTGGAAGCGTCGTCACTTCCAACCAACACGACAAGCAACCCGGCAAAGGTTCGCGGTCACAGCACTAGCGGGCGCCCCCGCGCCACCCCCTGGGTGCCCAGGCGCCTCTGTGGCGAGGGCGTGATCGGCACTCGGCGGGACGCTGGCACCAGGTCAGCGGGGGCGTTGCGGGACCAGGCCGGCCTCGTACGCGGAGATGGCCGCCTCCACCCGGTTGCGCGCGCCCAGCTTCGCGAGCACCGCGCTGACGTGCGCCTTCACCGTGCCCTCGACCAGGTGCAGCCGGCTCGCGATCTCCGCGTTGGACAGTCCCGTCCCGAGTCCGGCCAGCACCTCGCGCTCCCGTTCCGTGAGCCGCTCCAGCGAGCGGTGAGGATGCGCTGCCCGGTGCGCGCGCAGCGCGGCGATGACTCGGCCGGCGACCCGGGGGGACAGGTAGGCACCGCCGGCTCCCACCGCCCGTACCCCGTTGAGCAGTTCCCTCGGGTCGTCCGCCTTCAGCAGGAAGCCGTCGGCGCCTTCCTCCAGGGCCCGGGTGACGTACTCGTCCTGACCGAAGGTCGTCAGCATGATCACACCGACCGCCGTCGGTTCTCGGTGGAGCCGCGCCGCTGCCGTCAGCCCGTCCAAGCCTGGCATCTGGATGTCCAACAGGACCACGTCCGGCCGGTACCGCGCGGCGAGCGCGATGGCCTCGTGCCCATCACCTGCCTCGGCGACCACCTCGACGTGCGGGTCCCTGGCGAGGATGGCCCGGATACCCGCCCGGACCATCGCCTCGTCGTCAGCCACCAGGACCCGGACCGGTCGGCTGCTCGGTGTCGTCTCTTCCACGCGGCGAGCCTACGGCCGACGCACCACCGTGCGAACGGCAAGCCCCACAGATCCGCCCCGGGTCGGGGCACACCCCCGACGAAAGGCAGGACGCCGCTGCCGTTCGGCCAATGGGCGCCGGCGCCACGGACTCCTAGCGTCGATTCCATGCGGGAAACGAGGCGGCCACACCCGGGCCAGGCCCACCACGCGTCGGTCGGTGCGCGCCACCGCCGACTCCCGCGGGCTGTATTCCGCGATCCACGACCGACATGAAGGAACTCCGTGATCACCCTCCAAGGACTTACCAAACGCTATGGCGGCACCCTCGCCGTGGACGACCTGACACTCGACGTCCAGGCCGGCCGCGTGACCGGCTTCCTCGGCCCCAACGGGGCCGGGAAGTCCACCACGATGCGCATGATCCTGGGCCTGGACCACCCCACCCGCGGGCGGGCCCTGATCGCCGGCCGGCCTTACGCGGACCTGCGACGGCCGCTGTGCGCCGTCGGCGCGATGCTCGACGCCCGGGCCGTCCACCCGGCTCGTTCCGGCCGCACGCACCTCGTCGCCCAGGCCAGGGCCAACGGCATCCCGCTGCGCCGCGTGGACGAGGTGCTGGAGACGGTGGGCCTGACCAAGGCGGCCCGCCGGCCGGCGGGCACGTACTCACTCGGCATGAGCGGGCGACTCGGGGTGGCGGGCGCCCTGCTCGGCGATCCTCCGGTACTCGTCCTGGACGAGCCGGTCAACGGCCTCGACCCGGACGGGGTGCGCTGGATCCGCCGGCTCGTCCGTGACCAGGCGGCGGAAGGACGCACCGTGTTCCTCTCCAGCCACCTGATGAGCGAGATGCAGCTGACGGCCGACCACCTCGTCGTCATCGGACGGGGCCGGCTGCTGAGCGACACCTCCATGACCGAGTTCCTCGCTGCCGCCTCTCCCGCGTCGGCGCGCGCCGTGGTGCCCGACCCCGGGGAGCGGGCGACGCTGGTCCGTCGCCTGATGACGGCTGACGGGGTGAGTGTCGAGACGTCCGCGTCCGGCGAACTCACCGTCGAGGGCCGCACCGCCGCCGAGATCGGCGACCTGGCCCACCACTGCCAGGTCCGGTTGCACCAGCTGACCGACGTCCGGGTCTCGCTGGAGCAGGCGTACATGGACCTGACCGCGCGCAGCATCGAGTACACGACGGGCGGCAGAGGCGCGGACACGACCGACGCGGGCGCGATTGACGCGGGCACGACCGACGCCGCCGCGGCGCCGAACGAAGGGGGACGACAGTGACCACGACGACGACACCCGACAGGCGGACGGCCCCGCCCCGGGCCGTGCCCGACACCCCCGGCCGGGGCACACCCGGTGGCTTCGCCGGGGCGATCGCCTCCGAATGGACCAAACTGTGGTCCGTCCGGGCCCCTTATCTCTGCCTTCTGGCGGGCCTCGCGATCACCGGCGTCTTCACCTACTACTACGCCTCGATCGCCCGCATCAACGGGCATCCGATCCAGCCCGTAGGGAACGCGGCGGCCTCCTCCGCCGTCCTTGCCCAGTTCGCCGTCGTCGTCCTGGCCACGGTCGCGGTGACCTCCGAATACTCGACGGGGAGTGTGCGGGCTTCGCTGCTGTGGGTGCCCCGGCGGCATCGGGTCCAGGCGGCGAAGGCACTGGTGGCGGCCGTGGTCGCGTTCGTCGCCGGCACCACGTTCGCCGTCGTGGGCACGGCGGTGGCCTGGGTGGCGTTCGACGGGCGTGCTTCCTTCGAGGCAGGCCCGAGCCTCCGGCAGGTCCTCGCGGTCGGTCTCTATCAGGCGTTGGTCGCCGTCCTGACCGTCGGGGTGGCGTTCGCCACGCGCCATCCGGCCGGCGCGCTCTCGATCCTCGTCACACTCCTGTGGGCACTGCCGAGCGTGCTCCTGGGGCTCGGAGGGCCGACGCTCGCGGACGTCAACGACCATCTGCCGCACGGATCCGGAGACCGCTTCATGCGCATCGGCGCCGAGGCCCCGTACGCGCCGGCGACGTCGGTCCTGATCGTGGCTGCGTGGGCCGCGACCGCGCACCTGATCGGCCTGTACGTCCTGCGCCGCCGGGACGCCTGACCCCGCGTCGGAACCCGCTCGGACGCCCTCACCGTGCCCACCCCCTCGTCGGGCGTCCGGCCCGTCCCACAGAATCGACCGGGCAAGTGAGGACATCCATCGAAAGGACAGTCGACGCGCCATGCTGCACACGCGCATACCCCCAGCCAGGTCCATGGGCGGCGACGTGGCCCTGTGGGGCGTGCTCGCAGCCGCCACCGGCTACGGGTTCAGGGAAGCGGGCGCAGCCTCGCTGGTCTGGGACCTGCTCCTCCCGTTGGCCGTCCTGGCGGCAGCCGTGCCGCTGTCCCGCCGCCGATCGGGGGCCGCGGTCGTCCTGGTCAACGGGCTGTGCGCGCTGGGCATGGCCGACTCCGCGACCCCCGCCAACGCCCACGTCCTGTCGCTGGCCGTCCTGAGTTGTCTGCTGGGCGCCCGGGTCGCCGCGGCACGGCGCCCCCTCCTGGTGCTCGCCGGGTGCCTCGCGGCCGATCTTGCGATGTGCGCGGTGCTGCGGGCGCAGTCCGTGTGGTGGTTCTACGCGTTGACCGTGCTGCCCGCCGCCCTTCTGCTGCCTTGGCTGGCCGGCCGGCACTGGCGTGGCCGACGCGAACTCGTGCGGGAGGGCTGGCGGCTGGCCCGGAGCCTGGAAGAGCGGCAACACCTGGTTGCGGAGCGGGCGCGGCTGACCGAACGCGCGGACATCGCGGCCGACATGCACGACTCCCTCGGCCACGCCTTGAGCCTGGTCGCCCTGCGCGCCGGGGCTCTGGAACTCTCCCCGGACCTCACCGACCGTGACCGCACCGACCTCGCCGATCTGCGCGGGACGATCGCGGACGCCGTGGAGCAACTGCGGGAGACCGTCGCCGTCCTGCACGACCGGCCCGGAACGGAAACGGGTGCGGGCCTGCCTGTCAACGACACCGTCGAGGACCTCCTTGGACGGGCGGTCGCCTCCGGGGTGCCGGTCCGCTGTGAGGTGCGCGGGGCGGCGCCCTCGCTGTCCCCGCTGGTCGAACGCGGGATGTACCGGGTGGTGCAGGAGGCCCTCACCAACGCCGTGAAGCACGCGCCGGACGGTGCGATCCGGGTGCGGATCACACACGAGGCGGACCTTACCCGCGTGAGCGTCGTGAACGCCGCCCCGCCGACTGACGGACCGGTGCACGCGGCCGAAGGCCCGACGGTCGGCGTCGGCCGCCGGGGCCTGACGGGGCTTCGGGAGCGGGTGGCGGTCCTCGGGGGCTCCTTGCGGACCGGCCCGTATCAGGGCGGGTTCCGCGTCACCGCCGTCCTCCCGCACCAGGCCACGTCCCGCCCGGGGACACCAGCGCCAAGACCCGGTACGACGCCCGGAATGCAGTCCTGGACCCGAGGGCGGCACACCGGGTCCGCGTTGCCGTCCGGGACCGCTCCCCACCGGGCCCCGGGCACGGACGCCGTCACACCGGAGTCCGCCAGGCGGCTCGCCTACGTACGGAGCGCCGTCCGCCGCCGCTCCGTCGCCGCCTTCGCGGCGCCCGTCGCCGCAGCCGCCTTCTTCGTGCCCGCCGCCGTCTACCTGGCCTGGCAACTGACGACGAGCGTGCTGCCGCCATCCCGGTTCGACGAGCTGACCACCGGCCGGCCGCGTGCCGAACTCGCCCCTCTGCTGCCGGCCCGCGCGTACCCCTACCCGCCCGACCACGCCCGTTCCGCACCCCGGCCGCCCGGCGCCACGTGCCAGTTCTACCGTTCCGGCCGCGACCTGTTGGACCAGGTCGACCTCTACCGGCTCTGCTGGTCCGACAACATGCTGGTGGTGAAGGACACTGTGCCCTCAAGCCGGCCCTGACCACCCGTCGGTGCGCCACAGGCGGGCGTCGCCGATGTCGGCGATCCGCGGGGAGAACCGGTAGCCGCAGATCGCGAACAGCCCGAACACGATGTCGGAGTACGAGGCGGTGTCGGTCTCCGGCTTCGGTCCGCCGTCCCGGTTGTGGAGCGCGTCCAGGATGAACAGACAGTCGCGCAGGGTACCGGGGACCACGACGCCGCCCAGGCCCATGACCTGGTCGTTGACGACGTTCAGCCAGGTCGCGCCCTTGTGTCGCAGCCCGAAGCACTTCGGGCTGTACATGGCGTGCAGCGACTGCACCGGCACTGTGAAGCGGACCCCGTCGGCGGACGCGACCAGCCCGCCGCCCCACGCGCGCACCACGTCAATGCCACGCTGGGCGTCGATCAGCATCCCGTTCGCCGCGCTGATGGTCTCCGCGCGCAGGTAGCCCCGGCCGACCGGGACCCGTCGGCCCCGGGTCAGCGCGGGCACGTTCGACTTCACCACAGGGGTCAGCCCCACGTTGCACGCCTCCGACAACAGCAGGGGCGCACATGCTCGGCTCGAATTCCCCCGCGGCGGGCGGTCGTCAGTTCTGGAGCAGGGTGTAGAGGAGCGTGATGACGGTGGTCGCGGTGACCATGGCGGTGCCGAGTGCGGGCTTGCGGTAGACGGTGTAGGTGATGCCCGCGCCGGCCAGGACGAGCAGGGCCAGGACGAGGACGGTGGTCGAGGACATGGTGAACCTCCGGACACTATAGGGAGATTTCGCTCAAAGGTGGGCAAGCGGGGCTCCTGGTGACGTGCTGTCAGGCGTTCCCCTGAACCGAGCGAGGTGATGCTCATACAGTGATGCGACCCGCGGCTGGTGGGCGACTGCGCCAGCGGTGCGGGTTTCCGTCCGGTGAGGCACCAGGGTCTGGTGCGGGGGAGGACCAGTGACACAGCAGGGGGAAAACGGGCTGCCCGACCGTGCGCAGGGGCCGGTACCGCGTGAGGAACGCGACCGCTTACGTGCCGGGTTCGGGCAGCGGGTACGTACGCTCCTGACCTTGACGGGGCTGAGCTCGCGGGAGTTCGCGCAGCTGTATCCCGTCTACAAGGACTCCACGATCCGCAAGTACGTCCTGGGCGCGAACCTGCCCCCGTGGGACTTCCTGCGCGACCTGCTCACCGAAGCTGCCCGGCGCACCGGCGACCGGCACGGGGAGCAACGGGCCCGGGAGCTGTTCGACGCCTATCGGGAACTGCTGGTCCAGCTCGGCGCGGATGTCCGCGGCAGCGACCAGAACTCCCTGCTGCTGCGCCTGCTCGATGGGGAGCGGGCCCTGAACCAGCTCGGCGTGGAGCTGTCGGGAATCCGTGACCGTGAGGACCGGCTTCGGGAGAACCTCGCCCGCCTTCAGAACGCGGCCGCCGACGGCACGGGCAGCGGTGAGGCGGCCGGGCAGCTGCGGGAGCAGGGCGAAGCGCTGGCCCGGCAGGGCGAAGTATTGGACCGGCGGCGTGTGGACCTGGTCGCGGACCTGGACCGGACCCGGTCTCATCTGATGCTGCTGGAGGCGGCCGAGGAGAGTGGTGGGGACCAGCACCACCCGGTGGTTCCGTCCCCGCCCACGATGCCGCCGCAGATCGGGCCGGCTCGCGGCGGTGGCCGCGGACGATACCGGATCGCCGGAGCGGTACTTGTCCTCGTACTCGTCCTGGGAGGGGGCCTGGCAGCAGGTATCCACTTCGGCGGGGGCAACAGCCCGGACGGTGGAGATCGGGCCGTGGCGGACAGGACGGTCTCCGCTTCCGCGCACCCCGACCCGTCGAAGGATTCCGCGCGGCCCTCGGACCCCCCCGCGGGGACACCGTCCGCCGCGCCCACGCCTGAGCAGAACACCAGGTCACTGATCGAGGACCTGGTGCCGATGGACACGTACCCGGAAGGCACCAAGCGCTCTTTCACAGCGGGTGAACTGAGCGTCAACAGCCGCGTCTACCCCAGGACCCTGTACGCGTTCGAGGCCCAGCGCACCTGGCAGCTCGACCGCAAGTACAAGACGTTCACCGCCGGCGCCGGCGTCTCCGACAGCACACCCTCCGGCGACACCATCACCTTCAGCGTCCAGATCGACGGCGCCAACGTCAAAGAGTTCACGATGCGACCCGGAGATCCGGTCAAGGAGATCACGCTCGACATCCAGGGAGCATTCCGCATCACGATCACCACACTCGAGACCTTCAGCACCCAGGAAGGCCGTGGAGCCTGGATCGACCCCGTCGTCAGCAAGTAACAACCCCCAGCGGGGCCAGGCCGGCAGGCCTCGGCTCCGCGAGAGGGTCTCCCTTCCCCGAACAGGCCAACGGCCGGGTACGAGCGGACTCCTGATCATCCGGCGCACCGCCGGCGGCCCGGTCGTCGCCTGCCACGCCGAGCGCCGCGCCCTGCGTCCAGCCCGCCCAGCGGGCGAGGATGGCCCAGCAACGCGCCACCCGCCGTTCTGCCGCCAAGGAGGTTTCCCCGTAGGCCCCGGCCCTGAGCAGCTCGGGCGGCTCCGCGCTTTCGGGGCCGGCGGTGCGGGCCAGAGGGCCCACGATCATCTGCACGCTGCTGACCTGGCACGATGCCTGTATGGAATCTGGTTTCGCGTGGGAGTCCCTACCGACTGTCGATCTCCGCCTGTGGCGTGCCGACGCCATCATGCTGTTTGACTGACTGATGAGCACCGACCTGAACGCTGTACCGATCATGCACCCGGCTCAGAAGAAGGCCCTCACAGACCTCTTGGCGCGCTTGCGACCAGGACCTGGAGTCCGTGCCGGTGCGCGTCCGGCGGCAGTCGCGGCCAGGCGGCGGCTTCGCATCAGGTGTGCGAAGAGACGCTCGACGATCCACCGCTTGGGCAGCACCACGAATCCTTCATGCTGTCGCCACGCTTGACGATCGCCAGGACCAGGGCGAACGCGGCCAGGCAGTGCTCGACCAGACTGCCGGTGTAGCCGCCGTCGGCCCAGACCGGGGCCAGGCGATGGTGAGCGGCAGCCACCTGTTCCAGCAGGATGGAGCAGCGGCGCGATCGCCCACATCCGCAGCGGTGACCATCACGCCCAGCAGCAGGCCGAGGGTGTCGACCACGACGTGCCGCTTGCCTCCGTTGACCAGCTTGCCGCCGTCGAAGTCACGGGTGCCGGCCCCGACCACGGCATCCGCCTTGACCGACTGCGAATCAATCATCCCAGCCGTCGGCAGGGCATCGTGCCCTGCCCTCTCCCGGACCTGCCCGCGCACCCGGTCATGGAACTCCCGGATCAGGCCGCGATCGCGCCAGCGGCGGAAGAACGCATAGACCCGGTCACACGGCGGGAAGTCGGCTGGCATCGCCCGCCACTTGATGCCGTTGTCCACGAGATAGCCGATCGCGTCCAGCATCGCCCGGTGGCAGTACGCTTCCGGCTGCCCGCCCTGGCCCTGCATCCAACCCGGCGCCGGGAGCAGCGGCCGCACCACCACCCACTCCGCGTCCGTCATGTCGCTCGGATACCGACACTCTCGCAGGCGATTGTCGGCAGCGTTTCCGAACCGGTGAGCCAGACAGTCACACTCCCGAGTACCCGCGGTGGAGTGCACGGGCATCGGCACGCAAGACTGCGACACCAGGGTCTCCTTATGCTCGGTGATTCGACACCAGCGAGCTGTTCAGGAGGCCCTCCTCGCATGCGCCGAGCACCCGACGACCACCCGATCGAGACGGCCGTTCGAGCACCAAGCCCCCAGAGCATTATGACAAAAGCTACTTACGCGTCGGGGTGCTCCGGCAGGGCGAGCCAGTCCGACCAGGAGATCTCTCGGCCGAGGAAGCGCGGCTGCTCGAACGGCCAGTCGGCGGCGATCCACCGCGGCACCAGCTCGTCGAGGGCCTGCTCGACCTTGCTGCCCACCAGCTCGTCCACCACCCACCAGGAGATCTCGCCGTCCGCGCCGGCCCTCTCCGGTGGGTCGATGTAGACGCAGCCGAGCAGAGCTGTCTCCGCCGCGTCGAACAGCGCGTAGTTGAAAGACTGGTGTGCGGCGATTTCCTTCTCGTGCCGCAACAGGTCGGCCTGGTCGGCCTCGTAGGTCATGGTGGCTGCGGGCCAGCCCCAGGCTGGGCCGAAGATGGTCCACAGCCGCTCGCGCGAACCCATCACAGCCGGATAGTCGAGCGGGGTGTCCGCCCCCCGGATTGGCCGCAGGTGATGATCACTGCCCGGCAGCGGTACCAGGATGGGATGGACGAAGTTATCGGGGAGCCAGCTCATAGCGCCCGACCGTAACAGCGCGCGGCCGTCCGCTCCCCTGGATTTTCCCCGTATACCGCCAGGTCCTGCTCTCATGCCGGGCAGTGCCCGCGATCACCCGATCGAGACTCCCGTTCGATCGACAAACTCCATGATCGGTATGGCAACGGGTTCTAAGCGCCTGCGGGTCGATCCTTCAGCACGTCAGACTTGGTCCATGTCTGCTCTGTGGAGTTTGTTGGCGGCCCCTGCCGGAGCGGTCGTGACCACGCTGATCGGGGTGTTCGCGGGGAGCCTGGTCAGCAGGAGGGCGCAGGACAGACACTGGGTCCGGGATCAAGTGTCTGCGACGTGCGCGCGTGTGCTGCGCGAATCATCAGGTCTACTCGTGGACCTCAGCGAGATGGAAGCCAGTCGCCCCGACGCCGTCCCTCAAGGCGTGGTACTCCCAACCACCATCGACTGGCGACCGTGGAATGAGGCCTTGAGCATGGTGAACCTTGTCGCTGACAAAGACATTGCGGAAGCTGCTCACGCCCTTGATGAGCAGATATGGCGTCTCCACACGATGGTCAAGCGTGGCCTGACCCCCGAGGAGAACTGGCTCGTTCTGCGCTCCGGTATCGAATCAGCGCAGAACAACTTCATCACCGTCGCGCGTCGCCGGCTCTCACTTGCCGGAGATCCACTCCAACGCTTCTCTGGGCGGCCTGCTCCGGACGACCCGATCTGGACCTCGTGAACTGGCAGAGGGCCCGACGCCCTGCCCGGATGCCGTGGTGGGAAGAGGCCAGCACTTGTGACAACTATCGCGCTTCGGCTCAGTGCGCCGCTGTCGGAGCGTGCACCAGCGGCGGGGTTCAGAAGGAGACATCGAAGTAGTCGATGTCGGTGAACTCGACCCGGAGCTGGTCGGCTCGGGTTCCGCCGTCCGCGAATCCTGTCTCTCTTGCCTCTGGATTCAACCTCGGGTGGTTCTTCGGTCCGCGCTTGCGGGCACCGGGGGGGAGCGGCGGGTACCGGTGGGGCCGGGTGTACGGGGACCTCAACGCGTGCCTGTGGACCTTCTCGGGAGCGGTCGCCGGCAGCGCGACCGCCGCCGACGGTTGTGGCACCGCGGCCACGCTGCCGACCTCCGTGTTCACCAACGGCCAGATCGGGGGCTCGGCCGATGACGGAGCTACCGTGGCCACGGTCGCCCGGGCCGGGTGTAGCACCTGGGACGGATCGCACATCAGGGGTTACGGCAACGTGCAGCCCTGGAAGGTTCCCGCGGTGGCCAGTTCGCCGCTTAACGGCCGGATAGCCGTCGGCCAGACCGTCCTATGGCGCTACGTCTCGCGCGACGGCAAGTGGGTGATGATCCGCGACCCTCGGGCCGACAGCACCGATGGCGTCGGCCAGCAGGGGTGGTACTTCATTCCCCGCAACTGCCTTCCCGCCACCCTTCCCGGATAGGCCGGCAGGCGGCTAACATCGCCGTCCAAATGACGCGGAACCACCGTGCGTAGTACCTGCATGGCCGGGGCCTTTCGGGATCGGTGTGGACCGCCACGTCTGCCCCAAGCCCGGAAGGCCCTTGCGCCTCTCCCGCCAGGCCAACGATTTCATCCCATCGACGGCGAATTTGGTATCCATGCGCTGAAAAAGACCCGCCAAAAGCTCGTACCGCGCCATCCCAACACAATCTGGGCATTCCTCCGGTTGCCTATGGAGGTGTGTCACATTAATGACTCAAAGCTCGTCAGGCAGCTGAAGGCCCGACGCGACATCACTGTTTCAAAGATTCTCGACATGACGACGAGCGAAATCCCCAAAGTGGCGCAGCTGCATGCGAAACGCCCCAAGGAGATCCCTGGTGAACTGCATTTCGTGACGGTCCGTATGCTTGACATGTTCGACAACGGCCAGGCTCCCTTCCTCGACTCCGATCTCGAGGTCTTCCGGAACATGGGATCGCACCGGTGCCTGTTCGACTCGTTCTCCGCGTCCGACGTTCGAGACGGATTCGAGGTGGGGCATCTGGCCGGCCTGCGAGACATCCTTTCGGTGGCGAACTCCGAGAACTACGCAGAATTCGCCAAGCTGATCACCTACGGGGCTCAGGAGAACGCCCGGATGATCACGGCCGCCATGGCGGGCTACCACGACACTGCGCGCGTCGAACGGGGAGAGACTCTCCAGGCTCGCCGGCAGCTGCTTGCGGAGTTGCTACGCGCGTCGACCGAGTCCGCGTCCATGGCCGCGGCCGCGGGCATCCTCCTCCCCGAGGGCTATCTCATCCTCGTCTGCAGGTTCCTGCAGGAGGAAGGCGCACTCGAGCGTGCGCTGGACGAGAGCCGGAGCCTGCTCCGGTCGACGCCCGGGATCCTCTGGTCCACCCAGGCGCGGCGCGATGAAATGATGGTGCTGCTACCGGTGAACGGTGACGAGGACGTGGCGGAAGCCCTGTCCGCAGAGCTGGTGGCCGCAGCATCTCGCAAGGTTCGATCCGTACGTGCCGCCCACGCCCTGGCAGCCACTGTGGGATCGGTGCCCGACACGCTCCGAGAGCTGCAGCAGACCATGTCCGTGGTGGTGGCGATGCCCGATGCCCAGGCGCGCCCCTACAAGGCGACCGAACTGGTGATAGAGCTTGCGATCTCCCGGCAGCCGGCACTGCAGAACCAGCTCGTCGACCTCCTAGGACCCCTCGAACAGGGAACCGATCTACGCCTCACCCTCGACGAACTGTTCTTCCACGAGCTCGACAGGGAAAAGGCTGCCAAAGCGCTCAACATCCACCGAAGGACACTGAGTTACCGCCTTCAGAGAATCGGGAGTTCAGCGGCCTCGACCCCAACAGCCCCCACGGCATCCAACTCCTCCGCGCGGCGATGACGGCGGCCAACCTTTCCTCTTCCAGAATTGACGACTTCCCCGCTCATCTCCCGCCCGTGGGCTAGTGCCGTGCCGGGCGGCGCGACCCTGTGGACCTTTCCCGTACGGGCCGGGGTGCGGCAGGCAGCGACCGTACGAGCAGTGCGCTGAGCGCGAACGAGACCGCGTAGGCGAGCAGCGGAATGGCCCGTCCGAGCGCGAGCAGGGCACTGCCCGCAGGCGGCCCCGCGAAGCCGGACGCGGCGGTCTGGGCGCCGCGCAGGCGGGAGTTGGCGCGCTCCAGGAGCGCGGGGTTACGGCCGAGCTATGACTCCGCGGAGTACCTGCCTGTACGGGCCCTGGAGACTGCGGTGTTCAACCTGCTCTACAACATGCGGGGTGTGCTCGAGGTGGGCGACGGATCCCAGCAGCTGCTGCGCGCCCGGCGGCGGCAGTGGAATCAAGCTCCGCCAGGTCATGGCGCCGCAGCGGGAGACCGAGGGGTACAACACAGCCGCTGGCGGGAGGTCAGCTACATCGACCCGCACGAGGCGGCCGAGACGGCCGAGACGGCCGAGCACCGCGCCAAGCGGGACGCCGAACGGGCGGCGTACCGGCGGGAACGGCTGGTGATGCTGTGATGCCGACTGCGCCTCCTGCCAAGGAGCGCCGTGTCAGGTGCGGATGGTCGCTCCTTCGAGATCAGCGCGTGCAGCTGTGGACGGGGTGGGCTTGAGGATGGGTGCGGCCACGCCCGCGGCGATCACGCAGAGCGCCGTGGGCAGGAGCAGTGTGAGATTGAGCGGGATGAGATGGGTCAGCGGGCCGATGACGGCCGGGCCCGCGAGCATGCCGAGGTAGCCGAGGCCCGCGACTCGGGAGACGTTGGCGCCCGCCGTAGCTGCGTCGTAGTGCCCGGCAGCGCTGAACAGTTGGGGGATGCAGCCGGACAGACCCGCGCCCGCGAGGGTCCAGCCGATCAGTGCCAGTGGGACGATGGGTGCGAAGGCTGCCAGGGCCAGTCCGGCCGCACCGAGCGCGGAACCGTAGCGCAGGATCGCGGTGGCGCCGAAGCGGTTGGCCAGACGGTCGGTGAGTAGTCGGCCGACCGTCATGGCGGTGGCGAACGTGCCATAGGCGAAGGCGGCGGTCGCGGCCGGAGCGCCGAGCACGCTCTTGAGGTGGAGCACGCTCCAGTCGTTGGCGACGCCCTCGCAGAGCATGAGCATGAAGGCCAGTAGGGCGAGGAACCAGATCCGGCGCGGGGTTCTCCGGCTCCCAGGCGCCCGGGCTGCCTCGGGGGCTTCGTTCGCTTGGGATACGGACTGATGGGGCAGCAGGCCCGGTAGTGCCAGGGCCGCGACCGCAAGGCCCGCCACGGCGGTCAACGCGAGGGTCGTGACCGCGCTCCAGCCGGCGCTGAGCGTGAGCGCGCCCACCAGCGCGGCAAGCACACCACCCACGGAGAACACCGCGTGGAAGGCCGACATCACCGGCCGTCGGTAGCCGCGCTCGACCTGTACGGCATGGGTGTTCATGCTTACGTCCAAGACCCCGTTGCCCAACCCTAGGACCAGGAGGGCCCCGCCCAGTGTCCAGGCGTCCGTGGCGAGTGCCGGCAGGACCAGGGCGCCGCTGCACAGGGACGCGCCCAATGGGACGGCTCTGCGCGGGCCGATCCGGTCGGCGAGCGGACCGGCGAACCGCATCCCCATGAAGGCGCCGCCGCCCAGGAGCAGTAGCAGCCAGCCGAGCAGGGCGTGGCCGATGCCGGTGCGCTGCTCGACGACGGGGATGTGGACGATCCACATGCCCATGAGGAAGCCGTTGAGGGCGAAATAGGCGAAGGTCGCGCCCCGCCCGAGCCGCAGTAAACGTTGCATACCAGCGAACGTAATGAACAGACATGATGTTTGCAAGTTGCCTTTCGAACATCAATTGTGTTCACTTGAGCCATGAGTACAGAGCGACTGAGGCAGATCACCGACGCCGTACGCGAGCACGGCCGCAGCAGCGTGACCGAGCTTGCGCAGCTCACCGGCGCCTCCGAGATGACCATCCGGCGCGATCTTGAGATCCTTGCGGCGCAGGGCGTCCTGGAGCGCTATCGCGGCGGCGCGAGGAGTCTGCTGCTACGAGGCGAAGAGCCGCCCTTCGCGCTGCGCGCTCAGGAGGGACTCGAGACCAAGCAGCGGATCGCCGCCGAGGCGGCCGCGCTGATCGCCGACGGCGAGTCGGTGGTACTCGACAGCGGCACGACCTGCCTCGAGGTAGCGCGACTACTCGTGAACCGTCGGCTGACCGTGATGCCGCTGTCTCTACAGGCGGCCAACGCCCTTGTCGACGCACCCCAGTTGACACTGCTGCTGCCCGGTGGACAGCCGCGCCCGGGGGAACTGTCGCTGACCGGCCCGCTGACCGAGGCGTCGCTCGCCGCCTTGCGTTTTGACACGGCGATTGTCGGCTGCTGCGGCCTGACTGCCGAGGACGGCCTGACCGCGTACGACCTGGCCGACGCCACCGTCAAGCGCGCCGCCATCGCCTCGTCCCGCCGCATCATCGCGGTTGCCGAGGGCGCCAAACTCAGCCGCACCGCCCTCGCCCACGTCACCCCCGCCTCCGGCCTGCACGCCGTCATCACCGACGACAACGCCCCCATCGATGCAACTGAGGCCCTGAGCGCCGCGGGCGTCACCGTACGAAAGACATGACCGCACCATGACACACGACAGCACCACCGAACACGTCCTGCTCTTCGACATGTTCGGAGTGATCGCCCACCACCAGTCCGAGGAGGGAAAGGCCCGCCTCGCAGCAATCGCCGGGGGCCCGGCCGAGGCCTTCTGGTCCGCGTACTGGTCCCAACGCCAGCCGTACGACCGTGGCGACATCGACGGCAGCACGTATTGGAAACGCGTGGCCGAGATCCTGGGCACGGCCTTCGGCCCGAAACGGACCGCCGAGCTGATCGACGCCGACCTGGCGAGCTGGAGCGCGGTGGACGGTGAAATGGTGGCGCTCATCGAGGAGCTGGCCGCGGCCGGCCGCCGCATCGCCCTGCTCTCCAACATCCCCGAGGAACTGGCCACCCACTACGAACGACGCCACACCTGGCTCAAGCACTTCGAGGTGTATGCCTTCTCCTGCCGCATCGGCCACGCCAAACCGGAGCCAGGCGCCTACCGCTGGGCCTGCGACGCACTCGGCACCGCACCCGAGCGGATCCTGTTCATCGACGACCGCGAAGAGAACATCGAGGCGGCACGTACGGCCGGCCTTGAGGGCCGGCTCTTTACCACGGCAGCTGACCTCAAGAGGGCCCTAAAAGTGAGCTGAGCACCTGTTGGCCGCCGCTGGCATCGGTGGCCGTCATGACCCGGCCACCAGCAATCTGGGGTGCCCGTCCATCGTGATGTGGATGCTGCGGTCGTCCGCCCAGAGTGTGACGGTCTTGCCGGCGAAGGCTGGTCCGATCCCTGGTTTCGTGTCCGTGGTGCCGTTCGCTGGGGGTGCAACGCGTGGGTGCAATGCGAGCTAACCGCCCTGGACTGTGGGTCACATCGCAGGTCAGACCCGCAACGAAGGCTGTTGCACCCCGGTGTTTGCAGGGGCGCGTTGCATCCTGACCTCTGACAGGAGATCTTGACCGTTTGTCAAACGATCTTGACTGCCGGAAGTTCTGTTACGTGATCTTGGCCGGGGCGGGGGAAGCGGTGGCTGCTGCCGCGCCGGCAATCTCGACGCAGCGCTGTCGGCATGGGAGCCGGGCCTCGTCGAGGCAGGTGACCGCCATTGGTTCCCGCGCGGGCAGGGCTGGAATCAGTGGCCCTCGACTGCTGATTTGGTAAGCGAGTTGCGCTGGGTCAAGGGAGGCCCCCCTCGCGGGCCCTACTGCGCAGCGACGGTGAGCGACCACGGGGGCTACGAGTCGCGGCTGGAGCAGCACCGGTTGATCCTGCTGGACCGCGAGCCTGAGGTGATCGGGGCGGTCTCGCAACCGGACGACACCGCCGACCGCATCAGCCCCAGGGTGTAGACCCGTGGGCCGATGCTGCGCGGGAGGGACACGTGACAGCGTTCCCCTGTGCCCACGGACTGTCCGTCGCGGCACGGTTGCCGATTCGTCACTAGGGGAGGGCCCATGACCACCACGCCGTTCATCAGCCGGAAGGGCATGACGCGCCGCAGCATGCTGGGAGCCGCGCTGGCCGCCGGGGCCGCCGTGCCGCTTGCCGCCGCCGGCCCCGCGTGGGCCGGCCCGGCCGCGATCGCTCCCGCCGCGCCGCGGCTCATGCTGCCCGTGCCGACCGGACCGTATCCGGTGGGCACGGTCCAGCTGCACCTTGTCGACCGGTCGCGTCCGGACGACATCGCGGGCCCCGGGCACTTCCGCGAGCTGATGGCCACCGTCTGGTACCCCGCCCGGAACGTCGAGCGGTACCCAGTGGCGCCCTGGATGCCAGCCGGCGCCCTTCAGGCGTTCCTCACCGACGTGGGATTCCGCGACCTGGTCCCCCTGGCGCCGCTCACTGCCGGACACGTGGGCGCTCCGGTGCGGCGGTCGGGCCAACGGCTGCCCGTCGTCGTGTTCTCGCACGGCGCCCGCAGCCACCAAGGCGACCACACCATCATGGTCCAGGAGCTCGCCAGCCACGGATACGCGGCTGTGACGGTGGCTCACCAGTACGACACGTACACCGAGTTCCCTGACGGTCGGATCGCCGTCCCGCTCCGCGACCGGCAGGCGCCGACGCTGCCCGGGGACTTCGCCGCCGACCTGCGCTTCGTCCTCGACTGCGTCGAGCAGCTCGCCGCCGGGTGCAATCCGGACGCCGACCAGCGGGAGCTGCCGGCCGGGCTGCTCGGCTCCCTGGATCCGCGGCGCATGGGCGCGTTCGGCTGGTCGAAGGGCGGGACGGCCACCGCCTGCGCCATGCTCGCGGACGAGCGCATCCGGGCCGGGCTGAGCCTCGACGGCCCGATGCAGATGAACCCGCCCCTGGCCGGCGACCTGGACCGGCCGTTCATGATGATGTCCGCCGCGTTCACCCGGGCCACGGACCCCGAGGCCGCCGCATTCTGGTCGCACCTACGGGGCTGGCGCCTGAACATCCAGGCCCAGGGCGCGCTCCACGTCTCGTACGGCGACCATGAGGCGCTGTTCCCACAGGTGGCGAAGCTGTCCGGATGGAGCGGGCAGCAGCTCGAGGACGCGATCGGCACCCTTGATCCCGACCAGGGGGTGAAGATCCAGCAGGCGTACCCGCTTGCGTTCTTCGACGAGCACCTGCGCCACCGTCGTGGGAACGTCCTCGACGGGCCGTCCCCAGGCTTCCCGGCAGTGACGTTCCTCCCGTGAGTACCCGGGACCGCAGCACCGCGGGCCCTCGCAGACTCTTGAGGGAGCAGGACGGCACTGGGCCGCGTTCTCCCCGAACCGCCTCGGTTTCAGCGCGCCGTGGGACGGCTCGTACGACACGTAAGGGATCTACAGTCAAGATCGTTTGCTAAACGGTCAAGATCACCTGTCACAGGACACATCCACGGCGCGGGCATATTGCAGACGTTTCCCACCACCAGGAGTGCCCGGCTCTCCGCGGTGCCGTCCCCGGACTCACAGGCTCACAGCCAGGCAGCCGGGAAGCTGTTCACCAGGGACAACAGGCTCCCAGCTCACAGACCAACAGGTCGTGGTCCGGAGTCAGGGGGCGGGCCGCCGCCAGAGCGTTGTTCGGCGGGCCGCCGAATTGAGCCGTAGCTCAGGAGTTGTCACCGGCAGAGCCGAGGGAGCTGGCGAATCGGAACGGTCGAAGCAGCCTGGTCGTCACAAACAAGGCTTTCGACTTGCCACATGCGCTCATTCAGCAGCCAGAAAAGAATGATCGGGAGCCGCTGGCTCTCCGCAGCGCTTCCATGAAGTCATGGCCGCTGCACGCGCTGGCTCGGGGCGGATACCCGGCCTCAACGCGGCTCAAGGCTCAGCCAGTATTCGAGGTTGGCGCGGCAAACGCCGATGTCTATGTCGTCGAAGTCCATGGCGTGCAGGTCATGCACCAGCAGGCCGGCGTAGGCGGCAGCGGTCCCGGATGCGTCCCCGGCTTTTGCCCGAAGTGAAGCGAGGAACCACCGGGTGGTGAGAGTGTCGGGGTGCCCAGGGCCGAGGCTGCGCTCCAGGTAGGCGAGCCTGCCTCGTAGGCGGGAAGCGTGCCGGGGTGGTCGGGGCACAACACGGGGGCGTGGGCAAGCAGCGGCCCGCCGGGGACGGCCGTGGCCTCTTGCGGCGGGTTCGCGGTCTCCCGCCGCCACTGGGCGAGGCTGCGGCGGGTCAGTTCGGTCTGGACGTGGTCATGGCCTAGCAGACGCTCCCGGTCTGCCAGCAGTGACGTAAAGGCGGTGACGGCTCCCGCCACGTCGCCGTCCTCCCCCCGTAGGTGGGCAAGCTCGTAGCGGGTGTCCAGGACCTCTGGGTGGGCCGGGCCCAGCGCACGTAATTCTTCGACGAACAGTCTGACGAAGGTGGTAATGGCTCCCGCCCGGTCCCCCGACTTCCGCCGCACCTGCGCCAGGTTGTAGCGGGCGGCGAAGGTGGAAGGGTCGCTGGGCCCCAGGGACCGCGTCATGTCGGTGATCACGAGGCGCAGTTCGGCCATGGTTGACGCCTCCGGTCGCGAGCTCATCCGCAGGATCGGTGGGACGGTCACGCTCGCCCATCGCTTCGACGCGGGCGGACGCCTGGCCCGACCAGCGGATAGCAGGCGGGGCCGCGATCTGCAGCGCCGCTCGTACACATACCGTGCCGACGGTCACCTCATCGGCATCGAGGGCGCGCTGTCCGGAACCCGCCGCTTCGTCCGCGCGGACGACCTCGACGCGACGGGCCGGGTCACCGCCGTGCACGCGGCCGGTTGGACGGAGACGTACGCCTACGACGCGGCCGGCAACCAGACGGCCGCGGCCTGGCCCGCGAGCCACCCCGGCCAGGAAGCCACGGGGCCGCGGCCTTCACCGGCACCCGCATCACCCGGGCGGGCGACGCCCGCTACGAGCACGACGCGCAGGGCCGTACCGTCCTGCGGCACAAGACCCGGCTCTCTCGCAAGCCGGACACCTGGCAGTACACCTGGGACGCCGAGGACCGGCTGAGGTCCACCGTCACGCCGGACGGCACGGTGTGGCGCTACCTCTACGATCCCCTCGGCCGCCGCATCGCCAAGCAGCGCCTCGCCCAGGACGGCACCACCGTGCTGGAGGAGACCACCTTCACCTGGGACGGCGCCACGCTGTGCGAGCAGGTCAGCCAGGGGGCGGCGCTGCCGCTGCCCATCGCGCTCACCTGGGAGCACATGGGCCTGCGCCCCGTCGCGCAGACCGAGCGCATGCTCGGCAAGGACGCGTCGCAGCAGCTCGTGGACGAACGGTTCTGCGCCATCGTGACCGATCCAGGCAAAGAGGACGAAGAGCAGATGCGGCGCACACTGCTGGAAATCCTGGGCCGCCTCTTCGACCTCTCCCTGCCCCAAGGTCGGATCCTTCAGGGGACCCTCGCTACGGCCACGCTGACGGCCTGATGTCGTAGTCCAGGGAGCCCTGGCCTCGGCCGGGCGAGGGCGAGCCCGGCACCGTGCACGGCGTGCCAACGTCGCCGGAAGCCGGCGGACCGACGCCGCAGATCCGGGCGGAGGACTGGCGTCGCCGCTGCTCGCGCCAGGCGTGGTGTTCGCCGGGTGGCGCGTCGCCTTTCGGCTTCTTCGGCGGGGCGCTGACCTGGGCGGGGAAGTCGAGGGCCACGCGGTAGCCCTCGTCGATCTTGGCCTTCACCTTCGGGTGCCGCCGGGACTCCTCGGCGATGTCCTCGGTGCGTGCAGCGGTCTGGTCGTGCATCCGGCCCGGCCTGACCACCCCGCTGAACAGGGTCCGCCCCCTGGGCGTCTCGCCGTGCTGGCCGCCGGGCCGCTGCGCAGCTCAGACAACTGATGGGGCAAAAGGAGTCGGTGAGATCAACCGAACTTTGCGCACTGCTGGTGACAGGCAGCGCGCCGATCTGGTGACAACCGGCGTGCTTCGCCGAATCGAATCCGCAGGTCAGTGGAAGCCGACGGTGACAACTCTCGTGCTTCGGCCTAGTTCGTCGACCCTGCGGATGTCGTGCACCAGGGTCGACCGCATGAGCATCCCGCAGTTCACCCCCGTGCGGTGCCGGGCGCGTCGGCCGCCCTCGCGGGCGCGTGACGTTGCGGAACCCGGGCAGGTGCGGTTCATGGGCACACTGAAGGGCTGGGAGCGGGCAATCGAGCGGGCCGAGCAGGCACTGGCGGAGAAGCTGTTCGGCAGTGATGCGATGGAGGCGGACGTGGTCGAGGCGCTGATCCGAACTTGCGACGAGCAGGCCGTCGTGTGCAGCTCCCACCGCATCGTGGTGCCGAACGTGTATACCCTCGAGCTGCCTCCGCCTGTGTACGCCTTGATCGGCCCGCACCTCACCATCGTGGGGCAGGAGCTGATCGACCTGTTGGAGCGCCATGGTGAGGGCAAGGGCTACGAATGGGCCGGCCCGCTCACCGTGCGGCTCGCCGCGGCCGAACACGTCCCCAACGGCCGCTACCAGGTCCGATGTGCCCCCATGGCACACATCACGTCCGCGCCACTGAGCGCTCCGGACGCGTAACCCAGCGGCCCCGCCGCGAACCTCCCCGGACAACACACCTACACCCAGGGCCATCCCTAGCCGGTCCGGCCGCTTCAACAGCGCGCCGGTACCCCGACGTGCGTTTGCCGCGGCCGTGCACTGAAGGCGAACTCTGCCCTCCGCGCTGGGCACGGTCCGTACGGGACGATTCGGCCGCGGCCTCCAGCGGGTACGCCCGAGGGCCCGGCGCTGCACCTGGTGCAGCGCCGGGCCTTCGGGGCAGTCAGTACAGCAGGACGTGGGTCATGAGGATGTGGGGGCGGGTCGGCGTCCAGCACGATGACGTACTCGGCGAGGCCGAGCGCGCCCTCCTCGCCGAGGGCAAGGCGTCGCTGCTGAGGCGGCGCGCGGACGCTCTACTTCCAGGAAACGACATTTCGTTCAGCACCTCGTGGACGTGGCTGAGGGCCTGTGGACGCTGAACGCCCCCGGGCTGCGGGTGCAGGCCTTGAAGGTGCCCGGTCGAGCTGGCCGAGTTCACGCCAGACGAAGACGCCGGCCTTACCGGCGTAGCCGACCAGTGGGCCCTGCGCGCCGCGGCTGGATACTACACACAGCCGTTGTGGGACCTGATCAGGAAGCGGGACGCGATCGGCAGTCTCGAGGTGGCAGCGAAGCGCAGCGCGGAAGCGGCACTGCCCCTTCTGTGGCGCGCCCACGAAGCGGGCGTACCCTGGGCTCCCGGCATGCTCGCCGCGCATCTCGAAGCCGCCGGAGAACACGCACAGGCCGAATCCCTCGCCCGGATCGCAGCCGACACACGCGACCGGGAACCGCTCGAGAACCTGGCCGGAAGCCGTGCAGGCGACGATCCCCGAGGCGATGGGCGAGCACTGCTGGCCAACGGCCTGTCAGCACAGGGAACAACCGTACTCCCCTGGTGACATGGCAACGGCGGGTGGCGCGCACGGCTTCCCCGTGTCCCCCAGTGCAAGGCGGTCTCGTCATACCTGCTTCCACGGGTCGCATCTCCTGCCCGCTGTTGTGCAGAGCGGGGGTGACGATCGTCTCGGGGAGCGACCCAGCGGTGATTTCCCATGCGCCGAGGAGCGCCGTCTGTGCCTCTTGCAGGCTCAGCCAAGTGTCCCGGCTTGGCTGGAGAGGCCCTGCCCAGGCGAGTCTCAGCACCGGGCGGCACGAACGGGCTCTGACTCAGTCCAACTCGAGACCTCGCTGCGAGCAAAGGCAAGTCGCTCGGCCGGCAGCGGGGTGGCCCGGTCGAGGAAGTCACGGGGCTGGAAGACCAGACGCCACTGCCCCAACATCGGCTCGGGACGGGGATGAGCTTGGGCATTCTCCCTCACCCATCGCAGCTCGGCCGTGACGCGTTCTCCGCCCGAGTGTTCCAGGACAGCCAGCACGGTGCCCGCGGCCGCCATGTCGTGACGAACCGCGTGGATCGCGAAGTCGGCCGGCGGGAACGGCTCGAAGGCCCGTCGGATCTCGCTGCGCACGGACTTTCCGTGCTTGAGGTGCAGGCTGTGGGTCATTAGGTCGCTGAGGGATCCGTAGTTGCGGCGCTTCCAACAGGTCAGGAGCTGATGTGTCTGCTGGTAGAGGATGGCCAGTGAAGCCCTCGTCGCCGGGCAGGTACTCGGTCGGCTTCCACTCCCTGTTGGCACGGTCCGCTTCGGCCTGTTCCCTGATCGCGCCGAACGTCTCCTTGAGCTGTCGGCCCACGCTGCACCACGTGGCAGGCTCCTCGGCCTGGTGCCGCTGCTCCTCCTCGCGCGCGACGGCCCAGTCGGCGACGGTGAGGAGCCGGTTGAAGGCCTTACTGATCGTTTCAGAATGCCGTCCTGCAGAGACGCTTGCGGCCCATGGAACTATCCCCTTCAGCCACGGGCTCAGGGGGGATGACGCCGTATGGAACGGGTTGGGGATGCACGGGGCCCGTGCTTGGTTACGTCGATGCTCTGACGCGGTTGACGAGGCCATGAGGGTGGCGATCCCCTCGCTTGAGCGACTGGCAGATGTCCTCGGCCTGGCCCGTTCGCGCCGGATCAGCCGCAGTGGGCACGTCGGCACCTACGCTCCTACACGGTTCATGGCGCAGGGTGCCGCTTCGTCAGCGACAACGGCACCGAGGTCGATGTCGACTTCGCAGCCGACGGGAGGGAAATCTTCGACCTCTGGCGGTGCCGGCCGCCCGACCGCCAGCACCCGGCCCGACCGCAGATCCCGCTGCACCGCCCGGTGCAACGTCCCCAACGACGGCACACCCGCAGCCGAGGACGAACCCTCGGCCGTCATCCGCCGGTGCAACCCGGCGACGTTCCCGCCCACCTCCGCCAGGACCGCCCACAACCCGTCATCCAGCGTGAACCTGTCCTGCCTCGGCACCGGCTCCAACCGATCCTCACGCGCCTCGGACAACGACCGCCACCCGTCCGGCCGGTCACATCCGCAGCCTCCGCCATCACCCGCACATGCAGCGACGACACCGACCCCGAACCCCGATCCACCGCCAACAGACGACGCACCACCACACCCGCGCCAGCCGCAACTCCTCACCCATACCCCCCAGCACACCCGCCGACAGGGAGTCGCACACACAGGAATGGGCAACCCCATGACAGCCAGCCGTCCTGCCGCTAAGCAGCCCGCGGCAGCAGCCTGGTCACCAGGTGGCAGCCAAGAGCACCAGCCCCCGCAGGACTGCCACCCAACAATCCCCGGCCTACAAACACGGACCAGCACCGTCCTCAACCCCCACCCACTGCCACCACCCCACCCACTCACACCCGGGCGGGCGGTGAAGCCACGCTGGGGCACTATGGGGTTTGGCCGGGCCGCTGCTCATGCTCGCCCGCGGCAGGGCTCACTCCGGCAGGGGCTTCACGATCGTGTGGGTGATGACCTGCCCCTTGATGTACTTCTTCTCGAGACTCTGCTGGCCGGCGGTGTCCTCGACGACGAGCTCGCCGTCGAGGACCAGGCCGCCGGGGCGCTGCCCGGCGGCCGCCACCAGGTCCGACCACCGCGGTCCTGGACCAGCGCCCCTCGCGGACTTCCTGTCGTTGACCATTCCCACCGACCACACCACGTCCTAGACTGCGACCGCTCCAAATCCTGGCGATCATTAGGAGGGCGCGCAAGATGAACCGAGCACTGATCAGCGCATTTGCGGCCGTGACGTTAGTTGTGTCCGGGGGAAGTGCCGCCACCGCTTCCGACGGCGCTCCGCCGCGCACCACGCACGGCCCTTGCCAATACACGCAGACCCCGGACGAGCCGCCCGCGCGTCATGTTCCGCTGCCGCCCGACCCGCGGCGCACCCCTAGCCGTGGCACGGTTGACATGGCTGTTCCGACCAGCCAGGGCCCGCTCCCGCTGCACTTGGACCAGGCCAAGGCGCCGTGCACGGTCCAGAGTTTCCTGCACCTGGCACGGCACGGGTTCTACGACCGGACGGTGTGCCACCGTCTGACGGCGTACCCGACGCTGAAGGTCCTGCAGTGCGGCGACCCGACCGGGACCGGTGAGGGAGGGCCCGGGTACAGGTACAAGGACGAGTTGCCGGTGGATTTGCCACCCGCACCGACCGATCCGACCGGCGCGCGCCGCCTGTACGGGCGCGGCCTGCTGGCGATGGCCAACGCCGGTCCGGACACGAACGGCTCACAGTTCTTCGTCGTCTACGGCGACTCCGCACTACGCCCGAACTACACGGTGTTCGGCACGGTCGGCTCCGACGGCCTGGCAACACTCGACAAAACCGCCGCCGGAGGAATCGAGCCGACCGCGGAGGACCCGGCACCGGTCGACGGCACACCCGTGCTGCGGACCGAGCTGCTCCGCGTCCGGCCGGCCTGCTGGCATTGACTCCCCGCGGCCGCGCCGAAGCCACGGCCGCTGCGGTGGGGTCTGTCCGGGGCCAGGTGGTGGTGGAGCGGGAGCGGGGCGCCATCGGGGAGCCCCACGGCCGGGACGCGGGCGCGGGCCGTGCGGTCAGCGGCGTGGTCAGGGCGTTCAGGGTCGCGTCCACGAGGCGGCCCACCAGGGCCGTGCCCGTGGCCTGCTTCCAGGAACTCTCGGCCGTCAGGCGGTTCAGGTGCTGGGCAACGGTGTGTGACTGTTGTTCTCGCGGATGTTCTGCATGCGGGCGGCCAGCAGGGGCAACTGACGTGAGCCGACCAGGAGACCCGCTTCCCGCTCCGGCAGGACGTCCATCACCAACGACACCATCTGCGAGTGCGCGGCCGGATGCACCCTCAGCTGCTCAAGGCACGAGCCCGGTTGCCGAGGTCGAGGTCGAGGTCGCGGGGGACGTCCAGGCCCACTGTCAGGGGCCCCAGGCGCGCTTCGCGTCCGTGGTCGCGGGCGCGGCCCACAGATCGGCGGCCTCCCGCACCCGCGGCGCAGCAGCGGCACCCGCGGCAGCGGGGACGCGCATCGCCCTTACCTATTACTGGCCTTGAAGGCGGGTTGTCGTAGGGGCTGACGATCGGTGATCGTCGCGGTATGCCGGGTGTATGAGGTATCCGCAGGGTGGGGGTCTGACCGCGGAGAGGCAAGCCTTTCGCGAGCGGATCCGGATGGAAGCAGCGGTGATGTTCGCCGCCGGGCGGGGCAGTACGGACATCGAGGTCGATGTACGCCACACGGTCCCGTGCCTCGGGCTCGCGGAGCACGAGCCGCTCGGTCCGCGACGGGACGGGCGGTGTCGGGTCGCGCCAGGAGATGGTGTTCTCACCAGACCAAACAGCCGATCACGGGATAAAACAGCGGGATAAAACGACCTCTGAGTTGAAGCTCGGCACGTGGGTCGACAACCAGCGCCGGCGGGCCGCAGCGCTGACACCTGAGCGGGTCGAGCAACTCTCCAAGGTCGGGATGCGGTGGGCGTAGCCGCGCTCACGAGCAGCCGGGCTGGACAGGGTGTTCCTGTCCAGCCCGGCTGCTACGTGGTCAGCCGAAGTCGAGCATGTCCTGGTGCAGAGCTGGCGTACGCGGGGAGGGACCCAACGGGGGCGTGGGCGCGTGGCCCTGCTGGCCAGCTTCCCAGCGTGCGATCAGCTCCGCCTTCCAACCCTTCTCCGCAGGCCATGGAACGCCCCATTCGGCGAGCTGGGCACGCGTCCTATCCGCCCTTGGGCGTGCGGGCGGCGTCGATCTCTTCAGATGACGGCAGTACAGACATGTGGAATCAACGAACGACAGGACGCAGGTGTCACCCGCCGACCGGCCAGGGTGTGTCGCCGAACCAGTCCCCGCGGCGCCGCTCGCCGGGGCGCAGGTCGTACAGTGCTCGGCCGCCGGGTGCCGAACTTCCCGATCTCGGTCATCGCGCGGCGCCGGTCTGGATCTCGTCCCGGCACACGCACCGGAGGTCGATGTCAGCTCGGGCAGGAGCCGGCGCAGAGGGAGCCAATGGTGTAGGTCCCCGCGAGATTTCCCCTGGTGCCGGCGGTGGTGCTGCCGATCCGATTCGTGTAGTTGACGCTGTGGTAGTAGTGGAACCTGCTATTGGTGCGATTGTAGACGGACCGGGTGTTCGTGCCGGCTCGCATCCATGAACACTGGGAACGGGTGTCGGTGGAGCTCTGGGACCACTGGCATTTCTGTCCGCCCCCGTCCCTCTCCGAGTAGAAGCAGATCCAGCCGGACGCGCAGTTGTCGTAGCCGCTGATCGAGACGGCGTCGGCCTGGGCCGCGGGCGCGAGTGCAAGCGCTGCACCGACGAGCCCGGTCGTTACGGCCAGGCTGAACTTTGTCCGACGGTTCATTACCCCTCCTTCGACTGAGGCGAGATTGCCGTGGCGGCCTGCACCGTCGAGGCTCGGGCTGCCACCGAGAAGTCTGGTGGGTACACCGATGAGCGGCTACGGATGAATCAGCCAGTTCGTTGAACTTCGTTCGCCATAAGGCATGTTCGAGGCTCTTCGTGCCATCAGAGCCGGAACTCCCCATGTGAGCGGTTTGTCGTCCACCGATTCCTGAGGGGCCGTTCGTACGAGCCGGATCGGTAATGCTCCACTTCGCACCGGGGTCAATCGGTGGTGCCACAAACGCGGGGGAGAGCTGTCAGATGCTCGTGACCTCGGACGATGGCCCGTCGAGGAGGCTGAGCCGGCTGGTTGTCGGACGAGAGCACGATCATGGCTGAACCTGAAGGAGGTCTTGCCCGTCGTCGACTGCGGACCGGGAATCCCAGGGGCCAGCCCCTGGACCCCGCCAGCGCCTAGGCACTGTCTAACAAATGATCAACTGGCTGGTTCGCGGAGCCAGAGGATCAGCGGTTTGAGCCTCTTGAGCGCGTCCACCTCTTTTTCCAGCTCGGCGAAGGACGCGCCGCCGTCCTCCATCGACTCTCGGAACACATAGAGGAACGTGCCTACGCCGAGACCGATCTTCACGGACTTGATGGCGAATTCCTTGGCGCACTACGGCCGTTCCAGGAGCGGTAGCTCCCTGCACTTCGAGTACTGCGCCACCCGGGCGGCTATCTCCGGGAGGGTGGGCTCACTTTCGGGTGGCGGTTCGGCTGCCGCAGCCGTGCCGCCCGCGCCAACGGTCAGTCACAAGATGGTGAGGAGTGTGACGATTTTCTGTTTGACGTGCAGATACATGTGGTCCTTACAGCGCGGCCCGCAGGGGCCGCGCTTCCCCTTGGTAGCAGAGCCACCGTTATTACTCGCGCAGAGCGCGTGGTCCCGGCCACCGCAAGCCGTTACCCAGGTCATGATCATCTAGCGCGTCGAAGACGCGCACGGCAGGGCCGGCATCCTGAGGGACATCGACCCCGTGTGGAAGAGTGCGGCTCTCTGCATCTGACCTGCGGGCTGACCCCAGCGACCGGCTACCACCTCCTGGTGTGGCTGGCCGGTCAGCCCCTCCGCTCCCCCACCCTGCGCGCGAACGTGCCCACGGTGGCCGGCCCCGCCGAGCGCACCGCGTACGCCGAGCAGCTGTGCAAGGAGGCGTTCGAGGCGCTCCATCCCCACATCGTCTCCGGAGTTCGCCGCCTCCCTGGATGCCCGCGACCTCGGCCGCCCGGCCCCCTCCCTCCAGCACATCGGCGACGTCCCCGCCGACCCCGGCCTGGTCCTGGCTTTCACCACCGCCCGGGCCCGTGTCGTCACGGGCGGTCGCGCGGCGGGGGAGGTATTCGTCGATCGCGCGTACGGCGTCGTGGTGGACGGACTGGAGGCGGGTGGCGTCGGAGGCGGCGTTTTTGGGGGATGACGGCGGTCCGTTCGGAGGCCTCCAGGTCCAGGGGCGCCCCCGTGCGCAGCCGGCGGGCGTACGAGGAGGACCGGGCGCCCGGATCCGCAATCGGCTCCGGGCGGCCGCGGTGCTTGCGCTACGCACGTCCAATGGGCCCCTCGGCAGCAAAGTCGCTTCAGTCGCTTGTGAGAAGCTGCAGCTCACAGCCCTACCAGCACAGAATTAGCGACTGAAGGTCACACGTACGTTCTGATTTTTCGTTGTCGGGAAGGATTAGGCGTCAGCCGCTTGCGCCGGCCTCTCCGACCGTTCGGTTTTGCGGCCCTTGCTCCCAGCCGTCAGCGTGGTTGGGTCGACTGCTTCAGCCGGGGCTCGTGGGGCAGGAGGCTCTTCAGCCCAGCATGCCGGGGCCGGGGCCGGGGCCGGGATCGGTCGACGAGACGCGCTCTCATGCGCGGGCGGCCTCAGCACGGCGCGGCGGCGACGCAGACCGAGGACCGCCTTGGCGCCGAGGACGACTCCCTGCACTGCCAGTACGCACGCGCCGAGTCCGTACCGCTCGAAGGCGAAGGCGGCGAAGAGCGCGGCCCCGAGGAGCGCATCGGCTCCGTCCAAGGCGGCTTCCGGGCGGCGGGCGTCGTGCGCCGTGGCCGCACGGTACCGGCGCAGGGCGGCGTAGGCACCGAGAAGGCTGAACGCGCCGACGGCCAGGGCGACCCAGCGGAACCAAGAAGGCATCTCCACATGGCGGAATGTAGATCAACGGCGCAGCCGGGTGGATGACCGGCGGGTGAACTCCGGCACAACTCCGGGTTCCGGGCGCGCGGCGGTGCTCGGGCGGCCCGGCCCCGCGCGTGTACGAATCGGCGGGAGTTCGGCAACCTTTTCGCCTGCGGCGGCAACTGGCTCGTGTACACCCCCAGCCATCCCCGAGGACAGTGAAAATGGACACCACTCAGCACAAGGCACGTCACCGCAGGCGCAGACTCGGCCTGAGCGTCGGCATCCCGTTGGCAACGGCCACCGCCGTGGGCTTGTCGTATGGCGGGGTCTTCGGAGTGTTCGGCGAGAACGCCCGGCCGGAGGCCGGAGCCGCCACCGCGGACACGACGTGGGCCCGTGAGGTCGCGGACGGCTTCGCCTCCGTCAACGCCCTGGGACAGAACGGCACCTACGGCGGGCGGGACGGCGCGATCGTCACCGTGAAGAACCTCGCCGACCTGGAGAAGTACGCGACCGACTCCAAGCCGTACGTGATCGTCGTGGCGGGCACGATCACCATGTCCCCCAAGGGCAACGAGATCAAGGTCGCCTCGAACAAGACCATCGTGGGCGCGGGCACCTCGGGGCAGATCGTCGGCGGAGGGTTCTTCCTGGGCCAGGGCGTCCACAACGTGATCATCAGGAACCTGACGATCCGCGACTCCTACGCCGGCACGTGGAACGACAAGGACCACGACTGGGACGCCATCCAGATGGACGGCGCCCACCACGTGTGGATCGATCACAACAACCTGCGCAACATGGCCGACGGGCTGATCGACAGCCGCAAGGACACCACCTACCTGACGGTGTCCTGGAACCAGCTGAAGAACGACAACAAGGCCTTCGGCATCGGCTGGACCGACCACGTCACCGCCGACATCACGATTCACCACAACTGGTTCCACGAGACCGAGCAGCGCAACCCGTCGACGGACAACGTGGCGCACGCGCACCTCTACAACAACTTCCTTCAGGACGACCCGGACTCGTCCATCACCTCCTCCTACGGCAACTACGCGCGTGGCGGGACGAAGATGGTGCTGGAGAACAGCTACTTCGAGGGGATGAACAACCCGGTCATCAAGGACGGGACGGCCGCTCTCGTGCAGCGCGGCAATGTCTTCGTGGACACCACCGGGCGCAACGAGAGCGGTGGCACGGCCTTCGACCCCACGATGTACTACCGCTACACCCCCGACGCGGCCGCCGACGTCCCCTCGAAGGTGAAGTCCGGCGCCGGCCCGCGCGCCGCCATCGGCAGGGCGACGGCGCCCGCTTCTGCGGCGGCGACCACCCTCACCGTGGCCAAGGACGGATCCGGCACGTACAAGACGGTCCAGGCCGCGGTGGACGCCGTACCCGTCGGCAATCCCTCCCGCGTGGTCATCTCGGTCAAGCCGGGCACGTACCGCGAATTGGTGAACGTTCCGGCGAACAAGCCGCACGTCACCATCCAGGGCTCGGGCGCGAGCCGCAAGGACACGGTGATCGTGTACGGCAACGCGGCCGGCACGCGCAAGCCGGACGGTTCGGGCACGTACGGCACACCGGGCAGCGCCACGGTCGCCGTTCGGTCGGACGACTCCCAGCTCCGCAACCTCAGCGTCTCCAACGACTTCGACGAGGCCGCGAACCAGTCCCTGGAGGGCCACCAGGCGGTCGCCCTGCTCACGGCCGCGGACAAGATCGTGCTGGACGGCGTCATCGTCACCGGCGACCAGGACACCCTGGAGATGGAAACCGCGGCGTCGGACAAGCCCGGCCGCGTCTACGTCACCAACTCCTACGTCGTCGGCAACGTCGACTTCATCTTCGGCCGTGCCACCGCGGTGATCGACCAGTCGGTCATCACCCTCAAGAAGCGCTGGAACGGTACGTCGGCCGGTTACATCACCGCCCCGAGCACCCCGGCGGGGCGCAAAGGCATCCTCATCAACCGCTCCACGGTCAACGGCGACGTGGCCGCAGCCTCCTTCCAGCTCGGCCGGAACTGGCATCCCGGTGGCGACAAGACGGTCGACCCCCAGGCCACCGTCCGCAACTCCACCCTCAGTGCCGCGATCAAGAGCACGCCCTGGTCCGACATGGGCGGGTTCTCCTGGAAGGACGACCGCTTCGCCGAGTACATGAACACCGGTCCGGGCGCCGGCCCGAAGAGCACCGACCGGCCCCATCTGACCGACTCCCAGGCCGCGTCCCAGGAGGTCTCGGACTGGCTGGGCGACTGGACCCCGTAGACCGACGGGAGTAGGAGCTCACTCCGGTGCCCGGGCGGGCGCGCCCGCCCGGGCACCGGAGTGGTGGATCACTTCAGGACGCCCTCGCCCGCACTGCGGGCGAGGGACGCGGGCAGGCCCGCCGCGGAGGACTCCAGTCCCCTGCTGAGGGTGGGCCTCCAGTTCGTCTCGGGCTTGATCTTCTTCTTGTTCGCCGCGTTGTACGCGGCGACGAGGTCGGTGACCGAGCCGTTGACCATGTTCCCGCTGCCGGCCACGGCGCCCGTGCCGTCACCCGACAGGAGTTGGGACGCCTTCCGGTCGGAGGAGAGCGTCCAGCAGTTGTTCTGTGCCACGACCTGGACGCCGGCACGTGCGTTCACGCTGTAGCTGTGGGTGTAGCCGTTGCGCGCGGCGGTGTCGAAGTGGTTGTTGTAGAGGTGGACCTGTCCGACCCGGGCCAGCGGCGCGCGCTGCACGATGCTTTGGAAGACATTGTGGTGCAGCGTGACACGGAGCTTGGTGTCCTTGTCGCTGCTGCCGATGAGCATGGTCCTGTCGTGGTCGTTGAAGCGGTTGTACCAGGCGGTGACCAGGTCCGATGTATTGGTGATGCCGAGGGCGCCGTCGTGCACCTGGTACTCGCGGCCGAAGCAGCGCGGGTTCGAGGCGTCGAAGTGCGGGCCGTCGGTGAACGTGTTGTGGAATGCCCACACGTGCGTCGCCCCCCGCAGGGTGACGGCATCGTACGCGGGTGGAACCGTCTCCCAGTAGAGGTGGTCGACGACCGCGGTCGACAGCTTTAGGAGCTCTGCCCGCATCCGGTCGACCGTCTCCTTCTGCTCGTCGCTCCAACCGGGGCTGTCGGGGACATCGCCGCGGTGGGAGAACCGCTCACCGCGCGCCCAGCCGGCCATGGGCTCTACGCTCCAGGGCAGTTCGGCCAGGTAGGGCGCGGTGCTCGGCGTGGGCGCGGTGGAGGCGCTCCTACAGTCGAAGGAGCTCGTCGGGGAACGAGGGCGCAGTGGTGGTCACACCTGGATCGTAAATCTGTTCGGTTTCTGTAGGGAAGTCGACGCTCGGGGGTGTCACCTGTTCGCGCTCCGGCTCCCCGAGGCCGGTCTCCCCCGGGGCAGGGGCACGCTGCTCCGGGATCTAACAGTCGCATCGGGCCCGACGACCGCTACCGGGACGGCCCCGTCCAGGATCGCTGGGGGGCGACATGTGGGCAGGTTGGGGCCCGTCTTCGAGCTGGAGTCGTCGGGCCGGGTTGGAGGCAGGATAATGACGCCCGCTTGAAGGTCGGCCAGGCGGTCACGGTCCGCGTCGGTCACCCAGAACCGGTCGACCTTGGTCCCCCTGAGGTACTCGACGGGAACGATCGTTCCGGCCGCCGTCCGGCGTACGAGGTCGTCGAACAGCACGTCACGCCCGGCCCCCCCTGGCCGAACGACTGGCGCTCATCGAGCGGTGGGCCGAACGCCACGGCGTCGATGCTGCCCGGCGCCTGGCCGAGGCCGAGGACCTGGCCGACGCGGTCGCCGCCGAGATCACCTCCTACAACACCGTCGACACCTACGCCAAGAGCTGGCGGGTGTGGACCCGGTTCTGCAGCAGCACCGGCCTGCCGGAGCGAGAAGGTTCCGGGGGCGCGCTGGTGGCGTTCGTGACATGGATGCTGCGCGAGAGCCAACAGAATGGCAAGGGCTATGCCCTTCGGCATCCACCCACCTGGCGGCAGCCGTCGTCGGGCTGCGCAAGCGCGGCGTGAAGGTCTCCGGGGACGATCAGGCCGAGGCCCGCGCCGCGCTGGAGGGTCTGGCGGTCAGCTCCTCAAGGCCGGCGAGCGGCGCGGCCGCGGCCAGGCCGTCGGCGCCGACATCGACGGACTGGCTACGTAGGCGAGAACGGGGTTCTGGAACACATTCCGTGAGAGCGGTGGACGAGTCTCTTCTGATCGGCAGACTGGAGCGATGCGGATAGAGAGCGTCGTCGGGATCCAGGCAGTCCGGCTCGCCGTGACGGTTGGTGCAATCGTCGTTGCTCCGGTTCTGTTGGTCGCTGGGACTCCATTGCGGCGCCGCATGTTGCGCCGCTACTACCGCGAGGACGGTCCGGGGCTCGTGAGTAAGGAAGACGGCTGGGCGAGCCCGGGGTACTTCGTTGTTACCAATGCGGTTGTTCGAGCCCTCTGCTGGCCGTCGGAATACGTACTCCGACGGCTTGGTCCTGCCTGAGCAGGAGGGTCATGGGGCGGCGGTGAGAAGTACCCGCTTGCGGAGGAGCGGGAGCTTGGCGCGGCCGAACATCTGGCGCTTGACCATCTTGATGTGGTTGACGCGGCCTTCGACGGGACCGGAGTTCCAGTGAGTCGTCAGGCCCTGGACGACGGCGTCCCAATCCTTCTCCAGGCCGGTGGCGAAAGAGTGAAGGTTGGGAAGTTCCTCGGCTCGCGCGCTGACGACCCAGTCCTTGAGATGCTGGCCAGTGCGGGTGGAGAGGATCTCGGCGAAGCCGCGAACGAGACGGTGGGTTGCAGCGAGTTCCGGGCAATGAGTGAGGACTTCGGTCAGCTGCCGGCCCTTACTCTCCGAGAGCCGGTCGGGGTGACGCATGATCCACCCGGTGACTCGCCGAACCGTTGGCGGCGCGGGCCCAACGACGCGGATGCGACGTCGGCGTCGTGGCCGCAGGTAGTCACTGATGATCTGGTAGCTGCCGCGGTAGCCGAGAGCCTGGAGCTCGGAGTGGAGCTGGATCGCGTTGGTGAATCCTTCTGCCCAGCGTTTGTCCAGGTGG
>NZ_JOIR01000023.1 GCF_000720115.1 Streptomyces sp. NRRL F-2580
CTGCGGGGATCACCCCGGCACACACCCACCCCCGTCCCAACCGGCCGGTTCGGCTTCGCCGCGCAAATTCAGCCTCGCCGGCGTTTGAGGCGCGGGGTCTGGGGCGGAGCCCCGGTGTTTCAGCCCCTCCGGCGTTTGAGGAGCGGGTCCGGGCGGAGCCCGGCGGGGTGCGGGGCGGAGCCCCGGTCTTTGTGCCGCACCGTCCAGCTGCGCCGCGCCGCTCCAGCCTCCGCCCACCATCCGGCCCCGCCGCACAATTCAGCCTCGCCGGCGTTTGAGGCGCGGGGTCCGGGGCGGAGCCCCGATCTTTGAGGTGCACCGTCCAGCTCTGCCGCGCCCCTCAGCCCCTGCCGCGCAAGTTCAGCCCCTCCGGCGTTTGAGGAGCGGGTCCGGGCGGAGGTCGCGCAGCGGGGCGGTGGGATCCCCAGGCGGGAGCCGACGGGTCAGGCCGTCGTGAGGCGGGTGGGTTGGAGGCCGGTCAAGAGGAGGGTGAGGGCTTCGTCGAGGGTGGAGCCGAGGTACCAGTCGCCGGTGTGGTCGATGCCGTAGACGCGGCCTTCGCGGTCGAGGGCGAGGTGGGAGCCGCCGTCGGCCTCGACGCCGAGGGGGCAGAGCTGGGTGGACAGGGCCCGGCCGAGGTCGGCGAAGGTGCGGGCGAGGTGGAGGCCCGTGAGCGGGTCGAGCCGGATCGGGGTGGGGGCGATCTGGCGGCCGGGTCCGGGGGCGCTGACGGTGAGCCCGCCGAATTCGGCCCAGGCCTCGACGGCGGCGGGGAAGACGGTGTGCCGGTGTCCGGCGGGGGTGGTGTGGTCCCGGAGCGCGTCGGCCCAGTACTCGGCCTGCTTGATGTCCCAGCGGCCGGGTTCCCAGCCGGCCGTGCGCAGGGCGGAGTCCACGGCGACCGGGAAGCGGGTGGCCGAGGAGCGGTCGTAGGAGGCGGAGGTGGGGGTCATGGCTACTCGGCTGGGGTGAGGTCGACGGGGCGTACGCCGAAGTGGGCGAGGAGGGCGTCGCAGGAGCGGCAGGGCGGTGCGTAGCTGCCGTGGAGCGGGTCGCCGTCCTCGCGGATGCGGCGCGCGGTGATCTTGGAGTGCTTGAGGGAGCGGCGGGCCTCGCTCGCGGAGAGCGGTTTGCGGGAGGCGCGCCGGGAGCGGGCCGCCTCGACGGCGGCGAGGTGGCGGGAGAGCAGTATCGCCTCGGGGCACCGGCCGGTGAAACGTTCGCGCTGGCCGCTCGTGAGGGTGTCGAGGAAGTCCTGGACGAGGGGGTGGAGCACGGGGGGCTGGTCGGCCTTGCCGGCGGTTCCGGTGAGGGTTTCGCCGCGTACGGAGAGGGCGGCGGCGACGGTGGGGAGGATGCCGTCGCGGCGGAAGCGCAGGACGGGTGCGACGGGGCGGCCGTCGGTGCTGCTCCAGCGCAGGCGGGGGTCGCCGGCGGGGCCGTTCGCCTCGCCGGCCGGGCCCGCGGCAGCCGGTGTGCCCGGTGCTTCCGGGGCGGTGTCGCCCGGTTCTGTGCGTGTTGCCGTGTGGTGCATGGTCGCGCTTTCCCTCCCGTGGCGGCGGTGGTGACCGCTGTCGCGCACGCCCCCGTGCTGCGGGGACAGCCTGTCAAATGTCACCTGTCATGCGGAAGCGGGGTCGAATATTCGTATCAATTCGGATGTTCCTGGCCCCGCGGTGGGTGTGCCGGTCGCGCGCGGGTGAGGCTCTTGCCCCAGCGCATAGGCTGTGGTGAACCAGCCAGATCCAGCAGGGGGCTACCGCCATGACGACAGGTCGGCTCGGGCAGCAGGCCGCGCCACCCAACGCCGCTTACTCGGGGCAGGTCGTGCATTTCCCGGACCCGGTCCGGGCCGCTCGGCATCCCCACGGGGTGCGGATGGACGGCAACGGCCATCCGGACTTCTCCGCGTACGCGCGTGCGGCCGTGGAGATCGCCGAGCCCCCGGAGGGGTTCGGCGTCGACGAGTTGCGGCTGACGGACTACGTGTCCGCGAACGCGGCGATGAAGGCCGCCGGGCACGAGTTGTGGGACACGGTCGGGCCGGTGGCGACCCCGCACGGCTGGACCTGGCACCACGTGGCGGGTTCGCGGCGCATGGAGCTGGTCCCGGTCGAGGTGAAGGCCCTGCTGCGGCACCACGCGGGGCTGGCGACCGCTCCGGTGGACCACGAGAAGCGCGGGACGCGCCCGTTGCAGGAGCTGCGCCCGGTGCACATGGGGCTGCCGAAGTCGGTGGTCTCGGTGTCCGAGGAGCTGGTGCAGGGGGTCGAGGAGGACCTCGGCTACCGGCTGCCGGAGGCGTACCGCTCGTTCCTGAAGGCCGCGGGCGGCTGCGCTCCGGTGGGCGCCGGCCTGGACGTGGACCTGGGTCTGCTGGTGGACCAGCCGTTCTTCACGGTGCGTGAGGAGGCGGCGGTCAACGACCTGGTGTACGTCAACAAGTGCCTGCGGGACCACCTGACGAAGGACTACCTGTGCCTGGCCTTCGCGCAGGGCGGGCTGCTCGCCCTGAAGGTGAAGGGCGAGGCCATCGGCTCGGTGTGGTTCTCCCCGTACGACGACGCGCGCGACCAGGACGGCTGGTCGGTACAGGAGCGCGTGGAGCGGCTGTTGCTGCCGTGCGGTGCTGATTTCGACGCCTTTCTGGAGCGGCTGGCGGGCAACCCGCCGGAGCTGGAGACGGTGGCCGGTCTGATGGTGGACGGCGGATTCGCACGCTCGGTTCCCGTGGCGGGACCGGTTCCGTCGGTGCGTCCCGGTTCGGATGAGGGGTGACGGCGCGATGGTGACCTTTGCGCAGGCGCAGGAGCGCGCCGAGGAGTGGATCAACGGGGACGTGCCCGCGTACCAGCACCGTGAGGTGCGCGTACGGGAGTTCGGGCTCGGGTTCGTGGTGTGGGCGGAGGACCGTGCGGCGGGCCCGGTGTCCGGGGGCGGCCGGCAGCGGCTGGTCATCGCGCGGGACAGCGGGGAGGTGACGCTGTGGCCGGGGCTGCCGGTGGGTGAGGTGATCCGCCGGTACGAGGAGGAGTACGGGGCGGTCGCCGCCTCGGCCGCTTCGGAGGCTTCGGTTCCGCCGCCGCGGATCGACTCGGAGCAGACCTCGTTCATGCTGAGTCCGCCGGAGTGGCTGCAGGAGGCCGCGGACCGGGCGGGGATTCCGCCCGCGCCTGCGCCCGCGCCTGCGTCGGCGCCTGCCTCGGCTTCCGTTGCCGATGAGCCGGCCGCCGCGGCTCCCGCCGCGCCTTCGGCGCCGGTGGAAGCGGTGCCGCTGCGGCGCGGGGGCGAGATCCCGTACGAGCCGACGGCCAACGACGGCGTCCCGGCGGCCGACCCGGCCCCGCCCGCGGTGCCGACCGGTGCCACGCCGTGGGCGGGCACCGACGTGAACTCCGGTACGGACGACGCGTCCGTACCGCTGCCCGCGACCGTGTTCGCGCCGCCGCTGTCCGGGTCGGACCTGGAGGACCGGCCGTCCTCCGGTGTGGCCCCGGAGGCCAAGACCACGCTCATGCCGGGTGGCAGCCAGCTGCCGCGGACGGCTGTGGTGCCCGCGCTGGGTTCGCCTGCCGCCGACATCGCCGACGCGCCGACGAGCAAGGCACAGGTCTCCCGGCCGGGCGGGCCCGCGGGCCAGCAGTCGACGCCGCCGGGTCCGCCCGGTGCGCCCGGTGCCCATCACGCCGCGACGATGCTCGCGGGTCCCGGCGTACCGCAGCCTCCCGGGCCTCCCGGGCCGCCCAGTCCGCCCGGTGCCCCCGGTGCTCCGGGTGCTCCCGGTGCTCCGGGTGCGGGTCAGCCGCCCGCGCCCCCCGGTCCGCCCGGGGCTCCCGGGTCGCTCGGCCGCGGGCTGGACCATGCCGCGACGATGCTGGCCGGCCCCGCCGTGACCGGTCAGCCGCCCGCGCCGCCCGGCCCGCCCGGTGCCCCGGGCGCCGGCGCGCCGCAGCCTCCCGGCCCGCCCGGCCCGCCCGGGGCTCCCGGGTCGCTCGGCCGCGGGCTGGACCACGCCGCGACGATGCTGGCCGGTCCGGCCGTGACGGGCCGGCCTCCGGCGCCTCCCGGTCCGCCCGGGGCACCTGGTGCGCCCGGTGCGCCCGGTGTCCCCGGTGGCGGGGCCCATCACGCCGCGACGATGCTCGCGGGTCCCGGCGTACCGCAACCGCCCGGTCCGCCCGGGGCTCCCGGCGCTCCCGGCGCTCCCGGTGCGCCCGGTGCGCCCGGCGGCGGGCTCGACCACGCCGCGACGATGCTGGCCGGTCCCGGCGTACCGCAGCCTCCCGGCCCGCCCGGTCCGCCGCCGGGCGGACCCGTGGCGCAGCCCCCGGTCCAGGTCCCGACCGGTGCGCCCACGGTCGGCCCCGGCTACCAGGCCGTGCTGCGATACCGCGCGCCCGACGGCTCCGAGCAGCAGCTCATCCGCCGCTCGGCGCCCGGCACCCCGCACCCGGAGTGGCAGATCCTGCACGAGCTGCGCGCCATGAACGTGCCGCCGCAGCAGGTGCTGGAACTGCACACCGAACTGGAGTCCTGTGAGCTGCCCGGCGGTTACTGCGCGCGGATGATCCGGGAGACCTGGCCGCAGGTGCGGATCACCAGCGTGGCCCCGTACGGGAAGGACCACGCGGGCCGGCAGGCCGGCATGCGGCACCTGCTCACCCATCAGGGCGAGCTGCACCAGGTGGCGGACGGTCCGGCGCGCCCCGCGCCGGTGCGGGCGCCCCTGCCGCAGGTCCCGCTGCAGCCGGCGATCCCGCTGGAGGCGATCGCGCAGGAACTGACGGGGGCGTTCGGCCCGCAGGGCGTGTTCCGCTTCGACCAGCGGGCGGTGTCCCGTCAGGGTGTGCCGGAGATCGTGGCGCAGACGCTGATGTGGTCGGGTCTGCCGGTCGACTTCGGGCCGTTCTTCTGGGCGCAGGCGGTGCCGGGTCAGCCGGTGCCGACGCTCGCCGAGATGGCCGCGCAGCGGCAGGTGCAGCCGGCTTCGGACGCGGGCTCGTACCTCGTGGTCGGCAGCGACTTCGGCAAGGCGCTCTGCGTGCAGTACGGCACCGCGCACATCGTGGCGGTGCCGGTGGAGGGCGGTCCGGGGGGTGCTCCGGTGCCGCCGCAGTTCGTGAACTCGAGCCTGCCGCAGTTCGTGCGTTCGCTGGCGATGCTGGGTCACATGTGGCGACTGCGCCAGCATCTGACGCCGGAACAGGCCGGCCGGTGGACCGTCGATTTCCAGGCGAATCTGGCCGGGCTCGACAGTGCGGCGCTGGCGTCGCCGGAGAGCTGGTGGTCGGTGCTGCTGGAGCAGATGTGGGACGGACTGCTCTGAGGTCGCCCTGATCGGATGACCGGTGGAATGGCCGGGTCGGGACCCTCGGAGGGGGTCTCGGCCCGGCCATTCGGGCTTCTGGGATCAAATGGCGCATCCTTGACGGGAATCCCCGCGAGAGAGGCGCATCCAGGATGAGTGCACCCATTGCGACCGTGCGCGGTCGCGGCTACCGCATGGAAGAGGTCGACCGGTATCTCGCCCGGCTCTCCGGGAGCCGCGACGACGCCTGGGAGCGGGTGGCACGGCTGACGGTCCTGGCCAAGCAGATGGAGGCGGAGGCGGCGCGGCTGCGGGAGGCGGTGGCCGGGCTCGCCCCGCAGACGTACGACGAACTGGGCGAGCGGGCCCGGCGGATCCTGCTGCTGGCGCAGGAGGAGGCGGACGCCGTACGGATGGACGCGCGGGCGGACGCGTACGCGACGCTGGGCGCGGCCGAGGCGCGCGCCGACCGGGCGGCGGAGCTGGCGCGGGGCGACGCGGAGGCGGTGCGCGAGCAGACGGAGGTCCGGGTCCGGCAGGGGCTGCTGCGGGCGCAGCGGGAGGCGGACGACGTACGGGCGCAGGCCCGGGAGGACGCGGCGGCGTGGCGGTCCGAGGCGGCGGCCGCGCTGGCGGAGACGCGGCGGCGGGCGGACGCGGAGCTGGCGGAGCGCGAGCAGGAGCAGACGGAGCGCTGGGAGACGGCGGAGCGGGGCCTGGCGGCGGGGGAGGCGGAGCTGGAGGCGCGCCACGCCGAGCTGGAGCGATACGCGCAGGCCCGCCTGGCGGAGGCCCGGCGCGGGTTCGCGGAGGCGGAGGAGTCGGCGCGGCACGGCCAGGAGGACGCGGAGGCGCGGGCCGCGGAGCTGGTGGCGGCGGCGCGGATGCGGGAGGAGCGGGTGGGGCGGGAGACGGACCGCATCCTGCGGGAGCACGCGGAGGCGCAGGAGGAGATGCGGGCCCACATGAACCACGTCCGCTCCAGCCTCGCCGCCTTGACGGGCCGCGCCCCTGCGGAGGGCTGACGCCCGTTGGCCGGCGCGGCGCCGTTGCCGGGGGCCAGCCCCCGAACCCCCGCTCCTCAAACGCCGGCGGGGCTGAACTATTCAGCCCCTCCGGCGTTTGAGGAGCGGGGTCTGGGGCGGAGCCCCAGGGAACGGTGGAAGGGCGGGGCGGGGGGAACGCTCCGCGCAGCGGCGCCGTTGCCGGGGCCGGCCCCGGACCCGCGCCTCAAACGCCGGCGGGGCTGAAAGATCGCCTCAAACGCCGGCGGGGCTGGAAGTGGCGGGGCCGGAACTGGAAGTGGCGGGGCTGGGTGCGGCCAGCTCGGTGAGGAAGTCCTCGATCAGCGGGGCGATCTGCGGGAGGTGGGTTTCGAGGGCGAAGTGGCCCGCTCCCTCGAAGACGTGGACGGCGGCGTCCGGGGCGTCCCGGAGGTAGGCCTTGGCGCCCGCCGGGGTGAAGAAGGGGTCGCCCGCGCCCCAGACGACCAGCACCGGCACCCCCGCGCTCCGCAGCCACACCTGCCAGGCGGGGTAGTGCGCGAAGTTCGAGGCGTAGTCGAAGGCGAGGTCGGCCTGGGCGTCGGCGCGCCCCGGCAGGCCGAGGTGGTGCACGTCGAGGGTCAGGCTGTCGGGGGAGATCAGGCCGGTGTCGGCGACGCCGGTCTCGTACTGGAAGCGGGTGCCCTCCAGGGTGAACAGGCCGCGGATCCGCTCCTCGTTGCCGGGGACCTCGCGCCGGAGCCCGGCGAACTCGCGGGCCGCGTCGGAGAGGCCCTCCTCGTACGCGTTGCCGTTCTGGACGATCAGGCCGGTCACCCGCTCCGGGCGGCGCGCGGCGAGCCGCAGTCCGACGGGGGCGCCGAAGTCGAAGACGTACAGGGCGTAGCGGTCGAGCGTGAGGGCGTCGGTGAAGCCCTCCACGACGTCGGCGAGCCGGTCGAAGGTGTACGTGAATCCGGCCGGGGCCTCGGTCCGGCCGAAGCCGGGGTAGTCGGGGGCGATCAGGCGGTAGGGGGTGTCGCCGAGGGCGTCCATGAGGCGGGCGAACTGGTGCGAGGCGGTGGGGAAGCCGTGCAGGAGCAGCAGGACGGGGCCGTCGGCGGGGCCGCTCTCGCGGTAGGCGACGCGGACTCCGTCCACGTCGACGGTGCGGTGCTGGATGGTGGGGATGGTGCGACGAGCGGTCATCACATGCCTCCTGCGGCTTCGGTTCCATTAGTCTTGCTGGTGATCACTAATGGGTCAAGTGGTTGCAGTAGCATTAGTTGGGTGACAGTGACCTTCCCGCTCACCGGTGAGCCCCTCGCGCTGGACCTCCTCAACACCCGTACCGCGGAAGGCGACCTCGTCGCCGACCCGGCGGGACTCGCGGCCTGGCTGGACGCGCAGGCCGCGCGGCTGACCCCGGTCGGCGCGGTGGGCGCGGCCGAGGTGGCCGCCGTACGGGCCGTGCGGGAGGCCGCGCGCCCGGCGCTCGACGCGGCCCGGCGCGGGGAGCGGCCCCCGGCCGGGGCGCTGGCCGCGCTGAACGGGGCGCTGGCCGCGGCGCCGTCCCACCGGGTGCTGGCCTGGACGCCGGAGCACGGCGCCATCGCCCCCGCGCACCGCTCGGCCGATCCGGCCCCGCGGCTCGCCGCCGAACTGGCCGAGGCGGTCGCGGAACTCCTGACGGATCCCCGGGTGGGGCAGGTCCGTGAGTGCGAGGCGCACGACTGCGTGCTGCTCTTCCTGCCGGCCCACTCCCGCCGCCGCTGGTGCGTCGCCTCGGTGTGCGGCAACCGCGCCCGGGTCGCCCGCTACTACGCCCGCCACAAGGGACAGCCGGAGGAGTGACGGGCCCAGCCGGTTGCCGCGCCGCTTGGGCGGGGTTGGCGGGGGTCGGCGGGGGCCCGTTGTGCGGGTTGGCTGCGCCGCTCGGGCGGGTACGGGGGGCCGGTTGGGCCGGGGCCGAGCGGGCGGGGTTGGCGGGGGGCCGGGTGGGCCGGGGGCGGGCGCGCGCCGGGGCGTCTCCTCGGGCGCCGAACGTGACGAGGGGTCGGAGAGTCTGGCGGAAGTGCGTTCGGCGCCCTGCGGGGATCGCCCCGACACACACCCGACCCCGGCCCAACCGGCCCGGCTGCCCCCGTTCCTTCAGCCTCGCCGGCGTTTGAGGCGCGGGGTCCGGGGCGGAGCCCCGATCTCGGGCGGAGCCCCGGCAGCGGCGCCGCACCGGGAAGCGGCGGCATCCCCAGGCGGGCGCCGAACCGCGCGGATCACCCCGACACGCACTGATCCGACAGAGCCGCTCTAGCCGGCCGGTCGCTGCGGGGCCGGGGGCTCGTACAGGCAGGGGTCGCTGCGCAGGCCCCGGGCCGTGACCGTCACCGCGAACGGGGCGGTCGTGCCCTGCGGGAGCGGGGCGCTCAGGGTGCCCGTCGCGGGGTCGAGGAAGGCCGGGGCGGCGGCGCCGTCCATGCTCACCCGGGCCGGGGTTCCGGCCAGGTAGGCCCCGGCCGGGGCGCCCGTCAGGGCCCACATCTCGGCGGGCAGCCGGGGGAGCCCGGCGCCCACGTCCGCGAGGAAGAACAGCACCACGTACAGCATCGTGACCGCGCTGAGCGCGACGTACTGGAGGTCGACGAGGTCCGTGCGCCCGCTGTCGTTGGCGATCAGATCCCGCAGCGGCCGCCGCCCCGACCGCGTCGGCTTCGGGGCCGGCTTGGCCAGCGTGCCGTTCTCCACGCGCAGGCCGACGACCGTCTTCGCCGCGATCAGCGCCACGTACGGGCCGCCGAGCAGCGGCAGGTACACCGTGGTCAGCTGGGACAAGGGGCCGTCGGCGGCCCGGAAGTAGACGACGCCGCCGCCCGCGGTGAGCCCGTACGCGAGGATCGCGAGCAGCAGCCAGACGAGGATCACCGTCCAGGCCAGGGCGAGCGCCGTGGAGGTGGAGAGCCGGCCGTCGCGGCCGGTGACGAACGCCGGGCTCCTGCGCAGCCGCGGGCCGATCGGACCGGCCGGCGCGGCCAGTAACAGCAGTGCGCACAGTGCGGATGCCATGTCGTCCCCCCGGATGACGGTGCTGCGTACGAGGGTCTTCCGCTGGCCCGCCCCTGACAAGTCTGGCCGGCAGCCCGGCCGTTGCCCCGCTACTCCTCGCGCAGCTCCGGCAGGACCGGGAACCTGCGCGGTGCCACGAACAGCAGGACCAGCAGCGCGGCCACGGCGGCCGCGCTCGCACCGAGGAAGATGTGCTCCACGGCGGCGGCGACGGCCTCGCGCAGGTAGTCGGCGGCGGCCGCCGGGAGCAGCCCCGGCCGCTCCAGCGCCTTCGCGACGTCGTCGAGGTGGTCCGGGAGCCCCGGTACGGGCGCGCCGGCCAGGCGGGCGGCGATGGTGGCGTTGGCCACGGCGGCGAGCAGGGCGGCGCCCACGCTCTGGCCGACCTGCCGGCAGAAGAGCACCGAGGCCGTGGTGGTCCCGCGCTCGGCCCAGCCCACCGTGGACTGGACCCCGACGATCAGCGGGAGCTGGAAGAGGCCGAGGGCACCGCCCAGCAGCAGCATGATCAGCGCGGGCTGCCAGGGCCGGGCGGGGTGCGGCAGCAGGGTGAAGGAGAACAGGATCACCGCGGCGAGGCCGATCCCGACGGCCGCGGTGTTCCGGAAGCCGATGCGCCGGTACACGTGCTGGCTGAGGGCGGCGCTGATGGGCCAGCTCAGGGTCATCACCGACATCACCAGCCCGGCGCTGACGGGCCCGAGGCCGAGCACGGACTGCGCGTACGTCGGCATGAACACCATCGGGGCGACCATCAGCAGCCCGAGCGCGGCCAGGGCCAGGTTGACCGCGGCGATGGTGCGCCGTCGCCAGACCCAGCCCGGCAGGATCGGTTCCTCGGCCCGGCGTTCCACCACGACCACCACCGCGGCCAGCACCGTGCTCGCACCGAGCAGCCCCAGCGAGGGCGCGGACAGCCACGGCCAGGCGACCCCGCCCTGGACGAGCGCGAAGAGCAGCAGCCCGCCGCAGGCGAAGACGGCCAGGGCGCCCGCCCAGTCGACGGGGCCCCGGCGCCCGGGGGACCGTACGGGCTCCACCAGGTGACGGGTGACCATCCACAGGGCTAGGGCGGCCAGCGGCAGGTTGAGCAGGAAGATCCAGCGCCAGTGCGCGTACGAGGCGAGGAGCCCGCCGAGCGCCGGGCCGGCCACCGCCGAGGTGGCCCAGACGCTGGACATCCGGGCCTGGATCCTCGGGCGTTCCCTCAGCGGGTACAGGTCGGCGGCCAGGGTCTGGACCGTGCCCTGGAGGGCGCCGCCGCCCAGGCCCTGGACGATCCGGAAGGCGATGAGGGCGGCCATGTTCCAGGCGAGGGCGCACAGCAGCGAGCCGACGAGGAAGAGGCCGATGCCGAAGAGGAGGACGGGCTTGCGGCCGAAGGTGTCGGACAGCTTCCCGTAGACGGGCAGGGTGACGGTGACGGCCAGCAGATAGCCGGAGAAGAGCCAGGAGAAGACGGAGAAGCCGCCGAGGTCGCCGACGATCTGCGGGACGGCGGTGGCGACGATGGTGCTGTCGAGGGCGACGAGGGCCATGCCGAGCATCAGCGAGGCGACCACGGGGGTCGGCGGCCCGCCGCCGGCCTTCCGGGCACCCCCGGCGCCGGCCCCGGCCGCGTCCCCGCCGGCCGCACCGGCCGCACCGGCCGCACCGGCCGCACCGGCCGCACCGGCCGCACCGGCCGCACCGGCCGCACCGGCCGCACCGGCCGCACCGCACCTTCTCACCGCCCCCGCGCCCCGCGGTATCCCCCAGGCCCTCTCCCCCGAAGGGTGGACATCCCCTAGGGGTCCCTCCGCACAACGGGCCAGGGGCGGTTCCTCCCGTCGGAGGAGGTGAGGGCCCCCGGCGTCTCCTTGACTGGAACATACGGACCGGGAGGTGGGGGGTGGGGATAACCCCCGGGTGGATACGGAGATGGGCACCAGCGTGCCAGGACCCCCACCCGCCGCAGACTTCATGACGACGACGCACGCGGACGCACGCGGCCCGCAGACGCACACAGGCGCACGCAGACGCACGCGGACGCACCCAGGCGAAAAGGGAGAAAGACCGTGACAACGGCTATGACCGAAACCAGGCACGGGGGTACTGGAGGGCATGAAGCCGTCGCGGCCCGGGCGCGGAAGCTCGTCAAGGCGTACGGCTCGGGGGAGACGCGCGTCGTCGCCCTCGACGACGTGGACGTGGACATCATGCGCGGCCAGTTCACCGCGATCATGGGCCCCTCCGGCTCCGGCAAGTCCACGCTGATGCACTGCCTCGCCGGTCTCGACACGGTGACCAGCGGGCAGATCCACCTGGACGACACCGAGATCACGGGGCTGAAGGACAAGAAGCTCACGCAGCTGCGCCGGGACCGGATCGGCTTCATCTTCCAGGCCTTCAACCTGCTGCCCACGCTCAACGCCCTGGAGAACATCACGCTCCCCATGGACATCGCGGGCCGCAAGCCCGACGCGGAGTGGCTGAACCGGGTCGTGGAGACCGTCGGCCTCGCCGGCCGGCTCAAGCACCGCCCGACCGAGCTCTCCGGCGGCCAGCAGCAGCGCGTGGCGGTCGCCCGCGCCCTCGCCGCCCGCCCGCAGATCATCTTCGGTGACGAGCCGACCGGAAACCTGGACTCCCGCGCCGGCGCGGAGGTCCTCGGCTTCCTGCGCCGTTCGGTGGACGAGCTGGGCCAGACCATCGTCATGGTCACCCACGACCCGGTAGCCGCCTCCTACGCGGACCGCGTCATCTTCCTGGCCGACGGCCGGATCGTCGACGAGATGTACGGGCCCACCGCCGACCAGGTGCTGGACCGCATGAAGGACTTCGACGCGCGCGGGCGGACGTCATGAGCAACACCGTCCTGAAGACCTCGCGGCGCAACTTCGTCGCGCACAAGGGGCGCATGGCGCTCTCCGCCGTCGCGGTCCTGCTCTCCGTCGCCTTCGTCTGCGGCACCCTGGTGTTCACCGACACCATGAACACCACCTTCGACAAGCTGTTCGCCGTCACCAACTCCAACGTGACCGTCAGCCCGAAGGAGGCCAAGGCCGGGGAGGAGACCCCCGACCGCGGCAAGCCCGAGATGCTCGCCGGCTCGGCCGTCGAGCAGATCAAGAAGGCCGAGGGCGTCAAGAGCGCCGAGGGCGGCGTCGTCTCGATGTCGGTCACCGTGGTCAACTCCAAGAACGAGAACATGGGCTCGACCACCGGTGCCCCGACCATCGCGGGCAACTGGAGCGACAACGAGCTCAAGTCCATGAAGATCACCTCGGGCCAGGCGCCACGCGGCCCCACCGAGGTCATGGTCGACGCCGACACCGCGAAGAAGCACGGCCTCGGGCTCGGTGACGAGCTGCGCACCATCGCCATCACCGGCGACATCCGCGCCAGGATCACCGGTATCGCCACCTTCACCGTGACCAACCCGGGTGCGGCCGTCGTCTACTTCGACACGGCCACGTCGCAGCAGGCCCTGCTCGGCTCCGCCGGCTCCTTCACGCACGTCAACGTCACGGCCAAGGACGGCGTGAGCGACGAGCAGCTCAAGCAGAACATCGCCGCCGCCGTCGGCGCGGACACGTACAAACTGCAGACCGCCAAGGAAGCCGCGGACGCCAACCGCAAGGACGTCGGCTCCTTCCTGAACGTCATGAAGTACGTGATGCTCGGCTTCGCCGGCATCGCCTTCCTCGTCGGCATCTTCCTGATCTTCAACACCTTCTCCATGCTGGTCGCCCAGCGCACCCGCGAGATCGGCCTGATGCGCGCCATCGGCGCCGACAGCGGACAGGTCCTCAAGTCCGTCGTCGTCGAGGCCTTCCTGCTCGGCGTCGTCGGCTCGGTCCTCGGTGTCGGCGCGGGCGTGGGCCTGGCCGTCGGCCTGATGAAGCTCATGGGCCAGATGGGCATGCACCTGTCCACCGACGACCTGACGGTCGCCTGGACCACGCCGGTCGTCGGCATCGTCCTCGGTGTCCTCGTCACCGTCGTCTCCGCCTTCGTCCCGGCCCGCCGGGCCGGCAAGGTCTCCCCGATGGCCGCGCTGCGGGAGTCCGGCACCCCGGGCGACAAGAAGGCCGGCCGCATCCGCGCCGCCCTCGGCCTGGTCCTCACCGGCATCGGCGCCGCGGGGCTCTTCCTCGCCGCGGCCGCCGAGAAGGCCGGCCCCGGATCGATGTGGCTGGGCCTGGGCGTCGTCTTCAGCCTCATCGGCTTCATCGTGATCGGCCCGCTGCTCGCCGCGGGCGTCGTACGGGTGCTCTCCGGCGTGGTGCTGCGGCCCTTCGGGTCGGTGGGCCGGCTCGCCGAGCGCAACGCCCTGCGCAACCCGCGCCGCACCGGCGCCACCGCCGCCGCGCTGATGATCGGCCTCGCGCTGGTCGCCTGCCTGTCGGTGGTCGGCTCCTCGATGGTGGCCTCCGCCACCGACGAGCTCGACAAGTCCGTCGGCGCGGACTACATCATCAACTCCGAGACCGGGCAGCCCATGCTGCCGCAGGCCGAGCAGACCTTGCGCGCCACCGCGGGCCTGGACCACGTCACCGCCTACCGCGAGGTGCCGGCCAAGGTCACCGCCCCGGACGGCGCCACCGAAGAGGTGGGCCTCGGCGCCACCGACCCGACGTACGCCAAGGACATCCGGCGCAAGATGGTCGCCGGCGAGCACGCGGCGGCGTACGGCAAGGACTCCATGTCGGTGGGCTCGGAGTACGCCACCCAGCACGGCATCAAGCTCGGCGACGAGCTGACGGTCGCCTTCACCGGCGGCAACGCCGTCAAGCTGAAGGTCGCGGCGATCACCAGCGACGGCGGCAACATCGACAAGACCATGAAGTACATCAGCACCGAGGTCGCCCGGGCGAACGTCCCGGCCGACCGGCTGCCGCTGCCCTTCATGCTGCTGGCCAGCGCGAAGGACGGGCAGTCCGACGCCGCCGCGTACAAGGCGGTCAAGGCGGCGATGGCGGAGTACCCGCAGTACACGGTGCGCAACCAGGCCGACTACAAGCAGGCCCTGAAGGACCAGGTCGGCCAGCTGCTCAACATGGTCTACGGGCTCCTCGGCCTCGCCATCATCGTCGCGGTCCTGGGCGTCGTGAACACCCTGGCCCTGTCGGTGGTCGAGCGGACCCGCGAGATCGGCCTGATGCGCGCCATCGGCCTCTCCCGCCGCCAGCTGCGCCGCATGATCCGCCTGGAGTCGGTGGTCATCGCCCTCTTCGGCGCCCTGCTCGGCCTCGGGCTGGGCATGGGCTGGGGCGCCAGCGCCCAGAAGCTGCTGGCGCTCCAGGGCCTGAAGGTCCTGGAGATCCCGTGGCCGACGATCATCGGGGTGTTCGTCGCCTCGGCCTTCGTGGGCCTGTTCGCCGCACTGGTCCCGGCCTTCCGGGCAGGGCGGATGAACGTCCTGAACGCGATCGCGAGCGAGTAACCGCTGCGCGGTCGTACGGGGGAGGGCGCCGGCCCGGGACTTTTGGTTCCGGGCCGGCGCCTTCGTGGTCCGCCGGCCGGCGGCTCGTCAGCCGCGCCGCATCAGGACGATCCCGGAAGCCTCGCCGACCAGGGTGTACCGCTCACCGGGGTGCAGCTGGCCGGCGTAGACGACGGGGTCCTCGCCGGCCCACTTGGAGGAGTTGTCGATGGTGATCCAGTCGGGGACCACGCCCTTGCTGCCGCCGATCCACAGGACGCGGCACCGGGAGGTCAGCCGGGTCAGCGGTGTGGTGTCGGCCTCCACGGTGGCCCCGTCGGGGATCTGGTCGAGGAGCCGCTCGACGGCCGTGACCCGGTCGGGCTTCTCGTACGTACGCGCCTGCGCGAGCTTGGCGGTCGGCATGGCCGTCGCGGCCAGGGCGAGGCCGGCGGCGAGGACGGCGGTGGGCAACTGGAGGGAGTAGGCGCGCAGCCGGGGCCGCTCGCTGCGCCGGAACGTGTCGATCGCGTCGACGAGGGCGAGGGAGACGACGGGCATGAGCACGGCGCTGTAGTGCCAGTCGGTGGACCAGTAGTGGTCGTCCCCGGACAGGAACCGCCAGCCGAGGGTGGGCGCGGCGACCAGCAGCAGCGGTGAGCGCAGGGCGAGCAGTCCGGAGGTGGGGATCAGCACCCACCCCAGGGTGGCGAGCTTGGTGCCGGTACCGGCGAACGGGCCGCCGCCGTCGATCTTGTGCCAGTATCCGTAGCCCTCGGTGGCGAAGGCCGGAATGAGGACGGTGAACACGAGGACGGCGAAGACCGCGCCGAAGGCGGCGACGCCGAGCGCGGTCCACGCGGTCCGCCGGTCGGTGGTCCAGGCCCGCCAGGCCACGACCACGGCCAGGGCGGCGAGCGTGAAGCCGAGGTCCTCCTTGACCAGGACCAGCGGAAGGGCCCACAGCAGCGCGGCCCGCCACCGCCGGGCGAGCACCGCCTCCAGGGAGAAGGCCAGCAGCGGCATGGCGAAGGCGATCTCGTGGAAATCGAACTCCACGGCCCGCTGGACGCCCCAGGACAGCCCGTACGCGATGCCGACCGCGACGCCGCGGGCCCGGCCCAGGAGCCGTCCGGCCGCCCTGGTGACGGGCACGGCGGAGAGCGCGAACAGCGCGGCCTGCACGACGAGCAGGGTGATCGGGCCGGGGAAGAGCCGGTAGACGGGGGCGGCGAGCGCGATGACCGGGCTGAAGTGGTCGCCGAGGATGTTGGCGCCCGGCCCCTTCAGGTCCGCGACGGGCTCCCGCAGGTGCGCGTACGCACGGATCGCCTGCTCGAAGATGCCCAGGTCCCAGGAGGCCCAGTCCATCCGCCGGAACCGCCCGACGGAGAGGACGAGGTAGACGAGGAACAGGCAGCTGGCGACCGCGTACGGTCCGGCCCACCGGTTCCCGACGGGCTTCGACCGTCCCGGTTTCGCCGGCGCCGGGTCCGGCCGCGCCGGATCCGCCGCGGCCTCCCGCCGGACTATGGCATCGCTCGTCACGGCCTTCGTGCCCCCTCGGCGAGCTCTGACGTCAGTACCTCGACATCGTAGAGGGGCTCGAACGCACCCCCGGTTGCGTCCGTGAGTCCTTCGGTCCGGGCCCGTGCGGGCGCCCGATCCGTCACCCGCACGGGCGACCCGAATCCCCCGCGCGTGACGGCGGGGCGCGTCGTAGGGTGGGAACCCCCGGCCCGTGCGACGTGTCGGGTCCTTCGCGTTGCCCCTTCACCGGACGGAAAGCCTCCTTCATGAGCCTGCACGGACTGCTCGACGCCGTCACCCGGGACCCCGCCCTCGCCGAGGCGGTCACCGCGGCCGGGGACGGCAACCGCATGCACGTGGACCTGGTCGGCCCCGCCGCCGCGCGGCCCTTCGCGATCGCCGCGCTGGCCCGGCGGACCGAGCGGACGGTGCTCGCGGTCACCGCCACCGGGCGCGAGGCCGAGGACCTGGCCGCCGCCCTGCGCTCCCTGCTGCCCCCCGACGAGGTGGTGGACTACCCGTCCTGGGAGACGCTCCCGCACGAGCGGCTCAGCCCGCGCAGCGACACCATGGGCCGCCGGCTCGCCGTACTGCGCCGCCTGGTGCACCCCAGCAAGGACGACCCGGCGGCCGGGCCGGTGAGCGTGATCGTCGCCCCCATCCGGTCCGTGCTCCAGCCGCAGGTCAAGGGGCTCGGGGACCTGGTCCCGGTCAGCCTGCGCCAGGGCGGGAGCGCCGACCTCGGGGAGATCACGGCGGCGCTGGCCGCCGCCGCGTACGCACGCGTCGAGCTCGTCGAGAAGCGCGGCGAGTTCGCCGTGCGCGGCGGCATCCTCGACGTGTTCCCGCCCACCGAGGAACACCCGCTGCGCGTCGAGTTCTGGGGCGACGAGGTCGAGGAGATCCGCTACTTCAAGGTCGCCGACCAGCGTTCCCTGGAGATCGCCGAGCACGGGCTGTGGGCCCCGCCCTGCCGCGAGCTGCTGCTGACCGACGCCGTACGGGAGCGGGCCGCGGCCCTCGCCGAGGCCCATCCCGAGCTCGGCGAACTGCTGAACAAGATCGCCGAGGGGATCGCCGTCGAGGGCATGGAGTCCCTGGCCCCGGTCCTCGTCGACGACATGGAGCTGCTGATCGACGTCCTGCCGGCCGGGTCGATGGCCGTGGTCTGCGACCCCGAGCGGGTCCGCACCCGGGCCGCCGACCTCGTCGCGACGAGCCAGGAGTTCCTGATGGCCTCCTGGGCGGCCACCGCGGGCGGCGGCGAGGCCCCCATCGACGTCGGTGCGGCCTCGCTGCGCGGGATCGCGGACGTCCGCGACCGGGCCCGCGAGCTGAACATGATGTGGTGGTCGGTCTCCCCCTTCGCCGCCGACGAGGCGGTGGGCGGCACGGCGACATCAGCCGGCGAGCCGGCGGTCCTCAAGCTCGGCATGCACGCGCCGGAGGCCTACCGCGGCGACACCGCCCGGGCGTTGGCCGACACCAAGGGCTGGATCGCCGACGGCTGGCACACCGTCTACCTGACCCAGGGCCACGGGCCGGCCGCCCGTACCGTCGAGGTGCTCGGCGGCGAGGGCATCCCGGCCCGGCTGGAGGCCGAGCTCCGCACCCTGGAGCCGTCGATCGTCCACGTCGCCTGCGGCTCGGTCGACAACGGGTTCGTCGACCCGGCCCTGAAGATCGCCGTCCTCACCGAGACGGACCTCACCGGCCAGCGCACCGCCACCAAGGACCTGGGCCGGATGCCGACCCGGCGCCGCAAGTCGATCGACCCGCTGACCCTGGAGGCCGGCGACTACATCGTGCACGAACAGCACGGCGTGGGCCGCTACGTCGAGATGGTCCAGCGGACCGTGCAGGGCGCCACCCGCGAATACCTGCTGGTGGAGTACGCGCCGGCCAAGCGCGGCCAGCCCGGCGACCGCCTCTACATCCCCACCGACCAGCTGGAGCAGGTCACCAAGTACGTGGGCGGTGAGGCCCCGACCCTGCACCGGCTCGGCGGCGCCGACTGGACCAAGACCAAGGCGCGCGCCAAGAAGGCGGTCAAGGAGATCGCCGCCGACCTCATCAAGCTGTACAGCGCCCGCATGGCGGCCCCCGGCCACACCTTCGGCCCGGACACCCCCTGGCAGCGCGAGCTGGAGGACGCCTTCCCGTACGCGGAGACGCCCGACCAGCTCACCACCATCGCCGAGGTCAAGGAGGACATGGAGAAGTCGGTCCCCATGGACCGGCTGATCTGCGGCGACGTCGGCTACGGCAAGACCGAGATCGCGGTCCGGGCGGCCTTCAAGGCGGTCCAGGACGGCAAGCAGGTCGCCGTCCTCGTGCCGACCACGCTGCTCGTGCAGCAGCACTTCGGCACGTTCTCCGAGCGGTACGCGCAGTTTCCGGTCAAGGTGAAGGCACTGTCCCGCTTCCAGAACGAAACCGAGTCCAAGGCCACCCTGGAGGGGCTGAAGGAGGGCTCGGTCGACATCGTGATCGGCACGCACCGGCTCTTCTCGCAGGAGACGAGGTTCAAGGACCTGGGCCTGGTCATCGTCGACGAGGAGCAGCGGTTCGGCGTGGAGCACAAGGAGCAGCTGAAGAAGCTCCGCGCCAACGTGGACGTGCTCACCATGTCCGCGACGCCGATCCCGCGCACCCTGGAGATGGCGGTGACCGGCATCCGCGAGATGTCGACGATCACCACCCCGCCGGAGGAGCGGCACCCGGTGCTCACCTTCGTCGGCCCGTACGAGGAGAAGCAGATCGGCGCGGCCATCCGCCGCGAACTGCTGCGCGAGGGCCAGTGCTTCTACATCCACAACCGGGTCGAGTCCATCGACCGGGCGGCCGCCAAGCTGCGCGAGATCGTGCCCGAGGCGCGGATCGCGACGGCGCACGGCCAGATGTCGGAGCAGGCCCTGGAGCAGGTCGTCGTGGACTTCTGGGAGAAGAAGTTCGACGTGCTCGTCTCGACGACGATCGTCGAGTCCGGCATCGACATCTCCAACGCCAACACCCTGATCGTGGAGCGCGGCGACAACTTCGGCCTGTCCCAGCTGCACCAGCTGCGCGGCCGCGTCGGCCGTGGTCGCGAGCGCGGTTACGCGTACTTCCTCTACCCGCCGGAGAAGCCGCTCACGGAGACCGCCCACGAGCGCCTGGCCACCATCGCCCAGCACACCGAGATGGGCGCCGGCATGTACGTGGCCATGAAGGACCTGGAGATCCGCGGCGCGGGCAACCTGCTCGGCGGCGAGCAGTCCGGTCACATCGCGGGCGTCGGCTTCGACCTCTACATCCGCATGGTCGGCGAGGCCGTGGCCGACTACCGGGCCGCGGTCGAGGGAGGGGTGGAGGAGGAGCCGCCGCTGGAGGTCAAGATCGAGCTTCCGGTCGACGCGCACGTCCCGCACGACTACGCCCCCGGCGAGCGGCTGCGCCTGCAGGCGTACCGGTCCATCGCCTCCGCCAACTCCGAGGCGGACATCAAGGCCGTACGGGAGGAACTCACCGACCGCTACGGCAAGCTGCCCGAGCCGGTGGAGAACCTGCTGCTGGTGGCCGGGCTGCGGATGCTCGCCCGGGCCTGCGGGGTCGGGGACATCACCCTCCAGGGCAACAACGTCCGCTTCGGGCCGGTGGAACTGCGCGAGTCGCAGGAGCTGCGCCTCAAGCGGCTCTACCCGGGGACGGTGCTCAAGCCCGCCACCTCGCAGGTGCTGGTCCCGCGCCCGAAGGCGGGCAAGATCGGTGGCAAGCCGGTGGTCGGGCGGGAACTGCTGGCCTGGACGGGAGAGTTCCTGACCACCATCCTCGGCTCCTGACCACCGTGGCGGCCGGGCGTCCGCGATGCGGACGCCCGGCCCGTCACGACGCCGCGCGCATCCGGGGCGATTCTCCCTTAAGGGGTCGTTCCGGGCGCGGGTGAACTGCCGTGCAGCGACCGTGCAACGGTTGCGCGCATCCCCTCACTCCTGGCCGGGAACGCTGTATACCCTCAGAGCCGAAACTTCTTCCGCACGGCCCGTCAGGAGCAGCGATGCACGGCCCCGGCCTTCCGCCGCAGCACGCCCCCCAGTCCACCGACGGGGGTGTGGTGGCACTGCGCGTGGTGTTCATGCTGCTGCCCATCCTGAGCTGCGGCTTCCTGGCCTGGGGCTCGATGCTGCGGCTCGCCCTGGTGACCCGCAAGTCCCGCGACTGGGTGCTGCTCGTGGTCAGCGGCGCGCTCGCCGTGCTGTGGATGACGCTGATCCAGCTCGACCCGACGCCCGACGTCAACGGCTGGCAGGGCAACCTGGGGGCCGGTGGCTCGATCTTCACCGGCTTCGCCATCTGCGTGTACTTCCTCGTCGCGGACATCAAGCACCACGAGGCCCGGCGGGCCGCACTGCCCGCCTACGGCTACCCGTCCGCGCCCTACGCCCACCCGCAACAGGCCTCGCCCGCCTACGGGTACCCGCACGCCCAGACGCCCGTGCCCCAGCAGCCCGCCGCCGCGCCGGTCCCGCCGCAGGCGCCGCCGCAGCCGACCCCGCCCCCGCGCATCGGGCAGGTCCGCGCCGAACTCGACGAGCTCAGCGAGCTGCTGCGCAAGCAGACCCCGCCGCCCGGCGGCCCCTACCAGGACCCGAACCGGACGGCGATCCAGGACCCGAATCAGTGACGGACCGCCTCATCGGAGACCGCTACCAGCTGGCCTCCATCCTGGGACAGGGCGGCATGGGCCAGGTCTGGACCGCGTACGACAAGCGCCTGGACCGCCGCGTCGCCGTCAAGCTGCTGCGTCCCGACAAGGTCGCCGGCCCCGGCACCGTCGCCGAGGAACTGCGCCGCCGCTTCGTGCGCGAGTGCCGGGTGACCGCGCAGGTCGACCACCCCGGCCTGGTCACCGTGCACGACGCCGGCAGCGACGGCGACGAACTCTTCCTCGTCATGGGCTACGTCGAGGGCACCGACCTCGCCGACCACCTCGCCGAGCACGGCCCCTACCCCTGGCAGTGGGCGGTCGCCGTCGTCGCGCAGCTGTGCTCGGTGCTCTCCGCCGTGCACGCGGTGCCGATCGTCCACCGCGACCTCAAGCCGCGCAACGTGATGGTCCGCCCGGACGGCACCGTGCTCGTCCTGGACCTCGGCGTGGCCTCGGTGATGGACACCGACACCACCCGCCTCACTAGCACCGGCACCCCCATCGGCAGCCCCGCGTACATGGCGCCCGAGCAGGCCATGAGCGGCGCCGTCGGCCCGTACACCGACCTCTACGCCCTGGGCGTGCTGCTGTACGAACTCCTCAGCGGCAACGTCCCCTTCGCGGGCTCCACCGCCCTCGGAGTGCTCCACCGCCATCTGTACGAGCCCCCGGCCCTGGTCCGGCCCAAGCGCCCGGAGATCCCGCAGGGGCTGGAGACGCTCCTCATGCGGCTGCTCGCCAAGGACCCGCAGGACCGGCCCGCCTCCGCCCAGGCCGTCTACGAGGCCCTCGCCCCGCTGCTGCCCGCCAGCGGCAGCCGGGCCCCCACCGGCCCGCTCGATCCGACCCGCCCCTTCCTGCGCCCGCACGCCCCCTGGCCGGACCGGGCCACCGTGATCCCGCCGCAGCCGACCTCACCGCCCACCCCGGTCCCGACGCCCGCCCGGCCCGACATCCCCGGCGCCGTCGACGAGGCCCGCAAGCTCCTGGACCAGGGGCGGCTCACCCAGGCCGGGGACATCCTCGGCGGCATCCTCCCGGCAGCGGCGGCCGAGCACGGGGAGCACTCCCCGGTGGTCCGCTCCCTGCGCAAGCAGTACGCCGCCACGCTGATGGACGACGGCCAGTACCGCCGCGCCCTGCCGGAACTGCGGCGCCTCGCCGACGAGTTCCAGGCCGGCGACCCGCAGTTCCTGCGCTTCCGCTACGACGCGGCCCAGTGCCTGGAGCAGCTGGGCGAGCCGGCCGCCGCCCTGGCCGAGTACCGCTCGCTGCTCCCGCTCTTCGAGAACCACTACGCCAACCCGGACCCGGGCCTGCCGCTGGAGGTCCGCCGCCGGATCGCGCACCTGCTGCTCTCCCTCGGCGACCGGCAGGCGGCCCACGAGACCCTGGCCCGGCTGCTGTTCGACGCGGAGCGCCTGCACGGCCCGGCGCACCCCTTCCCGTCCGAGGTCCGCCGCACCCTGCAGTGGCTCGGTCAGATGCGCTGACGCCGCCGGAGCACCAGGACGGTCAGGACCACGAGGGCGAGTCCGGCCGCCGCCGCGCCGGGGACCAGTCCCGGCGGGCGGAACGAGCAGCTGAGCGCGGTGGTGCGGCCGTCCAGGGGGAGGGCCACCAGCCCCAGATGGGCCGCGGCGGGGTGGCCGTTGCACGTCCAGCCGGCGATCGCGGGGACGGAGAGGACCGCCGTGCCCGTGGCCCCCGCGGGCAGTTCGGCCCGGATCCGCGAGGACCCGACGTGCAGGGAGGTCGCCGCCGTGGCGCGCAGGACGGCCACCGCGCCGTCGAGGCGGGCCCGGTCCAGGCAGGACAGCGTCCACCGCGCGGGCGGGGCCGCGTCGAAGACCAGGGCCGAGGAGGCCCCGCGGGAGACGCCCATCGGCTGCAGGGCCGCCCGGTTGCGGGGGGCGTTGCCGTTCAGGCGGAAGGCGGGCCCGTCCGCGAGGCGGGCCGTGGCGTTGTACTCCGGCGCCCACAGGTACGCCTCCGTGCCCGCGCGGCAGACACCCGGCGCGAGCGGGTCCTCGTACACCCGGGCGCCCAGCAGCAGTTCCTGGTTGGCGAAGGGGGAGTCGCCGTAGGAGAGGGGCGCGCCGGGCGGGCGGGTCGTCACCAGCGGGGGCACCTCGGCGCGGCGGACCGTGCCGTCGGGCTGCAGGCGCGCGCCGACCGCGAACAGGGCGTCCGTCACCGGGTTGTCGATGCTCTGCACGTTGCGCCCGCGCGAGGTCCAGCCGGCCCCGAGGGCGACCATCGTGCGCGTGAACACCTCCGGGGTGTGGCTGCTGTAGTACGAGCCGCCCTCCCCGCCCAGCAGCATCGGGTCGTTGCCCGACAGGGCGGGGCGGCTCGGGTCGGTGCGGTACGCCGGCCAGCCCTCGGCGCCGGCCAGCGCCTCGGCGCGCGCGGTGTGGGCCGCTCCCCAGGACGGGTAGTCGTCGAGCCCGCCCAGCTTCCCCTTGTGCCCGTACGCGGTCGTCGCGGCCGCCTGCGCCAGCAGGACCGCCGCCAGCAGTCCGGCCGCCGGGAGCGCCAGCCGGCGGTGGCGCAGCGCCCACCAGGCCGCACCGGCCAGCGCCAGCCCGCCGGCGAACAGCGCGTACCCCCAGCCCGTCCCCAGCGTGCTCCCGCGCGACCAGAGCACGGCGGCCGCGAGCAGGCCCGCCCCCGCCGCCAGCGCCGGCGGCCGCGGCGGGCCCGCCGCCAGCCCGGTCCAGGCGGCGATCACGGCGATCCCGGCGAGCACGAAGGTCTGCCGGTACGGGCTTCCGTTCGGGGTGGCGAACAGGTGCCAGGCCAGGTGGGTCGGGGCCCACTGGAGCGAGAGCGCCACGGCCACCGTCAGCCCCGCCCACCACAGCCGGGCGCGCACCGGCACCGCCCGGTGGAAGGGCAGCGCGGCCACCAGGAGCAGGGTCCCGGTGCCCACGAAGACGGCGGGGGAGGAGAAGGAGTACGTCGCGGGCAGCAGCCGCGCGAAGAGGTCCGCCCAGGACACCGGCCGGAACTCCTTGACCCATCCCGGGTAGGCCTGCCCCGAGCTGAGGAAGAGGGGGACGAGTACCGGAGCCGCGAGCAGGATCCCGAGCAGGGTCGTCCCGGCCGCCCGCGCGATCACCGCCGTCCGGGCCCGCAGACCCTCCCGGGTCAGCACCACCCGTACCACCAGCACCAGCGCCGCACCCAGCGTCGCCATGTAGGCGGTGTAGAAGTTCGCCGTCCAGCAGACGGCGACGACCAGCGGCGCGAGCACGGGCCGACGCCCGCGCAGGGCCCATTCGCCGGTCAGGCACAGCAGCGGTAAGGCGATCAGCCCGTCCAGCCACATCGGGTTGTAGGAGGCCTCGATCACCGACCAGCCGCACAGCGCGTACGAGGCCCCGAGCAGACCCGCCGCCCACCACGGCCCGCGGCGCTGGGTGCGCAGCAGCCAGGCCATCGCCGCCGCCGCGACCGTCATCTTGAGCACGGTCACGACGTACACCGCGAGGTCTATGTCCGCGCGCGGGAAGAGCCCGACGAGGACGGAGAGCGGGCTCGTCAGATAGGTGCCCAGGTCGGGCAGGAAGCTGGTCCCGTACCCGGACTGCCAGTTGAACAGCAGCCCGCCCTGCGCGCGGCCGTGCAGGAGGTCCCACAGGTGCGCGTGGAACGGCACGAACTGATTGCCGAGGTCGTTGATGCTGCGGTGGCGCGATCCGTACGGGAAGACGCGGGCGGCGGCGTCCCCGGCACCCACGGCCACCGCCGTGAGCAGGGCGGCGAGCGCCGAGCCGGACAGGCTCGGGCGGCGCGGTGAGCGGTGCTGTGAGCGGTGCGGTGTCGACATGGTGGGCCGACCCTGGCACCACCGGGGGACCGAAGGATGGCCGCCAGATGAACGCGCACCCCGACACCTCGGGAATCGTTGGTCGAACCGGTGGCTCGGACCACCCTGACTGCATACCATCGATCACCGCACGGCCCTTGTGCACCGACGCACAATCTCCCGGCCCTGGAGGCTCCTTTGCACCGTCGCACAGCGCTCTCCGTCTCCGCCGCCCTGCTCCTCGCGGCGCCCCTGCTGTCCGCCTGCTCGGGCGAGGCCCGGCCCGGTACCGCGGCCGTCGTCGGCGGCGAACGGATCACCACCTCCGCCCTCCAGGCCCAGGTCAACGACGTCCGCGTGGCGCAGAACCGGACCGGGCAGGCCGCCGCCGAGCTCATCGCGAGCACCCCCAACCTGGAGCGTCAGAAGCTCGACTCGATGCTCCAGAGCCACGTCATCGACAAGATGGCCGATACCGCCGGCATCTCCGTCTCCGTCAAGGAGATTGAGGACGAGCGCCGGGCGTACGTGGAGGAGAACAAGGGGGCCGAGCAGTTCGAGGCGCTGCTCCTGCAGAAGGGCGCCATGGCCCCCGGCCAGGTCGACCGCTTCCTGCGGGACCGGGTGCTGCTGACCAAGCTGACCGCGAAGTACGGCCAGGGGAAGCTGGAGGAGCCCGCCCGGGCGGCCGCGACGGACCTGCACATCGAGGTCAACCCGCGCTACGGCGCCTGGGACGTCAAGCAGATCAAGCTCGGCGCCGGGGAGACCCCCTGGATCACCCGGCGGACCCAGCCCGAGCAGGTACCCGCCGGCGCCTGACGCGCCCGGCCGGAGGTAGGTTCGGAGGGTGACCGAGCACTCCGAGCCCACCGCCGCCGAGCCCACGGGCCGCATCGTCCTGCTGACCACCAGCCACCGGGTCGCCCCCGGCGTGCTGTCCTGGCCGGCGTGGCAGACCCTGCACGCCGCGGACCGGGTGCTGTGCGCCGACCCCGGCCACCCGCAGCTGCCGTACCTGCGGGAGGCGGGCATCGACGTCGCCTTCGGGACCCCGGACGCGCACGAGCTGGTCGAGGCCTGCGCGGGCGGCCGCACCGTCGTGCTGCTCCCGGGCGGGGAGGGCGACCAGCGGCTCACCGACGGGCTGGCCCGCCTGGCCGGCTCCGGCCGCGTCTCGATGCCCGACCTGGAGCTGCTCCCCGGCTCGTACGACCTGCCGGGCGCGCGCCTGCTCGACCTCGTCCAGGTGATGGACCGGGTCCGGCGCGAATGCCCGTGGACCTCGCGGCAGACCCACCAGGGCCTGGCCAAGTACGCGATCGAGGAGGCGTACGAGCTCGTCGAGGCCATCGAGGACGGGGACCGGGAGGAGCTGCGCGAGGAGCTCGGAGACGTCCTGCTCCAGGTGGTCTTCCACGCGCGGATCGCCGAGGAGCACGAGGATCCCGACGAGGCGTTCGCCATCGACGACGTGGCCGGGGCCCTCGTGGAGAAGCTGATCCGCCGGCACCCGCACGTCTTCGGTGACGCCGAGGCCGAGACCCCGGAGGACGTGAACGCGCACTGGCAGCGCACCAAGGCGGTCGAGAAGCAGCGGGAGTCGGTCACCGACGGGATCCCGGTGGGCCAGCCCGGTCTGGCGCTCGCGGCCAAGCTCGCGGGCCGGGTCCGCACGGGCGGCGTGCCCGTGGAACTGCCCCGCGGCGAGGGCATCGGGTACGAACTGCTGGCACTGGCGGCGCGCGCCGAGGCGGAGGGGACCGACCCCGAGACCGCGCTGCGCGCGGCGGCCCGCGTCTACCGGGACGCGATCCGCGCCGCCGAGGGCGTCGGCGAGTAGGCCCCGCCCGTACTCCCGGCCCGTACTCCCGGCCCGTACTCCCAGACGGTGGTCCCGGGCCGCGTTCAGTCGTTCCCGTACTCCCGGGGCGCGCGGGCCGCGGGGTCGTGCCAGTGCGGCGAGGGGCGGTCCAGGAACCACTCGCCGAAGCCGAGCGGGCGGCCCCCGGGACCCTGGCCCTTGCCCGCGGCGGGTACGGAGTCGTGGAAGAGACGGCCGGGGCTGGCGCCCAGCTCCTGGAGGAGGTGGACGGTCTCCTCGACGAACTGCGGCGGGCCGCTGAGGTAGACGTCCTGGTCCGGCCACAGGCCGCGGTGGCCGAGCGCCGTCGCGAGCCGGTCCGTGGCCTGGTCGCGGTGGCGCCCGGGGGCGGGCGTGATGTAGGTGACGCCGAGCCAGCGGCAGGAGGCGGCGTACGTGTCGATGAGCGGGCGGTCGTAGAGGTGCGCGCCGTCCCGCGCCACGACGAAGAGCCGTACGTCCTGATCGGGAGGGTGTTCCGCGAGGTCCTCCAGCATCGCCCGGATCGGCGCCCAGCCGGTGCCGGCGGCGATGAGGCTGACGGGGCGGCCGGCGCGGCGGAAGGTCAGCTGCCCGCCGGCGGCCCCGAGCCGCAGGACCTCGCCCGGCAGCGTCTCACTGACCAGGGCGGTGCTGAGCCGTCCCTGGTCGATCCGGCTGACGTGGAGGTCGACGGTGCCGTCGGGGCGGGGGGCGTTGCCCAGGGAGTAGGTGCGCCACGTCGCCGGGACCCGCTCGCTGCACACGCTCGTGTACTGGCCCGGTACATAGGGGAAGGGGGCGTGCGGCCGCAGGGTCAGCACCCCGATGTCCTGTCCGTACCGGAGGTGGCGCACCACCTCGGCGTCCCACCACGGCGGGTCCTCGCTCGCCTCGGCGCCGGCCGTCATCGTGTCGGCGATCATCTGGTAGGCCTCGGTCCAGGCCTTCTCCACCTGCGGGGTCCAGGCTTCTCCGGAGGTCGCGGCGAGCGCGGCGAGGAGGCTGGAGCCCACGGCCACGTAGTGCTCGGGGCGGGCCAGGAACTTGCGGTGGTCGCGCCCGAGGTCGCGGAGGTAGGGGAGGAGGCTCTCGTCGTCGAGGTGGGCGATCACGTGGGTGAGCGCGGCGAAGACGCGGTCCCGCTGCCGTTCCATGTCCTCGGAGGAGGCCGGGAAGAGCTCACGGATTCCGGGGTTGTGCCAGAAGAGGTGGGAGTAGAAGAACTTGGCCGCGTGCTCGGCCCGTCTCTCCACCACCGCGAAACTGCTTTTCAAGATCCTCACATCCACAAAACCGAAAGTAGGAATGCCGGGGAAGGTGAGGTCAAGCGATGGCCGATCTACGGACAGCCGCGACGAACGGGCCATATGGGATGGGGGTCCGGCGCCGGGATACGGTCGTGCCGTGCATGAGCAGACCCCCGCAGACCCCGCCGACACCCCTTCCGCCGAGGGCCCGACCCTCTTCGACTGGGAGTTCGCGACCGACCCCTATCCGGCCTACGCCTGGCTGCGCGAGCATGCGCCGGTGCACCGCACCAAGCTCCCCAGCGGGGTCGACGCCTGGCTGGTCACCCGGTACGCCGACGCCCGCCAGGCCCTCGCCGACCAGCGGCTGAGCAAGAATCCGGCGCACCACGCGGAGCCCGCGCACGCCAAGGGCAAGACCGGGATCCCGGGGGAGCGCAAGGCGGAGCTGATGACGCACCTGCTCAACATCGACCCGCCGGACCACACCCGGCTGCGGCGGCTGGTGTCGAAGGCGTTCACCCCGCGCCGGGTCGCCGAGTTCACCCCGCGCGTGCAGGCGCTCACGGACCACCTGATCGACGCCTTCGCGGCGAAGGGGGAGGCGGACCTCATCCACGAGTTCGCCTTCCCGCTCCCCATCTACGCCATCTGCGAGATGCTCGGCGTACCGCGCGAGGACCAGGACGACTTCCGCGACTGGGCCGGCATGATGATCCGCCACGGCGGCGGCCCGCGCGGCGGCGTCGCCCGCTCCGTGAAGCAGATGCGGACCTATCTCGGTGAACTCATCCATCGCAAAAGGGGTGATCTGGGCAATGACCTCATCTCAGACCTGATCCGGGCGAGCGACCACGGCGACCACCTCAGCGAGGCCGAGGCCACCGCCATGGCCTTCATCCTGCTCTTCGCCGGTTTCGAGACGACCGTGAACCTCATCGGCAACGGGGTCCACTCCCTCTTCATGAACCCCGGCCAGCGCGAGCGCCTCCAGCGCTCCCTCGCCGCCGGCGAGACCGGCCTGCTGGCCACCGGGGTCGAGGAACTCCTGCGCTACGACGGTCCGGTGGAGCTGGCGACGTGGCGGTTCGCCACCGAGCCGCTGACCCTCGGCGGGCAGCGGATCGAGGCCGGGGACCCGGTCCTGGTCGTCCTCGCGGCCGCCGACCGCGACCCCGAGCGGTTCGCGGAACCGGATACCCTCGACCTCTCCCGGACCGACAACCAGCACCTCGGGTACGGGCACGGCATCCACTACTGCCTGGGCGCCCCGCTCGCGCGACTCGAAGGGCAGACGGCGCTCGCGACCCTGCTGACGCGCCTGCCGGATCTGGAACTGGCTGTTCCACCCCAAGACCTGCGCTGGCGCGGGGGGTTGATCATGCGAGGGCTACGTACTCTTCCCGTCCGGTTCACGGCTCAAAACACTTGCGCCGCTTCTGATGAAAAGTCAGATCCCGCTTGAACTTGTGACAATCGTTCGAAGGCCGCTAGGTTCTGCCGTTACCCCGCTGTTATGCGAAAGGTGCACCCTCATGCGTTCCGGGAACGGCCGCCACAGACGCCCCCGCCAGGTCCCCGCGCTGGTAGTCACAGCCGGAGTCACTGGCTCCGCGCTGGCTCTGCCGCTGCTAGCCGCCACCAATGCCACCGCTGCCGACACCGCGACCTGGGACAAGGTCGCCGAGTGCGAGAGCGGCGGCTCCTGGAGTGCCAACTCCGGCAGCGGCGCGTACGGCGGGCTGCAGTTCACCCAGGAGGAGTGGCAGAACGCCGGCGGACTCGACTTCGCCGAGCGGGCCGACCTCGCGAGCCGGTCCCAGCAGATCGCCGTGGCCGAGCGGGTGCTGGCCTCGCAGGGGCCGCAGGCGTGGCCGCTGTGCGCCACCTCGGCCGGACTGGAGCAGCAGGGACCCGCCGCCAAGGTGGATCCCGGTCTGCCCGGCAGCTCCGGCCCGATCGCCCCCTCGCCCTCCCGACCGGACGACGCGGTGCCGTCCACCACCGGCGGCGAGCCGGCCAAGGACTTCGGCGCCCCGACCCACGCGGCCCCCAGCCCGACCGGCAGCCCCTTCCTGATACCCGACGCGCCGTCCGTCGGACTGCCCGTCATGCCGGCGCCGGACGCCCCGACGACGCCTCCCGTCGACCCGTCCCAGCCGACGCTCCCCGGCATCCCGGGCGCCACGCCGCTGCCGCCCGTCGACCCGACGGCTCCGACCCTCCCGGTGGACCCCTCGGTGCCCACGACCCCGCCCGCCACCCCGGGTGCGACCCCGACGGACCCGGCGGCCCCGACCGCCCCGGCGACCCCGGGCGCCACTCCGGGAGCCGCTCCGACCGAGGGCAGCGGCAAGCACCGCGGAGCACCCGCGGCCGAGGCCCCCGTCCCGTCTGACGCCGCTTCGACCCCGATCTACACGGTCCAGGAGGGCGACAGCCTGGCGGCCATCGCGGTTGCCAAGGGAGTCAAGGGCGGCTGGAACGGCCTCTACGAGGCCAACGAGCAGGTCATCGGCGAGGACGCCAACCTGATCAAGCCCGGACAGAACCTGGATCTAACCGTGTAATAAGGACACTTCAGGCGCCCGGAAAGAACTGATTGTCGGTTATCTGTAAGTGAGACATGTGTCTCTTCCGGTCAACTGGCGTGTCCCGCCCCGGGGCTTCCGCAAACCCCGCCCTCACCTGCGCAAACGCCCCTGCGGACAGCGCAAGTAGGGACCCGCTCTCCCCGATGTTCCTCGTTGAACATCGGGGAGAGACCTGTCTACCTTCTGATTCGCCCGCCACCGCGGGCTCCTTCGACCGCATCGCCGAATCCTGCCGGCGGACGGGGGGAACAGTCGTCGCGTCAAGCGCCGAAGGCAGGAGCGGGGGAACCAAGGTAGGCGCCGGGAGCGGCCGTTGAGAGACGGTCACGCCACCGGCTAGGGGTCAAGACGTGCGCTAGGTCGCACGGCCGGGCAACTCACTCGCCCGAACCCGACAGCTCACCTCGTAGGCGTCGGTGAGGAGAAAATCCATGCTGCTTTCCGGCAAGGGCAAGCACCGTCGCGGCTCCAAGGCCGTCCGCATCGTCACGCTCGCCGGTGTCGCCGGTGTGGCCGTCGCCGCCCCCCTGATGGCCGCGGGCTCCGCCAGCGCCGCCACCGCGTCCGAGTGGGACAAGGTCGCGCAGTGCGAGGCCGGCGGCAACTGGTCCATCAACACGGGCAACGGCTACTACGGCGGACTGCAGTTCTCGTCCTCGACGTGGGCCGCCTACGGTGGCAAGTCGTACGCCGCGCAGGCCAACCAGGCCTCGAAGTCCCAGCAGATAGCCATCGCCGAGAAGGTCCTCAAGGGCCAGGGCAAGGGCGCCTGGCCGGTCTGCGGCAAGGGTCTGTCGAACTCCTCCTACGCCGGTGGCGGCACGGAGGGCTCGACGCAGAACAAGCCGAAGGCCGACTCGAAGAAGACCGAGACGAAGGTCGCCCCGAAGACCACGCCGAAGAAGGAGACCAAGCGCTCCGAGGCCCCGACCACCCGCTCCGAGCGCCCCGCGGCCCCCGAGGCCCCGAAGACCGGCAACGGCTCGTACGAGGTCAAGCCCGGCGACACCCTGGGCACCATCGCCGAGGCCAACGGCGTCAAGGACGGCTGGGAGAAGCTGTTCGAGCTGAACAAGGACATCGTCTCGGACGCCGACCTGATCTTCCCGGGTCAGAAGCTGAAGCTCAGCTAACACTGCGGCAATAGCCGCAAGAGCGTACGCAACGCACAGCATTCCCGCCGCCCGGCGCGTCTCCCCCACGCGCCGGGCGGCGGTGTGCGTACCGGATGACGGGCGACGATCCAGAGACCTATGTCCCGGAAGAGGGGTATTCGGTCCCTTTTTCGTCCCAGGGGTCGGGCGGTCGGCCGGTCGAGTGCCCCGGGCCGGTTAGGCTCTAAGCGGCAAGGCCGTCCCACGGCCTGACATGCCACCGCACACCCAGCGTCACATCCCAGAAGGAGATGCTCGTGCCGTCCATCGACGTCGTCGTAGCCCGGGAAATCCTGGACTCCCGAGGCAACCCCACGGTCGAGGTCGAGGTGGGCCTCGACGATGGCAGCACCGGCCGTGCTGCAGTCCCGTCCGGCGCCTCCACCGGTGCATTCGAGGCCATCGAGCTCCGTGACGGTGACCCCAACCGTTACTTCGGCAAGGGTGTCGAGAAGGCCGTCCTCGCCGTCATCGAGCAGATCGGCCCGGAGCTCGTCGGCTACGACGCCACCGAGCAGCGCCTGATCGACCAGGCCATGTTCGACCTGGATGCCACCGACAACAAGGGCTCCCTCGGCGCCAACGCCATCCTCGGCGTCTCCCTCGCCGTCGCGCACGCCGCGTCCGAGGCCTCGGACCTTCCGCTCTTCCGTTACCTCGGCGGTCCGAACGCGCACCTGCTGCCCGTTCCGATGATGAACATCCTCAACGGTGGGTCGCACGCCGACTCCAACGTGGACATCCAGGAGTTCATGATCGCCCCGATCGGCGCGGAGTCCTTCTCCGAGGCGCTGCGTTGGGGTGCCGAGGTCTACCACACCCTCAAGAAGGTCCTGCACACCAAGGGCCTCTCCACCGGTCTGGGCGACGAGGGCGGCTTCGCGCCGAACCTGGAGTCCAACCGCGCCGCGCTCGACCTCATCATCGAGGCCATCAAGCAGGCCGGCTACACCCCGGGCAAGGACATCGCGCTCGCGCTCGACGTCGCCGCGTCCGAGTTCTACAAGGACGGCAAGTACGAGTTCGAGGGCCAGTCCCGCTCGGCCGCCGAGATGACCGACTACTACGCCGAGCTCGTCGAGGCGTACCCGCTCGTCTCCATCGAGGACCCGCTGTTCGAGGACGACTGGGCCGGCTGGAAGACCATCACCGACCGCCTGGGCTCCAAGGTCCAGATCGTCGGCGACGACCTCTTCGTCACCAACCCCGAGCGTCTGGCCCGCGGCATCGAGGAAGGCTCCGCGAACGCCCTGCTCGTGAAGGTGAACCAGATCGGTTCGCTGACCGAGACCCTCGACGCCGTCGAGATGGCCCAGCGCAACGGCTTCAAGTGCATGATGTCGCACCGTTCCGGTGAGACCGAGGACGTCACCATCGCCGACCTCGCCGTCGCCGTGAACTGCGGTCAGATCAAGACCGGCGCCCCGGCCCGCTCGGACCGCGTCGCCAAGTACAACCAGCTGCTGCGCATCGAGGAGATCCTCGACGACGCCGCGGTGTACGCGGGCCGCAGCGCCTTCCCGCGCTTCAAGGGCTAATCACGCTCTTGCCTCCGTACGTCCCCGCACTCGGTCCCGTACCGTGTGCGGGGACGTATTTGCGTAGTGCGTACACAGGGGAGGCGGACCAATGGCCGGGAACCGGGACCGGTTCTCCACCTTCTCCACCGCGACCAGGCTCAAGCAGCTCGGTGAGCGGACCGCCGCCCACGTCTACCGCTCGCAGTCGCGCCGGCAGGTCCGCCGCAGCCGGCTCACCGGCCGGGCCGCGCTCCTCGTGCTCGTCCTCTGTACCCTGGTCGTCGCCCTCGCGTATCCGATGCGTCAATACGTGTCCCAGCGCTCGGAGATCGCGGAGCAGCAGCGGGCCGCCGCCACCGCGCGGGACCGCATGGAGCGGCTGCGCGACGAGAAGGCCCGCTGGCAGGACGACGCCTACGCGGAGCAGCAGGCGCGCAGGCACCTGCACTTCCTGCGCCCGGGGGAGATCGGCTACATCATGAGCGACCCCGGGGCCCAGCCCCCGGAACCGCACCGGACCGGCCAGGCCGGCTCCGACCGCCCCTGGTACTCGAACGTCTGGGACGGCGTCGACAAGGCCGACCGCCCCGGCGACTGAACAGATCCATCCGTCAGAGAACCGAACGAAGAGACTTCCTCCAGGCATGCAGACGCCCCCGCCCCAGACCGACCGGACCGAGCCGACCGACGCGGACATCGAGGCGTTCGAGCAGCAGCTCGGCCGCCCGCCGCGCGGGCTGCGCGCCATCGCGCACCGCTGCCCCTGCGGGCAGCCGGACGTGGTCGAGACCGCCCCGCGGCTCCCCGACGGCACCCCCTTCCCCACGCTGTACTACCTGACGTGCCCGCGCGCGGCCTCCGCGATCGGCACGCTGGAGGCCAACGGCGTGATGAAGGAGATGCAGGCCCGGCTCGCCGAGGACCCGGAGCTCGCCGCCGCCTACCAGGCCGCGCACGAGGACTACATCCGGCGCCGCGACGCCATCGAGGTGCTCCAGGGCTTCCCGAGCGCCGGCGGGATGCCGGACCGGGTGAAGTGCCTCCACGTGCTGGTCGGCCACTCCCTGGCCGCGGGCCCGGGCGTGAACCCGTTCGGTGACGAGGCCCTGGCGATGCTGCCCGAGTGGTGGGCCAAGGGCGCCTGCGTCACCCCGTGCGGGGAGAAGAAGGAAGAGGAGTCCCGGTGACCCGGGTCGCGGCCATCGACTGCGGTACGAACTCCATCCGGCTCCTCGTCGCGGACTGCACGGTGTCCGACAGCGCCTCCGGCGCGGGCGCCACCGGCGAGCTGGTCGAGCTGGACCGGCGGATGATCATCGTCCGCCTCGGCCAGGGCGTGGACCGGACCGGGCGCCTCGCCCCGGAGGCGCTGGAGCGCACCTTCGCCGCCTGCCGCGAGTACGCCGCGATCATCAAGGAGCTCGGTGCGGAGCGGGTGCGCTTCGTGGCCACCTCCGCCTCCCGGGACGCCGAGAACCGCGACGCGTTCGTGCAGGGCGTCAAGGACATCCTGGGCGTCGAGCCCGAGGTGATCTCCGGCGACCAGGAGGCCGAGTTCTCCTTCACCGGCGCCACCAAGGAGCTCCTCGCCCACGAGCACCTGGAACGGCCGTTCCTGGTGGTGGACATCGGCGGCGGTTCGACCGAGTTCGTGGTCGGCGAGGACCACGTGCGCGCCGCCCGCTCGGTGGACGTGGGCTGCGTCCGGATGACCGAGCGTCACCTGGTGGTGGACGGGGTCGTCACCGACCCGCCGTCCCCGGCGCAGATCGCCGCGATGCGGGCCGACATCGAGGCCGCCCTCGACCTGGCCGCCGAGAGCGTCCCGCTGGCCGAGGCGCGCACCCTGGTCGGCCTGGCCGGCTCGGTGACCACGGTGGCCGGGATCGTCCTCGGCCTGCCGGAGTACATCTCCTCGGAGATCCACCACGCGCGGATCTCCTACGAGCAGGTCCGCGAGGTGAGCGAGCGGATGCTGACGGCGACCCACGCCGAGCGCGCGGCGATCCCGGTGATGCACCCGGGCCGGGTGGACGTGATCGGGGCCGGCGTCCTGGTGCTCCTGGCGATCATGGAGCGGGTCGGCGCCACCGAGGTCATCGTCTCCGAGCACGACATCCTCGACGGAATCGCCTGGTCGATCGCCTGAACGACCTTCGAACATGGGGTTGGGGGGTCTTCGGACCCGTGATCCATATAAAGTTCGTGAAGTTCTTCACAAGGAAAAGGGGCCTGTGGGGCTGACGGGAGGGCCATTTGGGCCTCTCCGGAGGCCTCCAGGCCCTTTTCTGTGTCGGTTCGTGCGATCGGCGGACCCTGCGGGTTCCGCGTCGGAGGTATGGACGAACCCCTGTGGTCCAGTCCGCTTCAGGCCTTGGAGGCCAGTTCAGGACGGGTGAACAACGACTCCCGTTACACCGTGGTTCCCGTTGCGCGCCATGACGTCCGTCACGTGGGCGGCGGAGTGTAGCAGAGGGCTTCCGACTCCTTGTGAAGGGGCTCACGAGCGACACCCCTTTGGGTGCTGGATACTCGTTCCATGAGCACCACGGAGCGTCCCAGGATCCTCGTTGTAGGAGGTGGGTACGTAGGCCTGTACGCAGCCAAGCGCATCATGAAGAAGATGCGCTACGGCGAGGCGACCGTCACGGTCGTCGACCCGCGCTCGTACATGACCTACCAGCCCTTCCTCCCTGAAGTGGCCGCAGGCAGCATCTCGCCTCGGCACGTCGTCGTCCCGCTGCGACGCGTGCTGCCCAAGGCAGAGGTTCTCACCGGCCGGGTCACCAGCATCGACCAGGACCGCAAGGTCGCCGTCGTCACGCCGCTCGTCGGCGAGGCGTACGAGCTGCCCTTCGACTACCTGGTGATCGCGCTCGGCGCCGTCTCCCGCACCTTCCCGATCCCCGGCCTCGCCGAACAGGGCATCGGCATGAAGGGCGTCGAAGAGGGCATCGGCCTGCGCAACCACGTCCTCGAACAGCTCGACAAGGCCGAGTCCACGACGGACGAGAACGTCCGCCGCAAGGCCCTCACCTTCGTCTTCGTCGGCGGCGGCTTCGCCGGTGCCGAGACGATCGGCGAGGTCGAGGACATGGCCCGCGACGCCGCGAAGTACTACTCCACGATCAAGCGCGAGGACATGCGCTTCATCCTGGTCGACGCGGCCGACAAGATCCTTCCCGAGGTCGGGCCCAAGCTCGGCACCTGGGGCAAGGAGCACCTCGAGTCCCGCGGCATCGAGATCTACCTCAACACCTCCATGGACTCCTGCGTGGACGGCCACGTGGTGCTGAAGAACGGCCTGGAGGTCGACTCCAACACCATCGTGTGGACCGCCGGCGTCAAGCCCAACCCGGTGCTGGCCCGCTACGGCCTGCCGCTGGGCCCCCGCGGCCACGTCGACGCCCAGCCGACCCTCCAGGTCACGGGCACGGACTACATCTGGACCGCGGGCGACAACGCCCAGGTTCCCGACGTCGCCGCCCGCAAGGCCGGCGTCGAGAACGCCTGGTGCCCGCCGAACGCCCAGCACGCGCTGCGCCAGGCGAAGGTCCTCGGCGACAACGTCATCTCGGGCATGCGGGGCTTCCCGCAGGCCGAGTACTCGCACTCCAACAAGGGTGCGGTGGCGGGCCTCGGCCTCCACAAGGGCGTCGCGATGATCGTCATGGGCAAGATGAAGATCAAGCTCAAGGGCCGGCTCGCGTGGTACATGCACCGTGGTTACCACGGCATGGCCATGCCGACCTGGAACCGCAAGATCCGCGTCTTCGCCGACTGGACCCTCGGCATGTTCCTCAAGCGCGAGGTCGTCTCGCTGGGTGCTCTCGAAACCCCGCGCGAGGAGTTCTACGAGGCCGCCAAGCCGGCCCCGGCTCCGGCCGCCACGGCCCAGAAGGCCAAGGCTTCCTGACCCGGCGCCAGTCGGCAGGACCCTGAGCAGTACCTGCACGTCCCCGAAGGGGCCGCCCGCCATCCGTGGTGCGGGCGGCCCCTTCGGCGTACCCGGGGCCCGGGATGGGTAGAGGGATGGGTCGGAGCTTTTGTGGAGGTGCGCCATGACCGACGCCGCGCCGCGGCTGGCTGCTGTTGCCGAGACACTGCTGGGTGCCCCGCTGCCGGTGCGCGTCCGGGCCTGGGACGGCAGCGAGGCCGGGCCGCCCAACGGCCCCGTGCTCGTCGTCCACGACCGCCGCGCATTGCGCCGGGTGCTGTGGAAGCCCGGGGAGCTGGGCCTGGCCCGCGCATGGGTGGCGGGGGAACTGACCGTCGAGGGCGACCTGTTCGCCCTGCTGGACCGCGTGGCGGGGGTCCTGTGGGAACGCGGGCGCGACCCGCTGCCCGCCGGCCCCGCCGGCCCCGCGGGGGCGCGCACGGCGGGCCCGGAACGACCCCCCGCGGCCGTCGTGGCGCCGGGCGGGCGTCCGGGGCCACGCACGACCCGGAAGGGCATCGCGAGCCGGCCGAGGCTGCCCCGGCTGCCCGACCTGCCGGGGGCCAAATGGCGGGACCCCGCGTACCGGGCGGCCGTACGGGAGCTGATCGCGCTCGCCGGACCCCTGCCACCGCCCCAGCCCCCCGCCGAGGAGGCGGCCCGGCGGGGCGGGCCGCGGCACAGCAAGGGGCGCGACCGCCAGGCCATCAGCCACCACTACGACGTCGGCAACGACTTCTACGAGCGGGTGCTCGGCCCCTCGATGGTGTACTCCTGCGCCTACTGGAGCCCCGGCTCCACCCTGGAGCAGGCCCAGCGGGACAAGCTCGACCTGGTCTGCCGCAAGCTCGCCCTGCAGCCCGGCTACCGCCTCCTCGACGTCGGCTGCGGCTGGGGCTCCATGGCGCTGCACGCGGCCCGCGAGTACGGGGTCCGGGTCACCGGGATCACGCTCTCGCGCGAGCAGGCCGCGTACGGCCGCAAACGGGTCGCCGAGGCGGGCCTGGCCGACCTCGTCGAGCTGCGCGTCCAGGACTACCGGGACGTCAAGGACGGTCCGTACGACGCGATTTCCTCCATCGGGATGGCCGAACACGTCGGATCCGACCGGTACCGGGAGTACGCCCGCACCCTGCACGCCCTGCTGCGCCCCGGCGGGCGGCTGCTGAACCACCAGATCGCCCGCCCGCCGGAGCCCGACGAGGAGGCGCACCGGATCGACGCGTTCATCGACGCCTACGTCTTCCCCGACGGAGAGCTCTCCCCGCTCGGCACCACCGTCGGCGAGCTGGAGCGGGCCGGTTTCGAGGTCCGCGACGTGGAGGCGCTGCGCGAGCACTACGCACTGACCCTGCGGGCCTGGGTGGCGGGGCTCCAGGAGCACTGGGACGAGGCGGTACGGCTGACCTCGCCGGGCCGGGCCCGGGTCTGGCAGCTCTACATGGCGGCTTCCGCACTCGGCTTCGAGCACGGCCGGCTCGGGGTCAACCAGGTCCTCGCGGTGAAGTCCGCGGCGGGCGGCGACTCGGGCCTGCCGCTGCGGCTGCGCACCTGGGGGGTGGCGCAGACCCCGTAGCGAAAACGTATGTGCACAACGGGCAGGACCCCGGGGCGTGTTGCCCCGGGGCCCTGTCTCGTCGCGGTTCGGCGTCCCGCTCCCGCTACTACTCGGTCTTGATGGCTGTCAGCATGTTCAGGCGGGCGGCGCTGCGGGCCGGCCACATGGCGGCCAGGACGCCGACCACGGCGGCCAGCAGGAGGAAGATGCCGATCCGGTCCCACGGGAGGACCAGCTCGTAGTTCGGCATGGACTTCGCGATCGTGGTGCCGACGGCCCAGGCGAGGAAGACGCCGATGGCGACGCCCAGGACCGCGCCGAAGAGCGAGATCACCACGGCCTCCAGGCGGATCATGTTCTTCACCCGGCTGCGGTCGAGGCCGATCGCCCGCAGCATGCCGATCTCCTGGGTCCGCTCGAAGACGGACATCGCCAGGGTGTTGACCACGCCGAGCACCGAGATGATCAGCGCCATGCCGAGCAGGCCGTACATGACGTTCAGCATCGTGTTGATCATGCCGCCCATCTCGTTGCGCATGTCCTGCTGGGTGGCGACGGTGATGGCCGGGTTCTTGCCGAGGGCGTCGACGACCTTCTGCTGGCCGGCCGCGGAGGCCCCGCCGTCGACGTTGACGTACACCTCGGGGGTGTACTGCTCCTCGCTGTGGGCGCTGAGGATCTTGTTGTCGATGACGTACGGGGAGAGCAGGCCCTCCAGGTCCTCGTAGACCGCGCCGACCTTCAGGCTGCCCTGCCGGCCGTCGTCGAACTGGACCTGGAGCGTGGAGCCGACGGCCAGGTTCGCCTTCTTGGCGGTCTTCTCGGCGACCGCCAGCTCGCCCTTGCCGAGGGCGTCCAGCGAACCGCTGAGGACCTCGATGTTCAGCATCTGGTCGATGGCGCCCGGGGTGACACCGGAGGTCGCGCGGAAGTCCTCGCCGACCTTGAGGTAGCCCGCCGTCTGCGGGGAGACCGCCTTGATGCCGGGAGCCTTGGCCAGGGTCTCGGCCACCGACTCGTCCAGGCTGCCCATGTCGCCCGCCATGGAGACCCGGTAGTCCGCCTTGAGCTTCTCGGTGCTCATGCGGTCGACGACCTTGCCGACGGTGATGCCGAGCACGGACAGGGTGGTGACCAGGGTCAGGCCGATCGCCAGCGAGGCGGCGGTGACGGCGGTGCGGCGCGGGTTGCGGACGGCGTTCTGCGCGGCCAGCTTGCCGGGAACCCCGAACGCCTTCTGCAGCAGGGGGCGGACCGCCGAGATGACCGGCTTGGAGAGCAGCGGCAGCAGCACGATCAGGCCGATGAGCATGAAGAACGCGCCCGCGCCCATGATCATGCGGCCGGTGGAGCCACCCTTGGACACGCCCAGCAGGACCAGGCCGACGGCGAGGACGCCGATGACGGAACCGATGACGTTGCGCACGATGAGGGACTTCGCCGAGGCCGGCAGGTGGGCGCTGCCCATGGCGGCGACGGGGGCGATCCGGCCGGTGCGCCAGGCGGGCAGCAGCGCGGCCAGCGTGGTGACCAGGACGCCGATGACCAGGGCCGCGATGATCGTGCCCGGGGCGACCACGAGGTCGCCGCCCGGGAGCTTGGCGCCGAAGGAGCCGATCAGGGAGCGCATGCCGATCGCCAGGCCGAGACCGCTGAGCAGGCCGATGGCGGCGGAGACCGCGCCGACGACCAGGGCCTCGGCGAGGACCGAGCGCATGACCTGGCCGCGGTTCGCGCCGACGGCGCGCAGCAGGGCCAGCTCCTTGGTGCGCTGGGTGACCAGCATGGTGAAGGTGTTGTAGATCAGGAAGACGCCGACGAAGAGCGAGATGCCGGCGAACACGAGCAGCATGGTGCTCATGTTGCTCATGCCCTTCTCGATCTGCTCGGCCTGCTCCTTGGCGAGTGCCGCGCCGGTCTGCGCCTTGGTGTGCTTGTCGTCGAGCAGCGGCTTGATCTCGGCGAGCAGCTGGTCGGCGGAGGCGCCGGCCTTGGCGGCCACCGACAGCTCCTGGAAGTAGCCGGGCTTGAGGTAGAGCTCCTGGGCGACCTTGGTGTCGAAGAGCACGAGGCTGCCGCCGGCCTGGACGGCGCCGTCCTCGGTGGTGAAGACACCGGCGAGGGAGTACTCCTTGACCGGGCCGTTGGTGGCGACGCGGACCCTGTCGCCGACGTGGTAGCCGCCCGCGTCCGCGGTCGCCTTGTCGAGCGCGATCTCGTCGGCCTTGGCCGGCCCGGCGCCCTGGGTGAAGGCGTAGTTCGGGTCCTTGCCGTCCTTCACGGGGGCGTAGTTGGAGCCCTTGTTGGACCAGCCGGAGCCGATCAGCTTGCCGTTCTCGTCACCCACGCCGGCGAAGCCGGAGACGCGGCCGGAGACGGAGGCGACCCCGCCGAGGGCCTTGACCTTGTCGAGGGTCTGCTGGCTGAGGCCGGGCTCGCCCTCCTTCTGTCCGTTGTCGTCGCGGCCCTGGCCGTACGAGGTGACGGAGACGGCCACGTCTTCGTAGCTCTTGGCGGACTGGTTGGAGAGGGACTTCTTGAGGGTGTCGGTGAAGACGAGGGTGCCGGAGACGAAGGCGACGCCGAGGGTGACGGCGAGGACCGTCATCAGCAGCCGGGCCTTGTGCGCGAGGACGTTGCGCAGGGCGGTACGGAACATGGGGGATCTCAGTCCTGGGGCTGGAGTCTGGAGGAGGGCGGGGGGAGGGAGATCCCGGTCAGCTGGTGCGGCCCTTGGCGTCGAAGGCCTTCATGCGGTCGAGCACGCCGTCGGCGGTGGGGCCGTACATCTCGTCGACGATCCGGCCGTCGGCCAGGAAGATGACGCGGTCCGCGTAGGAGGCGGCCACCGGGTCGTGGGTGACCATCACGACGGTCTGGCCGAGCTCGCGCACCGAGTTACGCAGGAAGCCGAGGACCTCGGCGCCGGAGCGGGAGTCGAGGTTTCCGGTGGGCTCGTCACCGAAGATGATCTCGGGGCGCGAGGCCAGGGCGCGGGCCACGGCCACGCGCTGCTGCTGGCCGCCGGAGAGCTGGGTGGGGCGGTGGCTCAGGCGGCCGGTGAGGCCGACCATGCTGATCACGTTGTCCAGCCACTGCTTGTCCGGCTTGCGGCCGGCGATGTCCATGGGGAGCGTGATGTTCTCCAGGGCCGTCAGCGTCGGCAGCAGGTTGAAGGCCTGGAAGATGAAGCCGATCTTGTCCCGGCGCAGCTGGGTGAGCTGCTTGTCCTTGAGGGCGCCCAGCTCGGTCTCGCCTATGCGGACGGAGCCGGCGGAGAAGGTGTCCAGCCCGGCGACGCAGTGCATCAGCGTGGACTTGCCGGAGCCCGAGGGGCCCATGATCGCAGTGAACTGCCCCTGCCCGAAGTCCACCGAGACGTTGTCCAGGGCGACCACCTGGGTCTCGCCCTGGCCGTACACCTTGGAGAGGCCGGTGGCGCGGGCGGCCACGGCCTGGGTGGTGTGCGGGGCGTAGTTCATGGTGGTCACAGGACGGCTCCTCGATCTGCGGTGCGGGGACGTTCCCATCCTCGCCGCGGGCACCCCCGCTCCGGATCAGCCGCCGAGCTTGTTTCCGGGCCCACTCGAGACTGACGGAGGGGCCTCGCGCCTCCTCCTCTGGTATGACAGGAGCCCTGATCCGCGGGGCGGTGGCTCGGGGTGGCGCGCGGGTGGCGCGGCCGTCGAAATCCCGTCAATCCCGTACAGGTGGTGAGCGGCGCCCAGAACGGGCCGACCGTGCATTCTCGGGTCTGACGAACCCTCAAGCGCCAATAAAATCAGACAACATCGGGTTGACGGACGGTCAGTGGCGACGGCGTTACGGATAGGCTCGGATCAAGCGTTGAAGGCTTTTTCCACGGGGGCCGCCACGCCCTGCCCGGATGGTGGAATGCAGACACGGCGAGCTTAAACCTCGCTGGCCTTCGGGCCGTGCCGGTTCAAGTCCGGCTCCGGGCACTCCGCAGTTCTCGCGAGGCCCGCTCCTTTATCTCCTGCGCTTCGCCCTGCCTTCTCCTAAGATCCTCCTCCAGCAGTAGGGTGCTTTCTTTGCGAGCGCATTACTCTTGTTGCAAGGCCGCGCTCGGCGGCCACGGAGGAGTGAGATGAGGAGCAGTAACCCGGTCTTCTCGCGACGGGGGTTCAGCCGCGACAACGGTGGCCACGCGGGCTTTGCGACGCCGCAGCACCAGCAGGCCGGGACCAACCCGTACGCGACGAACCCGTACGCGACCGACCCGACCACGGGTATGCCGCAGGCACCGGCGCGCGCCGACGCGATGACCATGGACGACGTCGTGAGCCGTACGGCCATGACGCTCGGCACGCTCATCGTCACGGCAACCCTTTCCTGGGTGCTGCTGCCGGTCGACCCGGCCAACCTCGGCAAGTCGTACGGCATCGGCTTCGCCGCGGGCCTGGTCGCCTTCGTCCTGGTGATCATTCAGTCCTTCAAGCGCAAGGCCTCCCCCGGCCTGATCCTGGGCTACGCGGCGTTCGAGGGTGTCTTCCTCGGGGTCATCAGCGCAGCCGTCAGCACCTACCTCAGCCCCGGCGTGGTCATCCAGGCCGTGATGGGCACGATGTGCGTCTTCGCCGCCGTGCTCCTCGGGTACAAGATGGGCTGGATCCGCGTCACGCGCCGTTTCTACGGCTTCGTGATGGCCGCGACCCTCGGCTTCATCCTCCTGATGCTCACGAACACGCTGTTCGCGGTCTTCGGCGGCGGTGACGGCCTCGGCTTCCGCAGCGGCGGCCTCGGCCTGCTGTTCGGTGCCATCGGCGTCATCCTCGGCGCCTGCTTCCTCGCCATGGACTTCAAGCAGGTCGAGGACGGCATCGCCTACGGCGCCCCGCGCGATGAGGCCTGGCTTGCGGCCTTCGGCCTCACCGTCACCCTGGCGTGGATCTACGTGGAGATGCTGCGCATCTTCTCGATCCTCTCGGGCGACGACTAGCAGGACCCGCAGGCCACCCCGGCCTGCGCACGGCACACGGCATGGGGAAGGCCCCGCGAGCACACCGCTCGCGGGGCCTTCCCGCGTCCAGGGGAACGGGGGCCGGGGGAGGGGTTCAGCCGAACCGGCGCGCTGCTCTGCGCAGGTCGTACTCGTGGATGATCGCCTTGGCCTGGCCGTACGACAGCTCGTGCGCGCCGCGGAGCCAGCTGACCTTCTCCTCGAACCGGACGAGTGAGGGGCCTTCGTCGACGGTGCGGAGCCAGTCGGAGACCTCACGACCGGTGGTCTGGGGGATTCTGTCGATCATGTTGCGGTGTGTCTGTTCGGAGAACTCTACGGACATGGGCGCCTCCGGAGGTATCGCCGTGCTGTTCTCTTCACGCCACCGTGCCGGAGAGTTCGCCCGTTGGCAATGGTGCCCGGGCGGCGCGTAAGGTCGGCCGGGTGCTTGATACTTCGCCCCTGACCGCCGTCGTGGAACGTTTCGCCGACCGGCTGCGGGCCGCGCCGCAGAGCCGCCTGCAGCAGGGAGCCGCCGCCGTGGCCCTGGAACTGGCCCGCGAGCTCTCCGTACGGGCGCAGCGGCTGGAGACCCCCGGACAGGCGCCGCGGGAGCTGCCGGACGCCGGCATCTTCGTCGTCGGGGACCAGGTGGCCGTGGCCGGGCTGGACCTCGCCGAGGCGCTGCGCGCCGTGGCGGCCGGCCCGGACGGCGCGACGGCCCCGTCCGACGTGCTGGACGAGGCCGTGGGGCTGGTGGAGCAGGCGGAGATCAGAGCGACGCGATGACGCGGTCCGCGAGGATGTAGACGTTGCTGTCGGGGTCCTCCGAGTCACCACAGGAGAAGGTCAGCGCGTAGGCGCCGGAGATGCCCGAGCCGCCCAGCAGGACCGGGGCGGTGCCCGAACGCAGGGCCTCGGCGAGGCGCTCCGCGGTCTCCCGGTGCCCGGGGGTCATGCACAGCGTCGTGCCGTCGGTGAAGACGTACACGTCGAGCGTGCCCAGCGGGCCGGGGCGGACGTCCGCGAGGGCCGTACGGGCCTCAGCGAGCTCCTCCAGGCGGTTGACGGTGCGCTCGTGGTCGGCGCCGGGGTGCGAGGCCTGGGCCGGTACGAAGTCGGGGTGCGAGGGGTGGCGCCGGCGGGCGGCGGCCAGCTCGGCCGAGTCCTCGGGGTAGCCCGGGAGCTCGTCGAGGGCCTCCTCGCCCAGGAGGGGCTCCAGACCCACCATGTCGGCCTGCCGGGGCAGGAAGACGGGGCTGTCCTCACCGAGCCCGGCCAGGCCGCCCAGCAGCGACGGGGCGTCGGCGGCGTCGCGGGCCTCCTGCGCGGCCCAGAAGGCGCGCGCCTCGGCCAGCTCACGCTCGCGCTCCTCGGCGAGGGCCTCGGCCACGGCGGCTCGTATCTCGGCGGCGGGGGACTCCACGGCGCTGCGGGCGTGCGGAACGGTCGCACCGCGGTGCTGGACCGGCGCCGCCAGCTCGGTGCGCAGGGCGGTGACCTGCTTGCGCAGACCATGGACGGCGTGCAGCGCAGCAGCGCCCACGGCCGCGGCGGCGGCAGTGGTCAGCAGCAGGGCAAGAGACATGGCGCTCACTGACTAACTCCTGAGGTGATTCGATCCCCCGACTTCCTACATCAGAGTGTCCCGACCTGGGAATGGCGTGCAGTGCATTACGTCACGAATTGGACAGGGCTTTGGTCACAGCCGTACCCCGCTAACTGCCGCTGACCTGCACACATGCCGATCCCCCAGGAGATAGGTCACATCCTGGGGGAGATTCGGTCACAGGTAGGCCGCGAGGGGGTTAGATCCGGTGTCAGTACGCCGCAGGGGATCCGGCGGGATCCCTTGCGGCGACTGGGCACCGGTCTTGATCCAATGAGCTCGGGTGATCGTTTCCAGCTCAGGCGCTCGCTTCTTTGGTCGCGCTGAGCTTCGCCACCGCTACGGGCAGGTGCCGCCCCTCGTTCCTCGGGGCGACCCCTACCCTCCGCTACGGCTCAGCTCAGCCGCTCGATGACCATGGCCATGCCCTGGCCGCCGCCGACGCACATCGTCTCGAGGCCGAACTGCTTGTCGTGGAACTGCAGGCCGTTGATCAGAGTGCCGGTGATGCGGGCACCGGTCATCCCGAAGGGGTGACCGACGGCGATGGCCCCGCCGTTGACGTTCAGCTTGTCGAGGGGGATCTCCAGGTCCCGGTACGACGGGATGACCTGGGCCGCGAAGGCCTCGTTGATCTCGAACAGGTCGATGTCGCCGACCGTCAGGCCGGCCCGCTTCAGGGCCTGCTTCGACGCCTCGACCGGGCCCAGGCCCATGATCTCGGGGGAGAGGGCGGTGACGCCGGTGGAGACGATCCGGGCCAGCGGGGTCAGGCCCAGCTCACGGGCCTTGGTGTCGCTCATGATGACCAGCGCCGCGGCGCCGTCGTTGAGCGGGCAGCAGTTGCCGGCGGTGATCAGGCCGTCGGGGCGGAAGACGGGCTTGAGGCCCTGCACGCCCTCCAGGGTCACGCCGGCGCGCGGGCCGTCGTCGGTCGAGACGACCGTGCCGTCCGGGGTGGTGACCGGGGTGATCTCGCGGGCCCAGAAGCCGTTCTTGATGGCCTCTTCGGCGAGGTTCTGCGAGCGCAGGCCGAACTCGTCCATGTCCTGGCGGGTCACGCCCTTGAGGCGGGCCAGGTTCTCCGCGGTCTGCCCCATCGAGATGTAGGCGTCCGGGAGCAGGCCGTCCTCGCGCGGGTCGTGCCAGGAGGAGCCCTCGCTCTGCGCGACGGCGGCCGTACGGGCCTCCGCGTCGGCGAAGAGCGGGTTGTGCGTGTCCGGCAGGCCGTCCGAGGAGCCCTTCGCGAACCGGGAGACCGTCTCGACGCCCGCGGAGATGAAGACGTCGCCCTCGCCGGCCTTGATGGCGTGCAGCGCCATGCGGGAGGTCTGGAGCGAGGAGGAACAGTAGCGGGTGATCGTGGTGCCCGGCAGGTAGTCCATGCCCATCTGCACGGCCACGATGCGGGCCAGGTTGTGACCCTGCTCGCCGCCGGGGAGGCCGCAGCCGAGCATCAGGTCGTCGATCTGGCGCGGGTCCAGCTCGGGGATCTTGGCGAGGGCGGCCTGGATGATCGTCGCGGTCAGGTCGTCCGGGCGGACGTCCTTGAGGGACCCCTTGCCGGCGCGCCCGATGGGAGAGCGGGCGGTGGAAACGATGACGGCTTCGGGCATCGGGACTCCAAGGGGTGCGTCGTTGCGGGACCGCATGCGAAGTTACCGCCCCGTACGGTCGAGGTCACCGGGGTGGGAGTGTGATGCCGGTCGCTCCCGCGGGGGTGCGGGTGCTGTGAGCGGGTGCGGCGCCGCTGGTGGGGCCCTGCCCCAGACCCCGCGCCTCAAACGCCGGCGGGGCTGAAAGAGCGCGCCTCACAGGCCGGCGGGGCTGAAAGAGCGCGCCTCACAGGCCGGCGGGGCTGAAAGAGCGCGCCTCACAGGCCGGCGGGGCTGAAGACCGCGCCTCACACGCCGGCGGGGCTGGAGCCGGCGGTGGTGCCCGTGCCGGAGTCGGCCGGCGGGGTCGGGTCCTCGCCCGGTACCCGGCGGCGACGGCGGTGTTTGAGCAGGACCCACGGGCCGCGCGCGGCCGTGACCTCCGTACCCGCCTGGCCCGCCGCGGCGGACGCGGCCTTCGCCACCGGGAGCATGTCCTCGTCGCGGGACACGTCCAGCCGGTCCGACTCCGGCCACAGGCCGAGCGCCGCGCACAGCGTCGGCAGCACGGCCATGGCGGCGGTCGCGTACCCCTCCGCCGACGGGTGGTAGGAGTCCGGGCCGAACATCTCGCGCGGGTTCGCGGCGAACTCCGGGCCCAGCAGGTCACCCATGGAGACCGTACGGGCGCCCAGCGCGACCACTCCTATGGTCTGCGCGGCGGCCAGCTGCCGCGAGACCCGCCGGGCCACCCAGCGCAGCGGCTGGTACACCGGCTCGATCGTGCCCAGGTCAGGGCAGGTGCCCACGACGACCTCGGCCCCCGCCATCCGCAGCCGCCGCACGGCCGAGGTCAGGCAGCGCACGGACTGGGTCGGCGGCATCCGGCGCGTCACGTCGTTCGCGCCGATCATGATCACGCATACGTCCGGCGCGGGGCTCCCGTCGTTCAGCAGCAGCCCCGCCTGCCGGTCCAGATCGTCGGACATGGCCCCCGACAGGGCCACGTTGCGCAGCTCCACCGGGCGCTCGGCCACCGCCGCCAGCCCGGACGCCAGCAGGGCCGCCGGCGTCTGCCGGGCCCGCCGCACGCCGAGTCCCGCGGCCGTGGAATCGCCCAGCATGCCCAGGCGCAGCGGTCCCGGGCTCTGTTCCGGGCCGCCGAACTCGCTCCCGTACAGCCCGTCGGCGCGCGGCGGATCGCCCAGACCGGTGCCCACCGTGCGCTTGGCGAACTGCACCTCGGCCAGCACCAGACCCACCGCGGCGGCCCCGACCAGTCCGAGTCCGCCCCCGCCGTACGCTGCCCCCGCCGCGATCCGGCGGGCCGTTCTCGCCCTGGACACCCTTCAGGCCACCTCCTCGGTCCTCATTGATCCCTACCTGCCCCGTACGCACGGTCGGCCAATCCCTTTACGCATACTCTGGCCAGACCTCCCGGAGAACCCGTGGAGTCCCCTCCTTGGAGAACATGGTGCAATTCCACGACTCGATGATCAGCCTCGTCGGCAACACCCCGCTGGTGAAGCTCAACCGTGTGACCGAAGGCCTGCAGGCCACCGTCCTTGCGAAGGTCGAGTACTTCAATCCCGGTGGATCCGTGAAGGACCGGATCGCCGTACGGATGATCGAGGCCGCCGAGCAGAGCGGAGCCCTCAAGCCCGGCGGCACCATCGTGGAGCCGACCAGCGGCAACACGGGTGTAGGACTCGCCATCGTGGCCCAGCAGAAGGGCTACAAGTGCATCTTCGTCTGCCCTGACAAGGTGTCCATGGACAAGATCAACGTGCTGCGCGCCTACGGTGCCGACGTCGTGGTCTGCCCGACCGCCGTCGACCCCGAGCACCCGGACTCGTACTACAACGTGTCCGACCGCCTGGTGCGCGAGACCCCGGGCGCCTGGAAGCCCGACCAGTACAGCAACCCGAACAACCCCCGTTCGCACTACGAGACCACCGGCCCCGAGCTGTGGGACCAGACGGACGGGAAGATCACCCACTTCGTCGCGGGCGTGGGCACGGGCGGCACGATTTCCGGTACCGGCAACTACCTCAAGGAGGTCAGCGGCGGGAAGGTCAAGGTCATCGGCGCCGACCCCGAGGGTTCCGTCTACTCCGGCGGCTCCGGCCGCCCGTACCTCGTCGAGGGCGTCGGCGAGGACTTCTGGCCGACCGCCTACGACCCCAACGTCACGGACGAGATCATCGCGGTGTCCGACAAGGACTCCTTCCAGATGACCCGCCGCCTGGCGAAGGAGGAGGGCCTGCTCGTCGGCGGCTCCTGCGGCATGGCGGTCGTGGCCGCCCTGCGCGCCGCCGAGGGTCTCGGCCCGGACGACGTGGTCGTCGTCCTGCTGCCGGACAGCGGCCGCGGCTACATGAGCAAGATCTTCAGCGACGAGTGGATGGCGGGCCACGGCTTCCTGGAGGAGGCCGGACCGGCCGCCCGCATCGGCGACGTGCTGGACGACAAGGAGGGCGGCATCCCCTCCCTCGTCCACATGCACCCCGAGGAGACGGTCGGCCAGGCGATCGAGGTCCTGCGGGAGTACGGCGTCTCGCAGATGCCCATCGTCAAGCCGGGCGCCGGTCACCCGGACGTGATGGCCGCCGAGGTCATCGGCTCGGTCGTCGAGAAGGAGCTGCTGGCGGCGCTGTTCGCGCAGCGGGCCTCCCTGACGGACCCGCTGGAGAAGCACATGAGCTCGCCGCTGCCGCAGGTCGGCTCGGGCGAGCCGGTGTCCGAGCTGATGGCGGTGCTCGGTGAGGCGGACGCGGCGATCGTGCTCGTCGAGGGCAAGCCCACCGGTGTGGTGAGCCGTCAGGACCTGCTGGCGTTCCTGGCCAAGTCCGCCAAGTAGCCCGTACGGGGCCGCGCGTGGCCTTCGTGCAAACGGTACGGGCACGACACGTGACGGCAGCACCGGCTTAACACGGCTGGGGCACAGTGGTGGTTGTCGGCAGGGAGGACCGGGAGACCGGAACCCGGCCGGCACCACCGAACGGCGTACGCGTACCTCCGGAGCGGCTCCCGGACCGCGCGGACGTCACGGACGCGGACGGCCCTGACCCGGCCGTGTCCTGCGCGGGGACCGCCGTCGTCCCGCCCCTCGGGCAACCGAGGGTGCGGCGGTCCCCGCGCACCAACCTATTCGGCGGACCGGCGCCGGAACCGCTTGTTGGCGTGGATGAAGTTCACGCCCACGATCCCGGCCCAGGCGACCAGGAGCCCGCTGAAGTGCGCCTGCGCGGCGGCGATGGCCGACAGCGGGACCGCCAGCACCAGCGTGATGATCGCGAAGCCGAAGCGTTCGCCGAAGTTCCCGTCCGCCGGCGAGGCGGAGGGGCGGGTTTCGCCGCGGGCCGCGGACAGGCGTTCCTCCGCGAGGCGCCGCCGGACCTGGGTGTCGACCTTCTCGACGAACGAGTCCACCAGCGCGGCCTCGTACTCCGGACCCAGCTCCCGCCGGGCGTCCAGCGTGGCGTCGAGTTCCTTCTTCAGCTCTTGGGCGTGGGCGTCCATACCCCCAACGTAGGAAGCACCGCGGGCCCCCGCACTGGGGCTAGCCCCCGTATCCGCCGTATCCGCATCGCGGGCGCGGCTTGCCGAGCTGCATAACCACATGCAGAGTGCTCCGTGACTGAATAGATCGACGGGGACGGAGGGGACGGGAATGAGCGACAGCCCGGCCGCGCGGCTGCAGAAGCTGTTCGAGGGGCACCGGCTGACGCCGACGCAGCGGCGCATCGCGCACTGCATGGTCCGCGGGGCGGCGGAGGTGCCCTTCCTGTCGAGCGTCGAGCTCGCCGAGCTGGCCGGGGTGAGCCAGCCGTCGGTGACCCGGTTCGCGGTGGCCCTGGGCTTCGACGGATATCCCGCACTGCGCCGGCACCTGCGCGAGGTGGCTCCCGCCGAGCGGGTCGAGGCCGCGCAGGAGGACTCGTACAACGAGTACCAGCAGGCCGTCCTGGGCGAGATCGAGAACCTGCGGCAACTGGCGGAGATGCTCGCCGATCCCGCGCCGGTGGAGGAGGCGGGGCGGCTGCTCGCCGCCTCGGCCCCGCTGCCGGTGCTCGGGCTGCGGGCGGCGTCCTCGCAGGCGCGCGGGTTCGCGTACTTCGCCGCCAAGGTGCACCCGGACGTACGCCTCCTCGACGAGGGCGGCTCGATGCTCGCCGACCGCATCGACGCGGCCGCCGGCGCGGGGGCCTCGGCGCTGCTGTGCTTCGCACTGCCGCGGCATCCCCGGGAGGTGGCGGAGGCGCTGGAGCACGCGCGGGCGGCCGGGCTGAGCGTGGTGACGGTCGCCGACTCGGCCTTCGCGCCGGTGGCCCGCCACTCGGACCTGCTGATCCCGGCGCCGGTCGGGACGGGGCTGGCCTTCGACACGGCGTGCGCGCCGATGCTGCTGGGGCGGGTGCTGCTGGAGGCGATGGCGGACGCCCTCCCGGACGCCCAGGCCCGCCTGGAGGCCTTCGACGCCCGGGCCGCGGCGCGCGGCCTCTTCGTGGAATAGCCGCCTCAACCGCCGGCGCGGCTGAAGGACCCGGGGCTCCGTCCCAGACCCGGCGCCTCAAACGCCGGCGAGGCTGAAATACCGGGGCTCCGCCCCGCACCTCGCTCCTCAAGCGCCGGAGGGGCTGGATAGTGCCGACGGCGGCCAAATCCAGCCCCTCCGGCGCTTGAGGAGCGGGGTCTGGGGCGGAGCCCCAGGTTTTGAAGCCTCGCCGGCGATTGAGGCGCGGGTCGGGGCGGAGCCCGGGGAGGCTCCGCGCAGCGGCTACAGCAGGGCTTCGGCGTGGGCGCCGCCCGCCTCGGCCACGATCTCGGCGAGGCGCTGCGCCGGACGGACCAGGCTGAAGCGGACCTCGTCCTGCGGGCCCACCGTGAAGCCGTGGACCGCCGGGCGGGGCAGGCTGTTGTAGCCGTAGTGCGCGGTGAAGAAGTACGCGCCGGTGTCCGGGACGCCGATCAGGTCGCCGGGGGCGAGCCGCGGGAGTTCCCGGGCCGTCGCGAGCAGGTCGCCCGCGAAGCAGGCCGGCCCCGCGACGTCCTGCGCCACCGGCTCGCCGGTCTTCGGCGCGCCCTTCGCGTCGTACGCCAGGATCCGCACCGGCCAGGCCGCCGGGGCGTACGCGGTGCGCGTCGCCAGCTGCACCCCGGCGTGGGTGAGCGCGATCGGCCGGGAGCCGCTGGTCTTGGTGTACTCGACCCTGGCCAGCACCAGCCCGTGCTTGGCCAGCAGGGCCCGGCCGAACTCCGTGACCAAGCCGTACGTGCCCGAGAACAGCCCGGGGGCCGCCCCGCGCAGCGCGGCCACGTACGCGGCGCACCGGGGCGTCTCCTCGTCCGAGGCGAAGTTCACCGGCAGGCCGCCGCCGATGTCGAGGGTGTCCACCTGCCGACGTCCGGCCGCCTCGTTGATCTCCTCGGCCAGCGCGTGCAGTTCCCGTACGCCCTCCGCGATCAGGGCCAGGGGGACGCCCTGTGAGCCGGAGTGGACGTGCAGGCGGGTGAGCCAGGGCCGGTCCAGGTACGCCCGTACGAGCCATTCGCGCGCGCCGGGATCCCGCAGGGCGATCCCGAACTTCGAGGTCGACGTGGCGGTGGAGAGCGCGTCGATGGTCCCGGCGCCGGTCTGCGGGTTGATCCGTACGCCGATCGGGGACCGGGCCGGGCCCGCGCCGACCAGTGCGTCGAGCCGTTCCAGTTCCTGCGGGTTGTCGGCGTTGACGGCGATGCCCAGGGCCAGGGCCTCGCGCAGTTCGGCCACCGTCTTGGCGGGGGAGTCCAGGACGGTCCGCCCGGCCGGCACCCCGGCCGCCCGGGCCAGCGCCAGCTCGCCGGGGCTGGCCACCTCGCAGCCGAGCCCCGCGTCCGCGAGCAGCCGCAGGACCGGGACGAGCGGCGCGGCCTTGACGGCGAAGGCGTGCAGGACGGGGGTGCCGGGCGCCAGGGCGTCCGCGAAGGCGCTGGTCAGGGCGGCGGCGGAGGCCCGGATCCCGACGGTGTCCAGCAGGCAGGTCAGGGGCTCCGCGGAGTCGGCCCCGCCCACGAGCCCCTGTTCGACGGCGGCCCGTACGGCCAGATCCCGACGCGCGGCGGCATCCGCGCCCGCGTGCGTGTGTGCAGCCATGTCCGCCATCCCATCATCCGACAGGGCCGCCCGCAGCTGTTGACTGAATCTATTCAGGACGTCAGGATGTGAATGGAAATACCAACATCGGAGGAGGCACCGCCATGTCAGGACCCCGCCCCGTACGTGCCGCGCGAGGCACCGAGCTCAGCACCCTGGGATGGCAGCAGGAGGCCGCGCTGCGGATGCTCCAGAACAACCTCGACCCCGAGGTCGCCGAGCACCCCGACAAGCTCGTCGTCTACGGCGGCACCGGCAAGGCAGCCCGCGACTGGCGCTCGTACGACGCCATGGTCCGCACCCTCCAGACCCTCAAGCAGGACGAGACGATGCTCGTCCAGTCCGGCCGCCCGGTCGGCGTGATGCAGACCCACGAGTGGGCGCCGCGCGTCCTGCTCGCCAACTCCAACCTGGTGGGCGACTGGGCCAACTGGGAGGAGTTCCGCCGCCTGGAGCACCTGGGCCTCACCATGTACGGCCAGATGACGGCCGGCTCGTGGATCTACATCGGCACCCAGGGCATCCTCCAGGGCACCTACGAGACCTTCGCGGCCGTCGCGGCCAAGAAGTTCAACGGCACCCTCGCCGGCACCATCACCCTGACCGCCGGCCTCGGCGGCATGGGCGGCGCCCAGCCCCTGGCCGTGACGATGAACGACGGCGTCGCGATCTGCATCGACGTCGACCCGCGCGCCATCGACCGCCGCATCGAGCACCGCTACCTGGACGTCAAGGCCGACAACCTGCGCCACGCCCTCCAGCTGGCCGTCGAGGCCCGCGACGCCCGCAAGCCGCTCTCCATCGGCCTGCTCGGCAACGCGGCCGAGCTGCTCCCGCAGATGCTGGCCGAGGGTGCGCCCATCGACATCGTGACCGACCAGACCTCGGCCCACGACCCGCTCGCCTACCTCCCCGTCGGCGTCGACTTCGACGACATGGGCGCCTACGCCGCCAAGGACCCGGCCGGCTTCACCACCCGCGCCCGCGAGTCCATGGCCAAGCACGTCGAGGCCATGGTCGGCTTCATGGACGCCGGCGCCGAGGTCTTCGACTACGGCAACTCCATCCGCGGCGAGGCCCAGCTGGCCGGCTACGACCGCGCCTTCGCCTTCCCCGGCTTCGTCCCCGCCTACATCCGGCCGCTGTTCTGCGAGGGCAAGGGCCCCTTCCGCTGGGCGGCGCTGTCCGGCGAGGCCTCGGACATCCACAAGACCGACAAGGCGATGCTGGAGCTCTTCCCGGAGAACGAGTCCCTGCACCGCTGGATCAAGATGGCGGGCGAGCGCGTCCACTTCCAGGGCCTGCCCGCGCGCATCTGCTGGCTCGGCTACGGCGAGCGCGACAAGGCCGGCGAGCGCTTCAACGAGATGGTCGCCGACGGCACCCTCGCCGCCCCGCTGGTCATCGGCCGTGACCACCTCGACTGCGGCTCGGTGGCCTCCCCGTACCGCGAGACCGAGGCCATGCTCGACGGCTCCGACGCCATCGCCGACTGGCCGCTGCTCAACGCCATGGTCAACGTGGCCTCCGGCGCCTCCTGGGTCTCGATCCACCACGGCGGCGGCGTCGGCATGGGCCGCTCCATCCACGCGGGCCAGGTCACCGTCGCCGACGGCACCCCGCTGGCCGGCGAGAAGATCCGCCGCGTCCTCACCAACGACCCGGGCATGGGCGTCATCCGCCACGTCGACGCCGGCTACGACATCGCGGAGTCGGTCGCCGACGAGCGCGGCGTGCGGGTCCCGATGCGCGAGGGCGACTCCGCGTGAGCGAGGCAGACTTTCCGGGTGCGGCGTCGCTGCTGGGGGCGCTGCCCCCGGACCCCCGCGCCTCGAACGCCGTCGGGGCCGGGTCGTTCCACGCCATGTGGGCGGAGCTCGCCCCCATCGGCCGCCACGCCGACAGCGGCGGGTACCGCCGTTACGCCTGGAGCGGGGCCGACGCCGACTGCCGGACCTGGTTCCAGGCGCAGGCCGAGGCGCGCGGGCTGACGTACGAGACCGACCGCAACGGCAACCAGTGGGCCTGGCTCGGCGACCCCCTCGCGGGGGACGCCGTGGTCACCGGCTCGCACCTGGACTCCGTCCCCGACGGCGGGGCCTTCGACGGCCCCCTCGGGGTGGTGTCCTCCTTCGCGGCCCTGGACGAACTCCGCAGGAGGGGCACGGAGTTCTCCAGGCCACTCGCCATCACCAACTTCGGTGACGAGGAAGGGGCCCGCTTCGGCCTCGCCTGCGTCGGCTCCCGGCTCGCCGCCGGGCAGCTGACCAAGGAGAAGGCGTACGAGCTCCGCGACGCCGACGGCATCGGCCTGCCCCGGGCCATGGAGGCCGCCGGCTACGACCCCGAGGCCATCGGGGCCGATCCGGAACGGCTCGCCCGCATCGGCGCCTTCGTCGAGCTCCACGTGGAACAGGGCCGGGCCCTGGACCTGAGCGGGGACCGCGTCGGCATCGCCTCGGCGATCTGGCCGCACGGCCGCTGGCGGTTCGACTTCCGCGGCGAGGCCAACCACGCCGGCACCACCCGGCTGGTCGACCGCCGCGACCCGATGCTCACGTACGCGGCGACCGTCCTCGCGGCCCGCACCGAGGCGGCCCTCGCCGGGGCCGTGGCCACCTTCGGGAAGATCTCCGTCGAGCCCAACGGGGTCAACGCCATCCCCTCGCTCGTGCGCGGCTGGCTCGACTCCCGGGCCGCCGACCAGGCCACCCTCGACACGGTCGTGACCGCCATCGAGAAGGCCGCCCGCGAGCGCGCCGACCAGGACGGCATCGACCTCGGCATCGTCCGGGAGTCCTTCACCCCGGTCGTCGAGTTCGAGCACGCCCTGCGCGACGAGATGAACCGGATCCTGGGCGGGGCCGTCCCCGTCCTCGGCACCGGGGCGGGACACGACGCCGGAATCCTCTCCGCGGCCGTCCCGACCGCGATGCTGTTCGTACGGAACCCCACCGGCGTCTCCCACTCCCCGCGGGAGTTCGCCGCCGAGGACGACTGCGTGGCCGGCGTCCTCGCCCTCGCCGACGTACTGGAAGGCCTGGCATGTCGTTGACGACGTACTGGCTGGAGCACGCCTGGCTCGGCGCCCACGTCGAGCCGGGCGTCGCCCTGGAAGTCACGGAAGACGGACGCATCGGCGCCCTGCGCACCGGGGTGCAGACCCCGCCGCCGGGCGCGGAGGTGCTGCGCGGCCTGACCCTCCCGGGCCTGGCCAACGCGCACAGCCACGCCTTCCACCGGGCCCTGCGGGGCACCGTCCAGGTCGGCTCCGGCACCTTCTGGACCTGGCGCGACCTCATGTACAAGGTCGCCCAGAACCTCACCCCCGACACCTACTTCGCGCTCGCCCGCGCGGTGTACGCCGAAATGGCGCTGGCCGGCATCACCAACGTCGGCGAGTTCCACTACGTACACCACGCGCCGGGCGGCGCCCCGTACGCCGACCCCAACGCCATGGGCGAGGCCCTGATCGAGGCCGCCGCCGCGGCCGGCATCCGGATCACCCTCCTCGACACGGCCTACCTCTCGGCCGGCTTCGGCGAGGCCCCGAACCCGCACCAGCAGCGCTTCTCCGACGGCACGGCCGAGGCCTGGGCCGAGCGCGCGTCCGCCCTGAAGCCCCGCGAGCACGCCCTGATCGGCGCCGCGATCCACTCGGTGCGCGCCGTGCCCGCCGACCAGCTGGCCACCGTCGCCCGCTGGGCCGAGGAGCGCGAGGCTCCGCTGCACGTCCACCTCTCCGAGCAGACCGCCGAGAACGACGCCTGCCAGGCCGCCCACGGCCGCACCCCGACCCGGCTGCTCGCCGACCACGGGGTGCTCGGGCCGCGCACCACCGGCGTCCACAACACCCACCTCACCGATGCGGACATCGCCCTGCTCGGCGGAACCACCACCGGCACCTGCATGTGCCCCACCACCGAACGCGACCTCGCCGACGGCATCGGCCCGGCGACCCGCCTCCAGCACGCGGGCAGCCCGCTGTCGCTCGGCAGCGACAGCCACGCCGTGATCGACCTGCTGGAGGAGGCCCGCGCGATGGAGCTGAACGAGCGCCTGCGCAGCCGCACCCGGGGGCACTGGACGGCGAACGCCCTGCTCACCGCCGCCACCGCCGACGGCCATGCGGCGCTCGGCCTGGCCGACGCGGGCCGCCTGGAGGCGGGCGCGCTCGCGGACTTCACCACGCTCGCGCTGGACTCCGTCCGCACGGCGGGTCCGCCGGCCCGGCTGGGCGCGGAGACGGCGGTCTTCGCCGCCACCGCCGCCGACGTCCGCCACACGGTGGTCGGCGGCCGCCACATCGTCCGCGACGGCGCCCACACCTTGGTCCCCGACGTCCCGTCGGCCCTGTCCGACTCCATCGCGGCCCTGCGCGCCTGACCGATCCAGCCTCGCCGGCGTTTGAGGCGCGGGGTCTGGGGCGGAGCCCCAGGAAACCGAGAGGAACCATGACCACCACCTGCATCACCAACATCGGCAGCCTCGTCACCAACGACCCGTCCGTCGGGGACGGTTCACCCCTGGGCCTGATCGAGAACGCCGCCGTCGTCATCGACGGCGACAAGGTCGCCTGGGTCGGCCCCGCCGCCGAGGCGCCGGCCGCGGACGAGGCCTTCGACGCGCAGGGTCGGGCCGTCATCCCCGGCTTCGTCGACTCCCACTCGCACCTCGTCTTCGCCGGCGACCGCACCCAGGAGTTCAACGCCCGGATGTCCGGACGCGCCTACTCCGCCGGAGGCATCCGCACCACCGTCGCCGCCACCCGCGCCGCCACCGACGCCGAGCTCGAGGCCAACCTCGTGCGCCACCTCGACGAGGCCCGCCGCCAGGGCACCACCACCTTCGAGACCAAGTCCGGCTACGGCCTCACCGTCGCCGACGAGGCCCGCGCCCTGCGCATCGCCGCCGCGCACACCGAGGAGGTCACCTACCTCGGCGCGCACATCGTCTCCCCCGACTACGCCGAGGACCCGGCCGCGTACGTGGACCTCGTCACCGGCGAGATGCTGGCGGCCTGCGCCCCGTACGCCCGCTGGGTGGACGTCTTCTGCGAGAAGGGCGCCTTCGACGGCGACCAGGCCCGCGCGATCCTCACCGCGGGCGCCGCCGCCGGTCTGATCCCGCGCGTGCACGCCAACCAGCTGTCCTACGGTCCCGGCGTACAGCTCGCCGTGGAGCTGGAGGCCGCCTCCGCCGACCACTGCACCCACCTGACCGACGCCGACGTGGACGCCCTCGCCCAGGCCGCCTCGACCACGGTCGCCACCCTGCTGCCCGGCGCCGAGTTCTCCACCCGCGCGGTGTGGCCCGACGCCCGCCGCCTGATCGACGCGGGCGCCACCGTCGCCCTGTCCACGGACTGCAACCCCGGCTCCTCCTACACGAGCTCCATGCCGTTCTGCATCGCGCTCGCCGTCCGCGACATGCGGATGACCCCCGACGAGGCCCTGTGGTCGGCCACCGCCGGCGGAGCCCGCGCCCTGCGCCGTGCGGACATCGGCACCGTGACCCCCGGAGCCCGCGCCGACCTGGCCCTGCTGGACGCCCCGAGCCACGTCCACCTCGCCTACCGCCCGGGCGTCCCGCTCGTCTCGGCCGTCTGGCAGCGGGGCCGCCGCGCGCACTGACGAACGGTCAATCCGGGGTTGTCCTTTGTCTTCCCTCCGCAAGACCCCGGGCGTACCTTGAGCCACCAATCTGATGTGTCGTCAGTTATTTGTGGCCCGAGGGGAAGACGAAGGTGTCCGACCGCAAACGCTCCACCGCGCTCGCGCTGGCCTCCGCGCTGGCCGGATCGGCGGTCCTGCTGGCCGCCCCCGCAGCCCACGCCGCCGTCGTCGACGTGGCCTACGACTGCAAGACCCCGATCGGGGACAAGTCGGCGATCTCGCCCATCGAGATCAAGGCAGTCAAGGACGGCGAGGCGTACAAGCTGACGATGTCCTTCCAGAAGGGCGTCTCCTCCAGCCCCATCGAACTGGGCAAGGGCGCGATGAGCCCCGGCGCCGTCGTCCTCGTCGACGGCGCGGAGAAGGTGTCCGTGCCGGTCTCCGGCCCGCCCAACCCCGAGGCCGTGCCCGCCGACACCCCCATCAAGATCACCGACCTCTCGGGCACCTACACGCCCAAGAAGAGCGGCAAGGTCACCTTCACCGCCGGCGTGCTCACCATCAAGGCGATGGGCACCACGACCACCTGCACCCCCGGCAACAGCCCCGGCCCGTCCCTGGAGCTCGACGTCACGGCCGCCGGCGGCGCCGCCGCCCAGTCCGGCGGCGGCTCGGGCGAGGAGACCCTCCCGCAGACCGGACCCACCGACTCCGCCCTCGCCCTCGGCACCCTCGGCGGCACCGTGCTGCTCTCCGGCGTCGCCGGCGTGCTCTGGCTGACCCGGCGCGGCCAGCGGGCCCGGTCCTGAACGGAGCGCCCCCGGCCATGCCCGTGCTCCACGTCCCCCACGTCCCCCGCGTCCCCCGCGTCCCCCACGCCCCCCGCGTCCGCCGGGGCGCCGGCCTGCTCCTGCTCGTCGCCGCGCTGTACGCGGCCCCCGCACCGCCCGCGTACGGCAGGGCCGCCGACGAGCCGGGCTGGACCGCCGAGCCCGCCGCGGGCCAGGCCGTCCCCCGCGCCGGCGACCGCCCGCCCTCCGCGCGCCCGTACTTCTACATGGCGGGCACCGCCGGCACCGTGCTGGAGGACCGCCTCGCCCTGGCCAACACATCCGACCAGGAGCACACCGTCACCCTGCGCGGGGCCGACGCCTACAACACCGCCGACGGGGCCTTCGCCCTGCGCCCCGCCGCCGGATCCACCGGCGCCGGCGCCTGGATCAGCTTCGGCGCCGGGACCACCGTGAAGATCCCGCCCCACACCCGGGCCGTGGTCCCCTTCACCGTCACCGTGCCGCCCTCGTCCCCGCCCGGCGACCACCCCGCCGCCGTGGTCGCCACCGAGGCCGGCCGCGAGGTGGGCGTACGGGTCCACCTGCGGGTCGGCGGCCCCACCCTGGCGGCCCTCACCGTCGAGGACGTCGCCGTACGGGGCCGGGGCGGGGCCGCGGTCGTCGCGTACACCCTGGTCAACCGGGGCAACGTCGCCCTCGCCCCCGAACTCTCCCTGCGCGCCGAGGGCCGTTTCGGCGAGGTCCCGGACCGCGGCGCCCGGGCCCTGCCGGTGGAACTGCTCCCGGGCCAGCGGATCGAGCTGACCGAACCCTGGCGCGGCGCCCCGGTGCTCGACCAAGTCCGCGTCACCGTCACCGTCACCGCCCCCGGCGGCGCCCGGGCCGAGGGGAGCGCGTCCGCCTGGTTCCTGCCGTGGCGGGCCGCCGGCTGGACGGGCCTCGGCCTGCTCGCCCTCGGCGGGACCACGCCGGCCGCACTGTTCCTCGTACGGGGCCGGCGGACCCGGCAGGACCCGCCCGGCGGCGAGACGCCCGGCGAGCGGCCCGGCGAGACGCCCGGGACCCCCGGCCCGACCCCTGCACCGGAACACGAACTGACGGGAGCGTCCAGGTGAGCGCCATGGTCGGCGGCAAGGGCCGCGGCAAGGCCGGCCGCAGGGTCCGGTCCCTCCTGGCGGGGCTGGCGGTGTGCGCCCTCGCGCTGTTCCCCGCGGCCCCGGCCGCGGCCGACGAGGGCAGACCCACCGTCGCCCTCTCCCTCCAGGAGGCCGCCAAGGGCACCGAGATCACCGTCACCGGCACCGGCTGGCGGGCCAGGACGCTGGTGATGCTGCTGGTCTGCGGGCAGAACATGATCGGCGGCACCAACAGCTGCGCCAACGCCGACGGCGCCGCCGTCTCCGTCGCCGACGACGGGCGCTTCACCGCCCGGCTGGCCGTGGTCGCGCCGCCCAAGCCCTGCCCCTGCGTCGTCAACGTCACCTCCGTCAACGGCGACCAGTCCACCGTCGCGACCCCCCTGAAGATCACCGACCATCCGGTGGCCGAACTGCCCGCCGAATCCGGCACGGCCCGCCTCGCGATGCTCACCGGGGTCCGGCTGGAGGGCGAGGACGGGGTGCTGACCTGGTTCGGCGCCCCGCCGAGCCGCAAGTTCAAGGTCACCGTCGGCAATCTCGGCTCGGCCCCGGTCAAGGACCCGGTCTTCCAGCTCGGCACCGCCCACGGGGTGTTCGCCCCGCTGTGGGAGGAGGCCCGGTGGAAGGGCACCATCCCGCCGGGCGGCAAGGCGGAGATCGCGTTCGACGTCGCCCTCACCGCCGGCGCCCACGGCGACTACACGATCTCCCTCAAGTACGGCGAGACCGTGGTCGCCACCCAGCCCTGGGGCGTGGACCGCCCGTACGGGGTGCTGCTCTTCTGGGGCCTGCTCCTGCTGGTGATCCCGGCCGCGGTCTTCCGCGTCGGCATGGCCGTCGTCGCCAAGGTCCGGCCGCGCGCCGTGCCCGCGGCCGGCCGCCACCGGGGCGCGCGGCCCGCCGAGGCGGCAACGGCCGTGACGGCCCGGCTGCCCCGGATCCCGGCCCTGCGCCCGGCCGGACCGGCCCGCTCCGAGCAACCCGCGGAGCCCCCTTCGACCACCACGGCGGTCCTGCCGTGGTTCACCCCGGACAGCGCGCCGGAGACAGCACCACAGACGTCCGCACCGTCTGAGAACCGTTCGACGACGAAGGGACCAACGTGAAGACCCAACGGAGGGTGAGCGCGGCCGTGGTCGCGCTGCTGCTCGGCGGCGCGGGCATCGCCATCACGGCTTCTCCCGCCCAGGCCGCGGAGACCAAGTTCAACGTCAAATGCGTTCCCCCGGCCGGGGGCGGCAGCCCCGTGGAGGGGGAGACCACCGCCAAGGTCACCGCTCCGGCCTCGGCGAAGGTCGGCGACGAGGTCGACGTGTCCTGGGAGACGGTGAAGCCGGCCTCGAACAACACGGACCTGATGGACATCCCGCAGGACGCGGTCCAGCCCACCGGCTGGATCACCGTGAGCGGCGGTGGCGGTGAGCTGAAGGTCGTCGGGGAGAAGAAGAACCCGCCGATCCCGAAGAAGGCGCCCATGCAGATGTCCGTGATGAAGGGCAAACTGAAGCTGACCAAGGCCGGGAAGATCACGCTGACCCCCGGCAAGTACGACGTGGCGGTCACCTTCTCCTTCGGCACGTTCGTCACCAAGTGCGCGCCGACCGGCGCCGTGGGCGTCGGCGCCACCATCGACGTCTCGGCCGGCTCCAGCGGCGGTACGACGACCGGTGGCACGACCACAGGCGGTACGACGACCGGTGGCACGACCACAGGCGGTACGACCACCGGTGGTACGACGACCGGTGGTACGACCTCGGGCGGCTCCACCACCGGCGGCGGAGGCGGCCAGACCGACTTCCCGGGCAAGGCGGTCGAGGTGGCCTTCGACTGCGGGCCGGTCGTCCCGGGCGGGATCAAGACCCCGGTCACCATCAACGCCAAGAAGAACGGCGGCAGCTACGACCTCACGGTCAAGACGGCCAAGGGCGCGATGGCGGCGCCCATGGCCCTGCCCGCGGGGGCCCTCAAGCCCTCGATGGACGTGAAGCTCGGCGGGGCGGACAGCGGCACGGTCAAGGTCTCCGGCCCGGCCAACGCCGACCCGATCCCGGACAAGGCCCCCGTCAGCCTCAGCGACATGACCGGCACCTACAAGCCCGGCAAGTCCGGCAAGGTGACGCTGAGCCCGGACCAGCTGACCATCGACGTCACGATGGCCCCCGGCTCCACGCCGATCAACGTCCCCTGCAAGGCTACGAGCAGCGGCGTCTCGCTGGAGCTGGACACCACCGCCCAGCCGGGCGGCTCCGGTTCCTCGACGGCCTCCGGCAGCAGCACTTCGGGCGGCGGCCTCGCCGAGACCGGCGCGGAGGACGAGGGCGGCATCAAGGCCCTGGCCCTGGTCGCCGGCACGGTGATCCTGCTCGGCGGCGCGGTGTTCACCTTCACCCCGTGGCGCCGCCTGCGCGGCACCCGCTGACACGCGAACGGCCCGGCACACCTTCCGGTGTGCCGGGCCGTTCCGTGGTGCGGGGCCGAACGCGTCAGTTCGTGGCGCCCATCAGCTCGTTGACCTTCTTGCGGTACATGAAGATCGCGAGACCGGCGAGCACGGCGGCGACCGCCTGGAAGAGGATCACCCCGACGCCGTTCAGCTGCACGTCGGCCAGACCCATCAGACCGGTGACGCAGTCACCGGCGGTGACGGCGAGGAACCAGACACCCATCATCTGGGAGCCGTACTTCTGCGGCGCCATCTTCGTCGTGACCGACAGGCCGACCGGCGACAGGCACAGCTCGGCGAGCGTGTGCATCAGGAAGATGAGCACCAGCCACCACATGGTGACCTTGGTGTCGTTGCCGGCGGTCTGGCTCAGCGGCAGGGCGAAGACGAAGAACGAGGCGCCGACGATGATCAGGGCCACCGAGAACTTCACGATGGTGCTGGGCTCGCGGTTGCGGCGGGCCAGGGCCACCCACGCGGCGGCGAAGACCGGGGCCAGGGCCACCACGAAGAGCGGGTTCAGCGACTGGAAGATGACGGTGGGGACTTCCCAGCCGAACAGGGCGCGCTCGGAGTTCTTGTCACCGAACAGCGAGAGCGTCGAACCGCCCTGGTCGTAGATCATCCAGAAGACGGCGGCGGCCACGAAGAACCAGATGTAGGCGCTCATCCGGGTCTGCTCGACGGTGGACAGGTCCTTGTCCCGCTTGATGCGCACGAGGACGGCGACCGGGATGAGCAGACCGGCGATGGTGATCGGGTACAGCGCCCACTTGATGGTGTACATGTCCGCGGCGACCACGGCGCCGTAGAAGACGGCGACGACGGCCAGGACGGCGAGTGCCTTGACGATCACGGCCTTGCGCTCGGCGGCGCTCAGCGGGTTCGGGACGAGGCTGCTCTTCGGGCTCAGCGTGCGGCCGGCGAGCAGGTAGACCACGAGGCCGATGCCCATGCCGACGGCGGCCAGCGCGAAGCCGAGGTGCCAGTTCACGAGCTCGCCGACCATGCCGATGCCGACCGGTGCGAGGAGGGCACCCACGTTGATGCCGATGTAGAAGATCGTGAAGCCGCTGTCACGGCGCGGGTCGTCCACGCCCCGGTACAGGTGGCCGACCATCGTGGAGATGTTGGCCTTCAGCAGACCGGAGCCGACCGCGACCAGCAGCAGACCGACGAAGAACGCGATCTGGCCGGGCAGCGCGAGCGACACGTGGCCCGCCATGATCACGCCACCGGCGATGGTGACCGTCTTGCGGGCGCCCCAGACGCGGTCACCGAACCAGCCGCCGGGCATGGCCATCAGGTAGACCATGGCCACGTAGACGGAGTAGATCGCCGTGGCCGTCGCCGCAGTGAAGCCGAGGCCGCCGCCCTGGCTGCCGGTCGCGGCGTCGACACCGCCGGAGACCAAGTACAGGACGAGAAGCGCACGCATGCCGTAGTAGGAGAAGCGCTCCCACATCTCGGTCATGAACAGCGTGGCCAGGCCGATCGGGTGGCCGAAGAGGGTCTTCTCGTGAGCGGGGCTCGGAGAAGCCGTCGTCAGGCTGGAAGCCATGGTCGATCCTTGCTTGCTCGGGACGCTTGGCTTCGTGAGCTCATCCGCGCCCGGTGGGGGGTGGCCGGCACCGGCGACGGATCTCCCACCCCACGCCCGGGGGTCTCGCCCCCCATGGGGTTGGGGGCGAAGAGAAACATCCGTAACCGGGATCCACGCCCGCTCGCGCACCTTCGCGCGGGGGCCCGGCCCACAGGTCATTCACTGTCATCAAGCCCGGACAGGTGAGTCCCGCAAGACTGGCCCGTCCGGTCAGGACAGAAATAGAAACCTTTGGCGCGCTTTTCGGCACAAAGGTCCCTGAGGTAGTGCATCAGGCGTCTCGCCACCATACGACACGACACTGCGGCATATGAAAGGACTTGAGAGATGGATCACAGGCGCGCCGGGAACCGTTCGACCATATTCGAAGGCGCTTAGTAGTTCATAAGCGCAGATAGAGAGGGGTGTGCAGGGAGGCCTCTCGATCAGGTCGCCGCGGACTACCATCACCCACATGACGCGTGTACTGCTCGCCGAGGACGACGCATCCATCTCGGAACCCCTGGCCCGCGCCCTGCGCCGGGAGGGGTACGAGGTCGAGGTCCGGGAGGACGGCCCCACCGCCCTGGACGCGGGACTGCAGGGCGGCGTCGACCTCGTCGTCCTCGACCTGGGCCTGCCGGGCATGGACGGACTGGAAGTCGCCCGCAGGCTGCGGGCCGAGGGCCACGGCTTCCCCATCCTGGTCCTCACCGCCCGCGCGGACGAGGTGGACACGGTCGTCGGCCTGGACGCCGGCGCCGACGACTACGTGACCAAGCCCTTCCGTCTGGCCGAGCTGCTCGCCCGGGTCCGGGCCCTGCTCCGCCGCGGCGCCAACGAGGCCGCCCAGGCCCCCGCCACCCACGGCGTGCGGATCGACGTCGAATCGCACCGCGCCTGGATGGGGGAGGAGGAGCTGCAGCTCACGGCGAAGGAGTTCGACCTCCTGCGCGTCCTGGTCCGCGACGCGGGCCGGGTCGTCACCCGCGACCAGCTCATGCGCGAGGTCTGGGACACCACGTGGTGGTCCTCCACCAAGACCCTCGACATGCACATCTCCTGGCTGCGCAAGAAGCTGGGCGACGACGCCGCGAACCCCCGCTACATCGCCACCGTCCGCGGCGTCGGCTTCCGCTTCGAGAAGAGCTGAGCCCAGGGAGCCCGGGGCCGGCGGGGCTGCGTCCCGCTCCGAGCCCGCCCGGGCCCCGCTCCGGCCCGCCCCGGACCGGCGCCGGGGCAGGTTCCCGCTAGGGCATGCTCTAAGGCATGCGCCGCCGCCTCATCAACTCCACGCTCGCCGTGGTGCTCGTCGTGATCGCCGTCTTCGGCGTCTCCCTCGTCATCGTGGAGACCCGGACCATCACCAGCAGCGCCCAGGACCGCATCGAGTCCGAGGCGCTGCGGCTGGTGGGCATCGTCGAGGCGAACGTCCTGGAGCACAAGCCGATCGACCCGGTCGCCCTCGCCGAGCAGCTCGACGCCGGCCACTACGCCCGCATCGCCGTCCCCGGCCAGCGGGCCGTGGAGGTGGGCGCCCCGATCCCCGACAGCGTCATCCGCGGCACCGCGCGCGGCGAACAGGGCGAGGTCGTGACCGTCGAGGAGTCCCGCTCCACGGTCACCAAGGAGGTCGGCCGGACCCTCGTGGTGGTGGGCGCGGTGGCGCTGCTGGCCGTCGTGGCCGCCGTACTGCTCGCCGTACGCCAGGCGAACCGGCTGGCCTCCCCGCTCACCGACCTCGCCGAGACGGCGGAACGCCTCGGATCCGGCGATCCGCGCCCCCGGCACAAGCGGTACGGGGTCCCCGAGCTGGACCGCGTCGCCGACGTGCTGGACTCCAGCGCCGAACGGATCGGCCGGATGCTGACCGCCGAGCGGCGCCTCGCCGCCGACGCCTCGCACCAGCTGCGCACCCCCCTCACCGCCCTGTCCATGCGGCTGGAGGAGATCACGGTCACCGACGACCTGGACACCGTGCGGGAGGAGGCGACGATCGCCCTCACCCAGGTGGAGCGGCTCACGGACGTGGTGCAGCGGCTGCTCACGAACTCGCGCGACCCGCGGACCGGCTCCGCGGTCCCCTTCGACCTCGACGAGGTCGTCAAACAGCAGGTCGAGGAGTGGCGGCCGGCCTACCGCAGCGCGGGGCGGGCCATCGTGCGCTCCGGGAAGCAGGGCGTACGCGCCGTCGGCACCCCGGGCGCGGTCTCGCAGGTGCTGGCCACGCTGGTGGAGAACGCGCTGATGCACGGTGGCGGCACGGTCGCGCTGCGTACGCGCGTGATCGGCAACCAGGCGGTGCTGGAGGTCACGGACGAGGGGCCGGGGGTCCCGCCGGACCTCGGCAACCGGATCTTCGAGCGGGCCATCAGCGGCCGCAATTCCACCGGGATCGGCCTCGCGGTCGCCCGGGACCTCGCGGAGGCGGACGGGGGGCGCCTCGAACTGCTCCAGACGCAGCCGCCGGTGTTCGCGCTGTTCCTCAGCCGGACGGCGCCGGAACGCGTCGAGCCCGAGACCACCGTGCGCTAGGGCCCCGGGCGCGTACTGCTCGTTCCTAGTTGTTCGCGGGCTCCGGCTCGGGCACCGGCTCCGGCCGCCGCTCGGGCCTGGGCAGCGGCGCCGCCACGAGCTCCGGCGCGGGCTCGGCGGCCTCGGGCAGGGCCTTGAAGACCCAGGTCCGGTACGACCAGAAGCGGAACACGGTGGCGGTGCCGATGCCGATGAACTTGAAGACGTTGCTGGCCACCGAGCCGTCCCAGCCGAAGCCGTAGGTGGCGGTGTACAGCACACCGTTCTCGATGACCAGGCCGATGGCGCTGAACGCGGCGAAGAGGACCAGCTCGCGAGTGCGGCCGCTCTTGGCGCGGTCCCGGTACGCGAAGTAGCGGAAGCCGAGGTAGTTCGTGGCGATGGCCACGACCGTGGCTATCACGCTCGCGCGCACCACCTGCAGGTCGGTCGTGTGCCGGATCAGGTTGAAGACACCCAGGTTGACCAGCACACCCAGACCACCGACCGCCCCGAACTTGGCGACCTCTCGCACGAGACCGCGTACGCGTTCGAGAACAGATCCGTTCCCCGGCGTGCTCATCAGTAGGTTCAGTCCCTGTCGGTCACCGCCCCGCGAAGGGCGTCCGGGTGTTCTCTGTCAACCCGCCCATCGTAAGTGTCCCCCCACAGCCCCGTCTGTGCCTTCGGACACCGTGCGACGCACGGCACACCGACGCTTACGGGCCAGGGCGCGTCCGGATGGCGGAATACCGGCGGATACCCTGGAGGAGTGACGTTCCCGGTAGTCGGCATGGTCGGCGGCGGTCAGCTCGCCCGCATGACCCACGAGGCGGGTATCCCCCTCGGCATCAGATTCAAGCTCCTCAGTGACACCCCACAGGACTCGGCGGCCCAGGTCGTGAGCGATGTCGTCATCGGCGACTATCGCGACCTGGAGACGTTGCGTGCCTTCGCGCGCGGCTGTGACGTGATCACTTTCGACCACGAACACGTACCCACGGAGCACCTGCGGGCCCTGGAAGCGGACGGCATCCCCGTCCGCCCGGGGCCCGACGCGTTGGTGCACGCCCAGGACAAGGGGGTGATGCGCGCCAGGCTCGACGAGATCGGCGCGCCGAGCCCCCGCCACCGGATCGTGAGCGATCCGGCGGACGCGGCGGCCTTCGCGGACGAGGTCGGCGGGTTCCCCGTCATCCTCAAGACCGTGCGCGGCGGGTACGACGGAAAGGGCGTGTGGTTCGTCCGCACCCCGCAGGACGCGGAGGCCCCCTTCAAGGCGGGCGTCCCGGTCCTCGCGGAGGAGAAGGTCGATTTCGTCCGCGAGCTCGCGGCGAACATCGTCCGCTCCCCGCACGGCCAGGCGGTGGCCTACCCCGTCGTCGAGTCCCGCCAGGTGGACGGGGTCTGCGACACGGTGATCGCCCCCGCTCCGGACCTCTCGGAGGCCCTCGCCGGCGAGGCCCAGGCCCTCGCCCTGCGCATCGCCAAGGAACTCGGCGTGACCGGCCACCTGGCCGTGGAACTGTTCGAGACCACCGACGGCCGGATCCTGGTCAACGAACTGGCGATGCGCCCGCACAACAGCGGCCACTGGACCCAGGACGGTGCCGTCACCTCCCAGTTCGCCAACCACGTCCGCGCGGTCCTGGACCTCCCCCTGGGCGACCCCCGCCCCCGGGCCCGCTGGACGGTCATGGCGAACGTACTGGGCGGGGACTACCCCGACATGTACGCGGCGTACCTGCACTGCATGGCCCATGACCCGCAGCTGAAGATCCACATGTACGGCAAGGACGTGAAACACGGCCGCAAGGTCGGCCACGTCAACACCTACGGCGACGACCTGGACGATGTGCTGGAGCGCGCACGCCACGCTGCCGACTACCTCAGAGGAACGGTCACCCAATGAGCACCTCCACCGCCGCCCCCGTCATCGGCATCGTCATGGGATCCGATTCGGACTGGCCCGTCATGGAGGCGGCCGCGCAGGCCCTCGACGAGTTCGAGATCCCCTACGAGGTCGACGTCGTCTCGGCGCACCGGATGCCGCGCGAGATGATCGCGTACGGGGAGCACGCCGCCGACCGCGGCCTGAAGGCGATCATCGCGGGCGCGGGTGGGGCCGCCCACCTGCCCGGCATGCTCGCCTCGGTCACGCCGCTGCCCGTCATCGGCGTGCCGGTGCCGCTGAAGTACCTCGACGGCATGGACTCGCTGATGTCGATCGTCCAGATGCCGGCCGGGGTGCCCGTCGCCACCGTCTCGGTCGCCGGCGCGCGCAACGCGGGTCTGCTGGCCGTACGGATGCTGGCCGCGCACGACAAGGACCTCTTGGCCCGGATGCGCGACTTCCAGCAGGAGCTCAACGACCAGGCCACCGAGAAGGGCAAGCGGCTGCGTACGAAGGTCGCGAACGCGGAGTCCTTCGGGTTCGGCAAGTGAGCGCGGCGCAGCGTCTGGACGAGGCGCGCGAGCTGCTGGCCGAGCACCCCGTCGTGGACGGCCACAACGACCTGCCCTGGGCGCTGCGCGAGCAGGTGCGCTACGACCTGGCGCGACGGGACATCGGGGGCGACCAGTCCGCCCACTTGCACACCGACATCCCGCGGCTGCGCGCCGGCGGGGTCGGCGCGCAGTTCTGGTCCGTGTACGTCCGCTCCGACTACGCCGGTGACGAGGCGGTCAGCGCGACGCTGGAGCAGATCGACGTGGTCGCCCAGCTGATCGACCGTTACCCCGGCGACCTCGTGCGGGCGCTGACGGCGGACGACATGGAGGCGGCCCGCGCCGACGGCCGGATCGCCTCGCTGATGGGTGCCGAGGGCGGCCACTCCATCAACAACTCGCTCGCCACGCTGCGCGCCCTGCACCGGCTGGGCGTGCGGTACATGACGCTCACGCACAACGACACGATCGACTGGGCGGACTCGGCGACCGACGAGCCCCGGCACGGCGGCCTGAGCGACTTCGGCCGCGAGGTCGTCCGCGAGATGAACCGCGTCGGCATGCTGGTGGACCTCTCGCACGTCGCCGCGACGACCATGCGGGACGCGCTCGCGGTCTCGGCCGCGCCGGTGGTCTTCTCGCACTCCTCGGCGCGGGCGGTCTGCGACCACCCCCGCAACATCCCCGACGACGTGCTGGCGCTGCTGCCGGCCAACGGCGGGGTGGCGATGGCCACCTTCGTCCCGAAGTTCATCCTCCCGGCGGCCGTCGAGTGGACGCTGGCCGCGGACGAGAACCTGCGGGCGCACGGCTTCCACCACCTCGACACCACCCCCGAGGCGATGGCCCTGCACCGGGCCTTCGAGGCGGAGCGCCCGCGCCCGGTGGCCACGGCCGCCACGGTGGCCGACCACCTGGACCACATGCGCGAGGTCGCCGGGGTCGACCACATCGGGATCGGCGGCGACTACGACGGCACGGCCTTCACGCCGTCCGGGCTGGACGACGTGGCCGGCTACCCGAACCTGGTCGCCGAGCTGCTGGCGCGCGGCTGGTCCAGGGCCGACCTGGCGAAGCTGACCTGGTCCAACGCGGTACGGGTGCTGCGCGACGCGGAAGCGGTGGCGCGGGACCTCTCGGCGTCCCGGGGCCCGTCGAACGCGGTGATCTAGCGGCGGCGCGGCGGATGCGGTGATCGGGTGTGACCTGCGGATTCACCCGAACGCCACATCCGCCGGGCGTCCCGGCCGTCCCCCATGTCACGGTGGCACCGTCCCATCTCTCCCTGCTGCCGCCGAGACCGGAGCGAACGCCATGGCCGACCTGCAGGACGAACCCCACTCCGTGGGCATCGGAGCCGAAGACCTCCCCGCATCCGAAGTGCCGGCGGGCGCCCTCGACCGGGCCGTCGCGCTGCTGTCCGTGCATCCCGTGGCAGACGGGTGCAACACCCTCGTCTGGACCTTGCGCCAGAGCCCGTACCACGACATCGACACCCCCGACGTCAATGTCGACACCGACATCCCGCGGCTGCGCGCCGGGGGAGTGGGGGCCCAGTTCTGGTCCCTACTCGTACCGCAGGGCCGCCCCCGCGGGGACATCACCGGTGACCAGGCGGTCTCCGACACCCTGGAACAGATCGACGTGGCGCTGGCCCTGATGCGCCGTTACCCCGACAGCCTGCGCCTGGCGCTCAGCGCCGACGACATGGTGGACGCCCGCAACCGGGGCCGCATCGCCTCGTTCCTGGGCCCGGTGCCCGGCCGCACGCTGACCGACTCGCTGGGCGCGCTGCGCGCCTTCCACGCGCTGGGCGTACGCATCCTCGCGCCCGCGGGAGCGCCCTGGGCGCAGGACGACCTGACGGCCTTCGGCCACGAGGTGGTCCGGGAGGCGAACCGGCTGGCGATGATCCTGGACGTCAACGGCTGCCCGCCGGTGGTCGCCTGCCAGGTCGCGGGCGCGTCCAAGTCCCCGACGATCATCTCGAACACGGCGGCGGCCGCGCTGAACCCGCATCCGGCGAACGTGCCCGACGAGGTGCTGCTCGCGCTGGGCGAGGCGAAGGGCCTGGCGATGGTCACCTTCGACGCCGCCCGCACCGGGGACTCCCTGCACGCGGTGGCGGACCACCTCGACCACGTACGGGCGGTCGCGGGCCCGGAGAGCGTCGGCCTCGGCGCCGCCTTCGGCACCGAAGCCCCGGGCTCCCGCCCGGCCGGTCTGACCGACCCCTCGGGCTACCCGCGACTGATCGCGGAACTCCTGGAACGGGGCTGGCCGGAATCCGACCTGGCCCTCCTGACCTGGGGCAACGCCCTCCGCGTGGTCCGCGACGCGGAGTTCACCTCCCGCCGCTCGACCCGCTGACAGCCCCGCCGCACCATCCAGCCCCGCTGGAGGCCCTCCCAGCGGTAGCTGGGGGAGTTCGAGGCGCAGGGAGGTCCCCCGGACGGAGTCTGGGGGAGGGTCCGGGGCGGAGCCCCGATCCTTCGGCCCCGCGCCCCGCAGGGGTCAGGCGCGGGGCCGACCCATCGCCCGGTACGTCCACCCGGCGGCGCGCCACCGCACAGGGTCCAGCGCGTTGCGGCCGTCCAGCACGAGCCGGTCCGTCACCACGCCCGCGAGCTGCGCGGGGTCGAGGTCCCGGAACTCGCGCCACTCGGTCAGGTGGAGGACGACCTCCGCCCCCCGGGCCGCCGCCAGCGCGGAGTCCGCGTACCCGAGGGTCGGGAAGACGCGCCGGGCGTTGTCCATGCCCTTGGGGTCGTAGACGGTGACCTGCCCGCCCTGAAGGTGGATCTGTCCGGCCACGTTCAGGGCGGGCGAGTCGCGTACGTCGTCCGAGTCGGGCTTGAAGGTGGCGCCGAGCACCGCGACCCGCTTGCCGAGGAACGACCCGCCCACGGCCTCCCGCGCCAGTTCGACCATGTGTCCGCGCCGCCGCATGTTGATGGAGTCGACCTCGCGCAGGAAGGTCAGCGCCTGGTCGGCGCCCAGCTCGCCGGCGCGTGCCATGAAGGCCCGGATGTCCTTGGGCAGGCAGCCGCCGCCGAAGCCGATCCCGGCGCGCAGGAACTTCGCGCCGATCCGCTCGTCGTAGCCGATGGCCTCCGCCAGCCTCACCACGTCGCCGCCTGCGGCCTCGCAGACCTCCGCCATCGCGTTGATGAAGGAGATCTTCGTCGCGAGGAAGGAGTTGGCGGCGGTCTTGACCAGCTCGGCGGTCGGGAAGTCCGTGACGACCAGCGGGGTCCCCTCCGACATCGGCGTCTCGTACACCTCGCGCAGCAGCTTCTCGCCGCGCTCGCCCTGGACGCCGATCACGATCCGGTCGGGGTGCAGGGTGTCCTGCACCGCGAAGCCCTCGCGCAGGAACTCCGGGTTCCAGGCCAGCTCCACGTCCTCGCCCGCCGGGGACAGCTCGGTCAGCTTGGCCGCGAGCCGCTCCGCCGAGCCCACCGGCACGGTGGACTTGCCGACCACCAGGACCGGCCGGGTCAGGTGCGGGGCCAGCGAGGCCATCGCGGAGTCGACGTAGGACATGTCGCACGCGTACTCGCCGTGCTTCTGCGGAGTGTTCACGCAGACGAAGTGGACGTCGCCGAACTCCCCGACCTCCTCGAAGGAGGTGGTGAACCGCAGCCGGCCGGTCGAGCCCGGCAGCCCGGCCACGTGCTTGGCCAGCAGCTCCTCCAGCCCGGGCTCGTACATCGGCACCCGGCCCGACGCCAGCATCTCGATCTTCTCGGGCACCACGTCCAGGCCCAGCACCTCGAACCCCAGCTCCGCCATCGCCGCGGCGTGGGTCGCGCCGAGGTATCCGGTGCCGATCACTGTGATCCTGAGGGGGGCCATGGGTGCTCCAGAGGTGCGGGGCCGTTTGCGGCCACTGAGCATAGTCGGGCCCACCGGCGGGGACGTTCCCCAGGAGGCGGCAGCTGTCGACACCGCTGTCACGCAACTCACGTAGGCCGTCCATATCGCCATCCGTGACCGGGACACTAAGCTTGGGTTACTTAACGGTAGTTAGCATCACGCATCACCCTGGGGAGTGAGAGATCTTGGCGGGTTCTGCCGACTTCGACCTGTACCGCCCGGCCGAGGAGCACGACATGCTCCGCGAGTCGGTCCGCTCGCTCGCCGAGGCGAAGATCCTGCCGTTCGCAGCCGCGGTCGACGAGGAGTCCCGCTTCCCGCAGGAGGCCCTCGACGCCCTGGTCGCCAGCGACCTGCACGCCGTCCACGTGCCCGAGACCTACGGCGGCGCGGGCGCCGACGCCCTGGCCACCGTGATCGTGATCGAGGAGGTGGCCCGCGTCTGCGCGTCCTCCTCCCTCATCCCGGCCGTCAACAAGCTCGGCTCGCTCCCGGTGATCCTCTCCGGTTCCGAGGAGCTCAAGGCCAAGTACCTGGGCCCGCTCGCCAAGGGCGACGCGATGTTCTCGTACGCGCTCTCGGAGCCCGACGCGGGCTCCGACGCGGCCGGCATGAAGACCCGCGCCGTGCGCGACGGGGACTTCTGGGTGCTCAACGGCGTCAAGCGCTGGATCACCAACGCGGGCGTCTCCGAGTACTACACGGTCATGGCCGTCACCGACCCGGAGAAGCGCTCCAAGGGCATCAGCGCCTTCGTCGTCGAGAAGTCCGACGAGGGCGTCTCCTTCGGCGCCCCGGAGAAGAAGCTCGGCATCAAGGGCTCCCCGACGCGCGAGGTCTACCTCGACAACGTCCGGATCCCCGCCGACCGCATGATCGGCGCCGAGGGCACCGGCTTCGCCACCGCGATGAAGACCCTGGACCACACCCGCATCACGATCGCGGCCCAGGCGCTCGGCATCGCCCAGGGCGCCCTGGACTACGCCAAGGGCTACGTCCAGGAGCGCAAGCAGTTCGGCAAGCCGATCGGCGACTTCCAGGGCGTGCAGTTCATGCTCGCGGACATGGCCATGAAGATCGAGGCCGCCCGTCAGCTCACGTACGCGGCCGCGGCCAAGTCGGAGCGTGTCGACGGCGACCTGACCTTCTTCGGCGCCGCGGCCAAGTGCTTCGCCTCCGACGTGGCCATGGAGGTCACCACGGACGCCGTCCAGCTCCTCGGCGGTTACGGCTACACCCGTGACTACCCGGTGGAGCGCATGATGCGCGACGCCAAGATCACGCAGATCTACGAGGGCACCAACCAGGTCCAGCGGATCGTCATGGCCCGCAACCTGCCGTAACGTCCTCCCAGGCCGGAGGCGGATGCGCACATCCGTCTCCGGCCTTCGCACGCCCAGGATGGGCTAAATTTGGACCTTCGTACGCCGGAATCGGTTGGGGAGAACGCAATGACGGAAGCGATCCTGCTGGTCGGCGGACAAGGGACGCGCCTGCGTCCGGTGACGGTGAACACGCCGAAGCCGATGGTCCCGACGGCCGGGGTTCCCTTCCTCGCCCACCAGATAGCCAGGGCCGCCGCCGCCGGTGTCACGCACATCGTGATGGCCACCTGCTACCTCGCCGAGGTCTTCGAGCCCTACTTCGGCGACGGATCCGACTTCGGCCTCACCCTCGAGTACGTCGTCGAGGACGAGCCCCTCGGCACCGGCGGCGCCATCCGCAACGCCGGACGGCGCCTGACGGGCGGTCCGGACTCCTCCGTCCTCGTTTTCAACGGCGACATCCTCACGGGCCTGGACATCGCGGGTCTCGTCGAGGCGCACGAGGCGGCCGACGCCGACGTCTCCCTGCACCTGGTCCGCGTCGAGGACCCGCGCGCCTTCGGCCTGGTCCCCACCGACTCCGAGGGGCGGGTGCTGGCCTTCACCGAGAAGCCGCAGATCCCCGAGGAGATCATCACCGACCAGATCAACGCCGGCTGCTACGTCTTCCGCCGCAGCGTGATCGACGCCATCCCGGCCGGCCGCCCGGTCTCCGTCGAGCGCGAGACCTTCCCCGGCCTGCTGGCCTCCGGGGCCAAGCTGCACGGCGTCACCGAGAACACCTACTGGATGGACCTCGGCAAGCCCGAGGCCATCATCCAGGCCTCCGCGGACCTGGTCCGCGGCGTGGTCCCCTCCCCGGCCGTCCCCGGACGCCGCGGCGAGTCCCTCGTGCTGCCCGGCGCCGAAGTGGCGGCCGGAGCCAAGCTGTCGGGGGGCACCGTCGTGGGAGCCGGCGCCCGCGTCGAGGCCGGCGCGGTCGTCCAGGGCAGCATCGTGCTCGACGGGGCGGTGATCGGCGCGGACGCCCAGGTGAGCGCCAGCCTGATCGGCGCCCGCTCCGCCGTGGGCGCGCGGACCGTGCTGGACGGCGCCGTCATCGGTGACGGGGCCGTCGTGGGGGCCGACAACGAGCTGCGCGCCGGGGCCCGGGTGTGGTGCGAGGCGCAGCTGCCCGCCGCCGCCATCCGCTTCTCCCCGGACGCCTGACCGGAGTCCGGGGAGCGGGCGGGGGCGACACCGCCGCGGTCAGTTGCCGCGGACGGTGACCTTCTCGTCGTTCTGGATCTGCTTCACCAGCTGCTGCACCTTCGCCTTGTCCCAGACGAGGTTGCCGCCGCGCTGCCCGGAGATCGGCATGTTCATCGACACGCCGTCACCGCCGTTGACGCCCTTCATGGCGAAGAACATCTGGCCCATGTCGTACAGGCCCATGTCCTTGTCCACGATCAGGGTGTCCAGTCCGGCGCCCAGCAGCGGGTAGAGGTCGAACGGGTTGAGGACCGTGGACGGGGTCGCCGCCTGGCTCGCCAGCGCCGACAGGAACTTCTGCTGGTTCTTCGTGCGCTGGAGGTCCGACTCGGCGAAGGCGTAGCGGGTCCGTACGAAGGCCAGCGACTGCTCGCCGTTCAGGGTCTGCTTGCCCGCCTTGAAGTCGGCGCCGGACTTCTCGTCCTTGAAGCCCTCCTCGATGTCCAGCTCCACGCCGCCCAGCGCGTCCACGATGTTCGCGAAGCCGGCGAAGCCGATCTCCGCGTAGTGGTCGATGCGCAGACCGGTGTTGTGCTCCACCGTCCGCACGAGCAGCTCCGGGCCGTCCTCCGCGTACGCCGCGTTGAGCTTGACCCGGCGTCCCTGCGCGGGGAACTTCTTGCCGGACTGGGAGCCGACGAAGGACGGGATCTCCACGTCCGAGTCGCGCGGCAGCGAGATCATCGTGTTCCCGCTGGAGCATTTCGCCAGGATCATCATCGAGTCGGTCCGCTTGCCCTCGGCCGAGCCCGTGTGGAGCTTCTTCTTCTCCTCGTCGGACATGCCCTCGCGGCTGTCGGAGCCGACGATCAGGTACGTCGTGCAGTCGCCCTCCTTGGGGCGCTCGATGACCTTGGAGAGGTCGACCTCGCGGCGCACCTTGGAGTCGGCCCAGAAGTAGGTGGAGACCGTGGTCACCAGCAGGGCGGAGACCAGCACGATCGAGCCGATCTTGATCCGCTTGCGCCAGTCCGGGGCGGGGCCGGGCGCGCGGCCGGGACGGCCGGGGCCCGACGGCCCACCGGGGCCCGCCGGACCGCCCGGGGTGCCGTCGGAGGGCGAACCGTAGACCTGGCCGGTGTTGTAACCGCTGTCGTAACCGCCGTACGTGTCGTGGCCGCCGGCCTGCTGCGGAGGCACGCCGTACGCGGGCGGCGGGCCCGCCGGGCGCGGGGGCTGCTGCGCGGGCCGCGGCGGCTGCTGCGGCTGTCGCCGGACGTGCCGCATCCGCTGTACGCCCTCGGGCTGCGGCTGGGCGCTGCCGCGCCCGTAGCCGTCGTCACGACCTTCTGGCCAGTCATTCATGCGCTCTAGGATGCCTGCCCGGGCGTCCCGTCCGACAGCCCGGGGCGGGATCCGTACCGGGGCTGTTGCAGAGCTGATGCCTCTGGTACGGCTCTAAGGTGTCCGTATGACACAGATACCGGGCGAGCTGCCCGGGAAGCCGACCGCGGCCTCCCGTACGACCCTCAGCCACATCATGACCGCGAACGACACCAACCTCCTCGGCACGGTGCACGGTGGCGTGATCATGAAGCTGGTGGACGACGCGGCGGGCGCCGTGGCCGGGCGCCACTCCGGCGGTCCGGCGGTCACCGCGTCCATGGACGAGATGGTCTTCCTCGCCCCCGTGCGCGTGGGCGACCTCGTCCACGTGAAGGCGCAGTGCAACTGGACGGGCCGCTCCTCCATGGAGATCGGCGTACGGGTCCTCGCGGAGCGGTGGAACGAGTCCACGCCCGCCACCCAGGTCGGCAGCGCCTACCTCGTCTTCGCGGCCGTGGACGCCGACGGCAAGCCCCGCCAGGTCCCGCCGGTGCTCCCGGAGACGGAACGGGACGAGCGGCGCTACCAGGAGGCCCAGATCCGCCGCACCCACCGGCTCGCCCGCCGCCAGGCGATCATGGCGCTGCGCGAGGAGCGGGCGGCCCAGGGCTTCGACGACTGACGTCCCCACCGCCGGGCCGCCCGGACACCCCCTACGTCCCGCAGACCACCTGGTCGCCGGTGACCACCCCGAAGGCGCCCTGGTACGGGTCCTCCGCGCGGACCGGCACCACCTTGCTGTAGTCCGCGCCCGCGATCACCAGCACCGTCCGGCCCTGGCCCGCCACCGCCCGCAGCTCGCTGCCCGGCAGGGCGGTCGCCACCGAACGGGCGGAGCGGTCCCAGCGCGGGTCGTACGTGATCACCGTGCGCTTGACGTCGCGGCTGGCGCCGTTGCCGGGGGCCCGGGTGGTGTCGAAGCCGGTGGCGCGCAGCGCCGTGTCGACCCGCCCGCCGAGTCCGTCGATCCGCGTCCCGTTCTCCACCTGGACCCGGATCTGCTGCGGGGGCACGTCCACCGGCACCGCCGCGGGCCGGCTGCCGCCGGTCGTCCCGGGCCGGGCCGGAGCCAGCGGGCGGTCCTCCCGCAGGGCCTCGAACAGCTTGGCCGCCTTCGGCTCGTCCCATTTCACGGTGGAGCCGATGCCCTTGAGGCGGAACGAGGGGTCGCCGATGGGCACCGAGGCGAACTCCGAGGAGGAGGGGGTGAAGTCCCGCATCGCCTGCCCGAGCGCCAGCATCTGCTCCGAGCCGAAGTCCTTGTCGGCCCGCACCGAGCCGAGCAGGGTGGAGCTGACCTCCTTGAACTTGACCGGGTTCAGCAGCACCCCGCCGCCGGTCGCCTGCTTGATCAGGGCGGCGATGAACCGCTGCTGACGCTGCATCCGGCCCAGGTCGGAGGCCCCGTCCACATGGCGCGAGCGCACGTACTGCAGGGCTTGGCCGCCGCTGAGCCGGTGGGTGCCGGGCAGCAGGTCGAGGCCGGTGTTCGGGTCGCGCATGGTCTTGGCCGTGCAGATGTCCACGCCGCCCATCGCGTCGACCGTCTTCATGAAGCTGGTGAAGTCGACCTCCAGGTAGTGGTCGATCTTCACCCGGGTCATGCTCTCGACGGTCCGCACGGTCAGGTTGGGGCCGCCCTCCGCGTACGCCGCGTTCAGCTTCAGGGAGTGGGCCCGGTGCGCCTTGCCGGTGACCAGGTCCCGGTGGGCGGGCACCTCGGCGTAGCTGTCGCGGGGCAGGCTGATGACGCTGGCCCGCTCCTTGTCGGCCGACAGGTGCACCAGCATGATCGTGTCGGTGCAGCGGCAGGGCGCGCCGCCCAGGCGGTACTCGCGCTTCTCCTCCGGGGTGATCTTCTCCCGGCCGTCGGTGCCCACCAGCAGGAAGTTCAGGCCGTGCCCGGCCTGCGGGCGGTTCTTCATGTCCTTGAACGGGTCCACCCGCTCGATCCCGGTGTCCAGGCCGGTCATCACGGCGTGCCCGACGGCCCCGGAGCCGAGCACCACCACCGCCAGCCCGGCCGCGAGCCGCACCCCCCACCGGGGGCGCTCGCCCCGACGCCGGGCCGGGCCGCCGACGCCGCCGCCGCGCCGTGCGCGCTGCGGCCGGGACGGCCCGGCGGGACGGGTGGGACGGTGCGGCTGGGGCACGGTGGACACCTCCGCGGGAGCAGCAGGGAGACCGGTCGATGGACGAGTCGGATTCAGCTGATTCGACAGAACAGTAGGCCCATACGATCAGCGTTTGTCCTTACCGATCACTCGGCGCGCACCCGGTTCCCCCGTACGCGGTAACGTGACACCGATACCCGACCTTGAAGGACCACATGCCCGCCCAGCAGCCCGCAGTCTCGGTGATCATGCCGGTGCTCAATGAGGAGCACTACCTCCGCGATTCCGTCCGCCACATCCTGGAACAGGAGTATGCGGGCGAGATGGAGGTGGTGATCGCACTCGGGCCGTCCACGGACCGCACCGACGAGATCGCCGCCGAACTCGTCGCCGAGGATCCCCGAGTCCACACCGTCCCGAATCCCACCGGCCGGACCCCGGCGGCGCTCAACGCCGCCATCAAGGCTTCGCGTCACCCGATCGTGGTACGCGTCGACGGCCACGGCATGCTCTCGCCGAACTACATCGCCACCGCCGTCCGCCTGCTGGACGAGACCGGTGCGCAGAACGTCGGCGGGATCATGCACGCCGAAGGCGAGAACGCCTGGGAAGAGGCCGTCGCCGCCGCGATGACCTCCAAGATCGGCGTGGGCAACGCGCCCTTCCACACCGGCGGCCAGGCGGGACCGGCCGAGACCGTCTACCTCGGCGTCTTCCGCCGTGAGGCGCTGGAACAGCAGGGCGGTTACAACGAGGAGTTCATCCGCGCCCAGGACTGGGAGCTGAACTTCCGCATCCGCGAAGCCGGCGGTCTGATCTGGTTCTCGCCGGAGCTGAAGGTCCAGTACCGCCCCAGGCGCTCCGTCAAGGCCCTGGCCAAGCAGTACAAGGACTACGGGCGCTGGCGGCACGTGGTGGCCCGCTACCACTCGGGCTCCATCAACCTGCGCTACCTGGCCCCGCCGACCCTCGTCTGCGCGCTCGCCGCGGGCGTGGTCGTGGGCGTGGCGGTCACCCCCCTGGGCTTCGCCGTCCCGGCCGGCTACCTCGCGGCGATCGCCGTGGGCTCCGTACCGGCCGGCAAGGGGCTGCCGCCGAAGGCGCGGGCGCAGATCCCCGTCGCCCTCGCGACCATGCACCTGTGCTGGGGCTTCGGCTTCCTGACCAGCCCGCGGGCCCTGGCGAACAAGCTCATCGCCAGCCGCCGCCCGGCCGTGCGCCGGGACTCCTCGCAGGTCTGACCCGCGCGTCGGGACGTACGGAGGGCCCGGCGCGGGGCTGTGTGAACAGCCTCCGCGCCGGGCCCCTTCCGCGTGCTCAGGGGGTCCGGGGACCCGCTACCAGGTGAAGCCCGGCTGGATCGGCATGCAGGCCTTGTCGTTGTCGCCGTTGAGCGCGTGGGCGGACGTCGGGGCCACGCTCGGGGCGGGCGGCGGCGGGGCCGGCGCGTCGCCGGTCCGCCAGTCCTTGCCGACGAACAGGACGATCCCGGCCACCTGGTCGGACTTCTGCACCGAGGCGGCGGGCAGGCCCAGCGCCGTGGCCAGGGCCGCCGCGTCGGCCGCCTGGCCGTCGGTGGCGAAGCGGACCACCGTGGTGTCCTCAGCGCCCGTCTGGCTGTCCGCGCCGGCCTTGGTGAAGCCCTTGGCGGCGAGCAGCGCCGCCACGTCGTTCGCCCGGTTCTTGACCCTGGCCTGGGCGCCGTCCTTGCCGCCCGTGGAGTTGCGCACGCTGACCACGATCTTCGCCGGCGCGGCCGCGGGGGCCGTGGTCGGGGCGGTGGTCGGCTGCTGGGCCGGGGCGGACGGGGCACCGCTCGCGCCCGGCGAGGGAGAGGCGCCGCCCTCCGGGGTGCCGGAGCCCTTGCCGTCGAGCGCGATGTCCTCGCGGACCATCCGGAACAGGTCCTCGGCCTCGCCCGCCATGGGCTCGACGCGTCCGTCCATCCCGGGCTTCGTGCTGTAGACCCAGGGCATGGTGGTCATGGTGATGCGCCCCGGCGGAACCTTCTTGAGCTCCATGCTGAGGTCGTACAGCTTGTCGATCTTGTTCAGGCCGGTGTCCACGACCATGGCCTGGATCGCCGCCTGCGCCAGGCTGTTGAGCTTCACCGGGTTGGTGAGCTTGGCGTTCTTGCGGAACTCCCGGGCCATCGAGTTCATGTACTGGTGCTGGGCGTGGGTGCGCCCGATGTCGGTGCCGTCCTCGAAGCCGTAGCGGGTGCGCAGCCACTGCAGGGCCACCTCGCCCTGGATGATGTTCTCGCCCTTCGGCAGCTTCAGGCCCGAGCCCTTGCCGTCACGGGTGCGGGAGTGCACGTTCTGCTCGACGCAGACCGGGACGCCGCCGATGGCGTCCGCCATGGACACCACACCCTTGAAGTCGATCATCATGAAGTGATCGATGGGGATCTTGGTCAGCTCGGTCCACGCGGCGACGGTGCAGCCCGGTCCGCCGCGCTGGAGGGACTCGTTCGTCTGGACGAGCCCCTTGCTGGCGGGGTGCACCTTGCCGCCCGGCTCGGTGCACTTGGGCATCATCAGCATCGTGTCGCGCGGCATCGAGACCACCGACATGTTGCTGCGGTCGGCGGACAGGTGCAGCAGCATCTGCACGTCCGCGAGGGGCGGGCCGTCGAAGGTGTTCGTGGCCCCGCCCAGCGCCTGGTTCTCCGCGTCGTTGCGCGCGTCGGAGCCGATGAGCAGGATGTTCAGCGGGGTCTGCCCGAAGGCGTTGGGCTTGGAACCGCCCAGTTTGGTCTCGCCGAGGTTCAGCGCGTCCGTCTGGATGCTGCCGTTCAGATGGCGGTAGTACAGGTATCCCGCCGCCGCCGTCCCGAGTATGAGCAGGGACAGGACGGAGGACACCCAGCGCAGCACGCGCCGCCGCCCCCGCCTGGTGGGGCGCTGGCGGGCGGCCGCACGCCGGACGGCTCTGGAGCCGCCCCGTGGTGCGGGCACCACGCCGGGCGCGTCCGCCCCGCCACCGGGTATGTCGTCCCCGGCGGCCTGGGCGGTCGCCCCCTCCCCCCGCACGCTGCTGTGCCTCACGCGTCCCCCCTCAAGATCCTGCTTGGTCGTGTGTGTGCCGGTACGACCGGCTGCGTCCCGCTACTTGGCGCAGATCGCCTTGTCGGCCTGGGCCTGCTGGACGTCCTCCGGAAGCTGCTGCGGGACCGGCGCCCCGAGCGGTGCCCCCGGCTTGTCGAAGTCCGGCCCCAGCGTCAGCTTCAACGGGGCCTTCGCCGCCGCGTCCGCCGTCCCCATCTTCAGTGCGGTGGCCGGCAGCCCCAGGGCGTCCGCGAGCGCCCGGGCCTGGTCGGCCTGGTTGGGCGCGTACTCCAGCTGCGTGGCACCGACCTTCGCCGGGGCGTTGCCCTGGTTGCTGGACTTGGACATCCCCTTGGTGTTCTGCAGCCAGTTCAAAGTGGTGGAGGCCGCGCCCGAGGGCCCGCCGCCGTTGTAGACGCTCACCCGCACGTCCGCCGCGGGCGCCCGGTTGCCCTGGAGCAGCGCGTCCTGCTTGGCCTTCGCGTCCGCGTCGGCCGCCTCCTTCGCCGCCTGCTCCTTCTTCTCGACCTCCGTGAGCGAGACGTCCCCCCGGATCATCTGCAGCAGCGGGTCGGCCAGGGACTTCTCGACGACGACGGTCGCCTTCTTGCCCTCCGGTTCGGCCGGATTGTCCTTCACGGGCAGGGTGGTGAAGGTGACGTTCTTCGTGTCGATGTTCTTCAGCTCGCCGGCCAGGTCGGTGAGTTTGGAGATGGACCCGATCCCCGAGTCCACGCCCAGCGACTTGGTGGCCGCCTCCGCGAGGGACAGGAACTTCTTGGGACTGGTCAGCGTCTCCTTGGACTTCATCTCACGCATCATCGAACCCAGGAACTGCTGCTGGATCCTGATCCGGTCGAGGTCGCTGTTGTTGCCGAAGCCGTGCCGGGTACGGACGAAGGCCAGGGCCTGCTCGCCCTCCAGCCGGTGTTCGCCGGGGCCCAGCTTGAGGTGCGAACCCTCCTCGTCGTTCACGGCCTTGTCCAGGCACACCGGTACGCCGCCGACCGCCGTGCTCAACGTCTTGACGGCGTTGAAGTCGGCCATCATGAAGTGGTCGACCTCGATCCCGGTGAGTTCCTTGACCGTGCGCATGGTGCAGCCCGCGTCCCGGCCCTCCTGGCCCAGGCTGGTGTTGAAGCGGGTGTTCTTGACGGGCGGGATCGTCTTCGTCGAACCGTCGGGCTGCTTCGTCGGGCAGGCCGGGATGTTGGTGATCAGGTCGCGGGGGATGGACAGTGCGGTCGCGTTCGTCCGGTCCTTCGAGACGTGGAACAGGATCGTGGTGTCGGCGTGGCCGACGCTGTCCTTGTCCCCGTAGCCCTCGTTGCCGGCGCCGCTGCGCTTGTCGGTGCCGATGACCAGGATGTTGATGGGCTGGTCCTTCTTGAAACCGCCCGTGCCCGCTCCCGCGACGTCGGTGACGCTCAGGTTGCCGTTCAGGTGGTCGTAGTAGAGGTACGCCGCCGTGGCGCCGCCGACCAGCAGGAGCGCCAGCGTCCCGCTGGTGATCAGCAGCGCCTTCTTACGGCGTCCGCCGCCACCGCCGCCCTTGCGGGAGCGGCCGCCGCGCCGGCCGGGCGGGCCGTCGCCGCGGCGCGGCTTCGGTACACCGGGGGAGGGGGCGGTGGGAGCGGCAGGGGCCGACGCGGTTCTGCGGGGCGCGGCGACCCGGGGCCGCTGCTGCGCCTGCGCAGCGGAGTCGCCCAGTTGCAGTTCGTAGCTGCCTGTGCGGGGGTTGAGCACCCACTGGTCGGCGGGGTCGATCTCGTCCGCCCGTCCACGGCTTTGCGCATCCACGGTTGCTCGAATCCTCCGTCGGTGCCTCGCGACGCGCCTCCCCCAGGCGCCCGGTCAACGATCCGGCTGCTGGCGCCCGGTCTCTGGTCCGGCCGGGCACCGGATCGCTCACCTTATCCGCCCTGTTCAGCCGCAAACCATGCTGGTGACAAATTCCACTCCCCTTATAACGGGGTGAACCGCCCATCCCACTCGGTTCGGTCACCGGCTTTTGGGATTGCTTTACCGGCAGTCGGCGTTCTCCGCCGTGGTGCCGGTAAAGGTGGGGACGGGAACGGGGGGTGTGACGGTTCCCCCGGTGGCCGTCCCGGCCGTCGCGGCCGGTTCGGTGCCGTCCGTGGGCTCGGGCGTGAGGGCGGGCGGGGGCGTGGCCGAGGGGGTGGCGGAGGCGGCGCCGGAGGATGTGGGCGCGGGTGTGGCCGAGGGCGCGGATGTGGGCGTGGTCACGGCCTCCGGCGGGGCGACCGTCACCGGCTGGTCCGTCCGCAACTGCTGGAACAGCCGCGCCGCGTCCGGCTCCGCCAGCTCGTCCCGGTTCGGGTCGGCGGAGTAGGGCCGGCGGGGCACGGTCAGGAACTTCACCTGGTCCGTCGGTATGTCCCGCATGCCGCGCACGAGTTCGTACAGGCCGCGCAGCGAGGCCAGTCCGGGGTCCGTGGTCACCGAGGAGGTCGCCGCGTCCAGCAGCGGGTACAGCCGGGCCGGATTCAGCAGGACCCCGTTGCTCTTCACCTTCTTGACGAGCGAGCCGAGGAACTGCTGCTGGCGCTCCATCCGTTCGGTGTCACTGCCGTTGCCCAGGCTGTACCGGGCGCGGACGAAACCCAGCGACTGCTCGCCCTGGAGGGTCTGCCGCCCGGCGGCCAGCCTCAGCTTGGCCTCGGAGTCGTTCACCGGCTCCTTGAGGCAGATCTCGACCCCGCCGATGGCGTCGACCATCTTCTTGAACCCGCCGAAGTCGATCACCATGTGGTGGTCGACGCGGATCCCGGTGAGCTTCTCCACGGTACGGATCGTGCAGGCGGCCCCGCCCCACTGGAACGCCCAGTTGAACTGCGCGAACCGGTCGCCGGTGCGGCTCCCGTCCGCCTTCAGGCAGGGCGGGACCTCCGTCATCAGGTCCCGCGGTATCGACACCGCCGTCGCGCTCCTGCGGTCCTCCGGCAGGTGCAGCAGGATCGTGGTGTCCGAGCGCTCGGTTCCCTCGTCCTGCCCGTACGGGGCGTTGTCCTTGCCGGAGCGCGAGTCCGAGCCGATCAGCAGGATGTTCTGGGAGCCGCTGGCGAGGTGCGCCGGGCGGTCGCGTTCGTAGCGGCCCAGCTCGGCCGCCGCGGAGGTGTCCTCGGTGATGTTCCCGTCGAGCTTGTTGTAGAGCCACCAGCCACTGGCCGCCCCCGCCAGGACCAGGAGGGCCAGTCCGAGGCCGATCCAGCGCAGCAGCCGGCGCCGTCGGGTCCGCGGGGGCCGTCCGGCTCCCGCGGCCCCACCGGTGGCGCCCGGTATGCCTGCGCTGCCCGTCACTGGCGTCCGTCCCCTCGCCGCTACGACCTCAGGCCCGGCCGTACGGGGGAGTGCGGCCACTGCCGATCCTGCCCCCGGACCACCGGAGCAGCCTGGGGGCGGGGGTCTGTCTAGGGCCGTCCGGGTGACAAATCGCCCGTTCCCGCAGTTGAGCGGTGTGGGTGACGGGCGCGGGCACGCACGCCTTGACCGGCCCGGGCGGGGACCCCGGACGGCCTGCCCCCGGTCCGGACGGCCTGCCCCGGCCCGGACGACCCGGGCAGGGACCGCGGGCGGCCCGGACGGCGCTGGACGGGCTACACGGTGTGGGTGACGCGCTCGCTCTCGGTCCGCTGGGCCAGCGCCTGCGCCGACAGCCGGTCCAGGTTCCGGCACAGCACCACGGACCCGCCCGCGGCCAGCGGGGCGTAGAGCCCGGCCGAGAGCCCGTCCCAGGTGTCGTAGCCGAGCCCGGTCAGCACCCGCGTCTGCGCACCGAGGCCGAGCTTCACCGCGTCCTCGCGGGCGCGCGCGGTGAGCGCCGCGTACGAGAGCTCCTCGCCGCCGATCACCAGCCCGGGGTCGTCGGCGTTCACCGGCGCGAAGGGGGCGAAGCGGTCGCCCTGGCCAGGCACCTCCACCGCGTAGTCCGCGTACCCGGCCGGCGGCGCCTGCGGGAAGCGCCCGCCCAGCGGCCGCAGCGCGAGCGCCATCCGCTCGCCCTGGCACGCGAGACCCTGCTCCAGCGTGTCCGGCCCGCTGACGACGAGGTCCGCACCGGCCGGATCGCCGCCGATCTCGGCCACGACCCCGACCGAGGCGCAGGCGAGCAGCCAGACCGCACTCTGCCAGTGCGCCGGGAGCAGCAGCGCGAGCCGGTCGCCGGGTTCGGCGCCCAGGTCGCCCTGGAGCAGATTGGCGGTCTTGGCCACCCAATTGGCGAAGGTCGCGACGGACAATTCGACGCGCTCGCCGGTGGCGTCGTCGTAGAAGGTGACGAGCGGGCGGCCCGGATCGGCGGCGAGCGCGGATCGCAGCAGGTCGGCAGGGGTGCGGTCAGTGGCGTTCACCCGGCACAGGGTACGCGGGCCCGTCCCCCGTACGGGGGCCGTGGGCTCCACCGTACGGGGGAGGGGTACCCGGTCCGCCGCCGGACGCACCGTCAGTTCTCGGATGGCGCCGGGCCGTGCGGGTGCCCACCATCCTTTTCATGCGTGGATTCCTTGCTTCCTCGATCGGCGTCGCGACGGCCGCCGCACTGGCCCTGCCCCTCGCGCTCCCTACTCAGGCCCTGGCCACTCCTTCCACGGGTGCGGTCGCTCCCGTGACCCCAGGCGGGTCCACCCAGTCGCTGCCGCTCGTTCCCCTGGGGCCCTCGGCGGACCGCACCCCCGGCGTGCCCGGCATGAGCGCCGCGCCCCGCGGGCCCGAGACGCAGGGCCTCGGCGCCCGCGAGGTCAAGACGTTCTCGCTGGTCGGCGTCGTCTGGGACGACGCCGGCACCGAACTCCACGGGCGCGTCCAGGTCCGTACCCGCTCCGCCCGGACCGCCACCTGGTCCGACTGGCAGGACGTCGAGATCCACAACAGCGAGCACGCGGCCGACCCCGGCGCGGCGGAACGCGCGTCCGGCCGCGTCCGCGGCGCCACCGCCCCGCTGTGGGTCGGCGAGTCCGACGGCGTCGAAGTCCGCGTCCAGGCGGAACCCGGCGACGCCCCGGCCACCCGCCCGGGATCCCGGCTGCCCTCGGGCATGCGGATCGAGCTCGTCGACCCGGGCGCGGACGCGCCCGTCAGGGCGGCGGACGGCAAGAACGGCGGCCCGGTGGGCGACGACAAGGGCGAGGTGGTCGCCCCGGGCATGACGATGGAGATGGCCGAATCCTCCGCGGCGAACGTGCCGCACGCCGCGCTCGGCGCCGACGAGATCCCGGAGCTGAACAAGGCCGACTCCACCGCCGACGCCGTCTTCGCGAGCGACGGCGAACTGACCGCGGCGGCCGCCCCGTTCATCGGCCCGCGCCCGCGCATCGTCACCCGCAAGGGATGGGGCGCCGACGAGTCCCTGCGCGAGAAGGCCTTCGTCTACACCAGCACGGTGAAGGCGGCCTTCGTCCACCACAGCGCCTCCGGCAACAACTACGCCTGCAAGGACGCCCCGGCGGTGCTGCGCAGCCTGTACCGCTACCACGTGATCAGCAGCGGCTGGCGCGACCTCGGCTACAACTTCGCCGTCGACAAGTGCGGCACCGTCTACGAGGGCCGCGCGGGCGGCGTCTCCAAGGCGGTGCTCGGCGCCCACACCATGGGCTTCAACACGAACAGCATGGGCGTCGTGGTGCTCGGCACCTACACCTCGGCTCCGCCCCCGGCCGTGGCGGTCGACGCGGTCGCCCGCCTCACGGCCTGGAAGCTCGGCCTCTTCGGCCGCGACCCGCGCGGGAAGACGACCCTGACGTCGGGCGGCGGCAACCGCTACCCCAAGGGCAAGAACGTGTCGATGAACGTCATCTCGGGCCACCGCGACGGCTTCGCCACGGAATGCCCGGGCAAGAAGCTGTACGGCAAACTCCCGGCGACGCGGACGAACTCGGCAAAACTCCAAGGCCGCCCTTAGCCTCCGGCGGTCCGCAGGTTCGATCCGCGCGGCCCCGTCCCCGCAGCCGCCGGGGGCTCCGCCCCCAGACCACCGCTGCCGGGGCTCCGCCCCGAACCCCTACGGCGCTCCGCGCCCGCGCCTCAAGCGCCGGCGAGGCTGACATTGCCGCTCCGCGGCAATCCCGCCTGCCGGGCGGGAGCCCCTGGCGGTCCCACCGCTGCCGGGGCTCCGCCCCGAACCCCTACGGCGCTCCGCGCCCGCGCCTCAAGCGCCGGCGGGGCTGACATTGCCGCTCCGCGGCAGTCCAGCCCGCCGGGCGGCACATGTCAGCGCAGCTCGGCCACATCCAGCCCCGCCGGCGTTTGAGGCGATCTTTCAGCCCCTCCGGCGTTTGAGGAGCGGGGTGCGGGGCGGAGCCCGGCGGGTTCGGGCGGAGCCCGGCGGGGCTAGGCTCGACGCATGGCCGGCCGCTTCGATCCACTCACCCGTACCGCCGTGCGCGGCGGCCGCACCGACGTCCCCCCGGACCGAGGGGACACCGCCACCGCCACCGCCGGCGCCAGGGAACGCCACTGGACCCCCGACGGTCCGCTCGACCTCGGCCTGACCCTCGGCCCCCTCAGACGCGGCCCCGCCGACCCCACCTTCCGCACCACCCCCGACGGCTCGGTCTGGCGCACCGCCCGCACCCCGCAGGGCCCGGCCACCCTCCGCGTGGCCCGCGCGGGCGAGCAGGTGCACGCCGAGGCCTGGGGCCCCGGCGCCGACTGGTTCCTCGAACAGCTCCCCGTGCTCCTCGGCGCCGGCGACGACCCCGCCGCCTTCGTCCCCCGCCACCGCCTCGTGCACGCCAGCCACCGCCGCCGCCCGGGCCTGCGGCTCACCCGTACCGGCATGGTCCTGGAGTCCCTGATCCCCACGATCCTGGAGCAGAAGGTCACCGCCGACGAGGCCTACCGCGCCTGGCGCCGCCTCGTGAGGCAGTACGGCGAGCCCGCGCCCGGGCCGCAGGACCTGTACGTCGTGCCCGACGCCCGCACCTGGGCCATGATCCCGTCCTGGGACTGGCACAAGGCCGGCGTCGACGCCAAGCGCTCCGCCACCATCGTCCGGGCCGCCCGCGTGGCGAACCGTCTGGAGGAGGCCGCCGCCATGGCCCCGGCCGAGGCCGTGCGCAGGCTGGAGGCCGTTCCCGGGATCGGCCCGTGGACCTCCGCCGAGACCCTCCAGCGCAGCAACGGCGACCCCGACGCCGTGACCACGGGCGACCTCCACCTGCCCGGCATCATCGGCTACGCCCTCGTCGGCGACCGCGACACCGACGACGACGCCATGCTGGAGCTCCTCGCCCCGTACGCCGGGCAGCGCCACCGCGCCGCCCGGCTCATCCTCCTCGCGGGCCACACCCCGCCCCGCCGCACGCCCCGCATGCCGCGCGGCGACATCGGCCGGCTCTGACGCGTCCGACCCGAAGGCTCTGACGCGTCCGACCCGTAGGCCCACCGCGCCCGGGTCAGCGGACCGTGATGAAGTCCTCCGCCGTCCGGGGCGGCCGCCCGGCCGGAGCCGAGGCGGGGTGGCCCACCGCGACCGCCCCCATCGGGTCCCAGTCCTGCGGCAGCCCCAGCACCTCCCGCACCACGTCCCGGCAGAACATCGTCGAGGACACCCACGCCGACCCCAGCCGCTCCCCGGCCAGCGCGACCAGCAGGTTCTGCACGCCCGCGCCCATCGCGACCACGAACATCTCCCGCTCCGCCGCGTCCCGGCGCGCGTGCCCGTAGTGGTGCGCGCCGTCCGTCACCAGGCACGGCACCACCAGGTACGGGGCGCCCCGCAGCACGTCCCCGCGCCGCACCCGCTTCGCCACGGACTCCTCGGACTTGCCGTCCGCCCGCAGGTCCGCGATCCACGCGTCCCGCATCGCGTCCAGCAGTCGGGTCCGCGAGGCCTCGGACTCCAGCAGCACGAACCGCCACGGCGTCGTGTGGTGCGGGGCCGGGGCCGTCACGGCCGCCGCCACCGCCCGCCGGACCGCGCCCGGGTCCACCGGCTCCGCCGTGAAGGCCCGTACGGTACGGCGCTGCGTGACGGCTTCCCGTACCGCCTCCGAGGTGCCCAGCCGGAACATGTCGTCGGCGGGGGTGCGCACCAGGTCCCGTGCCGAGGAGCCCTCGCCCAGGACGTGGGCCAGGCCGCGCACGACGGCCACGGGCAGCCCGGCCGTCTTGCCCTTGACCAGGTCGCCGGCGGCGGCCAGTTCGTCCGCGATCGCCACGACCGTCGCGCTCAGCGGATTGCCGTGCGCGTCCGTGCCCCCGCGCAGGTCGTCCAGGACCCGCACGCCGGCCGAGCCGATCGCCACGTCGGTGAGTCCGGTGCGCCACGGCCGCCCGAAGGTGTCCGTGACGACCACGCCCACGTCCACGGAGAGGACGTCGCGCACCCCGGCGCGGATCGCGGCGGCGGAGGCGTCGGGGTCCTCGGGCAGCAGCAGCACCGTGCCGGGGGCGGTGTTGGAGGCGTCCACCCCGGCGGCGGCCATCACCAGGCCCTGCCGGTTCTCGACGATGCGCAGGGGGCCCCGGCGCGCGACCACCCGTACGGTCTCCGCGTCTATGGCAGCCTCGCGCGAGTCCGCCTCCACGATCCGGCCCTCGGCCTTGGAGACGATCTTCGACGTGACGAGCAGGACGTCCCCGTCGCGCAGGTCGGGCGCGGCCGTCGTGATCAGCTTCGCCAGGTCGTCGCCCGGCCTGATCTCCGGCATCCCGTCGACGGCCCGCACCTCGTACGAGGGACTGTGCTCGCGAGACGCGTGCCCGGTGGTCGGCTCCGTCACCGGGAGGCCTCCGCCAGTTCCAGCGCGGCCCGGGCCATCTCCGCGGTGGCCTCCAGGTCGGTCATCATCAGCGGCACCGCGCGGCAGGTGATGCCGGCGGCCTCCACCTCGGCGACGGCGTCCGCGTCGGCGGTGTCCACCAGCCAGCCGTCGAGCAGCCCGGTCCCGTAGTGCAGGGCGACCGCCGCGGCCGTGGCCTCGACGCCGACCGCGGCCAGCACCTTGTCGGCCATGCCGCGCACGGGCGCGCCCCCGACGATGGGGGAGAGGCCGATCACGGGCGCCCCGGCGGCGGCCACGGCTTCCCGGATGCCGGGCACGGAGAGGATCGTCCCGACCGAGACCACGGGGTTCGAGGGCGGGAAGAGGATCACGTCGGCGGCGGCGATGGCCTCCAGCACGCCGGGCGCGGGCTTGGCCTGCTCGGCGCCGACGGGTACGACGGCCTCCGCGTCCACCGCGGCGCGCAGCCGGACCCAGTACTCCTGGAAGTGGATGACCCGTCGCTCTCCCGTCCCCGCCTCGGTGATCGCGACGTGGGTCTCGACCCGGTCGTCGGACATGGGCAGCAGCCGCACTCCGGGCCGCCAGCGGTCACAGAGGGCCTCGGTGACGGCGCTCAGCGGGTAGCCCGCGCCGAGCATCTGCGTACGGACGATGTGGGTGGCGAAGTCGCGGTCGCCGAGGCCGAACCAGGTGGGGCCGACCCCGTACGCCGCGAGCTCCTCCTTGACGGTGAAGGACTCGTCGGTGCGGCCCCAGCCCTGCTCCTCGTTGATGCCACCGCCGAGGGTGTACATCACCGTGTCGAGGTCGGGGCACACCTTGAGCCCGAACAGGTGGATGTCGTCACCGGTGTTGCCGATGACCGTGATGTCCGCGTCGGGCACTGCCGACTTGAGTCCGCGAAGGAACCGGGCGCCGCCTATACCGCCGGCCAGAACAACAATGCGCATGCGGACAGTCTGTCAGCCGGAGGCTGCCGCTGAGGGGTGGTGGTCGGTGGGGGCACCTCCCAGCGGCAGCTGGGGGAGGGTGGGACGGTCAGCGGGGCGACGGGAGGGTCAGGCGGGTACGGACTCGGACTCGGCCGGGGAGCAGCTGTGCATCGGCATCTCGGTCAGGCCGGGGAAGTACACGTGCAGGCTGACCGCGCCGTCGAGGGTGTCGTTGACGACCTCGTGCGCGAAGCCGGGGGCGAGGACGCGCTGGGTTCCGGGGCGGTGGGCGAGCCGTCCGCGTGAGGTGTGCTCGGTGAGCTCGCCTTCGAGCACGGTCAGGACGCCGGAGGAGGCGCCGTGGTCATGCGGGCCGCTGCCCTGGCCGGGGACCCAGCTGAGCAGCCAGACCTCGTAGCCCGGGCCGGTGCGCAGCCGGTGGTACCAGCGGGTGGTGGCGTCGTACCGGACGAGGTGCTCCCAGGAGGCGCGGTCCTCGGCGATGGAGCGGGCGAGGCCGACGAACTCGGCGACGGTGGCCGGGTGTTCCCGGGCGGGCTGGAGGAGGTGCTGGACGGCGAGGATGTCGCCGGCGATCTGCAGGTCGCTCTCTACGGGCGCTGCGGGCGCTGCGGTGACGGGAGCGGCAGGGGCGGCGGCGGTGGGGGTGGCGCTGTACGTGCTGTTCATCGTGGGGGTTACCTCGACGGATGTCAGTCGTGCTGGCGGTTGCTGTGGGGGCGGGCCGGAGCTCACGGGAGCCGGGGCTCCGGGGGCATCAACAGCTGCAACAGCAACAGCGAACCTGGGCAGCGCACAGGAACCCACGAATGGGGGTCCGGGTGGCGACTGCGGGCGCTGACATGCGAACAAGGAGAACGGTTCGGAGGTCGGACTGTCAACCCAATGTCCGGTTTGGGGCAAAAGTTTCACCTCATCCGGTTACTGCGCGCGGAGAAAGGTTTGTGCAATCCATGGCGGGGGATGTGGCGCTGTGCCAGGACTCAAACCCAACCCGTCATCTCGTGACCGGAATGTGATCTGCGCCGCTTTCTCCGGGCGGATCGCAACCCCGCCCGTAGGTGGGTACGTGAATAACGGGTGAAGGCGGGAGTCTCGCGACACCCGATGCATGTGTCACGATTTTTGGCGATATGAACACTTTCTGCATACGCTTGGTTCCGCCGAGTGAATAAGGGGCCCAATAGCAGATCCCGGCTTGACTGCTCCGGAGCCACGCACTTGTAATTTCACTCGTGTCGTTACGTAGCGATCAGTGACGGCATCACCACGGGGACGCACAGACAGAGCGAGGGGCGCACATGACCGAGCTGTTTCAGGAACTGCTGGTCGAGGAGGCGGACGAAGAGCTCGGATGGCAGGAGCGCGCTCTCTGCGCCCAGACCGACCCCGAGTCCTTCTTCCCCGAGAAGGGCGGCTCCACCCGCGAGGCCAAGAAGGTCTGCCTCGCCTGCGAAGTCCGCTCCGAATGCCTTGAGTACGCCCTCGCCAACGACGAGCGATTCGGCATCTGGGGCGGTCTGTCCGAGCGCGAGCGCCGCCGGCTGAAAAAGGCAGCGGTCTGAAACGGCCGGGGCACCACCGACCCGGTACCCACCGCACCACGCACGACATATCGAACGCACGAAAGTCATCACACAGAGCACGACAAACGGTCCGCCTCCTGCACCTTCCCCGCAGGAGGCGGACCGTTGTGTTGCCAGCCGTTAGGGTGGGGCGCTGTCCAGCAGCCTCCGAGGGCACACCACCCCCGGACCCTCCCCCCGGCCCCGTCCGGAGGGACCCCCAGGCCGGAGGGCCAGTAGCGCGATGTCCCTGCACAGCCAGTCGGCGGCCTCCCACCAGGCCCCCGCCACACCCGAGTTCCCCCGGCACGTCGTCACCGCGGTCCTCGTCGCCCATGACGGCGCCCGCTGGCTGCCCCGGACACTCGCCGGCCTCCTCGGCCAGGAACGCCCCGCGCAGAACCACATCGCCGCCGACACCGGCAGCGCCGACGAATCCGCGCGGCTGCTCACCGAGGCCCTGGGCGACGACCGCGTCCTGCACCTCGCCCGCCGCACCGGATTCGGTACGGCCGTGGACGAAGCCGCCCGGATCGCGGGCACCCTGACCCCCGAGGACCTCCCGTACCTCAAGCGCCCCAGCGGCTGGGATCCCGTCAGCCGCACCTGGCGCGACGACACGTACGACCTCCCCGAACTCCCCCACGGCGAACCCGTCCAGTGGCTCTGGCTCCTGCACGACGACAGCGCACCCGAACCCGACGCCCTCACCGAACTGCTCCGCGTCGCCGAGGAGAACCCCGACGCCGCCGTCATCGGCCCCAAACTGCGCGGCTGGTACGACAAGAAGCAGCTCCTCGAAGCCGGCGTCACCATCGCCCGCAGCGGCCGCCGCTGGACCGGACTCGACCGCCGGGAACAGGACCAGGGCCAGCACGACCAGGTCCGCCCCGTCCTGTCCGTCTCCACCGCCGGCATGCTGGTCCGCCGCGACGTCTACGACGACCTCGGCGGCTTCGACCGCCGCCTGCCCCTGATGCGCGACGACGTCGACCTGTGCTGGCGCGCCCAGAGCGCCGGCCACACCGTCCTCGTCGCCCCCGACGCCGTCCTGCGCCACGCCGAGGCCTCCGCCCGCGAACGCCGCACCGTCGACTGCGCCGGCCGCACCGCGGCCGGCCCGCACCGCGTCGACAAGGCCGGCGCCGTCTACACCATCCTCGCCAACAGCTCCGGCCGCGCCCTGCCCTACGTCCTGCTGCGCGTCCTCCTCGGCACCGTCCTGCGCACCCTCGCCTACCTCATCGGCAAGGCCCCCGGCCAGGCCGTCGACGAGATCACCGGCCTCCTCGCCACCCTGCTGCGCCCCGGCCGGATCCTCGCCGCCCGCAAGGCCCGCCGCCGCCCCGCCGTCCCCGCCGCCGACCTGCGCCCGCTCTTCCCCCCGCCGGGCGCCTCCCTGCGGGCCAACGCGGAACAGCTCGCCGGCTACTTCGGCGGCGACCGCGACACCGACGTCGCCCCCGCGGGCCGGCACGGCGGAGGCAGCATCCTGACCGCCCCCGGCGAGGACGGCGACTACGCCGTGGCCGAGGAACGCTTCGCCCGCCTCAAGCGGATCGCCCGCAACCCCGCGCCGGTCCTCTTCGGCCTCCTCCTGCTCGTCTCCCTCGCCGCCTGCCGCGGCCTCCTCGTCGGCGGCTCCCTCATGGGCGGCGCCCTGCTGCCCGCCCCCGACAGCGGCCCCGAACTCTGGCGCGCCTACACCGACGGCTGGCAGGCCGTCGGCACCGGCTCCACCGCCTCCGCGCCCCCCTACCTCGCCGTCCTCGGCGCCCTCGCCACCCTGCTGTTCGGCTCCACCCAGGCCGCACTGACCCTGCTGCTCGTCGGATCCGTCCCGCTCGCCGGCCTCACCGCCTACTTCGCCTCCCGGCCGCTCGTCGAGTCCCGACTGCTGCGCGCCTGGGCCGCCATCGCCTACGCCTTCCTCCCCGCCGTCACCGGAGCCCTCGCCGGCGGCCGCCTCGGCACCGCCGTCCTCGCCGTCGTGCTGCCGCTCATCGCCCGCTCCGCCGTCGCCGCCTTCGCCCTCGGCGGCGGCGAGTCGACCGCCGACAAGCGCGGCAGCTGGCGCGCGGTGTGGACGTACACGCTCCTGCTGACCCTGGCCACCGCCTTCACCCCCGTGGTCTGGCCGCTCGCCGCGGTCCTCGGGACCGCCGCACTCGTCCTGCGCCGCGCGCACTGGAAGGCGTACGGCCCCCGGCTGCTCGCCACCCTCGCCGTCCCGATGGTCGTGCTCGCCCCCTGGTCGCTCGGCCTGCTCACGCACCCCGGCCGCCTCCTCCAAGAGGCCGGACTGCCCTACGGAACCGGCGCCGCCGGCGCCCTCGACCTGCTCGGCATCAACCCCGGCGGCCCCGGCACCGGCGCCGGCCTGCTGCTCGCCGGCATCGTCCTCGCCGCGCTGGCCGCCCTGCTGCGCACCGACCGCCGGTTCGCCGTCCGCACCGCCTGGGCCGCCGCCCTGGCAGCGCTGCTCCTCGCCGTCCTCGCCAACCGGACCGCCTGGGCCGGCCCCGCCACCCTCGTCTACGGACTCGCCCTGCTCGCGGCCGCCGCGCTCGGCGCGGACGGCGCCAAGGAACGGGTCGCCGCCCGCAGCTTCGGCTGGCGCCAGCCGCTGGCCGCGCTCATCGCCCTCGCGGCCGCCGCGGGCCCGGTGGTCGCCGCCGCCACCTGGATGATCGCCGGCGCCGACGGCCCGCTGGAGCGCCGCGACCCGGTCCAGGTCCCGGCCTTCGTCGCCGACGCCGGCGGCGACGACAACCAGACCCGCACCCTGATCCTCGACCTGGACCCGCCCGCCACCGTCTCCTACAGCCTCGTCCGCGGCTCCGGCGGCCGCCTCGGCGACGCCGAGATCACCGCCCGGACCGGCGGCGACCCCCGGCTCGACAAGGTCGTCTCCAACCTGGTCGCCGGCTCCGGCGCCGACCAGTCCAGCCAGCTCAGCGCCTACGCCATCCGCTTCGTGATGTTCCGCCCCGGCGGCCCCGAAGAGATCCGCCGCGTCCTCGACGCCACCCCGGGCCTGAGCCGGCGCCACCAGCAGGACGGCACCTCGCTGTGGGGCGTCGAGCCCTGGCTGCCGCGCGCCGTCATCATCTCCGCCAAGCAGGGCGAGGCCCCGATCCCGGTCGCCGCCGGACCCGTCGAGGCCCACGGCAAGATCCCCTCGGGCGAGGCCGGCCGTGTGCTGCGCATCGCCGACCGCGCCGACGCCGGCTGGCAGGCCACCCTCGACGGCAAGCCGCTCAAGGCGAAGACCCTCGACGGCTGGGCCCAGGGCTTCGAACTGCCCGCCGCGGGCGGGCACCTCGACCTCGTCCACGAGGACTCCCTCCTGCGGAGCGCCTGGTACTGGGCGCAGGGCCTCCTCGCCCTCGTCCTGCTGGTGATGGCCCTGCCGGGCCGCCGCGCCCAGCTCGACGACGACCTGCCCGAGGAGGAGGCCGCGATCCCGTCCCAGCCCGGCCCGGGCGAGGCCGGCGAGGGCCGCCGCGCCCGCCGGCTGCGCGCCGAGGCCGAGCCCGCCCCCGCACCGGTGGAGACCGCCGCGGTCGCCGACCCGTACGCGCAGATCCCGGCGCAGCCGGTCTACGGCGAGGAGGCGTACGCCTACCAGCCCTACGGCGACCAGGGCGGCTACACCTACGAGCCGCAGCCCCAGCAGCCGGCCCCGTACGAGCAGTACCCGGGATACGACCAGCAGGGACAGCAGGGACAGCAGGGACAGCCGGGACAGCAGGCCTACGAGGCCCCGTACCCACAGCAGTACCCGTACGAGCAGTACGAGCAGTACGACCCCCACGCACCGTACGACCCCCACGCACCGCACGACCCGCGTCCTGACGGGAGCCCCCAGCAGTGAAGCAGCGCGCACCCCTGACGCTGGCCGCCGTGACCGCGGCGCTGGCCGCCCTCACCGGCATCGCCGCCCTCACCGCCCCCGCCGCCGACGGCAAGACCGGCGACGGCAAGGCGGCGGCCGCGGCCCGGATGCCGGTGGAGCGGTCCCTGCTGGTGTGCCCGGGGCCCAGCTCCTCGGACATCGCGGAGACCACCTACACCTCCTTCACCCCGGGCGCCCCCGCCGGAGAGGGCAAGGGCTCGGCCCGGCTGCTCGGCGCGACCAAGGACGCCAAGCCGGTGCTGGAGGCCAAGGAACCGGGCAAGCCCGTCGGGGCCACCGCCAACGGCGCCGACGCGCCCGCCCTCACCGGCAGCGCCGACGGGGCCCTCGCCCCCGGCTGGACGGCGCAGCTGACCACCAAGGTCTCGGTCGGCCGCGCCCGCGGCCTGCTCGGCGTCGGCTGCACCGCGCCCGGCACCGACTTCTGGTTCCCCGCGGTGAGCACGGCCAAGGGCCGCGAGGACTACGTCCACCTCACCAACCCCGACGACGCCGCCGCCATCGTCGACATCAAGCTCTTCGGCCCGGACGGACTGGCCAAGCCCGAGGGCGGCGCCAGCGAGAACATCCGCGTCGACCCCAAGTCCACGAAGACCGTCCTGCTCTCCTCGCTCGTCCCGGCCGCCCAGCTCGCCGACGCCACCGCCCACGTGACGACCCGCGCGGGCCGGGTGGGCGCCTCGGTGCAGGTCGCCGAGGAGGGCGTCGGCGCCGACTGGCTGCCGGCCTCCACGGACCCGGCGGGCTCGCTGGTGCTGCCGGGCATCCCGGCCGACGCCGCCTCCGTACGGCTCGTGGCCTTCGTACCGGGCGAGGAGGACGCGGACCTGAAGGTGCGCCTGGCGGCGCCCGGCGGCGCGATCAGCCCGGCCGGCAGCGAACAACTGCACGTCAAGGCCGGCATGACGGCCGTCCTGGACCTCAAGGACCTGACCCGCGGCGAGCCCGGTTCGCTGCTGCTGGGCCCGGTCGATGCCAAGAAGGCCGCCCCGGTCGTCGCGGCGGTACGGGTGGTCCGCGGCAGCGGCGCCAAGCAGGAGCTCGGCTTCGTCCCGGCCGCCGGACCGGTCGGGACCCGGGCGACCGTGGCCGACAACCGGCCCGACGAGAACACGACCCTGCTGTCGCTGACCGCCCCCGCCGCGGACGCCAAGGTCAAGGTGACGGCCTCGCCTGGCACCGGCGGCGGCGAGCCGGCCTCCCAGGAGGTCACGGTCAAGGCGGGCACCACACAGACGCTGTCCCTGGCCCCGGCCGGCGGCAAGGGCTCCTACGCGCTCACCGTCGAGACCCTCTCGGGCGGCCCGGTCCACGCGGCCCGCACCCTGTCCCTCCCCGCCGAGGGCATCGCGATGTTCACCGTCCAGACCCTCTCGGACGACCACTCCACGGTCGCCGTCCCCCGGGCCGCCCAGGACCTCTCGGTCCTCACCAGGTAACCCGGACCCACCGGACGACGAGGCGGGGACCCCGGCGGTCCCCGCCTCCGTCAGTCCTGCCCGTACCGCGGATCCACGGTCTCGGGCGACAGCCCCAGCAGCTCCGCCACCTGCTCCACCACGATCTCGTGGACCAGCATCGCCTTCTCGTCCCGCGTCTTCGTGCGGATCTCCACCGGCCGCCGGAAGACCACGACCCGGGCCGGCCGCCCCTCACGGGACTCCGACACCGCACCCAGCGGCACCGCCTCGTCGTTCCAGCCACCGTCCGCGCCACCCGGCGGACCCGGGACGTCACCGACGAGGAACTCCACCTCGGCCAGCTGCGGCCAGCGCCGCTCCAGCCGCTCCACGGAGTCCCGTACGAGGTCCCCGAACAGCTCCGCCCGACTCGCCGCCAGCGGCACCTGAGGAGGGGCCACCGGCCCGCGCATCCCGCGTCCGTGCCGGTCCCGCCGGCGCGGACGCGGCTCGGTGGGGGCCCCTGCGGGGGGCTCGCCGGGGCAGGGAGGCAGAGGGGTGTCCATCACCCCCGCAGGGTAGCCCCGAGCACGACACGGGGGAGTGAGCGGCGGTGGAGTCGTCGCGGCCCGGTCAAGAGTGCGGTACCGTCCAACGTCGTGAGCCTTGTACGTCGTTGTTCGCGCACCGCGTGCGGCCGCCCTGCCGTCGCGACACTGACGTACGTCTACGCCGATTCGACCGCAGTTCTCGGCCCGCTCGCCACCTACGCCGAGCCCCATTGCTACGACCTGTGTGCCGAGCACTCGGAGCGCCTGACCGCCCCGCGCGGCTGGGACGTCGTCCGCCTGTCCGACGGCTCCGGGCCGTCCCGCCCCAGCGGCGACGACCTCGAAGCCCTCGCCAACGCGGTCCGCGAAGCCGCCCGCCCGCCCGGGCGCGCGGCGGAGGCCGGCGGCTCCGGCCAGGGCCGCCCGGCCACCGGCGAGACCCGTCGTGGACACCTGCGCGTCCTGAGATCGCCCGATTCCTGACGCCCCGTTCGCCTCGGTAGGCGCTCCTGGTGCAGGGTAGGTTTGCCGAACCGCACAGAACCTCAGGAGGGCAGGCAGTGGCCGCAGATCTTTCGAACATCGTCAAGGCGTATGACGTGCGTGGCGTTGTGCCGGACGAGTGGGACGAGTCCTTGGCCGAGCTGTTCGGTGGTGCGTTCGTCGAGGTGACGGGTGCTTCGGCGATCGTGATCGGCCATGACATGCGGCCGTCGTCGCCGGGTCTCTCGGCGGCGTTCGCGCGGGGTGCGGCGGCGCGTGGGGTGGATGTGACGCTGATCGGTCTGTGTTCGACGGACCAGCTGTACTACGCGTCGGGTTCGCTGGATCTGCCGGGTGCGATGTTCACGGCGTCGCACAATCCGGCGAAGTACAACGGCATCAAGCTGTGCCGTGCGGGTGCGGCTCCGGTGGGTCAGGACACGGGTCTGTCGCAGATCCGTGAGCTGGTGGAGAAGTGGGTTGAGGCGGGTGCCCCGGCGGTGGCGGCCGGCACCGTTGCGGGGACGGTCTCGGAGCTGGACAGTCTGCCGGGGTATTCCGCGCATCTGCGGGGTCTGGTGGACCTGTCGGGGATCCGTCCGCTGAAGGTGGTCGTGGACGCGGGCAACGGGATGGGCGGTCACACCGTGCCGACCGTGTTCGAGGGTCTGCCGCTGGATCTGGTCCCGATGTACTTCGAGCTGGACGGCACGTTCCCCAACCACGAGGCCAACCCGCTGGACCCGAAGAACATCGTGGACCTGCAGGCGCGGGTGCTGGCGGAGGGCGCGGACCTGGGCATCGCGTTCGACGGTGACGCGGACCGCTGCTTCATCGTGGACGAGCGCGGCGTGGGCGTCTCCCCGTCCGCGATCACGGCGCTGGTCGCGGCGCGTGAGCTGGCCCGCAACGGCGGCACGGGCACGGTGATCCACAACCTGATCACCTCCTGGTCGGTGCCGGAGGTCGTGCGTGAGAACGGTGGCACCCCGGTCCGTACGCGTGTCGGTCATTCCTTCATCAAGGAGGAGATGGCGAAGACGGGTGCGATCTTCGGCGGTGAGCACTCGGCGCACTACTACTTCAAGGACTTCTGGAACGCGGACACGGGCATGCTGGCCGCGCTGCACGTGCTGGCGGCGCTGGGCGGCCAGGACGGCCCGCTGTCGGCCCTGGTGGCCTCGTACGACCGGTACGCGGGTTCGGGTGAGATCAACTCGACGGTCGACGACCAGGCGGCCCGGCTGGCGGCGGTGAAGGCCACCTACGCGGGCCGTGAGGGAGTGACGGTGGACGAGCTGGACGGTCTGACGGCGACGGGCGAGGACTGGTGGTTCAACGTCCGCGCCTCCAACACCGAACCCCTGCTGCGCCTGAACGTCGAGGCGCGTGACGAGGCCACCCTGGCCAAGGTCCGCGACGAGGTCCTGGCCCTCATCCGAGGCTGAACAGGGCTCGCCGGTCAGGGGCGGAACAGGTTCCGCCCCCGACTCGGCCGCACCTTTCAGCGCCGGCCGCCACCAACCAGCCCCGGCGGCGTTTGAGTGGGGGTCCGGGCGGAGCCCGGTACCCGGCGGAGCCGGGATCCCCCGGCGTGAGCCACCACGCCACTCCAGCCCGCACCGGAGTTGACTCGGCGGTACGCTGACCTCGCCCCACCCCAGAACCATCCGCATGCCCGAAGGGAACCGCCCCATGCCGCTCGAAGCCGGCCTCCTGCAGATCCTCGCCTGCCCCGCCTGCCACTCGCCCCTCGAGGACAAGTCGGCCGACGAGACGGCCCCCGAGCTGATCTGCACCGGCCAGGACTGCGGCCTCGCGTACCCGGTCCGCGACGGCATCCCGGTGCTCCTGGTCGACGAGGCCCGCCGCCCCGCCTGATCATTCCGCAACCCTGGATCCGTCAACACCGCCGGAGGCCGCCATGCTCGACGAGTCGCTCCTCGACGCACCGGACGATCTCGCCCGCGTCGACCGACGGGGCCTGCTCCGCGGCGCGGCCGAGGCCGGGGCGAGAGTCCGTACCGCGGCCCGGCACGCGAACGAGGCGGGCCTCGCGGAGCTGCGGCCCGACGGCCGTCCCCGCGCGGTCCTGATCGCCGGGCCCGGCACCGCCGCCACGGGCGTCGCCGACCTGCTGGGCGCCCTCGCAGGCGCCTCCGCGCCGGTGATCCGGCTCGACCCCACCGGCGTCGCGCACGCGGCCGGCGCACTGCGCTGGGCCCTGCCCGGCTGGGCCGGCCCGATCGACCTGCTGCTCATCGCCACCACCGACGGCACCGAGCCCGGGCTGGCCGTCCTCGCCGAGCAGGCGTACCGGCGCGGCTGCACCGTCGTCGCCGTCGCCCCGGAGCGCTCGCCGCTGAGCGAGGCCGTGGACGGTGCGCACGGGCTCCTCGTACCGATGGCCAAGGCCCCGTACCAGGAGTACGACGAATCCGCCGCCGCGGGCCCCGGGGCCCTGTGGGCGCTGCTCACGCCCCTGCTGCTGCTCCTCGACAAGGTCGGCCTGATCACCGCCGCCCCCGACACCCTGCAGCTCGTCGCCGACCGGCTCGACCGCACGGCCGAACGCTGCGGGCCCGCCATCGCCACCTACTCCAACCCGGCCAAGACCCTCGCCGCCGAGCTGGCCGATTCCCTCCCGCTCATCTGGAGCGAGGGCGTCGGCGCCGCACCCGCCGGCCGCCGCTTCGCCGCCACCCTCGCCGAGCTCGCCGGCCGCCCCGCACTGGCCGCCGCGCTCCCCGAGGCACTGCCCTCCCACGGCATCCTGCTCGCCGGGGCCTTCGCGGCCGGCGCCGACCCCGAAGACTTCTTCCGCGACCGGGTCGAAGAGCCCCAGGCCCTCCGCGCCCGCATCGTCCTGCTGCGTGACCGGCCGGCGGGCGGCCTGACCGCCGCCCCCGCCGCACGCGAGCTCGCCCTCAGCCACGACACGGCCATCAGCGAGCTCGAACCGGAAGAGGGCGTCGAGCTGGAGCAACTCGCCGAACTCCTCGCCGTCACGGATTTCGCCACCGCCTACCTGGCGTTGGCCTCCGGGGGACACGGCTGAGGTACACGCTCTTGCCCCGGCTCTATCCAGGAAGACGACGATGGACCGCCTGACGAACACGATCCGCCCCTACGCCTGGGGATCCACCACGGCGCTCCCCGCGCTCCTCGGTGTCGAACCCACCGGTGAGCCCCAGGCCGAGCTGTGGATGGGCGCCCACCCCGGCGCCCCCTCCCGCCTCGACCGCGGTGCCGGACAGGTCGCCCTCTCGGACGTCATCGCCGCCGACCCCGAAGGCGAGCTCGGCGCCGCCACCGTCGCCAAGTTCGGTCCCCGGCTGCCCTTCCTCCTCAAGATCCTCGCCGCGGGCGCGCCGCTCTCCCTCCAGGTCCACCCCGACCAGGCCCAGGCCAAGGCGGGCTTCGAGGACGAGGAGCGCCGCGGGGTCCCGATCGACGCGGGGCACCGCAACTACAAGGACCCCAACCACAAGCCCGAGATGATCTGCGCGCTCACCGCGTTCGACGGGCTGTGCGGCTTCCGCGCGCCGCTGGCCGCCGCCGAACTCCTCGCGGGCCTGGACGTGGACAGCCTCAAGCCGTACGTCGACCTGCTGCACGCGCACCCCGAAGAGGCGGCCCTGCGCGAGATGCTCACCGCCGTACTGACCGCGGACCGCGCCGAGATGGCCCACACCGTCCACGAGACCGCGGCCGCCGCCGAGCGCCTGGGCGGACCGTACGCCCCGTACGCCACCCTGGCCCACCACTTCCCGGGCGACCCGGGGGTCATCGCGGCCATGCTCCTCAACCACGTCCGACTCCAGCCCGGTGAGGCGATGTTCCTCGGCGCGGGCGTCCCGCACGCCTACATCGACGGCCTCGGCGTCGAGCTGCTCGCCAACTCCGACAACGTGTTGCGCGCCGGACTCACCCCCAAACACGTGGACGTGCCCGAACTGCTGAAGATCGCGCGCTTCGAGCCGGGCGACCCGAACGTGCTGCGCCCCGAAGGTGACGGCGGCGAGGAGGTCTACGAGAGCCCCATCGACGAGTTCCGGCTCTCCCGCTTCCTCCTCGCGCCCGGCGGCGCCTCCCGCGTGCTGTCGCACGACGCCCCGCAGATCCTGCTCTGCACGGCCGGTTCGGTGACGGCCGGCGAACTGCCGCTGGCCCCCGGTGAATCGGTCTTCGTACCGGCGGGCGAAAAGGTCGAACTGTCCGGAAGCGGGACGGTCTTCCGTGCCACCGTGGTGGTCTGACGCGGCGTCCGTCCCGTCGGCTGCAACAATGTGCGGCCGGTAGTCAGCGGCTAGGAAGGACACCTGCACCCATGAGCGCGTCGGGCGGTACCAGGGCGATCGTGGCGGCACTCGCCGCCAACCTCGCCATCGCGGTAGCCAAATTCGTGGCATTCCTCTTCAGCGGATCCTCGTCGATGCTCGCGGAAAGCGTCCACTCGCTGGCGGACTCCGGGAACCAGGGGCTGCTGCTCCTCGGCGGGAAGAAGGCCAAGCGCGAGGCGACCCCGCAACACCCCTTCGGGTACGGGCGCGAGCGCTACATCTACGCCTTCCTCGTCTCCATCGTGCTCTTCACCGTCGGTGGCATGTTCGCCATCTACGAGGGCATCGAGAAGATCAACCACCCGCACCCGATCGAGGCCTGGTACTGGCCGGTCGGCGTGCTCCTCTTCGCGATCATCGCCGAGTCCTTCTCCTTCCACACCGCGATCAAGGAGTCGAACGAGATCCGGGGCAAGCAGACCTGGATCCAGTTCGTCCGGCGGGCCAAGGCCCCCGAGCTGCCCGTCGTCCTCCTGGAGGACCTCGGGGCGCTCGTCGGCCTGGTCCTGGCGCTCGGCGGCGTCGGCCTCGCCCTGCTGACCGGCAACGGCGTCTGGGACGGCATCGGCACCCTGTGCATCGGCGCCCTGCTCATCGTGATCGCCATCGTCCTGGCCGCGGAGACCAAGTCCCTGCTGCTCGGCGAGTCCGCGGGCGTCGAAGAGATCGAGAAGATCAAGACCGCGCTCGTCGACGGGGACGTCGTCACCGGCGTCATCCACATGCGGACCCTGCACCTCGGCCCGGAGGAGCTGCTGGTCGCCGCCAAGATCGCCGTCGAGGGCCACGACACCGCGACCGAGGTGGCGAACGCGATCGACGCAGCCGAGGCCCGCATCCGCGAGGCGGTCCCGATCGCCCGCGTGATCTACCTGGAGCCGGACATCTACCGCCCGGAAGCCGCCAAGTAACCCACGGACGTACGAAGGCCCCCGCGAGCACCGGCCCGCGGGGGCCTTCGCGCACCCGGCCCCGCGGGCGCCGCCCCTCAGTCCGAGGCGCCGGGAACGGGGACACCCCAGCCGGGCTGCGCCGGCGACGGCTTCCCGCGGCGCGCCACCAGCGCCACGATCCCCAGCAAACCCCCGAGCAGGAACACGAGGGCGCCGACGACCAAGAGGCCGCCCGCGACGACGAGCTCCGTCGGCCGCACGACGGCCTCGCCACGGATCGCCGACAGGGCGATGGTGCCGCCGTCCTCGGAGAGGTGCATCGAGGAGTCCGCGGAGTTCCCGCGGTTGTCACCCATGAGGAACATCCGCCCCTCGGGAACCGTCACGTCGAACGGCACGACCGCCGGAACCCACCGGTCCAGGATGTACGGCTCGTCCAACGGCTCCCCGTTGAGCCGCAGCGTGCTCTCGCCCAGCCGGTGCTCGATCCGGTCTCCGCCGCGCGCCACCACCCGCGACAGCAGGAGCCCGCCGGCCCGCCACTCCGGAACCGATGCGAGCACCACGTCCCCGCGCCCGATCTCCAGCTCCTCGCCCGCCGCCCCCATGGAGAACCAGCCGGTGTCCCCCGCCGCGTACGTCGGCCGCATGTGGTCGCCCGGTATGCGGTACTTCTCGTAGTCCACCTCCGAGTGCCCGTCGGCCGTGGCCCCGCAGACCGTCCCGCCGAGCACCAGCAGCCCGCCCGCCACCAGCAGCACGATCGCCCCGATGCCCCGTCTCCGGCCCCGCCTGCGTTCCATCCGCCCCACCCCTTCGATCCGTTCCGTGCGCGCCGCATCGTACGGAACGCGGTCGGGGCCGTGATCAGCGGATCTCACGCAGCACGCCCAGGATGAACACGACACCGAGGCGTCGGCGGCCTGCGTGGGGCACGCGGTGACGGCGAGCAGTCTCGGGCGCCCGGGCCTGCCCGGGGGCCTGCCCGCGCCCCCGTCCACGGATGGGTCTGCCGGACTGGTCACTGAGATCCACGGCGGATCAAAAGTCCGAAAGGCTCCGAAAGCGTCAGCCGGCGGGCCTGACATCACCACACGCCTTCTTCCTCGTCTGACTGGGGCTCACTCCACCGATCGGTGTAGATTCGTCGTCAGTGTCAGGCGTCGCTGCTGATGGCGGGTCGGGCGGTCCTCGCGACCGGCCGAGGGGAGAGAGGACCCCCGACGGACTGTGCTCGGTGTCCCGTCCCCAGGACGGCGCACGGACCAGCCGTACCCACCTCTCGAACCATGAGGAGCAGCACCCATGGACTTCAAGGTCGCAGACCTGTCCCTTGCCGCCTTCGGCCGCAAGGAGATCACCCTGGCCGAGCACGAGATGCCCGGCCTGATGTCGATCCGTCGCGAGTACGCCGAGGCGCAGCCGCTGGCCGGCGCGCGCATCACCGGCTCGCTGCACATGACGATCCAGACCGCGGTCCTGATCGAGACGCTGGCCGCCCTCGGCGCCGAGGTCCGCTGGGCCTCCTGCAACATCTTCTCCACCCAGGACCACGCAGCCGCCGCCATCGCGGTGGGCCCGAACGGTACCCCGGAGAACCCGCAGGGCATCCCCGTCTTCGCCTGGAAGGGCGAGACCCTGGAGGAGTACTGGTGGTGCACGGAGCAGGCGCTGACCTGGCCGAACACCCCCACCGGCGGCCCGAACATGATCCTCGACGACGGTGGTGACGCCACCCTCCTCGTCCACAAGGGCGTCGAGTTCGAGAAGGCCGGCGCGGCCCCGGACCCGTCCACCGCGGACTCCGAGGAGTACGCCCACATCCTCACCCTGCTCAACCGCACCCTCGGCGAGTCCCCCCAGAAGTGGACCCAGCTCGCGTCCGAGATCCGCGGCGTGACGGAGGAGACCACCACGGGTGTCCACCGTCTGTACGAGATGATGGCCGAGGGCACGCTGCTGTTCCCGGCGATCAACGTGAACGACGCGGTGACGAAGTCGAAGTTCGACAACAAGTACGGCTGCCGTCACTCGCTGATCGACGGCATCAACCGT
>NZ_JOIR01000024.1 GCF_000720115.1 Streptomyces sp. NRRL F-2580
ATGAGCGCGGTCAGGTCGGCGGGCACGGGCGATCGGTCCTCAGCGGCGAGCCCACCCGGGACCGGCTGGCCGGCGGTGAGCTGTTCTGTACGGAGCCGCGTTGCCCCGCTGGTGAACGACCAGTGTAGGGGGCCGTCACCGACCCCGGGGTAACCCGCGTCACGCCCCCACCAGGGGGCGCCTGGGGCGTCCGCGTGCGTGCGCGGTCGCCCCATGCCCCACCGGTCCCGGCTGCCGGGCCGGTCAGGACTTTCCGCGGCCGGTGACGAAGTCGCGGGCCCTGTCGACCAGACCGGCACCCGGGGCGAGGAGCTTGTTCGCCGGTGGAGTGGACGGCGCGGAGGGGTGCGGGCGGGTCGGGGCCATGGTCTTGGCCCGCCGCACCTTGTCCCCCAGCTCATCCAGCTTCTCGGCGGAACAGGTGCGCCGCAGCATCGGGAAGAGATTGTTCTCCTCGTCCTGAATGTGCTCCGCCACCTCCTCCATGAGCTGCTGCAGCACCGGGCTCATCTGCGCATCGCCGGTATCCATCTTCTCCAGCTGCTTGAGGATCTTCTCGACCCGGCCGTGGTCCTCGATCTCCTTGTCCGCCAGCCGGTCACCGCCCTCGACGTACTCGCGGACCGCCGGGTACAGGTACTGCTCCTCGGCGACCGAATGCCGCACCAGCTCGATGGTGACCTCGTCGACCAGGTCACGCAGTTCCTGCCCCTGGCCGGGCTTGGACTGGATCCGGCCGAAGATCTCCTCGACCTCCCGGTGATCCGCCATCAGCTCCTCGATCATGTTCCCGCCGTGTCCCATTCCTCATCCGCCTTTCACTGGTTGCTGGGGCCGGGCCATCCCGCCCCGGCAGACAGTCATCCCCCACACGGCAGAGCATGAGCGCCCGACGTACGCACCCCCACCCGATCGGAGAGCCTTGCCCGTCCGAATGGCCGCCCATGGGCCCACCCGACGGCCGTCATCGACGACCTCGTCCGGTCCGGCGGCGGCCCGGGCCGCAGGGCCGCGCCCACCCTGCTGCTGCGCCGGCCCCTGGACGAAGCCGCGGAGGCGGCCCGCGCCACCGGCACTGCCCACCACCCGCCCCCGGAACCCGTACCGCCGCGTGGCGGGACCCCGTCCGCCATCGGTGACGGTGACGCGGTACTGGGACTCGGCCGCAGGTTACGGGCCCCCATGGGAGTCGTGGCCCAAGGGACGGGTGGTCCCTCAGCGGGGCCTCCTGGCTCGCCACACCACTGCGACCGTCGTGACGGCGGCGAGCAGCAGGAGCCCGCGGCGAAGCACTGGCTCTGCCAGGACTCCCTTTGCGAGCTGCACTCCATTTCGTGGGGTCGGGCCCGCTCCCGGCGTTTGCCCCGGTCAGCTGGTCAGTGACGAGCAGGGCAGCGCCACCCACGCCGCCCGGGCGTGCCGCGGGCGGTGGTACGGGCCGGGCAGCCGGGGAGGCCATGGACGGACAGCAGAACCCGGAATCCGCCCCTTGCTCTGACGAGTGCGTCCGCCCTGTCGGGGGCGGCCGCAGGGCGTCGCTCGGGCCGGGCCGAGGCGGACGTCAAAGGTTCAGGATGATGGCGTAGGCAAGGAAGAACAGGGCGAAGACCAAGGCCAGCAGGCAGATCACCACGAGGGGCCCTTTGGCCCAGCCACGTGTGAGGGGCCGGTACGGGCCCGCTCCGGAGCCGGTGCTGGATTCACCGGGCGGTGTCTCGCCGGGTGGCACCCCGCCCTCCGGACCGGGTCCGCCACCTCGCTGCCGGTCGGGTTCTGAGAAATGTTCGGACATGAATCTGCCCTCCTCCGTTCGAAGGCCCGGGTCCTGCCCGGCCCCGGCGTCCTCGCGGAACGCGGTGACTCCGGTGGGCCCGGGGCATTCGGCGCCTACCCGCAGCAGGTCTCCCCACTCCTTCCGGCACAGCTGCCGGATGGCGGCCGCGCGGCGTGCACGACTCCGCGTCCGCGCTCAGCCGGCTCGGGGAGGGCGGGCGGCCTGGTTCGGCCCGCCGGCGACCCACGGCATCGTCGGAGGGCCGTCTGAGACCGCTGAATCGAGCGGCGGCGCGCAATTCGACGTCGCTGGGCGGAGCCCCGCCTGGGCTTGAAGCGCCCGCTGCCGGGCAGTCGCCCCGTGGAGCGGCTGCTTCCGCGGCTGGCGTCGCCCCAGGCACCGTACGAGAGGCGCAGAATGTCATGGACACCTCACATCCCCTTGCTGTGATCACCGGCGCCTCCAGCGGCATCGGTCTGGAGTTGGCCCGGGAGTTCGCCCGGCACGGATACGAACTGGCGGTCACCGCCGAGGACGAACTCCTCGACGAAGCGGTGGCCAGGCTCCGGCTGTACGGCACCCGGGTTCACGCGACCCGCGTCGATCTGGCGACCCCCGGCGGTGTGGAGACCTTGCTGGCGGAGCTCCGCGCCCTCGGCCGGCCCGTGAGCGCCGCGGTTCTGAACGCGGGAATCGGCCGTGGTGGCGCCTTTCTGGAAACCGACCTCGCGGACCTGACCCGGCTCATCGACGTCAATGTCTTCTCGACCGTGCATTTGGCCCACCGGCTGCTGAGCGACATGGCCCGGCGGGGAGAGGGGCGGCTACTCGTCGTCGCGTCGGTGGCCGCCGAGATTCCGGGGCCGTACCACGCGGTCTACAACGCCTCCAAGGCCTTCCTGGAGTCCTTCGCGGAAGCCCTGCACACCGAGGTGGAGGGCTCCGGGGTGTCCGTCACCGCGTTGTTGCCCGGTGCCACCGACACCCGGTTCTTCGTACGTGCCGGTCTGCTGGACACCCGTCTCGGGCGGGCGAAGAAGGACGATCCAGCGCTGGTGGCGCGCCAGGGCTACCGCGCGCTCATGGACCGTAGAACACGCAAGGTCGCGGGATCCCTGCGTACCCGCTCACAGCATGCGGTGACCCGTCTCCTCCCCTCGCAGGCGCGCACCGCCCTGCACCGCCGGTGGGCCCAGCCGCACGGCAGTCGAAGCCACCTCTGACCGCCCTCGCACCCCACCTGATGTGCGGGCCGAGCATGGGAGCCCGGCAGAGCGCGACGAGGGCCGGGAGCTGGAACAGGCGGCTCAGCGGGCCGCGCGCGGACGGGGATTCCTTCAGGCTGTGCGCCAGTGATCGTGGTCCAGGTGCGAACCGGCCATGGCGCCCATGCGGAGCATGCCACCGTCCACCGCCCAGGAGGCTCCGGTCACGTACGAGGCTCCCGGCCCGGCAAGGAAGGCAACGACCTCGGCCACCTCGCGGGCGTCTCCCGGCCGGCCGAGCGGCACGCCGGGCCTGCGCACCACCCGGACGTCCTCGTCCTCCTGGCCGGTCATGGGGGTGGCGATCTCGCCCGGCGCGACGGCGTTCACGGTGATGCCGTATTCAGCCAGCTCCAGAGCCATCACCTGGGTCAGCAGCCCGAGACCGGCCTTGGCCGCGCAGTACGGGCCCGCGCCCACCCTCGGCTGGTGCTCGTGAACGGACGTGATGTTGACGATCCGACCGCCCCGGCCCTGACGGATCATCCTGCGTGCCGCGCGCTGGCCGCACAGGAGGGGGCCGACGAGGTCGACGTCCAGTACGTGCCGCACTGTGGCGAGGTCAAGGTCGAGGAACGGGGTCGCCGTGCCGGTGCCCGCGTTGTTGACCAGGATGTCGATCCCCGCGAGCTCGTCCGCCAGCACGTCGATGACCTCCGAGGCGTCCGGCAGCGCGGCGAGGTCGAGTCTGGACACCACCGCCCGCCGTCCGTAACCGCGGACCTCCTCGGCGGTGTCCCGCGCCCCCCGCTCGTCGGTGTGCCAGGTGATGCCGACGTCGATGCCGGCCTGGGCGAACCGTACGGCCACGGCCCGGCCGATACCGGAATCGGAGCCGGTGACCACTGCGGTCTGCGGCATGAAACCCGCCGGGACGGTCATGCTCCTCACCTCACTTCGCGCTGCTTCGGCCGCGCGGGCCGCCCCGGCCCGCAGCCTCTGCCATGTGTACTGCGCCTACCCGCCCGTACCCGGACAATCCATCGGCTCGTTCCGCCCGCCCGCGCTGGTCCCGCGCCCGGATCGGGCCGGCCGGGCACGGCGTAGAGGACAGGCGTGACAGCCGGTTTGGAACCGGATGACCGACGACACGACTCGTGACCCCTGATCCGCTCAGGGGGTGGAGGAGCGGAGGTCCAGGCCGAGAAGGGCGTTCGAAACCGTCTCGGTGGCGGCGGGATGGATCCAGTACGGAGTGCGCGCCAGGGTGGCGGCGCCGATCCCCAGGCTCATGGCCACCACCAGCGGCTGGATCAGGGTGGCTGCCTGGGGGCCCAGGATGTGGGCGCCCAGCAGCAGTCCGGTGCCGCGGTCCGCCAGCACCTTGCAGAAACCGGTGCCGTCCTCCAGGGCCCACCCGTACGCCGAGTCCGAGAAACGGCGCACGGAGACCGCGTAGTCGAGTCCCTCCTCCCGGCACTCCCGCTCGGTCCTGCCCACCTGCGCGATCTGGGGGCGGGTGAACACGGCCGCGGGAACGGCCTCGTGGGAGGTCCGTACCAGGTCGTCGGCGTGCAGCAGGTTGTGTGCCACCACCCGCGCCTCCCGGTTCGCCACGTGTTTGAGGGGGAAGGGCGTGCACACGTCACCGAGGGCGAAGACCCCGGTGGCGGTGGTCCGCTGGAAGGCGTCCACGACGATTCGCCCGTCGCCGTGCCGGGCGATCCCGGCCCGGTCGGCCCGGATCCGGTCACTGTTGGGGGTGCGTCCCACGGCGACGAGCAGGGTGTCCGCCTCCACGGTCGTGCCGTCGTCCAATACCAGGCCCAGCTGCCCCGGCGCGCCCTCGACGCGGGTCAGCGCCGTGCCCGTGCGCACGTCGTAGCGGCCTGCGGCGATCTCGGTGTACGCGGCGGAGACGGTCTCGTCCTGAGCGGCGAGCAGCGTGTCCTCCTGCTCGATGACCGTGACGCGGCTGCCCGCGGCGTGGAAGACGTGCGCGAGCTCGGCCGCGACGTAGCCGCCACCCAGCACCGCCAGGTGCCGCGGCGGACGGTCCAGGCGCATGACCGTGTCGGACGTCTCGTACGGGAGCCCGGATTCGGCCACCCGTTCGGGCACGGTGGGGCGGCTGCCGGCAGCGACGACGACCTGCTCCCCCCGGATCCTGACGGTGTCGTCGCCTGCCCCGACGAGGAGTGTCCGGTCCTCGGTGAAACGGGCGTGCCCCTTGTAGACATGGACGTACGGGGTTTCGCGCCTGCCCTCTTCGCCCTCGGCCGCCTCCCGGTCCAGACGTCCGAAGACCCTCGCTCGTACGTCGGCCCAACGGACGCCCCGCAGCGTCGCGTCCACTCCGAGGGAGTCGGCATCACGGACGCCGTCGGCGATGTCCGCGACATGCACCAGCATCTTGCTCGGGACGCATCCCCGGTTCAGACAGGTTCCGCCGAAGGGCCCCTCGTCGACGATGGCGACGTCCAGATGGGAGAAACGGTCGTCGACGATGGCGTTCCCGGAGCCCGCCCCTACGATGACGAGGTCATGAGTGCGCATGCCGGGGAACCTACCCCTGCGTCGCGGGAACATCGCCGAGCGGCCCGGCCGGTGTCGCGGAATCTCCTGTACGGCCCGGGACGGAGGACTCCGCGCACGGTTCCCGCCGCGCCGCCCACGTGCTGTCGGCGGCCGGTCGCTCGCCAGGCCTCGCAGGGGGAACGCCCGCCGCATGCTCGGCAGGGGACCCTGGCCGATTGAGGGCCGGACGCTGTCGAGGCCGGACGCCCGGCATACCGGCGGCCGCCGTGCGGCGTTGCGCACGGCGGCCGTCCACTGTTCTTACTGCTGCTTCGTCCACCGCCCAGCCCGGGGTGGTGTCGGGCAGCAGCGGTCAGACCTGCCCACGCCATTGGCCGGTGGCCGTGCCGCGGTCTTCGATGAAGTGCTTGAAGCGCCGCAGGTCGCCCTTGACCTGCCGGTCTACGAACCCGAGCTTGTCACCGATGTTCTCCGCCATGCCGTCCGGGTCGAAGTCCATCATCAGCGTGACCTCGGTGTGGGCGGGGTCGATCCGCCGGAACGTGACCAGCCCCGACTGCTCGGTCTCACCGCCGACGGTGACCCAGGCGACCTTCTGATCGGGGACCTGCTCGGTGATCTCCGCATCGAACTCACGCTCCACCCCGGCGATCTTCGTCACCCAGTGCGTGAGCGTGTCCGTGCGCTGCTCGATCCGCTGCACACCGTCCATGAACTCCGGGAACGACTCGAACTGCGTCCACTGGTTGTAGGCCATCGTCACCGGCACATCAACCTCGATCGTTTCCTTCACCCGCGACATCTGAGAAGTCCTTTCGGCTGGTGTTCCGCGGCCGTGGCCCGCGGCGGTCGCTTCATCCCTCCCCCACGCCCACGCACCTGCCCGAGCTCGGCCGCGGCAACCACTCGCTGGGGCCCAAGGGGGCGGCGTGTCCGCAGCAGCCGGCCCAGCCCGGGTGGCGGCATCCCCGAACGGGGGGCGAAGACCGAGGGCTGCCGGGATGCGGCCCCGTCGCGGCCGGAAGGCCGGACCGCACCCCGGTACAGGGCCCCTACCCTCCGCGGTCCATCCCATCCCGCCACCTGGAGCATGCCGCGCAGGTTCGTGTGACGAGGCCCGGCGAGCGAAGGCGCGGCTTCCGCTTCACCCGTTGGTCGCGGTCAGGCGGAGAGGGCTTCGAGGAGATCGCCCACCCGCGGATCGGGGAGCGAGCGGGCGACGTCGGCCTGGGCGACGATCCCGACGAGGGTGTGGCCGTCGATGACCGAAAGCCGGCGGACCTGGTGTTCGCTCATGGTCGTCAGGATCTCCTCGGCCTCGTCGTCGGCGCCGATCGTGACCGCTTCTCCCTGTGCCAGCTCGCCGGCCTTCACCTGCTCGGGGTCCTTGCCGCGCCGAGGACCCTCACCACGATGTCCCGGTCGGTGAGCATCCCCTTGAGCGGGCGCCTGCCCGGCCCGGCCGTCCGTTCGCGAGGACGTGCACACCGGGTGGGAGACCGTGCCGCCTTCCTTGGAGAGCTCGGCGCGGTGGAAGCAGTCCGGGTACTGGTCCGGCACGTTCCCGTACCGGGGCCCCGGGCTGATGGCGAGCACGGGAGGCCGCTCTCCCGGGCCCCTACTCCAGCACGGTGGCCGCCACGGACAGGTCCGCCACCAGACCCGCGAAGGCCGCTTCCCTGTCGTCGGCCCGCAGGACCGCGGAGGGGTGAACCGTGGCCAGCAGCTGGCCGGGGACGGCTCCGGGTTCCTCACCGAAGGGGTCCGGCATCGGCAGCAGGACACCACGCCGTTCGCCCACCCGGAAGGAGGAGCCGAGCAGCGCCTTGCCTGCCGTTCCTCCCAACACCACCAGCACGTCAGGGGCGACCAGTCTCAGTTCCTCCACCAGCCAGGGCCTGCACGCGGTCATCTCCCGCAGGCTCGGAGCCTTGTGGATCCGGCGCTTGCCGCGCGGGGCCGGTGTGAACTTGAAGTGCTTGACCACGTTGGTGACGTAGGCGTTCTCGTCACCCAGCCCGGCCTCGTCGAGCGCCCGGCGCAGCAACTGCCCCGCAGGGCCGACGAAGGGCTCTCCCTTCACGTCCTCCTGGTCTCCGGGCTGCTCCCCGACCAGCATCAGCCGCGAACGGGCCGGGCCCTTGCCGAAGACCGTCTGCGTGGCGTCCCGGAACAACGGGCACCCGTGACAGTCGGCCGCGGCCCGGCGCAGGGCCGCCAGCCCGCCGCGCGAGGGCAGGTAGGGAGTCGCGTCGTACCCCTGGCCGCTGTCCGATGCCGGAGCGGCACTCGCGTCTGCGTCCATGACCACCGCCTTCACCCCATGGATCCCGCTCGGACGCTTTGATCGGTTCCGTGGTCGCGGTCGCACCGCCCGAACGGCAGTCGGCTTCTGCCCGAACGGCCCGGACCGAAACCGCCGGCCGGCCGAGGCCCCCCGGGTGGGCGTCACCCGGCCGGGCCCGCTCCGGACGGGTGACGCGGAAGGCGCCCGTACGGCGGGTCGTCAGCCGGGCCGGGCAGTGGTCGTCAGGCTGACCCCGATCGGCGGGCGCCGCCCGCCCTACGGAAAGGAACAGGCCGTGTTGGAGCGCAAGCAGCGGAAGAACACGACCGATGTCACCTTCGTCCTCCCCGAGGACGTTCCGCCGGGGCCGGTGAGCGTCGTGGGCACGTTCAACGACTGGCGTCCGGGCGCGCACGTCCTCGTACCCCGGAGCGACGGCATGCGGGCCGTAACCGTGGCTCTGCCGGCCCGCACCACGCACAGCTTCCGCTACCTGGGGGCCGGGGACCAGTGGTTCGACGAGGCCGCCGCCGACGGGCACGAGGAAGGCAACAGCCGACTGCACCTCTGACCGTGGCGAGGTTCGTCAGCCGTCGACCGGCAGCATCCGCGGTTCCAGCCGGTTGACGGCGATCATCTGCTCCGCCGCCAGCAGCGCGCCGTGGGCGCTGCGCTGGCCCATCACGACGCAGAGGGCGTACGCGGCCTCCTCCAGCTCGCCGCGCACCCCCGCGTCGTCGGGAGCCGCCGGCGTGCCGCGGCGGGTGGCACGCAGGTGTTCCTGTCCGCCGTGCGGAAGACGACTCCGAGCGCCCTGGTGATCGCCGACGGGTTCAGCTGCCGTACGCAGATCGACCAGGCGGCCACCGGCCGACAGGCCCTGCACCTGGCCGAAGCCCTGACCCTCGGCCTCGGCCTCGGCCTCGGCCTCGACGGGCCGATCCCCTCCCACCACCCCGAGAAGCCGGCCGCCCGCCCCGAACCGTCGCGACAGGACGCCGTGCCGCTCACGTCGGGCGTGGGCGCGACCGCCCTCTCGGCGGCGGCCGGCCACCACCTGCTACGCCGGACGGAACGCCCACCGGCGGACCGACTGCCCCACCCCACGAGCACGAGCACGAGAAGGAGCATCATGTCGATCAAGGTCGCCGACTTCATCCTCCAGCGCCTGCGCGAGTGGGACGTGGAGCACGTCTTCGCCTATCCAGGTGACGGGATCAACGGTCTGTTGGCCGCATGGGGCCGCGCGGACGACAAGCCCCGGTTCGTCCAGTCGCGCCACGAGGAGATGTCCGCCTTCGAGGCGGTCGGCTACGCCAAGTTCTCCGGCCGGGTCGGCGTATGCGCCGCCACCTCCGGACCGGGCGCCATCCACCTCCTCAACGGCCTGTACGACGCCAAGCTCGACCACGTTCCGGTAGTGGCGATCGTGGGGCAGACCAACCGCAGCGCCATGGGCGGCTCCTACCAGCAGGAGGTCGACCTGCTCAGCCTCTACAAGGACGTGGCCTCCGACTTCTGCGAGATGGTCACCGTCCCCGAACAACTGCCGAACGTCATCGACCGGGCCGTGCGCACCGCGTACGCCAAGCGCACCGTGACCGCGGTCATCGTCCCCGCCGACGTGCAGGAACTGGACTACTCCCCGCCGACGCACGCCTTCAAGATGGTCCCCTCCAGCCTCGGCACCCCCTCCTACGCGCCGGTGCCCGCCGGCGCCGACCTCGCCCGGGCCGCCGCCGTCCTCAACGAGGGCGAGAAGGTCGCCGTACTGATCGGCCAGGGCGCACGCCACGCCAGGACCGAGGTCGAAGCACTGGCGGACGTCCTGGGCGCCGGGGTGGCCAAGGCCCTGCTCGGCAAGGACGCCCTGCCGGACGACCTGCCGTACGTCACCGGCTCGATCGGGCTCCTGGGCACCCGCCCGTCCTACGAGATGATGCGGGACTGCGACACGCTCCTGGTGGTGGGTTCCAGTTTCCCGTACACCCAGTTCCTCCCGGAGTTCGACCAGGCCCGCGCCGTGCAGATCGACATCGACCCCTTCATGGTCGGCCTGCGTTACCCGTTCGAGGTGAACCTCGTCGGGGACGCGCGGGAGACGCTGACGGCCTTGCTCCCGCAGCTGAAGCGCAAGAAGCACGGATCCTGGCGCAAGAAGATCGAGAAGGACACGGCGCGGTGGTGGAAGGTCATGGAACGGCGTGCCGGGATCGACGCCGATCCGGTCAACCCCGAGTACGTCGTGCACGCCCTCGACGCGCTGCTGCCCGATGACGTGATGCTCGCGGCCGATTCCGGTTCTGCGGCGAACTGGTACGCCCGGCACCTGCGGATGCGCGGGAAGATGCGCGGCTCGCTTTCCGGAACCCTGGCCACCATGGGTCCCGGCGTGCCGTACGCCATCGGGGCGAAGTTCGCCCATCCCGACCGCCCGGCGGTGGCGATCGTCGGCGACGGCGCCATGCAGATGAACGGCATGGCCGAGCTCATCACGGCTGCCAAGTACTACCGGGACTGGCAGGATCCGCGGCTGGTCGTGGCCGTGCTCAACAACCAGGACCTCAACCAGGTCACCTGGGAGATGCGGGCCCTGTCCGGCGCCCCCCAGTTCCTGCCCTCGCAGGCACTGCCCGACGTGCCCTACGCCGACTTCGCGCGGTCCATCGGGCTGGACGGCGTACGGGTGGAGGAACCTGGCGGTGTGGAGTCCGCCTGGAAGCAGGCCTTGGCCGCCGACCGGCCCTTCGTCATCGACTTCCGCACCGACCCCGCCGTCCCGCCGATCCCGCCGCACGCCGACCTGGACCAGATCGAGGCCACCGCCGCCTCGATCCTCAAGGGGGACAGCGACCGCGCCGGGATGGTCCGCCAGGGTCTGAAGGCCAAGATCCAGGAGATCCTCCCGGGGCGCGGCCACACCCGCCACGGCGACGAAGGAGCGTGATGGGCACCGGCCCTCCGCGTCGAGGAACCGTCGGTGGACGGGGTCGACGCCGCCTACACCGTCCCCGCCGACGCACCGGAGGGGGACGGCACCCCGGCCTGGGATCCCACGACGCTCGTCCTGGCCCGACGGGACGCCTGCCGGCAGCAACGCCGACCTGGTCCACGCGGCACAAGCCCTCACGAGGAAGCCATCGGATCACTGAGCGGGCGGCCGGCGCAGGGGCCGATCACGTGGTTTCGGGCGGGCCGGTCGCGTGCCTCCCCCTGGAGCGGCCCCCGGAGGGCCATGCTCCGCGCAGGGGGAACCTGATGCGCGGAGGGTGCGGTGCTGCTGAAGAGGACACGGGTCCGCGCCGCGCGGCGTGCGGGCCGGACGGCGCGCCGTTCGTTTCGCGGATTGGATGAGCGCCTGCCGCTCGCCGAGGCGGCACGGACCACCGTGCGCAAGGTGTTTCCGGACCACTGGTCGTTCCTCCTCGGGGAGATCGCCCTTTACAGCCTGCTCGTCCTGCTCCTCACCGGGACCTGGCTCACCTTCTTCTTCCAGCCGTCGATGCAGGACACCGTCTACGCGGGTCCGTACGCCCCGCTGCGCGGACTGCAGGTCTCCGAGGCGTACGCGTCCACCCTGCGCATCAGCTTCGAAGTGCGCGGCGGCCTGCTGATGCGTCAGATGCACCACTGGGCGGCGCTGGTGTTCGTGTTCGCGATCGGCGCCCATCTGCTGCGCGTGTTCCTCACGGGCGCGTTCCGCCGACCGAGGGAGGCGAATTGGGTTGTCGGGGTGACCATGCTGCTGCTGGCACTCGTGGAGGGCTTCGCCGGTTACTCCCTGCCCGACGACCTGCTGTCGGGTACGGGGCTGCGGACCGCCCAGGGGATCATGCTGTCCGTGCCCGTCGCCGGGACGTATCTGTCCTTCTTCGCCTTCGGCGGCGAGTACCCGGCGCAGGACATCGTCGCGCGCCTGTATCCCGTCCACATCCTCCTGGTACCCGGCCTGCTCGTGGGGCTGGTCTCCCTGCACCTGCTGCTGGTGGTGCACCTGAAGCACACCCAATGGGCGGGCCGCGGCCGCACCGGCCGCAACGTCGTGGGCGAGCCGTTCTTTCCGCACTACGTTGCGAAGTCCGCCGGGCTGTTCTTCCTGACCAGCGCCGTCCTCGCCGCCGTCGGCGCGCTCGCCCAGATCAACCCGGTCTGGGCGTACGGCCCTTATCGGACGGACGTGGTGTCAACGGGTGCGCAGCCGGACTGGTACGTCGGCTTCCTGGAGGGTGCGCTGCGCCTGATGCCCGGGGTGGAGACCCGGCTGTGGGGGCACACCCTCATGTGGAATCCGCTGGTGGCCGGCATCCTGCTTCCCGGTCTGCTGTTCGCGGGCCTGTACGGGTACCCGTTCTTCGAGCGGTGGATCACCGGCCGCCACGGCGAACGCCATGTGTGCGACCGGCCCCGGAACCGCCCCGCCCGGACAGCTCTGGGTAGCGCCGTCCTCACCTTTTACGCCGTGCTGCTCCTGGCCGGGTCTCAGGACATCGCCGCCTTCATCACCGAGATTTCGGTACAGGCCATCACCTGGACCCTGCGCTGCGCGGTCGTGCTCTTGCCACCGCTCGCGTTCTGGCTCACCCGGCGTCTGTGTCTCGCGCTTCAAGCCCGCGACGCCGAGCAGCTGGTGCACGGGACGGAGAGCGGTGAGGTTCGCGAGAGCGTGGAAGGCGGCTTCGAGGCCCGGCGCGTACCGCTGCCCGCCGAGCAGCGCCACGTCAACGCCGTGTACGAGGTGAACGCCCCGCTGCCCCGGCGGTCGGCCGGACCTGCCTCGGCGCGGAGGACGTGGCCGGCCCGTCTGCGCGTTGCCCTCAGCCGCTGGTACTACGCGGGCCGCTTGCGGCCCCCGCTCAGCGCGGAGGACCGCCTGCGGGCACAGGACATGATCGCCGGACCGGACGAGCCTCTGCGGGAGCGGGCGGACCGGACCTGAGAGGGTGGGGCTCAGGTGTCCGCACGGCGCGGGCGGAAGACGAACCCGAACACCCCGGGTGCGAGGACGCCGAAGCCGATCAGGGCCAGCCACAGCCCCTGCACGACTCCGAGACCGATCAGCGCGGCTCCCACCGCCGTGACCGCGGGGGCGTAACTGCGCGCGGGGAAGAAGAAGCGGCGGTCGCCGCCTCCGGCGACTCCCGCCGTCCCGTCGTCCTCGGGCCGCCGCCCGTCGCGGGAGAACTGCCGCCACATGAAGGCGGCCACGAGGGCGGACATCAGGAGCGAAACCATGAGCGCGGAGGTGCCCGCCGGATCGTCGGACAGCGCCGCGTAGATGCCTCCGGTCAACGCGAAGAACACCGCGACCCCGGTGAACAGCCAGGCTTCCGCCCTCATCGCGGCCTCACCTCCGGATGGTGCAGATCGAACGCGGGCGAGTCCGAGCGGATACGGGGCAGCGCGTGGAAGTTGTGCCGGGGCGGCGGACAACCGGTCGCCCATTCCAGGGAACGTCCCCACCCCCACGGGTCGTCCGACGTGACACGGACGCCGTTGCGGGCCGTGCGCCAGACGTTGCAGAGGAAGGGCAGGGTCGAGAGCCCCAGCAGGAACGCCCCGATCGTGGAGAGCGTGTTCAGGAGGGTGAATCCGTCGGCCGCGAGGTAGTCGGCGTAACGCCGGGGCATTCCCTGCTCCCCCAGCCAGTGCTGGACGAGAAAGGTGAGCTGGAAGCCGACGAACAGCGTCCAGAAATGGATCTTCCCCAGGCGTTCGTCGAGCATCCGGCCGGTGAACTTGGGCCACCAGAAGTAGAAGCCGGCGAAGGTGGCGAAGACGATCGTGCCGAACAGCACGTAGTGGAGGTGTGCCACGACGAAATAGCTGTCGGTGAGGTGGAAGTCCATCGGCGGGGAGGCGACGAGCACCCCGGTCAGCCCGCCCAGCAGGAAGGTGACGAGGAAGCCGGTGCACCACAGCATCGGTGTCTCGAACGACAGCGAGCCGTTCCACATGGTCCCGATCCAGTTGAAGAACTTCACTCCGGTCGGAACGGCGATCAGGAAGGAGAGCAGCGAGAAGAACGGCAGCAGCACCGCGCCGGTGGCGAACATGTGGTGTGCCCATACCGTCGCCGAGAGCCCCGTGATCGCCATCGTCGCGCCGACCAGAGCGACGTACCCGAAGATGGGCTTCCTGCTGAACACCGGCAGGATCTCGCTCACCACTCCGAAGAACGGCAGCGCGACGATGTAGACCTCCGGGTGCCCGAAGAACCAGAACAGGTGCTGCCACAGCAGAGCCCCGCCGTTCGCGGCGTCGAAGACGTGCGCGCCGAACTTCCGGTCGGCCTCCAGTGCCAGAAGGGCGGCTGTGAGCACGGGGAAGGCGAGCAGCGCCAGGATGGAGGTGAACAGCACGTTCCACGTGAAGATCGGCATCCGGAAGAGGGTCATGCCCGGTGCGCGCAGGCACACGATGGTGGTGATGAAGTTGACCGACCCCAGGATGGTGCTCAGGCCCGACACCGCCAGCCCCATGATCCAGAGGTCCGCGCCGACGCCCGGGGAGAAGACGGCTCCGTTGAGGGGCGCGTATGCGAACCAGCCGAAGGCGGCCGAGCCGTTCGCCGTCAGGAATCCACTGACCACCATGAGCCCACCGAACAGGTACACCCAGTAGGTGAAGGCGTTCAGGCGCGGGAACGCGACGTCGGGGGCGCCGACCTGCAGGGGCATCACGGCGTTGGCGAAGCCCGTGAAGGTGGGGGTGGCGAACAACAGCATCATGATCGTGCCGTGCACCGTGAACAGCTGGTTGTACTGCTCGGCCGAGACGATCTGCATCCCGGGACGCGCCAGCTCCGCCCGCATCAGCAGCGCCAGCCCACCAGCGAACAGGAAGAATCCGAACGCGGTGACGAGGTACATGTAACCGATCACCTTGTGGTCGGTGGTCGACAGCACCTCCTGCACACGGGCACCGACGGCCGCCCTACGGTTCCCCTCGTCGGGCGCGGCCGTCCCGACAACGGACCCCGAGGGCGCCACCCCCTCCTCGACCGACACCATGGGCCTCCCCGCAGGACGCACTGCGGCCGCGCCGTCGCAGCCTCTCGCCAACCCTGACAGCCCGCGACCCCGCCCGGCGGTAGGCCACCGGCGCGCCGTCCGCACCGGTGTCCGGGGGGCGGGCAATCGGGTGAGGGAGCGCGGCGTCGTCGAAGGAAGGAAGCGCGGCGGGTCCGCCGGACGCATCCACAGCACCTGCCGTCTTTCAGTTCCGCACCTGCACGCGTTGCCGGGCAATCACCACTCGGCTTCCTCGAAACGCACGTCCAGCCGGAACTCGGGGGCACGCGGGACGGGCGGTGCGCGTCCGGGTAGCCGCAGATCATGCACCCGTTCCCTGGATCTTGGCGAGTCTCCTGGACGAATACCGAGAGGCCACCCCACGTCCCGTCGTGGATGGAGAGGCGGCTTATCACTCCATGATCGTGATCGGAGGCCTGAAGCTGTCCTCGGTAAGCAGGTCCACATCGAATACTCCGTCATTGGCCTGCTGCCAGACGCGTACGTACTTGGTTCTCGCCGCCCAGGTGCCGAGGTCGGCGGTATCAGCGCTGTACTGCTGCCAGGTCGTTCCGTGCTCGTCCAAGCGATCCGGCCAGGTGTCGGGCCTGTACGCCCACACCGTGATGTGGGTGACGCTGCCGATGGCCTGGCGGAACGGGTTGCCGGGGTCGGAGGCCTCGACGGGGGCTTGCAAGGAGCCGAGGCGCCGCAACCCGAGGTAGGCGAGGGAGTACACGACTGCGCCCTCGCCCCGGTCCCATCTGTCGGGGCGCACGGTGATGGCGTTCCCCTGGTAGTAGGCCGCGTCGTACAGCCTCGCTCCGATCTGCGGACCGGGGTCGTTTGGCATGTCGTACTCCCGCGCCTCCGGGTTGCGGTCCCGTGTCCCTGCCGTCGCCGATCCCCGGGGGCTGAATCGTCAAAGGCTGAGGCTCGGCCGCGTACAGGGTGGCAGCTCCTCCTCGTCGGCATGCATGGGGAGCAGCCAAACAAGCTTCCCACGGTTCGGGCACGCTGCCGTGATCGGTCGCCTGTCGGCTCTCGCATGTCGCATTCCCCACAGCACGGCTGGCAAGGGCACAGCCCTGCGCTGAATCCGGTGTGGGATGCGCGGTGGGCGGAAAGCACCGCAATCCCTCGCGAGCGATAGGGTGTAACTCGCGAGGAGGAGGCTGTCATGGGTGAAGCAGCTTCGACGACAAGCCCCCGTGAGCGATACCGGCAGCAGGTGCGTTCAGAGATCAAAGAACGGGCCTGGGAGCAGATCGCCACTGCTGGAACGTCCGCGCTCTCCCTGAACGGGATCGCCAGACTCATGGGCCTGAGCGGCGCCGGGCTCTACCGCTATTTCACGAGCCGCGACGAATTGCTCACAGAATTGGTTCATGACGCCTACCAGAGCCTGGTGGGGACACTCAGGGCTGCGACTGCCCAGGGAGAAGGGGATCTTGCCGGCCTCGGGCAGGCCCTGCGCACGTGGGCGCTCGATGATCCGCAGCGGTATTTCCTCGTGTACGGTCCTCCGGTGCCGGGCTACCGCAGCGCCGCCGATGTCGCAGCGTTGGCGGCGGAGATCATGGACATCCTCGCCGATGCCTGTACCGACGGGCCCGACGCGCGCGCGGACACGCGCGAGGCCCCCCTGGGGGAGGGCCCTGGGCGGTCGGCAGGGCGGGCCGAGGCCTCCTCGGCGCAGCGCCTGGCCCTCTCCTTCCGAACCCGGCTGCACGGGGTGCTCTCCCTGGAACTCGGCGGTCACTTCGCCGGGATCGACTGCGACCCCGCCCTGCTGTACCAGGCCGAACTGGACCTGTTGGCGGCCCGCTGAGCGCGGCCACGCGGGCGCGCGGACGGGTGGAGGGGGCGTCAGCCGCGGGGCGGGAGGAGGGGGCCGAGGGGGCCGAGGTCGATGTTGAGGTCCTCCAGGGCGTAGCCGTGTTCCTCGCAAAGGTCGGCGAGGCTGTCATGGAGGGCGAGGAGGGTGGCGCCGAGTTCTTCTTCCTGTTCGTCGGTGAGATCCCCGGCATCGACGCGGCGCAGGGCCTGCCGTTCGATGAGCTGGCGCAGAAGCTCGATGATGGTGAGGACGAGCTTCAGGAGGTCTTCCCCGACGGCGTCCGGGTCGGTTGTCAGGCGGTGGGCGGGGCGGGCGGGTTTGTCGTGAGGGGCGGGGGGCGCCTGGACGAGCCGGAAGGCCTGGGAGAGGCTGTCGCCCAGGTCTTGGACCCGGCCGCGCCGGGAGTGTGGAGGCGGGGGGTGTTCATGACTCATTGCGTCCGCCCTCCTGCGCCCCGGCACGGGCGGTCTCGGAGCTGACGGAGACGATGAGGGCGCGCAGTGAGATGCGGACGAGGTCAATGTCGGCGATGGACAGGACGATGTCGCCGGTGAGGACGACTCCGCCGCTCAGGAGCCGGTCGAGGAGGTCGACGAGGGCGACCTGGCGGCCTGGCAGGGGCTCGCCGTGTTCGCTGACGGTCATGGTGGCGGCTCGGGGGCGTCGGCCGGGCCGGCTGCCGGCGTGGCGAAGGAGTAGGGAGCCCAGGGACCGGTGACCTCGATGCGCAGGTCGGGGAAGCGCTGGGCGGCGTCGGCGATGGCGGTCTGGAACTGCCCGGCCTGGTCGTCGGGGATGAGGTAGGCGTCGTTGAGGACGTTCTCCTCGGGTCCGGTGAGTTCGCCGCGCTGGGGTGCGTGGCGTGCACGCTGGCTGGCATGGCGGGAGGCGATGGCCTCGATGGTCTCGGCAGCCTGCTCTGCTTGTTGGTAGACGGCGTCGCGGGAGTGGCGCTGGGCCCTGCGGGCCTGTAGGTAGGCCTTGCCCGGGCTGGCGGGCGGAGCGGGGGCCGCAGGAGGGGGCTGTGTGGCCTCGGGCGTGAGGTAGATCTTCACGCCGTACTCGGTGTGGGCGCGCAGCTGGTCGAGACGCCGGCTGAAGGCGCCCTGTTGGGCGGAGAGCGCCTGCCGGGCCCGGTGGTCGTCCTGGTAGACGGTGGCCATGCGCAGCGGCAGGACGGGAGCCCGGGCGGCGACGGCCTGAACGACGTCGTGATGGGTGCGCGCGACGTACTCGAGCCAGTCCAGGTCCTCGAAGTGGTTCTTGAGGGCGGTCTCGTTGAAGTCCTGTTCGGGTACGTCGCTGGCCACGAAGGCGAGCGACTCGGGCGAGGTGCTGGGGGCGGGATCGGTGGTGTCGGCGGTGAGGGGAAGGAACCTGAGCGGCGCTTGGCCGATGCCGTGCAGGCTGGCGAGGGCGTCGCCCAGCAGGCCGGTCCGCTGGGTGACTGCGTAGACGTAGGTGAGGCTGCCGGGGGTGTTCACGGAGGGCTCTTCCGTCGTCGGCCGGCCGGTCGGCCGCCCGGTTCCTCGCCCGGGACCTCTTCTTCGTCGTACCCGCCGGGTTCGAGTCGGCCGCGGAGGGCTTCGAGTTCTGCGCGCAGCCGGCGGTTCTCCTGTTCCAGGGGGCTGCCCGTGTGCCGGGACGACAGCGAGGGGTCGTGCTCCCACCAGTCGATGCCCATCTCCTTGGCCTTGTCCACGGAGGCGATCAAGATGCGGAGTTTGATGGTCAACAGCTCGATGTCGAGGAGGTTGATGCGGATGTCGCCGGCGATGACGATGCCCTTGTCCAGGACGCGCTCGAGGATGTCGGCGAGGCTGGAGGAGGACTGCCCGTACGGCATCGGCGCGCGGGAGGCGAAGCTGCCGGGTCGGCCGGGCAGGGGTTCGGTCACGGTGGCGCCTCCTCCTTCGGCTCAGGGAAGCTGCTGCCGGAACGCTGCGATCTCTTCGAGCCTGTCGATCAGCTCGTCCTCCTGGCGGTCGAAGGTCTCCTGGTCAATCTCTCCGCGCAGCAGCTGTTGCTCCAGCTCGGCCAGCCGGCGCCAGATCGGAGCGGGGTCGTAGTACTCCTCTTCGGCCTTGTCGACCACGCGCTGGGCGACCCAGGTGACAGCGCGTACCGGGGCGGCGGGGAGCGTCAGCAGGTAGGTCAGGAGTCCCATGGCATTCCCCTTCCGTGGGGGGCGTGTTACCGGACGAAGCTGTAGGGGGGCAGCGGTCCCGAAAAGCGCAGGTCGACGCCGCTGCCGATCTCGCGGGCCAGGTTGCCTTCCGCGGTACGCAGGGCCTCCTTGTGCTCTTCGGGTACGAGGAGGGAGAGGTTGAGGAAGTCGCTCCCCGAGGGCGGGTGAGCCAGGTACTCGCGGGAGAAGGGGACGAGCGCCTCGGTCAGGCCGGCAGCCAGGGCCTCCTGCCGTACCTGCACCTCGCGGGCGACTATTTCGCCCAGGGCGAGCGGCAGGGCCGGATCCCGGTCTCCGTCGCGGATCCGGTCGTTGAGGTCACTCGCCTCGGGCACGTCCTGAAGGATCTGCTGCAGCAGTGGTGCCTCGTCGGCCTGCGAGGCCCTGACGTGGTGTTCCGCGCACCCCTCCAGACGCTTGAGCGCACCGAGGTAGCTCTCCGCGTTGGACTCGAGGACCTCGCGGACCGCGAGGTCGTCGGTGGCGATGTAGCCGAATTGCAGCGGCAGGATCACCCCGTCGGCCATCAGCAGCTCCTGGACCTGCTGGTGGGCGTTCAGGTCACGGCGTTTGGGGCGGATCTCCTCAGCGATGTCGCTCACCACCGCGCTCAGCGTGCCGGCAGTGACCGTGCGCAGGGGGGAGGGCTCGGCGCCCACGCCGCTGACGCCGTCCAGGTGGATGGGGTGGTCCTTCGTGGTGATCGAGTACACGTAGAGCGGCATCGGTTACTCCTTCTCCCGCCGCACCGGGCGTCGGGCAGCCGGGCGCCGCCGCCTGGGAGCCTCTACCGCTTCTTCCTCCTCTTCCGGCTCCTCTTCCGGCTCCTTGGACTTGGAGGATTTACCGGGCAGGGAATCGGTCACGGCCTCGACGGCTCCGCTGATGGCACCCTTCGCCTTCCCGTGGGACCCGCCTTCAAGCATGTTGCCCATGACATCGGGAAGCTGGGCGGGGGCCTTGCGGCCTGCTTCGAGGTCGAGGCGGTTGCAGGCCTCGGCGAAGCGCAGGTAGGTGTCGACGCTCGCGACCACGATCCGCGCGTCGATCTTGATGAGTTCGATGCCCACCAAGGAGACGCGGACGAAGACGTCGATGACCAGCCCGCGGTCGAGGATGAGCTCCAGGACGTCGTAGAGGCTGCTCGTGCCGCCTCCCTGCCCTCGGGCGACGGGGCCGCCGCCCTGCGGCACCATGGTCATGGCGCCTCCTTCCGCCGGTGGCCTGCGCTCAGGTCGGCCGGTCGATCATGCCGCGCGTGTAGCGGCGGGTGCGTTCGTAGGAGATCAGCTCGCCGTCCTCGTCCAGCGCGACGCGATAACTGGCCATCACGCTGGTGGTGTCCGGGATGCGTTCCAGCTCCACCACCTCCACCTGCGCCTCCCAGCCGTCCTCGGTCGGCTTCAACGAGGAGACGGAATCCGGAAGCCGGCCCAGCAGTTCAGCGAGCTGCTGCGCCGCGGCACGCATCGCCGCCGCCGCGCCCGCCTTCCGCGCACTGCGCCGCGGCGCAGTGCGCCCGGCCCTTTCCCTGTCCTGCCCTTCGCCGTCGCCGGCTGCGTGCGAAGCGGCCCGCCGGGGGCGTGCAGGTTCCGCTGCGGCCATATGCCCCTCCCTTGGGGAGACGGGCTCACAGAAACTAGAATGTCACCAAAACCAGGTATAAGCCCCATATCGGGGCAGACGCCTTTTCGAGGACGGCATCCGGCCGGACCCCTTCGCGTCAGCGGGCAGTGTGAACGCGCCACTCTCCGCGGGCGACACCAAGAAGACCGAAAGCGCCCTGGCAGGGGAATGACCATGGAGGACACCACCAAGATCACGCTCGCAGCCGCTGTGGCTGGGGGATACCTACTCGGCCGGGCGAAGAAGGGCCGCCTGGCGTTCACCGTGGCGACCTATCTCGCCGGTCGCCGCTTCGGGCTCGAACCCGGACAGCTGCTCAAGGAGGGCACCTCCCGGCTCAAGGAGATGCCACAGTTCGAAGAACTCGCCGAGCAGCTGCGAGGAGAAGCCCTCGACGCCGGCAAGCAAGCGCTGGCTGTCGCGGCCAACCGGAAGCTCGCCGACCTCGCCGGCGTACTGCACGAGCGCACCCTCGAACTGACCCGCAGCGGTCGGGACGAGGAGGAGCAGGGCGAGGACGAGGACGAGGACGAGGAACCGTACGAGGACGAGGAAGCCGGGGACTACGCGGAAGAGGACGAGGAGGGGTACGCCGAGCCCGAGGACGAAGTGGAAGAAGACGAAGAGGAGGAGGAAGAGGAAGAAGAAGGCGAGCAGGGACCCGAGGCGGAGGCCGAAGAGGACGAGGAACCCGAGGAAGAGGAAGAGCCCGAAGAGGAAGAGCCGGAGGAGGAAGAGGAAGAAGAAGAGGAGGAGCCCCCCTCGCCGCCGCGCCGGACTCGTACCTCGGCTCGCGCACGCAGCGGCAGGCCCGCAGCCCCCGCCCGAAAGACCGTCCGGCGCCCCACCCCGGCGAAGAAGTCAGCACCTGCGAAGAAGGCGGCACCCGCGAAGAAGGCCGCACCTGCAAAGAGGAGCCCCGCAAAGAAGGCAGCGCCCTCGGGTGAGGCGACACCCGCCAAGAAGGCCGCGACGAAGAAGTCCTCCCCTGCCAGGAAGACGGCAGCGAAGAAGACCGCCGGCGCCCGGCCGGCGAAGAAGGCAGCGCCCGCCAAGAAGAGCGCCCCGCGAAGGGCGGCTACGAAGAAGACCAGCGCCCCGCCGCGCAAGAGGAGCACCGCTCAAAGCCCGGCACGCAAGAGCGCTGCCACCAAGTCCACCGCCAAGAAGGCCACGGGCCGCACCCCGGCCGCCCGCAAGACGGCCGCCAAGAAGACGGCGGCGCGCAAGCCGTCCACGCGGAGGTAGGCCATGGCAACCTCAGACCGCACAGGCTCGTCCGAGTCCCCCTCCGGGATGGACAAGCTGCTGAAGGAACTCACGGGATACCTCGCCGCCCAGGCCGACCAACTGGCCGACAAGGCCACCGACAAGCTCTCCGACGTCACCGACCAGCTCTACGACGTTGCCGACAACGACGGCAGCCTCTCGGACGTCGCCGGCATCGGCAGCCGGCTCCTGCAGGGCGACTCCCCCCTGAAGGCGTTCGCCGGCCAGAAACTCGGCAACCTCAAGGACAAGGTCACCGAGGCGTTCGGTGGCGGCAAAGGCCGCGGCCGCAAGAGCAGTGGCGGCAAAGTCGTCAACATCGTCGAGGCCCTCGACGTCGGCCTCCCACTGCGCACGGTCTACGACCACTGGACGCAGTACGAGGACTTCAGCGGATTCACCAAAGGCGTCCGCGACGTCTCCCGCGACGACGACACCAACAGCGACTGGAAGGTCAAGGTCGGCCCCTCCACGCGAAGCTGGAAGGCTACCGTCCAGGAACAGGTGCCCGACGACCGCATCGTGTGGACCTCTCAGGGCGCGAAGGGAACCACCCGCGGCTGCGTCACGTTCCACGAACTCGCCCCGTCGCTGACCCGCATCGTCATCGTCGTTGAGTACTACCCGTCCGGGCTCTTCGAAAAGACCGGCAATCTCTGGCGCGCGCAGGGCCGCCGCCTGCGCCTGGACCTGAAGAACTTCCTGCGCCACGCCATGCTCACCACCGACGAACCGGAAGGCTGGCGCGGCGAGATCCGCGACGGCGAGGTCGTGCGGACACATGAAGAAGCGCTCGAAGAAGAACAGGACGAAGAGGCGGAGGAGGGAGAGTACGAGGACGGCGGCGCCGAGGAGGACGAGGAGAACGAGGAGGAGTACGCGGACGGCGAGGAGCAGGGCGACGAAGGAGACGCGGACGAGGACGCTCAGTACAGGGACGAGGAGCTTGAAGAGGAAGACGAGGAACCTGAGGAGGAACCCGAGGAGGACGCCGAGGAGGAACCGGACGAGGAACCGGACGAGGAGGCAGAGGAGGAGCCCGCTCCGCCTCGCCGGCGCCGGCACCGCCAGCCCGCGTGAAGCCGTCCCCTCGAAGCAGCAACGGCTGACACATGTGAGGGCCGGCGGGATATCTCCCGCCGGCCCTCACCCCCACGTGACCTCACGTACCAGCCTCGCCTCGGGGTGTCAGTGCTTCAGCGCGTCTTTCGCCTTCTGGGCGGCCTGCTTCGCGTCACCCAGCGCCTGCTCGCTCCGCCCCTTGGCCTCCAGGCTCTCGTTCCCCACCGCCTTGCCCGTGGTTTCCTTCGCCTTGCCCTTGGTCGTCTTGGCGACGTTCTTGACCTTCTTCCCTGCACCCATTCCTCTCACCTCCCCGCCACTCGGTGCTAGGCAGTACAGCCTCCTCAGCCCCTACCCCTCGCGAGAACGAATACGCATTTCGTGTGCCGGGATGCACTGGGGAGGGGCTGTGCGACATGCGTGGGTTCGCTCAGCGGTGCGGCTGTCGACACGCTGTGTGTCCGGTCCGAAGCACCGTGGGGATCCTCGACGATTCAGGCAATTTGCAACGTTCTCGGCGTTTAAAACCGGGTAGGTGGCAAACATGGACTCGCAGAGGCTTCTCCCACTACTCCGGAATTGGTGTCGCCGACGAGGAGTACGTCGGCCCGTCGATCCGGGCAGGCAATCATGATTTTCACCCTGGGGCGGCATGGACATAAGTGGAGACGGCGTCGAGTGCTCGTTCGCTGGATGCGACGGCCCGTCGTGGGACGGATTTTCTTGCCACTGACGGTCTGGGGTTTGCGAGTGACGGTGTGGGCCGCTCGGCGGGCGCTGCGCCGTAGGATGAAACGCGCCCTGCATGGGTTATGGACCAGCCGCGTCACGCTCGGGCGCGGGTGCCAGGTGCGCCTGGTCCGCCGGGGTCGAAGCGCCCCATCGCGGCGCAACCTCGTCGGGCTCAGACCTCCGTGAGCAGCGAACGAAGGAAACGGCTTCGCCCACTCACGCAGGGAAGCCGTTTCGCGCATCGAAGGGGCCGGCGTCCGGTTGCCGTTTCCTGTTAGTGCCTAGCGCGGCTGAAGAGGCGGAAGATGCCGAGGAGGATGAGGGAGCCGACGATGGCGGCGATCCATGTCGAGATTTCGAAGAAGCCGTCGACGGAGTCAACTCCGAAAATAACCTTACCGAGCCACCCGCCGAGCAGGCCGCCCGCGATTCCTATCAGTATGGTGATGATAATGCCGCCCGGGTCCTTCCCAGGCATCAGCATTTTTGCGATGATGCCCGCGAAAAGACCGATAAGAATCCAAGCAAGTATGCCCATGATTTCTTTCCCGTCTCGTCGTGTAAAGGAGCGGTGCACTTCTGCTTCTGTGCCGTTCAGGCAGATCCAGCCTTCGAGACTGCCCGCACTGATCCTTCAGCTACTCGGCCAACGGCCAGGGAACTGACGGGTCAACTCAACGCATCCTTGCCCTTCTCCTTGAGGCGCCGGGCATTGCCCCGGGCTTCCAGAGCGGCACCCTTGGCGGCCAGGGTCTCCTTGCCCATGGCATGGGCCGCCTTTTTCACAGCCCTTCCCGCAACTCGTTCCATCTCCGCCTTCACTTTCTCGCCAGTACTCATATCACCCTCATTTGACCGTCTTATGCTATGGATATGTCCGCACAGGCGACTCCCAAACGATTCATGCGAGACCCGGTCTCGACGGTCTCAATGTCGGGGGCACGAGGCGCAGCAGGGCAGCCGGGGCCAGAATGCGACGGCGGCGGCGTCGGCCCCGATGGCGGTGACGACACCCAGCCATCTGTCTCGCCGTGCCCTTGTAGCAGCAGCGGCCGCCAGCGCCTGTAGGCGCACCACCTGGTGCTGATTCCCCATCATGTTTGTCAAGGCACCGGGTATGTGGGAGAGGCTGGGAAGTGATCCCGGCGCTCGCCGCGGCGGCGGGTGTCGATCACCGTGCAGTGGTGCGGGGCCTTGTCGGCATCCGTCCCGCCCAGAGCTCGGGCACCCCAGCCTCCCTCGTCAATCGGTTGACCGGTCGTTGAGACCAGAGGAGTCACAGACGGAAGAACGCATGAGGTCGACGGCCACCGCTCCTCCGAGTGGCGGCCCGTCCACTGCCGCCACCAGCTCCGACCGCGGAACGGTCGGGCAGCCGGCACCGCGCCAGGGTTTCGCGTGCGCTTCCCGACGGCGGGCCGACACTGGAGGCATGGATCCGAACGAAGCGCTGCGTCGGATCGCCTTCCTCCTCGAATGGCGCGGCGCCTCCCCGTACCGGGTGCGGGCCTTCCACACGGCAGCCGACGCCACTCGCCACCTGCAACCGGGCCCAGTGGACGCCGCCCAGGCCAGACGACTGCGCGGGGTGGGCCCGCTCACCGCCGAGGTGATTTCCCAGGCATCGACCGGAGCGGTACCGAGCTACCTCGCCCGCCTACAGGCCGAAGCCGGCCCGGGCGCCCGAGCCGGCTGGGACCTGGCGGCCGCGAGCACCGGGGACTGCCACCTGCACTCCGACTGGTCGGACGGCGGCAGCCCGCTCGAGGACATGGCCGAGGCGGCCAGCGCCCTGGGCCACCAATGGGCCGTACTGACGGATCATTCGCCGCGGCTGACGATCGCCCACGGCCTGAGCCCGGATCGGCTCGAGTGCCAACTACAGGCCGTGGCCGCCGTGAATTCCAGGATGGGCCCAGGCTTCCGGCTGCTCACCGGCATCGAGTGCGACATCCTCGACGACGGCTCGCTCGACCAGGACGAAGACCTGCTCGGCCGTCTCGACATCGTCGTGGCATCCGTGCACTCCAAGCTCCGCTCGGAACCCGAGCCCATGACCGCCCGCCTGCTGGCTGCGGTGCGCAACCCGAACGTCGACGTCCTGGGGCACTGCACAGGGCGGATCATCACCGGCCGGGGGCGCCCGCGGTCGCGCTTCGACGCCGAGACCGTGTTCGCCGCGTGCGCGGAGGCCGGTACCGCGGTGGAGATCAATTGCCGGCCCGAACGACGGGACCCCCCGGATGACCTGCTCGTGCAGGCCGCCACCGCGGGCTGCCGGTTCGCCGTGGACACCGACGCCCACGCCCCGGAACAGCTGCACTGGCAGAGCTCCGGTTACGCACGTGCGGCGCGGATCGGCCTGGGCGCGGACCGGCTGATCACGACCTGGTCCCTCGATCGGCTGCTGCCAACCAGAAGCGGCAGTCAGTGATCTACCCGCCTTGCGCCCTGTACGTCGGCCCGGCGCGAGGCAGCCGCCTCCGCCAAGCGGGTGAGACGCTCCTGCGACTGGGCGCCCGCGCGTCGGGCGGCTGGAGCCGGGCGAGGACCTGCCGGCGGACGGACGAACCGGCTGGCGGGGGTCAGTCGGCCGGCGACCAGAAGGCAGCCACGGTCCCGCTGCCCGGCGCCAGCCGCTCCCAGCCGCAGAGCACATCCATCACCACCACTCCCGAGGTCGGAAAACCCGCCCTCACCCGCTCCAGCAGGTCCGACGGGCCGCTCCCGGCCAGGCCGACGGCCAGCTCGTGGATCCCTGAGTTGTGGCCGACCAGGACCAATGAGCAGAGGCCCGGCCCCCGCTCCGCCAGGACGGTGGCCAGCATGCTGGGCGCCGCGTTGTAGAGCCGCTCGTCGTAAACGACGGGTGGTGGGTCCTTCAGCGCGGGGGCTGCGAGCTGCCAGGTCTGCCGCGTCCTGCGGGCCGGGGAGCACAGCACCAGGTCGGGCTCGAAACCGGAGTCCGCAAGCCAGTGGCCCGTCCGGGGTGCGTCGGCGTATCCGCGCTTACTCAAAGGACGATCGAAGTCGTCGATGGGCTGGTCCTTCGGCACGGCCTTGGCGTGCCGTACCAGCAGCAGCCGGCACACCGTCTTTTTGTCCGGGTCCGACGTCGGCCGGGATCCGGGATCCGGGGCCATGGCCGTCTCCTTCCAAGTGCGTACGGTCCGGGTTGTTGGTCCGGCCTCGCCCGCCTGCTGCGCCGGCGGGCGAACACCAGCCGGGCGCCTTCACGTGGCATCGGATTCACGACATCCCGACCGCGCTCGATCGTCAGGGGCGGAAGAGGACCTTCACCATGTTGTCCCGCTTCGCCTGGAAGTCCGCGTACGCCCGCGGGGCGTCGGCCAGTGACAGGTGATGGGTGGCGAAGCCTTCGACGCCGAGAGGATCGCCGTCGGTCAGCAAGGGCATCAAGTCGTCGACCCACCGGCGGACGTTGGCCTGGCCCATGCGCAGCTGGATCTGCTTGTCGAACATCGTGAGCAACGGGAGCGGATCGATGGCACCGCCGTAGACGCCGGAGAGGGATATCGTGCCGCCGCGGCGTACGAGCTGTATGGCCAGCTTCAGGGCGCCCAGGCGGTCCACGCCGGCTTTCTTCGTCAGGGCGGAGGCCATGGCGTCCGGGAGCAGGCCGGTAGCGGTCTGCGCGGCCTTGGTGCCGGCACTGCCGTGGGCCTCCATACCGACGGCGTCGATCACGGCGTCCGGGCCTCGGCCGCCGGTGGCGCTGCGGACCGCGTCGGCGAGCTGGTCTCCGTAGTGGGACAGGTCGTAGACCTGCACGCCGTGGCCTGCGGCGCGGGCGAGCCGTTCGGGCACCAGGTCGATGCCCATCACCCGGCCGGCCCCTCGGTGGGCGGCGACGCGGGTGCACATGTCACCGATGGGGCCGAGGCCCAGGACGGCGACGCTGCCGCCGGGCGGGATGTCGGCGTAGACGACGGCCTGCCAGGCGGTCGGCAGGACGTCCGACAGGTACACGAACCGTTCGTCCGGTGGCCCTTCGGGAACACGGATCGGGAGCGTGTCGGCGAAGGGGACGCGCAGGTACTCGGCCTGCCCGCCGGGCACCTGCCCGTAGAGCTTGGTGTATCCGAACAGGCTCGCGCCGGTGCCGTGCTCGTGGACCTGGGTCGTCTCGCACTGCGAGTGGAGCCCCCGCTCGCACATGAAGCAGGTCCCGCAGGACACGTTGAACGGTACGACGACCCTGTCGCCGACCTTCAGTTCCCGGACCTCGGGCCCCACCTCGGCGACGACCCCCATCGGCTCGTGCCCCAGGATGTCCCCGGCGTCCAAAAACGGCCCCAGTACCTCGTAAAGGTGCAGGTCGGACCCGCACAGCCCGGTTGTCGTCACCTTGATCACAGCGTCCGTGGGATCGACGATCTGCGGATCCGGAACGGTCTCCACCTTCACGTTGCGGCGGCCCTGCCAGGTCACGGCCTTCATCGCGCCTCCTCACATTGAGGTCCGCATTCCGGACCTTTCCGTCTACCCCGTCCTGGTGCTCGCACGCACCGGGAGCGCGGCCCGGCATCGAGGTACTGGACCCGCGTGACGGACGGCGTTGGTGACCAGCTCGCTGATCACCAGCACGGCCGTGTCGCGTGCGACGGGCCTGCACGCTCGGTCGCCCGCGTCGGACGGTTCCAGGAAGCCGCGCGGTGCACTCCTGGCAGCAGCCGCGGCACCCGGACCGTTCAGCTCCAGGTGCAGGATCGGGAGGAGGGGCATGGATCGGCTCCGAAAGCCACGACGAGTCCAGGGGCGTACCGGGTGTGTAACGCCCTCCGTTGTGCCCCTCCCCCCTCCGGCCGAGCCCAGTCGCACGCGTGGCGGATTCGGCAGCCATGAGGGCGGCGGGCTCACGTCACTCGTTCTGCCCAGCGTCCGCGATCACCTCGCCGGTCTGGATCGTGCGCCGTGGCGGAATGCCGGCGGCTCCCGAGCTGGTCACCGGCTGGCAGGACCTGCGGACCTGATGCGTGCCCGCCCGAATCCCGGCACCGGATGGCCCCGAATCGATACTCCCGCTGCCCTACGGGCCTTACGCAAGCCCGCCTCTTCGGGGCGGGTCAATGCTTCAGCGGGAGGGTTCCCACGTCTCGGGGCCGGCCCCTCGCCACTCCACGAAGTCGGGGTCCGTGAGGTCCACGTCCTCCGCGTTCTCCAGCCCCGCGGCGGCGAGGAAAACACGAATGTCGGCCGGGCGGTGCGCGACACCGATGGCGACACCGTCGTAGCGCACCCGGCGCCATCCCTGCTCGTCGGGCGGGTAGACGATCAGTTTGGCGGACATGGGCCCAGCTTCTTCCCCCCACTCCCGCCCGGCACCTCTCCGCGTCCGAATGGGTGTCACCCGGCCCTCCTGGGCAGGCCTCGGCAAGCCGCCGTCCGTTGTCCATGCCGTTGCGGTGTGGGTGCCGGTGGTGGAACCGGGCAGGCACCGGTTGGGTGGAGCCACGCTGCGACGGACAGCGCTCCGCCCCGCGTGGCCGCGCTGTTCGGGCAGCCGGCTGACCGGCGGGCGGGTGCCCGAACCGCCGCTCGGGTTCCGGCCGGGATTCAGTGGCCGAGGGCGCGCTTGAGTTCGGCCTTGTCCATCTTCGAACGGCCCTCGATGTTCCTCTGCTTCGCCTCGTTGTAGAGCTGGTCCTTGGTGGGACCCTGCGAACCGCTGTGGGAGCGCTGGCCCCCGCGCTTGGAGGAGGACATGTCCTCGAGGGAGGACCGGCTCGCGGTCTTCGATTCCCCGGAGCGGGCCCGTTCCTTGTTGACGGTGCGCGCGGCGATCTCCTCGGCACGCTTGGTGCTCTCACCGCGCTGCTCGGCGCTCTCCTTGATGTGCTCGTACTGGCGTTCACGCTTGGGGCTGGAACCGCGGGGCATGGCCACTCCTCGACTCGTCACGTACCGGCACGGTGGCGGATCCACCGGAGCCGTACGGCGCCTGCCCGGAGGGGGAACGTCTCACACCCCCGTCTCACACCCCCTCAGCCGGCCGCGCCGTCGACGCGGAGGCGCACCTGCTCCTCCAGGCGGGCGAGGCTGCTGTCGAGGGCATCGTTCGCCGCCTGCTCCCCGGGATCGGTCTCGCCGGTGAGGAACGAGAGGTGGACCGTCACCTCGGTGGGACCCCCGTCATGGCCGGCCACCTGGAGCCACCCGGTATAGCCGCCGCTCTCCCGGCTCCCCCACTCGAGCCGCATCTGGTCCGCCCTGGCGCGCAGAACGGCTGCCTTGTCCTCCTCCGCGCCGTCCTCGCGCACGCGGACGGCAGGCAGCTCGGCGGCGTGCACGTGCAGTTCGCGCGGGAGCCATTGGTCCATCTGCCCGACGTTGGACGCCTGGTCGAAGACGTGCTCCGGCAGCGCGGGCATCGTGCGGGACCGCTCGTACTCGGTCATCGGATCGTCACACCTCTCGTCCGTTCCACATCGTCCGTACCGGCGTCTGCCCGCCCCGGCCCCTGTCACGCGCATGCACGGGGGACGGACCGTTCGCCTCCGTGAACCGAGGCGGACGCCCATACGGTCCACCCGGGCGGAACCGTGGGACGGTGGGAGGGATCGACCAGCCTGGTTCCGTCGTATCGAGGCTTCGGCGCCCCGACCGCCGGGCGGGCTCCCCTCGCGGCCTTGACGCCCCGGACGTGTCCACGGCGCCCGCCGTGCACCCGGACCAAGGCCCTCCCGGGTCTGCTGTCCAAGGCTGCCGCCCCCTGGTCCCCGGTGACCGTTATGACTCCGCCTCGTCGGTGTCCGGGAGGACGTGCACGGCCGCCTCTTCCGCAGACGCCGCCCCCGCGTCGATGCCGACATCACGCGCGAGGACGTTGTTCCCGTGGGGAGAGGCGGTGGCGGGGGCCAGCCGTCCGGCGCGCTCTCCGCCCGCCTGCGGGTCGACGGGCTCGCCCTCTCCGTCCGTCAGGTCCCCGATGCCGTCGCCCGTCGGGGGCGCCGCCTCTGGTTGTTCCCGGGCGAGGCGGCCGTCGAGGCTCTCACCCCTGCGCTGTCCCTCGGCCGTGGTGTCGTCCCGTTCGCTCGCGTAGGGCCGCTCGGGCGGCGAGTACCCCTGGTCGAGCTGTTCGTCCGTGTCCGGTTCCCCGAGGCTGTCGTCCATGTCGGGCTGGAGTTCGGAGGGCTCGTCCTCGGGCTGGGGCTGATAGACCTCGTCTCCACGGGCATCGCTCTCGCTCATGGCGCGTCCTCTCGTCGTCGCGGCACCTTCCGACGGAACCGCAGCTCTCCCGGCACCTCCCCGGAATCGCACGGATCACACGCTGCGCGATTCCGGGAGGTTGCCGGACGGCGGCCGTCAGGACCGCGGGGAGGAGAGTTCGGCGCGGACCAGGGCGGCCGCCAGCCTGGGCAGGTCCTCGCTGCTCACGAGACGCCCCAGGCCCTCGGGGGTCCGTGGGAGCCCGAGGGCGGCAGCGGCGCGGAGGGCCCTGCGGTCGAAGGCGGGGCGCAGCTCGGGCCACACTTCCTGGGACTCGCGGCAGAAGATGTCGGCGCCCACGGGTCCGATCCGCGGAACCTCCCGGAGCAGTTCGCGGATGCGGTCGGGGTCTTCGTGGGCCGCGCTGCGCAGTTTGCGCAGGTCTCCGCCGTACCGGTCGAGGACGAGCTCGGCGCTCTCTCCCAGTGCCGTCGCCGTGCCTTCGTCGTAGCGGCGGTAGTGAGCGCGGCCCAGCGCGTCCACCCGGTCCTGCCAGGAGGACGCCGCCATCGCCCGGGGCGTGCGCCACCCCGCGGCGTACACCTCGCGGGCAGCGGCCACAGCGATGTCGGCCTTGATCCGGACCGAGAACAGCAGGCACAGCGTCAGCAGTTGGTACAGCGGCATGGGCGTGTTCGCCATGCGGATGCCCGCCTCCTCGGCATGGGTCCGCCCGTGCTGTGACAGCAGCTCCTCGACGGTGGCGCGCTGCGTCATGACGGACCTCGCAGTCGTTCCGGCCGGTGACGGCTCCGGGCAGTGTCGGCGGTGTCCCGCCCGTTCATCCGTGGCGCCTCTTTGGGGGCCGCTGCCCGTTTCCCGATGGGCGAAACGCACCGCGGCGGTCGGCCGCGCGGTGGCACTGCAGGCGAACGGCAAGCGGACACCGGTGCCCATGTGCAGGGCGCCCAGCCGTGTGCCGAGCCTGTGAACGGGAAGACGCCGGTACGGGCTCGCGGACGAACCCGGGAAAGGAGCGGCGTCGTGGAACGCCACTTGGGCGCGGAGAGGACCGAGCCCGGGAGCGGTGTCGTCAGTGCCCTGAGCGGAGCACGCAGCACGGTGGCACACACCCGCATCCGGGTCCGACCGCCGCTCGGCCTGTCCACCACGACCGATGGGAGATGTGCCCATGAAACGCATCGCTTCGGATCCCCGCCACCTGCTGGGCGTCTCCCTCCCAGCCTGGACGCCGAGTCCATGGGCAGGCTGCTGGCATGTGTCGAACGCCGGGCCGGCACATCCTGAAGACCCTGCGGCCGACCGCCGTGGACCGCGCCTTGCGGAGCGGCCCCCAGCGGGCACCGGCTGCTTCCCGCCGCAGCTGCCGGCGGACGGCGAAGGCGAGGTGGGCGTAACGAAGCTCATGGTGACCGAAGCGACCGACCGCCCCACGGCACCGCTGGTCCGCTCACCGGCTGCCGTTGGCGCCTCCACCTCGAAGTGAGGAAGTCCGTCGTGCGAAACACCGGAGATCACCGCGACGAAGCAGACCAGTGCGGCCAGGGAACACGTCCCAGGTTGCCTGACAACGGGGCGATGCTCGACGAGCACGGACGTCCACCCGGGGTCGCATCCCGGACCGGAACGGGCTCCGCGGCGCCGCCAGCCAACCCCGATCGCGTCGAACGGGCCTTGAAAGACGAGCCCTCCGGCCATGACGAGGACGCGCCAGGCGAGCCGGGACCTGGCGGAGCGGGCGGACCGCGCGGTTCGGGTCGTAGAGCAGGCAAATCCGGTACGCCACGTTGAACCCGGCCACGCCGGCGGCAAGGCGCTGCGCCCGTAGTACTCGCCCGCAGCAGGACAAGGGCACGGCACCGAAGGCAGTCCCGTCTCGGGCATCGGCGGCGCCGGGCCGAGACCCTGACGAGCACCTAACCGTGGATGCCTCGACGTGCCCGACCCGGACTGCGGAGCGGTCAGGCACCCGCACGCGTCATGGGGTCGGCGTCGCGTACGTGATGTCGTGCCCGGAGCTGGGGAGGGGCAGTTCGAACCACGTCGTCTTGCCGGTGAGCGTGGCGTCGCTTCCCCAGGCTTGGGCCAGCGCGTCGACGAGTTCGATACCGCGTCCGCTCTCGGCGTCGGCGCCTGCGGTGCGGGGGACCGGGCCGTTCGGGTCGGCGTCCTCCACCTCGCACCGCAGGAGGGCGTCGTGCACGCGCAGATGGACGCGGATGGGGCCGTGGGCGTGGCGGAGGGCGTTCGTGATCAGTTCGCTGGCCAGGAGCTGGGTGGTGTCCGTCAACTCGTGAAGCCCCCAGGAGGACAGCCGGGTGGTGAGGGCCCGCCGGGTACGGCCGACCGACGCTGCTTCGCGAGCCACAGCCCAGGACGAGTCCCACGTGCAGGTGCGGATGGCGGAGGCACTCGGGGCGGCCAGCACTCGCGACCACAGTGCCGTCTGGCGTGCCGCCCAGGACGTGCGGGCCTGACCGTGGTCATGGCCACGGTCAGGCTGCCCGCCGCTCGGGGAATCAGGCCGCAGGGGCCTGCCCCGGTCTGCCTGAGGCCAGGCAGGGAGCGTGCCGGCTCGTGCGGCGTCGCGCGCTGTGCGGTGGCCGACCTGGACGGCCATGCTGATCATTCCCTTCATCGGCTCCGTGAGAGCCTCTCGCCTCCTCGTGCCGGGTGTCCCGGCCGGGTTCATGTAGCAGTCGCTACAGCTATCAGTATACCTGTAACGGGTGCTACAGTAAATACCTCGCATTTTAGACATTGAAGACATTCGGGCCAGGGGGTGTGATCCATGGGGCGAGCGGCTGACCTGGGGAAACGAGCCGAGCTGCTGCGCCGGGTCCGCGAATACGTGATCCACAACGGGCTGGCGGACCTCTCCCTCCGCCCCCTGGCCAAGGCGCTCGGCACGAGCGACCGCATGCTCCTCTACTACTTCGGCACCAAGGACCGGCTGGTCGCCGAGGCGCTCGCCCAGGACGAGGGACGGCCGGTCCTCCTCCTGCGCCAGGCGCTCGACACCGCGGGCGCCCCCGCGGATGCCGCGGGCATGAGGCGCGTCGTGGAGGAACTGTGGCGCCAATTCACGCCTGCCGAGCGTCGCGCCGTTCTCCCGATCACCTTCGAGGTGATGACGGCCAGCGTGCTCAACCCCAGCCGCTACGGCCCCGTCATGCGCAACCTGCTCAACGAATGGAGGGACGTGCTGACCGCCGCTTTCACCGGCCTCGGCATGCCCGAAGACAGAGCCGACGCCGAGGCCACGCTCCTGGTCGACGCCACGCTGGGACTGCTCCACGCGCCACTCGCCGACGGCGACTGGGACCGGGCCACGGCAGCCTTCCACACCCTCCTCGACCGTCTCGAGCCCGCTTGGCGAGACGCCGAATGACCTCCGGGGGTTCCGGTACATCGGTGGCTGGGTGGCGACCAAGCGCCATGGGGATCCGGCGGTGGATCAGGCCGAGCGGAGTCGCTGCCGGGGTACACGGCCTGGCGCTGAGACCTCGGCTGATCGGGTGGGCGACAGACTGACCGTCGTCACGGCAGCAGACCCAGTGCCCGACACGCTCAGGATCGCCCTCGTCGGCCCCAAGACCGGCCCGGTGACCGCGGTCCCGAAGCGGTCGGCTTCTTCTACGACGAGGACCACGTCGTACGGGCCGCCGCCCTGCCGGATCCGGCAGCCGGCGCCCTGTTCGGGCACGGCGCCGTACACACCCTCGACGGCCGGGCACACCGCGTCCGCAAGGCCATGTTCCTCTCGCTCCTCAAGGACGCGGACGGGGTCGCGGCACCGGGCGCGCTCGTCCGGCGGCGTTTCCCGGACACCGTGACCAGCCGGCCGTGGGACCGCCAGGTCCTCTTCGACACCACCGCCGATTCCCTCGCGCCGGCCGCCTGCGAATGGGCGGGCCTCCCCCTGGGCGGCGCGGCGGTCGCGGACCTGTCCCGTGACTGCACGGCCATGCTCGACGGCTTCGTATCGCCCGGCCCTCGCCACGTCCGCGCCCACCGGGCCCTGTCGCGGCAAGAGCAGGCCCTCGCGGCCCTGACAACCGATGTCCGCGCAACACGGGCCGGCACCGACGACAGCTACGCCGTCCTGGTCACCCAAGGCGGCGGCGACCCCGCCCACGGCCACCGGTGCCCGGGGGAGGGGGAGGACATCACCGTGACCGCCCTCGCGGTCCTGGCGACGGAACTGGCCCGCCTCGACTTCGACGTCCCCCAGCAGGACCGGTGGTCCATCGCCCTGTCCCGCATTCCGGCCCTGCCCCGCAGCGGCTTCGAGCTGATCCTGCGCCCGTAAGGTCCCCAGGTCCGGACCGCTGACCGCTGACCGCTGACCGCTGACCGCTGCGATGTTTGCCGCGCCGCGCCAGGGGCACGCGCCGACCGGGGGGCTGTCCATACAAGTCACCATGGAGGTACGAGGTCCATGACGTCGTTCGGCTACTTCCTGTCCTGCGAGGAATTCACCCCGGGCCAGCTGCTGGAGCAGGCACGCCGGGCCGCGGACGCCGGTTTCACCCGCCTGGCCATCTCCGACCATTTCCATCCCTGGAACGACGCGCAGGGCAACAGCCCGCTGGTCTGGTCGGTGATCGGTGCCCTGTCCCAGACCGTGGACCTGCCGGTGACCACCCTGGTCACCTGCCCCACCATGCGCGTGCACCCGGCCGTGACGGCGCAGGCCGCCGCCACGTCGAGCCGACTGCTGGACGGACGCTTCGCCCTCGGCGTGGGTACCGGCGAAGCGCTCAACGAGCACATCCTCGGCGACCGCTGGCCCTCCTTCGACGAGCGCGCCGACATGCTGGAGGAAGCCGTCGAGGTGATGCGCAAGCTCTTCACGGGCCGCCAGATCAGCCACCGCGGCACGCACTACACGGTCGACAACGCCCGCCTCTACACCACGCCGGCAGGCCAACTGCCCGTCCACGTATCCGGCTTCGGCCCCAAGGCCGCGGAACTCGCCGGCCGTATCGGCGACGGGTTCGTCACCATGGGACCGGACGAGGAGGCCATCGGCCGCTTCCGGGACGCAGGCGGTGCGGGAAAGCCGGTGATCGGCGGTCTCAAAGTGTGCTGGGACACAGACCGTGACAGGGCCGTGGACACCGCGCACAGGCTGTGGCCCACGGAACACCTCCCCGGTGAGCTGGCCCAGATCCTCCCGACACCGGCCCACTTCGAGCAGGCGAGCCAACTCGTCACTCGCGAGCAGGTGTCGGAGAACGTTCCCTGCGGAGACGACGTCGAGGAGCACGTGGCCGCCGTACGCGCCTATGTGGACGCGGGCTTCGAGGAGGTGTATGTCGGGCAGATCGGCCCCGAGCAGGAGGCCTTTTTCGCCGCCTACCGCGAAAAGGTACTGCCCGCCCTCGCCGGATAACCGGTCACGGTCCGAGTCCTTCGGGTGCTCCCCGTGGCCCCCTCCGGACGGCAACCGGGCACCGATTCGGCTGGTGAACGTGCAGGGGGACGCCCGCGCCGGAGTGAGCACGCTCCCCCGCCCAGTCCCCACTCCCCTTTCCCCTTCGTAGCGACACGCGCCTGGTACGGCACGGCCGGGCAGGCGGTGCGCGCCGGTACGAGACGGCGCCGCCCGTGTCGACGGATGGGTTCCAACGGCGACGAGCGCCCTGCTCACAGGCTGCGCCCCTGACACGGACCGCCGATGAAGGCGGAGCGCAGGTGCCCTTCGCCCTCATTCCGGTCTGCGTTGCCTGGCTTCGGTGCCGTGTCAGAGGTGCTGGAGGATGGCGGATGTGAACACGGCGGTGGAGGCAGATCCGCCGAGGTCACGCGTGCGCACCGGGGTGGTGGCCAGGACGCGGGCGATGGCGTCGGTGACGTCGGCCGCGGCCTCGGGGTAACCGAGGTGGTCGAGCATCATGGCGGCGGACCAGATCGCGCCGATCGGATTGGCGATGCCTCGCCCGGCGATGTCGGGGGCGGATCCGTGGACCGGTTCGAACATGGAGGGGTACTCGCCCTCCGGATTGAGGTTGGCGGACGGGGCGATGCCGATGCCACCGGCCACGGCCGCCGCCAGGTCGCTGAGGATGTCCCCGAAGAGGTTGGAGGCGACGACGACGTCGAAGCGGGCGGGTTCGAGGACGAACTTCGCGGCCAGTGCGTCGATGTGCTCCTGGTTCCAGTCGACCGTGGGGTGCTCGGCGGCGCGCTCGGCCACCAGCTCGTCCCAGAACGGCATGGTGTGCACGATGCCGTTGGACTTCGTCGCCGAGGTGAGGGGGCCGCCGCGCCGTTCGGCGAGGCCGAAGGCGAAGTCCAGGACCCTGGTCACTCCCCTGCGCGTGAACACGGCCTGCTGCACGGCCATTTCATCGGGGCCTCCGCGGTTCATCCGGCCGCCGATCTCGCTGTACTCGCCCTCGGTGTTCTCCCGGACGACCACGAAGTCCACGGCGCCGGGCGCGGCCGCGCGCACCGGGCTGGGCAGGCCCTCGAAGACGCGGATCGGGCGGAGGTTGACGTACTGGCGGAAGGCCCTGCGGATCGGGATGAGCAGCCCCCACAGGGACACGTGGTCGGGTACTCCGGGGTGGCCGACGGCCCCGAGGAGAATCGCGTCATGACGGCGGAGCTGCTCCAGGCCGTCCTCGGGCATCATCGAGCCGAGGCGCAGGTACCGCTCGCAGGACCAGTCGAACTGCTGGTAGGTGAAGGTGATGCCGTGGCGCTTCCCTACCGTGTCGAGGACCTCCCGTGCCGCCGGGAGGACTTCGGCGCCGATGCCGTCACCGGGGATGAGGGCGATGCTGTGGTTCGTCATGGCACGCATTCCAGCAATCAGGCGCAGCCGGGGTCCAACACGTATCCCCGATGTCCCTCATAGGCTGCTCCTATGAGTCGGCGGGACGGCGATCTCCAGGAAGGCGCTGGCAGCCGGTGTCAGTTGCGCCTTGCGGCTGACCAGGATGTTGTGCTGGACGGAGACCGGTTCCAGTTCGAGAACCAGGGCTCCGGCCCGCTCGGAGAGGTCGGCCCAGGACTCCGTCACCACCGCCAGCCCCACACCCCCGAGCACCAGGGGCAGGAACACCATGCGGTGTTCGGTCTCCACCGCGATGTGGACGTCGATGCCCTGTGCTTTCAGGTCGTCGACGTAGGCGCGGATCCCGGTCCCCCGCTGCCCGACGATCAGCCGGTGGCCTTCGAGCTGTTCGCGTTGAACGGCCTGTCCGGGCGGGAAGGGGCCGTCCATCGGGGTGACCAGGACGAGCCGGTCCTCTCCGACGTGGTGCGGGACGACGTCCCGGCTCGGCAGTGGCGAGGAGGTGGTCAGCAGTCCGAGTTCACAGCCTCCGGTGCGCACCATCTCCACCACGTCCTCACGGGTGAGTGCCACGCGCAAGCTGAGCGACACCCCCGGATGGCGCTCGGTGAAGCGCTGGACCATGGTGCTGAGGGGGTGGACCGTGGGTGAGGCCATCGCGGCGATCTCCAGGCGTCCGGCGCGTAGTTCACGGACGGCGCCGACGCTGGCCCGCGCCAGCTCCAGGGCGTGCAGGGTTTCCCGTGCCCGTGGAACCAGTGCCGTACCGGCCTCGGTGAGGACCACCCTCCTGCCGATCCGGTGGAACAGGCCGCTGCCCAGGTCGCGTTCCAGGCCCTGGATGGCCTGCGACAGGGACGGCTGCGACACGTAGAGTGCCGCGGCCGCGCGGTTGAAGCCGCCGTGGTCCACGATGGCGAGGAAGTACGTCAGCTGCCGGAAGTCCACGGTTCAGCGTAGGCCGTCCGCAGCGAACCGCACGCTGCCGTCACCGCCGCGCCGGAGCAGACCGGCGGTGGGAGGGGGGAAGTGGGTGCCGATCACGAGCGTTCCCGTGTCGGCGTACCGCTCGACGAATGCCCGCCGGGTGGCAGCAGCCTGCGCCACGTCGGCGTCGGAGGGACTGGCCACGTCCAGTTCGGATCGAATGATATTTATGTCCGCCATAAATGGGCAATATTTGGTGTGGTCCGAGACCTTCGATCCGGTCTGGACCCGAAAGGGTGGCGTGAGGGGCCGACGGAACCGGGTACCGTCTTTGTCATGTTCTTCCAGAGGCCGATTTACGAGTGAGGGCGTGATGGGCCCCTGCTGGCGTCCTTCGACGTCGCCGCCCGTCCCCCACCGATGAATCCGTAGATCACTTCACATCACTACCGGGAGAACCCGTGACCGTGAGCAAGAACATCAACAACCCCGTGGGCCAGGGCGGTGGCCAGCGCAAGAGGCTGTCCCGCGCCGAACGGCAGAACAACGGCCCGCACCGCAACCTCGACCGCCGGGGTGCGGCCGACCAGAAGGCGGAGCTGGTGCGAAAGATGCGCGAGAAGGCCGGCGTAGCCGAGGGCGCCGGGCAGGCGGGCGAGGACACCGCGCAGAGCTGACGCACCGCCGCCGCAGGGCGGCACCGCACGGCAGCAGGGCCCGTACCGCGACGCGCGGTCCGGGCCCTGCTCCCGTACCGCCCCGCGTTCGGGCGGGTCCGGCGGGCACGCTGCGTGAGCGGGGCACAGTCTGTAGGCGCCGGCAGCCGTCCCACGCAGACGAGAGAGGCCCCAGGTGCACGGGGTGCCGTCGGCGTCGTACCAGCCTTCGAAGACGGGCACGCCGAAGAGGGAGTAGTCCTCCGATCCGGCGAGGATGCTCGTGGTGCATTCGTACCGCTCACCGGCCCGAACGGCACGCCCGTCCCCATCGACCCCGATGAGCCCACCCGTTCACCGGCCCCAAGGACGGACTCGTCCCGTCGCATGATCCCGGACGGGCTCCGGCCGAGCCACGTCGGCGATCTCAGCCCGGTGTGCGGCAGACGCCGATTTCACCTGCCGGCTGGGGACCACCGTGTCCGAGGACGCGCCGAGCCGGGAAGGCCCGGCGCCACGGTTTTGTCGACCGTGGCGCCGGGCCTTCCCGGACATCGAGGTGAACCGCCGGCGGTCTCGGCGCCAGGCGTCCGATCGTACGAACGGCCACCTCACGGTTCCGGCGGTTCACCGCGCGGACGGCTCACTCGCCGGCGAGGGCCTCGGCCTTGGCCGGCGGGTTCGAGCGCGACCAGCTGCGCTCGATGAGGGCGCATATGAAGCCCGCCACGGAGACGATCACGGCGAGCACGATCCAGCCGGGCTTGCCCCAGTTGACGCACATCGCGATGACGACGATCGGCGCCACGGCCTCGGAGAGGCCGTGACCGAGTCCCATCACGCCCTGGTACTGCCCCTGGGCCTCGGGCTTGGCCAGCGCGAACGACAGCTCGAACGTACCGGCGGCCTGCCACACCTCGGCCAGCGAGTGCACCACGATGCCGACGAGGAGCAGGGCGACCGCGATCCACGCGGAGGGTCCCGCCGATACCGCCATCAGGATCCATGCCACCAGGAACATCGGGCCGGACAGCGCGAGCAGCCGGGCCGCCGAACGCGGGTCGGTGATGGACCGCGTAGCGGGAACCTGAGTGGCGGCGACGATGACCGCGCCGAGGAACAGGACGATCGCGGCCATCCACCGCGGCGCGTTCGTCCGCAGGACGATCCACACCGGCAGGGCCTGGACCAGCACGAAGTACTGCAGGCTCGCGACCGACGAGGCGGCGGTCAGACCCAGATAGGTCCGGTCGCGGAGAGCCAGCCACCGGGGCGTCTTCTCCTCGGCGGAATCCTCGGCATCGGAGGTCCGGGTCGGGGGGAAGTTCGGCAGCCGCGTCAGGATCGCGGCGGCGATCAGGAAGGTGAACGTGTCGATGAGGATCATCGTGACGTACGCCGCGCGCGTGTCGACGGCCAGGACGACCGCGGCCCCGATCGTGCCCACCGCGATCCCGACGTTGGTCACGGCACGCAGGTAGGTGCGCAACCGTGCGCCCTGGCCCGCCTCGGCGAGCACACCGATCATCGCCCCGCGCGCGCTGACCGTTCCCGCACGGCCGACCGCGGCCGCGGCGGCCACCACGAAGAGCGGCCACATGCTGTGCACCAGCAGCAGGCTGACGCTCGCCACCGCCTCGATCAGCATGGAGCCGATCAGGACCTTCTTGGAGCCGCGACGGTCGGCCAGGTCGCCGATCAGCACTCCGGCGCCGAAGCCGGCCAGCGACCCGACGGTGAGGCCGATCCCCGCAGCCGTCGGGCTCAGCCCCGCGGATCTGATGAGGAAGATCGTGCCCGCGGACAGGAACATTCCCATGCCGATGGTGTTCACGATGGTCGACATCGCCAACAGCTTCTGGTGCGGGTCCTCCGGACCGCTCACCGCGGCACGGAGCTTTGCCAACGAGGTGGTCGGGCTCACGGGGTCACCCCAGCTGGGCTCACGCCGGTCTCGGCGGCGAACGGGCTGCCCGGGGCGGCCTCCCGTGTGGCGATGATCACTCTGTCTCCTTCTCAACTGCGGCGTACGCAGGGGTGATGTGCTGGCGTCGCTGTGCCGGTTCGGCGACGGTGATCAGGGGGTGGACAGGAAGGCGTCCTCGAGCCGCACGATGTGCGACTGGGTCCAGCGGGCGACGCGCAGGGCGCAGTCGGCGTCGGTCTCCCCGGGGCGCAGGCCGTCGAGGACCATGGTGCGGTATTCGTCCACACCAATTCCGCACTGCGGAGTGCTTTCCAGGCGACGGAGCAGCCACTTCTTGCGTCGGCAGAGCTCTCCGGAAAGCGCGAGGGCGGCGTCCGTCATGAATCCCGCGGCAAGCCCGGCGGAAACGCGGGCCGTCTTGTAGTCACCGGAGTCGAGCTGCCCCATGACATCGGTGAGACAGTTCTCCGCATCGGCCTTAAGGAATCGGGCGAGCGACCGGCTGTACGACGAGCTGCGGAGCAGCTCGCGCATTTCCTTGAAGAAGGCTTCGTTCTTCAGCGGAATACCGATGGAAAGCCGGTAGATGAAGTCCTGGAGGAAGTCGCCGGTGTTGCAGAACTCGACCTCCTTTTCGAGGTAGGACTTCAGCACCGTGGCGAGGGTGCTGGTCGGCCACACCCTCAGGTCGACGCGCTGGTCGCCGTAGGCGCCCATCCAGATGGTCCAGCGCACACCGCTCGGGTCGGAGCTCTGCCAGGTCTCCATCGTCTCGTCGACGGGAAGGTCGAGGTCACCGTCGGCGAAGGCGTACATGTCGATGTCGCTGAACGTGTTGCCCCAGCCGGCGGCCGTCGATCCCGTCATGCAGACGGCCTCGGCCTCGGCCAGTCCCGGAAAGCGCTTGAGTATGGCCTCGAACGACAGGTCGGGCTGGGCGAGAACCGACGGCTGCTCGACAATGACCTCGACGCTTGGATTGAACATCAGAATCCTCTCGAATGGTGGGGATCAGCATGCTGGAAGTGGCTTCCCAGGGCAGCAGCCGAGATTAATCTACGTTGCCTTAATCACGCTGCGGATCACCTGCAGAACATGCTAGGATCCGCGCCCATGGACATATCAAATTATGCGGCTATATCGAAGAAATCATCGAAGCTCGTTCCGTGGAGCACGGGAACGGAAACGAGGAATGGCATCGCACTCGCGTGCATTCCGTGGGCCGGTGCCGGAGCGACTCCGTTCCGTCCCTGGGGTCCGGTGATCGGCGACGCGGCCGACGTGTACGGCGTACGGCTGGCCGGCCGCGAGAGCCGGCAGACGGAGCCGCTGCCGACCTCCCTCGACGACGTCGTCGACGAACTGGTGGCGGAGCTGGTCGCACTGGACGTCCCGCGCGTCGCGCTGTTCGGCCAGTGCTCCGGCGCCCTGCTGGCCTACAAGACGGCGCAGCGGCTGCAGCGGTCCGCCGACGGCCCCGAGGTCGCCCACCTGCTCGTCGCGTCGCAGCTTCCGCCGCGCGTCCTGGCGGACGGCGACGACGAGTCGGGTGAGGACCTCACGCGTTACGTGCCCGAGCACCTTCGTGAAGAGCCTGAACTCCTCGAGGTGCTCCTGCCGATCCTCTCGGCCGACATGCGGCTGGTCTCCGACTACGTCTACACGCCGGACGCGCCCCTCGACGTGCCGCTCACCGTCCTTTACGGCGGGAGCGACGACCTGCTCAGCGGGTCCGAGGTCGACGGCTGGCGCCATGAGACCACCGGTCGGAGCACCTTCCACGAGGTCGCCGGTGCCGATCATCTCTTCGGCGGTGCCGCGTGGTTGGAGCTCGCCGAGGCGATCCGCACCGCGCTGAAGTAGGCGTCCGGAGCTCGCGGTCGGCCTACCCATCGCCGAGGAAGGCCGCGAGCTGTCGGACGGTCGGGCGGGAGAAGACATCGACGATCTTGATGCCCGGCCAGCGCCGACGCAGGACACGGACCACGTCGACGACCATGACCGACGTCGCGCCCAGATCGAAGAAGCCTTCGTCCGGGTCGACGGTGTCCAGGCCGAGGGCCCCGGCCCAGACGGCCGCGATGACGTCGGTGGGGTCGCCGTCCAGGTTGACGTCGGTCGCTGAAGTGCTCGGCAGGTCAGTCATCCATGGCCTCCCGCAGCGTCGTGCCGACCAGGCTCAGGTGCTCCAGATCGCCCGGGTCGAGCACGGTGACGATCAGGCCCTCGGCTCCGGCGTCGCGGTACTCCGCGATCTGGCGCCGCACTTCCGCGGGCGTGCCGCAGAGAGCGAACCCCCGGACGGCGCTCGGCGCGCGGCCCAGCAGCGTCCCGAGCCGTTCCAGCCCTTCCTGGAGCTCCGCTTCGGACTCGGTGATGATCGCGTGCCCGAGCCAGGTCTTGGTGATCTCTCCGGAGTCGCGGCCCACGGTGGCGCACGCTTTCTCCAGCACATCGATCTTGTGACGCACGGTGGCCGGCGCACCGAAGAAGTTGCAGGCGTCTCCGTAGCGGGCGACCATCGGGATCAGTACCCGCTCGCCGCCGCCGCCGATGAGGATCGGCGGGCCGTCGGGGTTGATCGGTCCGGGTACGTTGATCGGCTCGTCGATCCGGTGGTACGTGCCGGAGAAGCGCGGGGCGTGCTCGGTGAACATCGCGCGGCAGATCTGCACCGCCTCGGCCAGTCCCTTGAGGCGCTCTCCGGTGGTCTGGAAGTCCATGCCGTAGGCGCGGCACTCCTCCTCGTGCCAGCCGGCGCCGATGCCGAGCATCGCGCGCCCCTTGCTGATGACGTCGATGGTGGTGACCATCTTCGCGAGCAGCGCGGGGTTACGGAATCCGTTGCACGAGACGAGCACTCCGAGCTTGGCGGTCGACGTGACGGCGGCCAGCGCCGCGATCGTCGTGTAGGCCTCCAGGATCGGCTCGTCCGGCTCGCCGACCGAGGCGATCTGGTGCACGTGGTCCATGGTCCACAGGCTGTCGAAGCCGTTGGCCTCGGCGGTCTGCGCCATCTCGACGACACGGTCGAAGAGCTGGTTGTCCATGGTCCCGGGGAAGGAGTAGCCGGGTATCTGGAGGCCGACCTCGGTGATGGCGGGGCGACTCATCCGGCGACTGCCACCAGTTCGAGCACCGCGACGTCGGCGGGCGTGACGACCTGGAGGATGTCGAGTTCGACGAGGCGGCCGCAGAGGGTGAGCACGGGCTGCTCGATCTCGGCGACCGGGAGGCCGGACTCCGCGGAGAGGTCCTCGACGATCCGGGCGATGCTGCGGCGTCCGTCGATGAGCCGCCAGACCTTGCGCGCGTCGGCGTCGATCACGTAGCGGCCGATCAGCCTTTCGATCAGGAGGCCGCCCTGGTGGCGCTCGCTGAGCTCCACCACCTGATCGGTCACGCGGGCGGTCACGTCCAGTCGGCGGATCAGGACGTCGTTGGTGTTGATGGTGCTCATGAGTTCTTCTCCGTAGCCAGGGCCTTCTCGACGTAGGTCGAAGTGGCCTCGATTGTGGGCGCGATGAAAGGCAGGTCGATCGGCAGGTCGAGTCCGAGCTCCTCGTTCAGGCAGGCCCCGATCTCCACCGCGTGCAGCGAGTCGCCGCCGAGATCGTCCAGGAAGTGCGCGTCGTGCTCGATGCGCTCGACGCCGAGGACGGTGCGCCAGACCTTCTCGACGAATTCGGTGATGTTCGCGGTGTCGGCGCGGGTCGGCGCGGTCTGCGGGGCGCTGCCGGCCACCTCCGTCTCCGGACGTTCGAGCCAGAACCGGCGGCGGGTGAACGGGTAGGTCGGCAGGGGGACGCGGCCGCGCTGCTCGTCGCCGTAGTAGGCGGCCCAGTCGACCGCGACGCCCGCTCGCCATGCCGCGGCCGTCACGTCGGCCAGGTCGAAGGACGGGCCGACGATGATCCGGCCGACGCCCTCGCGGACGGACCCGGCGTCGGTGTCGGCCGTCCAGGCGGCGAGGGCCGCCTCCAGCGACGCGGGGTCGGCACCGGCGGCCAGCCACTGCGCGGCCGGACGCGCCCACTTCGGCGCGTCCACCCTGGCGAAGGTGAGGCCGAGGCGGAGCAGGACCCGGGCGACGCCGAGCGCGGCGAGCGCACCGGCTCGTTCCGGGGCGAGGCCTCGGAGGTCGGCGTGTCCGGTGAGTTCGGTGAGCGCGGAGCGCAGCAACGGCTCGGTGGAGACGAGCCGTTCACCCATCGCGGCCAGTTCGGCAGGGGTCCCGTGCATCGCCAGCGACCACCGTGCGGTGGGCCGGTCCGCCTCGCCGGCCGCGCGCAACTGTGCGACGGCGTCGGCAGGTCCGGTGACCACGGCCGCCCAGCGGCGGGCGAATCTGGCGCGCCCCACTCCGAGCGTGTACGCGATGTCGGCCAGTTCGGCGTCATCGGTCGAGGCCGCGGCAGCGAGCCGGTCGGCGAGCCGCTCCCGCATCCGGGCCAGCTCTTCGTCGCTGCGCGCGGAGAGCGCGAGGACCTGGCGCGAGCGCGGCGAGGGCGCGGCCGGCGCGGCGGGGGCGGACTCCAGCACGACATGGGCATTGGACCCGCCGAGGCCGAACGAGCTGACACCGGCGATGCGCGGTCCCTCGGCGTCCCAGGGGCGGGTCTCGGAGGTGAGGGTGAAGGGAGTCGAGGCGAGGTCGATCTCGGGGTTGGGCGAGCGGAAGTGGAGTGTTCCCGGCACGACGGCCCGCTCGACGGTCAGTGCCGCCTTGATCAGCCCCGCGGCGCCCGCCGCCGCGTCGGTGTGCCCGATGTTGGGCTTGACCGCGCCGAGCACGACGGGCGTTCCGGCCGGCCGGCCGGGGGTCGCGAAGACGCGGCGCAGTGCCTCGAACTCGACGGGGTCGCCGATCGCGGTGCCCGTTCCGTGGGTCTCCACGTAGCCCACCTCGTCGGGCTTGACGTCCGCGCGCAGGAGTGCGGAACGGATGACCGCTTCCTGACCGTTGATGTTCGGGACGGTGAATCCCCCGCGTGACCCACCGTCGTTGTTGACCGCCCAGCCGCGGATGACCGCCCTGCGGTGGTCACGGGCGGCCTGTGCGTCGGATTCGCGCCTCAGCACGACGACACCGGCTCCCGATCCGGGTATCGTGCCGGAGGCCTCGGCGTCGAAGGCGCGGCACCGCCCGTCGGCCGACAGGATGCCGCCCTCGGTGTACGTGTACCCGTCGACGTCCGGCATCAGCAGGCTCACGCCGCCCGCCAGGGCGATGTCGCAGTCGCCTGCGGCCAGGGCCGAGCAGGCGAGGGCCACCGCGCTGAGCGCCGTGGCACAGCCGGTCTGCACGGTGATGGCGGGACCGTTGAGGCCGAGCTTGAAGGCGAGCCGCGGTGCGAGGAAGTCCTTTTCGTTCGCAAGTGTGATGCGCACGTCGCCGGTACGTCCCGCGCGGGCCTCCGTCGGGGCCACGTAGTCACGGAAGTAGTGGTTCTCGCCGGAACCGACGAACACACCGACCACCGCGTCGTGTTCACCGGCGTAGCCGGCGTCCTCCAGCGCCTCGGCCGCCACCTCCAGCAGCACGCGCTGCTGCGGATCCATGATGATGGCTTCGGTCGGCTGGATGCGGAAGTGGTCGGCGTCGAACGACTCGATGTCGTCGACCCGCGCGACCCCCCGCACAAAGTTGCCGTTACGGCTGCCGTCTTCCGGACCGGTTCCGTCGCCGGCCTGCCGGTTCGACGACTCGACACCTTCGACGAGGTTCGTCCAGTACTGCTCGACATTCTCCGCGCCCGCGAAACGGGCCGCCATACCGATCACCGCAATAGGGGGTGCATAAGGTGGCTTCTGCTGCATCTGAAGGGCTCCTGGGATCAGCGTGGCCTCGCGGCGACTCATTCGGCTGTGGCGTGCAGTGCGGCACGCGAGAAGACATCGGCGCGTGAAACTATCAGAGAGTTGACACCGGCATCAATCGTTTTGATCACTTAACACTCCGTCAAGTAATGCGGAACCAAGGGTTCCTGTGGAACATGGTGCTCACGGAAATCCGCAGGGAACGGCCGATCCCTGAATGAGACAGGCTCTACGGAGATGCCGGATAAAACAGTCAGTCAAGACGTCTTGCCGACGCGTTTTCGGCGCGCCTCGGGCAGTCCGGACCGCTCCTCACGCCCTTTCCAATTCGTGGCGGAGGTCGTCGAGCTCGCTGCCGCCGGCCATCTGGCGGGTCAGTTCGTCCAGCGTGACGTCCCGGCGGGTGTGACTGCCGGACATCCTGCCGCGCTTGAGGAGTACGAAACGGTCGCCCACCAGGTACGCGTGGTGCGGGTTGTGGGTAATCAAGATCACTCCGAGCCCGGCGTCCCGCGCCGCGGCGACGTACTTCAGGACCACGCCCGACTGCTTGACGCCGAGGGCGGCCGTCGGCTCGTCCAGGACGAGGACCTTCGCACCGAAGTACACGGCACGCGCGATGGCCACGGACTGGCGCTCGCCCCCCGAGAGGGTGCCGATGGGCTGGTCCACGTCACGCAGGTCGATGCCCAGGCGCGACAGCTCCGCCCGGGTCGTCCCGCGCATGAACTCCACGTCCATGCGCTTGAAGGGACCCACGCCCTTCGTCGGCTCGGATCCGAGGAAGAAGTTCCGCCAGACCGGCATCAGCGGAACCACCGCGAGGTCCTGGTAGACCGTGGCGATACCCAGATCGAGGGCCTCGCGCGGCGAGCCGAGCTTCGTCACGGCGCCCTCGATCGTGAGGGTGCCCGCATCATGCCGGTGCAGCCCCGCGATGATCTTGATGAGGGTGGACTTGCCCGCGCCGTTGTCGCCCAGCACGCAGGAGATCTCACCCGCGTGGACTTCGAGGGACACACCCTCCAAGGCCCGGACGTTTCCATAGTACTTGCTGACGTCGTCCAGTTCGACGAGCGGCGTGCGAGCCGGCGCGGCATCCTGGCTGGTCACACCCTTCCTCCCGGTCGTCATGACGTCGCCTCCGCGCGCTTTCGAACCCAGTGGTTGAGCAGGGTCGCCAGGAGCAACATCGCCCCCAGGAAGAACTTGAACCAGTCCGGGTTCCACTCGGCGAACACGATGCCCTTGCTGACCATCCCGAAGATCAGCGCGCCCACCGCCGAACCGACCGCGGAGCCGTAGCCGCCGGTGATGAGACAGCCGCCGATGACCGCCGCGATGATGTAGATCAGCTCGTTGCCGACGCCCTCGCCGGACTGCACCACGTCGTACGAGAACAGCAGGTGCTGACCCGAGACCCAGGCGCCGAAGGCAACACCGAGATAGAGGCCGATCCTGGTCCTGGCGACCGGCACACCGACCGCGCGGGCCGCGTCCTTGTTGCCGCCCACCGCGAAGATCCAGTTGCCGGCGCGGGTGCGCAGCAGGATCCAGGTGGCGGCCGCGACCAGGCCGAGCCACCAGAGGATGGTCACCTTGTAGTCGACGCCGCCGACGGTGAGCGACGAGGCGAACACCGCCCGGGCGGAGCTGAAGCCGTCCATGTCGGCGATCGACTTCGTCGACACGGTGCCGCTGATCAGCTTGGTCAGGCCGAGGTTCAGTCCCGTCAGCATCAGGAACGTGCCGAGCGTGGTGATGAAGCTCGGCAGCTTCGTGCGGGTCAGCAGGACGCCGTTGAAGAACCCGACGGCCAGGGCCACCAGGAGTGAAACCCCGACGCCCACCCACACGTTGACGGACAGCTGGTAGCTGAACATCGAGGAGCACAGCGCCGAGCTCGTCACCAGGACGCCGGCCGACAGGTCGAACTCGCCGCCGATCATCAGCAGCGCCACCGGCACCGCCATGACACCCATCACCGACGCCGCGTACAGGACGGTGGAGAGGCTGGAGACGCGCAGGAAGCTGTCGGCGACGACCGCGAAGACCAGGAAGACGGCGACGGCGCCGACCACCGAGCCCAGTTCCGGACGGCCCAGCAGCCTGCGCAGCGGTGACCGCCCCAGCAGGCGTTCGTCGGGCCGCGCGGTCGCGGCGGGCGGCGGGGGCACCCCCGGCCCGGGTCCCTTGGCGAGCTTCTCGTCCAGGCGGTTCATCGGGTGCCGCGGGCGGTGTACTTCTCGAGCGCGGGCACATCCTTCTCGGTGACGATCGCGGGCCCCGTCAGGACCGGCTTGCCACCGCCCAGGACATTCCCGTTCGTCTTGTACAGCCACAATTCGTCCACCGCGAGATAGCCCTGCAGATACGGCTGCTGATCGACCGCGAAGCCGACCTCTTCGGCCTTGAGCCTCTTGACCACTTCGGCGTTCAGGTCGAAGGTGTCCACTTCCGCCTTGCTCCCCGCGTCCTGCTTCGCCTTCACCGACACCGCCGCGATCGGTGCACCCAGGGTGATCACCGCGTCGATGTCATTGGACGCCTGCAGTTTCGCACTCAGCGAGGACTGCGCACCGGGTGCGTTGGTGCCTTCGACATTCAGGTTCTCCACCGATCCCTCGAATGTCTTCTTCACTCCGGCGCACCGTTGTTCCAGCGAGACATTGCCCTGCTCGTGGATTACGCACAGCGCCTTCTTCTTCCCGCGCCGGCTTAATTCCTGACCCACTGCTTCACCCGCCACCGACTCATCCTGACCGATGTGGCCGAGCGCACCGAACTTCGTGGAGAACTCCGCTCCGGAATTGATCGTCACCACCGGAATCCCCGCTGCCGCGGCCTTGCCCAGGACGTCCTTCATGGCCTCCGGCTTGGCCAGCGTCACCACGATCCCGTCGACCTTCTTGTCCACGAACGACTGGACCAGCTCGGCCTGCCCCTTGGCCTCCTTGTCGTTGGCGTAGAGGAATTCGACATTGTCCTTCCGGGCCGCCTCCTTGGCTCCGCTCTGCACGATGTCCCAGAACGTGTCCCCTTCACCGGAGTGCGTCACCATCGCAATCTTCAGCCGAGGTGTGTTCACGTCCCGGGCGCTCCCGCCGGCGTCACCGGAGCCGGCTTCGTCGGCCTTGCCGCCGGAGCTGCTGCACCCGGCCACGAGCGCGATCACCGCCATGCAGGCCGCGATCCCCGTCGTCCTGCGCTTGTTGCCACTGCGTACTGCACGCACGTTGTTCCACCCAATTCCTCAGGCCGCCCCGTGGCGGCTGGAGTTCGTACACGGCGTCCGACGACCGGTCGTTCAGCGGTCGGCGGCCGCACCCACCGAGGTCGCCGCCTGGGCCCGTACGCGCTCGACGAAGTCACCGAGCCGCGGTGCTTCGAACAGGGCGCGCGCGCCGATCTGTGCACCGATCTCCGTGCGCGTGCGGCGGATGACCTTCGAGACCAGCAGGGAATGTCCGCCGAGGTCGAAGAAGTCGTCCCCGAGGCCGACTTCGGGGACTCCGAGTTCTTCGGCCCAGATGCCCGCCACGACCGCCTGCAGGGAATCGCCCTGGGGGGCGTCCTGCGCGGCGGGGGAAGCGGTGCGGGAGGCCTCGCGGGCCTGTTCGAGCAGGGCCTTGCGGTCGACCTTGCCGTTGGGCGTCAGCGGCATGGAGTCCACGATGCGCAAGTCGTTGGGAACCATGTGGCCGGGCAGCCGCTCGGTCAGGAACGCCCGCAGGCCGTCCGTGCCCGGGCCGCCGGGTCGTACGGTCGCCCATGCCAGCAGCCGGGATCCCACCGAGTTGCCGGTGTCGGTCGCGACGCAGGCGTCGATGACGTCCGGGTGGGCCTTCAGCGCCGCACCGACTTCGCCCAGTTCGACGCGGTAGCCGCGGACCTTCACCTGCTCGTCGCGCCGCCCCACGTAGAAGAGCCGTCCGTCGGCGTCCGCTCGCGCGAGATCGCCGCTGAGGTAGGTCCGCCGCTGGTCGTCGGGACCCCAGGCCGCCATGCGGAAGCTGCGCGCGGTGGCGTCGTCGTCGCCGAAGTACCCGCGTGCCAGGCCGGGCCCGGAGATCCAGATCTCGCCGACCTCCCCCACGGGGGTCGGTGCGCCGTCCTCGTCCCGCAGCGACACGTCCAGGTCGGGGAGCGGCACACCGATGGGGCTGCCCGCGCCGGCGGCGGCGTCCTGCGCCGTGATGGGGCAGTACGTGACGTGGACCGTCGTCTCGGTGATCCCGTACATGTTCACCACGCGCGGCTGCTCGTCGCCCCGGCGGGCGAACCATCCGCTCAGCGTGGCCGGGTCGAGGCGTTCACCTCCGAGCACGATCAGCCGCAGGCGGTCGAGGCCGGCGGGCCGCACCTCGTCGGCGCCGGTCAGTGCCGCCAGGGCCGAGGGCGTCTGGCTCAGTACCGTGACGCCTTCGCGGTCCATCAGGTCGAGCAGCTCGTCGGGGGCACGGGCCTCGTCGTCCTCGACGACGACGAGACGACCGCCGAACAGCAACGCCCCCCACATCTCCCACACGGAGAAGTCGAAAGCGTAGGAGTGCAGCATCGTCCAGACGTCCTCGGCACCGAGGTCGTAGATCGCCGACGACTCGGCCATCAGCCGCGTGACGTTGCGGTGCGTGATCTTCACGCCCTTGGGCGTGCCGGTCGAGCCCGACGTGAACATCACGTAGGCGAGGTCGTCAGGGGCGACCTCGACGCTCAGCGCCGGAAGGTCCGAATCCGCGGCGTCGCCGACGAGCACGAACGATCCGGTGTGCCACGCCTTCGCCCGCACGACGAGTTCGTCGTCGGTCACGATCACGCCCGCCCCGACCCGTTCGGCGAGGCTCGCGTGGCGGGTGTCGGGGTACCGGGGGTCGAGCGGCACGTAGGCGGCGCCCGCCATCAGCACGCCGAGGATCGCGGGGATGACCAGGCGGCGCTGGACGAGCACCGGGACGAGGTCACCGGGGCGCACGCCTGCCGCGACCAGACGGGCGGCCATGCGTCCTGCCAGGTCGTGCAGTTCCTCGTAGGTCATGGAGGTTCCACCGGCGGTGAGCGCGGTGGCCCGGGGGCTCCCGGCGGCCTGACGGGCGAACCACGTGTGCAGCGTGTCTGCGGATGCCTCGGGCTTCGCCGTTGGACGCGCTAGGTCGTTGACTTCCGGCACAATTTCCCCCAGAGATTGCATTTAACCTGACTTCGGATTGCAGAAGATAATAGACGAACTTCGTCGTGTCACCGCGAGTAATTCCGCTTGACTCGGGATGGTTCGTCCCATTCTGCCGACGTGGGATTTTCCACACCGGCGCACTGTTCGATCGAGATCATTCGGCGTCCGTCCGCCGCGTTGCGAGGTGGGGACACCTCGCCACCAGGCCTGCCGTAGGGGCGACTTCAGCGGGGACGGGCGCACCATTTGGCCCCATTCGGTAATTTCGCCCATTCATTCACAACCGAACGTGTGTAGTCTACAACCTGCTGATGTCGCGCTATAAGCGTGCCCATTCCGGCTGCAATCACCAGGCGCTGAGGCTCGCGTTTGACGTACGAAATCCGCTTGCGGACATTCGCCTCCGGAAAGGCGGACTCGTCGCGGTCGGAAGGCCCGGGATCTGGACATCAGCCGGCCGGTTCGGCGATCGCGGCGAAGCGGCGCTCGACCGCCTCGACGTACTGCCGCCGGTTGACGGGATCGAAGAGGGCGAAGTGGCCGCCGGGGACGACGTGCACCTCGCACTCCGCGGCCGAGTGGGCGCCCCACCCCGCCAGCACGTCCTGGTTGACCAGACGGTCCTCTCGTCCGCACAGGACGGTGATGGGTGCGTCGATGCGCAGGCCCCTGCTCCGCTCGGCGCTCTCCCTGCCGAGCCTGAGGTCCGCGCGCAGGTTGTCCAGGAGGGCCGTGCGCCATGCCGTGTCCTCCAGGATCGCGGACGGCATGTCCCCGCCGAGTTCGAGCAGCCGCAGGACGTCCTCGTCGCTGGAGTGCTCGGAGAGCCAGCCGATGCCGTCGCGCGGCTCCTGCCCTGACGCGATCAGACCGACGCAGTGCTCGCCGAGGGCGTGCGCGAGGTGGAGACCGAGCGTCGCGCCCAGGCTGTGACCGAGTATCAGCGTGGGCAGTTCGGGCAGACGGATCGCCTCGAGGCTGGTGAGCACCTCGTCCAGGGTGGCGCCGGGCGGCTCGGTCCTGCGGCGCTCCCGGCCCGGGAGCGTGAGCCCGAGTATCTCGACGTCGTCGGGGAGATCACCGAGCAGCCGCAGGTAGCGGTTGGGACCACCGCCGGAGTGCGGCACGACGAGGAGCCGGGCGCGGGGTACGGGCACGGGCTCCCCGTACGGTCGCAGCCGCGACCACCATGGTGGCTGGGCGGTCGTTCGAACGCGCACTGTGGGGGCCTTCCTGGATCAGATGTGGTGGCGATGGACGGCGACGGCGGCGGCCATGTCGTCCGCTTCGAGGGGAACGTCGGCGATCTGCCAGCCCGGCGGGGCGGCCGGCTCCGGTGTCGCGCCGACGTAGTCCTCCGAGAGCGGCCGCGAGAGACCGGTTCCGATGCCCTTCAGGTAGGCCTCCTTCCGGCACCAGGTGCGGGTGAAGGCCCGTGGCAGCTCGGACCCGGGGAGCTTGCCCAGTTCGGCGCGCTCGGTGGGGTGCAGGGACCCGACGAGCGGCGCCGCGGCCTCGGCGGTCGCGGTCTTCTCCACGTCCACGCCCACGGGCGTGGCTGCCACGGCGATGAGTCCCAGGTGCTCGCTGTGGCTCAGGGAGAAGTGCAGGGGATCGCCCGATACGCCCGGCCGGCCGTGCGGTTCGCCGCAGCCCGGGCAGGCCCGGCGGGTGAACGGCACGGCGGCCGGGGCCACACCGAGGAGACGGCCGAGGACGAGCCGCAGCGCGAAGTGGGTCACCGCGTACGTGTCCCTGTCCTCGCTGCGGCGGAACCGGGCGGCCCGGGCCCGCTCCTCCTCGCTGAGCACCGCCGCCAGGGCGCCTTCCCACTCCCCCGCCAAGTCCTCGGCGTGCACCAGGAACAGGGAGGGACAGGGTTCCGGTCCCGCTACCGGGACCGGACCCCCTGACGGCAGTGCGATGGCGTCTCCCGGGGAGAGCCGCACGACGGACGGGATCACGTCAGCCAGGAGTCCGGTGCCGGGTTGCCGATCACCTTGATGGCGCCGGGCTCGTCCTCCTGGATGTGGCTGGCGCCCACGATGGCGAGATCCCAGACGTCCAGCTTGAGTTCGAGCGAGCCGAGGACACTGGCGAACTCCCGCCACGGCAGCAGTTCACCGCGCTCCGCACCCTCCAGCCACGCCCGGATCCGCCCCGCGGGCTCCGCGAGGTCGGGACGCTCGGCGGCGCGCTCCGCGACCAGCTCGTCGATGCGCCGCGCGGCGGCCGCACGGTCGAGGATGACCCCGCCGAACTCGCCGGAGTGCAGCACGCGGTCGAGGAGCTCCTCGTCCGCCGGGGACGGGACGCCTTCCGCCAGCCGGCCGAGCAGCCGGTGACGCGGTGCGGGATCCATCAGCAGGTTCAGCTCGCGGACCAGGTCGGCCGGCTCATCGGCACAGTGGATCATGCTGCACAGCCGGTTGGGCCGCTTCAGGAGGCTGCGCAGGCTGTCCGCGGCCTGCTGCGAGATGTCCGCCTTCCCCTTGAGCGAGCTGAGGTGGACGGTCGCGGGGACGGCGTGGCTGCCGTGGCTGCGCAGGAGCAGCATCAGGGTGGGGCCGGCCTGCAGCACGATGTCGTTGACGGCGAGGCGGTCCAGCGAGGCCAGTGTGTGCTGGTGCCGCCAGAGTTCACGGCCCGTGTGCCGGTTGAAGTGGAACATCTCGGCGCCGACGACGCTGAAGTCGTGATCGGCGAGGAAGTCCAGGATGACCTTGAGCTTCCCGGTGGCCATGCCGTCGGGCTTGACCAGCATCAGCGCGGAGCGGTGCAGGACCTCGTCCCGCCGGCCGCCGAAGGCCTCCTGGCACTCGCTCAACCCCTCGCGGAAACAGGTGTCGAGCTCGTAGTGGTACGCCTTGACCGGCATACGCGTGAGGGTGCTCCAGTTCGTGGGGCCCATGTCGCCTATCACTCTCTCGTTCATGGTGGTGCGGGTCCGGTGTCAGCCGTGCAGCACTGCTGCCAGGCGTTCGAAATTGCTGTCCAGGTCGGTGGAGAGACCGAACTGGAGGACTGTCATGTCCGAGAGCCGCGCGCGCAGGTCGCTCTCCACCTGCTCCAGTACGGCGGGGCTGTCCTTGCCCGCCGCGAAGTCGCTGCGGCACAGGTCGAGTACCGCGTCGACCTCCAGTGGCCGGACCGTCTCGTGCTCCCGGGTCAGGACGAGCAGGGCCCGCGGGCGTACGGCGGACCGCAACCGGCTCTCGTAGACGGCGGGCCATTCGACGCGCTTCTTGTCGCGCGCGGGAACCTGTGCGGCCGGCGCGTCGGCGAGCTCCGGCCTGCTCTTGATCAGAGCCGGGTCGAGGTAGGCACAGCGGGGGTATCCCCAGAACCGGCCCTCCGTGTCGTCGATGTGCCGCATCATGGCGTCCTCGCCGGCGAAGTCCGCGCCCTTGAAGAGGCCCCATGCGGTGAACGTCGACTTGCCGACACCGCTGTCCGCGGTCACCAGGGCGGCGCGGCCGTCGACGGACAGCGCGCCGGCGTGCAGCCCGTAGTGCCGGTCGGAGCGGAGCGTGAGGACGAGGAAGGCCTTCTCGACGAGCCAGCGGCCCCACACGACGGGGTCGTCGAGGTCGGAGCGGGCCAGCGTCACCCGTACCGTCCAGCGCCCGGGGGTGATCGCCGCCCGGGAGCTTCCGGTGTCGAGGACGACCACGTCCGAGGTGTCCCAGTGCTCCGGGAAGTAGGGCGGCGGCACGGCTTCGCGGTCCGTGTCGGTCAGCTCGATGGACAGGTGCACGGTCTGCGGCGTCCACGGCGACCGGGTCGCGTCGCCGGTCCGCAGCGGGGCACCGAAGAGCCGGCCCACCACGGCCTCGGCTTCCGGGGGCGCCGTGCAGGCGACCTGGTACCCGTAGAACTCGTAAAGGTCTTCTCGCATGCGCTATCCCCTCCGGGCGCGGTCGGTGGCCTGTGCGCGCAGGGCGCGCCCGGCGTCGTCGTACTGCTCCAGGATCAGTCGGCGCAGCGCGGGCGGGGCCGCGGCCTGGCGCTCCAGCCAGACTTCGGCCTGGTCGAGCGCGGGGCCGTCCACGACCGCCGGGTAGAGACCGAGGACGATCTGCTTGGCCATCTCGTGGCTCCTGGTCTCCCACACGCCGAGGACCGCTTCGAAGTACCGGTCGGTGTACGGCGCCAGCAGCGCGGGGTCGAGGGTCTCGGCGAAGCCCGCGATGACCGCCCGCTGGAGCTGGTTGGGCAGGTCGCCGCGGTCCACCACGGCCGCCCAGGCGGCTGCCTTGGCCTCCGCGTCGGGCCGGGCGGCACGGGCCGTCGCCGCGTGGCACTCGCCCGCGGGTGTGGGGTCACGGCGCTGCTCGGCCGCGATGCCGTCCTCGTCGAGGCGTCCGGCGGCGGCCAGGCGCACCACGATCGCCCAGCGCACCTCGGCGTCCACGGCGAGCCCGGGAACCGGGGTCGCTCCGTCGAGGAGCGCGGCGAGCAGGTCGAGGTGCGCGTCGGTACGGGCGGCCGTGACGAAGGCCCGCGTCCAGGCGAGTTGGTGGTCACTGCCGGGCTCGGCGGCGCGCAGCCGTTCGAGGGCGGCGGCCGCCCAGTCGGCCGTGAGGCGCACGCGCTCGGCCGGGTCGGTGAAGTGGTTCAGGGCTTGCAGGACCTGGCGGTGCAGCGACTCCACGACGCCGATGTCGCTCTCCGAGCCGATCGCCGAGAGCACCAGGCTCAGGTAGTCCCGGGCTGCCAGCTCTCCGTCGCGCGTCATGTCCCACGCCGCGGCCCAGCACAGGGCGCGGGGCAGCGGGTCGGCGAAGGAGCCGAGGTGCCGCGTCAGAGCGCGCAGGGACACCTCGTCGAAGCGGACCTTGGCATAGCTGAGGTCGTCGTCGTTCAGCAGCACCACGTCGGGGCGGCGGCGCCCCACCATGTCGGGTACGTCCGTGTACGCGGCGGCGGCGACGTCCAGTTCCGTGCGGTGCGTGCGCCGCAGCCGCCCGTCCGCGCCGTCCAGCGTGTAGGAGCCCACCGCGATGCGGTGCGGGCGCAGCGTCGCCTCGCCCGGGACGCCGGGCGGCAGGGCCTGTGCCTCCTGGCGGATGCGGAAGGCGGTGATGATGCCGTCCGCGTCCGTTTCGATCTCGGGCCGCAGCACGTTGATCCCCGCGGTCTCCAGCCACTGCTTCGACCAGGTGCCCAGGTCGCGCCCGGAGGCCTCCTCCAGTGCCCCCAGCAGGTCCGTCAGCCGCGTGTTGCCGTAGGCGTGAGCGGCGAAGTAGGCGCGTACGCCCTCGAAGAAGGCGTCCATGCCGACGTACGCGACCAGCTGCTTCAGGACGGAGGCGCCCTTGGCGTAGGTGATGCCGTCGAAGTTGACGAGGACGTCGTCGAGGTCGTGGATCTCCGCCACGACGGGGTGGGTGGAGGGCAGTTGGTCCTGCCGGTACGCCTTGGCCTTCTGGTGGTTGGCGAACGTCGTCCACGAGTCGGCCCACCGCGGGTCGGGCCCGAGCGCCTGGCAGGCGAACGAACTGTAGGTGGCGAAGGACTCGTTGAGCCAGAGATCGCTCCACCACGCCATGGTGACCAGATCGCCGAACCACATGTGGCTGAGCTCGTGGAGGATCGTCGCGGCCCGCTTGCGGTGGGCCGCTTCGGTGGCCCGCGAACGGAAGACGTACTTCTCGTGGAACGTGACGGCGGCCGCGTTCTCCATGGCCCCCGCGTTGAAGCCCGGGACGAAGATCTGGTCGTACTTCTCGAAGGGGTAGGGGTGGCCGAACCGGTCCTCGAACCAGTCGAAACCCTGCCGCGTCACCGCGAAGATCTCGTCGGGGTCGAGGTGTTCGGCCAGGCTCTTCCTGCAGTACAGGCCGAGCGGGATGGTGCGCTCGCCGCGCCGGTGCTCCGCCCGCACGGCGTGGTAGGGGCCGGCCACGAGGGAGACGACATACGTGGAGAGCCTGGGTGTGCGCCCGAACGACCACACCGTGGCGGCGCCTTGGCGTCCGTCCCCGTGCTCTTCGGTGGCCTCCGCGACGGTGACGGCGGCCGAGTTGGAGACCACCGTCCAGTCAGCGGGCGCGGTCACGGTGAAGCTGAACTCCGCCTTCAGATCGGGCTGGTCGAAGCAGGCGAAGACCCGCCGGGCGTCCGCGACCTCGAACTGGGAGTAGAGGTAGATGTTGCCGTCGACCGGGTCGGTGAAGCGGTGCAGCCCTTCGCCGGTGTTCGTGTACGCACAGTCCGCCACCACCCGCACCTCGTTGCGGCCGGCGACGAGGTGCGAGAGCTCGATCCGGGAGTCCCGGAAGACCCGGTCCGCGGCCAGGGCACGGCCGTTGACCACGACCTCCCGCACCCGGGGGGCCCGCAGGTCGAGGAAGACCGGCGCGTCCGAGTCCGCGCAGTCGAAGCCGATCTCCGTGACCGACGGGAAGGTGTCGGAGCCGGCGGCCTCACGCAGGTCGAGCGTGATGTCGTACGTGTCCACGGTGACCGCGTGAGAGCGGTGTTCGGCCTCCTGGGCCGTCAGGTTCGTCCCGGGCATGCTTCAGGCGTCCCCGCCGGTGAGGAGCCGGGACCGCAGCCGGTCGACCGTGGCGTCCGTGAGCTGGACCCGGTCCTTGAGGTAGCCGTGTACGGATCCGTAGCGGGATTCGAGGTCGGCCAGGACCAGCTCCATGATCTCCGCGGGGGCGCGTCCGTAGCCCGGCCACTTCATGACCCGGTCGGGGTTGGCGGTGTGCCAGTCCGCGAGCAGGCGCTCCGTGGCCAGCTCCGTCAGCTCGAAGTCCGCGAGCACGTCCTCGCGGTCCACTCCGAGCAGGGTGAGGACGAACACCCCGATGAGCCCGGTGCGGTCCTTGCCCGAGGTGCAGTGGAAGACGACCGGGCCGGGGGCCCCGGCGATCTGCTCCAGGACCTGCCGGATCTCCTCGGCCCCGTCCTCGGTGACCTCGGCGAAGCGGTCGGCGAGGTAGCGCCACGGGTCGACGTCGGGGGAGATCTCCGCCTGGTCGTACGGCTGGTGCTCGATGCTCAGGTTGACGTAGTGGAAGCGCTCGGCCTCGGGCACCCGGCCCTTGGCCTCGATCTCCCAGGGATAGCGCAGGTCGATGACGGTCTGCACGCCGAGCTCCAGGAAGCGCTCCCAGTCGGCCCCCTGCAGCTTGCCGAGCGAGTCGGCCCGGTACAGCGTCTGCCAGGCGACGGTCCTGCCGTCGGCCGAGCGGTAGCCGCCCAGGTCACGGAAGTTGTGCAGTCGCTCGAACGCAACGTGCCGGTTCATCGGGTCTCTCCTTGTTCGTCGGGCACCGCTCGTGCCGAAGCCGCGAGTACACGGTTGCTCCAGGCCGGACTGCCGGTCACTTCCTCGCCGAACCAGTCGGGCGGCTCGAAGCTCCTGGCCTCCTCCAGAGTGTCGAACTCGACCTCGACCACGCGCAGTCCGGCCAGGGCCCCGTCGTACTCGTCGACGGTCGCCACGTGGTGCTCCAGGGGAACGTTCCAGCGGTACTTGCTCAGGCAGTCGCCTCCGGCCAGATCCCAGAGCTGCGTGAAGACCGCGTCGTCGATCTCGAACTCGACTTCCTGGCGCACCATGGCACCCGAAGCGGCGTCGAAGGTCTTCACCGTCATGACGCGGGCGTCCCGCTTGGACCTGACCCGGAACTCCACGGGGGCGCCCTGGGGCGACAGATAGGCCTGGCGCAGCTGCTCCCCGGTCGTACCCGGGGGCACCCGCCAACCGTCCGCCACCGTGAACTTGCGCTCGATCTCCAGACTCATCGCACAACCACCCGCAGCGCGCTGTCGGTGGCGAGCCGCGCCCGGTCGAGCTTCCCCGACGGGGCGAGCGGCATCTCCGAGACCACCACGAGCCGGTTGGGCAGCATGTGCGCGGGCAGCCGCGTGCGGCACGCCTCGCGCAGCTGCGCGGTGAGCTGCTCGGTCGCCGTCCGGTCCGGGGCGAGGGCCACATAGGCGACGAGGAGCGACTCGCCGCCCGCGGTCTCCTCGGTCAGGACGACCGCGTCGAGGACGTCGGACTCGGCGCGCAGGGCCGCCTCCACCTCGCCGAGTTCGACGCGGAACCCGCGCAGGCTGATCTGCCGGTCGTTGCGGCCGAGGTACTCGTACGTGCCGTCGGGCAGCCGCCGGGCGACATCACCCGTGCGGTACCAGGTGCGCGTCTCGTCGTCGCCGGCCAGCTTGAGCCGGGGGAACCGCTCCGCCGTCAGGTCCGGCTGCCGGAAGTATCCGTCGGCGAGCCCCAGGCCCGCGATGTACACCTCGCCCGGCTCGCCCTCGGGCGCCGGCTGCCCCTCCGGGGTCAGCACGGCCATCCGGTGGTGCGCCAGCGGCTCACCGATCCAGGTGCCGGAACCGTCGGACGCCACCCGGTCCTCGGTGAGCGCGCCGAAGGTGGTGTGCACGGTCGTCTCGGTGATGCCGTACATGTTGACCAACGTCTCGGCTCCCGGACGCAGTTGCATCCACCGGCGCACCGACATGGGGTCCAGCTGCTCGCCGCCGAAGACCACGTAGCGCAGGGAGAGCGGGACGGGAGCGCGCTCGTACGCCTTCGGCATGTACTTGAAGAAGCTCGGGACCGCGTTGAGCACCGTGACCCGTTGCTCGGCGAGGAGTTCGAGGAACGCCGCGGGACGACGGGCGGTCTCCGGCGGCACGATCACGAGCCGCCCGCCGAACAGCAGGCTGCCCCAGATCTCCCATACGGAGAAGTCGAAGCTGTAGCTGAAGTACTGCGTCCACGTGTCGTCGGGACCGAACTCGAACGGGCCGTCCGAGCAGGACCTGAACAGTTCGAGGACCGCGCTCTCGGGGACGGCCACCCCCTTGGGCTGCCCCGTCGACCCCGACGTGTAGATCACGTAGACCGGGGTGCCCTCGGGCCTCGGCAGGGGTTCGGCGGATGCGGCCGCGTCACCGTCCGAGCGCACCACCCGGTCGAAACCGGCGGGCAGCGCGGCGTTGTCCGGCGCCGAGATCACCGCGCGCACGCCGCTGTTCCGCACCATGAAGGCGAGCCGGTCCGCCGGGTACGAGGGGTCCAGCGGAACGTAGCCGCAGCCGTGACCGAGGATGCCGAGGATCGCCGCGACGACTTCCCAGCCTCGTTCGAGGCTGATGCCCACCAGGTCCCCGGGTCGTACGCCGTGGAGCGCGAGGCCGGCGCGGTACTCCCGGGCCGCGGTCTCGAGTTCGCGGTATGTGATGTCGAGCGGGCCGTCCGTGATCGCCACGGTGTCGGGGCGCTGGGCGGCCTGCCCGGCGAACACCTCGTAGAGGGAGGTGGCCTGCTTCAGCTCGTGCATGGTTCTCCTGGTCACTCGGCGGACTTCGTCGGCAGGGCGACGAGGGCCGCGTGCAGCCTGTCGTAGCTCTCGTCCAGGTCGTCGGAGACCTCGAACTCCCACAGCGGCAGCCCCGCCAGGACCTCCCTGAGGTCCTCCTCCACCGCGGCGACGCCTTCGGCGCTCTTCGCGGTGGCGTAGTCCTCGCGGCAGCGGTCGAGGGCCTCTTCGATGTCCAGCTCGCGCGGTGCACCGCCCTCGCCCCTGACCAGGAAGACCAGGCAGGAGGGACGGGCCCGCGACAGCAGCCGGTCTTCCAGCGCCGCGGGGACGGTGACGCGGCACTTGGCACCGTTCTCGATCGGCGCGGCGGTCGCGTCCTGGAGCGCCGTGCTGCGGGCGATCATCTCGGGGCTCAGGTACAGGGCGCGGGGGTAGCCCCACAGCACACCGCCGGGCTCGTCCATGTTCCTGGCCAGGATGTCCTCGCCCACCAGGCGCGCCCCGCGGTGCAGCGCCCAGTACGTGAACGTCGACTTGCCCACGCCCGCGGCGGCGGTCAGGACGGCGACCCGTCCATCGGCCTCGATGGCCCCCGCGTGCAGCGGGTAGCTGCGCGGGGAGCGGCAGACGAGGTACAGGAAGAGGCGCTCGAGGATCCACCGGCCCCATACGGCGGAGCTCTCCAGGTCGGCCCGGGCCAGCACGAGTTCACCCGAGGCGCTCGTCGGGTCGAACACGCAGCGGGAGCTGACCGTGTCGATCACGATGGGGTCGCCCGTCATCACGTCCAGGTTGTGCGGCGGGTTCACGGCTTCACCGGCCGGACCGTCCTGCACCGAGAAACCGAGCCGCACGGTGCGGCTGTGGGCCCCGGTCAGGGCGTCATCGGCCACGGCCGGGCCGAAGAAGTCCCGCACCACGCCGCTCGCGGCGACGTCGTACGAGCATTCCACGCGGTAGCCGTAGCACTCGTGCACGGAGTGGATCCGGTCGGCGCCGAGCGTCGGGGCCGTGACCCGCATGGTGGTCGAGACCTCCTGGGCGGTGGGGACGAGGTGAAGCCGCTGGATGCCGGATTCCGCGCCGTCGGCCGCGTCGGATCCGGCTGCCGGGCCGCAGTCCGGGCACGGCTGCTGGGTGAAGCCGGCGAACCTGTAGGCCACTTCCATGATCCGGTTGCGGTCGGTGGCGCGGAAGTCGGCGGTCAGGTGCACGCCGGCGCGGTGCGCCTGGGCCATGAGCCAGCGCAGGATCGTCGCGCCGGTGCCGAAAGAGACCACGCGGCAGGACGTGGCCAGGAGCTTGAGGCGCCAGCTCTCCCTGCCGCGCTCCAGCAGCATCACGCCGACGGCACCGTGGCTGCCGAAGCGGTCGGTCAGGCTCATGACGAGGACGTCGTGGTCCGGGTCGGCGAGCAGGGCCCGCAGGTCGGCGTCCGAGTAGTGCACGCCGGTCGCGTTCATCTGGCTCGTGCGCAGCGTCAGCTCTTCGACCCGTGCCAGATGCTCGTCGCCCGCGTGCTCGATGACCAGGCGCAGGTCGAGGGACTTGAGGAACTCCTCGCTGGATCCGACGTGTTCCTGCTCGGCCTGTTCGCGCTGGAAGCCCGCCCGGTACATCGCACGGCGGTTCGCCGCGTCCTGGGTGACATGGGCGGGGCTGAACTCCGGCAGCCCCGTCAGCTCCGTGGCGCGCTCTGCCTCGTAGGTCCGCACGGCGGGCAGCTCATGGGTCACCTCGGCACGCTCGGTGGGCTGGTCGTCGATGAAGGCGACGACCGACTCGGCGAACTGGAGCTGGCTCGCGATGGTGCGGACGGAGTCCGACTTGCGGCCCCAGCCGATCTGCGGGAGGACGAAGTACTCGGCCATCCCGAGCTTCTCCAGCCGCTCCCAGGCGAGGTCGTGGTCGTTGCGGCTGGCGACGGACTGCAGGATGCCCCGCGCGTCCAGCTCCACCACGGTGCGCCGGATCTCCTCGGGCAGCTCGACCTCTTCGTCTTCGAGGATCGTGCCGCGCCACAGGGTGTTGTCCAGGTCCCAGACCAGACACTTGACCAGGGGCTGGTCGGCTTCGGCCGGCGTCGGCCCGGCTGCGGATTGCGACATGGTCAGATCTCCCAGAGTGTGGCGGCCCAGGCGGCGACCGGGCTGTTGTTCAGGACGAGCACGTGATCGCCGTGCCGCAGTCCGCCCTCGGCGAGCAGCAGTTGCAGGTTGAGCACGACGTCCATCGCCCCCAGGTGGCCGAACTCCGTGAGATGGCGTCGGCAGACGGGGTGGATGGGGAGTCCGAGCAGGGTCTCGTAGAAGTCGAACGCCCCCGAGGTGACGTTCTGCATCAGCGTCGCGGCGACGTCCTGCTTGCCGATCCCCGCGTCGGCGAGCACCTCGTCGACCAGGCGGCCCAAGCGCTGCCGGCTGTGCAGGGCCAGCTCGAACCGGTAGCGGTCCGCCGACTGGCACTCCTCGCGCCACTCGTACCAGGGCGCGGACTTGTAGTCGACGCGGAAGAGGTCGTGGAAGGTGCCGTCGCTCTCCATCCGGTGGGCGCGCAGCACCGGACGGCCACCGCGCACCATGGTCATGGCGTACGCGCCGTCACCGATCACGGTGACCGGGTAGCGCACCCGGTCGGCCCCCGTGGGGCGGCTGGCGTGGGCGATCACCGCGCTGTCGCGGCCCGGGTCAGCTGCGATCAGGTCGCGGGCCAGCGCCCACGCCGCGCTGGAGCCGGTGCAGCCGAGGCCGTCCACGGTGAAGGAGAAGGTACCGGTCAGGCCGGCCTCCGCCTGCACCTGGCCGACGTCCGAACCGAGCAGCACGTCCGGGGAGCGGGGGCTGACCAGGATCAGCAGATCCGGGTGATCGGTCTCCGCCAGGCCGAGCCCGCGCACGGCCTCGGCCGCGAGGCCGGCGGTGGCGCGCCCGTCGAACACGCCGACGGTCTCCACGCCCGAGCCCCGGGCGAACTCGGCTTCCTCGTGGCCGAGCAGACCCGTCTCGGGCAGATCGGCCACCTTCGTCCGTTCGTCCGGCAGCAGGCAGTGGATGGCACCCAGGCCGATCTCGTCGCCGTTACCGTCACGCTTCGTCATGCCCACACCGTCATTGCCTCGTCAGCCAGGAGCAGCTGGCTGATCTCGTTGCTTCCTTCGATGATTTCCATCAGCTTGGCGTCCCGGAACGCGCGGGCCACCACGTGCGAGGAGGTGGCTCCCGCCGAAGCGAGCACCTGTACGGCGCTGGCCGCGCCGCGCGCCGCGTGCCCGGCGGCCACGTGCTTGGCGAGTACGGCCGCCGACGTGTGCTGCGGCCGCTTGGCGTCCCAGTCCGCGCTGGCGCGCTCACAGGCGTGGGTCGCGGTGCGCTCGCCCACGTGCAGCTCGGCGATATGACGTCGGATCAGCTGGTGTTGCGAGAGCGGGCTGCCGAAGGTCTCCCGCCGGGCGCTGTGGCGTACGACCTCGCGCAGGCAGGCCCGGAGCATGCCGACGCAGCCCCAGGCCACGGAGATCCGCCCGTGGGTCAGCGAGGAGGTCGCGAGCATGGTCACCGGCATCCCCGCACCGCCGAGCAGGTACTCCGCGGGCAGCCGCACGCCGCTGAGGCGCACGGTGGAGTGCCCGGCCGCACGGCAGCCGAGCGGGTCGGGCACGCGCTCGATGCTCACTCCGGGGGCGTCGGCCGGGACCACGGCCATGGCGGCCCCGTTGCCGTACCGGCCGAAGACCACGAGCAGGGACGCGTAGTGGGCGCCCGTCACCCAGGTCTTCACCCCGTCGACGACGATCGAGTCGCCGTCCCGGGTGATCTCGGTGGCCATCGCGGCCAGGTCGCTGCCGGCCCCCGGCTCACTGAACGCCACTCCCGCGCTTTCGCCGGACGTGAGGCGCGGCAGGAAGTCCGCCTGCTGCTCGGCCGATCCGAACCGGGACACGGTCCAGGCGGCGATGCCCTGCGACGTCATGATGCTGCGCAGGGAGCTGCACACCTCGCCCGTGGCGGCGATCAGCTGCCCGTTGTCGAGACTGCTCAAGCCGAGGCCGCCGAAGTGTTCGGGGACGTCGGCGCAGAGCACGCCCTTGGCGCCGAGCTCGCGGATCACCTCGCGCGGCAGTTCGGCGCGGCGGTCCCACTCCTCGGCCATGCCCTCGGCGAGACCGGTGACGAGGACGGCCGCCTGCTCCATCGCCTCGTTCACGAGCGGACCCCGTCCCGTAGCCGCTCGACGAGCGCCACCATGGCCTGCACGCTGCGGAAGTTGTCCATCCGCAGCTCGTCCCCCTGGACCGCCACGCCGTACGCCGTCTCCACGTGGACGACCAGTTCGAGGGAGAACAGGGAGGTGATCGCCCCGGAGGCGAACAGGTCGGTGTCGGGGGCCACCGGCACCTTCACGCGGCCCTCCAGGAAGGAGAGCAGCGCGGCCTCGATCTCGGCGGCGGTCGGCTGGGCGGAAGAGGTGGTGGACACGGTGATCAGGGGCCTCTCGGTCATGGGTCCCGAAGGGACGGCGGTGGTCGGGTCAGGGTCCGGACGGGTCGGGTCAGGGTGTGTACGCATAGAAGCCACGCCCCGTCTTGCGTCCGAAGTCACCCGCGGCGACCTTGCTGAGCAGCAGGTCGCACGGCGCGTACCCGGCGTCGCCGGTGCGCTCGTGGAGTACCCGCAGACTGTCGACGACGTTGTCGAGCCCGATCAGGTCCGCGGTGGCGAGCGGGCCCGTCGTATGGCCGAGACAGCCCTGGAAGAGGGAGTCGACGCCCTCGTGGGAGGCGATGCCCTCCTCGACGATCCGGGCGGACTCGTTGATCATCCGCTGGAGGATCCGGTTGATCACGAAGCCGGGGCCGTCTCCCACCACGATCGACTCCCGGTCGAGGGCGGTGAGCAGCGCCAGGGCCCGGCCGAGCGCGGCTTCGGAGGTGCGCGGCCCTCGGATCACCTCGACGGTGCGGATCAGGTACGGCGGGTTCATGAAGTGCGCGCCGAGGACGTCGGCCGGGCGGGCGGTGTGCCCGGCGAGCTCGTCGACCGGGATGCCGGAGGTGTTGGTCACCACCGGCGTGCCGGGAGCCACCAGCTCGGACACCTCGCTGAGGACCTTGGCCTTGACCGCCGGCAGTTCCACCACGGCCTCCACCACGACCGTGGCGTCCCTCACCTCGTCGAGGGAGGTGGTGGTCACCAGCGGGGGGTGCGTCGTGTCGCGCGGCAGCTTGCCGAGGAGCTGCCCCTGGCGGATGCGCAGCGGCACCTCCCGGGCGGCCCGCTCCAGCGCGGCGGCGTCCACGTCGACGAGGACCACCGGAATGCCGTGGCCGAGGGCCAGTGCGGCGATTCCCACGCCCATGACTCCCGCGCCCAGCACGGCGAGCAGATCGGTCTGCTGTCGTTCCGTCACGTCTTCCTCACTCATTTCGATCGGGTCCGGGTGTGCCACGGCTCCCGAGTAGTTCCAGATAGGCCGGGTCCTTGCCGGCGAGGTGCCGCAGCGCCGTGCGCAGCAACTCCCCGCTGGGCTCCGGGCTGTGGCCGCTCTCGGCCAGCCAGGGGCGCCATGCCACCGCTTCGACGGCGCTGTCGCCGCTCTCGTGTCCTGCGAGGTCGTAGAGCGCCATGCTGCTCAGCACCTCGTTGTCCGAGGCACGGGCCCGCTCGACCACCGCTGAGAGCCAGTCGGATCGGCTCAGCGGTTCGGTGGGCAGTCCGCTCTCGCCGAGCAGGGCGAACAGCCGCTGCGCGCTGACCCCTTCGGGTGCCACGAGGTGGAAGGCCCGCCCCGCCGCGCCGGGCGTGAACGCGAGGTCGACGACGGCCCGCGACACGAGGTCGACGGGTGCCATCGGCATCGGCCGGTCGTCCAGCGGATGGGCCCCCGCGGCGAGGCCGGCGGCCAGCATGCGCCAGAGCATGTCCTTCGGGTTGCAGGCGCCGGTGACGGTCGAGCCGAGGATGAGGCCGGGCCGGAACACGCGTACGCGCATGCCGTCCGTCTCCGCGCGCTCCAGGAGCCGCTCGCAGACCCACTTGCCGACGCCGTAGCCGCCCGCGGCGGGGTCGAGCGGCTGCTCCCTCGTCTCCAGGGTCCGGCCGTCGGCGCCGAGCGCGGCTCCCGTCGCCGCCAGCGAGGAGACGAAGTTGAACTCCCGCACGCCGTGGCGCCGCGCCCAGCGCAGCAGACCGAGGGTGGGGACGACGTTGTCGTCGCGCAGTTCGCTGTAGGGCTCGGTGAACACCACCCGGGCGGCGCAGTGCATGATGTGCCCGACACGGCGCGTCAGTTCGCCGTCGCGGTATTCGTCACAGACCTTTTCGACGTCGCGCAGGTCACCGGTCACCACCCGTACCCGCTCGGGGTCGGGTACGGGCAGCCCGTACGAGGCCGCGGCTTCCCGCAGGCGCCGTTCGCCCTCGGCTTCGCTGTCCGCACGCACCAGGCAGTACACACGGCGCTGCGTCGCGGCGAGGTGCTGGTGCAGGAGGAACGCGCCGAGGAAGCCGGTGGCTCCGGTGAGGAAGACGTCGGTTCCCGGGGCGGTGGCGGTTGACGCCTCTCCCAGCGACAGCCCGAGATCGGCGTCGACGAGTGCGCCCTCGCCGTCCGCGATTTCCCCGTCGGCGTTCTCCCCGTCGGCGGGCGTCGCGTCCTCGGCCTTCAGCCCGGCGCGCACGGTGGCCGCGAGCTTGCGCACAGTGGCCCGGCTGCCTCCGACGCGGTGCAGGTTGACCAGGACGCCGAGCCGCGCGTGGACCTCCAGCCCCATCTTCACCGACAGCAGGGACGTCCCGCCCAGCGCGCCGAACTCGTCGTCGAGGCCGATGTCCGGGGTGCCGAACAGCTCGGCCCAGATGGCGAGGAGCGTCTCCTCCGTCACGTCGGCGCCCGTCGGACGGCCTTCGGCCGCCGGTACGCCGGTGCCCGCCGCAGTGGCGGGGGCGGAGACGGCCCGTACGTCGATGCGGTCGAGGGCCCAGTAGCGGCGCCGCTCGTAGGGGTAGGTGGGCAGGGCGAGCCGCCGTCCGCGGGCGCCCCGCGCGAGGTACGCCCAGTCGACCTCGGCGCCGTGGAGCCACGCCGTGGTGACGGCCTCGTCCAGGGCGTCCGGCTCCGGCACGCCCTGCGGGCCGAGCACGAGCAGGTGGGCGCCGGCCGGGGCGTCCTCGGCCGACAGCCACAGGACGTGGGTGTGCGGCGCCGGATCGGCGGGGGCCTGCGTGACCACGTCGGCCCGGCCGTTGAAGGCCTTCACCAAGTGGTCGAGGAGCGGCTTGGCCGGTACGGCCTCCCCGTGCTCCGGGGCGACCAGGACGACCTTGCCCGGTGTGGCCCGCACGGTCCGCGCATGCGGCGGACGCGGCAGCCGCAGGGCGGCGGCGAGCCGGTCCGGGGCGGCCGTCACGACCCGGCGCTCGGCGAAGGAGCGGCGGCCGACCCGCAGGGTGTGGGCCACGTCGCCCGCGGGGGCACCGGCGTCCAGGCTGTCGGCCAGCAGGCGTGACAGCGCGTCCAGTTCGGTGCGCGTGCGGGCGGACAGGACGAGACGCGTCCGGTCGGCGGGCTCGGCCGCGGGGCGGGTGGGGGCGGGGGGCGGTGCGAGCACCACGGTGGCGTTGGTACCGCCGAGGCCCATCGAGTTGACCAGGACGTGCCAGCCGTCGCCGTCGCCGTCGCCGTCGATGGGCGACGGTGCCTTCGGGATCCGGAAGGGGCTGTCGGCGAGGACTCCCGGGTCCCGGGGGTGCTCGAAGGACGGGTGCGGCGGTACGACGCCGGTGTACGCGACCTGTACGGCCTTGATGAATCCGGCGATTCCCGCGGCCCAGCCGGCGTGCCCGATGTTGGCCTTCACCGAACCGAGGGCGCACCCGCCGGGGCTCGGCTGCAGGGTTCCGGCGCTCTCGGCGGCGGTCCGGAACCCCTCGGTGAGACCACGGAGTTCGAGGCTGTCGCCCAGCTGGGTGCCGGAGCCGTGTGCTTCGACGTACCGCACCGTGTGCGGCGCCGTGTCCGCCACCGCGAGCGCCCCGGCGACGACCCCGGCGAGCCCCGTGGAGCTGGGCGCCGTGAAGCCGGAGCGCTGGGACCCGTCGTTGCCGACCGCGCTGCCGCGCACCACGGCGAGCACGGTGTCGCCGTCGGCGAGCGCGTCGGCCAGGCGGCGGAGCACCACGGCCCCCGCCCCCGCACCTGCGGCGGTGCCGGTGGAGCGGGCGTCGAACGGGCGGCAGTGCCCGTCCTCGGACATCACCCCGCCGGGCTGGTAGTTGTAGCCGACCAGCGGGTCGCTGACGGCCGCACCGCCGACGACGGCCAGGTCGCATTCGCCGGACAGCAGGCTGAGGACGGCGTAGTGCACTCCGGTGAGGGAGGACGAGCACGCCGTCTGGACGCCGACCGAGGGGCCGCGCAGGCCCAGTTTGTACGCGACGCGCGAGGCCAGGAAGTCCGGTGCCCCGCCGAGGGTGAGGTCCAGGTCGTCGACCGCGGCGGCGAGGCCGCCCTCACGGAGCTTGGCCGCCTGCAGAGCCACGGTGTAGGGGCTCGGGCCGCCGCTGGCGAAGACGCCGACGACCGGCCCCGTACCGGACTCGCCGGGGGCGTGCCCGGCGGACTCCAGGGCCTCCCAACAGACTTCGAGGAAGAGCCGCTGGCCGGGGTCGATGCTTTCGGCCTCGGCCGGGGAGTAGCCGAAGAACTCGGCGGCGAACATTTCCACGTCGGGGACCGTTGCGGCCACCCCGACGAAGTTCGGGTCGTTCAGCTCAGCGTCGGACAGGCCGGTGGCCCTCAGTCTCTCGTCGGACTGGGCACGCGTGGACACGACCCCCGACATCAGGTTGTTCCAGTACGCCCCGGTGTCGGGGCCGTCGGGGAATCGGCAGCCCAGGCCGACCACCGCGATGTCCGTCGTACGGCTCATGCCCGGTCCTCCACGGTCTCGGAACGGTTGCGGCCGAGCAGCTGGGACCGGGCGCGCGCGCCCAGGCCCGCGTCGACCGCGGCACCGGCAGCGGCATCGGGCCCCGCGGCGAGCAGGGCGGCCTGTGCACGGATGGTGGGATGGTCGAAGAGGTCCTCCAGGGCGATCTCGCGCATCGCCAGTTCCTCCAAGTGCTCCTGGAGTACCATGACGAGCAGCGAATGGCCGCCCGCGTCGAAGAAGTTGACGTCGGTGTCCTGGACCTCGGTGCCCAGCACCGTGCTCCAGATCCGTCGTATGTCCTCCGTCGGGTCCGTCACGGCTGTATTTCTCCAGTCTCCGGACCCTGTTCGGGCCGGTCGGCGTGCGCGCCCTGGGGCGCCGGGGTCAAATCGTTCAGGACTCGGAAGTCCGGATGCGTGGCCAGCAGGTCGGCGGCACGCGCCACGTCACTCAGCAGAGCGTCCACGGTCGTGCGGTCGAACAAGGCCGTCGAGTAGGACAGTTCGAGCTCGATGCGATCGTCGGTGTCCCGCAGCATCAGTTCCAGCTCGTACTTGATGCGCAGTCCGGGCGGCGTCGCCTGCCGGGCCCCTACCCCGGGCCCGAGGTCGGGCACGGCGGGCGGACCCGACGCGGCGGTCACGAGGACCGGGGTGACGGGCGGGCGGCCGAGGCCGCGGCCGGGGTCGAGGCCGGCGACGAGCTCCTCGAAGGGGACGTCCGCGTACTGGTAGCTCGTCAGGCTCTCCTTCCTCACAGAGGAGAGGAGTTGGCGCCAGGTCGGATCGTCCCTCAGGTCGACCCGCAACACCAGCGTCTTGATCAGCATGGCGACCGCCTCGGTTCCCGCGACGCTCTCGCGCCCGGCCCAGGGGAAGGCGAAGAGGAAATCGCGCTGGCCGCCGGGCCGCGCGAGTGCCGCGGCCAGCAGGGCGGGCGCCGCCATCGAAGTGGTGACGCCTGCGCCGGCGAGGACCTCGCGCAGCCGGGCACTGGTGGCCCCGGACAGCCGGACGGCGCAGCTGTCCGCCGCGGTGTCCTGCACGGACGGGCGTTCGCGGTCGCGCGGGAGCTCGATGTCGGTGGGCGCTCCGCGCAGCCGCTCCAGCAACACCTCGATGCGGGCCGCGCGTTGGTCGGCGCCGAGTGCGGCCCAGCCGTCGGGCAGCGCGCCGGGGTGGACCGCCGGGGGCAGGTCGGGCCGTACACCGGCCACGACCGCCCGGTACGCCTCGCCCAGCTGCCGCATCAGGAGCTGCTGGGCCCAGCCGTCGGCGACGATGTGGTGGCACACCAGGACCAGTACGGTGCGGTCGCCGACCGCGGCGATCTCCGCTCGGGCCGGAGCCTCCTCGGCGAGGTCGAACGGCGTCCAGCACAGCTCCTTCAGGTGCTCCGCGAACCGTTCGTCGCCGCGTCCGGTCCAGTCGCTCAGGCGGACCTCGGGGGCGGTGCCGTCGGTGGTGTAGAAGACCTGCCTGCTGTCGCGGTCCAGGGCGAACCTGGAGCGCAGCGCCGGGTGGTGCCCGAGGACGTGGGTCAGGGCCTGGGCCAGGGCCCGGCGGTCGACCGGGCCGGTGAACTCCACGACGGTGGGCGCCAGGTAGGCGGTGCGCTGGCTGGCGAGCCGGTCCAGGAACACCATGCGCTGCTGGATCGGGGTCGCCGGGTGACGGCCGCCTTGCGGCGTCGGTGCCGCACCGTCGCGCGGCCCGCCGGGTGCGGTCTCCCGCAGCCGGGCGAGGCCGTCCACGGTCGGCTGGGCGAGGAAGGCCCCCAGCGCCGGCGCGGCGCCGTCCTCGCGCTCGATGGCGGCCAGCATGCGCACGGCCAGCAGCGAGTGCCCGCCCAGCGCGAAGAAGTCGTCGTCGGGGGCGAGCGAACCCGCCCGGAGCGCCTCCGCGGAGGCGCCGAGCCGGCCGTCGGCTCCCAGCGCGGACAGGAACTGCTCGCTCGCCCACCGCTGCGCCGGGTCCAGCTCGGCGGCCCGTCGCTCGGCCCGGGGCAGCGGTACGTCCCGCAGCGCGCGCAGCGCCCGGAAGTCGATCTTGTCGTTCGGGGTCATGGGCAGGGCGTCCACCGCATGGACCGCGCCGGGCAGGACCGCCGCGGGCAGCCAGCGCAGCAGCGGCCCGACCAGTTCGTCATGGGTCGGTGCCGCGCCGGGGTCGGCGAGGACGACGTACGCGACGAGGCGCTCGGGGTCGTCCTCGTCGACGGTGACCGCGGCGGACAGCACTGCTTCGTGCTGCTCCTCGAGGAGTGCGGCGACCTCGGCGGGTTCGATCCGGTTGCCGAGGATCTTGACCTGATCGTCGGCGCGGCCCAGGTACTCGATCAGACCGTCGCCGCGGACCACGACGCGGTCGCCGGTCCGGTACATCCGGGCGTCCGGCTCGTCCGCCGGGGCGAACGGGTCCGCGAGGAAGGCCGCGGCGGTGAGGTCGGGGCGGCCGAGGTAGCCCCGGGACACGCCGTCCCCCGCGAGGTAGAGCTCGCCGGGCACGCCGGGCGGCAGCTCCTCCCCCGCGGGCCCGAGCACGTAGGCCCGGGTGTTCCACACGGGTGAGCCGATCGGCGGCGCCTGCGGGTCGTCCGGGTCGACCGACGCGGACAGGCTGGTGCACGAGACCTCGGTGGGCCCGTAGACGTTGCGCAGGGACACCTGCCAGCGCCGTGCGCACTCCGCGGCGAGGGCACGGGTGAGCTTCTCGCCGCCGAGGTGGATCAGCCGCAGCGAGGTCCCGGGGTGCCCGGCGCCTGCGGTGTCCGCCCTGTCTTCGGCGTCCAGCACGGCGCGCAACAGGCCGGGCGTCATGGACACCACCGTGCTGGTGCGCAGGAGGCGGAGCAGGGCCCGGCCGTCCTTGCGCTCGACGTCGTCGGCGTAGACCAGCTCCGCGCCCGAGGCGAGCGCGCGGAAGGTCTCGAAGGTCGCCGGGTCGAACGAGGTGCCCACGACGCACAGCAGCCTGTCGTCCGGCCCCAGTCCGGCGTCATCGGCCCACCACAGCACGGTGTTGGCGAGTCCGCGGTGGGGGACGGGAACGCTCTTGGGCCGGCCGGTGGTGCCCGAGGTGTAGATGACCACGGCGGTGTCGTCGCCGGTGAGGGCGGGAGACCGTCGCTCGCCCTGGGGGCCGTGCCGGAGCCCCTCCACATCGATCACGCGTACGTCGGTGTTCACCCGCCGGAGCGCCGCGGCCCCGGCCGCGTCGGCGAGGACGACCCGGGCGTCCAGGTCGCCGAGTACGTGCTCCAGGCGCTCTACGGGTGTGTCCAGGTTCAGCGGGACGTAGGCGCTGCCCGCGCGCAGGGTGCCGAGCCAGCCCGCCACCAGGGCGGGGCCGCGCGCGGCGAGCACGGGGACGACGCCGCCGATGCCGCCTGCGCCTTCGGAGCCGAGGCGCGCGGCGACCGACCAGGACCAGTCGTCGAGCTCGCCCCTGCTGAGCCGGGTGTCGCCCACGCGGACGGCGGTGGCGTGCGGGTCGTCGGCCAGCCGGGAGGCGAGCACGTCGAGCAGCGTCCGGTCGGCGGGCGGTTCGTTTCTGCTCAGGTCCTTGCGGGGTCCGGCCAGCACGCCCGGGATGGCGGCGCCCGGAGCCCTGCTGGACAGGGGGAGCGCGGCCAGCGCGGTCTCCGGGGCGCGCACGGCTGCGGCAAGGAGTGCGAGATAGGCGTCCCGGAAGCGCTCGGCGGTCTCTTCGGAACAGAGCGCGAGGTCGTACTCGATGGTGCCGACGACCCCGTCGGCACGCTGCTCGATCAGGAGGAGCAGGTCGTACCGGGCGGTGCCGGTGGGCAGCAGTTCCGGCTGCTCCCAGCGGTGGTGGCCCGATGCGCGGGGGGCCGGCATGTTCTGCAGGCCGAAGGCGACCTCCACCAGCGGGCCCCGGCCGGATCCCCGCTTGGCGGCGGTCAGTGCCGTGAGCCGGTCGAAGGGGATGTCCTGGTGGGCCAGGGACCGGAAGGACTCCGTACGCGACCGCAGGCACAACTCTTCGAACGTGATGTCGGGTGCGGGGCCGCACCGGAGCGGAACCGTGTTGACGAAGCAGCCGACCACGCCCTCCAGGACGGGCTTCGGGCGGTTCGCCATGACGGTGCCGACGACGAAGTCCTCCGCCCCCGACCAGCGGCGCAGCACCTCCTGGAAAGCGGCGAAGAGCACGACGAAGGGGGTCGCCCGCAGCCGGGTGGCGACCAGGCCGGTCTCCTCCCACAGGTCCGCCGGCACGGAGAACGCCAGATGACCGCCCGTGCGGACGTCGTCGCTGGGCGCGCCTCGGCCGGGGAACAGCGGAGAGTCGGCCGCCTCGGCCAGCTCGTCGGCGCGTCGGGCCGCCCGGCCCTCCACATCGCGCTGCTGCCAGGACTCGCTCTCCCACGCGGCGAAGTCGGCGTACTGGAGCGCCGGTTCGCCGGAGGGGACGCCACCCTGGGACAGGGCCGCGTCGTACGCCTCGCGCAGGTCGTCGAAGAACGTCGCCAGGGACCAGCCGTCGAAAGCGATGTGATGGACCGTCAGCAAGAGGGTGTCACCCTCGGGCGCTCCCTGCCACAGGTGGCACCGCAGCAGGGGCCCGCTCTCCAGGTCGAAGGGGACCCGCGCGACGGCGTCGAGCTCGTCCGGACCCGGCCTGGTATCGAGTGCGCTCACCGTGACGTCGACGGCACGGGGCGGGCCCACGACCTGCACGGGCCGGCCGTCGTGCGACGCGTACGTGGTGCGCAGCGCCTCATGACGAGTGGTCAGGTGCAGTAAAGCCCGGCGCAGGGCCGGCACGTCCACCGTCTCGCTCCAGCGGAGCAGCAGCGGCACGTTGTAGGCGGCAGTGCCGGGATGGGCCTGCTCGATGAACCACAGGCTCTGCTGCGCCGCGGAAAGGGGCGCCTGGGACGCACCGCGCCGGCCGAGGACCGGGGTGTTCTGATCAGCCATTTTCGTGCCCACCCGTCCCGCGACCGGACATCGAGCGCCGCACCACGTCGATCAGTTCGGTCAGGTCGGCCGCCAGCAGGACGTCCGCGGGGCCGAGGTCGACCGACGCGGCCTCGCTGATGCGCGACGACAGCTGGATCGCGAGGATGGAGTTGCCGCCGGACGCGATGAAGTTGTCGTCGACGCGGGCGTCGGGCACGTCGAGGACCTCGCACCACAGGCGCAGGACGTCGCGGGCCACGGAGTCCGGATCGGGAAGTCCGTCATCGGCGGAACTGGCGGAACCGGCGGGTGCCGGCTGCGGCGTTCCCGCCTCGGCACCGCCCGCCAGCAGTGCGGCACGGTCCACCTTGCCGGTGGGGCCGAGCGGCAACCGGTCCAGAACGCTCCACCGGGCCGGAAGCATGTAATCGGGCAGCACCTCGGTGAGGGCGGCCTGCAACTTTTCCACGACAGCGGCGTGTTCGAGGGTGTCGTGGGCCGCGGCCGGCACCACGAAGCCGACGAGCGCGGCCGAGGCCCCCTCGGCGATCTTCTCGACCACCGCGGTCTCGACGAGTCCCGTGGCGACGGCTGCCCGCTCGATCTCCTCCAGCTCGACGCGGAAGCCCCGCACCTTCACCTGCCGGTCGAGGCGCCCGAAGATCTCCAGTCGGCCGTCCCGGCCCCTGCTCACCACGTCGCCGGTGCGGTACAGCGTGCCCAGGTCCTCGGAACCGGGAACGGTGACGAACCGTTCGGCCGTGAGGTCGGGGCGGCCTTCATAACCGAGCGCGACGCCCGGTCCGCCGATGCACAGTTCGCCGCGCTCTCCGTCCGGGACGGGGAGCAGGTCGGGTCCGAGCACGTGGAGCGTGGTGTGCTGGATCGCGTGGCCGATCGGCACCCGGTCCGTGTGGTCGAGGCGCTCGGGCGTGAGGTCGTAGTACGTGGCGAAGGTGGTGACCTCCGTCGGTCCGTACACGTTGACCAGGCGCTTCGGCGGTCCGGCCGCCAGCACGCGGCGCGCGGCCTCGGGCGTGAGGGCCTCGCCGCCCACGAGCAGGGTGTCCAGGACGCCCAGGGCGGCGGGCCGCTCATGGGCGATCATGTGGAACAGCGCCGTGGTCAGGAACAGCGCGTCGACCCGCTCGGTACGCAGCAGCTCCAGCCAGCCGTCGAGGCCGGCGGCGACCACGGGCGGCAGGACCACGACGGTGGCGCGGGCGGACAGGGCCGCCCAGATCTCGAAGGTGGTGGCGTCGAAACTCGGGTTGGCGGCGTTGCCCACGCGGGTGCCCGGCCCGATGGTGCAGTACGTCGGGTCGTCGACGAGGCGGCGCACGGCACGGTGGGGCACGACGACCGCCTTGGGCAGACCGCTCGTGCCGGAGGTGAAGTTCACGTACAGCGCGTCGTCGGCACCGCTCGCGTGACTGGTGCCCAGGGGGTCGCCCGCGCACTCACGGACCACCTCGATCACGGGCAGCCCCGGAGCCAGCGCCTGCACACGGGCGATGTCGCCGGGTGCGCCGATGACGGCGCGCGCCGCGGTGTCGGTCAGCTGTGCGGCGCGGCGTCGCGACGGCGCGCCGTTGTCGAGTGGTACGTAGCGTGCTCCTGTGCGGGCCACGGCGAGCATGGCCACCACGAGGTCCGCACTGCGGTCCAGGGCGATCCCGCAGGCGTCGCCGGGGCCGACGCCCGCGGCGGTCAGCCGCGCGGCGACGGAACCGGCCAGGTTCCACAGGTCGCGGTAGGTGAGGCGACGTCCGGTGGTCGCCTCGTGCACGGCGAGCGCGTCGGGGTGGTGCTGCGCGTGCTGTCCGATGGGGTGGTGCACTCCGGCCACATTGTCGGCCCGGGAGTAGGCATTCTGGGTGTCCATGACGAGTGGCGTCTCTTGAGAGGTCGGATACGGGCGAGGGTCCGGCGCGTGGGCCACGTCAGGCTGCAGTGGTCTGCTTCCAGAAGGTGCGCAGCCAGCAGAGGACGTTTCGCATGGCGTGGTGGTTCGCGTCGGGCTTCATCGCACCGCCCTGGAAGAACCGCTGGCCCTCGATGGCGGGGCCGAGCACGGAGATCCGGTCGTCGACGGAGCCGTCCGGGCGGATCACCCGGAAGTCCTCGGTGAGGTCGAGGCCGCCCGGTTCGAAGGCCTCGCCACCGCCGGTGTGCGGGTTGCGCCAGACGCGTACGAGCCCGCGGCGCAGCAGGTTCGGGTAGAGCGGCGCGATGTCGGCCGAGGCGTCGAAGGAGGGGACCCGGCCGTCGACCAGGACGTCGATCGGGCGGACGGCGCCGGTGCGCGGACCTCTGACGACGAGGGTGTCGCCGTCCGTTTCCACCCGAGCCAACGGCCCGGGGGACACGTCCAGGATTCCGTGCTCGATGAGCGCCTGGATCCGCTCCATGACCTCCGGCACCGGACCGTACGCCAGTCGGTTGTGCTGGCGCAGCCAGCTGCCGAGGAAGGTGCGGTGCGCGTCGGCGTGCAGGCCGCCGAAGTTGACGGCGTGCACGATGGCGGGGCGCAGGCCGCGCCAGACGCCGTCCGCCGCGGTCTTGGCGGGGTTGGTGAAGGTGCCCTGCCGCGCCCAGACGTGATCGACCGTCATGAACTCGACCATGGCCTTGCGGTACTGCTCGGGCGACGTCTGATCGCTCGGCGCGATCGGTTCGAGGGTGCGTTCCCAGGAGAACAGGTTGCCGGAGGGAAGGACGGCGTGCCGGCTCGGCGACTCCAGGCCGGCGACGATCGAGGCCACCTCGGCCGGGTCGTCGAGCGCTGCTTCCAGCCGCTCCCTGGCGCTCTGTCCGAGAACCACGTCCACGTAGCGCCACAGCAGGGTGTCGAAGCACCAGGGCCGCACCTCGGCGCGGAGGGAGACGTACGGCGAACGACCGAGGAGGAACGACTCCAGGGCGTCGACTGCCTCCGCGACGGCGCGCTCGATCGGCGCCGTCAGCATGCGGACGGATTCCTCGGTCGGTGCGGTCTCCGCGGTCCGGTCGAGGAAGTCCCGCCGGGCGGCGGCCGTGGCCTCCGCGAGGTGTCCGCCGAAGTCTTCCCCGAACAGCGTCTCGTAGTACAGCAACCACATTTCGGCCACGATGAGCGGAAACAGGTGGCGCTCGTAGTCAATTTGGCGCGATACCGATCGTCCCACCCTGACCGGGTCGCTCCCGAAGTTCTCGCGCAGCCGGTCAACGGATTCCACGGTAAGGAATATTCCTTTCCGTTTTTTCTTCTTCGCACCGGACGAACCGGACTCGTGGGGCCGGGCGAAGGCGAACAGACCGGATTCACTGAAGGCGACGATGGAACGCGGCTCGTGCCCGGACGGCACATAGCGCAGTTCACCGGTGGCGGCCCGCTGGAAGAGGCCGCCACGGCCCTCCGTAAGATGCAGGATGACGTCGATGCCCGTGAGCATGGTTCCGGCACAACCGACCACCCGGCCGGGTCCTGCATTCTCCGTAGTGAGTCGCTCACGCAGCGGGTAGGCGCTGGGCACGAAAACGGAACCGGGTGTACGAGCGGCGGACTCGACCCACTGCCGGGTGCGCTCCGAACGCATGGGATCGTTGTAGGAGTGACCGGTCAGGAGGAGTACCTGGTCGACGGCCGTCCGCGTCACGGCGCCGTTCCGCACGTCGCCCACGGGGGCCGACGTGACGAGGAGCGTACCTTCTTCTCCCTTTTCGGCGAGGTCCTCGATGTCGGTGACCTCACTGTGGTGCAGGGTCACCGTGACCGAGGGCTGGGAACGCAGAATTTCCACGTACTCGGAAAAGTGCTCACGCAGCGCGAGGCCGTGCAGATAGCGCTTGGGCCAGCTGTCCGGATCGATGTCGAAGCGGGGATCCCCGGTACCTTCGAACTTTCGCCTGCACCAGTCGTACAGGTTGGGGCGAAGCTCCGCGGGAAGCAGCGGGCCCGCGTCTTCGACGCTCTCGTCCGCGCCGAAGGACACATGCCTGGCGATGCGGTTGAGGAAGCTCGTGGGAGCCTGCGCGTCGCTGTGCACCGCGCCGGCACCGAAATGACCGGTGCGGTCGAAGACGTGGATGTCGAGCTCGACGGAGCCGTCACGAGAGGTTACGGAAGCGGCGAGGCGCTCCATTGCGTAGGTGCAGTACGGGCCGCCGCCGACAATTGCCAGGCGTATCCGGGCCAGTCCTCCCTCTCTACCCGCAACTCCTCCCACTTCCCCATGAATACCGGATTCGGACATACTGGCCGGTTTGGCCAGATTCTCCGCAGGCTGCACTGATTCCTACTCCCCCGTTGCACAAGAACAGCTATCGGCGACGAGCGCCAACCAATCCCCGTGTCGCATCAATCCTCGTCGCAGTCGACATGACCCTCGGCCGTGCGAATAGCCGGGCAGAACGACGACTGCGCAAACCTACACTCCCGCGAAGCGCACGGCACCCTCCAGCCATTCGGAATTAACCGGGGAGCCGTTCAAGATCCATCGAGTGTAGCCCTTCGAATTATCTCTGACTACCCTAATTTTCAGGTCCTATGGAGCCGAAACGGACGGAAGCACCCCTAACCCGAAGGATCGGTGACACCTCGTCAGTCTTCAACGGGTGATACGACAAAGACCACCGGTCCGGCCTCCAGCCGTGACGAGTTCTGGCCAAAATCGGACACTCGGGCCCCAATAGACGCGAGCCAAACAGGCCCGTCGAGTATTCAAAGGCGGGCTTTGTCTTCCCTGGTCCGGGAATCACGGCCACATACGCCTCACCGCAAGCCGACTCCTGCGCCACAGCGTCTCTGGTGGCGGACGGAGCGGTTCCCGGCGAGCGGCCGTGACGCTCGCCATCGTGACGGGACCGCGCGGAAGAGTGCGGTGTCGGCAACCTTGGCAGTAGCCCTGCCATCTCGCTCAGCGGCAGGTCGTCCTGACGGTCGAGCGCCGCAAACAGCGTGCCACCGAATCACGTTCGGCGTGGCGCTCACGCCCGCCGCCCCGGCGGCCGGCCCAGCCGTACGGCCGTCGAAGTCGAGGACCTACGGGGCCACCGCGCACCCCGGCAACCCGGCCGGACGGAAGGTGGCGCAGGTCAGGCCCAATGCAAGCGGCGCGCCGTCGAGTTCACTGCGCCAGTACTCCCCCCAATGCTGAAGCGGATCGGAAGCCAGAGCGTGCTCGGCACACGCGGATGCGTGAACTGTAGGGACCGGAGCGGGCGTTGGGTATCAATCACCTCGCGGGCGACCTACGGCTCCCGAGGATCCTGCCACAACATGCATCGGCCAACTATCGCGCAGATCACACAGTCCGGCACCGCCCGCAGGACCTCCGCAAGTGGAGGAGGAGGGTCCGCCGCGTCGGCTCCGGGAACCGGGGGGAACAGCGGCCTCGGGGAGGGTGCGTAACCAACGCAAACCCCGTCGGCGTCGCTGTCATCCGACACCCAACTCCCTTGCCACCAGCGGAGATACGGTCACTACCAACCTCGGGCAAACACCCCCCAACGCGAAGAAGAACACCTTCGAAGTGAACGGCGAACCCTGCTAGCCTTCCGGATGCATGTGCGGGGGCCATGTACGTTTTGGCGTGCCGCGCTGGAGTACCGCGCCATCTTCTGCCACGCCGCCCGACCGACCGGGCTGGCCTCCTCGGCGGAACCAAGGACGGAGACATCCCCATATGACGGCCTCCATCAACACGGCGGAGGAACTGATCCCCCGCTACTACGACTGCGTCGACCGCCAGGACCCGGCGATGTTCGACCTGTTCCACCCCTCCATCCGCTACAAGCGACCGGGCTACCCCCTGATCCAGGGAATGGCTGAATTCCGCGAGTTCTACGCCACCCGCCGTGTCATCGTGGAGGGCCGGCACGTCGTCGACGCGTTGTTCCACTCGGACCGACAGGTCGCGGTCGAGGGACGGTTCACCGGCATCCTCCGTGACGGTTCACGCGCCGACCTGACCTTCAGCGACTTCTTCGACCTCGTCGAGGAGGCGGGCACGGTCCTCATCGCGTCGCGCCGCACCTACTTCGACGACACGCGAGTGTGACGGTCCGTCGCAGCAAGGCCCGCGCATGCCCCAGAGCCACGACCAGAGGTGTTCACCCGGGTCGCGGCGCCCGGCACGGCGCCCCGCCGCGTTGACGGACCGCGCGAGTACGTCCCGTACGCGCTGCGGCCCTCCGCCTTGCGACGTACCGCACCGGACACCGCGACCTGGCATATCTTCCCGGCCACGGCACTAGCTGAAAGACCGATGACCCATGGACATCCACAGCCCCTATGCACGTGGTGAACGCATCGAACGCGTCATCGCTCACCACGCCGAGCGCACGCCCGAAGCGATCGCCCTCCGCCAGGGTGACCGTACCTTCACCTATGCGGAACTACGGCAGCGGGCCGCCACCATGGCAGAGGGGCTCCACGCCGCGGGAGTGCGGCACGGAGACTGTGTCCCCGTACGCATGGAGCGCTCGCCGGAGCTGGTCGTGGCGCTCCTGGCCGTCCTCGAGGCGGGGGCGGCCTACATCGCCGTCGACACCGCCTGGCCCGCGGCTCGCACCGACTCGATCATCCGGCGCTCCGGGGCGTCCCTGGTGGTGTCCGAGGAGAACTACGCACACCTCGCGGCCGGCGCGCCCGGGCCCGTCTCGCTGGAGCCCCTGGAGGACGGCGGCGAAGCGGCGTGCGTCTTCTTCACCTCCGGCTCCACGGGGCAGCCCAAAGGGGTGATGTCACCGCACCGCGGCACCATCCGCACCCTGGTCGGCTGCCCGTCCATTCCCCTGGACGCCGACAGCGTCTTCCTGCAGTCGGCGCCCCTGCCCTGGGACGGCCTGTCCCTGGAGTTGTGGGCCCCACTGCTCAACGGCGGCTGCTGCGTCCTCCTCGACCGGGGGCATCCCGCCCTGGACTCGGCCACGCTGCGGGAAGCCGTGCGGAGCGGGGTGAACAGCCTGTGGCTGACCAGCTCCCTGTTCAACGTACTGACCGAGGAGGACGTCGAGGTCTTCCGCGGCATCCGGTTGCTGCTCGTCGGCGGCGAACGCGTCTCACCGGCGCATGTCCGCAGGGTCCTGGCGGCCCTTCCCGACCTGCACGTCGTGAACGGCTACGGGCCCGCGGAAAGCACCATTTTCGCCACCACCCACGTCGTGCGCGCCCAGGACGTCGTCGAGACGGCCACCGAAGTCCCCATCGGCCGGCCGGTGCCCCGGACCGGCGTGGCCCTGGTGACCGCCTCCGGAGAACGCGCGAAGCCGGGCGACATCGGGGAGATCGCCATCTCGGGCGACGGCCTCGCCCTGCGCTACCTGGCGGACCCCGAGGCCACGGCGCGCGCCTTCTTCGAGCTGGACGGTGTCCGCCACTACCGCACGGGCGACCTGGCCATCCTGGACGAGGACGGCAACTACCGCTACCGGGGCCGCGCCGACCGCGAGTTCAAGGTCCGCGGTGTGCGCATCGCCCCCGGCGAGGTCGAAAAGGCGCTGGAAGCACACTCCAACGTCGCCACGTGTTGTGTGCTGCGCATAGAGACCACGCCCGGCCGCCCCGAGCTGGCCTGTGCTTACACCACGCTCGACGACGCGCCCCTGGACCCGCGCGAACTACGCGAGTTCGCGGCCCGTACGCTGCTCGGCTCCATGGTGCCGACCCGGCTCCTGCACCTGCGGCGACTGCCACTGACCGCCACGGGCAAGGCCGACTACGCGGCAGTTCGCGTCCTGGTCGAGCAGGACGCCGCTCCGGCGCCGGCTTCCTCCGGCGACGCCGCTCCAACGCCTGCCTCCGCGGCCGGCGTCACGGACGCGTCTTCCGACTCGGTCGCCGACCAGCTGCTCGCCGAGGTCGGACAGCTCCTCGGCCGCCCGGGCACCACACCTCACGAGGACCTCTTCCACGCCGGGCTCACCTCCCTGGACGCGGTGCGACTCGCCTCCCGGATCACCGTCCGCACCGGAGCCCACATCACGGCGGCCGACGTGTACCGGCAGCGGACCCTCGACAAGCTGCTGACTTTGAGCGGCGGTCGGGAGCAGTCGGCTGATGTCGGCCCCGGATCGCTGGACGCCAACCACGGCGACGCGCCCCTGTCGCGGGCCCAGGAACGGTTCTGGCTGGCCGAAGAGTTCACCCCCGGCGATGCCGACAACGTGGTCGTGCTCGCTTACGCCCTGAAGGGCCCTCTGGACACCCAGCGGTTCGAGGCGGCGCTCGGCCGGGTGATCGCGCGCCATCCCGTACTGCGGACCGTGTATCCCTACGAAGGCGCCGGCGCGGTACAGCGCGTCCTGCCGGCGGACGACGCCGGCGTGGCCCTGGAACGCACGAGCGCCCCGCACCAGGCGGGTGGGGACGATCTGCGAGAGCTCGCCGAAGCGGTCTCCGCGGATTGGTGGGGCGGAGCCACTGATCTGGAGAAGGAGCCGTCCCTGCGACTGCGGCTGTGCCGCGTGGACGAGCAGACCCACCTGTTCTGCATGCGCGTGCACCACCTGGCCTTCGACGGCTGGTCGGAGACCCTCTTCATGGAAGACCTCGCCGCTGCCATGGACCCGGACGTATCACTGGCCGAGCCACCCCACGTCACGTACGCCGGGTACAGCGAGTGGGAGCGCGACCGGCTCGACACCTGGCTCGGGCACGATCTGCCGTACTGGCAGGAGGCGCTCAAGGATGCGCCGCGCCCCTTCCTGCCCCGCCCCTCCGAGGGAACACAGGACCGCCGCGTCGAATCCGTCCTGCCGGTGTCCCCCGAGGTGGTCGCCCGGCTGACGCACACCGCGGACACGTTCGGCGGCACGCCGGTGGCCGCACTGCTGGCCGCGGCCGGCAGGTCCTTGTCCCAGGTGTTCGGCGTGGAGGACCTGTGCCTGGGCACCGTGTCGACCGGACGGCACAATCCCGAGCTGGAATCGATAGTCGGCTGCTTCATCAACTCCCTGCCGATTCCCCTGACTTCTGTGCCGGCACAAGACATCACGGAGCTCCTGGCCACCTGCGCCCGGACCGTCGCGTCGGGCTTCCAGCACGCCCGTACGCCCTTCGACGAGCTGGTGCGGTCCTTGCAGCCGAAGCGCGAGAGGCACCCGTGGTTCCAGGTCTGGGTGATCCTGCAACGCCAGCCTCCGCGGGTGCGCCTCGGCGCCGGGGTGACGGCGGAGGCACTGCGCATCCGTCCGCCCCACACCGGTTTCGAGCTGCTGATCGAGGCTGTACCGCAGCCCGATGGCGCCTGGGAGCTCGTGGTGAGCAGACGCGCTGACGGAATGTCCGAAGCCGAGGCCGAGCGATTGCTCGAACAACTCGCCGTCGCGCTGCGGGAGTTGTCCGCTGCCGCCTGACGTCAACCTCACGGTACGACGACGGGCCCCCTCGCTGATCGCGCGCCCCGACCCCGGGCGGGGCGCCGTGGAAGCGCCGGCCACCCCTCGTGGTGACCGGCGCTCTCCACCGTCGAAGCGCTGCCCCGTCCTGCGCCCCCGTACCGAGGTGGAAGAACCAGTGCGGGGCCGCCGGACCGCTTGGGCACGCGGACGCCGATCCGGGAGGTCGCGCCGTCCCGGCGACCCGGCCCCTCGGTCTGTCAGGCCACCGTCCCGCCCGCGTTGCGGATCAGTTGGTGAAGCACCTTCACCGTGGTGACGTAGTCCGCGTCGGGGATGCCCTCGTGGAGGGCGGCGCGGATCGGGGGAGCGTTGCGCGCGAGGTCGACGCGGGCCCGTTCCCCCTCCTCGGTGAGCCACAGCCGGTCCTCGGCGTCCCGGGTCAGCCAGCCGCGCTCCAGGAGTACCGCGGCCTCTGCCGCCAGATCGTCCTCGGGCCGGATGTAGGAAGCCATCGCCTCCCGCAGCTCGGGCAGGGTCATCCCCTCGCCGTCGGGCGAGATGTCGTTGTCCGACAGATTGCGCAGGAGCCAGAACTGCGGCTGGGTGTAGCCCTTCGCGGCCTGCTGAGCCCGGGTGTACGCGATGAGCGCCTCGTAGGCGACACCGGTCCAGTAGGCGGCGGGCTGCCCGGCGAGTTCGACGTCGGACAGCTGATGGGCCGTCATGTGGAGTTCCTCTCCTGGCACTTCGGTTCGGGACCTGCACGCCGAGCAGGTCATGCGCCGACCGTACGACCTCAAGTGCGGTTGAGGACAAGCAGATGATCTTCCAGACGTCGTCGGGAATGTCTCGCGCCGGCCTGACGGAACAACAGTGCGCGAAGTCCGAGCAGGAGCGGACCAAAGCCCCTGGGGCCCGAGGGCCCGGCAGGGGCTGATCAGCTGCATGGCGGTTTCACCGCGTGAACCGATGCGGGCGCGGTGAGCTACGCCACCGGGGTACCAGACTCAGCCGGACGCGGCCGCGCCGGCCTCCACGGGTGCCTCACCGGTCTCCGCGGCCGGCGTCTCCGCCTCCGTGGTCGGGGTCTCGGTCTCCGTGGTCGGGGTCTCTGTGGTCGGCGTCTCCGTGGTGGGGGTCTCCTTGCCCGGGGTCTCCTTGCCCGGGGTCTCCTTGCCCGGGGCGGGCTTTTCGGGCTTGTGCTCGCAGTAGACGGTGCCCTGGTAGAACTTG
>NZ_JOIR01000025.1 GCF_000720115.1 Streptomyces sp. NRRL F-2580
GGCGGGGCGGGCGGCGCGGGGGGTGCCGGGGCGACGGGCGGGGCGACGGCGGCGGCTGCGGGAGCCGGCTCCTCGTCCACGGAGACGCCGAAGTCGGTGGCGATGCCGGCGAGGCCGTTCGCGTACCCCTGGCCGACCGCGCGCACCTTCCACACGCCGCCGCGCAGGTAGATCTCGACGACGACGAGCGCGGTCTCGGTGCCCAGCTGCGGCGGGGTGAAGGAGGCGATCACCGCGCCGCCGTCGGCGCCCCGCACGGTGGCCGTGGGCTCGATGCCCTGGAAGGTCTGCCCGGCGGCGTCCGGGCTGGCCGTGACCACGATCCGCTCGATGCCCGGCGGTACCGCGCCGGTGTCCACGGTGATCGAGTCCGGCGCCGCACCCCCGCCGGACCGGTAGCTGACACCGGGGCCGGAGGGCTGGTTGAAGAAGATGAAGTCGGCGTCGGAGCGCACCTTGCCGTCGGCCGTCAGGAGCAGGGCCGATACGTCGAGCCGCACCGGCGCAGCCACGTCCACCGTCACACGGACGGCATTGAGCGGCAGATTGGAACCAGGGGTCATAGCGGTCATGCCGGGAGAACGACCGGAGGGGCTTTGCCGTTCCCTTACCCTCGCGCGAGATTTCAGCGTGGGGTGCAGCCTGCCCCGCCGCGGGCGGGGCAGGCAACGGATCACGGGCGGCGGCCCGGGGCCCCGCCGGGCAGCCCGGCTGGGGCGAGGCCCTGCCCCGGCCGCGGTGCCGGCTTGGCTCAGCCGCCCGTGACCCGGCGCGGGAGCCCCAGCGGGTTCGCCTCGCGCAGCTCCGCCGGAAGGAGCGCGTCCGGTACCGACTGGTAGGCCACCGGCCGGAGCCAGCGCTCGATCGCGGTCCCGCCCACCGAGGTGGAGTGCGAGGTCGCCGCCGGGTAGGGGCCGCCGTGGTGCTGGGCCGGGGCCACCGCCACCCCGGTCGGCCAGCCGTTGACCACGATCCGCCCCGCCAGCCCCGTGACCTGCCCGATCAGCTCGGTGGCCGGGCCCGGCGCGCCCTCCGTCTCGGCGGCCGACAGCTGGAGCGTGGCGCTCAGGTTCCCCGGGAGCCGGCCGAGCACCGCGCCCGCCTCGCCCTGGTCGGCGTACCGCACGACGACGGTGACCGGGCCGAAGCACTCCTCCAGGAGGAGGTCGTACGCCCCGCCCCCGAGCAGGTCCGCGGCGGTCACGGTCAGGTAGCCCGCGCCGACGGTGTGCTCCCCGCCGGAGCCCGGGGTGACGGGCGCGTCGACGCCGGGCAGCCCGGCCCGCTCGCGCACCCCGGAGATGAAGTTGTCGCGCATCCGGTGGTCGAGCAGCACCCCGGGTTCCGTCTCCCCGAGCGCCTTGGTGAGCGCGTCGGTGAGGCGGTCGCCCGCCGCCCCCTCGGGGACCAGCACCAGCCCGGGCTTCACGCAGAACTGGCCGAGGCCGAGGGTGACCGAGCCCGCGAGCCCGGCGCCGATCTCCTCGGCCCGCTCGGCGGCCGCGGCCGGGGTGACCACGACGGGGTTGAGGGAGCCCAGTTCGCCGTGGAAGGGGATCGGCACGGGCCGGGCGGCGGCCGCGTCGAACAGCGCCCGGCCGCCCCGGATGGAACCGGTGAATCCGGCGGCGGCCACCAGCGGATGACGGATCAGCTCCAGGCCGGCGTCGAAGCCGTGGACCACGGTCACCACTTCGGCCGGGAGCCCCGTGGCGACCGCGGCCCGGCGCAGCAGCGAGGCGCACAGCTCGGAGGTGGCCGGGTGGTCGGGGTGCGCCTTGACGACCACCGGGCAGCCGGCGGCCAGCGCGCTCGCGGTGTCCCCGCCGGGGACGGAGAAGGCGAGCGGGAAGTTGGAGGCGGCGTAGACCGCGACCACGCCGAGCGGCACCTTGTAGCGGCGCAGTTCGGGGCGGGGCGGGCTGAGGGAGGGGTCGGCGCGGTCGATCCGGACGTCGAGGTAGGCGCCCTCGTCCACGGCGTCGGCGAAGGCGCGCAGCTGGCCGGTGGTACGGGCCAGTTCGCCGGTGAGCCGGCCCGGGCCGAGCGCGGTCTCGGCGTCGGCGGCCTCGATGACGTGGGCGGCGGCCTCGTCGAGCAGCGTGGCGGCGGCGCGCAGGAAGGCGGCGCGGACGGTGGCGTCGGCGAGCGGGCCGCGGGCCGCATGGGCCGCCCGTACGGCTTCGTCCACCTCCAGGGACGTGGCCTCCACCGCAACCTGCTCGCGCTGCTTCCCGGTGCGGGGGTCCACACTCCAGACTGGTGTCGTTGTCATGGCCCACTGCCTCCTGGATCGTTCAGTATTCTGAACGCGGTTCCGGTGGATGAATGATCACATCTGCTGCGGACTCTATTTCCGCGTCCTCCGCGTGACAAGAGGCGACCAGAGGGGAAGCAGGCGTATGACGACGACCGAGTCGGGGATCCCGGTTGCGGCGGCGCCGGTCAAATCGGCGGTGCGGACCGTCCTGTTGCTGGAGCACTTCGCGGCCCGGCCCGGGCTGCACAGCCTGGCCGACATCCAGCACGACCTCTCCCTGCCGAAGTCCAGCCTGTACATGCTGTTGCGCACGCTCGTGAACCTGGGCTGGGTGGAGACGGACGCGACGGGCACGCGGTACGGCATCGGCGTACGGGCCCTGCTGGTCGGCAGCTCGTACATCGACGGCGACGAGGTGGTCGCGGCGGCCCGGCCCACCCTGGACCGGCTCTCCGACGACACGACGGAGACCATCCACCTGGCGCGGATGGACGGGACGAGCGTGGTGTACCTCGCCACCCGGCAGTCCCAGCACTACCTGCGGCCCTTCACCCGGGTCGGGCGGCGGCTGCCCGTGCACTCGACGGCGCTCGGCAAGGCGCTGCTGGCCACGCACACGGACGATGAGGTGCGCGCCCTGCTGCCCAGGCGGCTGGAGGCCGTCACGGAGCACACCATCACCGACCGCGAGCAGCTCGTCGAGGAGTTGGCGCTGGTGCGGGAGCAGGGGTACGCGCTGGACCGGGAGGAGAACACGCTGGGGCTGCGCTGCTTCGGGGTGGCCGTCCCGTACCGGACGCCGGCGCGGGACGCGGTGAGCTGCTCGGTGCCGGTGGCCCGGCTGACGGCGGCGCACGAACAGGTCATCAAGGCGGCGCTGTTCGAGGCACGGGACCGGCTGTCGGTGGTGACGCGGCGGATGTGAGGCGGCGGGTGTGAGGCGGCGGAGGGTGTGGTTCCTCCCCCGGGTGGGGGAGACGGTTCCCCAATGAGGGGGAGGCGGCGGGGGCGGTAGGCGCGGGACCGTTGGGTCATGAGCACACGAGCCGTTCGGACGGCGTACGCGACGAGGCCGCCGGCCCCCGCCCCGGGGGCCGGGCGGCGGATCCTGGGGGCGGTGGCCATCGCGGCCACCGTGCCGTACCTGGCGCTGAAGACCGCCTGGCTGTCGGGGAGCCGGATCGGGATACCGGACGGCAGCGTGCTGCTGGAGCCCGGGCCGTTCTTCATCGCGGCCAATACCGTCACGCTGGCCATGGACGCGAGCGTCCTCCTGCTCGTCCTGGTGCTCACCAGGCCCTGGGGCATACGGGGGCCCGCCTGGCTGCTGGCCGTCCCGGTCTTCGTGGCCACGGGACTGCTGACCCCGATCGTCGTCGCGTTCCCGGGCCAACTGCTCATACGGGCGCTCGGTTTCGGGGCGGACCCGGCCGTGGTGGCCGCGCGCGAGCCGTTCCTGGACCCCTGGGTGTTCAACGTGGTCTACAGCGGCTTCATGGTCCAAGGGCTCGCCCTGGCCGGGCTGTTCGTGCCCTATGCGCGAGAGCGCTGGGGCCGGCTGTGGCGGGGCGTGACGGGGGCGGGGGTCCACCCGGACGGAGTCCGGGGGAGGCTGCCGTCGTCCACGGGGGTGGTGGCGGCGGCCTCGGCCCCGGCCGGCCTGGCGGTCGCGGCGGTGTACGCGTACTGGGCCTTCGGCGGCACTGCCGGGCTGGCGGCGGAGCGGGCGGCCACCCACTCCGCGGAGACGGGCGTGGTGGCGGCGGTCCATGCGCTGTGCGCGCTCGCCGCCGTGGCGGGGACGCTGCTGCTGGTCCGGGGCGGGGGGCTCCGGGCGCGGTGGCCGCTCGCTCTCGCCTGGGTCGGAGCGGGCGCGACCCTCACCTGGGGTGCCTGGACGCTGCTCGCTTCGCTGGGACCGCAGCTGGACGGTGGTGAAGGGCCGTCCGCCGCAGTCCTGTTGGCCTACGCTGGCCAGATGATCACCGGATCGCTCGCCGCCGTCGTCCTCAGCCGGTTCCTCATATCCCGCGGCGAAGGATGACGCGGGGCGCCCTGAGCCGGCTGCTGGGGGCGCGGGCCCGGCTGCGCTGGGTGCACCAGATCCTCGGCGGGGCGCTGCTGATGCCGTACTTCCTGTTCACCCAGGTCGGGGTGGGCATGGCGGCCGGCGGGGTCAATGTGCTCAGCTCCCTCCCGCTGACCCTGGCCGCTTATGCGGCGGCCCTGCCGCTAGTCGCGGTGACCGCCGTCTTCGGGCTGGTCCGGCCGCTGTCCGTGGCGGCCGTCCGGGCCATGTGCGGGGTGCCGGGGGAGCGGTTGGCGGAAGGGCCGGCGCGGTCCTGGGCCGCGCGGGGGCGGACCTCGGCGTGGTGGACCCTGCACCTCGGGGTCGGCGCGGTGGTCAGCGGGATGACCCTCGCGGTGCCGCCCATGGCGGTGGTGCTGATCACGCTGCCGCTCGTGAGCGGACTGCGGGAGACCGAGCTCGGACTGGGCTGGTTCGGCACCGAGGCCGGTCCGTACGTGGCCCCCCTGCTCGGGATCGGCCTGCTGGCCGGGCTCGTCCTGTGCGCCGCGGGGGCCGGGGCGCTGGTGGCCCGGATGGCGCCCGTACTGCTCGGGCCGACGGCGGCGGACCGGTTGGCCGCCGCCGAGGAGCGGGCCGCCGACCTGGCGGTGCGCAACCGGCTGGCCCGGGAGCTGCACGACGCCGTCGGGCACGCGCTGAGCGCCGTCACCCTCCAGGCGGTCGCCGCCCGGCGGATGCTGGAGCGCGATCCCGGCTTCGTACGGGAGGCGCTGGCCGCGATCGAGGACACCACGCGGCGGACGGTGGGCGAGCTGGACGCCGTACTGGGCCTGCTGCGGGACGGGGACCCCGCCCGGCCGGACGCCGCGCCCGCGCCGACCCTCGCGGTCGACCTCGACGGGCTGCTGGCCCGCACCCGGGCGGCCGGCGTCACCGTCACCGCACACCAGGACACCGGCCCCGGCGGGGACTGGGCAGGGCTTCCGGCGATCGCCTCCCGCGAGGCGTACCGGATCGTCCAGGAGGGCCTCAGCAACGCCCTCCGCCACGGCACCGGCCCGGTGGACCTGCGGATCCGGGTACGGGCCGGCCATGAGAACGGACACCGTGAACTGGAGATCATCATGACCAATGCGCCCGCCGCCCCCGGCGAACGGGAACCCCGCACCACCGGGGGCCGGGGACTGCGCGGCTCCGCGGAACGGGCCGCGCTGCTCGGCGGCAGCGTCGAGGCCGGACCGTACGGGGACCGGTGGCGGCTGCGGGCCGTCCTCCCGCTCGCGGGGGGCGGCCGATGAACCCGCCGAACCCGACGGCCGAGGCGACCGCGTCCGCGCCGGCGGGCCGTCCGCGGCTGCGCATCGTGCTCTGCGACGACGAGCGGATGGTCCGCACCGCGCTGCGGGTCATCCTGGAGGCAGAGCCCGACCTGCAGGTCGTCGGCGAGGCCGCCACCGGCGCCGAAGCGGTCCCGCTGGTCCGCTCCCTGGCCCCGGACGTGGTGCTGATGGACGTCCGGATGCCCGAGATAGACGGGATCCGGGCCACCGAGCAGATCCTCGCCACCATGGCCGAGCCGCCCCGGATCGTGGTCGTCACCACCTTCGAGAACGACGCCCACGTCTACGACGCGCTGCGCGCGGGAGCCGCGGGCTTCCTCCTCAAGCGGGCCGACCCCGACGAGCTGATCGGCGCGGTCCGGCTCGTCGCCCGCGGCGACTCACTGCTCTTCCCCGCCGCGGTGCGCTCCCTCGCGGCCGCCCGCACGGCCGCCGGCGCCCCGCCCGCGACCGCGCCCTGGGTGGCCCGGCTCACCGACCGCGAGGCCGACGTACTGCGCCTGATGGCCACCGGGCTGTCCAACCACGAGATGAGCGAGCGCCTCGGCGTCGGACCGCAGACGGTCAAGACGCACGTCGCGTCGGTCCTCACCAAGACCGGCTCCCGCGACCGCACCCAGGCGGTCATCGCGGCCTACGAGGGGGGCTTCATCATGAAGAAAAGCTGAGAACCCCGCCACAATCGGGGCAGAGCGGAACGGCTGGGGCCACCGAGACGTCCTTCTGGGGGATGAACAAGACGATCAGGCGTGCGTCGGTCTTCTGTCTGCTCCTGGTGCTGGCCCTGCTGGTCCGCGTCACCTGGGTGCAGGCATACCAAGGCCAGGCCCTCGCAGACGACAAGCACAACCGCCGGAACCTCATCGGGCAGTACGAGAACCCGCTGGGCAACATCATCGTGGGCGGGGAGGCGATCACCGGCTCGGTGAAGACGGGCGGCAAGGACTTCGGCTACAAGCGGACGTACGTCGACGGCCCCCTCTACGCGCCGATCACCGGGTACAGCTCCCAGGCCTACGGCACGACCATGCTGGAGGGCATCTACAAGAACGTCCTCAACGGTTCGGACAACCGGCTGAAGACCGTGATGGACATGCTCACCAACAAGCGGGCCGCCCCCGGCAACGTCCTGACCACCATTGACAAGGACGTGCAGAAGGCCGCCTACGACGCGCTCCAGGGCAAGCAGGGCGCGGCGGTCGCCATGGACCCGAAGACCGGCGAGATCCTCGCCGTGGTGAACAACCCCTCCTTCGACCCGGGCAGCATCGCCGGCGCCAACGACAAGGAGGCCTGGGCCGAACTCTCCGCGGACAAGGGCAAGGCCCTGGAGAACGTGGCGCTGCGCAAGCCGCAGGCGCCCGGCTCCACCTTCAAGCTGGTCACCCTCGCCGCGGCCATCGAGAACGGCCTCGTCACCAACCTCGACCAGCAGACCGGCATCGCCGACCCGTACACGATCCCCGGCACCCGCACCCTGCTGCCCAGCGAGGCGGGCTCCGCGGCATGCAACAACGTCTCGGTGCGCACCGCCCTGCGGCTGTCCTGCAACAACGTCTTCGCCGAGCTCGCGTCCAAGCTCGGCCAGGACAAGATGCGCGCGACGGCCGAGAAGCTCGGTTTCAACGTCCAGATCGACACCCCGGTCCGCACGAACCCGCCGAGCAAGTACCCGTCGAAGAAGATGTCGATCGACCAGGTCGCGCAGACGGGTATCGGCCAGTTCGACGTGCAGGCCACGCCGCTCCAGATGGCGATGGTGACGGCCGCGATCGAGAACGGCGGCAGGCTCGTCGCCCCGCACCTGGTCTCCGAGGTCACCGACGGCAACGGCGACGTGCTGGAGAGCTTCAAGGACCCGAAGTCCCAGCAGGTGATGAACGAGAAGACCGCGTCGATGATCCGGGACGCCATGCGCACGGTCGCCACCGAGGGCGGCGGCAAGCCGGCCCAGGTGACGGGCGCCGAGGTGGGCGGCAAGACCGGTACCGCCCAGCGCGGCGTCAACAACAGCCTCGCCCCGCTGGCCTGGTTCACCTCGTACGGCAAGCTGGGCGGCAAGCAGATCGCGGTCGCCGTGGTGATCGAGAACTCGGACACCGACCGCTCCGAGATCGGCGGCGGCAAGCTGGCCGCCCCCATCGCCCAGAAGATGATGGAGGCGTGGCTGAAGAAGTAGCCGCGCCGCGGTCAGGGCCGACGCGCCGGGAACCCAAGGGGTTTCCGGCGCGTTTGCCTTCCCGTGATCAGAGCCGCGGAGCCCGCAGACCTCGACGCCATCGCCGCCCTGCACACCCGGGCCCGGGCCACGTACTACCAGGGCCACATCCCCGAACAGGCCTACGCGGGCGACGCCGAGCTCCAGCGGACCCGCGAGGGCTGGTCCCGGGCCGTCGCCCGTGACCCCGCCGAGGGCGCGGTGCTCTGCGCCGAACAGGACGGCGAGCTCACCGGGGTCGCCGCCTTCCGCACGGAGCACGGCGAGACCACCCTCACCCAGCTCCACGTCGACCCGGTCCACTGGCGCCGCGGCACCGGCGCCGCCCTGCACGCCGCCTGCCTCGACGTCTGGCGCCGCGCCGGAGTCAGCCGGGTCCGCCTCGAGGTCTACGAGCACAACCTCCGCGCCCAGGCCTTCTACGCCGCCCACGGCTGGCGCCCGGACCCGTCCACCTCCCACACGGGCACCCACCGCACCCTCTGGCTCCGGATCGGTCCCCCGCCCGCCGCCGACCCGGTCGAGCGGCCCGCGGACGCTCCGGGTGCGGACAGCGCCCTTCGCGGAGAAGCTTGAAGCGACCGGCATTCCGTAGAGAGGACGCCTCATGTCCATGCTCGACAAGCTCAAAGACCTGATCAAGGGACATCCTGACCAGGCCCGCCAAGGAGTCGAGAAGGCCGGAGACGCCTTCGACACGAGGACCGGGAACAAGTACCAGAGCCAGGTCGACACGGCGCAGCAGAAGCTCAACGAGCAGATCCGCGGCAACGAGCCCCCCGCCCCCGGGGACCCCCGGCCGCCCCAGCGCTGACGACCGGCCTCCGGACCCGCATGCCCACGGGGACTGCGCCCGCTCACCCGGCGGTGCAGTCCCCGCATGCTGCCCGCACGCCTGCTGCCCGCGCGTCCGCTGCCCGCGCCCGCACGCCCGCACCCCTGGCATGTCCGGGGAATGAGACGGAGCCCGGGGTGGTTGAAGGTGAAACCGTTTTGTCCCCCGAACCCGGAGAGAAGAAGGATCATGCGCGTCGAGATCTGGACCGACATCGCCTGTCCCTGGTGCTACGTAGGCAAGGCCCGTTTCACGAAGGGACTCGCCGAGTTCGCGCACCGCGACGAGGTGGAGGTCGTGTTCCGGTCCTTCGAGCTCGACCCGGGCAGTGCCAAGGGGGTCACCGCTCCCGTCGTGGAGATGCTCGCCAAGAAGTACGGCCGCACCCTCGACGAGGCGCGCGGCATGGAGGAGCACGTCGCCGCCAGCGCCCGCGCCGAAGGGCTCGACTACCGGACCGAGGGCCGCGACCACGGCAACACCTTCGACGTCCACCGCCTGCTGCACCTGGCCGCCGCCCGGGGCCGGCAGGAGGAGCTGCTCGACCTCGCCTACCGGGCCAACTTCGCCGAGGAGCGCTCCGTCTTCGACCCCGAGACGCTGGTCGTGCTCGCCGTCGAGGCCGGGCTCGACGAGGCCGAGGCCCGCGCCGTGCTCGCCGACGACTCCGCCTACGCCGCCGAGGTCCGCGCCGATGAGCGCGAGGCCGCCGAGCTGGGTGCGAACGCCGTGCCGTTCTTCGTCCTCGACCGCCGCTACGGGATCTCCGGCGGGCAGCCGGCCGAGGTGTTCACCCGGGCCTTGGAGCAGGCGTGGGCGGGGCGGGAGGTCGAGGAGCCGGCCGCCGGGGCCGAGGCGTGTGAGCCCGACGGGGCGTGCGCGGTCCCGCAGGCATAAGGATCACTTGGGGTAGGCGCAGGAAACCTGGCAATAGACTTTGGGTCGTTCCTGGCGCAGAGTTGAAGGCATGGATCTTCCGATCGCCGAAGCGACCCGTGCCGAGTTCGCCCACTCCACCGCCTACCTCAACACCGCCACCTGCGGGGTCCTCCCGCGTTCCGCCGTCGCGGCCGTACGTGAGCTGGCCGAGGCGGCGGGGGCCGCAGTCCCCGCCGGATTCGGTGACTTCGACCGCGTGAACCGGGTCCGGGCCGCCTTCGCCCGCCTGGTCGGGGTGGACGTCGAGCGGGTGGCCGTCGGCTCGGCCGTGGCCACCCACGTCGGCCTCGTCGCGGCCTCGCTCCCGCCGGGCGCCGAAGTCCTGTGCCCGGAGGGCGACTTCGCCTCCGTGATCAACCCCTTCGTGGTGCGCGGCGACCTCAAGGTCCGCTTCGCGCCGCTGGAGTCCCTCGCCGAGGCCGTCGGCCCGGACACCGCCCTGGTCTCACTGAGCGCCGTCCAGTCCGCGGACGGGCGGATGGCCGACCTGTCCGCGGTGCGCGCGGCGACGGCGGCGTACGGGGTCCGGATGCTCGTGGACGCCACCCAGGCGGCGGGCTGGCTCCCCTTCGACGCGTCGCCGTACGAGTACACGGTCACCGCCGGCTACAAGTGGCTGCTCGGCGCCCGCGGGGTCTCGTACCTGACCGTCTCGCAGGAGGCCCAGCACACCTTGATCCCGCTGCACGCCGGATGGGTGGCGGCGGAGTCGATGTGGGACGCCACCTACGGACCGATGCCTCAACTGGCCGGTGGGGCGCGCCGGTTCGACGAGTCCCCGGCCTTCCTCGCCTACCACGCGGCCGAGCCCTCGCTGGCCCTGCTGGAGCGGATCGGCATCGAGGCCGTCCACGCCCACGACACCGCCCTCGCCGCCCGCTACCGGGCCGGGCTCGCCCGCCTCGGCCACGAGCCCGTGCCCGGCGGGGCCGCCATCGTCTCGGTGCCGGGCCTCGCCGACCGGCAGCCCGCCCTCCAGGCGGCCGGCGTCGCCACGTCCGCCCGCGCGGGCGCCCTGCGGGCCTCGTTCCACCTCTACACCACCGAGGCGGACGTGGACCGGCTGCTGGACGCCCTCTCCGCGCCCTGACGTGACCGGGGGCCCGGTCGTGCCCGCAGGGCGCGCACGTACAGTGCCGCCATGAGCGATGTGCTGCACGTGAAGGGGCGGGTGCTGGTCGGGCCCGACGAGGTCCGCGACGAGCTCTGGGTGGTCGGCGGGCGGGTCTCGTACGAGCGCCCGCCCGGGGCCCGCGAGGTCACCACGGTGACCGGCTGGGCACTGCCGGGGCTGGTCGACGCGCACTGTCACGTGGGACTGGACTCCCACGGCCCGGTCGACGCCGCGACCGCCGAGCGCCAGGCCCTCACCGACCGGGACGCCGGCACCCTCCTCATCCGCGACGCCGGATCGCCCTCCGACACCCGCTGGATCGACGACCGCGAGGACCTGCCGAAGATCATCCGAGCCGGCCGGCACATCGCGCGCACCCGCCGCTACATCCGCAACTACGCGCACGAGATCGAGCCGGCCGACCTGGTCGCGTACGTGGGCCGCGAGGCGCTGCGCGGCGACGGCTGGGTGAAGCTGGTCGGCGACTGGATCGACCGCGACGCCGGGGACCTGGCCGCCTGCTGGCCGCGCGCCGAGGTCGAGGCGGCCATCGCCGAGGCGCACCGGCTGGGCGCCCGCGTCACCGCGCACTGCTTCGCGGAGGACTCGCTGCGCGACCTGGTCGAGGCGGGCATCGACTGCGTCGAGCACGCCACCGGCCTCACCGAGGACACCATCCCGCTGTTCGCGGAGCGCGGGGTCGCGATCGTCCCGACCCTGGTGAACATCGCGACGTTCCCGAAGATGGCGGCGGGCGGCGAGGCGAAGTTCCCCCGCTGGTCGGCGCACATGCGGCGGCTCCACGAGCGCCGGTACGACACCGTACGGGCCGCCTACGACGCGGGCATCCCGGTCTACGTCGGCACCGACGCCGGCGGTTCCCTGCCGCACGGCCTGGTCGCGGCGGAGGTGGAGGAGCTGGTGAAGGCCGGGATCCCGCCGCTGGACGCCCTCTCGGCCACGACCTGGGCGGCGCGCGAGTGGCTCGGCAGGCCCGGTCTCACGGAGGGGGCGCCGGCGGACCTCGTGGTCTACGGCGCCGACCCGCGGGCGGACGTGCGCGCGCTGGCGCAGCCGTCGCGGGTCGTCGTGAACGGCGAGGTCAGGGCCTGAGCCGTGCGTCGGCGCCCTGTTGACGGCGCGTGACATCGGAGCCCCGTCGGTCGTTGGAGACGGCCGCACGGACCGGCCGTCCGTGAAAGGAGGGAACTCGCGTTCCTCCTGAGGTGCGGCAAATCGAATACATGCATGGAAACCACCCTTTGGAGTGAACTCACGTCGGGTTGCCGCCCGTTCACTCAGAGTGCGTAAAGATTCCGGGGTCGAGGCCGTCGGCGCGCGCAATGTCTCCCATTGGCGGCGCGACGGCACCCATCTCCCCGGGGGTTCCACCACCTTGAACAGCAACACCTTCCGCATGCCCGCGGCCGTCCTGCTCGCCACGGGAGCGGTGGCCCTCCTCACCGCCCCGCCCGCCCTCGCCACGGGAGGAGGCGGAGCCGGGGCGGGCGGCGAGGGCAAGGCCGGCGCCGTCGTCCTGCGCGCGGGACTCGACGTGGGCCTGCTCAACAAGACCGTGCACGTTCCGATGAAGGCGACCCTCAACGAGGTCAGCGCCCCGGCGACGGCCGAGAAGACGGCGCTGACGGTCACCCTCGACGGGGTCGAGGGGAACAAGCCGGTCAGCGTCCTGCGCGCCGACGTGGCCACGTCCAAGGCGACCGCGGACAAGAACCGGGCGGAGGCCGAGGCGAACCTCGCCAAGGCCTCGGTGCACGTGCCCGGGCTGCCCCTGCTCTCCCTCATCGAGGTGGAGAAGGTCACCTCCAAGGCCGTCTGCGAGGCGGGCAAGAAGCCAGTGGCCAGCGCGAACGTCCTCGGGAAGGTGACGGCGCTCGGCAAGAAGGTCACCCTGTCGGCGGGCGGCCCGACCACGCTGGAGGTCCCGGGCGTGGGCGTGGTCACCCTGGAGCTGTCCGGGACGCAGACCACCTCCACCACGGCCGCCGCGGCCGCGTTGCGCCTGAAGGTCTCGGTGAACCCGCTGAACCTGAACGTGGCCCAGGTGGACGGCGAGATCGTGCTCGCCGAGGCGCACTGCGAGACCCCGACGGGCCAGGCGCCCTCGTCGGCCCCGCCGGCGGCGGACCCGGACGTCAAGCCCCAGACCGGGACGGGCACCGGCTCCGGCATCGCCCCGGGTGTCACCGCCGACGCCAACCTGGCCGAGACCGGCGGCGGTTCACTGACCCCCTACGTCGCGGGCGGGGCGCTGTTCCTGCTCGGCATCGGCGGGGTCGCGCTCCTGGTGACCCGACGGGGCAGGGCCTCGTAGGACCGCGTCCGGACCCACCCGGGCCGCTCGGACCACCCGGCCGCCGCCCCCGAGGAGCACACGGAGGGGAGTGCTCAGCGGGGGCGTGCTCCACGGCGTGCGTGCTCGACGGCGGGCCTGCTCCACGGCGGGCGGGCTCGACGGTGGGCGTGCCGCTCAGTGGGTGGCGTGCTCCAGCCCCTGCCCGCCCGCGCCGCGCGACATCACGGCCTCGGTGACCTGCTGGTCGATCCGGGCGTACTCGCTCCGCTTCGCGGCGGGCAGGGAGGTGTCGGAGGCCGCGCAGGAGGCGCAGACGACACGGAACGGCGGCCCCATGTCCGAGTACTGCGTGAGGTATTCGGCCTTCACCACCTCCCAGCGGCCGGGGTGGGCCGCCGCCGGGGCGAAGGTGAACCGGGGGACCGAGGACTGGTTGCCGCGCAGTTTGTCGGCCGGTACGAAGCTGGCGACCTGGTCGCCCATCCCGAAGACCACCCAAGTGCCGTTGATCTTCTCGTAGGGCTGCGGCACGTGGTTGTGCGTGCCGATGATCAGATCGATGTCGGGGAGGCCGTCGGCCGAGCGGGAGGCGGTCAGCGCCTGCGCCAGTTCCTCCTGCTGCTCGTCCGGCGCCGTCTGCCACTCGGTGCCCCAGTGGACGCTGACCACCACCACGTTCGCTCCGCCGGCCCGGGCGGCGCGGGCGTCGGCGAGGATCCGGTCCTTGTCGATCAGGTTCACGGCCCACGGCTTGTCCTGGGGGAGCGGGATGCCGTTCGTGCCGTACGTGTACGAGAGCTGGGCGACCTGCGCGCCGCCGGCCGTGAGCCGGGCCGGGGCCTTGGCCTCCTCCGCGCTGCGGGCCGAGCCGACGTGCGGGATGCCGACCCGGTCGAGGTGTTCCAGGGTGCGGGCGAGACCTTCGTAGCCGTCGTCCAGGGTGTGGTTCGAGGCGGTGGAACAGCCGTCGTACCCGGCGTCCTTGAGGGCGTCCGCCAGCTGGTGCGGGGCCTTGAAGGTGGGATAGCCCGTGTAGGGGCCGCCGGGGCGCCCGTACGGTATCTCGTGGTGGCATATCGCCAGGTCGGCGGCGGAGACCAGAGGTTTGACCCCGGCGAGTATCTTCCGGAAGTCGTATTCCCCGGCCTTGCCGGCGTCGTCCGCCGACCGCTGGACGATCGAGGGGTACGGGATGATGTCGCCGGTCGCCACCAGGGTGAAGGGCCCGTGCCCCGGTCCGGTGGGCGCGGGGGACGCGGCGCTCGGCGCCGGTACGGGCTCGCCCCGCAGCCGCTGCTCGGGCGCCGTCGCCCTGCCGCCGTGGTCGAGGAGCCGCGGCGCGGCGAGGACCCCGCCGCCGATCACCACCAGCCCCGCCAGGCCGACCCCTATCCGCCCCGCCACCTTCATGGACCGCCCCCGTTCTCCGCCTGTCCCGCCATCGTAGGCGCGGCCCACCCCTCCGGCCCGGCGCCGGCCCGGCCCCGGTTCAACGCGCGGCGAGCGCCAGGGCGTGGTCCAGGGCCTGGAGCAGCCGGCCCGTCGTCACCCGGTCCCGGACCGCCAGCCGCAGCCAGGAGCGGTCCAGCCCCGGGAAGGTGTCCCCGCGGCGGACGGCGAAGCCGAGGGCGCGCAACCGGGTGCGGACCTCCGCGGCCCCCGCCACCTGGATCAGCACGAACGGCCCCTCCGCCACTCCCACGACCGTCACCTCGTCGAACTCCGCGAGCCCGGCCAGCAGATGAGCCCGGTCCACCGCGATCCGCCGCGCCGCCTCCTCCGCCTCGGCCAGCGCCGCCGGAGCCACACAGGCCTCGGCCGCCACCAAGGCCGGGGTCGACACCGGCCACAGCGGCTGCGCGGCCGCCAGTTTCGCGATCACCTCCGGCTCGGCCAGCACGTAACCGATCCGCAGTCCCGCCAGCCCCCAGGTCTTCGTCAGGCTCCGCAGCACCACCAGCCCCGGCAGGTCCATCCGTCCGGCCAGGGCCTCCCGCTCGCCCGGGACGGCGTCCATGAACGCCTCGTCCACCACCAGGATCCGGCCCGGCCGGGCCAGCGCGGCCAGCGTCGCCGCCGGGTGCAGGACGGACGTCGGGTTGGTCGGATTGCCGATCACCACCAGGTCCGCGTCCTCGGGCACCGCCGCCGGGTCCAGCCGGAACCCGTCCGCCGCCCGCAGCACCACCCGCTCCACCCGGTGCCCCGCGTCCCGCAGGGCCGCCTCCGGCTCGGTGAACTGCGGATGCACCACCACCGGCCGTACGGCGCCCAGCGCCCGCGCGATCAGGACGAAGGCCTCCGCGGCGCCCGCCGTCAGCAGCACCCGCTCGACCGGCAGCCCGTGCCGGGCCGCCACGGCCGCGCGGGCCGCCCGGCCGTCGGGGTAGGCGGCGAGGTCCCCGAGGGAGGCGGCGATCCGCTCCTTGAGCCAGGCCGGCGGGGTGTCGGCCCGTACGTTGACCGCCAGGTCCACCAGCGTGGAGCCGGCGTCGGCCACCTCGGCGTCCCCGTGGTGGCGCAGGTCGTGCGCGTGTGCCGTGGCCACCGCGCACGTGGCCGCCACCGACCGCCGCTTGGGCACCAGGAGTTCCCCGCCCGCCGCGAGGGCCGCGGCCTCCGCCACCGAAGGGGTCCCGGCGGCGCCGCGCGCCGTGTCCGAGGGATGCGGCACGTCGATCGCGGCCAGCTGTTCGGCGGGATGGCCGACGAGGGGTACGCCGAAACGTTCCGCCGCGCCCGCGATCCCCGCCTCGTCCACCTTCGACTCCACCGTGGCCAGGGCCGTCACCGCCTCCGCGGTCAGCCCGGCCCCCCGTAGCGTCTCCTCGATCAGGGCGCAGACCTCCGCGACGGACACCCCCGCGCGTCCGCCGACCCCGACCACCAGACGGGTCGTGTAATCGCCCACCGGGAGTCCTCCCTCCGTAGTCATCGTCACCCTCACCCTCACCGGCACATCACCCGCACATCACCGCACCCGTACGTCACGGGCAGCGGTACGTCGTCAACACTCCGATGCCCGCTACCCGCGCGCGGAAGTGCGCGCGGGGCGCGGAGTCTGTATTCAGGGGCACATGGCCGTGATCGTGGCGCTGGGCGCGTTCCTGATGACCCTGGCGGGCGGATGGGCGGCGCAGCGCGTCACCGACCGCCGCCACCTCGTGCTGGGCCTGGCCGGCGGGCTGATGCTCGGAGTCGTCGGCCTCGACCTGCTCCCGGAGTCCCTCCACGCGGCGGGCGACGAGGTGTTCGGCGTCCCGCTCGCCCTGCTCCTCTTCGTGGGCGGATTCCTGGTCGCCCACGTCGTGGAGCGGCTCCTGGCGGTCCGCCAGGCCGCGCACGGCGCCGAGGACGGCGCCCGCGTCCCGCAGGTCGGGCTCACCGCGGCCGCGGCGATGGTCGGCCACAGCCTCGCCGACGGCGTGGCCCTGGGCGCCGCGTTCCAGGTCGGCGGCGGGATGGGCGTGGCGGTGGCGCTGGCGGTCATCACCCACGACTTCGCCGACGGGTTCAACACGTACACGCTCACCCGCCTCTACGGGAACGACCGCCGCAAGGCCCTGATGATGCTCTTCGCGGACGCCGTCGCCCCGGTCGTCGGCGCGGCGTCCACTTTGCTGTTCACCCTTCCGGAGGAACCTCTCGGCGCGTACCTCGGGTTCTTCGGCGGCGTCCTGCTCTACCTCGCGGCCGCCGAGATCCTGCCCGAGGCCCACCACAGGCACCCCGCCCTGTCCACGCTGATGTGCACGGTGGGCGGGGTGGCCGGGATCTGGCTCGTGGTGGGCATCGCGGACTGATCTCACGGCCGGGCCGCCGCCGCTGCGACGAAGCGGAGCGCGACGGACGGCTCCGCCGCCCAGTGCGTGTGCAGGTAGCTGGCGTGCACGCCCTGCTGTACGAAGCCCTCGACCCGGCGTTCGGGGTGCGTGAACCCCCAAGCCGGCGCGGCCCCGGCGCCCGGCTCGATCACCGTCCGGTGGAACTCGTGCCCGCGCAGCCGGGTGCCGTTGGCGGCGAGCGCGCTGTCCGACACCGCGACCGCCTCGCGGTAGCCGAGGGTGAGCCGGTCCGACATCCGGGCGTCGGCGTCGAGCACGCCGCACATGGGCTTGCCGTCCAGCGACCGCGCGAGGTACAGCAGCCCGGCGCACTCGGCGGCCACCGGGCCGCCCGCCTCGGCGAAGCGGGCCACGGCCTCGCGGAGCGGTTCGTTGGCGGACAGCTCCGGCGCGTACACCTCGGGGAAGCCGCCGCCGATCACCAGGCCGGTGGTTCCGGCGGGGAGCGCCTCGTCCCGGAGCGGGTCGAAGGTGACGACGTCCGCCCCGGCCGCGGTGAGGAGCTCCGCGTGCTCGGCGTAGGAGAACGTGAACGCGGCCCCGCCCGCGACGGCGACGACCGGCCGTTTGAGGTCCGCGGGTGCGGCGCCGTCGCTGGGGCTCCGCCCCGGACCCCGCGCCTCAAACGCCGGCGAGGCTGAATTGGGAGACCACGCCTCGCAGGCCAGTGACGGGGCCGTGCGGGCCAGGGCCATCAGGGCGTCCAGGTCGCAGCCCGCCCTGACCTGCTCGGCCAGCGCCGCCACCGCGGCCAGCGCATCCGCGCGGCGCTCCGCCACCGGCACCAGGCCCAGGTGGCGCGAGGGCGTGGCCACCTGCGGAGCCCGCCGCAGGACGCCGAGCACCGGCATCCCCGCTTCCTCCAAGGCCTCCCGCAGCATCACCTCGTGCCGGTCGGAGCCGACCTTGTTCAGGATCACGCCCCCCAGCCGCACCTGAGGGTCGAACGACGCGAATCCGTGGACGAGCGCCGCCACCGACCGCGACTGCGAGGAGGCGTCGACCACCAGCACCACCGGCGCCCGCAGCAACTTCGCGACCTGCGCCGTCGACGCCAGTTCGCCCCGGCCCGCCGCCCCGTCGTAGAGCCCCATCACGCCCTCGACCACGGCGAGGTCGCACCCGGCCGCCGCGTGCGCGAACAGCGGGGCGACCAGCTCCGGCCCGCACATGAAGGCGTCGAGGTTGCGCCCCGGCCGGCTGGTGGCCAGCGCGTGGTAGCCCGGGTCGATGTAGTCGGGCCCGGCCTTGTGCGGGGACACGGCGAGGCCGCGCTCCGAGAAGGCCGCCATCAGGCCCGTGGCGACGGTGGTCTTGCCGCTGCCCGACGAGGGCGCGGCGATGACCAGCCGGGGAACGTTGAACGAGGTCACCACTCGATGCCCTTCTGGCCCTTCTGGCCGGTGTCCATCGGGTGCTTGACCTTGGTCATCTCGGTGACGAGGTCCGCGAACTCCACCAGCTTCTCCGGCGCGTTGCGGCCCGTGATCACCACGTGCTGGGTACCGGGACGGTCGCGCAGCACCTCGATGACCTCGTCGACGTCGATCCAGCCCCAGTGCATCGGGTACGCGAACTCGTCCAGCACGTACAGCTTGTGCGTTTCGGCGGCCAGATCGCGCTTGACCTGCTCCCAGCCCTCCTTGGCCGCCTGCTCGTTGTCGAGCTGCGCGTCCCGCTGGACCCAGGACCAGCCCTCGCCCATCTTGTGCCAGGCGACCGCGCCGCCCTCGCCGGAGGCGCCGAGCACCTTGAGCGCGTTCTCCTCGCCGACCTTCCACTTCGCCGACTTGACGAACTGGAACACCCCGATCGACCAGCCCTGGTTCCAGGCGCGCAGCGCCAGCCCGAAGGCCGCCGTCGACTTGCCCTTGCCGGGGCCCGTGTGCACGAAGACGAGCGGGCGGTTGCGGCGCTGACGCGTGGTGAGTCCGTCGTCCGGAACGACGGACGGCTGTCCCTGAGGCATTACGCGGCCCTCCTGTTGCTGTCGGATGTCACTGCGGTACGTACGTTCTTCACGAGCCCGGCCAGCGAGTCGGCCCGCAGCCCGTCCAGCGTGACGGCGGGTCCGCCGAGGTCGGCGGCCAGTACGCCGGCCAGCCCCAGCCGGACGGGTCCCGACTCGCAGTCCACGACCACCGAGGCGACGCCCCCGGCCTGCAGCAGCCGCGCGCTGCGTCCCGCCAGCTCCCGCGGGGTGCTGTCCGTCCGGCCCGCGGCGGTGCCGGCCGAGGTGGCCCGGCCGTCGGTGACGACGACGAGCAGCGGCCGGCGCGAGGGGTCCCTGAGCCGTTCGATCCGCAGCACCTCGTGGGCCTTCAGCAGCCCGGCGGCCAGCGGGGTGCGGCCGCCCGTCGGCAGCTGCTCCAGTCGGGCCGCGGCCGCGTCCACCGAGGAGGTCGGGGGCAGCGCCAGCTCGGCCGTGGCCCCCCGGAAGGTGATCAGGCCGACCTTGTCCCGGCGCTGGTACGCGTCCAGGAGCAGCGACAGCACGGCGCCCTTGACCGCGCTCATGCGCTGCCGGGCGGCCATGGAGCCGGAGGCGTCGACGAGGAAGAGGACGAGGTTGCCCTCGCGGCCTTCCCGCGTGGCCTGACGCAGGTCGTCCTTGCGGATGACCAGGCCGCGCCCGTCCCGGCCGCGGGCCCTCTGGTGCGGGGCGGCCGCGTGCACGGTGGCCATCAGGTGCAGCTTCGTCAGGTGGCCGCGGGGGCGCTGGGCGCCGGTGGTCCGGCCGTGGGCGGTGCGGGCGCGCGAACGCCGTCCGGCCGCGCCCTCGCCGAGCCCCGGCACGCTGAGCATCTTGGTCCGGAACGGCTCGGCGGCCCGTACGGCGGCCTGCTCGGGCCCGCCGGCCTCCTGGGCGGAGGGCTGCGGGGACTCGGGGGCGTCCGACGGGGTCTCGCCCGGGGCCTCGGTGGGTCCGCCGGTGTCGGTGGAATCCGCCGGGGCGTCCGAGCCCTGGGGGCCGCCGCTCTGCGGGGGCACCCCGCCACCGCCGTCGGGGCCACCGCCGTTGTCGTCCGGGCCCTCGGAATCCGGATCGGCGTCCGGGTCCGGGTTCTGGTCGGGTTCCGGGTCCGGCTCGGGCTCCTCGTCGGGGAACTGGTCCAGGATCCGGTCGAGCATGTCCTCGTCGAGCCCGGGCGCGTCGAAGGGATTGCGGCGCCGCCGGTGGGGGAGCGCCAGCAGCGCCGCCTGCCGTACGTCCTCCTTCCGTACGGAGGTCCGCCCGGCCCAGGCGGCCAGCGCGGTCGCGGTGCGCGCCATCACGATGTCGGCCCGCATGCCGTCGACCTCGAAACCGGCGCAGGTCGCCGCGATCTGCAGCAGCGCCGTGTCCCCGAGCACGACCTGCGGGAGCAGTGCCCGCGCGGCCACCACCCGGGCGCGGACCTCGTTCTCGTCCCCGGCCCAGCGGCCGGCGAAGCCCGCGGGATCGTCCTCGTACGCGAGCCGGCGGCGCACCACCTCCACCCGCTGGGCGGGCTCGCGGGAGGCGGCGACCTCGACCGTCAGCCCGAACCGGTCGAGCAGCTGCGGGCGCAGCTCGCCCTCCTCGGGGTTCATCGTGCCGACGAGCAGGAAGCGGGCCGCGTGCCGGACGGAGACGCCCTCGCGCTCGACGTACGAGGCGCCCATGGCGGCGGCGTCCAGCAGCAGGTCGATCAGGTGGTCGTGGAGGAGGTTGACCTCGTCGACGTAGAGGATCCCGCGGTGGGCGTCGGCGAGCAGGCCGGGCTCGAAGGCCTTCACCCCCTCGGCGAGAGCCCGTTCGATGTCGAGGGCGCCGACCAGGCGGTCCTCGGAGGCGCCGACGGGCAGCTCGACCATGCGGGCCGGGCGGGCGCTGCCGGGGCCGGGCTCGTGCGGGCCGTCGGGGCAGGCCGGGTCGGGCGCGGCCGGCGCGCACGAGAACCGGCAGCCGGGCACGACGTCGACCTGCGGCAGCAGGGTCGACAGCGCGCGCACGGCGGTGGACTTGGCGGTCCCCTTCTCGCCGCGCACGAGCACACCACCGACCGCCGGGCTCACGGCGTTGAGCAGGAGCGCCAGCCGCAGGTCGGCTTGGCCGACCACTGCGGTGAACGGATAGGGCGTGCTCATGCGTTGCTCACTCCTTGGAAGGTCGTGTGGACCGTTGCCGTGTGCGGCGCCGTTGCCGGGGCTCCGCCCCGGACCCCGCGCCTCGAACGCCGGCGGGGCTGTATTTCAGAGCGTCGGGGAGAGCCCCGCAGGGCTCGGCCCGTCACGGGGCGCCCGGGGGGAGGAAGGGCAGGCCCGTGGGCGCACCGGACTCGATCAGCTTCAGCAGCGCACGCGTATCGGCGTGTTCCTCGATCAGGTCGCCCAGCAGGTCCAGCTGTTCCTCGCGGAGGGAGGCGAACGAGGTGTCCGGGGCGGGGACGAACCGGCGCCCCGCGGCCGCCGCCACCTCACGGAGGAACGCCCGGCGGAAGCCGTCCGACTCCAGCGAGCCGTGCCAGTGGGTTCCCCACACCGACCCGACCCGGCAGCCGTCCAGGAAGGGCTCCCCGCCGAGGACCTCGGCCACCCCGTGGTGGATCTCGTACCCCTCGACAGGCTCCCCGAGCGCCGAGCCCACCGGCCGCGCCAGGGTCTTCTCCCGTTCGAAGCGGACGCGTACGGGCAGCAGCCCGAGGCCGTCGACCTCCCCCGCCCGCGATTCGACCTCGTCCGAGATCCGCTCGCCCAGCACCTGGAACCCGCCGCAGATGCCGAGCACCGGCCGCCCCTCCGCGGCCCGCCGCAGCAGCGCGTCCGCGAGCCCGCGCTCGCGCAGCCAGGCCAGGGCCTTCACCGTGCCCCGGGTGCCGGGTACGACGACCAGGTCCGCGTCGGCCAGTTCCTCGGCCCGGTCCACGAACCGCACCACGACCCCGGGCTCCGCCGCGAGCGCGTCGACGTCCGTGAAGTTCGACATCAGCGGCACCGCGCACACCGCGACCCGCAGCACGTCCTCGCCGACGGGCGGCGCCACCACGGACTCGCGCACCGCACCGCGCAGGGACACCCGCAGGCCGTCCTCCTCGTCGATGCCCAGCCCGTGCCGGAAGGGCAGCACCCCGTACGTGGCCCGTCCGGTCAGGCCGCGCAGCATCTCCATGCCCGGCTCCAGCAGTGACACGTCGCCGCGGAACTTGTTCACCATGTAGCCGGAGATCAGCGACTGGTCCTCCGGCGACAGCAGCGCCGTCGTCCCGAAGAAGGACGCGAAGACCCCGCCCCGGTCGATGTCCCCGACCACGACCACCGGGAACCGCGCGGCCCGCGCGACGCCCATGTTCACGATGTCCGTCCGGCGCAGGTTGATCTCGGCCGGACTTCCCGCCCCCTCGCAGATCACGGCGTCATACGTGCCCCGCAGCTGCTCCAGGCAGTCCGTGACGATGCCGAGCAGCTGTTCCTGCCGGCCCCCGTGGTAGCCACGGGCGCTCATCTCGCCCACCGGCTTGCCCAGCAGCACCACCTGGCTGCTGCGGTCGCTCCCGGGCTTGAGCAGCACCGGGTTCATCAGCGCGGTCGGCTCCACGCGGGCCGCCTGGGCCTGCATCGCCTGGGCGCGCCCGATCTCGGCGCCCTCCCGCGTGACGAAGGAGTTCAGCGACATGTTCTGCGCCTTGAACGGCGCCACCTTCACGCCCTGGCGGGCCAGCCAGCGGCAGATGCCCGCCGTGACCACGCTCTTGCCGGCGTCCGACGTGGTACCGGCGACCAGGAGTCCGCCGCCGAGCTTCGCGCCGCTCATCGACGTCCCTTCCTCTTCCTGCCGGAGACCAGCGTCCGCGCGGCCACACAGGCCCCGAGCGCCAGCCAGGTCACCTGTCGCGACAGCCGTACCGCCCGCTCGATGTCCGCGACCTCCACCGACCGGCCGGCCCCGCCGTTCAGCACCGCCCGGTGCTCGACGCGGCCGCCGTACGCCAGGGTGCCGCCCAGGCGTACGCCGAGCGCTCCCGCGAAGGAGGCCTCGACGGGCCCGGCGTTCGGGCTCGGGTGCGCGGCGGCGTCCGCACGCCAGGCGCGTACGGCTCCCCGCCGGTCGGGACCGGCCAGTACGGCGGCGGCGGCCGTCAGCCGGGCCCCCGGCCAGCCGGCCAGGTCGTCGAGCCGGGCGGAGGCCCAGCCGTAGCGCAGGTAGCGGGGGGACTTGTGGCCGACCATCGCGTCCAGGGTGTTCACGGCGCGGAAGGCCAGCAAGCCGGGGACGCCGCCGACAGCACCCCACACCAGGGCCCCGACCACCGCGTCGGAGGTGTTCTCCGCGACCGACTCCACGACGGCGCGGGCCATCTGCTGCCCGTCCAGGGACTGCGGGTCGCGCCCGCACAGGTGCGGGAGACGCTCCCGGGCCACCTCGGTGTCCCCGGCGGCGAGCGCCCCGCCGATGGCGCGGGCCTCCCGGCCCAGCGAGGTACCGCCGACGACGGCCCAGGTGGCGGCGGCGGTCAGGGCGATACGGGCGGCAGCGGGCCGGGAGCGCACGGCGCGGGCGCCCAGCGCGCCGACGGCGGCCGCGCCTCCGGCGCACACCAGCGTGTGCAGGAGGCCGCGGGCGCGGTCGTCGCGCCACAGGGCTCGTTCGACGGCGGCGGCGGCCCGTCCGAAGGCGGCCACGGGGTGCCCTCGGCGGGGATCACCGAGGATCCGGTCGCCGATCAGGCCCGCCGTGACGCCGTACGCGAAGACGCGATCGGCACGCATGGTGGCAGGTATGTCCTCACTCAGGGTCCGCGCCCTGGTTCGACGTGTCCGGCGGCGAGAGTTCCTGGCTCCCGGGGCGCACGCGCGGCGTGAGCTCCCCGGTGACAGTGGCGGGACCGCGCCGGATTCGCACCGGACTTCCTCTCCATGCCGCCGTATTGGCTCGGGCAGTCCACCACGCACCGAGAAGGCCCGTCAACTCGCCGTTGACCTGCGGCGCGGTACGGGTGCGGGATGCAAAAAGCTCCCTCCGGGACAAACCCGGAGGGAGCCTTCACGCCTGATCGGCCGCGGGGCGGATGATCAGGCGACGATCAGGTAGATCCCGTAGCCCACGGCCGCGGCGATGACCGCGAAGCAGGCGTACGCGCCGCTGCGGGCGAGGGTGGCGGTGCCGCCCTGCTCGGTGGCGGTCTCGTGCTTGGACAGGCCCACCAGGCCCAGGGTGAAGAGGGCCACGAGGGCGACGGTGGCGAAGAGGCTGACCCCGAAGACGGAGCCGAGCGCTTCCCAGTCGATCTTCATACTGCCGCTTTCTGAATGTCCGGGTCTCTGTCTGTCTCGGTCAGACCGCGGCGGCCGGAGCCGCCGGGGTCTGCGTCGCGGCGGGGATGGTGGCCTTGAGGTCCTCGTCCGTGACCGCGGCGATGGTGCCGGCGGCGGCGACGGTCGGCGGGACGGTGACCGCGGCGATCGCCGTGGTGACGACACCCGGTTCCTCGGCGCGGGCGGTCTCCACGTCGTTGACGTTGTTGTGGTCGACGACCTGGCGGCGCGAGATGAACCAGATGGCCAGGCAGGAGCCGATCAGGAAGAGCGTGACCGCGGCGATGCCGACGTCACCGATGCGCATGACCAGCTCGGCACCGGCCGAGACCAGCGCGGCGGCCGGCAGGGTCAGGCCCCAGGCGACGAACATGCGGGTCGCGGTGGACCAGCGGACCACACCGCCCTTGCGGCCCAGGCCCGCACCCATGACCGCGCCGGAGCACGAGTGGGTGGTGGAGAGCGAGAAGCCCAGGTTCGAGGAGGCGAGGATGACGGACGCGGCCGAGGTCTGGGCGGCGAAGCCCTGCTGCGGGTGCAGGTCGGTCAGGCCGCTGCCCATGGTGCGGATGATGCGCCAGCCGCCCAGGTAGGTGCCCATCGCGATGGCCATGCCGGCGGAGACGATGACCCAGACCGGCGGGTTCGCGTCGGGTGCGATCGCGCCGCCGGCGATGAGCGCCAGGGTGATGATGCCCATCGTCTTCTGCGCGTCGTTGGTGCCGTGCGCGAGGGAGACGAGACCGGCCGAGGCGATCTGACCGGCGCGGTATCCCTTGGCGGAGGTCTTCTCGCCGACCTTGTCGCCCAGCTTGTAGGTGAGCTTGGCCGCCAGGAACGCGGCGGTGCCGGCCACCAGCGGAGCGGCGACAGCGGGGATGAGCACCTTGGTGACGACGACGCTGCCGTTGACCGCGCCGATGCCGGCGGAGGCGACCGCGGCGCCGATCAGGCCGCCCATCAGGGCGTGCGAGGAGCTGGAGGGCAGTCCGACCAGCCAGGTGACGAGGTTCCAGAGGATCGCGCCGACCAGGGCGGCGAAGATCACCTCTGGCTGGATGCCCTCTTCGTTGACGAGCCCCTTGGAGATCGTCTTGGCGACCTCCACGGACATGAACGCGCCGACGAGGTTGAGCACGGCGGACATGGCCACCGCCGTCTTGGGCTTGAGGGCGCCGGTCGAGATGGTGGTGGCCATCGCGTTGGCCGTGTCGTGGAAACCGTTCGTGAAGTCGAACACGAGAGCGGTAATGATCACGATCCCGAGGAGAAGCGTTATGTGCTCCATTTACCCAGGCTTCTGTTTGACGTCAGTGGCTCGGCGACCGTAGGCAACCTGGATGAACGGAAGGTGAACTGGCTCGGGCGGAGCGGTGTACTGGCCCGGGGTGCGATCGGGATATTCGTCCTGATTCTGACGTAGATAGCTCGATAAATGCACGTCAAAGCCGGGTGAATGCACCCCTCCGGACCGCGGCGGAGGGGTAGGGGACCCCCTGCCCGGACCCAGGAAAGAGACCTAGATCACTGTGCCCGCGGCGCTCCCGCGGCGAACGGCGGAGCGATCTCTTCCGATGAGCCGTCGGTGGCGCTCCGGTGTGTTCCGGTGGCCCTCCGCACGCCCCGCCGGGACACTGGAACGGTGCGTACCGCGACAGCAACGGCAGCGGCCGTCACCACGGCCCTCCTCGGCGCCGGTGCGGCCGCGGTCGCGGCCGGACGGTACGCCGCCGACGCGGCCCTGCGCTCCGAACCGGGGCGCCCGCTCCCCGGCGGGCAGCGGCTCAGCGTCCACTCCACCGCCGCCGGCCGGGTCTCGCTGACCCGCTCGCTGGCCTCCCTGCGCCCCGGCACCTACGGCCTGGTCGCACCCGGGGTGCACGCCGTCGTCGGCCCCGTGGTCGCCGACGCCGACCACTACCCGGACACCGTCGTACGGCGGCTCCTCACCGTCAACCACGGCGCCCTCGCCCCCGGCACCCGCGTCACCCTCACGCCGCAGGTGTACGTCGGCAACCCGAGCACCGCCCTCGGGCTCGACCACGCCGACGTGGACGTCCCCGGGGAGCTCGGCGCGCTGCCCGCCTGGTTCGTGCCCGCCGCCCGGGACACGTGGGTGATCGCCGCGCACGGGCTCGGCGGCACCCGCGAGCACCCGATGGTGGTCATGCCCTTGCTGCACCGCCACCGGCTGCCCGTCCTGGACCTGGCCTACCGCGGCGACCTCGGCGCCCCCGCCTCCCCCGACGGCATCGGCCACCTCGGCGAATCGGAGTGGCGGGACCTGGACGCCGCCATCCGCTACGCCGTGCGCTACGGCGCCCGCCGCGTGGTCCTCTACGGCTGGTCCACCGGCGCCACCATGGCCCTGCACGCCGCCGAACGCTCCGCGCTGGCCGACCGGATCTCCGGACTGGTCCTGGACTCGCCGGTGCTCGACTGGCACACGACCCTGCGCGGGCTCGCCGCGGCGCGCCGCACCCCCGCCGTGGTGCTGCCGCTGGCCGTCTGGGCCGCCGAGGGCCGCGCGGGCCTGCGCGCCGACCGCCGGCCGCCGGGGGCGGATCCCGGGGCCCTGCGCGTGCCCGTACTGATCTTCCACGGACCGGACGACGCCCTCGCCCCCTGGGGCCCCTCCCGCCGGCTCGCCGCGGCCCGCCCCGACCTCGTCAGCCTGCACACCGTGCCCGGGGCCGGGCACGGGGCCATGTGGAACGCCGACCCGGCCGGCTACGAGGAGGCCCTGCGCCGCTTCCTCACCCCCCTCATGTGAGGGCCCGTCATGTGAAGGCCGTGTGACGGACCAGGTCCTGCGGGCGTGTTGTCCCGGTCTGCACCGCGGGCAGGTGGTGGTAACGGCTGATTCCGTTTGGGCTTTCGGCCAGTGACGGGCGAGACTGCTTCCGTGACGTCCCGAAAGCCTGATGAGCAGTTGGCTCGCGACTCCAGACTCCGACTCGTCTCCCCGCGTTCCGTCGCCGCGGCACGCAAGGCGGTGACCGACCGACGCAGTCGGCCCGCCCCGAGGCCCCCGGCGGGCACCCCCGCCACGGCCGACCTCGCGAACCGGGCCCGGGCCTCGCTCGCCGACGCCGTACGCCTGACCCGCTGGGCCGAGCGCAACCTCGGCGCCGGAGACGGCGGCCGGCCCGCACCCACGGGCGCCCTGCCGCCCTCGGACGTCGAACGCGCCGCCGGGGAACTGGGCCTGACGCACGGGCAGATCCGCGTCGGCTGGGACCGCGCACGGCTCGCCGGACTGGTCGAGGTGCACGGCGGCCACGCCCGGCCCGGCTGGCGGCTGCGGGCCTGGGACCGCGACGACACCGCCGTGCTGCGCGGCTGGGTCGCCCTCTTCGACGCCTGGTCGCTCGTCCACCCCGCCCCCGCCGACATCGCGCCCGCGGCCGTCGCCGAGGTCGTCGAGGCGATGCCCCAGCTCCTCTCCCTGCTCCAGCTCTCCGACGGCCCGGTGACCGTCCCCGACCTGCTCGACCTGCTCGGCCAGCGCGTCACCGAACTGCGCGACGAGCGGTGCGAGATCCCCTACGAGGCCGAGCCCGCGGCGGCCCGCACCACCACCCCCGGCGAACCGGAAGCCCAGGCCCCGGCCTCAGCCCCGGCCCCCGCCCCCGCCCCGGCCTCAGTCCCCGACCCGGACGGGCAGGCCCGGCCCGCGCCCGCCGGGTCCGCGGAGGCCCGGCCCGCCCCCGTCCCGCTCGCCCGGCTGCTGCGCTGGGCGCTCGGCGGACTCGCCGCCGTGGACGCCGTCACCCTCGGCCCCGCCCGGGCCGCGCTCACCCCGCTCGGCAGCTGGGCCGTCTGGGTCAAGCTGGAGCAGATCTGCGTCGCGGCGCAGAGCCCCGCCGGGAACATCGAGCAGTCCGCCGCCGCCATGCTGCACGGCTGCGCCCGGCTCACCCCCGGCCCGGCCCGCGCCGAGTACCAGGCCTGGCTCGCCGCCCGGCCCGTCGGCCACGCCGTCGCCGAGCTGCTCCAGGCCGCCCGCGGCGAGGACGCCCTGCTGCGCGGCCTCGCCTTCGAGGCGCTGCGCGTGGTCGGCGCCCCCGCCGAACCCGAGGTGCGCGCGACCGTGCGCGAGCCCACCCTGCGGCCCTACGCCCTGCTCTGGCTCGCCGAGCACGACGGGATCGACCCCGACGAGGCGCAGGACGTCCTCACCGCCGAGGAGTCGACCTGGCTCTGGGTGGACACCGCGGCCGCCATCGCCGACCACGGCGAGGCCGAGCTGCTGGCCCGCCACCTGGACTCGGCCGTCCGGACCACCGTCCCCCGGCTGCTGGACGAGGTCCGCGCCGTCGGCCATCCGCGCACCGTGCAGGTCCTGGTCGCGCTGGCCGCCGCCCATCCGGACCCGGCCCTGGCCAAGGCCGTCCGCCGGGCCGCCTTCCAGGTCCACACCGGCGGCGCCTAGCCCCTGCCGGGCGCGGCGCAGCATGAGGCGTCGCGCCCGGGCCCGTCCCTGCCGGGGGCGTCCGCCGCGGGTCCGTGAAAGCACCGGCACCGGGACGCCTCCGGCCCGCGGCGCGGCGGCGCCGCGGGGCTCAGACCGGCGGCGCGTACGTGCCGAAGCTCCAGATGTTGCCCTCGCCGTCCCGGGCCATGTAGTCGCGCGAGCCGTAGTCCTGGTCCTTGGGTTCCATCACGATCTCCACCCCGTGCTCGGCGGCACGCCGGTGGTGGGCGTCCACGTCGTCGACCACGACATAGACCCCCGAGGGGCCGGCACCCTCCATGGCCTTGTCGAAGACCCCGCCGGTGCCCTTGCTGCCCAGCATCACCATGCCGTTGCCGTAGGCCAGCTCCGCGTGCACCACCGAGCCGTCCTCACCCTCGTACACCGCGACCTGGCTGAATCCGAAGGCCTCGGTCAGCAGCCGGATGGCGGCCTTCGCGTCGCGGTAGAGCAGCGTGGGACAGATGGACGGAACGCCTGCCATGACGATCACTCCCTCTCGTGACGGTGACCCGCGTCACACCAGCATGGCAGGCGGCACCGACAGTCAGCGGAAGGTGTTGCACTGGGCCATGTCGCCCGTGCGGTAGCCCTGGTAGAACCACTGCTGCCGCTGCTCGGCCGAGCCGTGCGTCCAGGACTCCGGGGTCACCCGGCCCTGGAACTTCTCCTGGATCCGGTCGTCGCCGACCGCGGCCGCCGCGTCCAGCCCGTCCCTGATGTCCTGGTCGGTCAGGTTCGTGATCAGCGGCCGCCCGGTGGACTCGTCCGGGGTGCGCGTCGCGTTGTGCGCCCACACCCCCGCGTAGCAGTCGGCCTGCAGTTCGACCTTGACGGCGTTGCTGTTCGCGCCCTGCCGCCCGTCCTGGGAGCGCTGGAGCGTGCCGAGCAGGTTCTGGATGTGGTGCCCGTACTCGTGGGCGACGACGTAGGCCTGGGCGAAGGGGCCGCCGCTCGCGCCGAACTTCGTCCGCAGCTCGTTGAAGAAGCCGAGGTCCAGATAGACCTGCCGGTCCGCGGGGCAGTAGAAGGGGCCCACCGCCGAGGTGGCCGCCCCGCACGCGGTGTTCACCCGGCCGGTGAAGAACACCGTCGACGCCGGGCTGTACTGGCCGCCGCGCCGGGCGAACTCCTGCCTCCAGAAGTCCTGCGTGCTGTTGACCACCGCGACCAGCCGGCAGTCCTCCCGCGCGTTCGCGTCCCGCCCCGTCCTGCACTCCTGCTGCACCTCGTTGACGGAGGACGCGGCCGGCCCCGGCTCCTGGTCCCCGGAGGAGAGTCCCAGCTGGTCCGGACCCACCCCGAAGAGCAGTCCCAGGACGAGCGCGATGATGCCGACGAGGCCGCCGCCGATCGTGGCCCTCCCGCCGGGGACGCGGCTGCCGCGCACATCCTTGACCTCGGAGGTGTCCAGGTTGGCGTCGTCGTCGAACTGCATCCCCGCACCGCCCTCTCTTCGTGGGACCGGGCGGGCCGGGCAGCCGCCCCTGCGGCGAGTATCGGCCCATTCCTGCCGGTACGCGCCCCGGCGCTCCCCGGGATGCCTGAGCCGAACGGAGGGCGCGGCGGAGCGGCTCCCGGCCGCCGGGCGGTCCGGCCCGCGCCCGGAAACCAGTTGCACACCCCCGGTAGAATGTCTCCCATGGCAAATCTCCTCGCGGATTAGCGGCGTCGAAGCATCGCGTCCTGCCCCCCTTCCGCCGTCCCGACCCGCCCTGGAGTATTTCCGTGATCACCGCCACCGGCGTCGAGCTGCGCGCCGGCGCCCGCATCCTCATCGAGTCCGCTTCCTTCCGCGTCGCCAAGGGCGACCGCATCGGCCTGGTCGGCCGCAACGGAGCGGGCAAGACCACCCTCACCAAGTGCCTCGCGGGCGAGGGACAGCCCGCCGCCGGCTCCATCGCCCGCTCGGGCGAGGTCGGCTACCTCCCGCAGGACCCGCGCACCGGCGACCTCGACGTCCTGGCCCGCGACCGGATCCTGTCCGCGCGCGGTCTCGACGTACTGATCAAGAAGATGCGCGCCAACGAGGAGCGCATCGCCACCGGCGCCGGTGCCACCCGTGAGAAGGCGCTCAAGCAGTACGAGCGCCAGGAGACCGAGTTCCTCACCAAGGGCGGGTACGCCGCCGAGTCCGAGGCCGCCACGATCTCCGCGGCGCTCAGCCTGCCCGACCGGGTCCTCGGCCAGCCGCTGCACACCCTCTCCGGCGGTCAGCGCCGCCGCGTCGAGCTCGCCCGGATCCTCTTCTCGGACGCCGACACCCTGCTCCTCGACGAGCCCACCAACCACCTCGACGCCGACTCCATCGTCTGGCTGCGGGACTACCTGAAGAACTACCGCGGCGGTTTCATCGTGATCTCCCACGATGTCGACCTGGTCGAGACCGTCGTCAACAAGGTCTTCTACCTGGACGCCAACCGCGCCCAGATCGACGTCTACAACATGGGCTGGAAGCTCTACCAGCAGCAGCGCGAGGCCGACGAGAAGCGCCGCAAGCGCGAGCGCCAGAACGCCGAGAAGAAGGCCGCGGCCCTGAACTCGCAGGCCGACAAGATGCGCGCCAAGGCCACCAAGACCGTCGCCGCGCAGAACATGGCCAAGCGCGCCGACCGGCTGCTCGCCGGCCTGGACGCCGTCCGCGTCTCCGACAAGGTCGCCAAGCTGCGCTTCCCGGACCCGGCGCCCTGCGGGAAGACCCCGCTGACCGCCGAGGGCCTCTCCAAGTCCTACGGCTCGCTGGAGATCTTCACCGACGTCGACCTGGCCATCGACAAGGGCTCCCGCGTCGTCATCCTCGGCCTCAACGGCGCCGGCAAGACCACCCTGCTGCGCCTGCTGTCGGGCACCGAGAAGCCCGACACCGGCACCGTCGTCCCCGGTCACGGCCTCAAGCTCGGCTACTACGCCCAGGAGCACGAGACCCTGGACCCGGAGCGTACGGTCCTGGAGAACATGCGCTCCTCCGCGCCCGACCTGGACCTCGTCGCCGTACGCAAGACGCTCGGCTCCTTCCTCTTCTCCGGGGACGACGTGGACAAGCCCGCCGGGGTGCTCTCCGGCGGCGAGAAGACCCGCCTGGCCCTGGCCACGCTGGTCGTCTCCTCGGCGAACGTGCTGCTGCTCGACGAGCCCACGAACAACCTCGACCCGGCCAGCCGCGAGGAGATCCTGGGCGCCCTGCGCACGTACAAGGGCGCGGTCATCCTCGTCACGCACGACGAGGGCGCCGTCGAGGCGCTGGAGCCGGAGCGGATCATCCTGCTCCCGGACGGCGTCGAGGACCTGTGGGGCCCGGACTACCGGGACCTGGTGGCGCTCGCCTGACCCCGGAGGGGTTCGGTCCGATCACGGTCCGGGCCTGCGGTGACCCTGATCCAGTTCCTTATGGATCATTCGGCTCAGGGGTGATCCATCATCTGAGTGAGACGGTCTCGTACCGTTGCGCGTCGTTCGACGGCCCCGGCCGCACCCGTGAAGGTGCGCGACCGGGGCCGCTCTTTTTCCGCTGCCCCGCCTCTGACCTGGCGATTCCCGGCGGGGGCGGCGAAGTGTGACGGAAGTCATGCGGCGGAAGAGAAGATTCCGTTCTGCTCGCGTGTCCACGGCTTGAGAAATGCCGCCGTACCGACCTTGCTGAATGGGTGGCCAGGAAGCGTGGGAGGGGTGATCATGAGAAGTCCAGAGCGCACTTCCCATGAGGAGGCACGGGTGGCCGAGACTCTGAAGAAGGGCAGCCGGGTAACCGGCGCCGCGCGCGACAAGCTCGCGGCAGACCTGAAGAAGAAGTACGACTCCGGTGCGAGTATCCGGGCGCTGGCCGAAGAGACCGGTCGGTCCTACGGATTCGTCCACCGGATGCTCAGTGAGTCCGGGGTTTCGCTGCGCGGTCGCGGAGGCGCGACGCGCGGTAAGAAGGCGGCTACGGCCTGACCCCGGTCCCATCGGTTCCAACGCTCCAAGGCTCCAACGGCTCCACAGCTCACAGTTCCGACGTTTCCTTCGGTGACCCCCGGTCGGCTCCGTGGCCGACTGGGTGGTTACTGTGCAGTCACTTAGGCCGGGCTTGCGGCCGACTGCACACCGGAGGCATACACAGATGGCTCTGCTCGACAAGGACGGCGTACGACTCACCGTCGACGACACGGTCGCCACGGTGACACTGACCAATCCGGCCAAGCGAAATGCCCAATCCCCCGCGCTCTGGCGGGCTTTGGCCGAGGCCGGGAGGTCGTTGCCGGGCACCGTCCGGGTCGTCGTGCTGCGCGGTGAGGGCAAGTCCTTCTCCGCAGGGCTCGACCGGCAGGCGTTCACCCCCGAAGGCTTCGAGGGCGAGCCGTCCTTCCTCGATCTGGCACGTGGATCGGACGAACTGCTCGACTCCACGATCGCCGAGTACCAGGAGGCGTTCACCTGGTGGAGGCGTAACGACATCATCTCCGTCGCCGCCGTGCAGGGGCACGCGATCGGCGCCGGCTTCCAGCTCGCGCTCGCGTGCGATCTGCGCGTGGTCGCGGACGACGTGCAGTTCGCCATGCGCGAGACCAGCCTGGGCTTGGTCCCCGACCTGGCCGGAACCCAGCCCCTGACCTCCCTGGTCGGCTACGCCCGCGCGCTGGAGATCTGCGCGACGGGCCGCTTCGTGCATGCCGAGGAAGCCGAGCGGGTCGGCCTCGCCAACCTGGTCGTCCCGGCCGACGAGCTCGACGCCGCCGTCCAGGACCTCACCACCGCCCTGCTGGCCCCGCCGCGGGACGCCGTGATCGAGACCAAGGCACTCCTGCGCGCCGCGCACTCCCGCCCGTACGACGACCAGCGCACCGCCGAGCGCGCCGCCCAGGCCCGCCGTCTGCGCGACCTCGCGGGGCTGTCCGACTAGCCCACGGCACCACTGCGGGACCGGCCCCCGCCCGTACCCGGCGGAGCTCCAGGTACGGGCGGAACCCGGGAACCGGATCCGGCCGAGCGGCGTAGTCCCGACGCGCCGGCGCGGCCGCGCGCCTAACGTGGAGCGGAGTGAGTCCGGTTCCGCACGCGCGAAAGGGCACGCCATGACCGAATCCGCACCAGGCCGCGGTGACTCCGCCAAGGAACCCGGCGACCGGGGACGCACGAGCATCTCCGACGGCGTGGTCGAGAAGATCGCCGGGCTGGCCGCCCGCGAGGTGGTCGGCGTACACGCCATGGGCAGCGGCACCGCCCTCTCCCGTACCTTCGGTGCCGTCCGCGACCGCGTGCCCGGCGGCCAGAAGGCCTCCGTCAGCCGCGGGGTCAAGGCGGAGGTCGGCGAGGTCCAGACCGCCCTCGACCTGGAGATCGTCGTCGACTACGGCGTGTCGATCCGCGACGTGGCGCGGGCGGTCCGTGAGAACGTCATCTCGGCGGTCGAGCGGATGACCGGCCTGGAGGTCGTCGAGGTCAACATCGCCGTCAGCGACGTCAAGCTGCCGGACGAGCCCGACGAGGAGCCGGAGCCCCGTCTCCACTAGTCGAGAGGAGTCGCAATGAGCATGGCGATCGCCGGCCTGTTCGCCGGAATGGCCCTGGCGTTCGCCGGGTACTTCGGCGGTTTCGGCGCCTTCCTCCTGGTGGCGGCCCTCGGCGCCCTCGGGTTCGTCGTCGGGCGCTTCCTCGACGGGGACCTGGACGCCGGGGACCTGTTCCGCCGCCGTGACGACCGGCGCGGGTGAGGGGCCGATGACCACCACCCAGCCACGGGCCACCCCGCCGCGGGTGGCCGCCGCCGACCGCGGATCCACCCTCATCGCCGACCGGGTCGTCGCCAAGATCGCCGCCCAGGCCGCCGGGGAGGCCCTCGCCGCCCCCTCGGGCGCGCCCCCGCACGCCACCGTCAGCGTGCACCACGACATCGCACGGGTACGGCTGAGCCTGGAGCTCGACTACCCCTCCGACGTCGCCGCCCAGTGCGCCGCCGTACGCGCCCGGGTGGCCCTGCGCGTCGAGGAGTGCGCGCAGATGACCGTGCCCGAGGTGGACATCGAGGTCGAACACCTGCACTCCGCCCACACCCGGACCGCCGCAGGGCGGGACCGGCGGCTGCGGTGACGGCCCCCGGCCCCGGCCCCGGCCGCGCCCACCGGTTCCGCTCCGCCCGCCGGGTGCCCGCCGCGCTCACCGCCCTGGCCGTGCTGGGGGTGGCGGCCCTGTTCCTGTACGACCTGGCCGCCGTACGGTCCGGCCGGCCCGCCATGAGCTGGCGCCGCGACCTCGCCCACCGACTGGAGACGGCGACCCCCGCCGACCTGTCGGTACAGCTGACCGGCGGGGCCCTGGCCGTGGCCGGGGCGGTCCTCCTGCTGCTGGCGCTCACCCCCGGGCTGCGCCGGATCCTGACCATGCGGACGCCCGGCCAGGGCGCGGCGGTACACGCCGGGCTCGGCCGCAAGGACGCCGCGCAGGTCCTGCGGGACCGGGCCATGGAGGTGTCCGGGGTGCGCTCGGTCCGGGTCAAGGTGGGCCGATCCCACGTCGGGGTGCGGGCCACCTCGCACTTCCGCGAACTGGACGACGTACGGGCCGACCTGGACGCCGTGCTCGCCGTCGGCATCGAGGAACTGGGCCTCGCGCACCCGCCGCGGGCGCGCGTACGGGTCAGGAGGTGAGCGGGATGCTCGGGGTGGTGAACCGGATCCTGCTGGCGGTGGCCGGAGCGGTCCTGCTGGCGGCCGGCATCGTGCTGCTGACGGGCTGGTGGCCGCTGCACGGGCGGCACGCGCCGCTGCTGACGGCCGGGGCGAGGCACCGGTACTGGCACGCCGACGGCTGGTGGTGGTGGGCGGTGCTCGCCGGGCTCGGGGTGGTCGTGCTGCTGGCCCTGTGGTGGCTGCTGTCCCAGCTGAGGCGCTCGCGGCTGCCCGCGGTGGTCGTGGACACCGGCGACGGGGCCTTCGCCCTGCTGCGCGGGCGGGCGTTGGAGGAGGCGGTGGCCGCGGAGGCCGGCGCGCTGGACGGGGTCGCCGGCTGCCGGGTCGCGCTGCGCGGGCGGCGCGGCTCGCCCGCGCTGCGGGTCGCGCTGGAACTGGAACCCCAGGCGGTGCCCGCCGACACGCTGGCCGCCGTCGCGGGCCCGGTCCTGACCCACGCCCGTACCTCGGCGGGCCTCGCCGAACTCCCGGCCGAGGCCCGCCTCAAGGTGACGTCACACCGGGCGCAGCGCGTCACTTAGCCCGGACACGGCGGAGCCCCACAGCGGGTCAGAAGCCGTGGCGGGAGCCGCCGTCGACCGGGAGCATGACGCCCGTCAGGTACGAGGCGGCCGGGGACAGCAGGAAGGCCGCCGTGCGGCCGAACTCCTCCGGGGCGCCGTAACGCCGCAGCGGGATGCGGGACTCGTTCCCGGCGCGGGCCGCGTCGGCGTCGCCGCCGAGCGCGTCGAGCTCCCGCACGCGGTCGGTGTCGATGCGCGCCGGGAGCAGGCCGACGACCCGGATCCCGCGCGGGCCGAGCTCCACCGAGAGGGACTTCGCGAAGCCCGCCAGGCCCGGGCGCAGGCCGTTGGAGATGGTCAGCCCGGGGATCGGCTCGTGGACCGAGCCCGACAGGACGAAGCCGATGACCCCGCCCTCGCCCAGCTCGGCGGCCGCCGCCCGCGCGAGGCGGACCGCGCCCAGGAAGACCGACTCGAAGGCCGCCGACCACTGTTCGTCGGTGTTGTCGGCCGCGAAACCGGGGGCCGGGCCGCCGACGCTGATGAGGATGCCGTCGAGGCGGCCGAAGCGCTCGCGCGCGGTGGCGACGAGCCGCCCGGCCACCGCCGGGTCGGAGTTGTCCGCCGCGACACCCACGGCGTTCGGGCCGAGCTCGGCGGCGGCGTCGGCCGCCCGCTTCTCGTCCCGGCCCGTCACGAGGACCTTCGCGCCGTCGGCGGTCAGTTCCCGGGCGGAGGCGAAGCCGAGGCCGCGCGTGGCCCCGGTGACGATGTAGACACGGTCTTTCAGTCCAAGATCCATGCCGACACGCTACGCCGTCGCGGGCTCCTGTTCGACGGCTTCGGCCTTGGCCGCCGCCTCCTCGCGGTCGCGCTTCTCCCGCCGTACGAGGACCACCCAGCCGACCGGCACCGCGGCCGCGAACAGCCACCACTGGACGGCGTACGCCATGTGGGGGCCGATCGAATCGTGGTCGGGATCGGCGATGGTCTCCGGGCCCGCCTCGGGGGACGGGGCGGTGAGCTCCAGGTACCCGCCGAGGACCGGCCGGCCCAGGTACTCCGCCTGCTGCGCGCTGTTGATCAGCATGACCTGGCGGTCCGGCAGGCCCTTGCGGTCCTTGATGCCGCTGCCGCCGCTCGTCTCGTCGGCCTTCAGCCGGCCGGTGACGGTGACCTCGCCCGCGGGGGCGGCCGGCACCGGCGGGTAGGCGCGGGGGTCGTCGCCGCCCGGCACCCAGCCCCGGTTGACCAGGACCACCCGGCCGTCGGGGAGCACCAGCGGGGTCAGGACGTGGAAGCCGACCTTGTCGTCGTTGTCGGTGCGCATCCGTACGACGACCTCGTGCGCGGAGTCGTACGTGCCGGTCGCGGTGACCGCACGCCAGAAGTCCGCGCGGGGGACCTTGTGGCCGGGGGAGGTGACCTCGGCCACGGGGACCGGCTTCGCCCGCAGGTTCGCCTCGATCAGCTGGTTCTGCGCGACCCGGTGCTCATGGCGGTGGTACTGCCAGAACCCCAGCTTGATCATCACGGGGATGAGGGCGAGGGTGATGAGGGTGAGGCACACCCACTGCCGGGTCAGCACAAAGCGGTACACGCCCACGACGGTACCCCCAGCGCGGAGGACCCCGGCGGCCGGGTGGCCGTCCGGGGTCACGGGTACGTGATCGGGGGAGGGGCGAGGGGGAGGACGAGGGGAAGGACGAGGGGAAGGAGGAGGGGGAAGGGCGGGGGAGTCAGACGCGGTCGACGATGCCCACCTTCCCCTCCGCGCGGGCGCAGTGCGCCCCGCAGAACCACTGCCCCGAGACCTCGACGCCCTGCCCGATGATCGAGACCCGGCAGTGCTCGCAGACGGGCGCCATGCGGTGGATGGCGCAGGAGAAGCAGTCGAAGACGTGAACCGCTCCTTGTGCATGAACCTCGAAGGACATGCCGTAGTCGTTTCCGCAGACCTCACAACGTGCCATGCGCCGAATGCTGCGCACGGCGGGGGAGCGGAACAAGATCCAGCGGGGTGAGTCGCCGCGCCTGCACCCGGCCGGCGCAACGGCACCTCCCGTCGCCGTGGCTCGGGCTCAGGACTCCGCCGGGGCCACGTCCCGCAGCAGCTGGGTGAAGGCGGCCTCGTCGACGACCGGCGTGCCGAAGGACTTCGCCTTGACCGTCTTCGACGTCGCCGAGTCGGGGTCGTTCGTCACGAGGAGGCTGGTGAGCCGCGACACGCTCGTCGCGATGTGCAGACCCGCCTCGACCGCGCGGTCCTCCAGCAGTTCCCGCTCCACCGAGGTGTCACCGGAGAAGGCGATCCGCATGCCCTGCTTCAGCGGCTCGCCGTCCTTGTACCGCCCCGGATTCGGGTGCGGGCACGGCGGCCGCTTGCGCGAGGGCCGCCAGCCGCCGCCCCGGTAGGAGGACTGGTACCCCACGCGCGGGGCGGCGGCCGAGTCCGACCACTCCGTCAGCGGCCGGCACTCCAGCAGGGGCAGCCGTACGCCGCCCTGCGCGGCCGCGTGCAGCGACGGGCGGAAGGCCTCCGCCAGCACCCGGGCGTCGTCGAGCGCGTGGTGGGCGCGCTGCTGGACGACGCCGAAGTGCGCGGCGAGCGACTCCAGCTTGTGGTTGGGCAGCGGGAGGTCCAGTTCCTTCGACAGGGCGATGGTGCACAGCCGCTGACGGACCGGCGCGGTCTCGGCGGCCCGCGCGTACTCCCGGGCGATCATCTGCCAGTCGAAGATGGCGTTGTGCGCGACCAGCACCCGGTCCGCGAGCCGGCCGGCGAACTCCTCGGCGATGTCCTTGAAGAGCGGGGCGCCGGCGAGCACCTCGCTCGTCAGCCCGTGGATCCACACCGGTCCCGGGTCCCGCTGCGGGTTGACCAGGGTGTACCAGTGGTCCTCGACATTGCCCTGCGCGTCGAGACGGTAGACGGCGGCGGAGACTATCCGGTCGTCGCGGGCGAGCCCGGTCGTCTCCACGTCGACGACCGCGTACCCCTGTGGGTAGGCGGTCGGCCACGTCGTCTCTGCGGTCGTACGGTCGTCGAGCATGGTCACAGAGGATATCGGCCCCGACTGACAGCCGTTGCCGCGATGCCTCCTCGGCCCGGCTCCGCGACAGGTTCGCCGGCGCTCAAGAGCCGGCCTTCAGCAGGGCCGTCGTCAGGGCGCGTACGGACAGCAGGAACAGGCGTTCCGGGTCGGCCGGGCGGGCCAGGGCGCGGGCGAGGGCCGGGTCGTGGGGGGCCGCGGCCGGGTCCCAGAGCTCGCTCTCGGCCGGGGACTGGGCGGGGGAGCGCTCACGGTTGCGCTCGACGAGCAGGAAGCCGACGATCTGGAACTGGATCGCGCGCACCGCGTCGGCCGCCCGGGCGCCGCGCAGTCCCGCGGCGTGCACCTCGTGGACGAGCGCCTGCTGCGCGGGCAGGAACATCCGCTCGGTGAGGCCGCGCTCGTGGACCATCGCGATCAGGTGCGGGCGCTCGCGCAGTTCGCGGCGCAGGGTCCGGGCCACCGACAGGATGCGGTCGGCGGGGGTGCGGCCCACGGGCCTGATCGCGCCCATCTCCTCCACGGTCCGCCGTACGAGGGCGTCGAGCAGCGATTCGCGGTTGCCGACGTGCCAGTAGATGGACGTCACCGCGGTGCCCAGTTCGGCGGCGAGCTTGCGCATGGTGAGGGCGGCCGGACCGTGCTGCTTGACCAGGGACACGGCGGCGTCCAGCACCTCGTCGCGGGTCAGCGTTGATCTGGCCATGGTCGCGGGCCACCGATCTGTCGGAGTGTCAGTTCTGGTGCGTGCACGGGTCTTTACCCTTCATCGGTGGCGGTGTAACTGTGTTACAGAACCTGACTCCGCTCAATGACGAGGGATGGGGCGACACATGGCACGGGTACGGTACGGAGCGCGGACCGAGGCCGAGATCGCGGCGTCGCGCGAGAAGAGTTCCAAGCTCCCCGCCATCTGGTCCACCGGCGTGGTGGCCGTCTGGGAGAGCGACCCCGACGTCGTGGCGGCGGTCCTGCCGCCGCCCCTGAAGCCGGCCGACCGGCCCCTCGTGCGGGCCAACATCAGCAAGGTCGACCTGCCCGGCTACCCGCTCGGCGCCGGCTCGGTGGCCGTCGCCGCCCAGCACGGCGGGGTCGACGGCTGGTACCCGCTGGTCATGCCGATGACCCACGAGCGCGCCCTGATCGGCGGCCGCGAGGTCTTCGGCGAGCCGAAGAAGCTGGGCGAGGTCACCGTCGAACGCGACGGCCTCGTCGTCCGGGCCGCCCTCGCCCGGCACGGGATCGCCTTCGTCGAGGTGCGCGGGGCGGTGGACCGCGCGCTGCCGCTGCCCGAGCCCACCCAGAAGACCGACTTCTACTTCAAGTTCCTGCCCGCCGTGGACGGTTCGGGCTTCGACGCCGACCCCGTCCTCGTCCACTGCACGCGCAACGAGAAGGTCCGCAAGCTGGAGCACATCACCGGGGACATCGTCCTGCGCGAGTCGATGTTCGACCCCGTCGCCGACCTGCCCGTCCGCCGGATCGTGGAGATCACCATCGGCGAGAAGACCACCGACCAGAAGGGCCGGGTCGTCGAACAGGTCAGCGCCCAGGCCCTGCTCCCGTACATCCACCAGCGCTACGACGACCCGATGCAGATCCTCGACGGTCCTCCGGAAGGCAGTGTCTGACATGCGGATCGAACCGGGACAGGTGGCCGTCGTCACCGGAGCCGCCAGTGGCATCGGCCTCGCGATGGCCCGCCGCTTCGCCGCCGAGGGACTCAGGGTGGTCCTCGCCGACGTGGAGGAGGGCGCCCTGCGCAAGGCCGCCGACGAGCTCACCGCGGACGGCGCCCAGGTGCTCGCACGGCTCGTCGACGTCAGCGACCGCGACTCCGTGACCGCGCTGGCCGACGCGGCGTACGAGACCTTCGGCGCCGTGCACGTGCTGTGCAACAACGCCGGCGTCGGCTCCGGCGCCGAGGGCCGGATGTGGGAGCACGAGCCCAACGACTGGAAATGGGCCTTCTCCGTCAACGTGTGGGGTGTCTTCCACGGCATCCAGGCCTTCGTCCCCCGCATGATCGCGGGCGGCGCGCCCGGCCACGTCGTCAACACCTCCTCCGGCGACGGCGGCATCGCCCCCCTGCCCACCGCCTCCGTCTACGCCGTCACCAAGGCGGCCGTGGTCACCATGACCGAGTCGCTCTACGCCCACCTCAAGGCGGAGGGCGCCGCCGTCGGGGCCTCCGTCCTCTTCCCCGGCCCGCACATGCTGCGCACCGGACTGTGGGAGTCGCACCGCAACCGGCCCGAGCGGTACGCGAAGGAGCGGCCGCGCAAGTCCCCGTACCGCAGCCTCGACCAGTACGAGGCAGCGATGAGGCAGGCCGGCCACGCGGTGGAATTCACCCCCGTCGAGGAGGTCGCCGAGCACGTCCTCGACGGCATCCGCACCGACCGCTTCTGGATGCTCCCGGCCAGTGAGCACAGCGACCGGCAGATCCGGGCCCGGTCGCAGTCGATGCTCGACCGTGCCAACCCCGCCTACCTGGAAAGCTTCATCCTCGACTGAGGGGCGTTCGTCGTGAGTGACATCGTGAGTGACATCGTGAGTGACACACCCTACGAAGATCCGTACCTGATCATCTCCTCCGACTGCCACGCGGGCCTGCCCACGGAGCGGTACCGGCCCTACCTCGACTCCCGCTTCCACCCCCAGTTCGACGAGTTCCTCGGCGAGCGCGACGCCCGCCGCGCGGAGGCCACCCGGCTCGGCGTCCGCAACGAGGCCTTCGCCGAGAAGTGGTTCCACGACCACGAGGAAGGCCTGCGGGGCGGCTGGGACACCGGGCAGCGGCTGAAGGAACTCGACGGCGACGGCGTGGCCGCCGAAGTCGTCTTCCCCGACGCGGACGCCGTCGACAGCCAGACCGCGGCCCCCTTCGGAGTGGGCCTCGGCCTCTCCGGCGACCAGGACCCCGAGCTCGGCATGGCGGGCGCGCAGGCCCACAACCGCTGGCTGGCGGAGTTCGTCTCCGAGCATCCCGAGCGGCACTGCGGGGTCGCCCTGCTCCCCATCACGGGCGAACCGTCGAAGGTCGTCGCCGAGATCCACCGGGCCAAGGAGTCCGGGCTGGGCGCGCTGATGATCCCCGCCATGTGGGTGGACAAGGCGCCCTACCACGACCGCCGCTACGACCCCGTGTGGGCGGCGGCGGCCGAGACGCGGATGCCGATCGTCACCCACTCCGGGTCCTCGCCGCGCCACGAGTACGGCGACCACCTGGGCATCTTCGTCTCCGAGGTCACCTGGTGGCCGGCCCGCCCGCTGTGGTTCCTGCTCTGGTCGGGGGTCTTCGAGCGCCACCCCGGCCTCAAGTTCGGCGTGGCGGAATCCGGCTGCTGGTGGCTGCCGAACCAGCTGTGGTTCATGGACCGGCTCTACCTCGGCGCGCACGGCGGCAAGAAGCTCTCCCCGTTCGAGGAGCTGAAGCGGCCGCCGAGCGAGTACCTGGACCGCCAGGTCTTCGTCTGCGCCACCAACACCAAACGGCGCGAACTCGCCCAGCGCTACGAGATCGGCGTGGACAACATCCTGTGGGGCTCGGACTTCCCGCACCCGGAAGGCACTTGGCCCGACACCCGGAACTGGCTGCGCAAGACCTTCCACGACATCCCCGTCGACGAGACCCGCCGGATGCTCGGCCTCGCGGCGGCCGAGGTCTTCGGCTTCGACACGCAGAAGCTCGCTCCCGTCGCCCGCCGGATCGGCCCCACCCAGGCCGAGCTGGGCCAGTCCCCGGACCAGGCGGCGGTGGCGGCCTCCTGGGCACGCTCGCGCGAGACGGGCCGCCACTGGCTCACCGGCGGCGACTTCCCGGTACTGGGGGTCTCGTGATGACGGACGGCCAGGACCGCTACACGGTCATCTCGGCGGACTGCCACGCGGGCGCCGACCTGCTGGACTACAAGCCGTACCTGGAGAAGCGGTACCACGACGACTTCGACGCCTGGGCCGCCGGCTACGTGAACCCGTACGAGGACCTCCTCGCGGACACGGCGGACCGCAACTGGAACTCCGCGCGGCGCCTCGCGGAGCTGGAGGCGGACGGCATCGTCGCCGAGGTCGTCTTCCCCAACACCATCCCGCCGTTCTTCCCCAAGGCCTCGCTCATGGCGCAGCCGCCGACGGCCGCCGAGTACGAGATGCGCTGGGCCGGCCTCCAGGCCCACAACCGCTGGCTGGCGGACTTCTGCGCGGACGCGCCGGGCCGGCGCGCGGGCGTGGTGCAGATCCTCCTCAACGACGTGGACGCGGCGGTGAAGGAGATCCGCCGCACGAAGGAGGCGGGCCTCACGGGCGGCATCCTGCTGCCCGGCGTCCCGCCCGGCTCCCCGGTCCCGGAGCTCTACTCGGCGGCGTACGACCCCATCTGGGCGGTCTGCGACGAACTGGACGTCCCGGTCAACCACCACGGCGGCTCGGCGTCCCCGCCGCTGGGCGAGGAACCGGCCGCCCGCGCGGTCTTCATGGTGGAGACCACGTGGTTCTCGCACCGCGCCCTGTGGCACCTCATCTTCGGCGGTGCCTTCCGCCGCAACCCGGGCCTCAAACTGGTCCTGACGGAACAGGGATCCGGCTGGATCCCGGGCGTGCTGGAGATGCTGGACTACTACCACGGCCGCCTGGTCGCGGCCTCGGCCACGGCGGAGGCCAAGTTCGGGGCGGGCCTCGCGGAGTCGATGGGCAGCGGCCCGAGCGAGGTCTGGCGGGAGAACTGTTTCGTGGGGGCCAGCTTCATGCGCCCCCACGAGGTCCCGCTCCGGGACCGGATCGGCCTCGACAAGATCATGTGGGGCAGCGACTACCCGCACGACGAGGGCACCACCCCCTTCTCCCGCGAAGGCCTCCGCATCGCCTACGCGGGCCTCCCGCGCGAGGAGGTCGCGGCGATGGCCGGCGGCAACGCGGCCCGCGTCTACGGCTTCGACCTCTCCCTCCTGGACCCCCTCGCGGCCAAGCACGGCCCGACGGTCGCGGAGGTAGCCGAACCCCTGACGCACACCCCATCGGAAGCCACGAGCCCGGCCTTCGCCAAGGGGGGCTCGGTCCGGGTCTGGTAGCCAGGCCTTGCAGGAGCGGCTCACCAGGGGTAGGTGAGCCGCTCCGGCGGGATCGCATCGGCTCCCCTGAGCCGGACGTTGTGGCCGACCTCGATGGCGAGCCGGTCCAGGTCCGCGAGAGGCGTGAGGTCGTATGCACCACCGTTGTACAGACTGAGCCTGGTCAGTTCGGGAAGCTCCTTCAGCGCGTGCAGCCCACCGGGGGTCCGGGAGTTGTTCAGGAAGAGGGAGGTCAGCCGAGGGCAGCGCAGAGCCACCGCCGCGTCGAGTTCCTCGTGGTCCAGGATCTGGAGTCCGGTCAGCCGGTCGGTGCCGCGAAGCCCGGCGAAGTCCGCGGCCTGCCGGCGGCCGCAGAGCGTCAGCCAGCGCAGCTCCGGCCAGGGGGCTATGTCGTCCAGGGCCAGCGGCGAGGCGTCGGGCTGAAGGTGGAGTGTGTGCAGCCGGGGATGGGCCGGCAGGTCCGACACCCGGTCCGTTCCGGCCGGCCGGTAATTGAGGCTGAGCTGGCGGAGCGCGTCCATGTCCGTCAGAGGAGCGAGCCTGAGAGTGTCCGCAACGGCCGTCAGACTGAGGTAGTCGAGCGGCAACGCGGTCAGCGCTTCCAGGCCCGAGACGTTCCGGCAGTGGTACAGACCCAGATAGATCAGGTTCTCGAATCCGGCAAGAGGCCCGAGGTCGGTCAGGGCGGTGTTCCGGAACAGCGTCAGGTGCGTCAGCTGCCGCTGGGCCATGACCTCGGCGGGCAGGTCCCCGTCCCAGGTGAGGTGGAGCTGATGGAGGCCGCGCAGGTGGTCCAACGCGGCCAGCTGAGCCCCGCAGACCAGCGGAACCATTACGTCCTCCAGCCGGGTGTGGGCCAGAACGGTCTCGGCATAGGCCTTGGCGTCCGGGAACCGCGGCCAGCCGTGTGCCAGTTGCTGCCTCACCTTCTGTCGGTCGTCCGTCCGTGAGCGCGTCAGGAACTCCAGCGCCTGGTCGCCGCCGACCAGCCACGCCGTTCGCAGCGCCGCCGCGGCCTCGTCCTCGTTCAGGTGCTCCGTGGCCGGCAGCAGTTCCAGCACCAGCGGTCCCGCCTTCGCCAGTTCGTCCGCCTGAGAGAACCGGGTGGGCGGTAGCAGTTCCCCGGTTCGGGCCTGTACCTCGGCCCGGACGGCGGGGTCCAGTTCGGGGGCGTGTTCCAGGCAGGCCGCCGCGAGCAGGATCAGCCGGCTGCGGGCGCCTTTGGTCTTGTCGGCGCGGCGGAGCAGGCCCCGCAGGATGTGGGTCCGCTCGTCGGGGCGGCCGTGGCCCACGGCCATGCGGATGACGTCGTCCCAGGTGTCGTCGTGGGCGTTCTTCACCAGGACACCGAAGTCGCGGGACTCCACGGCCGCCTTGGCGCCCAAGTAGTCCTGGAAGGTGCGGTGGACGAAGAGCACCGAGCCCGGTGCCGGCTCCAGCAGCAGCCCGCTGCGGATCAGCAGGTGGGAGAAGACCTGTTCCGCATCGCCCTGCCCGCGCACCTGCGGCATCGCGGCCAGCCATTCGTCCACCATCCCGATGGCCTCGTCCCGCCCCGCCTCCACCTGGCCGTTCCTGATCAGCCAGTAGGCGAACCGCTGGAGCAGAGCGATCTGTTCGTCCCGGGTGAGGTAGACCCCCTCGACCCCGCTGATCTCCCGCTCCGTATCCCGCCGGACCAGCAGCATGTCCAGCGCGGCGTCATACAGCTCCTTGCGGGCCCGCGGCAGCTGCATCCGCCGGTCCTGGTTCAGTGCGCACAGCAGCGCGCACATCAGCGGGTTGGTGGCCAGCCGGGCCAGGTCGCGGCGGGCTCCCACGGCTTCCAGCAAAGAGGCCTCGTACGCGTCCGCCTCCTGCCCCTCCGCGCGGGCCGCCGCGTGCCAGTGCGCGACGAACGCCCGGATGTCCTGCTGCTCCATCGCCAGCATGGAGTGCGTGGTGAACCCCTGGCCCGCGAGCCAGTCCTCCGGGACCGCGGACGGCCGGGTGGTCACCACGTACCGGGCCCTCGGGAAGGCGGAGACGAGCGAGCGCAGCCAGGTCTCCGTACGGGCGCGCAGTCGCTGCGGGACCTCGTCCACGCCGTCGACCAGGACCAGCGCCCGGCCGCTGAGCATGAGGTCCTCCACCCAGCCCGGCGGTGCGGACAGGGGGACGCCGCTGGCGCGCAGGAAGTCCTCGGGAAGCGGCAGGCTGTCGGACGAGGTGAAGGAGCGCAGGCGCAGCACAAAGGGGACGCAGGTGCTCCACGGGCCGTCCGTCTGCCGGGCGGCGTTGAGGGCCAGCCACTGGACCAGCGTCGACTTCCCCGAGCCCGCCGGGCCGCGCAGCAGGACCCGCTCGGTTGAGGCGAGGGCCTGCTCGGCCCTCAACGGGGTCTGGTGCGCCTCCGGGCCGCCGGGCAGCAGCGGTTGTTCGCCGCTCACCGCCAGGCTGATGTAGGCCACGTCCAGCGGCCATTCCCGGCGGGAGCGGCTGAGGGTGAGGCCGAAGAGCTGGAGGCGGCCGTGGGTGTCGGCGACGTACTGCGCGTACCGCTCCTCGAAGGCGTACGCGGCCCCGTCGGAGCGGCTCGCCAGCCGGTCCACCGCCTGGGCCAACTCGCCGGTCCGGCGTACCAGTTCCACCCCCGCGCGGGCCCCGAACCCCGGCAGGGTCGTCACGTACTCCAGCACGTGGGCGCAGCACAGCCGGACCAGGTCCCGGTACGCGGCTTCGGCCGCCGCGCTCAGGCCGGCCCCGGGCGGGACGGGCAGGGCGGCCGCCAGCACCGCCGGGTCCAGGTCCGCCGCGAAGAGGGCGTCGACGTCCACCGCCCCCGCCCGGGCGAAGGCCCCGGCCACCGTGTCCAGTACGGCCAGCCGTTCGTGCTCCGGCAACCTGGCCGCAGCCGCGCCCAGCCGGTCCGCCAGCGTCGCGGCCAGCCGGCGGATCTCGGGCTCGCCCAGCCGTACCGGGCGGCGCCAGCGGGCGGCCGGGCGCACCGGTGCGTCCGCGAGTCCCGCTCCGGGTACCTGGCCGAGGCGCGACCGCAGCAGTGTCCCCGCCGCGGTGCCCGCCGTACGTAAAAGAGCCGTCTCCAAACCTGTCATCCCCCACCGTCCCCTCGGCTGGACATCATCTCGCGAACCATCGGTAACCCCGATGGATACCGATCGGTAACAACCTCTAGCGGTCCCCCCGGAGGCGCCTCTATGGTGCGCTCATGCCGAACCTGCCCGATGTCGTGCTGTGGTCCATACCGGCCTTCGTGCTGCTCACCGTCCTGGAGGTGGTGAGCTACCGGATCCATCCCGACGAGGACGCGGCCGGGTACGACACCAAGGACGCGGCCACGAGCATCACCATGGGGCTCGGCAGCATCGGCTTCGACCTGCTGTGGAAGATCCCGGTCGTCGCCGTCTTCACCGCGGTCTACGAACTCACCCCGCTGCGGGTGCCGTTCCTGTGGTGGACCGCCCTGCTGATGCTGCTCGCGCAGGACTTCCTCTACTACTGGCAGCACCGGCTCCACCACGTCATCCGCATCCTGTGGGCCTGCCACGTGGTGCACCACAGCAGCAAGCGGTTCAACCTCACCACCGCCCTGCGCCAGCCCTGGACCAGTGCCACCACCTGGTGGTTCTACCTCCCGATGGTGGCCCTCGGCGTCCACCCCGCGGCGATCCCCTTCTGCTACGGACTCAACCTCCTCTACCAGTTCTGGGTCCACACCGAGCGGATCGGCAAGCTGCCCCGCGCCTACGAGTACGTCTTCAACACCCCCTCCCACCACCGCGTCCACCACGCCTCGCAGGGCGGATACCTGGACCGCAACTTCGGCGGGATCCTGATCGTCTGGGACCGGATGTTCGGCTCCTGGGTGGGGGAGACGGAGCGGCCCGTCTACGGGCTCACCAAGAACATCGACACCCACAACCCGCTGCGCGTGGCCACCCACGAGTACGCGGCCATCGCACAGGACGTGCGCGCCGCCGCGAACTGGCGCGAGCGCGCCGGACGGGTCTTCCGCGGTCCGGGCTGGCAGCCCGCCGCCCCGGCCGCCGCCCCGGCCGCCGCCGCGGCCCCCGCCCCGGAAACCCACGCCCCGGCCGAAGCCCCCGCCGTGGACGTCGCCGCCGAAGCCCACGCCCCCGCCGGAGCTCCCGCCGTGGACGCCGCCGCCGACGCCCGGACCTCCGTACGGGAGACCACCGCGTGAGCACCGCTCCGTCCCCGGAACGCCCGGCCCCCTCCTGGGCCGCCGGCCGCGCGCCGGCCGGCCGGGACCGCCTCGGCCGCCTCGCCCTCGTGGCCTTCGCCGCGGCCACCGCCGTCGACCTCGTCTCGCTGCTGGCCGACTGGCACCTCGGGCACCTCGTCGCCAAGCCGCTGCTGATGCCGCTGCTCGTCGCCCACGTGATCACCCGCGGCGCGCCCCGGCCGCTGGTCGCCGCCCTGCTGTTCGGCTGGGGCGGGGACCTGGCCCTGCTCTTCGACGCCGAGCCCGCGTTCCTCGTCGGCATGGGCTCCTTCGCCGTCGGGCACGTCTGCTACCTCGTCCTCTTCGGCAAGCGGCCCGCGAACCCGCTGCTCGGGGGCGCGTACGCACTCGCCCTCCTCGGGACAGTCGCCCTGCTCTGGTCCGACCTGCCGGGCGACCTGCGGATCCCGGTCGCCGGCTACAGCCTGCTGCTCACCGCCATGGCGTTCCGCTCCAGCGCCCTCGGCCTGCGGGCCGGCATCGGCGGCGCGCTGTTCCTGCTCTCCGACACCCTCATCGCCTCCGGGGTCGCCGCATGGCCCCAGCTGCCCCGCCCGGACTTCTGGATCATGGCCACCTACGTGGCCGCCCAGTACCTCCTGGCCACCGGTTCGACAGCCACCCGGGAAGCAGGCGTACCGTAGGACGGTCCTCAGTCGTACAAGACTGAACAACCCCGAGCCGGAGGACTGCACCACCATGCGCGCCACCGTCATCCACGCCCCGCACGACATCCGTGTGGAGGAGGTGCCCGACGCTGCGATCCAGCGCCCCGAGGACGCCGTCGTCCGTGTCCTGCGCGCCTGTATCTGCGGCAGCGACCTGTGGGCCTACCGCGGCGAGGCCGCGCGCCAGCCCGGCCAGCGCATCGGCCACGAGTTCCTGGGCATCGTCGAGGAGACCGGTTCCGCCGTGGCCGGCCTGAGCGCCGGTGACCTGGTCGTCGCGCCGTTCATGTGGTCCGACGGCACCTGCGAGTACTGCAAGGAGGGCCTGTTCACCTCCTGCGACCACGGCGGTTTCTGGGGCTCGGTCGGCCACGACGGCGGCCAGGGCGAGGCCGTCCGGGTCCCGCACGCCGACGGCACCCTGGTCAAGCTGCCCGCCGAGGCCGTCTCCGACGACCACCTGCTGACCGGTCTGCTCGCGCTCTCCGACGTCATGGGCACCGGCCACCACGCCGCGCTGGGCGCGGGGGTCCGCCCGGGCTCCACGGTCGCCGTCGTCGGCGACGGCGCGGTCGGCCTGTGCGGCGTCCTCGCCGCCAAGCGCCTGGGCGCCGAGCGGATCATCGCACTGGGCCGCCACACCGTCCGTACCGACATAGCCAGGCTCTTCGGGGCCACCGACGTCGTCGCCGAGCGCGGCGAGGCCGCCGAGGCGGCCGTGCGCGAGCTCACCGGCGGCCGGGGCGCCCACGCGGTCATCGAGGCGGTCGGCACCGAGCAGTCCATGCGCACCGCGGTGAACATCACCCGCGACGGCGGGGCCGTCGGCTACGTCGGTGTCCCGCACGGCAGCGGCACCGGCCTCGACCTCGGCGTGATGTTCGACCGCAACATCACCCTGCGCGGTGGCGTCGCCCCGGTCCGCGCGTACATCCCGGAGCTGCTGGAGGACGTGCTCAGCGGCGCGATCGACCCGTCGCCCGTCTTCGACCGGGCCGTGTCCCTGGACGAGGTCCCGGACGGCTACCGCGCGATGGACGACCGCAGCGCGCTCAAGGTGCTGATCACGCCCTGACCGGATGGCCGGATGGCCGGATGCTCGGTCGGACTGATGGCCGGATGACTCGTTGAACGGACGGGCCGGGCGGGGTGATCCCCGCCCGGCCCGTCCGTTTCCCGTCCTCCGCTCCTGCCGCGGGGGCTACTTCACGGCCTTGAGCGCGTCGACCACGCCGTATCCGTAGTAGCCCGTCTGGCCCCACTTGGACTTGCAGGTGGTGGCGTTGACCAGTGCGCCCGCGGCGTCGTAGATCTGCGCCGGGCAGGCCGCCTTCGTGGACTGCGCCTTGAGCATGGCCTGCAGCTGGGAGGGCGTGGCCCCGGGGTGGGCGCTCTTGAGCAGCGCCGCGACGCCCGCGACGTGCGGGGCGGCCATCGAGGTGCCCTGCTTGTAGCCGTAGCCGCCGCCCGGGACGGTCGACAGCACGCGCCCGTTGGCGTCCGGGGTGGCCGGGACCTGCCACTTGTCCCCGCCGGGGGCGGCGACGTCGACGACCCCGAGGCCGTAGCTGGAGTAGTACGAGCGCAGTCCCTTGTCGCCGGTGGCCGAGACGGTGACCACGCCCGGCAGCTGCGTGGGCAGGTCCAGGCAGACGCTCGGGTCGACGGTGCGCGGCACCGGGGTGGTGTCGTTCGGGCTGGTCTCGTCGACGAGGGAGTCGGCCGCCAGGTCCTGGTCGGAGTTGCCGGCCGAGGCCACGTGGAGCGTGCCCTTGCGCTCGGCGTACCTGGTGGCCCGGCCGATGGCCTCCACCAGCGCCTTCTGGTCGTCGTCGGTCTTGCAGTTGAAGAGGTACGGGTCGACGTAGTAGCTGTTGTTGGTCACCTCGATCCCCTTCTCGGCGGCGAACATGAAGCCGCAGACGACCGCCTCGGTGTAGAAGAGGCTGGTCCCGGGCTCGCTCACCTTGATCGCGGCGATCTTCACGCCCGGTGCGACACCGCTGATGCCGAGGCCGTTGCGCGCGGCGCCTATGGTGCCGGCCACGTGCGTGCCGTGGTCGCTGCCGTCGGGGTACGGACGCCAGGCGCCCTCGGTGGTGTCCGCGACGCCGCCCACACAGTTGGCCGACTGGTCCTTGGAGAAGTTCGGGGCGAGATCGGGGTGGGTGTCGTCCACACCCGTGTCGATGACGCCCACGGTGACGTTCCGGCTGCCATCGTTGATCTTGTGAGCCTCGTCGGCCTTGATCGTCCGCAGGTCCCACTGGTTGGGCTCCAGGGGCTCCTGACCCTCCTGGGCGAGCGCCGCGGCCTTGGCGGCGTCCGCCGCGTTCAACCGCTGCGTCGCGCCTTCCTCGGTGGTCTGCACCGCCTGCATCGGGGCCGTCCGGGTGGCGCCGACCGACACGAACAGACCGCGCTGGGCGCGCAGCTGCTTGGCGAAGTCAGGGTTCTGGGAATGTGCGACGACGACCCCGATCTGCTCATAGGCCGTCACCACCGTTCCGCCGGCCCGCTCGACGGCCTTCTTCGCCGCCTTCACGGTGGCGTACGCGTTCAGGTTCGCCACGTACGACAGCTCGGGCCCGGAGGTGGAGGGCTTCGAAGCCGTCGCCGCGTCCGCCGTGTCGCCGAGCGGCGCGGCGGAGGCCGGGACCGAGGGCAGGAAGGCGAGCGAGGCGGTGAGCGCCAGGCCGACCGGCACGGCGAGGGCGCGCCGGCGGACGGATCCCAGATGAGCCATGGGTTCTCCAGATCATCTTTGGAAAAGCCGTCCGCACGCGGTCGCGTCGGACGGGTTCATGACAAGCGAACCTAGCGCTGCCGTTCGTCCCTGCGCCATCAGTTCGAGAAATCGGATTCCGAAGATCCATGGGTGTTGAACCGTCCCGACACGCCGTACGTGCCGTTGACAGGGGGGCTCAGCACCACCGGCCCCCCACACGGAGGTTGTTTTGTCCGTCGTCCCCACCGCACCCGCGTCACAAGGAGATCCCCCCGTGACCACCGAAGCAGCGCCGCCGCCGGGCAGCGCGGGAACGCCCCTGGCCGGCCCCACGGCCGAAGATTTCGCGAGCGTCCAGCAGAGCGCCGAGTTCGCCGAACTGCGGAGCTCCTACCGCTCCTTCGCCTTCCCGCTCACCGTGGCCTTCATCGCCTGGTACCTGCTCTACGTCCTGCTGTCCAACTACGCGGGCGGCTTCATGGGGACCAAGGTCTTCGGCAACATCAACGTCGCCCTCGTGCTCGGCCTCGCCCAGTTCGCGACGACCTTCCTCATCGCCTGGCTGTACGCGCGGCACGCCGCCACCCGGCTCGACCCCAAGGCGGAGGCCATCAAGGCGCGGATGGAGGCGGGGGAATGAGCGGCGCGCTCCACCTGACGACGGCCGCGGGCGCCTCCGAGCACCGTCCGCTGATCATCACCCTGTTCGGGCTGTTCGTCGTCGCCACCCTGATCATCACCGTCTGGGCCGGCCGCCAGACCAAGGACGCCGCCGACTTCTACGCGGGCGGCCGCCAGTTCACCGGCTTCCAGAACGGCCTCGCCATCTCCGGCGACTACATGTCCGCCGCGTCCTTCCTCGGCATCGCCGGAGCCATCGCCCTCTTCGGCTACGACGGCTTCCTCTACTCCATCGGCTTCCTCGTCGCCTGGCTCGTCGCCCTGCTCCTCGTCGCCGAGCCGCTGCGCAACTCCGGCCGCTACACGATGGGCGACGTGCTCGCCTACCGGATGCGCCAGCGGCCCGTCCGGACCGCCGCCGGCACCTCCACCATCGTGGTCTCGATCTTCTACCTGCTCGCCCAGATGGCGGGCGCCGGCGTGCTCGTCTCGCTGCTCCTGGGCATCACCAGCGACGGCGGCAAGGTCGCCATCGTCGCGCTCGTCGGCGTCCTGATGATCGTCTACGTGACCATCGGCGGCATGAAGGGCACCACCTGGGTCCAGATGGTCAAGGCCGTCCTGCTCATCGCGGGCACCCTCCTCATCACCTTCCTGGTGCTGGTGAAGTTCAACTTCAACATCTCCGACCTGCTGGGCAAGGCCGCGGAGAACAGCGGACAGGGGGCGAAGTTCCTCGAGCCGGGGATGAAGTACGGCAAGGACTCGACCTCGAAGCTGGACTTCATCTCGCTCGGCATCGCCCTGGTCCTGGGCACCGCCGGCCTGCCGCACATCCTGATCCGCTTCTACACGGTGCCCACCGCGAAGGCCGCGCGGAAGTCCGTGAACTGGGCCATCGGCATCATCGGTGCCTTCTACCTGATGACCATCGCCCTCGGGTTCGGCGCCGCGGCCCTGCTCGACCGGGACGAGATCATCAAGTCCAACAAGGCGGGCAACACGGCGGCGCCGCTGCTCGCCCAGGCGGTCGGCGGAGGCCCGGACTCCACCGGCGGTGCCGTCCTGCTCGCCGTGATCTCCGCGGTCGCCTTCGCCACCATCCTCGCCGTGGTCGCGGGCCTCACCCTCGCCTCCTCCTCGTCCTTCGCGCACGACCTGTACGTGAACGTGATCCGCAAGGGCAAGGCCACCGAGAAGGAGGAGGTGCGCGCCGCCCGCTGGTCCACGGTCGTCATCGGCGCCGTCGCCATCGGCCTGGGGGCCCTGGCCCGCGACCTCAACGTCGCCGGGCTGGTCGCGCTCGCCTTCGCGGTCGCCGCCTCCGCCAACCTGCCGACGATCCTCTACAGCCTCTTCTGGAAGCGCTTCACCACCCAGGGCGCGCTCTGGTCCATCTACGGCGGGCTGATCTCGGCGGTCGGCCTGGTGCTCTTCTCCCCGGTCGTCTCCGGGAAGCCCACCTCGATGTTCAAGGACGCGGACTTCTTCTGGTTCCCGCTGGAGAACCCGGGCATCATCTCGATCCCCCTCGGCTTCTTCCTGGGCTGGCTCGGAACCGTCCTCTCCAAGGAGGAGGCCGACCCCCAGAAGTTCGCCGAGCTGGAGGTGCGCTCCCTCACGGGAACAGGGGCGCACTGACATCATCCGAACACCCAGCGTGGCCGCGTCGTAGGTCCCTACGACGCGGCCACGTTACGTCTCGTTCATTTGGGCACATCTTCGCGACACGGGCGTCGCGTAGGCTCGAAACAGAACGCGTGAAGTAGATCCAAATGTCGCGCGTACCTCTAGATCCGGACAGGGGAGGGGGCCCACAGTGCTTCTCGACACCTACGGCCGCGTGGCCACTGACCTGCGCGTCTCACTCACCGACCGGTGCAACCTGCGCTGCACGTACTGCATGCCCGAAGAGGGGCTGCAGTGGCTCGGGAAGTCCGATCTGCTCAGCGACGACGAGATCGTCCGGCTGATCCGCATCGCCGTCACACAGCTCGGCATCACCGAGGTCCGCTTCACCGGCGGCGAGCCGCTGCTCCGGCCCGGCCTGGTCGGGATCGTCGAGCAGTGCGCGGCTCTGGAACCCCGCCCCAAGATGTCGCTGACCACGAACGGCATCGGTCTCAAGCGCACCGCGCAGGCCCTCAAGGCGGCCGGCCTGGACCGGGTCAACGTCTCCCTGGACACCCTGCGCCCCGAGGTCTTCAAGACCCTCACCCGCCGCGACCGGCACAAGGACGTCATCGAGGGCATGGCCGCGGCCCGCGAGGCCGGCCTCACCCCCGTCAAGGTCAACGCCGTCCTCATGCCCGGGCTCAACGACGACGAGGCCCCCGACCTGCTGGCCTGGGCCGTGGAGAACGAGTACGAGCTCCGCTTCATCGAGCAGATGCCCCTCGACGCCCAGCACGGCTGGAAGCGCGACGGCATGATCACCGCCGGGGACATCCTGCAGTCGCTGCGCACCCGCTTCACGCTCACCGAGGAAGGCGCCGCCGAGCGCGGCTCCGCCCCGGCCGAGCGCTGGGTGGTCGACGGCGGCCCGGCCACCGTCGGCGTCATCGCCTCCGTCACCCGCCCGTTCTGCGGCGCCTGCGACCGTACGCGGCTCACGGCCGACGGCCAGATCCGTACGTGCCTGTTCGCCACCGAGGAGTCGGACCTGCGCGCCGCCCTGCGCTCGGGCGCCCCGGACGAGGAGATCGCCCGGCTGTGGAAGGTGGCGATGTGGGGCAAGAAGGCCGGGTCCGGCCTCGACGACCCGTCGTTCCTGCAGCCCGACCGCCCGATGTCCGCGATCGGCGGCTGACCGGGCCGGGCAGTCGGCCGGGCCCGGCCGACTGCCGGGCTCAGCGGCCGGCCGCGGTCAGCGCAGGCGCTCCGAGCCCTCCGGCTGCACCCACTCGTCGAGCTTCACGACGTCCTTGAGGAAACCGCGGACCCCCAGGAACTGGGAGAGGTGTTCGCGGTGCTCCTCGCACGCCAGCCAGGTCTTGCGCCGCTCCGGCGTGTGCAGCGTCGGGTTGTTCCACGCCAGGACCCAGACGGCCGCGTCACGGCAGCCCTTGGCGGAGCAGGTGGGGGTTTCGTCGGGGCCGGCGGGGACACCGGAAGTGTCTGAGGAAGTCACGGCCCAACCCTAGAACGGAAAGGCGACGCCGAGCAGCCACGGGGGGAGCTGCCCGGCGTCGGTCCGTCGCTCCGACGGGGGATGCGGAGCGCGTGAGCAGTATGTCACGCAGGACCCGGTGGAGTGCACCGGAACTTCATGATTGATCTGAGCTTTTCTTGAGGTTTCCCGCCTCCAGCGCCGGCCGCACCGGAGCGGGGATGAAGTGGGAGGGCAGCGAGGGCGTCGACTCGCGCCCCGCGTTGGCGATGACCACGGCCACGTACGGCAGCAGGGCTCCCGCGACGAGCGTCACGATGGCCACCGGGCGCTGCACGTTCCACAACAGCACGGTCGCGATGACCGACAGCGTCCTGATCCCCATCGAGATGACGTACCGGCGCTGGCGGCCCCGCACGTCCTCGTCGAGGCCCATCCGCGCACCGGTGATCCGGAACACCTCGGCCCCGTTCCGCTTCTGCCGCTTCGTCCGTTCCACGCTCCACCGCCCGATCGCCAGCCGGGCGCTTCCCGGCCCGGACCCTCCCCACCGTACGCCGCCCCCGCACCCGCGAGGAGAGGGGGCACCCCCGCGGGAGGGTGCCCGAAATGCGCGGTACGCGGGACGGGCCGAAACTGGGCCCACGTGCGCACAACGCGCGCCAGGAGGAGGCTCGACATGTCTTGGTTGTGGGCGATCATCGTCGGTTTCGTGCTGGGGCTGATAGCCCGGGCCATCCTGCCGGGCAAACAGCACCAGCCCCTCTGGCTGACCACCCTCTTCGGCATCGCCGGCGCGGTCCTCGGCAACGCCGTGGCCGCCTGGATCGGCGTCGGGGAGACCAAGGGCATCGACTGGACCCGGCACCTGCTGCAGCTCGCCGGCGCGGTCCTCGTGGTCGGCCTGGGCGAAATGCTCTACGGAGCGATCCGGGGCCGCAAGCGCCAGATGACCTGAGGCCCTCCCGGATCACGGCGGAGGGGCCGGCCGGACCGTCAAGTCCGAACCGGCCCCTCCGCCGTGTTCCGTGCGCCGCCCCGCGCGGCGTCCCGTACGCCGTCCCGCGAGCCTCAGGCCCCGGTGACCTCGACGGCCGCCAGGTTCTTCTTGCCCCGGCGCAGCACCAGCCAGCGCCCGTGCAGCAGGTCCTCCTTGGCGGGGACCGCGTCCTCGGCGGCGACCTTCACGTTGTTCACGTAGGCCCCGCCCTCCTTCACGGTCCGGCGGCCGGCCGACTTGCTCGCGACCAGGCCGGTCTCCGCGAGCAGGTCCACGACCAGGCCCAGCTCCGGGACCCGGGCGTGCGGCAGCTCGGACAGGGCCGCGGCCAGCGTGGCCTCGTCCAGCTCCGCCAGCTCGCCCTGGCCGAACAGCGCCTTCGACGCGGCGATCACGGCGGCGCACTGGTCGGCGCCGTGCACGAGCGTGGTCAGCTCCTCCGCCAGCGCCCGCTGCGCGGCACGCGCCTGCGGTCGCTCGGCGGTCTGCGCCTCCAGCGCCTCCAGCTCCTCGCGGGACTTGAAGGACAGGATCCGCATGTAGGTGGAGATGTCCCGGTCGTCCACGTTCAGCCAGAACTGGTAGAACGCGTACGGCGTGGTCATCTCGGGGTCGAGCCAGACGGCCCCGCTCTCGGACTTGCCGAACTTGGTGCCGTCCGCCTTGACCATCAGCGGGGTCGCCAGCGCGTGCACCACCGCTCCCGGCTCGACGCGGTGGATCAGGTCGAGTCCGGCCGTCAGGTTGCCCCACTGGTCGGAGCCGCCCTGCTGGAGCACGCAGCCGTAGCGCCGGTACAGCTCCAGGAAGTCCATGCCCTGGAGCAGCTGGTAGCTGAACTCGGTGTAGCTGATGCCCTGGTCGGAGTCGAGCCGCTTGGCGACCGAGTCCTTCGTCAGCATCTTGTTGACCCGGAAGTGCTTGCCGATGTCCCGCAGGAACTCGATGGCGGACATGCCCGCCGTCCAGTCCAGGTTGTTCACCATGAGCGCCGCGTTCTCGCCCTCGAAGGACAGGAACGGCTCGATCTGGGTGCGCAGCCGGGTCACCCAGTTCGCGATGGTCTCCGGGTCGTTCAGGGTCCGCTCGGCGGTCGGCCGCGGGTCGCCGATCTGCCCGGTGGCCCCGCCGACCAGCGCCAGCGGCCGGTTCCCGGCCAGCTGGAGCCGGCGCACGGTGAGCACCTGCACCAGGTGTCCCACGTGCAGCGAGGCGGCCGTCGGGTCGAAGCCGCAATAGAACGTGACCGGACCGTCCGCGAAGGCCTTGCGCAGCGCTTCTTCATCGGTGGACTGGGCGAAGAGCCCACGCCACTTCAGTTCGTCGACGATGTCCGTCACGGTCTCTCGACTCCTTCGGATGATGGAAATTGCAACACTTCGTTGCAACGGTCAGTCTAGGCCGGTCAGACGCCCTTGCTGACCGAACTCATGTTGAAATCCGGGATGCGCAGCGCGGGCATCGCGGCCCGGGTGAACCAGTCGCTCCACTCGCGCGGCAGGGTCTTCTCGGTCCGTCCGGCCTCCGAGGCCCGCGACAGCAGGTCCACGGGGGACTCGTTGAAGCGGAAGTTGTTGACCTCGCCGACGACCTGCCCGTTCTCCACCAGGTAGACGCCGTCCCGGGTCAGCCCCGTGAGCAGCAGCGTGGCCGGATCCACCTCGCGGATGTACCAGAGGCAGGTCAGCAGCAGACCGCGCTCGGTCCCCGCCACCATCTCCTCCAGGGACTTCTCGCCGCCCCCGTCGAGGATCAGGTTCCCGAAGCCGGGGGAGACCGGCAGGCCGGTCAGGCCGGCCGTGTGCCGGGTCGTCGACAGCCGGGCCAGCTCGCCGTCCCGGATCCACTCGGTCGCCGGGACCGGCAGGCCGTTGTCGAAGACCGAGGCGTCGTCGCCGGAGCTGTGCGCGATCACGAACGGCGCGCTCTCCAGGCCCGGCGCGTTGGGGTCGCTGCGCAGCGTCAGCGGCAGCTCGGACAGCTTTTCGCCGAGCCGGGTGCCGCCGCCGGGCTTGGAGAAGACCGTACGGCCCTCCACCGCGTCCCGGGCCGCCGCCGACCACATCTGGTAGATCAGCAGGTCCGCCACGGCCGTCGGCGGCAGCAGGGTCTCGTACCGCCCGGCGGGCAGGTCGATCTTCCGCTCCGCCCAGCCCAGGCGCACGGCGAGCTCCGCGTCCAGCGCGGTCGGGTCCACGTCCTTGAAGTCCCGGGTGGAGCGGCCGGCCCAGGCCGAGCGCTGCCGGTCCGGCGACTTCGCGTTGAGCTCCAGCGTCCCGTTGGGCTGGTCGTGGCGCAGCCGTAGCCCGGTGGAGGTGCCGACGTACGTCGAGACCAGCTCGTGGTTGGCGAAGCCGTACAGCTCCCGGCCGCCCGCCCGGGCCCGGGCGAAGGCCTCGCCGAGGGCCGGGGCGAAGTCCGCGAACACCGCCGAGGTGGTCTCGGCCGGGGCGTCGGTGAAGTCCGGCGAGGCCGGGGTCCCGGTGACCAGCGGCTGGGCGTCCTCCGCCGGGCCCGCCCCGCGCGCGGCCGCCTCGGCGGCCCGCACCAGCGGCTCCAGGTCGGCCGCGGTCACGGCGGAGCGCGAGACGACCCCCGAGGCCGTGCCCTCCTTGCCGTCGACCGTGGCGATGACCGTCAGGGTCCGGCCCCGGGTGACGCCGTTGGTGGTGAGCGCGTTGCCCGCCCAGCGCAGGTTGGCGCTGGACTCCTCGTCGGCGATGACGACACAGCCGTCGGCGGTGGACAGCTCCAGCGCCCGCTCGACGATCTCGTGGGGCTTGGTGCGTCCGTTCGAAAGCGTGCTCATCGGCCGGCCTCCTGCGTGGTGTTCAAGATGTTCACGTCGCGGAACAGCGCGGACGGGCAGCCGTGCGAGACCGCCGCCACCTGGCCGGGCTGGGCCTTGCCGCAGTTGAAGGCGCCGCCCAGGACGTAGGTCTGCGGGCCGCCGACCTTCTCCATCGAGCCCCAGAAATCGGTCGTGGTGGCCTGGTACGCGACGTCCCGCAGCTGGCCGGCCAGCCGGCCGTTCTCGATCCGGAAGAACCGCTGCCCGGTGAACTGGAAGTTGTAGCGCTGCATGTCGATCGACCAGGAGCGGTCGCCGACCACGTAGATCCCGCGCTCCACCCCGCCGATCAGGTCCTCGGTCGAGAGCCCGCCCGGATCCGGCTGCAGGGAGACGTTCGCCATCCGCTGGACGGGCACGTGCCCGGGGGAGTCGGCGTAGGCGCAGCCGTTGGAGCGGCCGAGGCCGGTCAGCTTCGCGATCCGCCGGTCCAGCTGGTAGCCGACCAGGGTGCCGTCCTTGACCAGGTCCCAGGACTGCGCCTGGACGCCCTCGTCGTCGTACCCGATGGTCGCCAGACCGTGCTCCGCCGTGCGGTCACCGGTCACGTTCATGATCGAGGAGCCGTACGTCAGCTTGTTGAGCTGGTCGAAGGTGGCGAAGGAGGTCCCCGCGTACGCCGCCTCGTAGCCCAGCGCCCGGTCCAGCTCGGTGGCGTGGCCGATGGACTCGTGGATGGTGAGCCACAGGTTGGACGGGTCCACCACCAGGTCGTAGCGCCCGGCCTCGACGCTCGGCGCCCGCATCTTCTCGGCGAGCAGGCCGGGGATCTGCTCCAGCTCGGTGTTCCAGTCCCAGCCGGTGCCGGTCAGGTACTCCCAGCCGCGGCCGGCGGGCGGGGCGATGGTGCGCATCGAGTCGAACTCGCCGGTCGTGCCGTTCACGGCGACCGCCGTGAGCTGCGGGTGGATCCGCACCCGCTGCTGCGTGGTCGAGGTGCCCGCGGTGTCGGCGTAGAACTTGTTCTCGTGCACGGCGAGCAGCGAGGCGTCCACATGCGCCACCCCGTCGGCGGCCAGCAGCCGCGCGCTCCAGTCGGCGAGCAGCGCCGCCTTCTCGGCGTCCGGCACCTCGAACGGGTTCACGTCGTAGGCGGAGATCCAGGTGCGGTCCGCGTGCACGGGCTCGTCGGCGAGCTCCACGCGCTCGTCCGAACCGGCGGCCTTGATCACCTGGGCGGACAGCTTCGCCATGGCCACGGCCTGCGAGGCCACCTTGGCGGCGGCGTCCATGGTCAGGTCCACACCGGAGGCGAATCCCCAGCTGCCCCCGTGGACCACCCGGACCGCGAATCCGAGGTCGGTGGTGTCGGACCCGCCGGCGGGCTTGGCGTCGCGCAGGCGCCAGGAGGCGCTGCGGATCCGCTCCAGCCGGAAGTCGGCATGCTCGGCGCCCAGCGCGCGGGCCCGGGCGAGCGCCGCGTCGGCGAGCGCCCGCAAGGGAAGCGCGGTGAAGGCCGCGTCGATGGAATGGGGCACGGAAGTCCTCCCGGGGTCGGAGCCGGTCGCCCCGATCATGTCGCGACCGGGGCCTTCGTGCCTACATCTTTCTGTAGGGACTCGACAGAGCCCGCCGCGAGGCCCTGTGGGGGGTCGATTCTCCGTACGAGCGATGCGACCTATAGGTTTTTGGTATTCAGACCGCTAGCGAAAGGGTGATCCGTTGAGCCGCTCGGTTCTCGTCACCGGAGGAAACCGGGGCATCGGCCTCGCCATCGCCCGAGCCTTCGCGGAGGCCGGCGACAAGGTCGCGATCACGTTCCGGTCGGGTGAGCCGCCGGAGGCGCTCACCTCGCTCGGTGTCCTGGCGGTGCGGTGCGACATCACCGACTCCGAGCAGGTGGAGCAGGCCTACAAGCAGATCGAGGACGCGCACGGCGCGGTCGAGGTGCTGGTGGCCAACGCCGGCATCACCAAGGACACGCTGCTGATGCGGATGTCCGAGGAGGACTTCGCGTCCGTCGTCGACACGAACCTCACCGGCACGTTCCGGGTGGTCAAGCGCGCGAACCGTGGCATGCTCCGTGCCAAGAAGGGCCGCGTCGTCCTGATCTCCTCGGTCGTCGGACTGCTCGGCTCGGCGGGGCAGGCCAATTACGCCGCCTCGAAGGCCGCGCTGGTGGGCTTCGCCCGCTCGCTCGCCCGTGAGCTGGGTTCCCGCAACATCACCTTCAACGTCGTCGCCCCCGGTTTCGTGGACACCGACATGACGAAGGTGCTCACCGACGAGCAGCGCGCGGGCATCGTGGGCCAGGTGCCGCTCGGCCGGTACGCGCAGCCCGAGGAGATCGCGGCAGCCGTCCGCTTCCTGGCGTCCGACGACGCCGCGTACATCACCGGAGCCGTCATTCCCGTTGACGGCGGATTGGGCATGGGTCACTGATCACCATGAGTGGAATTCTCGACGGCAAGCGCATCCTCATCACGGGGGTGCTGATGGAGTCGTCCATCGCCTTCCACACGGCCCGGCTGGCCCAGGAGCAGGGCGCCGAGGTCATCCTCACCGCCTGGCCGCGCCCGTCGCTGACCGAGCGCATCGCGAAGAAGCTGCCCAAGCCGGTCAAGGTGATCGAGCTCGACGTCACCAACGACGAGCACCTGGCCCGCCTGGAGGGCCTCGTCCGCGACGAGCTCGGCGGCCTCGACGGCGTCGTCCACTCGATCGGCTTCGCGCCGCAGGACGCCCTCGGCGGCAACTTCCTGAACACCCCGTTCGAATCGGTCGCCACCGCCATGCACGTCTCGGCGTTCTCGCTGAAGTCGCTGGCCATGGCCTGCAAGCCGCTGTTCCCGGCGGAGGGCGCGGCCATCGTCGGCCTCACCTTCGACGCGCAGTTCGCCTGGCCGCAGTACGACTGGATGGGCCCGGCCAAGGCCGCCCTGGAGGCCACCAGCCGCTACCTCGCCCGCGACCTGGGCAAGGAGAACATCCGCTGCAACCTGGTCTCGGCCGGTCCGATCGGCTCCATGGCCGCGAAGTCCATCCCGGGATTCGGCGAGCTGGCCGAGGTCTGGAACACCCGCTCCATGCTGGAGTGGGACATGAGCGACCCGGAGCCCACGGGCAAGGGCGTCGTGGCCCTGCTGTCGGACTGGTTCCCGAAGACCACCGGTGAGATCGTCCACGTGGACGGCGGCCTGCACGCGATGGGTGCCTGACCTCCGGTCGGGGCTCCTGAGTCCGTACGGCGGCGGCCGCGCTCCCCTTCCGGGGGGCGCGGCCGCCGCCATTTGCCGTGCCCCGCGGCCGACGCTCGCTCGTATGTCCACCGGCCGACCGGATCTTCCCGAGTCGAAAACCGTGACAGATGCCTGCAAACTGGCCAGGCCGGGATCTTCCCGGCTGCTGCGGGGAGGAGGGTAGGAGTGCGAGCGAGGCCGAGCCGAACGGTATCGATGCTGGTCACCTCGGTGATCCTGACCGGACTCCTGGTCCCCGGAGCCGCCGCGGAGCCCATGGGAGACGAACCGGCACCCGGCCCCGAAGCGGTGGCCCCCGCCGTCGTGGAGCTCGCCGAGATCCCCGCCGAACCCCCCGTCCAGCCCTCCCGCCCCGCCGGGCGGGAACTCTTCGGAGCCGACTGCGACACCACGATCGAGGGCTCGCAGGTGACGGCGAACTGCCACAACGCCTACCCGGGGACCGACCTGCTGCGGCTGCACGTCGAATGCGACCGCTGGTGGGACGTCGACGGGGACGGCGCCGCCGTCGCCGTCGGACCCGCCGGCCGGGTGGAGCTCACCGGGCGCTGCTGGAAAGAGGTCCGCTCGGCCTGGATCACCCACCAGCGGGCGTGAGCGGGTCTCCGTCCGTGTTCTTGCCGAGGCAGGCGAAGGGGTAACCCGCCGCCTCCGAGGCCGCCGCGTCCCCGTCGCCCCGCCGGATCGCCTCGATCAGCCGGGCGTGGTCCAGATGGGCCGAGGGGTGCAGCTCGGTGCCCACGTCCGCCCGCAGCCAGTCGGCCACCAGGTCGCCGAGGTCCGCGTACAGCTCGATCAGCACGTCGTTGTGCGAAGCCGTCACCACGGCCATGTGCAGGCTCACGTCCGCGGCCACGAACACCTCCGCGTCCCCGCCCGCCCAGGCCTCCTCGCGGCGCGCCAGCAGGGCGTCCAGCTGTACGAGGTCCCGCTCGGTGCGCCGCTCCGCCGCCAGCCGGGCCGCAGAGGACTCCAGCGTCGAACGCAGCTCCGCGATGTGCCGCGGCTCGGCGCCGGCGAACCGGCGGTGCATGACGCCGGCCAGCTCGCTGGTGGCGATCACGTACGTGCCCGAGCCCTGCCGGATGTCCAGGAGGCCGTTGTGCGCCAGCGCCCGCACGGCCTCGCGCACCGTGTTGCGCGCGACGCCGAGCAACTCGACGAGCTCCGGCTCGGTCGGGATGCGGGCGCCGACCGGCCACTCGCCGGAGGTGATCTGGTTCCGCAGCTGGGTAATCACCTGATCGACGAGAACGGAGCGCCGGGGCGAGGTCAGCGGCATGGGTTCCTCTCAAGAGCGACTGGACAACCAATCATCCCATGATTCTATGATGGTGGGATGTCCGACGAAGAAATCCAGACGCTCGACCGGCCCGCCGGGAGCAACCGGCCCGCGCCGCAGGCCGCGGCGGACCGCGTGGCGGCCGCCACCACCCCGCACGCGACCTCGCAGCCGGCCTGGCTCGGCCCGGTGCTCATCGTCGGAATCGTGCTGGCCGCCCTCAACCTGCGGCCCGCCATCACCAGCCTCGGCGCCCTCTTCGAGGAGACCCGCACGGGCCTCGGCATGAGCGGCACCGTCGCCGGACTGATCACCTCCGTCCCGGCCCTCTGCTTCGCCGTCTTCGGCGTCACCGCGCCCCGGCTCTCCCGCCGCTTCGGCCCGGCCGCCGTCGTCTGCGCCGGCATGGCCGCCGTCGCCACCGGCCTGCTGATCCGCCCCTTCACCAACGGGGCCGTGGGCTTCCTGGCCGCCAGCTCCCTGTCCCTGGCCGGCATAGCCCTCACCAACGTCCTGCTCCCCGTGATCGTCAAGCGCTACTTCCCGGACCGGGTCGGCACCATGATCGGCCTCTACTCCATGGCCCTGGCCGCGGGCACCTCGCTCGCCGCCGCCGCCACCGTCCCGCTGACCGCCGCCCTCGGCGGCAGCTGGCGCACCGGCCTGCTCATGTGGGCCTCCCTCGCCGTGGTCGCCGTACTGCTGTGGCTGCCCATCGCCCGCGCCGCCCGGCGCGCCGACCGGGCCCAGGCCGCGGCCGCCGCCGACGCGGGCGGCGCCGTACGGGCCGACGCGGGCCCGCGGGTCGTCCGCAGCCGCACCGCCTGGGCCCTCGCCTGCTACTTCGGCCTCCAGGCCACCGGCGCGTACATCACCATGGGCTGGCTCCCGCAGATCTTCCGCGACGCCGGGGTCTCGGCCTCCACCGCCGGCGTGCTCCTCGCCGTCACCATGGTCATGGGCGTCCCCCTCGCCTTCGTCATCCCGGGCCTCGCCGGCCGGATGAAGAACCAGGGCGCCATCGCCGCCGTCCTCGGCGTCTTCGGCCTCACCGGCTACCTCGGGCTCTACTTCGCCCCCGCCGCCGGAGCCTGGGCCTGGGCGCTCCTGCTCGGCATCTCCAACTGCGCCTTCCCCCTCGTCATCACCCTCATCGGGCTGCGCGCCAAGTCCCCGGCCGGCGTGGTGAAGCTCTCCGCCTTCGCCCAGAGCACCGGCTACCTCATCTCCATCCCCGGCCCCCTCCTCATCGGCGCCCTCTACCAGCACAGCGGCGGCTGGGACCTGCCGCTCGCCCTGATGGCGGGCCTGCTCGTCCCGCAGATCGCGCTCGGCGTCCTGGCGGGCAGGGACCGCACGATCGAGGACGAATGCGGCATGCGAGACTGACCGACATGTCGCCCGTACTTGAACCGAACCCGCAGGACGGCCGCAAGAAGCTCGGCCTCGTCCTCGGCGCGATCCTCGCCATCACCCTGGTCATCTCCGTGATCGCGACCATCGCGTCCCCCTGACGGCGGCCGCCCCGCCGTGGGGGTGGGGACAACCCCACCACCCCTAGGGGGTCAGGCTCAGGGTGAAGTGGGGTGTGCCCCGGATGGGTACGGCCGCAGCGGATCCGTAGATTCGTGAACAGCGAGCCAGTCCCGTCCGCACACCCACGGAGGCGGCCATGTCGGCCCCCACGCACACCCGGTCCCTCCCGTCCGCCGCCCCCCGGGCCCGCGCCACCGCCGGCGCCGGCACCCGGCTGCACTGGTGGGCGCTGGCCCTGCCCGCCCTCGCCTTCGGCCTCCTGCTGATGCTCCTCGCCGGCTCCGGGGAGGCCCACGCGGCCACCGGCGAGGTCTCCTCCCTGGTCCAGGTCGCGGAGCAGCTCCTGCGCGCCGTCGGCTGACCTCCCGAGCGCCCCTCGTCTCCTGGGGTGAGCCCCCCCAACACCCTGCGCCCCGTAGCTTGTTTCATGCGAAGCTGGGAGTCATGAGCGCCGACACACCCCGCAGGATCGCCCTCCTCCGGCACGCCAAGGCCGACTGGCCCGAGGTGCCCGACCACGACCGTCCCCTGGCGGAACGAGGCCGCAAGGACGCGCCGGCCGTCGGTCTGAAGCTCGCCGAGAGCGGCATCGCCTTCGACCTGGCCCTCTGCTCCACCGCGGCCCGCACCAGGGAGACCTGGAAGCTCGCCGTCCAGGAGATGCCGCACCGGCCGAAGACCCACTACGAGGAGAGGCTCTACGACGCCTCGCTGGGCGAGCTCATCGCCCTGCTGAACGAAACCTCCGACGAGGTCTCCGACCTCCTCCTCATCGGCCACAACCCCGGCATGCACGCCCTCGCCGACGCCCTCTCGGGGCGCGCGGAGGGAGACACCCTGGCGCGGATGACCCGTACGGGATTCCCGACCGCGGCCCTCGCCGTCGTCTCCTTCACCGGATCGTGGAAGTCCGTGGAGCACGGGGTGGGCACCCTGCTCGACTACTGGACCCCCAAGGGACACTGACCGGCCCGACCAGCCGCGTACGCGCGAACGGGCCCCGGCAGCCGCACCGGCCGCCGGGGCCCGTTCGCATCTCGTTCGTGTCCCGCCGGTCAGGCCAGGTCGGCGGCCTCGATCTCCTCACGGGTGATCCCGAGCAGGTACAGCACCGCGTCCAGGAAGGGCACGTTCACCGCCGTGTGCGCGGCCTCGCGGACCACCGGCTTGGCGTTGAAGGCCACGCCCAGCCCGGCCGCGTTCAGCATGTCCAGGTCGTTGGCCCCGTCACCGATCGCCACCGTCTGTGACAGCGGTACGTCGGCCTCCGCGGCGAAGCGGCGCAGCAGCCGGGCCTTGCCCGCCCGGTCCACGATCTCGCCGGTGACCTTGCCCGTCAGCTTCCCGTCGACGATCTCCAGCGTGTTGGCGGAGGCGAAGTCCAGCCCCAGCCGCTCCCGCAGGTCGTCCGTGACCTGCGTGAACCCGCCGGAGACCACACCCACCTGGTAGCCGAGCCGCTTGAGCGTACGGATCAGGGTCCGCGCGCCCGGCGTCAGCTGCACCTCGGCGCGGACCTTGTCCACGACGGAGGCGTCCAGACCCGCCAGCAGCGCCACCCGGGCGTGCAGCGACTGCTCGAAGTCCAGCTCGCCGCGCATGGCCCGCTCGGTGACCTCGGCGACCTCGGCCTCGCACCCGGCGTGCGCGGCGAACAGCTCGATGACCTCGTCCTGGATCAGGGTGGAGTCGACGTCCATGACGACGAGGCGCTGGGCCCGGCGGTGCAGCCCGGCCGAGACCACGGCCACGTCCACGCCGATGTGCGCGGAGGCGGTGGCCAGGGCGGTGCGCAGCGGCTCGGTCTCGACGCCGGAGACGGCGAACTCCACCGCCGTCACCGGATACTTGGCGAGGCGGAAGATACGGTCGATGTTGCCGCCGGTCTCGGTGATCCGGGCGGCGATGGCGGCCGTGGACTCGGCGGTGAGCGGGTGCCCGAGGACGGTGACATGGGAGCGGCCGCTGCCGCGCGGCCGGTTGTCACCGGTACCGGAGAGGATCTCGGCCTGCATCTTGAGGGACTCGGCCCAGCTGTGGACGGTGGCCCGCAGGTCGCCTTCGGCGCCGCCGGCGGGCTGGGTGACGAGGGCGCACAGGACGATGCGGCCACGGGTGACGACCTGCTCGATGTCGACGACATCGACGGAATAGGCGGCGAGGGTGTCGAACAGCCCGGCGGTGATCCCGGGACGGTCCTTGCCGAAGATCTTGACGAGGAGGGTGGGGACGTCGGAGGTCTGCGATGCGCTCATGGTGCCCTCACCGTATCTTCCCCACCCCCGGCCCAGGACCCCCGTCCCACGTCTTGAACGGTCGCGCCGGGGCTCCGCTTCCAGCCCCGCCGGCGTTTGAGGCGCGGGGTCCGGGGCGGAGTCCCGGGTCTTTGAGCCGCGGGTCCGGGCGGCGCCCGGGGAAACGGCGAAAGGGCGGGGCGGGGAGAGGCTCCGCGCAGCGCCCCCGGCCCCACCTCACCGCGGCGGCGCCGGAGGCTTGGGCGGGGGCGGCGCTCCCGGCGGGGGAGGCGGGGTGAAGGGCTCCCGGCGCGGCGGCTTCGGCGGCCTGGGAGACCACGGCGGGATGCCGGTCACCGTCACGTCCCACGAGCCGTCCGCCTCCCCGCCCACCTCGGGCCGCAGGCCACGCGCGGGCCCGCCGAACGGCACGGCCCCGGGATACGCGGCCGTCGGCGCCTCCGGGGCGGGCCACCCCGGGGCGGGCCACCCCGGGGCGGGGTCCGGGCGGGCTCCCCGCCGCCGCGGGGCCGGCAGCGCACCGACCGCCCCCGCCACCGCCCCCCACACCGCACCCAGCGCAAGCGCCGGCGCAAGAGCCCCCCGCAGCTCCACCCCCGCATCCACCGCGTCCACCCCCACCGCCGCCAACGAGGCATCCGCCGAGAGCCCCGTCAGCCACACCAGCCCCGCCAGAGCCACCGCCGTCACCGCCGACATCCGCACCGCACACCCGAGCACCCCGCGCCCGGGCCCGGGTCCGCGCCCGCGCCCGGGAGTCCGTACGGCTGCCAGCACGCCCGCGTAGAGCAGCAGCAGCCCCACCCCCGCGACCAGCAGCCAGACCCGCCCGTCGTACTCCGCGAGGCGCGCCACCGTCACCGGCTCCCGCGCGGACACCGCCAGCAGGTCGTCCAGCGGATCGGGCAGCAGCCGCGCCGCCTCCCCCTCGGCGCGGCCGCGCACCGGAACGAACAGCCCCAGCAGCACGCCCAGCCAGCTCCCGTTCGGCGCCCCCAGCAGCGCGGCCCCCACCACCCGCCCCGGACGGCCGTCGCCCAGCGCCGCCCACACCGCCGCGGCCAGCCCGGCCGCCACCGCGACCAGCAGCATCGTCAGCACCGCCGAGGCGGCCGGGCGGATCCGGGCGAGCGCGGCCGGCCCGCGCCGCGAGACCAGCAGGGTCACCATCAGTACGGCGAGCGCCCAGGCCCCCGCGCCCAGCAGCGTCGGCCACGTCTCCACCGAGAAACCGACCCGGGTCCGTGTCTCGATCAGGTCCCCGACGCGGTCCGGGAGCAGCCCGCCGATGTCCCCGATCCCCGGGATCCCCACCTTCGCCGGGGTCCTCGGCAGCTCCGTCCCGTCGAGGGTGACCACGTCGTGCCCGGCCCACGCCAGCCCGCCCGCCGTCGCGACGAACAGCGCCGTAAGCACGAGGACCCGGGCGGCCGTCTCGCCGGGCCCGGCCCCGGCCCGGAGCGAGCGCGCGAACAGGCAGCCCAGGACCAGGGCCCCGGCCAGGGTCACCCCCAAGGGCATGACGTCCAGGGAGGTTTCGGCACCCGCCCCGACGACCCCGAAGGCCGACACGTCACCCGAGGGGGTCACGGTGCCGCCGACCGCGAGGACCACCACGGCGGCCGTCATCGCACCGAGGGACCCTCCCGCGGCGTCGGCGCCCAGCAGGCGCAGCCCCAACGCGGCCACCCCCGCCATCACGATCAGGGACCAGCCCACGGCGGCGACCGCGGACACGAGCACGTCTCCCCAACGAATGCGGCGCATACGGTGAACCCCCGATGCCTACCGAGCGGTACGCGAGGGGACCCCCGGGCGAGAAGTCCCGTATCTCACTCTCCGGGTGACTTTCGACCCCGTCAACGGGCAGTCGTAGACGCCCCGGCAAGGCCCGGATTCCACATACGGCTGCGGGCCTGAAATAGTTCCCCCGGATGTTCGCCATCCCTAGACTCCCTGACGTCATGGGGGATTCTCGGGGGACTTAAGTGGGGCTGGAGTGCCGGAACTCGTACTGGAATTGAATGGAAGGACCTGGACGCTCGATCCGTCCAGGTCGTACTCGCTGGGGCGCGACCCCCAGGGAGACGTGGTGATCGACGACGCCCGGGTGTCGTGGCGGCATGCCACCATCGCCTGGAACGGCCAGAGTTGGGGCATCGAGGACCATGGCAGCACCAACGGCACCTACGTGCACGGGGCGCGGGTCCAGCAGACCCAGCTCGTCCCCGGCACGCCGGTCCACCTCGGCAACGCGACCGACGGCCCGCGGCTGAACCTGAGCGCCGCCGCCGCGCCGCAGCCGGCCGTGGCCCAGCAGGCGCCGGCGCAGCAGGCCCAGGCGTACGCCCAGCCGCAGGCCCCGGCGTACCAGGCCCCGCAGCAGCAGCCCCAGCAGGCCTGGGAACAGCAGCAGGCGCAGTACCAACAGCAGCCGCAGGCACACCTCCCGCACCAGCAGGGCGGCGCCGCCGCGCCCCGCCCGGCGCAGGGCGGGGCACCGGCCTACGGCGACCGCAGTCCGACGACGTTCCACCAGCTCTCGCTGGGCCACGTCATGCGGATCGGCCGTGCGCTGGAGAACGAGCTGGTGGTCTCCGACCTCCAGGTCTCGCGCCACCACGCCGAGTTCCGCTCGATGCCCGGCGGCCGGTTCGAGATCCACGACCTCGGCAGCCACAACGGCACCTACGTCAACGGCCAGGCGCTGGCGAAGTCCGGCACCGCGCTGCTCGGCCCGAACGACATCGTCGGCGTCGGCCACTCGACGTTCCGGATCGTCGGCGACCGCCTGGAGGAGTTCGTCGACACCGGCGAGGTCTCCTTCTCGGCCCGCCACCTCACGGTCACCGTCGACGGCGGCAAGCAGATCCTCAAGGACGTCACCTTCGGTGTCCCGGAGAAGTCGCTGATCGGCGTCATCGGCCCCTCCGGCTCCGGCAAGTCCACCCTGCTCAAGGCGCTGACCGGTTACCGGCCCGCCGACCAGGGCGACGTCCTCTACGACAACCGCAACCTGTACAAGCAGTTCGCGGAGCTCCGCCAGCGCATCGGCCTGGTCCCGCAGGACGACATCCTGCACAAGGAGCTGAAGGTCAGCACCGCGCTCAAGTACGCGGCCAAGCTCCGCTTCCCCGGCGACACCGCCGAGTCCGAGCGGGCCGCCCGCATCGACGAGGTGCTGCGCGAGCTCAAGCTCGACATCCACAAGGACAAGAAGATCACCGCGCTCTCCGGTGGTCAGCGCAAGCGCGTGTCCGTGGCCCTGGAGCTGCTCACCAAGCCCTCGCTGATCTTCCTGGACGAGCCGACCTCCGGCCTCGACCCGGGCATGGACCGCGACGTCATGCAGCTGCTGCGCGGCCTCGCCGACGACGGCCGCACGGTCCTCGTCGTCACGCACTCGGTCGCCGAGCTGGCCATCTGCGACAAGCTGCTGGTCATGGCCCCCGGCGGCTCGGTCGCGTACTTCGGCCCGCCGGACGAGGCGCTGAACTTCTTCGGCTACACCACGTGGGCGGACGTCTTCTCGGCCTTCGAGAACTACCGCGACTACGACTGGGCCGGCCGCTGGAAGGGCTCGCAGCACTACCAGCTGTACGCCGCCGACATCGACGCGATCGCCCCGCAGTCCGTCGCGATGCCCTCGCCGCAGCAGATGAGGCCGCCCAAGCCGCAGGGCTGGGGCTCGCAGCTGTGGACGCTGATCCGCCGCTACGTCTCGGTGATCGCCTCCGACAAGGGCTTCATCGGCCTGATGCTGATCCTGCCCGCCGTCCTCGGCGTGGTCTCCACGGTCATCCCCGCGACCTTCGGCCTCGCCCCGCCGACGCCGCCGTCCCAGTTCAACGGCGACGCCGGCACGATCATGCTGATCCTCGCGGTCGGCATGTGCTTCTCGGGCGCGGCCAACTCGGTCCGAGAGCTGATCAAGGAACGCGTCATCTACGAGCGTGAGCGCGCGACGGGCCTGTCCCGGTCGGCGTACCTCATGTCGAAGGTGATCGTCCTCGGCGTCATCACGGCCATCCAGGGCGTGATCATCTGCGGGATCGGCTTCTTCCCGCGCGACCTGCCCGCCGAGGGCCTGCTGATGCCGCCGGCCGTCGAGCTCTGCCTGTCGGTCATCGCGCTCGGCTTCACCTCGATGATGTTCGGCCTCGTGATCTCCTCGCTGGTGAAGACCGCCGAGAAGACCATGCCGCTGCTGGTCATGTTCGCGATCGTCCAGGTCGTCTTCACCGGCATCCTCTTCCAGGTCTACGACTCCCCGGGCCTGGAGCAGTTCGCCTGGCTGATGCCGTCCCGCTGGGCCGTCGCCGCCGCCGGCACCACGCTGAACCTCGGCAAGCTCATGCCGCCGTGGGACCGCGACAACCCGACCAACACCGACCCGCTCTGGGACGCCACGGTCGGCCAGTGGAGCCTGAACATCACCGTTCTGCTGCTCCTCGGCATCGCCTGCGGCTTCCTGGTGCAGCGCCTGCTGCGCCGCCACGAGCCCGAGGTCATGCGCGCGGGCAAGTAGTCCGCGGCAGGGCCCGTACGCGGAACCCGTACGCAGGGCCGTACGCGGAACCCGCACGCGGGACCTCACGCACGAAACGCCTCAGGGCGGCACCCGGAAGTCCGGGTGCCGCCCTGAGGCGCGTGGGGGAGCTGCGGGTGACGCCAGTGGCCTAGTAGGCGCTGTTGACGTTGTCCATCGAGCCGTAGCGGTCGGCCGCGTAGTTGCAGGCGGCGACGATGTTGGCGACCGGGTCGTACTGGTCGAACTTGGTGCCCTTGACGTGGTACGCCTTGAAGGTCGGGTAGATGACCTGGAGCAGACCCTTGCTGGGGATGCCGTTCTGGGCGTTGATGTCCCAGTTGTTGATCGCCATCGGGTTACCGCTGGACTCGCGCATGATGTTCTTGTGGATTCCGGCGTAGGTGCCCGGAATGCCCTCCTTCTTCATGATGAAGAGGGCTTCCTTGATCCAGCCGTCCAGGTTGTTCGCGAAGACCGGGGTGCGGGCGGCGGACCGGCTGGCGGCGGCCTTGTCCTCGCGGGCCTTCTTCGCGGCGGCCTCGGCCTTGGCCTTGGCTTCGGCGTCGGCCTTGGCCTTCGCCTTCGCCTTGGCGGCGGCGGCCTTGGCGTTGGCGTCGGCGATGACCTGCTGCGCGGAGAGGTGCCCGTGCATTGCCTTCGTCTGCGTCCCGTTGACGGCCTGGGCCCAGGCGACGGGAGCGGCGGAGACCACCGTCTCGGCCTCGGCGGCGTCGGCCGGGACGAGGGAGAAGGCGAGCGCGGCGGCGCTGAACGTGGCGACGCCGGCAATGGACAGCTTGTGTGCCTTCGTCAGACGACTGTGACCGGGAGTGCTGGAAGCAGACATGGCGGGGCAACCTCTTCGAATCGCGGGAGCCGCAGGAAAGCGCCACGAGGATCCGGGATCCGTCGCGGCGCTGTGCGACGAGGGCAATTCTTAGCGGTGGCAAAAACCTGTGGCAAAGGTGTGACGTACGATCCGGCTTAGTGGATCAGGGGCGGGCGCCGAGGCCGCAATTCGGGCCCCGGCGCTACGCCCGCCCGCACTGACAGGACCTTTACCTGTCCACTAGGCAGCTTCGTAAGTGATGTGCGTCCTATGTGCGGGCTCACATCGGGCACGTAACGGTCTCACCGTGCGTTGCTGAAGCAATTCAAACCGTCACGGTTCTCATCCTTGAGTAGCAGATGGACGTCCCCGAACTCGTGCCAGAGGCAGAGCCGGGCCATCGCCTCGGCATACCCGAGCCGTACGGCGGCCCGCCCCGCGACCGCCTCCAGCATCAGAAGATGGGACGCCTCCGGCTCGTGCAGCCCGGTCAGCAGCCCGTCCACCACGCGCACCCCCCGCTCCGGCGTCACCACCAGATCGGTCCACCCGCCGGCCGGGCGCACCAGCCCGCGGTCGTCCGCGGCCGACTCCAGGGCCCGTACCGCCGTGGTCCCCACCGCGATCACCCGCCCCCCGCTGGCCCTCGCGGCGTTCACCAGCCACGCCGTGGTCGCCGGCACCTCGTACCGCTCCGGATACGGCGGCTCGTGCGCCTCCTGCGAGGCCACCCCCGTGTGCAGGGTCAGCGGCGCGAACTGCACTCCCCGACTCACCAGCCGCGCCACCAGCTCCGCGGTGAAGGGCCGCCCCGCACTCGGCATCTCCGCCGAGCCCGAGCCGTCGGCCGCCGGCACCGCGAACACCGTCTGGTAGGCGGACAGCGGCTGGTCCCGCTCCGTGTAGGCGTAGCGGATCGGCCGCCCGTACGCCCGCAGCAGCGCCGGTACGTCCGCTTCCTGTCCGGCCGGCACGGGCCGCGCCCACCACAGCCGGTCCGCTCCCGCCGCGAGCGGCTCCTCCAGTACGAGCGCCAGCCCGCCCGGCAGCTCCACCACGGCCCCCGCGGGGCCCCCGGCGTGCGGGCGGGTCGTCCCCCCGCCCGCCGGGCCGCGCAGCTCCACCGCCCAGCGGCCGTCGTCGCCTCGGGTCGAGAAGTGCACCACCAGGTCCTCGCCGCCGAGCCGGGCGTCCACGGCGGCCGCCAGCGTCGTCGACGTGTTCACCACGAGCACGTCCCCGGCCCGCAGCAGGTGCGGCAGCTCCCGGAAGGCGCGCAGCGACACCTCTTCACCGCCCCCGGACACCAGCAGCCGCACGGCGTCCCGCCCGAGCCCCGGCCCCCGCTGCTCGGCCGGAACCCGGGCCAGCAGCTCCGGCGGAATGTCCGGTATACACAGTCCCCTCTCCGGAGGCGCCGCCCGCCCGCTCACCGCGCGACCCCCGCGTCCGCCGGATCGCCCGCCGCGCGCCGCCCAGGATCGTCCGCAGTGCCCCGCGCCGGATCGCCCGCTGTGCCGTCCACCGCGTGCCGCGCCGGATCGTCCGCTGTGCCGTCCGCCGCGTGCCGCGCCGGATCGCCCGCTGTGCCGTCCGCCGTGCCTCCCGTCGGGGCGCCCGACGGGCCGCCGCGCTCCGTGTCCGGCCCGCCGTCCCTCCCCGCCCCCTCGGACGCCCGGCCCGCCGCCAGGCGCTCCGCCGTGTACCGCCCGCTCGGCAGCGCCTCCGCCACCAGCCGCAGCAGCGCCGGCGCCACCTCCTCCGGCGTCGGCAGCCCCGCCAGGTCCTCCCAGGGCTCGGCCGCCGCCATCATCCGCGTCCGCATCGAGCCCGGGTCCGCCCACCACACCCGCACGCCCGGCTCCTCCACCGCCAGCACGCCCGACAGCAGGTCCCCCGCCGCCTTGGTCGCCCCGTACGCCCCCCACGTCGCGTACGCCACCACCGCCGCGTCCGAGCTGATGTTCAGCACCGCCCCGGCCTCCGCGGCCCGCAGCAGCGGCAGCCCCTCCTGGACCAGCCCCAGCGCCCCCACCACATTGACCTCGAAGGCCTCGCGCAGGCCGTCCAGCGGGTGGACCGCCAGCGGCACCAGCGGCTCCGCCCCCAGCACCCCCGCGTTGTTCACCAGCAGGTCCAGCCCGCCCAACTCCCGCGCCGCCGCCACCAGCGCCGCCCGGTGCGCCCCCGAGGACACGTCCCCGGCCACCGGCACCACCCGCACCCCCGAGGCACGGGCCCGCGCCGCCGTGTCCTCCAGCGCCGCCGCCCCCCGCGCACTCAGCACCAGGTCCCAGCCCCGCGCCGCCAGCTCCCCGGCCAGCGCCCGGCCCAGCCCCCTGGACGCCCCCGTCACGATCGCCACCGACATGACAGCTCCCTCACCCTCGCGTTCCGATCGGCGTTCCGATCAGCAGATGACCCCAACCTAGGAAGGGCCCGACGGGCGCCGCGTCGGCCGCGGGCCCCACCCGTACAGGTCCCTTGGACCTACGTCCACCGGGGGATGCCCCGGTCCGATCCCGCAGGTCAGGCCCGCGGGTACGGTGAGGCCATGACCGCAAGCCCCCTGCAGGGCGGACCCCGCAGCGGCCTGGCCGCCGTGAGCACCGCACTGCTCGCCATGAGCCGCCGCCTGGAGGTCCGTGACGTCCTGCGCACGATCGTCGTCTCGGCCCGCGAGCTCCTGGACGCCGAGTACGCGGCCCTGGGCGTCCCGGACGACCACGGGGGCTTCGCCCAGTTCGTCGTGGACGGCATCACCGCGGAGCAGTGGCGCCGCATCGGCCCGCTGCCCCGCCAGCACGGCATCCTCGCCGCGATGCTCCACGAGGACGACCCCCAGCGGCTGGCCGACGTACGCGAGGACCCGCGCTTCGAGGGCTGGCCCGCCGCCCACCCCGACATGTCCGACTTCCTCGGCATGCCCGTCCGGGACGGCGAGGAGACCCTCGCCGCGATCTTCCTCGCGAACAAGCGGAGCGCCCCGGGGGATCCGCGCGGCTTCACCGACGAGGACCAGGAGCTCCTCTCCCTCCTCGCCCAGCACGCGGCCATCGCCCTCACCAATGCCCGCCTCTACGAGCGCAGCCGCGAGCTCACCATCGCCGAGGAGCGCTCCCGGCTCGCCCACGAGCTGCACGACGCCGTCAGCCAGAAGCTCTTCTCGCTCCGCCTCACCGCCCAGGCCGCCGCCGCCCTCGTCGACCGCGACCCGGCCCGCGCCAAGGACGAGCTCCAGCAGGTGGCCGCCCTCGCGGCGGAGGCCGCGGACGAACTGCGGGCCGCCGTGACCGAGCTCCGCCCCGCCGCACTGGACGAGGACGGACTGGTCGCCACCCTGCGCACGCACGTCCACGTACTCGACCGGGCCCACACCGCGCACGTCACCTTCACGTGTGACGGCGTACGGGCCCTCCCCGCGACCCAGGAGGAAGCGGTCCTGCGCGTCGCCCAGGAGGCCCTCCACAACGCCCTGCGCCACTCGGGCGCCGACCGCGTCGAGGTGGCCCTCACCCGGACCCCCGCCGGCGGCGCGGTCCTCAAGGTCGTCGACTCCGGCAAGGGGTTCGACCCCCGGTTCGTCCGCCGGGCGGGCCGCCACCTGGGCCTGGTCTCCATGCGGGACCGCGCGGACGGCGTCGGCGGCCGGCTCACCGTGCACTCGGAGCCCGGTCAGGGCACGACGATCGAGATGGAGGTACCCGGTGGCTGAGAACCCCGGCCGCGGCGGCAGCCGCGTTCGCGTACTGCTGGTCGACGACCATCAGGTGGTCCGGCGCGGCCTGCGCACCTTCCTGGAGGTCCAGGAGGACATCGAGGTGGTCGGCGAGGCCTCCGACGGCGAGGAGGGCATCGCCCGCGCCGAGGAGCTGCGGCCCGACGTGATCCTCATGGACATCAAGATGCCGGGCACCGACGGGATCGAGGCGCTGCGCAGGCTGGGCGAGCTGGCGAACCCGGCGCGGGTGCTGATCGTCACCAGTTTCACGGAGCAGCGGACCGTGGTCCCCGCGCTGCGGGCCGGCGCCGCGGGATACGTCTACAAGGACATCGACCCGGACGCCCTGGCCGGAGCCATCCGCTCCGTCCACGCGGGCCACGTGCTGCTCCAGCCGGAGGTGGCGGTGGCCCTGCTCTCCCAGGACGACCAGAGCCCGTCGGCGGGCCGGCCCGGCTCGCTGACCGACCGCGAGCGCGAGGTGCTCGGCCTGATCGCGGACGGCCGCTCCAACCGGGAGATCGCCCGGGCGCTGGTGCTGTCGGAGAAGACGGTCAAGACCCACGTCTCGAACATCCTGATGAAGTTGGACCTTTCGGATCGGACTCAGGCTGCATTGTGGGCGGTCAGGCACGGACTCGCCGAATAAGCGACATAAATCGGACCGTCTCGTTCCGGACTGAGATTCATACGGTCGGGTGTATGTCGCCCACATGGCGTATCCCCACATGCGGCGCGCCCGTTCTCCATGACGTGCCGCGGCGGCTGGTCGCGGCAGACGTACTGGAGGACGAGAACGTGAAGAACTTCAAGAAGGCCGCAGCCGTCACCATGATCGCGGGCGGCCTCGTGGCCGCCGGCGCCGGTGTCTCCTCGGCGCACGGCGGTGCGTCGGCGGAGGGCGGGGCCCTGAACTCGCCCGGCGTGGCCTCCGGGAACCTGCTCCAGGTCCCCGTCCACGTCCCCGTGAACGTGGTCGGCAACACGGTCAACGTGATCGGCCTGCTCAACGGCGCCTTCGGCAACACCGGAGTCAATTCTTGATGCGCACCTCGCGCTGCTCCGCAGGCTTCGGGCCGCTGCGCCGGGCCCATTCCTGACGCAGCCCTCGCACTGCTCCGCAGGCTTCGGGCCGCTGCGCCGGACTCCGTCCGTCGGCCGGCTCGGGCCCGCGTAGCAGCGCGCACGCACCACGGCCCCGCTTCCCCCCTCTCCCCGGGAAGCGGGGCCGCGGCGCATCTGTCGCACGGCCCGGCTTTCCCGCTCCGCCGCACCATCCAGCCCCTCCGGCGCCTGAGGAGCGGGGTGCGGGGCGGAGCCCCGTCATTTCAGCCTCGCCGGCGTTTGAGGCGTGGGGTCTGGGGCGGAGCCCCACGAGCCCCGGCGCAGCCGCCCCCGCCTAGCCCCCCTCGACGGCCGAGTTGTACGCCGCCACCAGCGCCCGCCGAGCCACCCGCTCCACCGGCCGCAACACCTCCGCCCGCGCCGCCATCTCCGAGGCGGCCACCGCACCCCCGTGCCCGTTCTCGTACGCCAGCGACACCATCAGGTCCACCCGCTGCGCCAGCGCCAGCACCCGCACCGCCCGCGCCGGATACCCCGGAGCCAGCGCGTCCCGCCCCGCCTCCGCCCGCGCCCGGTACGCCGACAGCGCCGCCTCCGCCACCGGCCCCGACCCGGCCACGTCCAGCCGGGTCAGCGCCACCGTGGCCTCGCGCAGCGCCTCCGCCAGCTCCCGCTCCGCTGTGCTCAGCGACGGCACGTCCGCCGGCGGTGCCTCCCGTACCGGCAGGCAGTGCCAGGTCACCGACACGTGCACGTCGCCCTCGGGCCCCACCTCGGCGACCTCGGGTACGAGCCCCAGCGCGGCCCCCGCACACACCACGGCCTCCTCGGCCTCCAGCGCCCGCGCGTTGAACTCCGGCGGCCCGCTCAGCCCCAGCGGGTGCCCCGGCGCCGGCAGCGCCACCCGCAGCCCCGTCACCCCCAGCGCCCGCAGCCGGCCGAGCGCCAGCGTGAGCCCCACGGGGCCCGTCTCACCCGGCAGCCCCTCCACCCGGTGCACGGCGTCCTCGCCCACGATCGACAACACGGCTTCGTCGGGCGAGACCAGACCGGCCAGCAGAGCGTTCCCCCAGGCGGCCAGCCGCCCTGAACGTGGTTCGAAAAGCATCCCCCCACTTTACGGATCGGACCCGGCACCGGGCCCCGGCCCCGGACCCCTCTCCGAGTGGCGTAGGTTTTCCCCTGGGGCTGCGTCTACCGGCGCACAGAGAACCGTGACTGCAAGGGGTGACAACACGCTCATGAGCGATGTTCTGGAGCTGGTGGACGTATCCGTGGTCCGCGAGGGCCGGGCTCTGGTGGACCAGGTCTCCTGGTCGGTGAAGGAGGGGGAACGCTGGGTGATCCTCGGCCCCAACGGCGCCGGCAAGACCACTCTGCTGAACCTCGCCTCCAGCTACCTCTTCCCCACCAAGGGGACCGCCACCATCCTCGGCGGCACCCTCGGCAAGCCCGGCACCGACGTGTTCGAGCTGCGCCCCCGCATCGGTGTCGCCGGCATCGCGATGGCCGACAAGCTGCCCAAGCGGCAGACCGTCCTGCAGACCGTGCTCACCGCCGCCTACGGCATGACGGCGACCTGGCAGGAGGAGTACGAGGAGATCGACGAGCAGCGCGCCCGCGCCTTCCTCGACCGCCTCGGCATGACCGAGTACCTCGACCGGAAGTTCGGCACCCTCTCCGAGGGCGAGCGCAAGCGCACGCTGATCGCCCGCGCCCTGATGACCGACCCGGAGCTGCTGCTCCTCGACGAGCCCGCCGCCGGCCTGGACCTCGGTGGCCGCGAGGACCTCGTACGCCGCCTCGGCCGGCTCGCCCGCGACCCGCTCGCCCCCTCCATGGTCATGGTCACGCACCACGTCGAGGAGATCGCCCCCGGCTTCACCCACGTCCTGATGATCCGTCAGGGCAAGGTCGTCACCGCGGGCCCGATCGACCTCGAACTGACTTCCCGCAACCTCTCCCTCTGCTTCGGCCTCCCCCTGGTCGTCGAGCGCAACGGGAGCGACCGCTGGACCGCCCAGGGCCTCCCCCTCGGTCAGTAACGGGCCCCCGCACCCTGTCCGGACCGCGCCCGCCGGACCTACCATGACCATGTGGACATCGACGCATGGGTGTGGTGGCTCATCGGCGCGGTCGGACTGGGCATCCCCCTGGTCCTGACGGCGATGCCGGAGTTCGGCATGTTCGCCGTCGGCGCCGTGGCGGCCGCCGTCACGGCGGCCCTCGGCGGGGGAGTGGTGGCACAGGTCCTGGTCTTCGTGATCGTGTCGGTCGCGCTCATCGCCGTCGTACGGTCCATCGCGAACCGGCACCGTGACCAGCGCCCCCAACACCGCAGCGGCATCGACGCGTTGAGGGGCAGATCCGCCGTCGTCCTCGAACGGGTGGACGGCAGCGGGGGACGCATCAAGCTCGCCGGCGAGATCTGGTCGGCGCGCACCCTCGACACGGACACCAGTTTCGAACCGGGCCAGTCCGTGGACGTCGTGGAGATCGACGGGGCGACCGCCGTCGTGATGTGACAAGCAGCCTGCTCGCAGCCCGCGGGTCTGCGAGACTCCGCTCAACGGGGCAGCACAGACAGCCGGAAGGGCACGGGGAACCGCATGCAACCGATCATCATCGTCCTGATCATTCTGGTGGTTCTGGTCTTCATCGCACTGGTCAAGACGATCCAGGTGATCCCGCAGGCCAGCGCCGCCATCGTCGAGCGGTTCGGCCGCTACACCCGCACGCTCAACGCGGGCCTCAACATCGTCGTCCCGTTCATCGACTCGATCCGCAACCGCATCGACCTCCGCGAACAGGTCGTCCCCTTCCCGCCGCAGCCGGTCATCACCCAGGACAACCTGGTCGTCAACATCGACACCGTCATCTACTACCAGGTGACCGACGCCCGGGCCGCGACGTACGAGGTGGCCAGTTACATCCAGGCCATCGAGCAGCTCACCGTCACCACGCTGCGCAACATCATCGGCGGCATGGACCTGGAGCGGACCCTCACCTCCCGCGAGGAGATCAACGCGGCCCTGCGCGGGGTCCTCGACGAGGCCACCGGCAAGTGGGGCATCCGCGTCAACCGCGTCGAGCTCAAGGCCATCGAGCCGCCGACCTCCATCCAGGACTCGATGGAGAAGCAGATGCGCGCCGACCGCGACAAGCGCGCCGCGATCCTCCAGGCCGAGGGTGTCCGGCAGTCCGAGATCCTGCGCGCCGAGGGTGAGAAGCAGTCCTCCATCCTCCGCGCCGAGGGTGACGCCAAGGCCGCCGCGCTGCGCGCCGAGGGTGAGGCCCAGGCCATCCGGACGGTGTTCGAGTCCATCCACGCCGGCGACGCCGACCAGAAGCTCCTCGCCTACCAGTACCTCCAGATGCTCCCGAAGATCGCCGAAGGCGATGCAAACAAGCTCTGGATCGTGCCGAGCGAGATCGGCGATGCCCTCAAGGGCCTCTCCGGCGCCATGGGCAACTTCGGCCCCATGGGCGGCGGTTCCGGCTTCAACCCGGGGAACACCGGCAAGGACGGCGGGGGCATCCCGGCCGCACGGGACAAGGACGGCGCGGACCGCCGCGAACAGCCCCCCATCGACTGACCAGCCACCCCCTTCCTGCATGATCAGTGAGGCCCCTCGACCTTCATGGCGGGGAGGCGACTCACTCATGCAAAGGGGATGGCACAGTCCATGTCCATCTGGGAATCCCTCGCGGTCCTCGCCGCCGGCATCGGCGCGGGCACGATCAACACCATCGTCGGCTCCGGCACCCTGATCACCTTCCCGGTGCTGCTCGCCACCGGCCTGCCGCCGATCACCGCCAACGTGTCCAACACCCTGGGCCTGGTACCCGGTTCGATCAGCGGAGCCATCGGCTACCGCAAGGAACTCCAGGGCCAGCGCGCCCGTATCGTGCGGCTCGGCGCCGTGTCCCTCGTCGGCGGCCTCGCGGGCGCGGTCCTGCTCCTCACCCTGCCGTCGGACTCCTTCGACACGATCGTGCCCGTCCTGATCGGACTCGCCCTCGTGCTCGTCGTCCTCCAGCCCCGGCTCGCCGCCGCCCTGCGCCGGCGTCAGGAAGCAGCCGGAGGCGACACGAGCCACCCCGACGGCGGCCCGGTCCTGCTCGGCGGCATGCTGCTCTCCAGCGCGTACGGAGGCTACTTCGGAGCCGCCCAAGGCGTGCTCTACCTCGGCCTGATGGGGCTGCTGCTCCGCGACGACCTCCAACGGATCAACGCCGTCAAGAACGTCCTCGCCGCCCTGGTGAACGGCGTTGCCGCCGTCGTCTTCCTCTTCGTCGCCGACTTCGACTGGACGGCCGTCCTCCTCATCGCCGTCGGCTCCACCATCGGCGGCCAGATCGGTGCCAAGGTCGGCCGCAAGCTCTCGCCGACCGTCCTGCGCGCGGTCATCGTGACGGTCGGCGTCATCGCCATCGTCCAGCTGATGCTCCGCTGAGCGACGTAGGAATGCTACGCCGCCCAGCGCACGCGACTACCGGGCGAGCGGGTATCCGACTAGGCGGAGCGCTCCAGCCACTCCGGCAGCGCCTCCCGCGCGCCCACCCCCAGGGCCAGCAGCATCGCGTCCGCCGGAGACGGCACGAAGGGCTTCCGGAGGAGCGGCATCCCCGCCTCCTCCGGAGTCCGGGCCGCCTTGCGGTGGTTGTCCTCGGCGCAGGACGCCACCGTGTTCAGCCAGGTGTCCCCACCCCCCTGGGCCCGCGGCAGCACGTGGTCCACGGTCGTCGCGCGTTTACCGCAGTACGCGCAACGGTGCTGGTCCCGGACCAGCACCCCCCTCCGTGACCAGGGAGCATGTCTTCGGAAGGGCACCCGGACGTACCTGCAGAGCCTGATCACCCGGGGCATCGGAAGATCCATGGTGGCCGCGCGCACACGCAGTTCGGGATGCGACTGTTCGACGACGGCCTTGTCCTGGAGAACCAGGACGACAGCCCGGTTCAGGGTCACCGTCGACAGCGGCTCGAAGCTCGCATTCAGCACCAGCGTGTCCCGCATCTCGCCCACCTCCCGTGTGCAGGCCCGCGACCACACCGGCGGCTGGGCCCGCAACCACTCTGGCCGCGCGCGCCACGCGGGACAACGCAATAAAAATGCCCGGTCCTGGCCTTCTTTAGACCAGGACCGGGCAAACGCTCGGAGAACGATCAGCGGGCGGGCGACTCGTACTCACCGATCAGCTGGGCCCGCCCGAGGGCGTGGAACCGCAGATGGAAACCGACGCTCGCCGGGGACGAGTCCTCGTCCGTACCGAGCTGCTCCCGGTCCACCGCGTACACGGTGAACACGTAACGGTGCCGCTCCCCGCGCGGCGGAGCCGCCCCGCCGAAGTCCCGCGTGCCGTAGTCGTTCCGCGCGTGCACGGCGCCCTCCGGCAGCCCCGGGAAGTCCCCGCTGCCCGCTCCGGCCGGCAGCTCCGTCACCGACACCGGCAGATCGAAGAGCACCCAGTGCCAGAACCCGCTGCCCGTGGGCGCGTCCGGGTCGAAGCAGGTCACGGCGAAGCTCTTCGTACCCTCGGGAAAGCCCTCCCACCGCAGCTGCGGCGAGATGTTCTTGCCCGTGAGGACCTGGGCCGCGTGCAGATCGGCTCCGTCGGTTACGTCCTCGCTGGTCACCGTGAAGGACGGCACCTCGGGGTGGAAGTCGTGCGGAAGGGGTGCCCTGCTCTGGTCTGACACTGCTGAACCTCCGGGAGGGGGAGACATCGGATCCGCGCCCGCGCACGGACGCGGTTCCGAGCCTAGAACCAGTTGCGCTGCGAACCGACGCCGGCGATCCACTGGTTCAGGTAAGCCGCCCAGTCGGTGTCCTGGTACGAGTGCAGACCCACCTGGAAGCAGCGGTACGTGTCGCTGCCCTCGCTGAACAGACCCGGCTTCTTGTCCATCTCCAGGACGACGTCCATCTCCCGGCCGTCCGAGACGAAGGTCAGCTCGACCTGGTTCAGCCCGCGGTACTGCGACGGCGGCAGGAACTCGATCTCCTGGTAGAAGGGAAGCGACTGCCGCGTCCCGCGGATGTGCCCGCGCTCCATGTCCGCGCTGCGGAAGGAGAAGCCGAGCTGACGGAAGGCGTCGAGGATCGCCTGCTGCGCCGGCACCGGGTGCACGTTGATCGGGTCGAGGTCACCCGCGTCCACCGCGCGCGCGATCTCCAGCTCGGTGCTCACCCCGATGTTCATCCCGTGCAGGTGCTGACCCCCGAAGTGGGTGATCGGCGTCTCCCAGGGGATCTCCAGCCCGAACGGCACCACGTGCAGCGCTCCGGCCTCCACCTTGAAGGCACCGCCGAGACGCTGCTTCGTGAAGACCACGTCCTGCTTGTACTCCTGGTCACCACCCTCGACCTCGACCCGCGCCTGCAGCCCGACGGACAGCCCCTCGATCTGCTGCTCCACGGATCCACCCTGGATCCGGACCTCGCCCTGGACGATGCCGCCCGGCACGACGTTCGGCTCGGTGATGATCGTGTCCACCGAGGCACCACCGGCACCCAGGCTCGCGAACAGCTTCCTGAACCCCATGCTCAAACTCCCTGATACGGATCTAAGGACTGGCGACTACGCCGCGCCCACCCCTTACCAACGCGGAACCTTAGGCCCCGGTTGCAGGAGAGCGCGTTCCGCTACGCTCGACCGGATGAGCGCGCGCCCCGACCGTACGCCCCTGCCCCGGTCCTTCTTCGACCGGCCGGTCCTCACCGTGGCCCCGGACCTCCTCGGCCGCACCCTGGTGCGCCGTACCCCGGACGGCCCCATCGAACTGCGCATCACGGAGGTGGAGGCGTACGAGGGGGAGTCCGACCCCGGCTCACACGCCTACCGCGGCCGCACCGCACGCAACGCGTCGATGTTCGGGCCGCCCGGACACGCGTACGTCTACTTCATCTACGGCATGTGGTTCAGCCTCAACCTGGTGTGCGGCCCACCGGACCACGCGAGCGGGGTCCTGATCCGTGCCGGAGAGATCACGACGGGCGCCGACCTCGCCGCCAAACGTCGGCTTTCAGCCAGAAACCCGAGAGAACTGGCCAAAGGGCCGGCCCGTCTGGCCACCGCGCTGGAGGTGGACCGTTCCCTCGACGGCACCGACCTGTGCGCCGGCCCCGATTCCCCCTTGTCCCTCCTCGCCGGCACCCCCACCTCGCCCGACCTGGTGAGCAGCGGGCCGCGCACGGGGGTCGGCGGAGCCGGCGCCGCTCACCCGTACCGGTTCTGGATAACCCACGACCCGACGGTGAGCCCGTACCGCGCCCACGCGCCACGCCGCCGCTCAACTTGACTCGGACCGACCACACGCCTAACGTAGCCCGAGCCGCTTGAACGGGGCACTGCCATCAGCAGACCCCCGGGGCGGCCAACCCACCACCTACGACTTACCCCTGGCGGGGTCCTATTCGGCATGCCCGAATTCCTTCGCCGGTCACTCGATTATGAATGGCAAGGGATAAGCGCTAACGTGGTGGAGCGCCGAAAGGCAAAGACCCCCAACGGTCACCGAATTCAAATCCAAGCCGACTGCTTCTTCCAAGAAGCAAGGCGCGGAAATGATCTGGTAGAGTTGGAAACGCAAGAACACAGAACGAAAGCCCGGAGGAAAGCCCCAGCGGATGTAGCTGCGGGTGAGTACAAAGGAAGCGTCCGTTCCTTGAGAACTCAACAGCGTGCCAAAAATCAACGCCAGAAGTTGATACCCCGTCCACTTCGGTGGATGAGGTT
>NZ_JOIR01000026.1 GCF_000720115.1 Streptomyces sp. NRRL F-2580
TCAGCGGTCAGGCCCCCACCCTCCGGATAACGCATACCACCGGCATACCGCAGGGATCATGAACCGTCACCACCCGACGACAACCCGAAAAGCTCAGTATCCAATGCCTACAAGATCGCGTATGTGGCGCAAGTGCCAGGATGGGAGTCATTCGAGAGCTTGCTCACTAATCGCCGCCGGAACACGATTGGGCACGCGACAGCACATCACGACCTCCAGACAGGCCGCATCTTCAGCGATGAGAGCCCCTCCGGGATGACGTATCTCGAGTTCCTCAGCGAGGTCCTCGGTGTCTTCGAAGCACTATCGACCCTTGCCCAGGTGCTCAGGGCCAGCCGTGCTTCCTCGCCAGACTTCGACTCCTGACGCGAAAGATCATTCCGTTAGGAGTTCGAGTAGTGAGCTTCACCTACTGATGGCGGAAGCGAGACCGGCCGGTCCCGGCGACCTTGATCGCGAGGTTCTGGCACAGCACCATTTCGAAGCTTCAGCGGCACTCGCGGTTCGCCAGGCACTCTGGTGCACTATGAGCTCGTAACGCGATCACGAGTCGGGCTTGTTGAGGCGTCTCCAGCAGATGAGGCTGCAGGCAAGGGAGACGAACGTGTCGTGGAGTTCCGTGCGCCGTTCCCATCGGACGGCGAGTCGTTTGAACTGGTGGAGCAGGGCGAAGGTCTGTTCAACGACGTAGCGGAGCTTGCCCATGCCCTTGATGTTCGGGGCGCCCTTGCGGGAGATGACGGGTAGGATCCGGCGTTTGCGCAGCTCATCGCGGTTGGGATTGGAGTCGTAGCCCTTGTCTCCGAGCAGGGCGTCCGGCCGTCTGCGGGGCCGGCCGGGCCGGCCCGCCACTGGCGGGATACCGTCGACCAGGGCGAGGGTCTGGTTGACGTCGTTGACGTTCGCCGCGGTGGTGATGACTTTGAGTGGGGTGCCGCGTCCGTCGCAGATCAGGTGATGTTTGCTGCCTGTCTTCCGCCGGTCGACCGGCGACGGGCCGGTGTCAGCGCCCCCTTTTTCGCGCGGATGTGTGAGCCGTCCACGCAGGCCCTGGACCAGTCGAGGCGGCCGGCCGCGTTCAGTTCGGCGAGCAGGATCCGGTGGAGCTGGTCGAAGACCCCGGCCTTCTGTCACCGCTCCAGGCGCCGCCAGCAGGTCTGCCCCGAGCCGAACCCAAGCTCAGGGGGCAGGAGTTGCCACGCGATGTCGTTGCAGAGGACGTACAGGATGCCCTGCAGACACAGCCGGTCAGCTACCGGTCGCGGCGCTGGTGACCTCGCCGGCCAGGGCGGCAGCAGCGGCTCGAAATCCTGCTTTCAACGTCGTGATTCCTGGCGCGTATCGGTCGCCCAGTTTTCTCCGATGCTGTCCGAAATTCACTTACGGAGACGGGGTGAGCCGTATCGGTTCTGCAACAGATTCGCGAACATATGCCAATCACCCGGCGGTCGTCGCGCCTCGTCGACGGTGTGGCGCAGAAGCGATCTCATCCATGCCGACACAGACGTCCGACGCCGCGGCAACCCACAGGCCAGGCGCCCCACTTGGTTCTCCTGGAAGAAACCCAGCTCCAGACCGCGTTGCGGTCCGTCGCCATGATCTGGTGACCCGGCTCAGTCGTTCAGGCGCCGCTTGCCGAACTGGCCCACCACGGCAGGGTCGCGGTGGTCGAAGAACAGGAAGGACCCGGTGTCCAGAGTGGCGATGGCCGCCATCTGGTCGTCGGTGAGCTCGAAGTCGAAGACGTCGATGTTCTCCGCCATGCGCTCGGCGCGGACCGACTTGGGGTTCGCGACGACGCCGCGCCGGGTCAGCCGGGGGAGCGCGGCCTGCGCCCCCGACTTCCCGTGCTTCGCACCGATCTCGCTCAGCAGCGGGTGCGCGAAGAGGTTATTGCAGCCTTCGGCGAACCCGCCCCAGGACTGGATCTGGACCCTGTGCTCGAGCATCACTTCATGGTCGGCGGTGCGCTGGAAGAACGGGTGCGTCTCGATCAGGTCGACGAGCCGATCGGGGTAGAAGTTGGCGACGCCGTCGCCCTGGTGAGGCCTTCGCGGGTCCTCTCATGGCGCGCCACTGGCCGTACACGTCGCCGTAACAGCGGGAAGTTCATCTTCACCGTGGGGTACTGGGGGGCACCCACGCGGGAGACGGTGCCGCCGGCGCGGACGACGCCGAAGGCGGTGTCCAGGGCGGTTCCGGGCCGACGCATTCCAGCACGGTGTGGGTGCCGTCGCCGCCGGTCAGCGCTCGTACCTTCTCGATGCCCTCGGCGCCGCGCTCGGCGACGATGTCGGTGGCGCCGAACGCGCGGCCCAGGTCGGTGCGGTCCTTGTGCCGGCCCATGAGGGTGATCCGCTCCGCGCCGAGGCGCTTGGCGGCGAGCACGGCGGACAGGCCGACCGCGCCGTCGCCTATGACGGTGACGGTGGTGCGCTCGTTCACGCTGGCGGTGACCGCGCAGTGGTGGCCGGTAGGGAACACATCGGAGAGCGTCAGCAGGGAAGGCAGCAGGGCGGAGTCCTCGCCGACGGGGAGCTTGACCAGGGTGCCGACGGCCTGCGGGACGCGCACGGCGAGGGCGTCGGTGGGCTGCTGGATGCGCGGGTCCGGGACGTTCTCGACGCGGACGTCGCCGGCACCGTAGATCAGGCACCGCCGGCGGTGCCGGCGCGCTCGGCGGGTACCCGGTCCAGCAGCACGGTCAGCCCAGGGTTGCCGCCGGCGCGCCCAGGAGGAGCCGTAGCGCTGTCTCCGGATGGTGTGGGGCTGGGGGAATCCCACGCCATGCGTGGGGCCGTCCGGCAGGCCTTGACCGGGGTCGGAGGCGCGCGGAGACTGGACGTAGTACGTGTGCATCGTAGGTGTACGCCGGTACCTCCCGTCTCATGGACGCCGGCGGCGGTGGGGTCGCGGCTCCGCGACCCGAACCCTTACCCCGAGCCGGTGGCCCCGCACGGGCGGCGCACCGGCGCAGTCACAGAGGGGAGGCCGCGCGATGGCCCTCCACAGACTCCAGCACCACCCCACGGGCCCGGTCCGCACGCGCTTCTGGGCGGAGACCGCCCTGGGAACCCTGTCCGGGCTGCTCTTCCTGGTCACGCTGGTCTGGCGCGACTGGATCGAGCTCCTCTTCGGCGTCGAGCCCGATGCCGGGAGCGGCGTGCTCGAGTGGCTCATCGTGGCCATCACGGCCCTGGTCACCGTCCTGTGCGCCCTCGGCGCGCGGATGGAGTGGCGCAGAACCCACCCAGCCGGCGCGCACGCCTTGCGGTAGCGGAGCCGGGCTGAGGCGAGAGGAGGATCGCCATGCCTGAGGACGCGAGGGAGCTCATCCGGAAGGCGCCGCTGAGCTTCGTCGGTACGGTCACGCAGCTCGGCGACGCGCGAGTGGCGGACGTACCGGTCGACGAACGGACCGCCGTGGTCCAGGTGGACGCGGTGTTGCACGCACCCGACGCCTTCAAGAAGCTCGCCGGCAGCGAGGTCACCGTCCAGCTGTCGGCGGAACTCGACCCGCCGGCCGTCGGCGACGCGGTCGCGTTCTTCACCAACGGAACGGTCTACGGACGGGGGCTCGCCGTCCAGGAGATCGGACGGCTGCCCGCGGACGCGGTCCAGCCGCACCTCTCCCGTGCCGCCAGAACCGCCGACGCGATGCCGTTCTCCGCGCTGGAGCGCGACATCGAGGATGAAGACATGGTCACGCACGCCGACGAAGCGGACGCGGTCGTGATCGGCGTCGTCGTGGGCTTGCAGCAGGCGGGCAGCAGGCAGGCCGGCGGTGAGCGGGCGCGCGACGAGCACGTCTCGGAGCACACCCCCAACTGGTGGATCGCGCAGCTCGACGTGGGTCACGTGGAGCAGGGGCAGGTCACCGAGGGGCGGATCAACGTGCTCTACCCCAACAGCCGGGACTTCCGCTGGTTCCAGGCGCCGAAGCCGCATGCCTCGCAGGAGGGGATGTGGTTCCTGCACGCCACCGAGGGCGCCCTGGCCGAGTGGGCCCCGTTCCAGATCGTCCACCCCGATGACTACCAGCCGGTGCAGAAGCTTCAAACGCTGCAGGCACGGAGGTGAGCGGACATGCCCACGCTCAAAGTCGTCAACATCACTCCCGTCGCGCTGAGCGGCAGCCGTTCCCAGGACGCCGAGCCCGACCTCGCCGTCAATCCTGAGCACCCCAACGAGGTGGTCGCGACCGCGTTCACCCCCGACCCGATGGGAGGCTCCCTCGCCCCGATCTACGTGTCGACCGACGGCGGCGACACCTGGATGCTGAGAAGCGTCGTCCCCGGCGGTACCCCGAGGCTGGGCACAGGGGACATTTCGGTCAGCTTCGCGTCCAAGGGAGGCGCCCTCTACGCGGGCATCCTCAACGCCCAGGCCTCCCTGCAGAACATCCTGCGCATGCAGATCCTGCGTTCGCCGGGCATCTCCTCGGCGGCGCCCATGGAGGTCCTCCTCTCCCGTGACAGGCCGGACCAGCCGTCGGTCGTGGCAGGGAGCTTCCAGGACAACGGAGTCACCCGCGACCGCGTCTACGTCGCCAACAACGACTTGGGGCTCCGCCCCAGGTCCGCCGCCGTGGACGTCTCCGACGACGCCCGCTCGGCACCGGCGCCCGCCGGATTCGCGCGCAACCGCGTCGAACAGCGCACCCCGGACGGCCAGGACGGGCCGCCGGTACGGATCGCACTCCACCCTGACGGGACGGTCTACGCGGCGTTCGAGAGCTGGCAGAACGCCACCGACGGCGGGGGCGACATCGTGAACGTCACCTTCGACGTCGTGGTCACCCGTGACGACAGAGGAGGCGTCGGGGCGAACCCCTTCCAGGGCCTGAAGGACGCCGACGACTCGGCCATCGGCCAGCGCGTGGCGACGGAGCGGTTCGAGACGTTCAACGCGTTCATGGGCCAGGAGCGCCTCGGCGGCGATCTCGCGATCGCGGTGGACCCCACGGACGCGGCCGGCGTCCGGGTGGCCTGGTGCGACCGTGTCGGCGCGACGGCGGGGGTCGGCTGCATCCTGCACGTCCGCCACTCGACGGACTTCGGGCAGACCTGGTCGGACGACGTCCGTACCGTCAGCAACGCCAAGAACCCGGCGCTGGCCGTGAACACGGACGCTTTGCTCGGACTGGCCTACCAGCAGTTCAGTCAGGGGCAGTGGGCGACGGTGCTGGAGCTGACGGCCGACGACTGGCAGACCCCGCCGGAGCGCCACGTGCTGCACCAGGCGCCGGCCAGTGTACCCACGGCGCGCTTCCTGCCGTTCCTGGGCGACTACATCCGGCTGCTCACGGTCGGCCGCGACTTCTACGGGGTGTTCTCGGGCAACAACACGCCCGACCACGCCAACTTCCCCGAGGGTGTGACGTACCAGCGTCACGCCGACTTCGTGAGCCACCAGTTGCTCGACCTCGACAACGTGACGCGGGTATCCCCGTCCATCGACCCGTTCTTCTACCACCGGACCGCATAGGCCCGGGCTTGGCTGAGGCGCCCGCCACACGGGCGCCTCAACCACGTACGGCACGGCGCTAGATGATCTAGGTGCGAGCGGTCAGGCAGAACTGCACGAGCCCGGCGTCGACTTCGAGGACGATCTTCTTCATCTCCGCCCACGGCGGGTGGAAGCTCTTGCCCCACTCGACCGTGAAGGCCAGGATCTTGCCCTTCTGCGAGTCGACGATGTGGCGCGCGTAGGCGTAGTCGTCGCTGGTCCCGCAGGTCGGGTACAGGTCGAAGGCGGACTGCGGGGTGTACTCCTTGCCCCGTACGCCCTTCAGCGCCTTGCAGAACTGCTCGGCGAGCACGGCGGAGTCGTCGGCGTCGGTCTTCGCGACGAACTCCGCGTAGAGCAGGTCCTGCTTCAGTCCGCGCTTGCCGTCGAAGGCGGGGTTCCGGAAGTTCCTGGTCGGGTCGATGGACTGGTTGTTGTCGTCGCCCCACACGTAGAGCATGTCCTGGGTGTAGCTGTGCACGTCGACGAACCAGCGGGTCCGCGGGAACTCGTCGAGCAGCCAGCGGACGTTGCGGGTCTCGGGCTCCGAGAAGGCACTGGGTCCCTGGTACACCTGATCGAGGTCGGCCGGGTCGGCCGAGACCCGGACCGGGGCGTCCGGGTGGAAGGCGGTCTCGAAGTCGAATAGGTGGTCGTAGTTGCGGTTGATGTCGACGCCGATCGCGGCCGGGTCGCCGCCGGACTGGACCGGATTGCGGTTCCTGCGCCACATCGGTTCGACGGTCTGGCTGTAGTGCCGACCGTCGGGATTGACGAGCGGGAACACGACGACGTCGAGTCCGTCGAGGATGCTGTGCACCTGGGTGGAGGTGAAGCTCGTACCGCCGTAGGCGAGGCCCGTACCGCCGCTGTGCGCGTGCAGCAGGTCGGCCGCGAGGTTGACGAGGATTTCGCAGCTGCCCCATTCCCGGGCATGTGCGCCGCCGATCAGTACGATGGCGTCGTTGGCCCCTCGCTCGGTGGTGCCGATCCGCAGAGCCTGGGCGGCCCGGCCCTCGAAGGTGAGCTCGGGCAGGTCGATGAGTTCGCATTCGCCCGGGAACGCGGCGGCCAGGCTGGTCACGCCGGACGCGACCTCGGTGATATTCAGGTACGGCATGGCGTCCCTCCTAGGTGTCCTTCACCTTGAGGGCGAGTCCCTGCGGAACCGCGTCCTCGGGAGCAAATCGGTCTCCCTCGCCGACCTCGGCCTGACGGGCGCGTCCGGTGGCGGCGGCGTCCTCCAGGGTCGTGACCGTCACGCCCTCGCGTACGAGGGCTTCGGCCTTCTCGGGGGATACGTAGGCGTCGAAGCTGAGACTGCCGTCCTCGTCCTGGCCGACCCGTCCGCCGACGTCGGGACGGGTATCGCGAAGCAGCGCGCGCAGGGTGTCGGGGTCCTTCGCCGTGACCCGGACGCGGAGGATCGTGTACTCCTTGGACATGACGGGCCTCCTTCGGGCGCCGTCGGCCTCACATCAGCGGTGCCAAAGCTGCCGGGACGGCGCGCACGCTGGCGTATACGCGGGGGGAAACACGTACATGTATGTCTGATGTGTACCTCGTACCCTCAGCCTGCGCTTCCGCCGTAGAACGAGTCAAGCGGCGCCTCGGGCATCCGGCTCAGCAGGCAGTCGAGGCCCGCGATCAGCTCCTGCTCGTCGTCGTAATCGGCCAGTCGCGGGACGAGTGCGCGCAGCCGCGGGTACTCGGCGGCGGGCATCCGGTGCAGGCCCAGGCGCAGCATGAGGTCCGGCTCCTCGGGGTTGTCGACCGCCTGGCGCTTGTCCACGAGGAGGCAGCCGAGGATCCAGGCCACGAAGGCGCGGTAGATCGTCAGCGTCGTGGCGTCGTCGAAGCCGGCGCGGCCGAGTACCTCGAGGATGTGCTCGGTGAGCTTGAGCACCGGCGCGGGGCGCCGGGCCACCGGTACGCTGAGCGGGCGCGTGGCCACCACGGGCAGTATCTCGGGGTGGGCGTGCACCGTGGCCGCGAAGGCGCGGGCGATCCGGCGCAGTTCGGCGCGCCAGGACGGGTCGCTCGATGTGATCTCCCGGTCGGTGGAGATCCTTTCGGCCAAAGTCCGCAGCCGGTCGTTGACCTCGGCGAAGAAGGCCTCGACCAGGCCGTCGAGCAGGGCCTCCTTGCCGGCGGTGTACCGGTAGATAGCCATCGGCTCCACACCGAGGTCGGAGGCGAGGCGCCGCATGGTCAGCCGGGCGAGCCCTTCCCGGTCGACCAGGGCGACGGCCGCGGTGAGCACCAGCGGGCGGCTCAGATGTCCCCGCCTCTCCGGGGTGTCCCGCTCAACCATGTCAGCACTCCCCTCGCGGGCGGCCTGCGAACGTAGGGATATCAACTAAATATAGTCCATAATTGTACGGAATATCCGGCTGCTGCTCGCCGGTGTCTGGGCACGGTTTGGCGCTCCAGCTGCAGATCGAGATCTTGAGGTCCGATCCGGTGCGCGTCCAGCGCTCCTGGACAGGTGGCCCCACTGTGCCGGGCACGGCCCTCCAAGGCCCTTGTCGCACCGAAGGGAAACGACGTTCCGGGCGGGTCGGCCACCAGGGGCCTGGCCCGGCAATTGCCCGCCCCAAGGGGCGGTGTTCGAACTCACCGGAGCAGTCCTGGCCTGCCGCCACGCACATCGGCTGCTGCGGGACCCGGACGCGGAGCGACTGGCCATGCACGCCGTCAACGGCCTGATCGCCGGCCGCCAGGCTGCCGGTCACGACTGAAGCGGTATCGTCGCCTGGCAGATCGCCGGGCGCCACCCGGATGCGCTCGATGGCCTCACCGAGTCGCCCGCAGAACAGGTGGCCGGAGGGTCGGGACCTGGATGCTGCTCACGTCGGCTGTTCGTCGAACGCGGTTGCCCGGTAGTAGCTCAAGCTCGCGGTCAGCGCCCGTCGGTCGCAAAGCACCGCGAGATAGTCGGGGTACGTCTGGTCGACAGAGGACTAGTTCCTCGGCAAGGAAGCCGCACGCGCGATCGCGCAGCACGTCGCCGCGCCGATGACCTACGTAGAGCTGGAAGGCGTCTCGCACTGGATCCCCGACACGGCGGCGGCACAGTTCAACGCCCTGCTACAGCAACACATACACACGACTGGCGCGCCGATCCAACGTGAGGCGTTCCCGCAGAGGGGTGTACCGCAAGACGGAGTCGTCTCGATGGCGGCGGAGGGGCGGCACGTAGCGCTCAACCCGGGGAGCGGCTTCCGGGGCGACCGGTGTACTCGTCGAGCGACAACTCCGTGAAGCCGTGGAGACCCGTGCGCAACTGCTCGACAGACGGGAAGGGAACGGCATCTCCGCTCACTGAGGCGCAGGGGGGCGCGTCGGCCCGTTTCGTCAGGAATGCGTGCTGCCGCTGGCGGTGTGCCAAGGCACGAATGCGTTCTTCAGCCCCGCGAGAGCCGTGCGCAGCTCCGGGTAGTGACGCAGCAGCACGGTGACCATGCTGTTGTCGTCGATCCAGGCCATGCCGGCCTTGGAGTACACCTCGGGGGTGTAGTAGTCGGTGAAGAAGCGGTCGCTGTTCAGCCGGCGCGAGGCCATCAGGATGAAGATGCGAAATGCCGTGTCGCTGAAGGCGAATCCGGTCGGAGGCCTCTCCGCATACATCCCGATGGTCAGGTCGACCTTTTCGAGATCTCCTTGGCCCACACGGCGTTGTCCGTCAGGTCCTCGAAGCTCGCCGCGGGCTTCAGCCGCAGCAGTCGCCGGATTCGTTGTAGCGGGGGACGCCCAGTTCCCGGTTGCGCAGGATGTCCGTGGCAGCGAGGTCCTGCCGTTTTCCGTCGGGGCGCTCGAAGTCCTGCACAACTTGGGGAAGTTGTGCAGGGTCACCAGTCCCGGGTGGAGGGTGCCGAAGCTGTAGAACAGGTTGGCCATCCCTTTGGTCTTCAGTACGTTGAGTGCCTCGGGCCCGGCGAGGTCGCGGAAGGTGCATTCGCTGAGGGTGGAGTCGTCGGTGACGGAGCGCAGGTGCCAGTTGTCGCGGATGAGCGGGTGCATACGGTAGACGGCCGCGAATTCCTCCGTGAGGGCGTACGGGACGCCGTAGTGGTCCGTCTTGGTACCGGGGATGCCGCTGATGGTCTCGCTCTCCGAGATCCGGCCGTAGAAGTTGTGGACGCGCTCGCCCGCGATGCCCCACCAGTTGGACCGCAGGGCCGTGACGGTGGTGGGGTGGCTGATGACGGCCGGCGTCCACTCCACCGTATGGATCTTGGCGAGGAGCGCGGCGTTGACGAGCCGGGCCCGCTGGAACAGCTCCTCGTCGTCCCAGGACGGGTAGGCGGCGTGCAGGTGGTCGCAGATCGCGTTGTGCTCGTGGGCGAACAGATTCTGCATCATGACGAGGCCCAGCCAGAAGCCGGGAACGCGCGACGGATCGCGAGAACCGTCGGACGGGCGCGGGGTCGGCTCGTCGTCGAAGAGGTGCAGTTTGCCCGTCTTGCCGGTGCGCACCTGGAGCTGTTCCGCCTCGTTCGTCCCGTAGATCTGGGACGCGTCCCACCAGTGGGACGAGACGTTGATGCGGATGTCGGGAGTCCCGGCGGGTGACGAGGGTCCCGGGTCGGGTCGTCCGGTGTCCGCATGATCCGCATCGGGTGTTCCGGCCACGGATCGTCGTCCATGAGGGGTACTTCCCAGGGCCGTTCCGTGGGACTGGTTCCGTGACTGAACCAGTTGTGGACCATGAACTGCAGCCAGGCGGCCACCAGGGAGTTGACCGACTCGGCCGGGATCAGCTCGTGGCGGGTGAGGAGGGCGCGGCTGACCTCGCGCGGGTTCGGCCGCGACAGAACGCTCTCGGGCGTAGCCGGGGCGATCTTGTCCAGTGGGATGTTCCGGCCGAAGCGAGTCCCCGCCATGCCCATGCGCGGTTCGTCGAGGTCGTTGTGGCTGCCGTCGGCAGTCCGGTTGACCCGGTGGCTCTCGGAGGGCGGCGCGGGGTCGGGAAGGTTGACGGAGGGCAGTTGGGAGGTGTCGTGGAGGTTCTTCTGACGGAGTTTGACCCGCAGCCCGAGAAGGACCAGCAGGCCGGGCGTGACCGCCAGGTTGTTCCATCCGGTGCGTCGGTCGACGAACTCGGCGATGCGGGTGATGATCCGCCAGGGTACGGATGAGCGGTATCCAGAGCCGGATCGCCGGGGGACGGCGCGTCGTTGCGTACTCATCGTGGTGCTCCTCGGATTGGGTCCGGTCAGGTCGGGTGTCGCGATGCGGCCGCGGCGGTTCGCGTGCGCGACGCGTCGCCGAGGATCACGTCGCTCGCCTTCTCGCTGATCATGTAGATCGGAAGGGCGATGAAGAAGCCGGGAATTCGGGGGAAGACCGAGGCGTCGACGATCCGCAGGCGGTCCACACCGCGTACCCGGAATAGGCTGTCCACGACCGCCGAGGGATCATCGGCCCCGGCCCATCCTGCAACTGCAGGACGCGTGATGGCCCCATGCCTCGTCCTGTACCAAAGCGGCGGACGCTCTCGGTGTCGCCGACCTCCTCGCCGGGCCACAGCTCCTTGCGGATCACGGAGTCGGCACTGCGGTTCATGCTGCGTACGAACTTCACGGCGGAGACCATTGCGTCGAGGTCCCGAGCCTCCTCGTCCGTGCCCTTGGCGAAGTAGTGGAAGTTCACCAGCGGAGTGTCCCGGGGGTCGGTGGAGCGCAGTCGCACCCGGCCGTTGGTGTTGTGGGTCCGGCTCTTGAGGATGGCCCACGTGAAGCGGTCCCGGTGGCGTGTCAGTTCGCGTGAGTAGCCGGGATAGTAGCCGCGGAAGTCGAAGGGGCCGCCGAAGATGAACAGATCGGGGGTGTCCAGCGACGGGTGGGACTTGCGGGTGATGCCGACGACGGCGGTCGTGTACAGGCCCTCGCCGCACTGCCAGGCCCGGTAGCAGCGGTCCGGTTCGGCTCCGGGCTCCGGCGCCTGGAAGTCGCAGTCCTTGATGACCGGGAACTCGCGGTCCACGCCGATCTCGTACCGGTCCTGCAGGTTCGCGCCCACGCCATGGAGCGGGACGCGTACGGGAATGCCGTGCCGTTCCAGCTTCTCACGCGGCCCGATGCCCGAAAGCATCAGCAGCTGAGGCGTGTTGAAAGTCCCTGCGGCCAGGACCACCTCACGGGCAGCGAGCGCCCTGCGCGGGACCGGCAGCGCGAGAGCGTCGTGGGCGGCGGGGTCGGCGCGGTAGGCGTGCGGCTGGTCCAGGTAGTCGACACCCGGTCGCCGCCCCGTCCTCGTCCAGCACGACCCGCGTCACCAACGCGTTCGTCTGGACGACCAGGTTGTCCGGGTGGCTGCGCTGTACGGCCCGCACGCGTTCGCGGGCGGCACTGCGCCGCCCGTCGGCCGTGGAGATCGGGATCTGCCACAGCCCTTGCAGGCTCTCAGTCTGCACGCGCCAGTCATTGGGATCGACGAAGGATCCGAGCCCCTCCAGAGGGGAGAGCGGCCGGCCGATGAAGTCGGTGAGCGTGTCCTCTGCGGCGGACAGGATGACTGTCAACAACTCCTTGTCCTGGATGACCAGTTCGGGGTTGGCGAGGTGGGTCGGCAGCCAGCCGTCGAACCCGTGCCGCGAGTTGTTGCGGTACCGGGCGGCGGCGAAGGGGAGAAGCTCCAGGAAGGCGGCCAGCAGCCGATTGCCGGGGGGCTCCTTGGGCCGGGGGCGATACGTGCAGCGCTCCAGCCGCTCGAAGTACCGGCGCATGGCTGTGCTGCGCCATGACGCGTCGCCGGTCTCCCGCGCGATCTCGTCCCAGTCGCGGTTGTACGGATAGACGGTGATCAGCGCGTGATGCGCGGTGCAGCCGCCGACCGTCCCGGCCCGCGGATAGAGGATGCCCTCGCCCGGCACGAGCTTGCTGTCGCGCTGGTGCTGCTGTTCGTCCGCGTAATGCCGTACGAAGTGGTCCCAGCGCTGGACGGGGTCCTCGGAGGCATCGGCGTGGAAGGCGGGCACCAGGTAGTTGTCGTTCTCCCCGGCACCGCCCGCGTCGAGCAGCAGGACGCGCATGCCCGCGGCGGCGAGGTTGGCCGCCAGAGGTCCACCGCCGGCGCCCGCGCCGACGACGATGTAGTCGAAGCCCGTCTCGGCCGGCGGGGCACCGGACTCCGTCGTCACTTTCCTTTCCTCTTCCCGAAGCCGGCCGCGCTGGCGGCCAGGGTCGTATTGACGGCCGAGATGAGCGCGTCAGGGCGGCGGTGCGGGGCGGCAGTTGGCCGCGGATGCCGAGCAAGGCGGCGGTTGCGGTGTCACTGCCGTGGATCAGGACGCCCTCGCGAAGGTCTTTCTGGAGCCGCTGGCCGTGGTTGGTGAGCAGATCGAGACCGAGCAGGATCGTACGGATCCCGAAGAGCCGGAAAGCGTAGACAGCCGCCGGACTGAGGTCACGCTCGGGGTCGAGGCGCCGGATGAGCACGGTGGGCGTCAGCAGTCCGGTGACGCCGTTGAAGAGCCGGATGCCGGCCAGTGCGTAAACCGAGGCCGGACGGCGGGCAGCGCGTTGCTGGGCCATGGTGTCTCCCTGGAGTGCAGCCGCTTCTGCGGCACAACTGGCCCCCGGGAACGAACTCAAACTACCCCAAACAATACTAATGGGATGGCCGTGCGCGTGCACCCTGAGGCCGACCGACCGACCGACCGACCGACGCGGCCGCGGCCTGCCGCGTGCGCTACCCATTCGGCGGCTTACGCCTGATCATCACCGGCGACCACGATGTGGCGTGTCGACCGAGTGGGAGCCCCCATATGCCCGAGGTAGTGAAGCGGTGGCCGCAGAGGGTGCGGTGGTGGGTCGCGCCGGCACTGGTCCTGTTGATGATCCTCTTCATCGCCGCGGGCCGGGTGGACGCCGGTCTCGGCCGGATCGAGGCACCGGGATCCCCGTCCGCGACCTGGGGCAGCCTGGTCTCACTCAACCCCAGCTCCGGGGAAGCCCGCTCGGAGGCCGGCACGGCCTGGTGCGTCTGGTTCAGCACTCTCCCCGACCGGCAGAAGCCGCTCATCACCCAGGACACGGACAAGGGCTCCGATCCGGGGCCGCGCGTGCAGTCCTGCCTCGACGCGTTCACGAGCGAGGGGCACGGCCAGGTCGTCAGGCCACCGACCGGGGGAGCGGAGGCGCGACTACTGATCCGCTGGTATGTCGGAATCGACGCGGTTCTCGTCCTGCTGTACGTCCTGTTGCTCTCCCGGGCCCTGATTGGCCTCCGCGCCCGGATCCCTCAGCCGGTGGACCCGGCGAGCGCGTCTCAGCCCGTGGACCCGACGAGCGTCTCTCTGCGCTGGGCCGCCGCGCCCTCCCGGCGTCGGCTCCTGATCGGTGCTCTGCTGCTGACGGAAGCGGTGGAGGACGTAAGTCAGTGGAAGCTGTCCGAGAACGACCTGACACCGGATCGGATCGATGACCTCTACCAGGTGGTGGGCTGGTCGGCCCTCTTCAAATGGGTCCTGGTGGGGCTGGCCGCGCTGCTGCTGATTGTGTTGATCGTCCGGACCCAGGTGCTGGCGATGCTGCCCTGGCGGGAGAACCTCGCGGTCCTGCGCGTGCAGGTCTTCGTTTCCGCCGTGCTGTTGCTGCTCATGGCCGGAGTCGGGATCAATCAGGTGCCGGACATCCTGCTGAGCCTGCTCGACCACATGCCCACCGCGGTCGCCACACCGGTCGCGGTCTTCACCCTCTCGCTCCTGCTCTGGCGCAGCGTGCACCGTACCGCCCTCACCCAGGACAAGGCGCTGGCCCCGGTCAAGCAGTGGTGGGTGCTGGGCTCGGCACTCGTCTTCGCGGCCCTGGGTTTCACCCTCGCCCGCGGCCTGCTGGGACTCGCGATCGTCCTAGGCTTCGTCTTCCTCCTGTCCTGGATCGGAGGTGCGACGTTCGGGTCCGACGCGCGCCGCGCCGCCGCGGCGGCCGCGGCCACGACGGCGACGCAGAAGCGCGCCGACATGATCACGGGCAGGCGACGGAAGAGTCTGAGGACCACTGCACGGCTGCTCGCCGCGCTGCCGCTGCTGGTCCTCGGAGTGTTCGCCGTACGTTCCGCCGTGGCGCCGGCCATCGTGGGACCCCGCCGCTGGTCGGCGGTCGTCCTCATTCTGCTCGGACTGCTCGCGGCCGGGGCCGGCCTCGTCCTGCCGTACCTGTTGAAGCTGGCTCACTGGAAGCGGTGGCGCTGGGCGATGCCGCCGTCGAAGAATCACGGCAGATACGGGCTTCATCTCGTACTCTCCCTCGTCTGCGGGCTGTTCGTCGCCGTCTCGATCGCCACGCTCGTCTGGGACCGGACGTGGAACCTGCCGATCTGGGCGGGGCCGATGGCCGTGCTGTCGGTGTTCCTAGGTGTGGCGCTGGTGGGGCTGAACGAACTGCAGCGGTGGTCCGAACGGGCCACACCGGTCACGGGCTTCCGGGCCCTGACGCTGGAACGCACCCCCGTCTTCGTCCTGTTGGCGGCCTGGTTCCCGATCGCCTCGGTGGTCGACCAGCACGGCCATCACCAGGTGCGCATCCGGAAGGTGGAGGCCGGGTCACCGGTCCTGTCGAACGGCATGGACCTGGACGTGGCGTTCCAGAGATGGGCCGCTGCCAACTGCGCGACCTGCCGTCCCCCGCCGATGTGACGGGTGATCCGAAGACCACCCCGTCCGTGCCACTGGTGATCGTCGCCGCATCGGGTGGCGGTGTCCGTGCGGCTTACTGGACCAGTTCCGTGCTCGACGAGCTGTTCCCCCCGGGGCCCGTCCGGTCGGCTGCCGGGTCCGGGTGCACCCCGTCGGACGGACGGGCCCCGGTCTTCGCCGCCAGCGGCATTTCGGGCGGCAGCCTCGGAGTGATGTCGTGGATCTCACGGACCTCACCCGATGTCCCGAGCCAGATGCAGAGCCCCAAGGTGGTCTTCGGGAACGACCACCTTTCCGGAGCGGTGGCCTGGCTGACGTACGTCGACCTGCCGCGGGCGTTCATCGGATTCGGCGGGAAGGACCGGGCAGCCGTGCTGGAGCAGTCCTGGGAGCACCGGCAGAAGGAGCTGAAGGACCCGTTCTACGCGACCTGGCAGACCTCCACCGCTACCTGGACACCGCTGGCGCTGCTCAATGGCACCGCGGTCGAAAGCGGATGCCGAGTGCTGACCTCCCCCGTCCAGCTCGGCGCCTTCGACCGGCCTGTCGGGGCGACCTCCTGTACGCAGCGCCCCGAGCAGCCCCTTCGGCCCGGCGCTCGTCAGGAAGAACCCCAGGTGGGCGGGCCTACCCTGATCGACCTGCGCGGCGGATTCCTGTGTGGGAAGCAGGACGTCAAGCGGTCCACCGCCGCGCTGCTGTCCGCGCGCTTCCCCTGGATCACGCCCTCCGGAAGACTCATCAACGGCACATGCGGGTACCCGGGAGCCGGGCTGTCCGTGGTCGACGGCGGCTATGTCGAAGGGACCGGCAGCATGACCGCCGTCGATCTGCGTGAGCAGCTCGACCGGGTGATCGCCTGCCACAACCAACGGGCGAAGGGCGGCCCGGCCGTGGCGGGCTGCAAGGCCGCCGGCGGCGCCGTCGCGGCCCGCCCGGTGGAGATGGTGCTCGTCCAGATCGACAACGGCTACAACAGCGTGGCGACGGCCCCCGCGCCGGGCCGGCCGCGGGAGCTCCTGGTACCGCTCCAGGGCAAGGCAGCAGCGGTGAACACGACGGACGCGAACGTACGCCAGCGGGCCTTCGAGGCGTTCGGCTGCGCCAATTATCTGCCGTTCGCCAACGTGCGGGGCCCCGGCACGCAGGCACCCCTGGGCTGGGTGCTGTCGAAGAGCGCCCAGCAGGACCTGGACGACCAGTTGAAGAGGCTGAAGAACAAGGAAGCGGGTAACAGGCTGACGTTTAGCGGTCAACGTGCCGACACCGCGGCGGCTTGCAGGTCTCACGGACAGGTCGTCGACACCCGGTGACGTGACACCGGACCATCGCGGAGAGCGCCTTGAGAGTGCACCGCCTGCTGCGGACTCGTCGGTCCCGGCCCGATCGAACGGGCCAGGACACTGCCCTTATACGTGTCAGAGAATGCGCCACGCGACGGCGTAGGGCTGGGCGAACCGGGTGATCCGGTGGGCGATGACGACGGCCTCGGCCTCACCGGCGGGGTCCGTCCACACGAGGGTGATCTTCAGGGTGTGGCCCGCGGGGGACGTACTGACCTTGAGCTCATCGGCACCGTTGATCGGCGGGGCGGGGAACCGGATCGGTCGGTTGCCCAGATCGCCGTACCTGAAGGGGACTGCAGGACCAGTCTCACCCCGGGAGCCGTGGCCGGTGATGGCGCCGCCCATCGACGCCGACGTCCCGTCGCCGAGGACCGAGCCAGCCACATGGGTGCCGTGCCCGTCGGGGTCGTCCGTCCGCGCGGGGCTCGTACGTCCCAGGGCGACCAGGCGCTTGACCCGGCCGGTGAAGGCAGGGTGCACGTTCGTGGCCGAACTCTTGTCGAAGCCGGTGTGCCAGGTTGATCGGCCAGGGAGAGCGGAACAGGCACGGCTTCCAAGATCATGGAGTTCTCGACGCCCCGTGACCTGCCTGGAAGACCGTGCCTGCCGAAGCATCATCGCTGATCCCGTCTGCCCTTGACCAACTCCGCGAGCATCCAGAGGTCGCGCCGGAAGAAGTGCCCGGGCTGCTGGACCGCCTCGCCCAGGTGCCTGATCCTCGTAATCCCCGTGGAGTGCGCCACGCTCTGGTCGGCGTCCTCCACGTGCTGGAACACGTCGGCGTGCGGCTCGCCCCCCTGTTCCCCAAACGGCCCCTACCTGCGGAAACGACGGTTCGACGACTGCTGGCCCGGATCGACGGCGACGCACTGGACCTGGCGGTCGGCCGCTGGCTCGCCGACCGCCGCAACCGAGCCGAGGGCCGGCTGCGTGGCTTGGCGGTCGACGGCAAGAGCCTTCGAGGAGCGGCCAGGGCCAACGGCCGCAAGATCCACCTGCTCGCAGCCCTGGACCACACCACCGACCTGGTCCTGGCCCAACTGGACGTGCAGGAAAAGACGAACGAAATCACCTGCTTCCAGCCGTTGCTGGAGACCATGGCCGACCTGGCCGGGGTGGTCGTCACCAGCGACGCCATGCACACCCAACGCGAGCACGCCGACTACCTCCTCGGCCGCGAAGCCCACTACATCGTGATCGTGAAAGGCAACCAGAAGAAACTCCGGAAGCAGCTCAAATCCCTTCCGTGGACAGAGATCCCGCTGCAGGGCCGCGTGAGGGGCACCGGCCACGGACGCGCGGAGATCCGACGGATCAAGGTGGCCACGGTCAACAGCCTGCTCTTCCCCGGAGCCCGGCAGGCCGTCCAGATCAAGCGCCGCCGCACCGACCGTAAGACCGGCAAGACCACTATCAAGACCGTCTACGCCGTCACCAGCCTCACCGCTGAGCAAGCCGACCCCACTCACCTGCCGACCCTGGTCCGTGGTCATAGCGCTAGTGTCACAAGATCTGTGACACGCTTGCACGACACCTGTTGCACTCGATAGCCTCCGAAGCGTAGGGCATCTGAGCTGCACTTATTGAGACTCATTCAGCCACGCAGAGCCGCGCTCCCCGACGGAAGCAGCGTGGCCCGGGTGACCGTGGACCCGTCGATGTCCACCGGTTCGAGTACGGCCGTCGGGGCCAGTACGCCGGTCCGGCCCACGTCCCAGACCACCTCCTTCAGAACCGTCTGTCGCTCGACTGCCGGAAGCTTGAAGGCGATCGCCCAGTACGGGAACCTGCTGCCGAACCCGGCCGCGGCCTGCTCGGCCGCGTCGTTCGCCTTGATCACCACCCCGTCGATGCCGAACGGCAGGGCGGGCCGCAGCGCGGCGATTCCGTCGACCTTCCGCTGCGCCTCGGCGAGGGTCGCGACCACGTGCAGACCGGCGGGTGTGCCGGCCGTCGTCTGGACTCCGGCCTCGGCGACGGCGGCCAGGACCTCGGAGTGCGTGGCCCCGGAAGGCACGAAGTCGACCCCGTCGAGCTCGACCGCCCCGTATGCCCAGAACGTCATCGCGAGCCGGTACGGACGGTCCTTCGCGCGCAGGGTGCCGGCCGTGCCGTTGCGCGGGTTCGCGAAGACCTGCGCGCCGTGCGCGCTGCGGACGTCGTTCGCGGTCTCGAACTGCGCCTGCGTGAACAGGACCTCGCCGCGCACCTCGAACGTGGCCGGCACGGGCAGCCGCTCGGGCAGGCCCTCGATGGTGCCGATGACGTGGCTGACGTCCTCGCCGTGCGTGCCGTTGCCGCGGGTGATGATCTGCTCCAGCCGCCCGGCCCGGTAGCGGGCGGCGACGGCCGCTCCGTCCATCTTCGGCTCGACCGTGTACCCGCCGGCGGGCGGGTGGCCCAGGCGGCGCTGGAGCGAGGCCTCCCACGCCACCAGGCCGACCGGGTCGAAGACGTTGTCGAGGCTGAGCAGCCGGGTGGTGTGCGCTATGTCGCCGACCGGGGCGGCGCCGTCACCGACCAGGCCTGTCGGGGAGTCCCGGGCGACCTCGTCCGGGTGCTCCGCTTCCCAGGCGAGCACGGACAGGCGCAGCCGGTCGTAAGTGGCGTCGTCCAGCGGGGTGTTCTCGCCGCCGTAGTAGGCGTGGGAGGCCTCGTGCAACTGTCGCAGCGCGGCACGGTAGTCGGCCTGGTCGGACACGCCGGACGCGCCGGGCATGCCGGACGCGCCGGGCATGCCGGACGCGCCGGGCATGCCGGGCATGCCGGGCGCGCTGGGCATGCTGGACAACGCCTCATCGGCGGGAAGGATCGTCATGAGGATGATCCTCTCGCAGGGGTCTGACAACGCCCCTCGGCCGTGACCGCGGGTAGTGCACGGGCGGGCGAAGTCGTCCGAAACCGACGAGCCGACCACGGAATCTACGGGTCCGCCTCCGGGGCAACGGCGCGGACAGGCTAGATTGCACCGGGCCGGGAGCCGCCCCGGACGTCCGCCACCGGCGGCGACAGGTCGGCGCCCTGCCGTAGTTGCCCCACGGCCGCAAGGCCGTTCCGGGCATATGGGACGAGAACGGGCAGGAGTGGGCTGGACATGGCGCGACGCGAACGCGCGGAGACGGGCCGGGGCGTCATCTCCGCCACGCCCGCGGTTCCGGGCTCCGAGATAGCCGCGGCAGCCGACGGCGGGCTCGCGGCCCGGGGTTGGCTCCGCCTGGGGCGGGACGGCCGGCTGACCGCCTACGCGAGCTGTGCCGAGGGCCTGGTGCGCTGGACCGAGTCGGCCCCCGGCTCGGACGTCTGGCACGGGCCCGACCTGTTCCCCGTCGAGGGGTGGGCGGGCCGGTTCACGCTGGCCCAGGACGCGGGCGGTTTCGTCTGGTTCGCCGGCACCCGCTACCGGGACGACGCACCGGGCGGCCGCGAGCTGGTCATCGCCGCCCAGTATCAGACCGGCCGCCCGCTCAGCGACTGGCGCGCCCTGGGCAATCCGTTCCCGGAGCGGGAGCAGGAGGGCGAGCCACCGGTCCCGCCGGGAGACCCGATGGTGCTGCCCGACGGCGCCGGATCGCTCCACGTCGTCGCCACCCGGTTCGGGGTCGGCGTACGGGGCCGTACCCGGGGCGCTGACGGCAAATGGGGCAATTGGGTGGACTATCAGGGCAAATGGGCGCGAGGTGCCGTCGTCCCCCTGGTCACGGCCCACGGCCGGGCCGAGTTCCTCGCACCCTTCCGGGGCGGCGCCGCGTACTGGGGCCAGGACGGCCCCGGCAGCGACTTCAGGTGGCTCGGACGCCTGGAGGCCGACGCCGTCGAAGGGACGTACAGCGCCTACGAGACGGGCCCCGGCACCGGCACCTACTTCTGGCGCCACCCGGCGGACGGCGGCGTGATCGCCTACCGCCCGATGGCCCCCGCCGGAGCGCCACGCGTGCCCATGCCGCTGGGCGGGGCGGGCGGCGCCGGCCCGGTGGGCATCGCCCGTACGCGCATCAACGGCTACGACTGCACCGTGCTGCTGCAGCGGGGTGCCGAGGGGTGTCCCGAGATCGCCGCCTATCCCACGGAGGGTGAGCAGTACGGCGCGTGGTGGGCCCCCGTGGGAGACCGGTGTGCCGGACTGCCGGCCATCGCCCTCGACGCCCGTGGTGCGGTCACGATCGCGATGATCGACACGAATGGCGGGCTGCGGATCGCCCGTCAGGACCTCATGGACGCGGGTCTCGCCTTCGAGCCCTGGTGCCGCGTGGGGTGACCTACCTCACCGGGCATGAGGGTGTTCCGACAGGTGACGGTCCGTGCTTTCGCGCGTCACCCCGAACCGGAGGGAGTTGGTGCGCCCTCGGCGTTGTGACGGATATCGCTCATTCGCAGACGTGAAGCTTCGGAAGCCTTGCGCGCTTGTGAATAGTTGCTCGCCGTTGCGCAGTTGCCCTACGCTGCGCACACCCTGTGAGGCTCGTATAAGTGTGCGGGTCGAGGGTGGGGGAGGGTCGAGTGCGCGGGGAGCGGTGGGTGACCAGATTCAGGGGCGGGTCTGGCGGCGCGCCGTGGCGATTCCCGGCGCGCTGTGAGAAGTGTGTCTACCAAGGAGTTTTCTGAGTGGCAGGTATGCCCCGCCTGAGCGTCGTCGTGCCCTTTCAGGACGTCGAGATCTACCTCGAGGAGTGCCTCGAGTCGATAGCCAGGCAGACGTTCCGCGACCTTGAAGTGATCATGGTCGACGACGGCTCGACCGACTCCTCGACCGCGATCGCCGCGGACTTCGCCCGCCGGGACCCGCGGTTCCGGCTGCTGCGGCAGGAGTCGATGGGACCGGGCCACGCCAGGAACGTCGGCATCCGCGCCGCCCACCCCCAGGCGGAGTTCCTCGCGTTCGTCGACGGCGACGACGTGATACCCGAGTACGCCTACGAGTTGCTCGTGCGGACCCTCGAATCCTCCGGCTCCGACTTCGTCTCCGGCAACGTGCAGATGATGAACTCCACCAAGAGGTGGCAGTCCCCGCTGCACAAGGCCCCCATGCGCAGCAGCAAGCGCGGCACGCACATCACCAAGCTGCCCGACCTCATCTATGACCGCACGGTGTGGAACAAGGTGTTCCGGCGGTCCTTCTGGGACTACCACTACATCGCGTTCCCCGAGGGCGTGATGTACGAGGACTCCTGGGTCAACATGTTCGCCCACTTCCGGGCCGCCAAGGTCGACATCCTCACGGACATCGTCTACTTCTGGCGCCGCCGCGAGGGCGGCGCCGCACCCTCCATCACCCAGCGGCACACCGAGTTCAGCAACCTCCGGGACCGCGTCGCCGCGGTGCAGTCGGTCAGCCGCTTCCTCGCCGGACACCGTGCGCGCTCCTACTCCGACCACAAGCGCAAGTACGATCTCGCCTGTCTCAAGTCGGACTTGATGCTGCACCTGAAGGTGCTCCCGGACGCCGACGAGGAGTACCGGGACGCCTTCATGCGGTGGGGGAACGAGTTCCTGGACGAGGCCGACGCGGACATCATCCACGAACTGCCCGCCGACGCCCGGGTCAAGTGGCTCCTGGTGCGCGAGGGGCGGCTCAAGGAGCTGCTCGACGTCGTCGAGTTCGAGCGCAAGGGCGGCCCCCTGCCCGTGCAGCGGCGCTTCCACCGCTACCTCAACTACCCCTACCTCGGCGACCGTTCGATCGGGATAGACAAGAGCGCCTACCGGCTCGACAAGGAACTCTCGCTGCACGGCTCGCTGTCCGGCGCGCGCTGGGACGACTCCGAGCACCTGACCCTCGAGGGGTCCGCGTACGTCCGCTTCATCAACGTGCACAAGCGGCACATGTCGATGAAGGCGATCGCCCTGCGGAACAAGAAGCAGGGCAGGGTGGTCGTCGCCAAGGCGAAGACCACGTACTACCCGCAGGCCACCGAATACTCCCAGCAGAGCCGCTACTGCTACGACTGGTCCGGATTCCAGGTCCGCTTCGACGTCTCCCGCCTCAAGCGCAAGGGCGAGTGGGTGGAGGGGACGTGGGACGTGGCGGCCGGCGTCCTCAGCCGCGGGCTCTTCCGCTACAAGGGCATAGCCCGGGGCGGTGCGGGCAGTGCGGCCAATCCGCCCTACCAGTATGTGGAGAAGAACACCCGCGTGGTGCCGCTCTTCCTGCAGGGCAAGCTCAAACTCCGGGTGGAGAGGGTGCGTTGCCGCATCACGCGGCACCGGGTCGTCGGCGACCACCTGGAGCTCCGAGGCGTCTACCTCGGTCCGAAGCTCCCCGAGTGGGGCAAGTTCCGGGTCACCAGCATGGGCGGCGCCGGCCGGCACGACGCGTGGGTCCAGTTCCAGCCGGGCGGCGAGGGATGGTTCACTTTCGTGACCCGCATCCCGGCCAAGGCCCTCGTCCCCGGTCACCGCACCACCTCCTCCGACGGGGTCCCGGAGTCCTGGAACACCGGGGCCAACGGCTGGAAGACCACCCTGCACGTCGAGGGACGCAAGGCGGCCATCTACCCCGTCATGGCGGAGGACGCCACCGACGGCCACTACCGGATGCCGGCCGCGCTGCAGACCGAGCGCGGGGACCGCGAGGTCTTCGTGCACCGCAACGGCTCCGGCTACGTCGTGCTGTTCGAGCGCGACACCCTGCCGCTGGCCAAGTCCGCCACCTGGCGCCCCGACGGCTCCCTGGAGGTCACCGTCGGCTACGCCGCGCAGGACAAGCTCGACTCCGCCGAGTTCGCCGCGGCGCACATCGTCGTACGCTCCCGGGCCCACGGCGCGGAGCGCGTGGTCCCCATCACCTGGTACGGCGAGGAGTTCCGCTTCGTCGTCACCCCCGCGGCCATGCGCAACCTGGCCGGGGAGGTCCCGCTGGCCGCCGGCCGCTGGGACTTCTTCCTGCGCCGCCAGGACCCGTCCGCCGTCACCGCGGAGAACCGTTCCAACGACCTCATGGTCAAGATGACGCAGGAGCTGATCCCCGCCTTCCCCAGCGAGATGACCAGCAACGAGCGGCGCTACGAGCTCCAGGCGGAGGCCTACGACAGGCTCTCGCTCCTGGTGCACTCGGCGATGCCAGACGAGGCCCGCGGCCCGTACCGGCAGAAGCTGATGCGCACCAAGACCTACCCGGAGGCCCGCCGCAAGCCGCTGACCCGGGCCGTGCTGTTCGACGCCTTCAAGGGCACCCAGTACTCCGACAGCCCCCGCGCCCTCCACGAGGAGATGGTCCGCCGCGGCGTGGACCTCGAGCACCTGTGGGTGGTGCGCGACGACCAGGTCGCCGTACCGCCCACCGCACGCCCCGTCCGCATGTGGTCGCCCGACTGGTACGAGGCCATGGGCCGGGCGAAGTACGTCGTCGCCAACAACCACCTGCCCGACTGGTTCGAGAAGCGGGACGGCCAGACCGTCGTGCAGACCTGGCACGGCACCCCGCTCAAGCGGATCGGCCACGACATCGAGGCCGTGCACTTCGCGGACAAGCGGTACCTGGAACGCGTGGAGAAGGAGGTGCGGAACTGGGACATGCTGGTGTCCCCGAACAGCTTCAGCACCCCGATCCTCAAGCGGGCCTTCCAGTTCCCGGGCGAGATGGTCGAGAGCGGCTATCCGCGCAACGACATCCTGCGCCGGGCGGACTCCGGCCGGCGGGCGGCTGAAGTGCGCCGCCGCATCGGGCTCCCGCCGGGCAAGAAGGTCATCATGTACGCGCCGACCTGGCGCGACGACCAGTTCTACGCACCCGGAAAGTACAAGCTCGACTTCCGCATCGACCTCGACGAGGCCAAGGCGCAGCTGAGCCACGACCACGTCCTGCTCGTGCGGCGCCACCCCAACGTGGTGGACCCGGTGCCCGGCGCCGGCGACGGCTTCGTCTACGACGTGTCCGACTACCCGGACATGGCGGACCTCTCGCTCATCACCGACGTGATGATCACGGACTACTCCTCCCTGATGTTCGACTTCGTCAACACCGGGCGGCCGATCCTCTTCTTCACGTACGACCTGGACCACTACCGGGACACCCTGCGCGGCTTCTACTTCGACTTCGAGCAGTCCGCACCCGGCCCGCTCGTGTACACCTCCCCCGAGCTGATCGGGGCGATCCGCAACATCGACCGCATCCAGCACGGCTACGCCGCCCGCTACCGCTGGTTCCAGCAGGAGTTCTGCGATCTGGACGACGGCTACGCCTCGGCCAGACTGACCGACCGCATCCTGATCGCCGGAGGAGACCTCGACCCCGCGCGGGCCCAGGCACCGGCCGTCGGCGCGGCGGGCGGCCGCGCCGCGGGCCAGGGGGACCCGGCGGGCCACTCGGGTCAGCCAGGTCCCTGGAACGGGGGCACCCTCGGCCAGGTGCCGCGCCAGCCGGTGAGAAGAATGGATTCCGAGCATGTCTAAGGCAGCAGCCCAGAACGCGCGCCGCGTCTTCACCGGCGTCGACACCTCCGGGGCGGTGCCCATCGAGTACCGGTTCTCCCACGCGAGGAACGGCAACCGCCATCTGGTCGTGGTCTTCGCGAACTTCACCGCGCCCGGTGAGTACGGCTGGTCGAACGGCGTGCTCGACAAGGTCCGGTCGAACATCCTCTGGGTCCGCGACCTCTTCGACGGCGCGAACACCTACTACCTGTGCAAGGGGATGGACTTCTCCCTGGAGCAGTCCGTCGCCGGGCTCATCTCGCGGGTCATGAACGCCCTGTCCCTCTCGCCGGACGAAGTGACCATGTTCGGCAGCTCCAAGGGCGGCAGCGCGGCCCTGTTCTTCGGATTGAAGTACGGTTTCAGGAACATCGTGGCCAGCGTGCCCCAGTTCCTGATCGGGACGTACGTCAAGGAGGGCATCCCCGGCGCGGCCCAGGTGATGATGGGCGAGGTGACGGAGCAGAACGTCCGCACCCTCGACTCGGTCCTCCCGGACCTGGTGCGCAGCGGCGCCAACCACGCGGCCAACATCTACATGATCACGTCGCCCCAGGACGAGCAGTACAAGCGGCAGGTGGAACCGTTCCTCGGGCTGTTCCAGGGGCGGGAGAACTTCAACTTCGTCTACAACGACTCCTCCCTGATCACCGACCACGGCAAGGTCACGCTGCGCAACCTGCCCACCATCATGGGGCTGCTGAACCTCCTCGTCGACGGAATCACCCCGCGGTTCGGCATGATCCGCAACGGCTTCGAACAGCCGGAGCGCGACACCTCGGCCATCGACGCGTACCTGACGCAGACCTCCCAGGTGAGGGCCGACGACTCCTTCCCCAAGCCGGTGGTGCTGACGCCAGGGCCGGAGGAGCGGGTGCCCGCCAACACCGTCCGCTTCACGGGGACCGCCCAGGGTGCTGTGCGGGTCAGCTTCTGGCAGGACGGCAAGTACCAGGGCGCCTCGCCCGTCGCCGCCGACGGCACCTGGGTCTGGGAGCGCACCAGCCCGTGGCCCATGGGCCGACACGTCGTCAGGCTCTTCGGCGCGGACGCGAACAACTACCAGACCGAGCGCACCGAAGTGGTCTTCACCGCCGTGGAGCACGCTTCCGAGCCCCTGCCCGAGTACGTACCGGCGCCTCCGCCGCCGCCGAGGCCGGCCCAGCCCCTCGCGCTCTCGGTGACGGCCCCGGCGGCGCACCAGCAGGTGCAGGGCCCTGCCGTCGGCTTCGCCGGCTACGCCCCCGGCGCCGTGCGCGTGGACTTCCAGGAGGGCGGCGTGACCCTGGGCACCTGCGAGGTGAGGGCCGACGGCAGCTGGGTGTGGGAGTCGGGCTGGGCCTGGAACGAGGGCGACCACTTCGTCGAGGCCATCGCGGTGGACGCCGTCGGCAACGCCTCCCCGTGGACGGCCGTCCCCTTCACCTCGGTGAACGGCTACTCCGTGCCCGCCCAGCAGGGCAACTACTTCAACTCGCGCTACTGACGCCGGGATCGGCGGAGGGAGCGGAGGGAGCGGGCGACGGATCGGCGGCGGGGCGGCTCACCCGCATCACCAGCGGCCGGTGGTCGGAGGCCTTGGTCTCCACCACCTCGCAGCCGGTGCGGGGCAGCTGCGTGAAGAGGTAGTCGATCTTAGTGCCGTCCTTGTGCGTGGCGCGCCCCTTGCGGGAGTCGCCCTTCTGATCGCACTCGCGGTACGTGTCGTAGGCCTCCGACGGCCAGATCCAGGCGGAGGTGTTCCGGCCGCCCACCGGCGGCGGAGCGTTGAAGTCCCCGCCGAAGACCGTACGGGCGTCGGTCGCCGCGGTGGCGACCAGCGAGCTCAGCTGGTCGTCGCGGAAGTCCCAGTCGGGGTGCTCGCCGTCGCTCTCCCGCAGCGACAGGTGCGCGTTGCACACCCGCAGCCCCTGCGCAGGGACCCGCGCGCACAGGATCCCGCGGTGCAGGCCCACCGTCGGCTGCTCGGTCGGGACCACCTCCACATCGGTGAGCCGGGAGGCGGCCAGCAGCCCGTAGCCGGCCTGGCCGCGCCCCTGCCCGGTGCAGTCCACGGAGGTGCGCCGGCCCGCCGCGTCCACGTCGGCGTACGGTTCGAAGACCGAGTGCCACTCCGGGCCCAGGCGCACGGCCGAGGACAGCAGGTCCTCCGAGCACACCTCCTGTAGCAGCAGGACCCGTACGCCGGAGTCGCCGACCAGGTCGCGCAGCTGCTGGAACTTGTCCTTCGGGCTGCCGGTCTCCTCGCAGCTCCACTGCCGCACCCCGCACATGTTCCAGGTCGCCACGGAGACCTGGTCCCCGCTCCCGGCGCCAGGGACCGGAGCCGGAGCCTGCGCGGACGTACACGCCACCACCGAGGTCAGCAGGCTCAGGGTCGCCACCGCGCGGCCGAACCGGCGGCCGGACGGCCTCCGCCCGGTCTCCATATGTCTTTCCATGCGGACATCATTGAGTATCCGCCGGTCAGACCGTGCATCGGCCCGGGTGTGAAGGGCTGGGGGACGCGCAGAGCTCGCGCACCGTGGACATGTCGCTGAAGGGGAGCAGCTCCTCGCCCACGATCTGGTACGGCTCGCTGCCCTTTCCGGCGATCAGGACGACGTCCTCGGGACCCGCGGCCGACAGGGCGAACTCGATGGCCCGTCGGCGGTCGGCGAAGCGCTCGAAGGGGGTGCCGGTCGCCACGAGGCCCTGGGCGACCTGGTCCAAAATGGCCTCGGGGTCTTCGTTGCGGGGGTTGTCCGAGGTGAGGACACAGAGGTCGGAGTGGGTTCCGGCGATCCTCCCCATGTCGGCCCGCTTGGTGGTGTCGCGGTCCCCGCCACAGCCGAAGACGGTGACGACCCGGCCGCGCGCGAAGCCGCGGATGGTGGTCAGGACCTTGTCCAGGGAATCCGGCGAGTGGGCGTAGTCCACGATCACGGAGGTGCCGAGCGGGGTCCGGAAGCGTTCGAACCGGCCCGGTACGGGAGGCATCCGGTCGAGTGCGTCGACCAGGGCGCCCAGGTCGTGGCCCAGGACGTGACAGGCGGCCACGGTGGCCAGCGCGTTGGCCACCGAGAACTTCCCCGGAACGGGGATCGACGCCGGATACGCGCGCCCGCCGTGGTGGAGGGTGAACCGTGTGCCGGAAGCGCTCACGGCGAGGCCGGTGGCCCGGTAGTCCGCCGGGGCGTCGATCGCGTACGTGGTCACGGCCCCGGGCATCATCGACCGGATTCCGGCGCCCACGGGATCGTCGGCATTGACCACGGCGTGCCGGCACAGGCCCTGGAACAGCCGGAGCTTGGCGTCCCGGTAGTTCTCCATCGTGCCGTGGTCGTCCAGATGGTCCTGCGTCAGGTTGGTGAAGACGCCGACGTCGATGAAGGTCCGGTCGACGCGGTGCGTCAGCAGGGCCATCGAGGTGGCCTCCAGGACCACGCTGCCGGCGCCGCGGTCGCGCATGCACCCCAGCAGGTACTGGAGGTCCGGTGACTCCGGAGTGGTCAGCACCGAACGCGGCATCGGGATCAGCTCGTCCCCGATGCGGCTGCCGGCGGTCCCGATGACCCCCACCTTCGCGCCCTCGGAGATCCGCAGGGCGGACTCGACCATGTACGACACGGACGTCTTGCCGTTGGTGCCGGTGATCGCGACCATGTCCATCTGCCGCCCGGGCTCGCCGAAGTAGCGCGAGGTCACGACCGCGGCCGCCGTCCGGGTGTCGGGCACCCGTACTGCGCAGGCACCCGGCGGCCACACCGATGCCGGAAGGGCGGGTTCCCGGCCGTCGACGAGCACCGCGGCCGCGCCGCGGGCGAGTGCGGGCGACACGGCGTCCGGTCCGCCCTCCCGGTGCCCGGGGACGGCGATGAACAGAGAGCCCGGCATCACCCGATCCGCGTCGAACGTCGTCGCCGCGGTGATCGACGTCGTCTCCGGGTCACCCCGGAGTACGTGGTGCTCCTGCCCGGCCAGCAACTCGCTCAGCTTCACAATGTTCCCTTCGAGGGGGCTCGGCCCGGGCGTGCGGCCGTAGCCGGGCGGCAGCGCCGGCGGCATGCCGGGAAGCTGCGGTGGTGACGTGGAGCGGGGCGGGCGATCGTCCGACGGGAACAGTCCGGCGGGAACAGTCCGGCGGGAACAGGACGACGAGGTGGCTCGGCCCGGCGGGAGAGCCGCGATCACCGCGTGGAACAGCGGCGGGCCGAGCGGAGGAGGAAGGAGAGGAAGCGCTAGCCGTGGCCGTGCAGGGCGACCCGACGGGTCTCGGGCGCCTCGACGCCGGCCGCGGCGGCGGGGTCGACGACGACCGGGCCCGGCCCGGAGGCGGCCCGCCGCGCGCACTGCCTCGTCGAACCCATGCGACCCATGGCCCGAGTGTACGGCCGATCGGACGACGCGAAGCCCACGTCGGACACGCCAGGACAAGGGCCTAGGGTGGGGGCGTGGCGACGGACGGGAGTGCGGGTGTGAGCGGTGACCGGGTGCTGTACGGGTGCATGGGCCTCGGCGGGAGCTGGGAGCCCGGTGCGTACGGGCCCGGCGACATCGATGCCGCCGAGGCGGCGATCTCCGCCGCGCTCGACAGCGGGATCACCGCCTTCGACCACGCCGACATCTACCGGCACGGGAAGGCCGAGGCCGTCTTCGGCGAGGTGCTCGCCCGCACGCCGGGGCTGCGCGAACGCATCACGCTCCAGACCAAGTGCGGGATCCGGCTCGGCGACGCGGACCGCCCGGGGATCTACGACCTCCGCGGGGAGAGCATCACGCGGCGGGTGGAGGAGAGCCTGACCCGGCTGCGCACCGACGTGATCGACGTCCTCCTGCTGCACCGCCCCGATCCGCTGGCGGACGTGGACTCGATCGCCTCGGCGCTGACGTCCCTGCACCGGCAGGGCCTCGTACGGCGCTTCGGCGTGTCCAACATGGGCGCCGCGCAGATCGCCCACCTCCAGGCGCGTCTCGACGTGCCGCTGGTGGCCAACCAGCTGGAGATGAGCCTGCACAGCCGCGACTGGGTCGAGGCCGGAGTCCTGCTCAACACGCCCGGGTCCGCGGCCAACGGCTTCCCGTTCGGCACGCTGGAACACTGCCGCGACCACGGCATCCGCCTCCAGGCCTGGGGCGCGCTGGCGCAGGGCCGGTTCACCGGCCGCGAGCAGACGCCGGCCGAACGGGCCACCGCGGAGCTGCTGGCCGGGCTGGCCCGGCGCAAGGGCACGACGCCCGAGACGGTGCTGCTGTGGTGGCTGATCCGGCACCCCGCCGGGATCGCGCCCGTCATCGGCACCGCCCGCCCCGACCGGATCCGAGCCTGCCGCGACGCGGCCGTGCGGGAGCCCGACCTCACGCACGAGGAGTGGTACGAGCTCTGGATCGCGGCCCGCGGGGTCCCGCTGCCCTGATCTCCGTACGTCTCCGTACGCCGGCGCGGGGGTTATCCCCACTGGGGCCGACATGCCTGCCGGATGGGACGCCGACGCGAGATCACCAAGGCTTGCGCCATGACGACTTACCCGAAGAAGGCCCTGCTCCTCACTCTCGCCGCGGCCTCCGTGGCCGCCGGTCTGACCACCGCGGGCGCCGCGAGCGCCGCGCCGGCGGCCGCCCGGCCCACGCCGGCCGCCCCGCAGCTCCGTTGGCACGCCTGCGCCGATCCGGAGGTCCCCGCCGGCCAGGAGTGCGCCGAGCTGCCGGTCCCGCTCGACTACGAGGACCCCGACGGCCGGCAGCTCACCGTCGCCGTCTCCCGCATCCGCAGCGACCGCCCCGAGGCCCGCCGCGGCACGCTCGTCGTGCTCCCCGGCGGCCCGGGCGGATCCGGCGTACAGCGCCTGAAGCAGAAGGGCGACGCGCTGCGCCGGGAGCTCGGCGGGGCGTACGACCTCGTCGCCTTCGATCCGCGCGGTGTGGGCGCCAGCACCACCGCGACCTGCGGACTCGCCCCTGAGGACCGGTACCTCACGAGCCTGCGGTCCTGGCCGGGTCCGAACGGCGAGATCACCGAGAACGTGGCCCGCTCCCGGCGGATCGCCGAGGCCTGCGCCCGCAACGGCGGCCCGGAGCTGCGCAGTTTCACCACCGCCAACCAGGTACGCGACATGGACCGTTTCCGCGAGGCGCTCGGCGAGCGCAGGCTCTCCGCCTGGGGCACCTCGTACGGGACGTACGTGGGGGCCGTGTACGCGCAGAAGTACGCGCAGCGCACCGACCGCTGGGTCCTCGACAGCAGCGGCGACCCCGACCCGAAGCGGGTCGCCCGCGGCTGGCTGGCGAACATGTCGCAGGGCGCCGAGGACCGCTTCCCCGACTTCGCGGCCTGGGCGGCCCATGCCGGCCGGGACCGGGACGGCCTGCGACTGGCCGCGCGGCCGGAGGAGGTCGAGCCGCTCGTCGTCTCCCTCGCAGCCGCGCTGGACCGCGCACCGAGGGAATCGACGACCCCGGGCGTGCCCCTGACCGGCAACGGGCTGCGCCAGGCCCTGCAGAACGCCCTCTACAGCGACTCCGCCTTCGCCCCCTTCGCCCGGTTCGTCAGGGAGGCCGGGGACCCGGCGCAGAAGCCCGTCCTCCCGCGCGAGCTCGCCCAGCCCATCCCGGACCCGGACGCCGCGCTCATGGTCGCCGTCATCTGCAACGACGTGGCGTGGCCGCAGGCGTCCACGGCCTCGTACCAGCGCGCGGTCGACGCGGACCGCGCCCGCCACCCGCTCACGGCCGGCATGCCGGTGAACGTGCTGCCCTGCTCCTTCTGGAAGGACGCCCCTGCGCAGAAGTCGACCCGGATCACCGACGACGGGCCGTCCAACATCCTCATGCTCCAGAGCCGCCGCGATCCGGCGACCCCGCTCTTCGGGGGTCTGAGGATGCGCGAGGCCTTGGGGGACCGGGCCCGCCTCGTCACCGTCGAGCAGGGCGGCCACGGGCTGTACCTCGGCAACGGCAACGCGTGCGGCAACCGTGCCGTCACGGAGTTCCTCACCACCGGCAGGCGCCCTGCCCGGGACACGGACTGCGCGAACTGAGGACGGCGGCCCGGCACGGCTACCGCCTCCCGCGCGCGGTCGCAACCCGACGGCGCCACGATGGGGGGAGAGCCCGTACCGCGCAGGAGGGTGGAGACTGCCATGACGACGCACAAGCTGGGACCCGACATCACCGTTCTCGCGGACTGCCTGGAGGTTCCGGGCATCGGCTTCCTTCCCGTCAACGCCTTCGTCCTGCACTCCGAGCAGCCGGTGGTCGTCGACACCGGCCTCGGACTGCCGGACCGGGACTTCGTCGACGCCCTCGGTTCCGTGGTCGATCCCGCCGACGTGCGGTGGATCTGGCTGACCCACCCCGACCGCGACCACACGGGCGGCCTCTTCGCCCTGCTCGAAGCGGCTCCCCGGGCGCGGCTGGTCACCACGTTCCTGGCCGCCGGGATCATGTCCACGGAGCGGCCGCTGCCCCTGGACCGGGTGTACTTCCTCAATCCGGGCCAGACCCTGGACGTGGGCGACCGGACGCTGCACGCGTTCCGGCCGCCGCTATTCGACAACCCGGCCACCGTCGGCTTCTACGAGGACCGGTCGCGGACCTGCTTCAGTTCCGACTGCTTCGGCGGCCCGATGCCGACCGCGGACGTGGCCACGGGCACCGACGTCGGGGCGGTGCCGGCCGAGGACGTGCGGGCGTCCCAGCGGCTCTGGGCGAGTGTGGACAGCCCCTGGGTCCAAGTGGTGGATCCGGACCGGTTCCTCGCCACCGTGGAGCCGCTGCGGGCGATGGACCCGCAGACCATCCTGTGCACGCACCTGCCGCCGGCGGTGGGACAGACCGCGCAGTTCGTCGACACCCTCGCCGCGCTGCCCGGCATCGATCCCTTCACGGGGCCGGACCAGGCCGCGCTGGAACAGATGCTCGCGAACTTCGAACCCGGAGGCCCTCAATAGCCTTTGAATCACAGGGAGACGGAAGGTTATACCCCGCTGAACATCAGCTGAACATCTGTTACTGTGCCCGCGCTTGGTGTTCATCCATTGATCCGTCCTCCCCTCGCACGCCTCGCGTCCGAGGATGCTGCGAGGTGTCGCGTCCGTGCACAGCACTCCGTTCTCCCCGACCGAGGCCAGGTCCGCACGAGCCCGCATGGGCCTGTCCCCTACCCAGGTGGCCCACTTCATGGCCACCTGCGGCGCACCCGTCCACCCGCAGCTGGTCCTGGCCTGGGAGCACGGCTCCGAAATCCCCACCGACCGCCAACTCTTCGCCCTGGCAGACGTCTTGTGGTGCGAAGCGACGGCGCTGATGGGCATCGAACCGCGCACCCTCGCCGAGCACCGCCTGGCCCGCCGGCTCACCGTGGAGCGGCTGGCGTACCGCATAGGCATGGACCCGACCGAGTACCGCGCGGCCGAAGCGGCGCAGCACTGGCACGGCGACGCCTGGCAGACCAGGGCGCTCGTGGACGCCCTGGGCCTGTCCTTGCGCAAGCTCATCGGGATCATGGGCCGGGTGGACGAGCTGGCGGAGCACCTGAGATCGGCCGTCACCGGGCGGTGGAAGGCGTACGTGGACCCGGTGGCGGAGATCGTCGTGGTGGACGCGACCAGCGTGGGGGACGCGCTGCGCACGATGCACGGGGAGTTCTCGCGGTTCTCGGAGCGGTACATGGGACACCTCGTCGCACGCAACGACGACGCCCGGCTGAAGGAGATCGCGGCGGAGCGCGCCGCCTACCTGCGCCGACTCGTCGACCATTTCTGGGAGTTGATCGGCGAGGAGGGCGAAGCCTCCCCGTTCCCGCTGGGCGGGCGCTGACGGGCCGCCGACCGTCTGCCGTCTGCCGCCGGCCGCCGGCAGATCGGAGCGGACCGGGAAGGGCGCACTCGCCCCTCCCGGCCCCCGCCGTGCCCGGGGCCGGGAGCCCGCCTCAGCGGGCGGGATGCGCCCCGAACTCCGCCTCCGGTGCCTCGTCTTCCCCCATGCCCTCCCAGTCGATCTCCCTCGTGGTGCGGCGCGTGAAGACGTTGAAGAGCAGGTTCAGCGCGATCGCCGTGAGGGCGCCCAGCGTGATCCCGCTGTCGAGGACCGCCCGGAGGTCGTCCGGCATCCGGGCGAAGAACGGCGCGACCGTGGTCGGCAGCAGGGCGGCGCCCAGACTGACCGCCAGGATCAGGGTGTTGCGCTCCTCGCGCAGATCGGCCTTCCCCAGGATCTGCACCCCGACCGCGGCGACGATGCCGAACATGGAGACCGCCGCCCCGCCCAGCACCGGGTGCGGGACCGAGGCGACGAGGCTGCCCGCCTTCGGCAGCAGCCCCAGCACGACCATGAACACGCCGGCCGCGACGACCACGTACCGGCTCATCACCTTGGACATGCGCACGAGCCCGATGTTCTCGGCGAACGCCACGTACGGGAACGAGTTGAGGACGCCGCCGAGCACCGTCGCCGCGCCATCGGCGCGCAGCGCCCGGGCCACCGTGTCGGCGTCGACCTTCTTGCGGGTGATCTCGCCGATCGCGTAGACGTCCCCGGTGGTCTCCACCATGGTGATCAGGACGACGACGAGCATGGCGACGATCGGGAGCAGCTCGAACCGCGGCATGCCGTAGTGGAAGGGCGTGGTGACCCCGAACCAGTCGCTCTCCCGCACCGCCGCGAAATCGGCGTCGCCGAAGAGCCAGGCGACAGCCGTGCCGACGACGAGCCCGAGCAGGACCGCCAGGCTGCTTAGGAACGGCTTGCCGATCCGGGCCACGGCCAGGATGAACAGCAGGGTGCCCAGTGCGTAGGCGAGGTTCTTCGGATCCCCGTACGCGGGGGTGCCGATGAGGTGCGCACCGCCGGCGGCGTCCTGCAGGGCCACCGGGATCAGCGTGATGCCGATGATCGTGAGGATCGTGCCGATGACGACCGGCGGGAAGTACTTCACGAGCTTGCTGAAGAGCGGCGCGAAGAGGAAGGTCGCCATGCCCGCCGTGGTCACCGCCCCGTAGACGACGAGGAGCCCGGCGGTACCGCCGCCCGCGCCGGTGCCTATGGCGATCATGGGCGAGACCGCGGTGAAGGTGACGCCCTGGACCAGGGGCAGCCGGGCGCCGACCTTCCAGAAGCCGAGGGCCTGGATGATCGAGGCCAAGCCACAGGTCAGGAGGTCCGCGTTGATGAGGTGGACGAGTTCCTGGCGGGAGAGGCCCAGCGCGTTGCCGAGCAGGACCGGGACGATGACCGCCGCCGCGTAGAACGCGAGGACGTGCTGGAAGCCGTACAGGGCGAGCCGGGGGATCGGGAGCAGTTCGTCGACTGGATGCGTGTGCGTGCGCGTGTGCGTCTGCGTCTGCGTCTGCGGTCGACGGGGGGACTGACGGGGCATTCGTGCCATCTCTGCCTTGCCTTCGCGAGGTAGGTGAATGAGAAGACAGCCGCCCTCCAGTCCTGGGTGCCAGGACGAGGGCAGGCCGGCTCGTACCGAGCCGACGCCGGGCGGTGTTGCCGACGGCGCGTGGCTCTGCACTGCGTATTCATGTCCCGGGTGGGGGAGTGTCCTTCGATCGACGCATCGGATCCGTCTTTGATCTTTGGATCCGAAGGGGGGATCGACCGAGGGCGCTCACCATAGCCAAAGGCGGTGTTTCCTCGCGAGTAACCTCCCGCCCGCCCTCAGCGGCGCAGCCGCAGGTCGGCGACGACGGGCCGCCCGGGCCCGCGACGCCGTGCTGGTGTGCACGTACAACCCCGGCGCGCACAGCGCCCGGCGCGCCCTGACCGACCGGCTCACCGCGACAGGCGTCCCCGTCATCGCCGTGGCGCTGCGCAACCCTTATGACATCGTCCGTCTTCCCGACGTCACGGCGAGCCTGGCCGTCTACTCGTGGAGCGACGCCGAACCGGGCCGCAGCCCGGGTTCTCGCCGGGGCGGCAGCCGCACGGGGACGCCTCCCCGTCGCCGTTCCAGCGCTATTCCCGTTCGGTCACGGCCTCCAATACCCATCCGTACTTGCGGGTACTGGGGCCGAATGGCGCCGGATTTGATAGTTCTGGACTGGTCCGGTGTGAGAATGCTGCGGGAAGGACACGGCATGTTCGATCTACTGCGCCCGGAGACCGTCGTGTGCCCCTTCTGCAAGGCCACCGCCGCCGACGGCGCGGTGCGGACCCTGCGGACCGGAGCCTGTTCGCTCTCGGTGACCTGGCACGCCGGCAACTGCCCGCACTACGCGGCCGACCGGATCCTCGCCGAGAAGGAGAGCTGAGCCCGGGCGGGGGGCGTCAGGCCACCGCGCCGCTCGGTTCCGCCTCCGCCTCCCGGGCCGCCCGCCGGCGCACGGCGTCCTCGTCCGTGTCGGCGTCGTAGGAGATCAGCTTCGGCAGCAGCGCGGCCAGCACCGCCACCGAGGCCACGCAGGCCAGACCGCCGCTCCAGAAGGCCGGCCGGGTACCGGTCCATCCGGCCATCGTGCCCGCCCGGACCTGGCCCAGCTGCGGGCCCACGCTGTACGAGAGCACCTCGATCCCCGCGAGCCGGCCCCGCAGTTCCTCGGGGATCGTCTGGTTCCAGATCGTGGTGCGCGCCAGCCCGCTCAGCATGTCGCCGGCGCCCGCCACCGCGAGGCACAGCAACACGACCCAGATGCCGCCGGACGCGCCCGCGGCAGCGATCGCCAGCCCCCAGACCGCCGCCCCGGCCACCACCAGCAGCCCGTGCCGCCGGATCCGGGACACCCAGCCGCTCGTCAGCCCCAGCACCAGGGAACCCACCGCCCCCGCCGTGTACATCAGCCCCAGCGCCCACACCGCGTCAAGCTCGTCCGCGAGGAAGGGGAAGATCGCGTTCGGGAAGGCGAAGAGCATCGCCGCCAGGTCGACGGCGTACGTCCCCAGCAGCACGGGCCGGCTCCACGCGTACCGCGCGCCCTCGGCGATCCCGCGCAGCGACGGGCGCTCGGCGCCCCGTACCGGCGGCGCCGGACTGAGCCGCAGACACAGCAGCACGGAGACGAGGAAGCCCACGACGGTGATGGCGTAGGCCGAGGCGTATCCGGCGTACGCGACGACCAGACCGGCCAGCGCCGGACCCGCGATCGCGCCGAACTGGTAGCGCAGCCCGTTGAGGGCGGCGGCCGCGGTCAGCTGGTCGTGCGGCACGATCCGCGCCATCAGCGAGTCCATGGCCGGCCGCTGGAGCCCGGCCAGCGCGGACACCCCGGCCGCGACCACGTACAGCGGCCACAGCAGCGGATCGGGCAGGGCCGCGTTCACCAGCAGCACCAGCGCGAGCACCCCGAGACCGGCCTCGGTCAGCAGGATCATCCGCCGCCGGTCGACCGCGTCGGCGAGCGCGCCCCCGTACAGCCCGCAGACCACCAGCGGAACCAGCTCCACCGCGCCCATCGCGCCGACGGCCAGCGGCGAGTCCGTCAGGTGCTTGATCTGCAGCGGCAGCGCGATCATGGCCATGAAGGAGCCGAAGTACGTCACCGTCCCCTGGTAGAACAGCAGCCGGAAGTCACGGCCGGACCGGAACGGGGCGAGGTCGGGCACAAGGGCGGCCAGGCGGGAAGTGCTCACGAGAGGCCATCGTCGACGGGCGCCCGCGCCCGCGCAAAGGATTTTCCCCGCTCAGGCGCCGGACACCGGCCGCCGGAGCGCCGGAGCGCCCGCGGACCCGCCCCGGACGGGCGAATCGAGGGCCCCGCCCGTGGCAAGGCGGGCCCGCGGTGGCATCCATGGACCATGCCGCCGGTGTCACCGTTCCTGCGTACGGCCGCGTCGTACGCCTGGCGCCTGCTGGTCGTCGGCGCCGCCGTCTACGCGGTCTTCGCCGTGCTGGGCCGCTTCCACGAGATCGCCGTGGCCCTCTTCCTGGGTCTCGTCGTCGCGGCCCTGCTGTGGTCGCCCACCGGGCGCCTCGCCCGCACGGTCCCCCGCACGCTCGCCGTCGCCGTGACCCTCGTCGGCAGCGCGCTGCTGGTCCTGGGCGTGCTGACGCTCGTCGGCGAGGCCGTGGCGGGGGAGAGCACGACCTTGGCCCGGGAGTTCCGCCAGGGACTCGCCGGCATCGAGGCGTGGCTGGAGCAGCCGCCCTTCCGGCTGAACCCGCGCGCGCTCTCCGACGTACAGTCCCGGATCGGCGCGTACCTCTCCAGCCATCGCTCCACGCTGCTCAGCCAGGCGGTCAGCGGCGCCGGGCGGCTGGTGCACGTCCTGACCGTCCTCGCCCTCGCCGTCTTCTGCTCGGTCTTCTTCCTGCACGGAGGCGACCGGCAGTGGACGTGGTTCTGCGCGCAGCTGCCCGAGCCGGTGCGCGGGCGGGTGGCGATCGGCGGGCGGGCGGCCTGGCGCACCTTCACCGGCTACACCCACGGCATCCTGCTGGTCGCGGCGACGAACGCCGTCCTCGTCGGGGTGTCCCTGTACTTCCTCGGGGTCCCGCTGGCCGTTCCCCTGGCGGTACTGGAGTTCTTCGCGGCCTTCATCCCCCTCATCGGCTCGCCGGTCGCGCTGGCGGTCGCCGCGGTGGTCGCGCTGGCCGCGCAGGGGCCTCTCGTCGCGGCGATCGTGGTGGCGCTGATCGTGGTCATCGGCCAGATCGAGGGCCATGTGCTGCATCCGCTGGTGATGAGCCGGGCGGTGCGGCTGCACCCCCTCGTGGTGGCGATCTCGGTGGTCGCGGGGGCCATCGCCGCCGGAGTGGTCGGCGCGGTGGTCGCGGTCCCGCTGGTCTCGGTGGTCTGGTCGGTGCACTCGGCCCTGCGCGCGGCCCGTCTTCCTGCACAATCGCCTGATGAGCCATGAAGACCCCTACCTCTGGTTGGAAGACGTATCCGGCGAGGCCGCCCTCGACTGGGTCCGGGAGCGCAACGCCGAGACCGTGGAGGCGCTGACCGGCACCCCCGGGTTCAAGGTGCTCGAACAGGAGATGCGGGAGGTGCTGGACGACGACGGCCGGATCCCGTACGTCGTCCGTCGGGGCCGCCACCTCTACAACTTCTGGCAGGACGCCGACCACGTACGCGGGCTGTGGCGGCGGACCACGCTCGAGGAGTACCGCACGGAGCGGCCGGCCTGGGAGGTGCTCCTGGACCTGGACGCACTGGCCGAGGCCGAGGACGAGAAGTGGGCCTGGGCGGGCAGCAGCGTCCTGGCCCCCGAACACCGGCACGCCCTCGTCATGCTGTCGCGGGACGGCGCCGACGCCTGCGTCGTGCGCGAGTTCGACCTGGAGACCCTGGCCTTCGTCGAGGACGGGTTCACGGTCGAGGAGGCCAAGACCCGGATCGGATGGATCGACCACGACCGGATCTGGATCGGGACCGACTTCGGCCCCGGCTCGATGTCCGCGTCCGGCTACCCGCTCCAGGTGCGCCACTGGTGCCGCGGCACCCCCCTCGAAGAGGCGGAGCCGGTCTACGAGGGCCGGCCCTCGGACCTGTCCGCCACCGGATGGCGCGACGACACCCCCGGCTTCGAACGTGACTTCGTCCACCGCCAGATCGACTTCTGGAACAAGGAGCTCTTCCTCCTCCCGGAGGACCCCGCCGGCCCGCCGGTGAAGATCGACGTGCCGGACGACGCGGGCGCCTCCGTCCACCGGGAGTGGCTGACCGTCACCACCAAGAGGCCGTGGCTCGGCCATCCCGCGGGAAGCCTGCTCGCCTTCGACTTTGACGCCTTCCTGGCGGGGGAGCGGGACGCCGAGGTGCTGTTCACCCCGGACGAGCGCACCGCGCTCGCCGGATACAGCTGGACCCGCAACCACCTCATCCTCAGCACCCGCGCCGACGTCTCCTCGCGGATGGAGCTCCTCACCCCGGGGCCCGGCGGCTGGCAGCGGGCCCCGCTGCCGGGCGTACCGCCGCTGTCCACCGCCTCGGTCACCTCCACCGACCCGGACGTGAGCGACGAGTACTTCCACCACGTCTCCGGCTTCCTCCAGCCGTCCACCCTCTACCGGGGCACGGCGGGCGGCGACGGCGAGAGCGTCAAGCAGAGCCCGGCGCTCTTCGACACCGCCGGCCTCGCCGTGCGCCAGTACTTCGCGACCTCCGCGGACGGGACACGGGTCCCGTACTTCGTCGTGGGACCCGAGGACCGCCCCGGCCCGGGCCCCACCCTGCTCTACGGGTACGGCGGCTTCGAGATCTCCATGGTCCCGCAGTACAGCGCGCTCACCGGACGGGCCTGGCTCGCGCGGGGCGGCACCTACGTCGTCGCGGGCATCCGGGGCGGGCACGAGTACGGGCCGGACTGGCACCGGGCCGCCCTCGGCGCGAACCGGGTCCGGGCGTACGAGGACTTCGCCGCCGTCGCCCGGGACCTCACCGCGCGGGACATCACCACCCCCGCCCAGCTGGGCATCGAGGGCGGCAGCAACGGCGGACTGCTGATGGGCGCGATGCTCACCCGGGACCCGGAACTGTTCGGCGCGGTCGTCGCCCACGTGCCGCTGCTGGACATGCTCCGCTTCCACAAGCTGCTCGCCGGCGCCAGCTGGATCGCCGAGTACGGGGACCCCGACAGCCCGGCCGACCGGCCCCACCTGGAGCGGATCTCCCCGTATCACCAGGTCCGGGAGGACGGGCCGGCGTACCCGCCGCTGCTCCTGCTCACCTCCACCCGCGACGACCGCGTCCACCCGGGCCACGCCCGCAAGATGGCCGCCCGGCTGCGCGAGTTCGGGCATCCGGTCCTCTTCCACGAGCACCTCGGCGGGGGCCACGCGGGCGCCACCGACCACCGGCAGACCGCCTTCAACGAGGCCCTCGTCCACACGTTCCTGTGGGAGCGGCTGACCCCGTCGAACTGATTCGGGGCCGGGGCCGGGGCCGTGCCGGAAAACGCCGTACGGCGGTTCAGCCGGCCGGTCCTGCCGGTGGGCCGGGCGTCAGTTCTTGGCGTAGAAGCCGAAGGTGTCGACGAGCAGGTCCGTGGACTGGTAGCCCATGTTCCAGAAGTCGATCACGTTGTTGACGCCGGAGCTCGCCTGGACCAGGTTCGGGACGGTCTTGCGGTAGGTCCAGTTGAGGTTGGAGGAGTTCGGCGGCGTCGGCCAGGTCTCCCAGCCACCCTCGTAGGCGGCCCACGAGTTGGGGTCCGGGGAGACCGTCAGGAAGCCGGTGCCCTCGGGGTTGGTGACGGTGGCGTTGGTGACGAGCGCGGTGACGTTCGTGTCCCCGCCCGCGACCCGGCCGTAGATGTAGGAGCGGCCGTCGAGCGGGCTGCCCCACTCACGGGTGTCGAACCAGCGGCTCGGGGCGGTGCGGATGAGCGCGCTCTCGCTCTCGGGGCTGTAGTAGCCCACGACGTCGACGATCACGTGGGTCCCGGCTCCGGCACCGTTGCGGATGCTGATCTTGCCGTCGGGGCCGATCGGGACGATGACCGAGTTGGCGATGGTCTGGCCCTGGCCGAAGTTCAGGTTCGACGAGGTCGGGGCCGCGCCGCCGGGGTAGACGGTCAGGTGGCCTTCCATGTTCGGCTCGTGGACGGTCACGTTGAGCGCGACGGCCTTGGCGCTGGCCGGGACGCCCCCGCGGCCGTGCACCTGCGTGCTGAAGCTGCCGTAGCCCGGGACCTTGCCCGTGCCCGTGCCGAGGCCCTCGCGGGTGTCGACGATACGGCTCGGGTTGAGCGAGGTGTAGCCGCTGGCGGCGGACTTGGAGAAGTAGCCGGTGACGTCGGCGATGAGGTCGAGCTCGCCCGCGCCGTGGTTGTAGATGTCCACGTAGCCGTTCTGGCCGACCGACGCGATCACCATGTTCGGGACGGTCTGTCCCGGGGTGTAGTTGACGTTCGAGGTGGTCGGCACCTCGCCGCCCTCGGCGTACACGCGGACGTGTCCGTCCTTCGAGGGGTTGGTGACGGTGACGTTCAGGGCCACGGCGGTCACACCGGCCGGGATCTGGGCTGCGCCGCCGACCTTGATGCGGGCGGTCCCGAAGGCGGGCACCTTCTTCGCGGGCGCGCCGATGCCCGCGCGGGTGTCCAGCAGGCGGGTCGGGGTGTGCGGGGTGAACTCGTTGCCCGCGGTCGGCAGGACGATCTGGTTGGTGCCGCGGACTCCGCTGCCGTCGACCAGGGAGACCTTCACGGTGTAGACGCCGGCCTTGGCGTACACGTGGTTCTCGGTCAGGTTGGTGGGGCCGTTGGCGCCCACCTGTATCTGGCTGCCGTCGCCCCACTCGACGAGCACGCCGAGCGCGGTGCCCGGGTCGCTGGTGACGGCGAGCCTCAGCTCCACGCCGTGCGCGCTGATGGTGTCGGCCTCCAGGGAGACCGTCGGCTCGGCGGCGGCGCCCGCGGCCTGCTGGCCGCTCTTGGCGGCCGGGTGGACCGTCTTGGCAGCGGGGCTGGAGACGGTCCCTTCCTTGTACGCCTTGGCCGCGATCTTGCTCAGATCGAGGTCGGGAACGGACACCCCCCGGTGGTCCGTCCCCTTGGTTCCGTCCTGGCCCGTCGCGTTGGCGACACCCGGGACGAGTCCGACACCGGCCGCGACGATTGCGGCGGTGGAAAGCATGAGTCGGCGATTACGCACCGGCCCCCCCATTTTAGTTTTTGAACGCGATCAGGTTTGAAGCTCGCTCAGAGTACATAGGTGCGCTGCTTCCCGCGAGCCCTTTCTGATCACGCCGTCGCGTTGTGTCAATGCCATGACATTTCAATCCGGGGAGTCCGTGCGGAGGGCCTCCACCCGCTTCTCGATCGCGGTGATCAGCGCCTCCACCCGGGCCAGGAAGATCTGCTCGTCCGTCACCTCGGCGAGCTGCGTGCTCAGTCGGGTGATGTTCGGGAACCCCTCCGCGTCGACCAGGCGGTACTCCCGGCTCCAGGAGGACTCGTCGGCCGCCCTGACGTCCGGGTCGAACAGCAGGTAGGCGGCGCGCTGGCCGACGTACGCGAGGAGCGAGTCGCCGACCATCCGGTAGTGGACGGCCGCCTCCGCGCCGTCGAGCCCGGCCTCCATGACGGCGCCCAGGATGAGCTCGACCACCCGGAACTCGTTGGGTCGCCGGGTCGTCCGGCTGGCCATCGTCGATCCGACCACCGGGTACTTCAGCGCCACCTCCAGGGAGCCGTCGGCGAGTGCCCGCAGCCGGCCCTTCCAGTCGAGCCCGTCGGGGATGCTGTCGAGCACCTCGCCGAGCGTGCGGTCGGCGACGGACAGCAGCAGCTCGTCCTTGTCGCGGAAGTGCCGGTAGATCGCGGTGGGGTCGGCGCCGAGCTCCTCGCCGAGGCGCCGGACGGTGAACGCGTCCGCGCTGCCGCGGGCCGCGATGCGCAGGCTCGCTTCGATGATCGCGTCGGGTGTGAGCTGGCTGCCCGCGCGCTTGGAGCGGGCGGGTGCGTCGGATGGCTTCGGCATGGTGGGGCCAGTGTAACGATGTGGAACAGAGGCTGCGCAACACCGTTGACAACAATGTTGCGCTCCCGTTCACTCCTCCTCAACAAACAAGCCGTGCGGGTCTGCCCGCCGAGCCGGAGGATGCGTCGATGTCCAAGAACAGGCAGCGGGCCGACACCGTATTCGTGGGCGGGAAGGTCTTCACCGCGACCGGGCCGGCCCCCATCGACGCCGCGGTCGCCGTCGGGGGCGGACGGATCCTCGCCGTCGCCGACGAGGCCGCCGTCCGCTCCCTCGCGGACGCGGACACCGAGGTGGTCGACCTCGCGGGCGGACTGCTCGTTCCGGGGTTCCAGGACGCCCACGTCCACCCCGCCGTGGCCGGCGTCCAGATGCTCAGCTGCGACCTGAGCGAGGAGCACTCGATCGACGGCTACCTGGCCGTCGTCGCCGCGTACGCCAAGGAACACCCCGAGGCGGCCTGGATCCGCGGCGGCGGCTGGTCCATGGACGTCTTCCCCGGGGGCACGCCGACCCGCGCCATGCTCGACACGGTGGTGCCGGACCGGCCCGTCATGCTCACCAACCGGGACGGCCACGGAGCCTGGGTCAACACCCGCGCGCTCGAACTCTGCGGCGTCGACCGCACCACCCCCGACCCGGTGGACGGCCGGATCGAGCGGGAGACCGACGGCACCCCGGCCGGCACCCTCCAGGAGGGCGCCGTGGACCTGGTGGCCCGCCACGTGCCCATCGCGACGCCGGACGAGGCGCACGCCGGCCTGCTCGCCGCACAGGAGCACCTCTTCTCCCTCGGCGTGACCAGCTGGCAGGACGCCATGATCGGCGCCTTCCCCGGCAACCCCGACAACTACGGCGTCTACCTGCGGGCGGCGCACGAGGGCTCCCTGCGCGCACGCGTCGTCGGCGCCCTGTGGTGGGACCGCGAACGCGGCCTGGAACAGATACCCGACCTGGAGGAGCGCCGCCGCACCGGACAGGTGGGCCGCTTCCACGCCACCAGCATCAAGATCATGCAGGACGGCATCGCCGAGAACTTCACGGCCGGCCTGCTGGAGCCCTACCTCGACGGCTGCGGCTGCGCCACCGCGAACTCCGGGCTCAGCTTCATCGACCCGGAACTGCTCACCGAGGCGGTGACCCGGCTCGACCGCTCCGGTTTCCAGCTCCACTTCCACGCGCTCGGGGACCGCGCCGTGCGCGAGGTGCTCGACGCACTCGCCGCGGCCCGGGCGGCCAACGGCGCCAACGACAACCGCCACCACCTCGCCCACCTGCAGATCGTCCACCCCGACGACATCGGGCGCTTCGCGAACCTGGGAGCGGCCGCGAACATCCAGGCCCTGTGGGCCGCGCACGAGCCGCAGATGGACGAGCTGACGATCCCCTTCCTCGGACCCGAACGGGCCGCCCTCCAGTACCCCTTCGGCGACCTGCAGCGGGCCGGCACCCGCCTCGTCGCCGGCAGCGACTGGTCGGTGAGCAGCCCCAACCCGCTGTGGGGCATCCACGTCGCCGTCAACCGCGCCGTACCCGACGAGGCCCCCCACCCGTCCGGGACCTTCGAACCCCTGCCGCCCTTCTTCCCCGAGCAGGCGCTGACCCTCGCCCAGGCCCTGACCGCCTACACCGCGGGCAGCGCCTGGGTGAACCACCTCGACGAGGTCACCGGAACCGTCGAGGCGGGCAAGTACGCGGACCTCGTCGTCCTCGACCGCGATCCCTTCGCCCACCCCGGCGCGGAGATCGCCGACACCCGGGTGCTCCGGACCTACCTCGACGGCGAACTCGTCTTCGCCGCGACGCACTGAGCACCGACACACCGGTCACGGACTGCCGGCGGACCGGGCAGTCACCGGCCGGGCCGCCACCGGCCGAGCAGCACGAACCCCACCACGCTCACCCCTCAGGGAGCCAGACGATGTCATCAGCCACATCGGGATCGCCGCACCACCGAAGCAGCCGGATCCGCCACGCCCTGGCGACCGCCCTCGCGGCGGGCGCGTTGCTCGTCACCACCGCGTGCAGCGGCACCACGGGCGGACAGCAGGACGGAGCCACCGCCTTCGAGCTCACCGACGCGACGCCGGCCGCCGCCGGCCCCGTCGACTCCTTCACCTGGTCGATCTTCGCGGAGCCGACCACCATCGACTACGCCTACTCCTTCGACTACCCGCCCAACCAGATCCTCGCCAACGTCTGCGAGAGCCTGCTCCGCTGGAACCCCGATCTGACGACCTCGCCGAACCTGGCCTCCTCGTACATCAACCCCACGCCCACCACCTGGGTCTACCAGATCCGCCCCGGCGTGCGCTTCCACGACGGGACCCCGCTCACCGCCGACGACGTCGTTGCCTCGCTGCGCCGCAACCTCGACCCCGAGACGGCCAGCGTCTGGGCCAACACCTTCCGGAACGTGAAGTCGGTCGACCGCACCGGGCCGATGGAGGTCACCGTCACCCTGGCGCAGCCCGACTCCACCTTCAACAAGTACCTCGCCGCCAGCCCCGGCACCGTGGAGTCCGCCGCCACCCTCGCCAAGTCCGGCAAGAACTACGGCAATCCGCAGACCGGCGTGAACTGCACCGGCCCGTTCTCCTTCGGCTCCTGGACCTCGGGCCAGTCCCTCACGCTCAAGCGGTTCGACGACTACTGGAACCCCGCCCTCAAGGCCAAGTCCGGGCAGGTGAAGTTCGTCTTCCTGACCGACGCGACCACCCGCGTCAACGCCTTCCAGAGCGGTGAGGTCGACGGCGGCTGGATGGTCCCGCCGACCGCCTACTCCCAACTGCGCGACACCCAGGCCGGGACCCTCTACTTCGGCCGCAACACCACCGTCGCCGACGAGGTGGTCGGCAACCTCAAGGGCCCGCTCGGCGACGCCCGGGTGCGCCGGGCCCTGCTGATGGCCATCGACCGCGAGGGCATCGTCAAGGCCGGCGCCGGCGGGGTCGGCGAGGTCGCCGACTCGCTCATCACCGACAACCTCTGGAACGAGGGGCCCGCCGCGTCCCGCGACGCCATCCTCAAGGAACTCCCCACGTACCCGTACGACCCGGCCAAGGCCAAGGCACTCGCCGCCGAGGCCGGAGTGAACGGCCAGAAGGTCGTGATCGCGACCAGCCCGCTGGACTCCCAGACGACCATCATCACGCAGGCCGTCGCCCAGGCCGCCACGGCCATCGGACTCAAGCCGCAGATCGACTCCGTCTCCGCGGAGAAGTACACGACGCTCTTCACCGACCCGGCCGCGCGCGAGGGCATCGACCTCTTCCTCACCTTCTGGTACACCTCCATCACCGACCCGCTGGACATGTACGGCTCCCTGCAGACCGGCGCGTTCGGCAACTACGGCAACTGGTCCGACCCCGCCTTCGACAAGGCCGTCGACAAGGCTGTCGCGAGCCACGACCCCGTCGAGCACATGGCCGCCAACGCCGAGGCCCAGCGGATCGCAATGCGAGAACTGCCCTGGCTGCCCCTCTACACCCAGCCCGTGAGCGTGTTCCTCGGCAAGCGGATCACCGGCGTCCAGCCGTCCATCGCCTACCTCTACCGCCCGTGGGCGGCCGAGATCGGGGCGAAGGGATGACCGTCGCGGTGGCACGGGCCGGACGCGTGCTGCGCAAGCTGGCCGGCATGGCGGCGACCCTGCTCGTCACCTCCTTCCTCGTCTTCTCCTCGCTGTTCCTGGCGCCCGGCGACCCCGCCTCCTTCCTCATCAAGGGGCGCAGCCCCAGCCCGCAGGAACTCGCCGAGATCCGCCGCCAGTACGGCTTCGACGAGCCGTTCCCGGTCCGGTACTGGAACTGGCTGGAGGGCGTCCTGCACGGCGACTTCGGCCGCTCCCACCTCTTCCACCAGGACGTCTCCTCGGTCATCTGGTCGCGGCTGCCCGCGTCCCTGCTGCTGATCGGCGTAGCGGCCCTGATGATCGCGGTCGTGGGCATCGGATCCGGCGTGGTGGGCGCGCTGCGCCGGGGCTCGCGGACCGACCGCACCCTGATGCTCCTGGTGACCGTGGGCGCCGCGGCGCCCGCCTTCGTCGCCGCGCTCCTGCTCAGGTCGGTACTGGGCGTGCAGCTGGGCTGGTTCCCGACGATCGGGAACGGCGCCGGAGTCCTCGACCGCCTGCACCACGTGGTGCTCCCGGCCGCGGCCCTGTCCGTGACCTTCGTGGCGCTGGTGACCCGCGTGACCCGCTCGGCGATGCTCGACGAACTGCGCCGCGAGCACGTCGAAGTGGCCCTCAGCCGGGGGACACCCCGCCGGACCGTCATCCGGCGGCACGTCCTGCGCAACGCCCTGGGACCGATCGTGACCGTCTCCGGGCTCCTGGTCTCGGGGATGCTGGTCAGCACCGCGATCGTGGAGAGCGCCTTCGGGATGTCCGGAGTGGGCTCCCTGCTGGTGCAGTCGGTGGACCAGCTGGACTTCCAGGTCGTCCAGGCGATCGTCCTGCTCGTGGTGGCCGCGTTCGTCGTGGTCAACGCCCTCGTCGACCTGGTGCACCCGCTGATCGATCCGCGCATGGCGGCGGCGGGGAGCGCACGATGACCGCACCCACCGCGAACCCCGAACCGGCCGCACGGACCGCCCGGGCCGCGACGGCCGCACCGGCGGCCACGGGCCGTCGCGCGCTGACCCGGCTCCGGACCCTCGGCGGCAGCCGGCTCCAGCAGACCTGCCTGCTGCTCCTCGTCCTGTTCGTCCTGGTGGCGCTGCTCGCGCCGTGGCTCGCACCCCAGGACCCGACCTTCGGCCGCCTCGGCGACACCCTCCTGGACCCGAGCACCGACCACTGGCTGGGCACCGACCAAGGCGGCCACGACACCTTCTCGGCGCTGATCGCCGGTACCCGCACCAGCCTTGCCGGACCCCTCGCCGTGGTGCTCTTCTCCACCCTCCTCGGCACCGCGGTCGGCCTGTTCACCGCCTGGCGCGGCGGCTGGACCGACACCGTGACCGGCCGGGTCCTCGACGTCGTCTTCGCCTTCCCCGCGCTGCTCCTGGCGATCCTCGCGGTGGCCCTCTTCGGCAAGGGGATGACGGCGCCGGTCCTCGCCATGGCGATCGCCTACATGCCGTACACCGCCCGCCTCGTCCGCGGACTCGCCGTCCAGGAGAAGGCCCGCCCCTACATCGCCGCCTATCAAGTGCAGGGCCACTCCGCCCTGTTCGTGACGGTCCGCAGGATGCTGCCCAACATCGCCCCGACCCTGCTCGCCCAGTCGACGGTGAACTTCGGCTACGCCCTGCTCGACCTCGCCGCCCTCTCGTTCCTGGGGCTCGGCGTACAGCCGCCGACCCCCGACTGGGGCGCCATGATCAACCAGGGGCAGGCGGCCGTGCTCCAGGGGCAGCCGCTGTCCGCGATCGTGCCGGCCGTGGCGGTCGTCCTGGTGGTCGTCGCCTTCAACGTCGTCGGGGAGAACCTCGGCGACCGGCTCGCGGGGAGGGACTCCTGATGACACTGCTCGCATACGAAGGCCTGAGCGTCACGCTGCCCGCCATGGCCCGCCCCATCCTGGACGGCGTCGACCTGCGGGTCCGCGCCGGGGAGGTCGTCGCCCTGGTCGGCGAATCCGGCTCGGGCAAGTCCGTCACCGCCCGCGCCGCCCTCGGCCTGTTCCCGGCGGACGCCGAAGTCGGCGGCCGGGTACGGGTCGACGGGACCGACCTGGTCGGTGCCGACGCCGCGGCACTGCGCGACGTACGGACCAACAAGGCGGCGATGATCTACCAGGACCCGCGGGCCGCCATCAACCCGGTACGCCGCGTCGGGGACTTCCTCACCGAACCCCTGCGCCTGGTCCACGGCTGGTCCAAGGCCCAGGCCGACGCCCGGGCCGCCGAACTGCTCGACGCGGTGGGCCTGCCCGACCCCGCCCGGCACCTGAACCAGTACCCGCACGAGCTCTCCGGCGGAATGCTCCAGCGCGTCGTGATCGCCGCCGCCCTCACCGCCGAACCGCGGCTGCTGCTCTGCGACGAGCCGACCACCGCACTCGACGTCAGCACCCAGGCCGAGATCCTCGCCATCCTGGGGCGCCTCCAACGCGAACGCGGCCTCGGCCTCCTCCTGATCACGCACGACATCGAACTCGCGGCCGCGGTCAGCGACCGGATCTACGTCATGTACGCGGGCCGGATCGTGGAGACCGCGCCCGTGGGGGAGCTCTTCACCTCGCCCCGCCACCCCTACACCGCCGGCCTGCTCGGTTCCTCACCGCCGCTCGACGGCCCGCTCGGCCGGCTCACCCCCATCCCGGGCGCCCCCATGGGCCTGCTGGAGTCCGCTCCCGGCTGCGCCTTCGCACCCCGGTGCCGCTTCGCCGAGCCCGGCCGCTGCGACCAGTCCGCGCCCCTGCCGGGGCGGCACGGCCCGGCCGAGGTCGCGTGCCACCGCACGGCCGAACTGGCCGCGGCCCTGCCGGCGCCGTCCCTCGCATCCCGCCCGGAGGACAGTTGACCACCGAACCCACCGCCCCCCTCCTCCAGGTGAGCGGCCTGCGCAAGACCTACCGGACCGGCGGCGCCGAGGTCGTCGCGGTCGACGACCTGTCGTTCACCCTCCGGGCGGGCGGGGCCCTCGGCATCGTCGGCGAGTCCGGCTCCGGGAAGACCACCACGGCCCGGATGCTGATCGGCCTCGAACGCCCCGACGCGGGCCGGATCCTCGTCCAGGGCGAGCCGCTGGCCGCGTCCGTACGGGGCAGACCGGCGCGGCTGGCCCGGGCCAAGGCCGTACAGATCGTCTTCCAGGACCCCTACCTCTCGCTGGACGCCCGGATCAGCATCGGCGCGACGATCGACGGCGTGCTCCGCCTGCACGGAACCCGTGACCGCGCGGTGCGGGCGGCCCGGGTCCGGGAGCTGCTGGCCCAGGTCGGCCTCGGCGACCGCGAGGCGGCCGCCCTGCCCCGCCGCCTCTCGGGCGGGCAGCGCCAACGCGCGGCGATCGCCCGGGCGCTGGCGGTGGAACCCGCCGTCCTGGTGCTCGACGAGGCGGTGTCGGCCCTGGACGTCTCCGTGCAGGCGCAGGTGCTCAACCTGCTGTCGGACATCCGGCGCGACACCGGGATCGGGCTGGTCTTCGTCAGCCACGACCTGGCCGTCGTCCGCTACGTCTGCGACGAGGCCCTCGTCATGTACCGCGGCCGGACCATGGAACACCGCCCCGTCTCCGAGCTCCTGACCTCGCCCCGGGACCCCTACACGAAGCTGTTGCTGGCCTCCGTACCCCGGCCGGGCTGGGACCCCGACTCGATCAGCCGGCGCCGGCGCCGGCTCGATCCGTTCACGAACGGGGGCCACCGGCCGGCCGCGGCGACGTAACCGAACCGTTCGGTAGGGGCGGCCGGGGAATCCGTACGGGGGATTTCCGGTGCCGGTCGTCGCCGGACGCCGGGTTGTGCCCCACCATCGGCGGATCGACCCCGGCCCGGGAGGACCCCATGAGCACCCCGTACGCGTCCGCAGCTCCGTACTACGCCCGCTACCGGCCCCCGTACCCGGCGGAGTTCTACGAGCTGCTCGCGGACCGGTTCGCGCTCGACGGGTCGCAGACCGTACTGGACCTCGGCGCCGGGCCCGGCCCGATCACCCTGGCCCTGGCTCCGCTGGCCGATCAGGTCTACGCCGTCGACCCGGATCCGGCCATGCTCGCCGAGGGGTCCCGGCTCGCCGAGGAGCGGGGCCTCGCGAACACCTCGTGGCTGGTGGGTGACGCCGCCGGCATCGGCCGGCTCTGCCTGCCCCGGATCGACCTGTGCGTCATCGGCCGGGCCTTCCACCTGATGGACCGGGACCGGGTGCCGGCCGATCTGGACGCCGTGCTCGCGCCCCGGGGCGGGATCGTCCTCGTCGACTCCGTGCCCCGGCCCGGTGTCCCGCGCCCGCCCTGGGCGGCGGTCGTCGAGGAGGTGTGCGCGCGGTTCCTCGGAGCCGGTCCCGGCGGGGCGGACGAGTGGGACGACGAGGACCGGCCGGGCGGGGCGGAGGACGCCGAGGACCATCTCGCCAAGTCGCCGTTCTCCCGCGTCGAGACCGTCACGTGGGACCAGACCCTGCGTCACACCGTGGACGAGGTGATCGGCCTCCGATACTCCTGCCCCTCCTCCTGCCCGGCCCTGTTCGGCGACCGCAGGGCCGCCTTCGAGTCCGAGCTGCGGCAGGCCCTGCTGGACCACGACCCCGGTGGTGTCCACAGCCGGACCGTCCGCGTCCGGGCCGCCATCGCGACGAGGCGCCGGCCGTGACCGTCGGGCCGGCCGTGACCGTCGGGCCGGCCGTGACCGTGGGGCCGGCTCACGGGGAGGGCCGGCTCAGTGGGAGGGTTCGGCAGCGGACGAGCGGTGGGCGAAGCGGTCGGCCGCGCGCCGGCCGCGGCGTTCGAGGGGCAGCGCCCCGGTGGCCGCGGCCAGTCCGAAGGGCGGCATGCCGAATTGACATCCTCTCCGCCCTAAAGGGCGGTGATTCCCGCCTGCCTGCCGGTGGTCACCGGCTGGGGCTTCGGGTGGGTTCCTGCTTCTTCGCGCTGTGCCGGGACGAGTCCCGGTCTTACCCGCGCTCCGCAGGCCGATTCCGCCAGTCCGGCGGTCTTGGCGACGTTGACCGCCGCATTGATGTCCCGATCGAGGACAGCCCCGCAGGCCCCGCACGTCCACACGCGGACGCTGAGGGGCTTGGGGCCGTCCTTGACGCCGCAGGCCGAGCAGACCCGAGACGTGGGCTCGAACCGTCCGATGCGTATGAAGGTGCGCCCGTACCGGGCGGCCTTGTACTCCAGCATCGCGATGAACGTCGACCATCCGGCGGCGTGTACGGATTTGGCCATACGGGTGCGGGCGAGTCCCTTGACCACGAGGTCTTCCACTGCAACCGCTTGGTTTTCACGGATGATCTTGGTGGAGAGCTGGTGGTGGAACTCGCGCCACGCATCGGCGGTCCGTGCGTGGGCGCGGGCGACCTTGATACGGGCCTTGGCCCGGTTCGCTGATCCCTTCGCTTTGCGGGACAAGTCCCGCTGCGCCTTCTTCAACTTCTTCCCGGCCCGGCGCCCTGAGGGACGGAGCACTGCGCAAGATCAGAGGTAGATCGCCTCGTACGACGCCTCGGGCGCGATGTAGGACTTGTGCCACAGACCCACGTGCCCGTGCAGCTTGGACTCGCGTTCCTTGCGGTTGATGATCGACCATGCCTTGTGGTGGAGCATGTCCGGGGCGGCGGCGTACGCGTAGAGCTTCTCCTTGGACTCCCAGTACTGGACCACGTAGTACGCGCGCGGCGAGGCGGTCAGCAGGACGTGCCCGAGCAGGCCCCGGCTCTTGTCCCGGGCCAGTTCGCGGAGCATGCGCGGCAGCGCCAGCACCACGGGCGGCCATTGGTGCACGGCCCGGAAGCGGTTGATGCGTATCCCGATGAGCAGGACGACGACGTTCCCCTCAGCTGCTGCGGTGGTACGGCCCGGTAAGGGTTTCGCGAACCCGCCGGCCTCCCGATCGCCTTATTGGATAGCGTTGCTGTCCAATTGTCAGGTGGTTGGATCGTGACACTGCCCAAAGGAAGGCTCAAGAGTGCGGCTCGCGGAGTTGAGTGAGCGGAGTGGTGTGGCCATCGCGACGATCAAGTACTACCTGCGCGAAGGGCTGTTGCCGTCGGGCCGTCGCGTCAGCGCGACGACCGCCGACTACGACGAGGACCACCTGCGGCGGCTGCGACTGGTCCGCGCGATGATCCAGGTCGGCAAGGTCCCGGTGGCGGCGGTCAGGAAGGTGCTCGAGCACGTCGACGACGATTCGCTGGGCCGGACCACCCGGCTGGGCGCGGTCCTATGGGCGCTGCCCCAGGACGACGGACCGGACGAGGGCGCGGAGGGCGACGCGGACGAGGCCGTGGTCGCCGCCCGCGCCGAGGTGGATCTGCTGCTCGACATGCTGGGCTGGACGACCGCCCGGGAACTGGGGGCGCTTTCGCCCGTCCACCGCTCGCTGGTGGTGGCGGTGGCCACGCTCAACCGGCTCGGCTACCCGTGGGACGCCGAGCTGATGGCCCCGTACGGCCGGCTGATGCACCAAGCGGCGGTGCGGGACCTGGACTTCGTGGAGACTCACCCCTCCGAGAAGGAGAAGGTGGAGACCGCCGTCGCGGCCACCATCCTCTTCCAGCCGGTGCTCAGGGCACTACACCGCCTCGCCCAGGAGGAGGAGTCGGCCCGCCGCTACGGCCTGTCGTGACCCGCGGCGCACCGGGCCTAGGTGTATTGCCCCGTGAGGTTGGGGACGCGGCTGGCGGGTGGTTTGCCTGCGAGCGCGGTGTGTCCGCGGTGGTGATTGTAGGTATCTGCCAGCCGGGGAACGCGTCGCGTCGTTCCTTCTCTGAGCGGTAGGGGCGGGCGTAGGCCCACTCCTCCAGCAGGGTGCGGTTCAGCCGTTCGACCTTGCCGTTCGTCTGGGGCCGGTAGGGCCGGGTTCGCTTGTGGGTGATCCCGGCTGTCGCCAGTGCGTCCCGCCAGGTGTGTGACTTGTAGCAGGAGCCGTTGTCGGTCAGGACGCGTTCGACGGTGATCCCGCAGGCGGTGAAGTAGGCGTGGGCCCGCCGCCAGAAGACGGTGGCGGTTTCCTTCTTCTCGTCCGCGTGGATTTCTGAGTAGGCGAGGCGGGAGTGGTCGTCGACGGCGGTATGGATGTAGCTGTATCCGGCGCCGGACTTGTTCTTGCGGCCCGCCGGACGGCCGAGGGTCTTGTGGCCTCCGCCGTCGGGGATGTTGCCGAGCTTTTTGATGTCCACGTGGACCAGTTCGCCGGGGCGGTCGCGTTCGTAGCGGCGTATGACGCGGCCGGTCGCCCGGTCCGGATGGGTCAGGCGGGCCAGGTGGTAGCGGGTGAGGACGCGATGGACCGTGGAGGGTGCCAGCCCCAGCAGGTGGGCGATGCGGGCCGGGCCCCAGCGGCGCAGGACGCGGACCTTGATGATCCTGCGTTCGGTGCGGGTCGGTGTCCGCCGGGGACTGCGGTGGGGGCGCGATGAACGGTCGCTCATGCCGGCCTCGCCCAGGCTTCGGTAGCGGGCGGCCCACCGCTGGGCGGTGCTGGGTGAGACCTGGAAGCGTTCAGCGGCCCGCCGAAGCGGCCAGCTGTCCTCGACCACGCAGCGGGCCAGGCGCAGGCGCCCGGTCTCGGTCAGGGGTGCATTACGGTGGGGCATGAGGGCCTTCTGTCGTTCGGTGGAGATGTCGCAATCCACACCGAACCCGGAAGGCCCTCACCCGTTCAAGATCCCTCAGCCGAGACCTGCGTCACCCGTCCACAACCTCCCGGGGCAATACACCTAGGGCACGATCCGCAAGCGCGTCCCCGCCTCCGGCGCGGCCAGTGGTCGGGCGTGGTCAGTTCCCGATCCAGATCCCAACTCGCTGAAGACCTCCGCGTGCGGCGATTCGGCAGCGGCGTCGGCCGCGGTGGAGCTCACCCCCGTCGTGACCTTGTCGGGGGTGCTCAAGTACGCCTGGACGTTGCTGCTCGATGCTGCACCTGGGGCTCGGTCCTGGGCTGCCGGAGAACGAGCGACCTCGGCCTCACGGGGACCGCGGCCGGAGGGCGGCGATCTCTACAGGAACAGGTGCCTCCAGGTGAGTGTGGTGCGAGTGGTCGATGCAGTGCGAAGGACGCCGTCCTGGGGGTGACCCACAGGACGGCGCCCCTTGCGAAGCGACTTCGGTCAGGTCAGCGCGGCGTCTTCGAGCCAAGGGCTCCTGGTGTCTTCGGGAGCCAGTCGAGGGAGCCCGCTGCCTCCTTCGGATCCGGTTCGCGCATGTGCACGCGCCAGCCGTCCTCGCCCGTCCTGCCCGTGAGCTGGACCAGGAACGCCTTGGTCTGGGCCGTGTCGTGGAAGTACACCACGACGGTCTGGCGCACCGACCCCTCGTCGTAGAACTCCGCGGTCACCGTGCCTCCGGCCCCCTTACTGAAGGCCTGGATCCAGTTCTGTGCGGTCTCGCGGGCCTCGTCCTTCGCCTCATCGCCGTCGGCGGCGAGCGCTTCCAGCTCGCCAGCCTTCCCGTCGGCGATCCGCCAGATCAGCTTCTGGGCGATCTGCAGGGAATCGGCGGTGGGATAGCCGACCACGCCCAGCGGTTCGTGGTTGCCGTAGTCGGTCGCGTACTGCAGCCTGTCCTCGTCGGCGGCGGCACACCCGGCGAGACCGCCCCACGCCAGAACGGCCACCAGGGCTGCGCGCACGGCCGGAGCAGACCTCATCTCGTCCCTCTCGGGCGGATCGCGACGATTGAGGCGATCGGCTTGGGGGTGCGCTTGTTGCGGGCGATGGCGTCGTCCAGTGTGGTGCGATCGGGTCCACCGTGCTGTGCCATGTGGATGCGCCCCCCATAGTTGGCGGTGACGACGGCGGCGTGGTCATAGGCGACGTCGCCCCGGTACTGGAAGAAAAGTATGTCGCCCTTGCGGATGTCGTAGACGTTGTTGATGTAGTAGCCGCCACGGTATCCAACCAGATGACGCTCCAAGTTGTCGGCCCCCGCCCATGTCCAGCTGGCCTTCACCGTCCAGCTGGCCCAGCCCGAATTCTTGAACCAGGCGCTGTCACTCCTGTACCATCCGGACCGCATCTTCAGGCCGCCACCGTAGTAGAGGGCCTTGGAGACAAAGTTGGTGCAGTCGTAGTAGTACTCCCTCTTGATGCCCACGTTGTTGTAGGCCCAACTGCCGGTTCCCAGACCATTGACGTACGACGCTGGGGCGAAGGAGGCCGTGCGGACGCCGCCGGCGGGTGCCTCGCCGACGGGGAAGCCGTCCTCGCCGAGCGTGAGCGCCCCGGTGTTGTCGACCGGCGGCTCTGCGACGTCTGCGGGTGTGGCGAGCACCTGGGTGGCCGCGGTCGCCGTCGCCGACAGGGTCTGACCCGCCTGAGCGTCGTCGGACTCGCTCTGGAGCTTGACGGTGTCGCCGGATACGGAGAACAGGAACCGCTTGCTGTTCTGACTCTCGGACACCTGGTCGGCGCCATCGATCCGGACCGTTGTCGTCTCCGAGACGGTGGTGCGCAGCAGCAGGCGTCCGGACGCTGCGTCGGTACTCGTCACCGTCTCGGTGAGAGCCGTGGAGATCCCCACGTAGGCCAGGTTCCTGGTGGCCAAGGCTTCACGCGCGCCGACCAGACTGGCCTCCTGCGTGCCGAGCAGATCACCGAAGACCGCTCCATGCGGGGATTCGGCGGCTGCATCGGCGGCGGTCAGGCTCGCAGCGATGGTGATCTTGTTGCGTGCGTTGAGGTACGCCTGGACGTAGTCCTTGTAGCGCGTGGCTCCGCCGGCCACCGAGGCACCGTGAACCAGTGCGGATCGTGAGACAGGGCCGCTGCCGACGGCGTTTTTCGCCGTCACCGCGACCTGGTAGGAGGTGGCGTTGTTGAGCCCGGAGAAGACGGCACGCGGTGCCGAGCCCTCCCACGTGCCGACCACGGTGCCGTCGCTCTTCTCGGCCTTGGCCAGGTAAGTGATGTCATGGGTCGCACCACCGTCGAGGGGAGCGTTCCAGGTGGCGACCAGGCTGGTGTCACCCGGGGTGGAAACGATGTCGCTGACGGCGCCCGGGGCGGTCGGCGGCAGGTACTCGACAGTCAGCTTGGGACGTTGGGCGGGGTCCGCCGCGGCACCCGAGCGGTATGCCGCCGCGGCGGCTGTGCCGGAAACGGTGAGGGCCGCACCCTCGTTGCCGCCGCGATCGGTCCAGGACTGCACCAGCGGGCCGAAGTCGATGTCGGCCAAAGCGGTGTCGACGGTGTACGTGTCCTCGCCCGCGGCGGTGAGAAGGTCCTTGCCGCTCTGCGCCGGGGTCCACTGCGTGGACAGTTCGTACACGCCTGGCTTCTGTGCCACGCACTGCGTGGTGCAGTCGGCCCTGGTCAGCGACAGCTTGGCCGAGGAGACCCGCGCACCCTTCGGCAGAGCCGAGAGATCTGCCTTCAAGTGGGTGGCCCACAGGTGGCCGTCGACCGTACCGATCCGCAGTTCGCCGGCCGGCGGTGTGGCACAGCCCGGCGTGTCGCAGTCGGTGGCGGTCGACACGCTCGCGATTGCCGTGTCGGTGATGGCCAGGGTCTGCGTAGCGGGCATCGGGGGCAGCGGCTTGAGGCCGACCGTCAGGCTCTGCTCGGCCGACCAGGGTGAGCAGCCCACAGGGGTACAGGCGCGTACGGACCAGCGGTAGGTCGCACCGTCAGCCAGCTTTCCCTCCGGGATCTGGAGTGCGGCGCGGCCACCGCTCACCTGTGAGACGGGCGGCAGGGTCAGGCCGGGTACCGGGTTACCGGCTGCGTCCTTCACCGCGAATTCGGCATTCACCCGGCCTTGGGAGGCCTCGGAGACGACCGCGGACAGGATCGGCGTCAGTGTCTGCTGGGCGCCTGCCTGGATGTCCTGCGGGGCGTCGGGCAGGGGGCTGACCGTGAAGGTGGTCCAGTTGGACCAGGGTGACCAGCTGTTGCTGTAGTGCGTGCCGTCGTACGGCGAGGTGCGGAAGCGGTACATGCGCCCGTGCTGGAGCACGCCCGCCGGGACGACGATCGATGCCGGGGTGCCGGCTGGGACGAACGGCGAGACCAGGGTGTTGCCGACCTGGGTGTTGGTGGCGGCGTCGAAGATCTGGAAGGTGCCGTTGACCGTGTCGCCGTCCTTGTCCGCGAACGTGTCGCGCAGGGTGGGCGTCGTCGTCTCGACGCGCCAGGCGGGGGTCTTGTCCTGGACGAACGGAGGGCCGGCCTCCTGCTTGGTGCCGGTCTGCGGACGGTAGTTGTAGGTCACCGTCAGCTTCGGCGGGTTGGACGTGGCGTTTGCGGAGTTCACGCGCTTCCACTGCCCGACGACCGACTCCGACGTGGCCCGCAGGCCCATGCTGGACAGCGGAGCCTTCGCGGACGCCCACGACTGGACGAGGGTGGTCACGTCGGCGTTGATCCAGCCGTCCGGCGCCGAGCCGCAGCCGGGATTGCCGCGGGTCTCGGTGGACGTGGCGTACTTGGTGCCCATCGCCGGCTGGCTCGTCCACCGCGACGCGGTGCTCGGGGCGGTGGAGTCCCAGACCTCCCACGGCTGCGCGACGCAGTCGGTGTTCCCGGAGTGGAAGTTCCACAGCGACAGCTTGGCGTCGGAGACCAGCGCGTCCGCGATCGGCGCCGTGTTCCACGTGATGAACGAACGGGCGGTGCGGAACGTGCCGTTCGCGTTCTTCGTACCGGGGTTGCCGAGGTCGAGCTCGGTGTCGTTTGACCAGTCGACGGTCTCGCCCTGCTGGACGTAGGTGTCGAAGACGTTGCCCAGCGAGGACGTCGACGGGTCCACGGTCACCGGGTACTTGGTGGCCGGGTCCGCGAGGAACTTCGCGTCCGGGGTGACGACCAGGTCGACCGTGCCCTTGCCCTGGACGACCGTCATCGCCACGGGCACCTTGCGGGTGTGCTCACCGGAGACCGGATCGACCGTGGAGTCCCACATCACCGGCGCGGGCATGACCGCGGTCTTCTTGCTCTTGCGGTCGGTGAACTGCACGCTGCCGTCGGCCTGCTGTTCCACCTTCAGGCCCTTGGCCACCAGCGGCAGGGTGTACGAGTAGTTCCCGCCGGCCGGGCGCTGCTTCAGCTCGACGAACTGCTCGAAGCCGCTGCGCGTTGCCTCGATGACGACGTCGCCGCCGGGGACGGCGTTGGTGTACTCGGCGCGCGCCCCGTCGAGCTTCGGGGACGGCAGGGCACCCTTCCACTTGAGGGTGATCTGCTGCTCACCCTCCCCCAGCGTGACGAGGTCGGTGCTGACGTAGTTGACGGACGGCGCGGCCTGGGGCACGGCCTTCGCCATACGGGGGACGCTGCCCGCGGCCAGCTTCAGGCCCTGCGGGTGGGCCTTGGACGCCACGGACCCGTCCGGGGCGTGGCCCAGGGTCACGTCGACCCCGCGCCAGGCGCGTGCCTGCTGGTCGTAGAAGCGGATCGGTCCGGCGGCCACTTCGGTCGTGAGCGTGCCGTTCGGGTTCACCCACGTCGTGGACGTCTCGGACCGCTCCGAGACCGCCTCCACGCGGTGTCCCGCCGTCCGCGCGGCCACCCGGGCGCGCGCGAGATTGAGTTCTTCGGTCACGGCGCCGGACTTGGCCGTGGCGGCCGGAGCTGCAGCGGCGTCTGCCGGGTGCGAGCTCTGGAGCAGGGTCGCGGACACGATGAGTGCCGCTCCGCCCGCTATCCAGTGGGTGGTCCCCCAGGGCCCTCTTCCACGGCGTCTTGCCGTGGAGAAGCGAGTAGCCATACTTCCTCGGTCTTTCTGCGAGTATCGATGATCTCGATACAGAGAGCTGCAACGTAGCCTCCTGACCAGGCAGTTCGATCTCTGAAACGGACAAGAGGGACACAAGTCGCACCCCAGTGATGCAATTCACGTCATGGCTAGATTCCGCTGTTCATCGAGGATCCGGAGTGAGCACGGGCAGGCCGCGCAGCATCAGGTTGTTGATCACGCTCAGGTTGTAGCGACCACAGGGCACAGGTGAACAGCCCCAGATCGGCTGCTTCACCCGGGCCGGGTGGGTTGAGTCATCTACGACCGCGTCCTGGCCGAACGGACCTGACGGGCGGTCCGTCGCGGCCGCCCGCCACCGGGACGCGGCATGATGCCGGACGTGAAAGCACAGCCGAGTAGGGTGGCGCCCGAGATCCGGGTGCCACCCGGGCAGATCCGAAACCCCCCTGAACCGGCACGAGAAGGATGAACAGAACATGGCAGAGCGACGCATCTGACAGCGCAAGCCAGCCGCTGGGGTATGCGCCACCTCGGCTGCACCCGAAACCACTCGGAAGGCCGTCCGGCGCCGTCAACCTCCCGGGAGGTCGAGGAGCGGACCGAGGCCGTCCAGCTCCGGGAGGGTTAGTGCTGAGGTGGGGACCAGGGCTGCCAATACTTGATCTTGGTGTCTCTTCACGCGCCGATGTTCACAGGGCCGCGCCGGACAGGTCCCGACCAGCAAGATCAGGATCGTTCAGCGGAGCGCTGCCCGATCCAGCCGATGACGGTCACCACCTCACGCGCGATGTCCACGACAGGCCGCCCGTCGGTCGCCACCCGCACCGTGTCCGCGGGTGCCCGCTCATCCAGGCGCCTCGCCTTGCGGGCGCTGCCCTTCAGCTCCTGCTCAGCTCCGAGCCGAGTTCCCGGCCCGCCAGCCGCTCGCCGACGGTGGCATCGGAGGCAGTGAGCAGCACTCGTATGATGCGCACGCCCGCCCCCATGGCGCGCTCGAGCATGCCCGCCGCCTCGGGCAGCACACTCACGGTGTTCGTATAGATCAGGCGGCAGTAGCCGAGCCGGGCGAAATTCGCCCAGACGGCCGTCAGATTGCACTCAGTGATCTCCGAGCGGTGGGGATCCCCCTCCGGTGCTGGATGCACCTGGCCCATGAAGTCACCCTCCACAATCGCGTGCGAGACCGCCGCGGCGCGCAGCCGCGCCGAAACCTCCCAGCCCACCGTCGTTTTGCCGACACCGGCACGCCCACCGATGAGCAGTACTTCCGGATGATCCATGGGAGGCAGCGTGCCAGCCCCCGACCGCGTCACGGGATCCGATTTCGCTCCATGCCCATGGCCGCAGACCGGCCCATCGGCAAGATCGCAATCTACAACTGGAGTACCAGCAGACCCGGGCTCCACGAAGGGGATCGGGTCGGGCAGAGCCACGTCCACGTCGGCTCTCACGCCGATCCGGGGTCCCTTCTCCAGCTGGTGCAGGGCGCCTCCTCGACGATCCGGCCGGCGGGCACGCAGCGAAGATCACCTGGGCGACCCTGGCGGTTCTTCCCCCCGTTCGGTGACGCTACTGCGATCGATGCGCTCAGCAGCGAGTGCGGTGACGCTCAGAGTGGTTCACCGGTTTTCGGTTCTGCATCGTTCCGGCGAGTCAACTACCTTGCATTGAACGGGAGTGTGTCTTGATGGAGGAAGGCTAAGGGTGGGGGACCACGAAGTGGGCCGATGAGGGTTTCGAGGACAGGTCGCCAGCTGTCCGGCGAGGCATCGGGTCGCTGCGCTTCGGCATGCGTATCACTGAGGTCGCCGCAGTGCTGGCGGGCATGGCCGAACTGCGTCGGTCTCAGGCTGGTCCATCGTTTCGGGGCTTCTGGGAGTGGAGTTCGGTACAGGGCTTGCGGAGCCTGCTGTCTATGCCCACTTCTGCCGACGGCCTGCTGTTCTGCGTCGCGGTTATCCCCGCGTGTGGCCCCCAGGTGACGCTTTGGGGAAGGAAGTTGACGGCTTGTGTCCCGGCCGATCTGGAGCGGTTCCTCCTGGCTCGTCCTGGCAGCACACGGCTGGGGTGGGGTGAGCGCGGTACGGCAGCGGCTCCGTCCCTGTTGTGCGAGGGGGCGGGGCCGGGCTGGTTGGGGGTCAGGTGAGGGTGATGGAGGCCTTGGAAGCGGTGTTCACGGTGAGGTGGCACCTGCGGTGCTCGTCGGTGTTGTCCTGTCTCGCGGCGCCGTAGGCCGGTCGAGTAATGGCCGCCGGTCTCTCGATGCCGACGAGGTGGGACAGGGTGTAGGTGCCGCGCCGGGGCCAATGCGCCGCGGCCTCGTCCGCGAGCGCGGACAACCGCTCGCGTGCCTCTTCACGCACCTCAGGACCCATGCAGCCACCCTCTCGTGCATGGACAACAGAACAACGGAACGTTGTCTCGTTACCGGGTGGCGACGCATGAACCGGACGCGCGTCATGGTCCCGGATGCCTTCTGGCGGGGTCCGGCGGAGTCCGCCAGGACGGCGGCCAGGCGGCATCCGACCGTGTCTCCCCAGTGAGCAGGCCAAGACTCGCTCGCGCGAGTTCGAGGTATTCCTGACGGGCAGTCCGATATTCCGCGAACGCTGCGTCCCATGCTCCGGCGTCCGCGGGGATCAGACCACGGGCCAGCCACTCGAGATGCCACAGACAGTGGTTCACCCGGACCGTGGCGGTGTTGGTCGCCGCGTCGCCCAACAGCCAGAGTCCCTCGCTCAGAGCCGAGCGACGGCTCTCGGCCTCCCCCAGCTCGCCAAGTACCTCATCGGTGGGTTCCAACGGGGCGGATCCCGTCGCGATCCCACGGAAGACAGCGATGCGCAGGTAGCGATGCGCCAATGTCTTGACCGCGTGGCCGTACTCGGCGTAGGCGTTCAGCCGCCGCTCGTCCCAGCGGACCGACTGCTGCCGACGCCATCGGGTGCGCTCGTTCGCACTGCTGACCAGATACGACGTTGCGGCACCCACGGCGACACCGACGAGGGGGAGTGCTTCGCTGATCAAGCTCATTGACTTCCCTTCACTGCAGTGGACGTGCCTACGTGATGAGAACGCTCCCCGACGGCTGAAGACGGCGACAGGCGCCCGGTCAACGGATTCCCCAGGGAGTGCGCCAGCGTCGGCCCGAGGGGGAACATCGTTGACACGATCGAGCGGTTGTGCCGGTATCCGGTCAAGTCGACCGCCGGCGAACGGCTCAACAGCGTCGAGGTCGGCCGGTTGGGCGTTTGTGGGCGACAGGCTGTACGCGATACGGGACGCGGAGAGCAAGTTCGGATGCGGAAGAACGCCCGGCGTTTCCGGCGCATGGACGGCCTCCTGAACTTGAGCTCGCTACACAGGAGACGCCGACGAGCCGGAGCTGTTCGACCCCTACGGGCAAGTGGTACCCGACGCCACTGCCTTTCATCCGTGGCCATCTCGGCCGCGACAACCGTTCCCCAGCGGCAACAGCCCGCTGCCGGACTCCGTGGACGAGCGACGCGCGGTCCGGATCCGCATTTTCCTCAGCGCCCCGCCCCGGCGCCCACCGCCGCCTACCACTGCGCGTACGTGACCCGCTGGGTCGAGACCAAGCTCCGCTGGAACCTGGCCGCCGACGACCGCGAGCGCGAAGCACTCCTCGGCCTGGCGGAAGACTGCCCCGGCGCCACCGTCACTTACGAGTCCGTGCCGTAGCGGCCCGGCGTTCAGGCCAGCCGGGAACCGAGGCGAAAGCGCATCTCCCCGGCGGCATGACGGACCTCCTCGGGCTGCGCGTCATCGTCGAGCGCCCCGAGGAGGATCATCAGGGCCCTCGCCTCGTCCCCGCTGATCAGCTTCAGGCGCGGCTCGGTGACCCCGTCGCGTCACCCATCCCGGCCCGGTGCTGCGATCCGGTCCGGGATGGGGGCGGCATCCGGGCCGACCGGACAGACCAGAGCCCCTTGGCCCCTTCAAGCCCGGCAGGCGCTGGGTGGCCGCTAGGCGTATCCCGAGCCCAGCTCCAGCGCCTGGATCAGCACCTCGGCGGCGGCGCAGTCGTGGCACGCGTCGACGCCGGGCCGCATCAGGGCGTCGAGCGTCTCCAGGGCGTCCATGTCCTGGCCGCCGCCCGCCGCCTTCTTGCATCCGCTCTCGTGGACGACGGCCCCGCGCCGGCCCCCGGGACGGACCCGGAGCATCCAGCCCGGCCGCTCCGGGGGCGGCTCGACGGGAAGACGGTGCGAGGGCACCGCGGGGTAGTTCACGGCCCACATCGGCTCCAGCAGGTCGGCCGTCACCCACACCGTGCACTCCGACGGCTGGACGCGTCCGCCTTCGACCGTGACGTACGCGGGCATGCCGATCCTGTAGACCCAGCGATCGGGAAGCTCCTGGCGTTCATACAGCCGTACCCGGAGCCGCTTGCCGTCGGCCAGGACCAGGGTGATCGGCCAGTGCGGGCCGTGGGTGGCGGGGTGCTCATCTCTCACCGCCGGGACGCGGCCTCGCCCGGCGGGACCGCGATGATGCGGCCGTCCACGCAGAGGGTGACCAGCTCCTCCTCGCCGCCGGGGGCCGCGCTCGCGTACTTCTGCAGTGCGCGCCGGGCGGCCCGGCTCCAGCCGGCTTCGGTGGCAGCCCAGTGCGGGTGAGCGTCCAGCCGGAAGCTGAGACCGAGCAGCTCCACCCGCAGCTCGTGCCCGTCGGCCGGAGGATCTCCGGCCAGCCGCTTGAGAATCCGGGTCCACCGCTGCTGCAGCGCGACCAAGTCATCCGGGAACCCGATGACTGGTCTCGGGCCGCCCGGCTCGGCGCTCACGCCGCGGTCACCCACGCGCGCGCCCGGGAACGACGGCGCAACTCGACCCGGGCAGCCCGGGAGCAGCCCGAGACAGCCCAGAAAGGGTGCGCCTCAATGCGGCACGAGAGGGAGATCAGCCGACGTCGGAGCGTCGTGGTGCCAGCCTGCGCGGGCTGGCGGGCCAGGTCGGTGTACGTGCGCAGCCAGGCGGGCTGGAGGTCCCCGCACCGCAGAAGGGCCGGACGCCCCCTCCTGCGCGGCCAGGAGGTAGACGACGCCGAACACCGAAGGGTCCGAGCCCGCGTCGAGCACACCTTCGCCCGCATGAAGAACTGGAAGATCCTCCGCGACTGCCGCCAGCAAGGAGACGGCCTCCACCACGCCGTCCAAGCCGTCGCCACCATGCACAACCTCGCCATGACACGGTGAAACAGCAGGTCAACAACTACTCGGGCCTGCCCGAACCGAGCCTTCTGCAACACCCTTTAGGCCCTGCTCTGGGCTCAGATCATGTGGGGGCGTGAGCGCGCTGTCGCGTCGGCGGGTCAGTTGGGCAGCTGTACGTTCCAGGTGCGGTTGCCCGCAGCGTGGTGGTTGACTTGCACGGCCTCCTCCGGGTTTTCCGCGTCGAAGGCGGACGTGACGCGGTGCACCATCTCGTCGCTCTCCCAGAACGGCTCGGCCTTGGTGAAGCGTCCGCCCTGCTTCTTGCGGACCTTCCAGCGGAACCGGACTGTGTAGTCGACGAGGAAGTAGCTGGCCGACATACGTGTGGTGGTGGAGAAACCGGGGTTGTCGACGAAGGTGATCCGGTCGGCGGCGTTGATGATGTTGCCGTCCTCATCGTTGTACGGAGGGCGGAAGGGGCCGTCCACGCCCCAGGCGCGGCGGGGAGCTTTCTTGGGCTGGTAGTTCACCGACGTCGGAACGATTTGGCGGCTTTCGTCGGAGACCTCCTGCCAGAAGTCGTACGCGTCTGCCGCGGGCGTCTGCATCCCGACCGCGCGGCGCAGCGTTGCCGTCTGTGCGAAGCCGATGTTGTTGTTGCCGTTCAGCGACTGCTCCTCGTCGCCGTCGTAGCTGGAGGTGAAGACAAGGGTCGGATTGCCGATCTCTTCCTCGACGCTCCTTTCCTTGCCCTTCACCGAGGGCGTGGCACCGGCCTTGCCGCTGCGGGTGGCACGGGTGGCCGCTCCTGCCTCGGTCTTCTGCTGGTTGGTCGGCGGGCTGTCGCCGCGCTCGACGACCTCGTCCTGGGTGCGCTTTTTGCTGCGCGTACTGGGAGCGGCGTGCGGCGCCTTTGGCACGGCCGGGCCCTGCGCGATCATCCGCCCGAGCGTCGCATTGCCCACAGAGCGCTGCATAGCCGTGGCCATGGCCGGATTGACCGGTCGGAGTTCCGGCGCGACCCGCTGGCCTCTGTCTGGATCCGCTGCGCGTCGGTTCGCCCTCGTCGCTACCTCGGCCTCTTCCCGGTCCTTGCGTAATGGCACAGCGCACACTCCCCGCGTGTAGACGGTCTGCCTACAGGACGCTACTGGAATGCCCATCGGCGCAGGAGAGGCACAACGCCACTGCTGGGGGCAGCATGAATGCCCGCGACGGACAACCGACTGGGATGAGACAGGAGCGAAGCGATCCAAACGGACCTCCGTTCGTCGTTGCCCGCCACGCGAGCCACGGCAGCAGACAGAAGGCTCAGACGACGCCTCCGACAGGACAGGTGTCCATATAGCCGCTAAACACCTACTGTGGGAAAAAACGCCGTTTTGGGGTCTGTCGGGCAAATGATCACCTGGCAGGCTCGCGGAGCCACGGGATCAGAGCTGCCACGACGATTTCAGCCCGATGGCGATCGGCGAGCTTGTCGAACCTCGTCGCGATCGCACGGAATTGCTTGAGACGGGCGAAGCAGCGTTCGACCAGGTTGCGGTTGCGGTAGATGTCTTCTTCGAAGGCGGATGGGCGACCGCCGTGGGTCCCGCGTCGTGGGGTGGTTGCCATCTGGTCGCGGCGTTCGGAGGGCGACGGGCCCTTAGGGGTGGCTCGGATCGTGTCCCAGTCGATCGCGGGGTCGGCGAGGAGGGTGTCAGGGGATCCTCGGCGGTGCAGAGCGGCGACGGGGCGGGAGCGGCGGGACTGGTAGCGGCTGCGGACCCGGACAGCAGAGCGCAGCAGGCCGGAGCGGGGAAGGTGGGCGAGGTCGACGTCGCGGACGCCAAGGTGTTCGGCGGCTTGGCGTCGGTCGAGGAGGTGGCTGGCGCGGTGCGCGCCGACCCGGGCGTCGTGATCGGCGAACTGTTGGTTCCAGGGCCAGGCCGTCGTACAGGACGTGGCCCTAGTCGATAACGTGGCGCTTGACGGATAGCGGATTGGTGCAGGTGTTTGTAGCCACTCAAAGATAGGGCTGCAGAAAGTTCACAAAACGCGATGCGACTGCGGAAGTTGGCAGCTGAGGTGAGGATCAGTGAGCTCCTTCAGAGTGGCCGTCGAGTGGGTCACCATGCTCATCGTCACCGCGTGAGTGACCGCCGCTGCAAGCTCCCGCCGCACCAGCGTGCCCTGGTCGGCCTGGTGTATCTACGCAGGCACGAGGCCCTCACGCAGATCGCTGTCGGCTTCGGCAAATCCGTCGGCGCCGCCCACGCCTGCACCACAGCCGTCGTCGACCTGCTCGCCGACCGCGCACCCGGCCGGCTGCGCGCCCTGCGCGAAGCGGGCCCCGACTGCGTTCTGATCGATGGCACCCTCGCGGAGTGCGATCGAGTTGGCGACAGTCAGGCCGGCTACTTGCACAAACACCGCAGCAAAGGGGTGAACGTGCAGGTGGTGACCGATCCAGCCGGACGGCCGCTATGGATCGCGCCCGCATCTGCGAACCCGACCCGGGGGCGACCGAGTTGAGGCAGTACGAGTGCCGGCCCGGCTGCGGGAACATTGAGATCTTTCAGCGTTGCCGCTCCAGGGTGAGGGACATTCGATTCGGGCTGCACCGGGCTCTGCGGAAGATGCGCCAGGACTCTAGACGGGCTACGCCCCGCTCCATGACGGCGGCCCGCACCCACCGGATCATCCGGATCTGCGAACGCCAGGGCGTCCCCGTCCTCGCCGACCGCGCCTACATGGGAGCTGGCCCATGCATGTAGCGCCCGTGACGCAGGTGCTGAGTCGGCAGCTCGAAGACGAGCAGCGAACCGCCCTCCTGCCGTCGCAGTCCCGAACTAAGCAGCAGCTGAACGAAGCTCGTGTTGCGCAGCTCTGTGCGTGATTCCCACACCGGCGCCGCGAGACCAGCGCGGGTGTGGCCACGTAGCCCGAAGTCCGACCACAGGCCCCAGGTTCGCGGCGTCAGCCACGACACTCGCGAGCTGGCCGAGTCCGTTGACCTGCCGCAGGAACTTGGCTTGGCTCGGGCATGACCTGCTGGCGTCGCCTGGCCGAGTGGACCGAGGCCGGTGTGTGGCCCCGGCTCCACCAGGTCCTGCTTGCCGAACTTCGCGGCGCGAACGCCCTGGACTTCTTCCTGGCGGCAGTCGACGGGTCCCACATCCGCGCGTTGAAGAGGGATCCAAGACAGGACGAAGCCCCGTCGACCGGGGCAGATCGGGCAGTAAACATCACCTGATCACCGACGCCACCGGGATCCCGCTCGCCGCCACCCTGACCGGTGGCAACCGCCATGCTGTCACCCAGCTGATCCCGCTTCTCCAGGAGGTGCCGCCCGTGCGGGGCAAACGTGACCGACTCCGGCGCCGCCCGGGCGTTGTGCCGGGCGACCGTGGCTACGACCACGACAAGTACCGCCGCCTGCGGATCCGCTGAGACACGCGACGACATCCACGAAGCCTTCCTCACCAGGGCCGCCACCCCCGTACGGGCTCCAGCCGGAGCGGCTGCGGAGCCGGTTTCAGATGGGCCGAGAGCTCCGGCAGGGCCGACGGGGACGGCAACGGCCGCATCGTCGTCACCGGCCGCGAGGAACACGCTGAACAGGCACGCCGCCGCCCGAAAAGATTGCAAACATACACGCCGAGAAGTTCATCATGCGATCCTTCTTACCCCCACAAGGTCCATGCTGAGCGTGTCAGTTCAACGCCGACCCGGACATCAAGTTACGCTCCGTTACCCCTGATATCGGCGAACGCAAAGGGGAACCGGGTGGAAAACACGGTCGGCGGCCTGGCAAGGCCACAGAGGCCGCCACGAAGGGGAGCGGCGGCGTGGCAGCGGTGCCTGAGTCTGGCCGTGATCCTCGCCGCCTGCGCGGCGATGCTCGGCGTCATGACACCGACGGCCAGCGCCGCGCCCAACGTGAAGGTGACGGTCACGGTCGACCGCATCAAGGTGCTGCGCAGCTCCGAGGAAGGAGCGTGCGGCTCGATCGACTGGTACGCCAAGGTCTTCATCAACGGCGTGGCCTTCAACAACGAGGACTCCCCGAGCCAGGACGAGCTGGAGGGGCAGGGGGACATCAGCCCCGGCTGGGAGTTCTCCACCGAAGTCGACGTCGCCACCCTCGATCAGAGCAGCGGCGTCGCGAAGTTCCCCGTGACCATCGAGGTCTGGGACGAGGACGGCGGTTTCTGCCTCGGCGACGACCAGTACGACGCGTCGCAAGCGGTCGGGAGGGGCATCAACTTCCAGGTGGCCGCCTCCCCTTGCCGGGTGTTCCGCGGCTCGTCCACCGGCGCCCCGTGCGGGTCCGGGTACATCGACTCCGGCACCGCGGAGGACGCGGCCGAGGTGACGTACTCGGTGGCCGTGGACGACCCCGCCAGCGCCCCGGGCCTGCGCATCAGGTGCACGTCCGACCCCGTCGCCCCCACCATCGGCACCCCCGTGACGGTCACGGCCACCGCGCTCGACGGCGCCATGATGCCCACCATCGTCGCCGATGAGCTGCAGATCGTGGCCGCACGGAACAGGTCGACCGACTCCGTCAGGTATCCGCTCGCCGACCACAAGGTCTCCGGGGTGAACAGTACGTCCGTCACGTTCACCCCCACCGAGGGCGGGGACCTCGTCTACGGCTGCCGCCTGCGCGAGGGAACCACGGGCCTCTTCACCGGCTGGCGCCGCGTGGACACCAACCCCGGCACCTCGGCGGAGCCACGGCCGATCTCCTATACCGGCCCCCGTGCCAGCAGGATCGACATCGTGTTCGTCGCGGACCGCGACACGTACACGAGCTCCCGCGACCCGCGGTTCCTGGACGATGTCCGCCGGGTCGTCGAGACCTCCTACTACGGGTTCAACGACTTCCTGGCCAACCAGGACAAGTTCAACTTCTGGATCGCGCGTGCGCAGGGACGGGCCGACGACGCCAACGACGGCGACTGCGACCACGACCTGCCCGCCGGCTGGGACGACACCTTTGCCTTCGCTGACGCCGGCGCCATCCTGCACCGCAAGAACCAACGCGACTGCGCTCTCCGGGGCGACCGCATCTTCTCCGGTGTGGTCGACACGGCGGTGCGGTCGGATGCACTGCAGGTGATCACCCACGAGTCCGGACACCAGCCCTTCGGGCTCGCCGACGAGTACCCCCCGGACGGCGGCTACTTTCAGCAGGACGTCGCGCCCAACGTCTACGAGGACATGGCCGGCTGCATCGCCGACGCACCCGCTCTGGGCCGTGAGGCAACCGCCTGCCGCAGGTGGGAGCGGCCCACCGACTGGTGGCCCGACCCGGACTGGTTCAGTTCCGAACCCGCCCCCAACGACGTGATGTACAACAACACCGGTCCGGCGAACGCCGCCGACATCAGGAGATACGTCCTGATCTTCGGCGACTGCGCGTCGGCGAAATGCTGAGGGGGCCCACGATGCACCGTCGCCATCACCTCCACCGTCACCGCTACCGCTCACTGCTCTCGGTGATCACCATGATGGTTCTCACCCTGCTGATCGCCCCGCTGCACGGCTCCGCCGACTCCTCCTCCCGGCTCGACGACCCCGATCCGGCAAGCATCCCGCTGCCCGTCCTCGACGACGACGACCCGGCGAAGGCGGTCGTCGCCCGGGTCACGTTCAGCAGTCGCACCCAAGCCACCGTCGACCGCACGTCGGTCAGCCTCCAGCGCGCACACACGCACATCGGCGATCCGCCGATCCTGAAGCTGAGTCTCACGGACGTGGACGGACAGGTCATCGACCGTATGAACGCCTGGAGTCCCCTGTGGGTCTACTCGCACGGCGACCGGGAGCGGATGGACGTCAAGAGCGGCGGGTCGGGCAGCTTCATCGTGCCCTTCTCGCCCGCCCTCTCCACCATGACGATCACCGACACGGCGCTGAACAGGGATGTCGTCACCGTCGACGTCAAACCCGCCATCCGTGACTTCTGCGTGTCGCACCCCGCTGATCCCGACTGCCTGGAGAGCGACCTGTCGGTCGACTCCGTGGAGCCGCGGGCCCCGCTCTTCGCCGTCCTGGGCAAACCCGTCACCGTGTCCGTTGCCAGCACCGTCTCCAACGCCGGTCCGGACGGCCCGACCGACGCGCGTGTGGACCGTACGGTCACCGCCGGAACCGGCGTGACGGTCACCCCCGCCGAGCCCGAGACGACCGAGGTCGCCCTGGCAGTGGGCACGCCCCGGCGGCTGGAGAAGACGTACACCGTCACCTGTACCCAGCCCGGGGCGCGGACCCTGGACTTCACCACAGCGGTGGCGCCCGAGCGCGCCTCCGTAATCGATCCCCAGGAGGCCAACAACCGGCGCACCACGCGGCTGACCGTGGACTGCGCCGTCCCGGTGACCATCAACATCCAGCCGGGCACCACCCGCAATCCGGTCAACCTCAACGGCGGCGTCCTTCCGGTGGCCGCGCTGACCACCCGAGCCGGCGAGTACGGAAACCCTCTCGCCTTCGACGCGACCACGATCAACGCCGCCTCGCTGCACTTCGGGTCCCCGAGCGTGCTCCTGCTGGGCGGTGGGGTGCCGGAGGCCCACGGCCGGATCCATCCGGAGAACTCTCTGGAACTGGACGAGGTGACCCGTGACCGCGACCTGGACGCCGTCCTGCACTTCCAGCCACGGAGCCAGGCCCTGACCCCGGCCGATACCAGCGCCTGCGTCCTCGGGCGGTTCGCCGGCCCGAGCGGACCGCTCAGCTTCTACGGCTGCGACAGGGTCACGGTCGTGCCGTAGGGCGCGTTCCTTCACCACCGGCCGCGGCGGCCCGTACCCATGGCCGCCCCAGGGACCGGGCCGCCGGCATCGGCCGCCGGCCCGGTCCTGCGGAACCCGGTGGGGCAGCGTGGCACCAGGCACGGGTCCATCCGCCAGGCAGAGCCGATGAGTTCGGAGGCAGCATCCATCCGACGGCCCGCCACCCCGTCGCCGAGCACATCCTCGTGACGGTGCCGACGGCGCGGACCATCAGCGCGCAGTGCAGGTGGGCGAACGCGCGCTCCCCGCCCCGGCGCTGGGTGCCCAGCCCGGAGTCGTGTTCGGTGCCCCGGCGGGCGATCGGCGGCTTCACACCGAGGTCCCAGATCAGGCGGCGGTACTTGTCGTGGTCGTAGCCACGGTCGCCCGGCACAACGTCCGGGCGGCGCCGGGGTCGGCCACGTTTGCCCCGCACGGGCGGCGCGGCCTGGAGGAGCGGGATCAGCTGGGTGACAGCATGGCGGTTGCCACCGGGCAGGGTGGTGGCGAGCGGGATCCCGGTGGCGTCGGTGATCAGGTGATGCTTGCTGGCCGATCTGTCCCGGTCGACGTGGCTTCGTCGTGCGAAGCGGTTCCTGTTCTCGGTATCCGGTGGCACCGTCAAGCTTCAGAGCGAGTCCGACGACGGCCAGGCGGGACAGACCCTGTCGGCGACGGCGGCCGCCGCCACCCAGGTGATCGCCACTCCGGCCGACGCCGTCGGTCCGCCGGCCGACGAGACCGGAGCGCTGACGCTCGGAACGGACGGCTTCCCCATGGGTGAGGCACCCGCCGAGGGTGTTCGCCAGGCCTCCTACGCCGCGTCGTACATCAACGGTCTGGGAACCGGAAGCTGGGCGTACAACAACACGGGCGTCCAGTGGGAGTACAAGTACGACTGCACCAACTTCGTCTCCAAGGCCCTCTACTACGGTGGAGGCATGAAGATGCGGTCGGGCTGGTACAAGCGCGACGACGTGTGGTTCAAGAACCCCTGGTGGAACAGCTGGCCGGTGAAGGCCAGCTACACCTGGTCGGCGGCCGAGAACCTGCGCCGCCACCTGGCCTGGAACCGGCCTGGCTACTTCATCACCCGTGTCTCCGACGTCCGCAAGGGCGACATACTCTTCTTCCGGTACAAGGGCGACAGCGTCTACGAACACGCCGCCGTCGTCACTGCAAACTACAGTGGCCGGATCCACATGGCTCAGCACGGCGGGCCCGCCCACACGACATTGGACGACGCCATCGCCCGCAACAAGCAGACCCCCGAGCCGATCATTTCGATCGTCGTGATCCGCCCGACAGGCGCGCGATGAGGGCGGCTCCGGCCGTACGGGTCTTCGTGGCGGCTGTCCTGGCAGCGGGTGCTCTCAGCGCCTGCGCCGCCGATGAGGACGGGCTCCAGTACGCGACGGACTACTCCAACCACGAACCGCTGAGCGTGGTCGGATATCCCACGTCCGACTCCCTCCAGGTCACGCAGAAGCTGGTCTGGCGGCTTGCCGACGGCCGAGTCGATGAACTGGAGTCACTCGCTGCTGACCCCGACGACGCGAAGGCTGAGGTCGAGAAGACCGCACAGAACTGGATCCAGGCCTTCCGGAAGGGTGCCGGCGGGAAGGTGACCGCGGATTTTTACGACGAGGGGTCCGTGCGGCAGTTCGTCGTCGTGTACTTCCACGACACTGCGCAGGTGAAGGGATTCTCGGTCCGGCTCACCGGAAGCACCGGAGAGGGTGGCTGGCGCGTCGACATGCGCGAGCCCGACCCGAAGGAGGCGGCGGGGGCTCCCGAGTGGGTTCCGAAGACACCCGGAGGCCTCGGCTCGAAGACACCGCGTTGAGATAGCCGGAGTTCTCCTCGCGAGGGGCGTCGTTCCGTGGATCGTTTCCACGGGGCGGCGCCCCTTCCCGTTGGCGAGAACAGGCTGGTCAGAGCGGGTACCGGTGCAGCCGACATGAGTGAGAGGCCGTTCTGCTCACCTTTCTGTAACGCTTGATCAGATCCCGGTGCATCATGGGCTGTTCTGTCCGTTTTGGAATTCGAGACTCCAGTTAGGTTCTGATCCGCACCGGCCACTTTCGGCCATGTGTCTCGTGGTTCTCTCTCTGGAGAAGCAGTGAAATTCAGTAGTAGACCGGGCACCCGCTGGTGGGGTGGCCGGGCATTGACAGGTGGTCCCGCGCGGCTGGGTGCCACTGCGGCGACAATGGCCCTGGTGGTGGCGGCCTCGGCGCTTCAGGGCTCCGGGACGGCCTTCGCCGCGGGGGCCCCGCAGGTGCCCGTCGGGCAGCCGGGGACGGCCGCGGCGACCGCCGCCGCTGACATACCCTCGGCCCGCGTGGCCGCACGCCTTTCGGGCCAACGGGTCGAAGCGCTGTCGGAGCGTTCGGAAACGTCGACGACGTGGGTCAACAAGGACGGCTCGCTGACCTCGGAGGTCGCGGCCGGCCCGATCCGCCTCAAGGACGCGGCGGGCCAATGGCGTGATGTGGACGTCGACCTCACCACGGCGCCCGACGGCTCCGTGACGTCGAAGGCGCACCCGCAGGGGCTGCGGCTCTCCGGGAAGAAGGGGTCGAAGGCCCAGTCGCTCGACGCCGCCCAGTCCATGCCGGGCACCGACCTGGTGACGCTGGGCCAGGGAGACGAGGCGATCACCCTGCAGTGGCGCGGTGGACTGCCCGCCCCGGTGCTGGACGGCACCCGCGCGACCTACCGGGACGCGGTGCCGGGTGCGGACGTGGTGGTCGAGGCGACGCGTACCGGCTTCGAGCAGTTCGTCGAGGTCAAGACGAAGCCCGCGGCCGGCTTCTCCTACACTCTGCCACTGAGGTCCAAGGGCCTCAAGGTCGAGCAGCAGCCCGACGGCAGCGTGCTCTTCACCGACAAGAAGTCGAAGAAGACCGCGACGATGCCCGCCCCCGTCATGTGGGACTCGGCGGTCGACGCGGCCTCGGGAGAGCACACCCGCCGCGCGAAGGTCGGCCTCAAGGTCGTCAAGAACAAGGACGGCGCGGACCTCGTCGTCACCCCCGACGCGGGCTTCCTCGCCGATCCGGCCACCAAGTACCCCGTGACGGTCGATCCTTCGACGTCCTCGCTGGGCAACCTGTTCGACACCTATGTCCAGCAGGGCGAGACGGTCGACTGGTCGGGCGACACCGAGCTGGACCTCGGCAACCCGGGCACCAAGAACGCCGACGGCACCTTCCGTACGGCCCGTTCCTTCATCACCTGGAACACCGCACCGGTCGCGGACGCGCTGATCTCCGACGCCAAGCTGTCGCTGTGGAACTTCCACTCCGGGAACACCGACTGCTCGGCCCAGCCCTGGGAGGTGTGGACCTCCAACGGGCCCACCACGGCCTCCCGCTGGACCAACCAGCCGGCCATGGTCACCAAGATGGCCACCTCCACCGAGACCAAGGGAAACCCGGGCTGTGCCTCCCAGCCCGACGGCTGGGTCACCGCGGACGTCAAGAACCTGGTCCAGCACTGGGCCAACAACAAGTGGACGTTCTCCAGCATGGGCCTGCGCGCCACGGACGAGAACAACACCAAGCAGTGGAAGCGCGTCAACTCCGCCAACGCCTCCGCCAACGTCCCGAAGCTGACCGTCACCTACAACTACCGGCCGCGTATCGGCACGAACCAGGAGGCGGGACCGCCGTTCTTCTCCTACGGCGGCGCCTACACCGTCAACACGGTGACGCCGGTCCTGCGTGACACCTTCGTCGACGCAAACGGGGACAAGGTCAACGGCACCTTCCAGATCTTCGACGCGGCCACCGACACCCAGGTCGGCAACGTGATCGTCTCCCCGTTCGTCCCGTCCGGCCAGGTCGCCTCGGTGACCGTCCCGGCCGGCATGCTGACCAACGGCAAGACGTACAAATTCCGCACCTCCCCCTACGACGGCGCTCACTACAACCTGGGCTGGTCGGCCTGGAAGACCTTCACGGTCGACACCACGGTCCCGCAGCCCCCGGCCCGCGTGGTCTCCACGGACTACCCGACGAACGGCTGGGTCAAGGGAGCCGGACAGGCCGGCACCTTCACCGTCACACCGCCGTCGGGCTCCGACCACCAGTGGATGGAGTGGTCCCTGGACGGCGTGACGTGGACGAAGGCCGCGACCAACGGCGGCTCCGCCGACGTAGCCCTGTCCGTCATCCCGCCCAACAACGGCACGCACGCCATCGAGGTGCGCTCCGTGGACAAGGCCGACAACAAGTCGCCGGCCATCGAGTACACCTTCCACGCCGGTCCGGGCGGGTTCCTGCAGCCCGCGGACGACGAGAGCACCGCGCGCCGCATCACCCTCGCTGCCGAGGGCGACGCCGCCCGCTACGACAAGGTCTCCTTCTCCTGGCGCCGTTCCGAGGCCGATGCCTGGACGCAGATCCCCGTCGCCCACGTCACGTCGGGCGGAGCACCGCTGGCCGCATGGCCCGTACCGCTGACGGGAGGCAAGAACGAGCCCCTCGTATGGGAGGCCACGAGCACGGTCGACCCCGACGGCAGTATCCAGATCAAGGCGGACTACACCGGTCCCGCCTCCGCATCCGGCAGCACCGCGCCCCTCTCCGTCAGCGTCGACCGTGACGGCGAAGGAGCCGCGGCGACCCCGGTCGGCCCCGGTTCGCTGAACCTCCTCACCGGGGACCACCGCCTGTCCCAGACGGACGCCGCGTACTTCGGCATCACCGTCGGCCGCACCTCCTCCTCGCGCAACCCGCAGGCGGGAGGACAGGCCGGCCAGGCGCCCGTCTTCGGCAACGAGTGGATCTCCGGCATCCAGGCGGATGCGGCCGCCTCCGCGTTCAGCCACGTCCGGCGGATCTCGGACACCGCCGTCGCGGCGGTCGGCTCCGACGGCGGCGAAACCCACTTCACCGCCAACGCGGCACGCAACGGATGGATAGCCCAGGCCGGAGCCCAGCAGCTCAGCCTCCAGGGATCGGTCACCACCGACTTCACGCTGTCGGAGCCCGACGGCACCATCACGAAGTTCACCAAGCCCACCCCCGCTTCACCGACCTGGCAGGTCTCCAGCACCCAGATCGAGGGGATCTCGGACTCGACCACCATGGTCGTCTCCGAGACGATCACCGTCGGCACGGACCAGCTCGCCCGGCCGGCGAAGATCATCGCACCGACCTCGGCGGTCACCGCGAGCACCTGCAACGCCACCCCCTCCACCAAGGGCTGCCGCGTCGTCGAGTTCGTCTACGCCACGAGCACCACGGCGACCACGCTGGCCCTCGGTGACTTCACCGGCCGGGTCAAGGAGCTCCGACTCTGGTCGACCGTCCCGGGTGCGGCGAGCGCCGCCGCCAAGACCGTCGCGACCTACCGGTACGACAACGGCGGCCGTCTGCGCCAGGAATGGAACCCGAACCTGCCGGAGACCGCCAAGACGCAGTACGCCTACGACTCGGCCGGCCGCGTCACCTCACTCACGCCGGGCTCCGACCTGCCCTGGACCCTCACCTACGGCAAGGCCGGCACAGGGAGCGCGGCCAGCGACGGCATGCTCCTCAAGGCGTCCCGATCCGCCCTGAAGCAGGGCACCGCGGACGTGCAGGAGGGCACGGCGACCACCTCGGTCGTCTACGAGGTGCCCCTCACGGGCGGCTCCGCACCCCACAAGATGGGCGCGAACGACGTCAAGGCATGGGGCCAGTCCGAGGGGCCGACCGACGCGACCGCGGTCTTCCAGGCCGACGCCGTCCCGGCCTCACACGTGGGCACCGGCCTCGGCGCCGGCGACTACGGCCGCGCCACCGTCCACTACCTGGACGCATCGGCCCGCAAGGTGAACACCGCCCAGCCGGGCGGCCACATCGAATCCACCGAGTTCGACCGGTTCGGCAACACCGTGCGCGAGCTGTCCGCGGGCAACCGCGCCATCGCGCTCGGCATCGGATCCCAGGCCGCCGCCGTCCACGCCGACCTCGGCATCGGATCGCTGCCCACCGCGGAGCGCGCCGAACTGCTCTCCACCCGCACGGTCCGCAACAGCACCGGAACCCGTGAATTGGCCGGCTTCGGACCGCTGCACAGAGCAACCCTCGCGCAGGACCTGAAGAGCGGCGCCACCACGCTGGTCGCGGCGGGCACATCAGTCATCGCCCGCGCCTGGACCGTGTCCGAATACGACGAGGGACGCCCCACCGACGGGTCCGCGGTCGTCTCAGACCGGATCACCCGGCGCACGGTCGGCGCTCAGGTGCGTGAACACCCGTCGGTGCACGCCGACACGCGCGTCTCCCGGACCGTCTACGACTGGACTCGCGGTCTGGCCGTCCAGGAGATCCAGGACCCCTCTGGCCTCGCGATCACCACGACCACCGAATACGACGCGCAGGGACGGGTGACCAAGAAGATCGCTCCCGGTGGCACCGGGAACGACGCGGCCACCACAGTGACCACCTACTGGTCCGCCTCTGGCGCCGGCTCCTGTCAGGGCCGTCCCGAGTGGGCTGACCTGGTGTGCTCTACCGGCCCCGGCGGCGCCATCACCGGTGGTGGTTCCAACCCCACCGCGCGGGCTACCCGTACGAGCGAGTACAACTGGTGGGGCAACACGGCCAAGATCACGGAAAGTGCGAACGGCGCCACGCGCACCATCACCACCGCGCACGACGCCGCCGGCAGGCCCACCACGGTGACGGTCACCGGAAACGGCGGTCAGGCCGTTCCCGACGTGACCACCGAGTACGACGCCGTGTCCGGCCGTGCAACCAGGACCACGTCGCCCACCGGCGGCACCGTCACCAAGGCGTACGACAAGCTGGGCCGCCAGATCTCGTACGCGGACGCCGACGGCGGCACCACAAGCGTCTCCTACGACGTCCTCGGCCGTCCCATCCAGGTCTCCGACAGCGTTCCCAGTACGCGGACCTTCACCTACGACCACGCCGCCGAGCCGCGCGGCCTGGCCACCAAGGTCGTCGACTCCGTGGCGGGCGTCTTCACGGCGACCTACACCCCCGACGGCAGCGTGGACGGCGAGACGCTGCCCGGCGGCTACCAGGTGAAGACCGTGGAGGACCCCTCGGGCGGCCGCACACAGCGGACGTACACCCGCGACAGTGATGGTGAGATCGTCTACTCCGACACCGTGACCAACACCGTGCACGGACAGGCTGCCACCCGCTCTGGCTGGTCCGAGCAGGAGTACGGTTACGACGCGGTCGGGCGGCTCACCGCCGTGGCGGACACCGCCGAGACCGTCTGCACGACGCGGTTGTACACCTTCGACGCGCGCAGCAACCGCACGGCACTGGCCACCGCCTCCGCCCCGCCGGGCGCAGCCTGCCCGACATCGGGCGGGACCGTGCAGAGCCAGTCGTACGACACCGCGGACCGTCTTGTATCCGGCGGCCGCACCTACGACGCCTTCGGCCGCATCACCACGCAGCCCGGCGGCACGGGCGTCGAATACCACGCCAACGACCTGGTCTACCGCGAGACCGTGCCGGGCAAGCGCCAGACCTGGCAGCTGGACGCCGCGCACCGCTTCCGGTCCTGGACCGTCGAGTCGGGCAGCGGGTCGACCTGGGTGCAGAACTCCGCCCGCGTCAACCACTACGCCGGCGACTCCGACAGCCCGAGCTGGATCGTCGAGGACGCGGCCACGGGCCAGGTGACCCGCAACGTGGACTCGCTCGGCGGCGGCCTCGCGGCGACCACCGGCAAGACCGGTCAGGTCGTGCTCCAGCTGTCCTCGCTCCACGGGGACGTGGCGCTCCAGCTCCCGCTGGACGCCGCGGTCGCCCCGGTGGTCCTCGACACGGACGAGTACGGGCAGCGCCGGGCCGGGATCCCGGCCGCCCGCTACGGCTGGGTGGGCACCGACCAGCGCTCGGCGGAGACGCAGTCCGGCCTGGTCCTGATGGGGGCGCGGCTCTATGATCCGGTCACCGGACGGTTCACCTCGGTCGACCCGGTCGAAGGCGGCAACGCCAATGCCTACGACTACTGCTCCGGCGATCCGGTCGGCTGCAAGGACGTCAGCGGGAACTTCGGCATCAACGACATCTGGCACGAGGGCAAGGCGTGTGCCAGGTACTGGTGGGCCTGCTGGGGTGTTGCGGACGTGAGCTGGTGGGCGTCCCAGACGGCCAAGCGCGCCTACAAGGACTCCAACAAGCAGAACGCCTACCGGCACTGCATCTGGCAGGCGATGCTGGTGTGGGACCTCGGCTACACGATCGCCAAGGCGTTCGGCGACGCCCACGAGGTCAAGCACCGGTACACCAAGAACAAGTATGACCGAGCCGACTCCATGGCGGACTTCCACAACAACAGGGTGGGACGCAGCATCGGTTCGCAGATCACGGCGTGGACGCGCTGGGGTGCCCAGAGTGCCGCCTGCAGCCGCTGCCAGCGGGCATGGAACACGGGGAGGATGGCCAACCGCGGCGACTACATGTGACCGACCGCGGGGCGCCCCCCCCTCATCCTCACGGAGAAACGCATGCCGGTGAACCAGATGCCGCGCCCGTCCCGTCGACTGCCCGTCGGCTGGGCCATCACCCTTGCCTTCGATTTCCTGGCCACGATCCTGGCATCCCTCGTGCTGTGTGCCGTAGGCATGCTGCTGCCCGGGATCACGGAGGACTACGGACCCACCACCGAGCCCACCTCACCCAGGGCCCTGGCCTTCTTCCTGACCGCCCTCCTGCTGGTCTTGTCACTGCTTGGGACGGCGGTCCTCCTCTCGCGGGCCGGGACCGAGCGCCTGCGCGCCCTCGCCCTGTGGCTCTCGGTCGTTCGTCTCGCGCTTGTCGTGCTCCCGGCCGCCGCCTTCGTCGTGTACGGCATCATCACCATCGAGCTCGCCTGACGCGACCTCGGTACTACACCGCCGGTGCCAGGTAGCGGGCGCCGGCGCGGTGTCGCCGTAGCCGTCGCCGTGGCTGCGGCCATGAAGGAGGCTCCGTCGTAGGTGATGTAGCCGCGGGCGCCGCCGTTGGGGGTCTTGTCGGCGACGAGGATCAGCCCGGTGCCGGTGATGGTGATGGTGGTGACCAGCCACCCGCCCGGACGCAGCGCCTCCAGCCACGCGGCAGGCACGGGACGGACCGACACGGTGGAGACGATGCGGTCGTACCGGCCGGGCAGGGGCGCCTTCGTGAGTTCGTGGACGGCGGTGTGCGGGCGCAGGCCGGTGGCGTCCAGCCGTGTGGCCGCGGCCTGTACCAGATACGGGTCGACGTCCACACGCGTCACCAGCTCCGAGCCGAGCCGGTCGCAGGCCGGGGCGGTGCCGTATCCGCTTCCGGTCGTCACCAGCGTGCTGCAGCCGTCGGCGAGCACCGCGTGCCGGTACACGGTGATCACCAGTTCCGGCAGGGTAGCGGACGACGTCGGACTGCCGGGGCCGCGGCCGCGCCCGGGTCCGCGTGATCGGCGTGCAGAGCCCCGCCCCGCCCGCCGACGTGGTGCCGTCCCCCTCGTCGAGGGCGGGGCGCGCAGGGCGCTCCCCAGACTTCAGCTCCGTCCGCCCTTGTCACCGGTGCGTCGTAAGGTGCGGGCATGGCCCGTTCATGGACGCGACTGCACGAGCACCTCGGTGCCCAGCCCGGCTCGCTGACCTCGTGTCCGTCGCCGCCCCGAGCGCCCGCTGTCGCGCATCGCACCGCCCCTTGCCCGGGGAAGCGCGGCCATCCTCTGCGAGACCGCCCGCACCCGCTCCAAGCGTCTGGCCGGCAGCCCTCTGGCCGCCGGGCCGCTGACCGGCCTCGAACTCGTCCGGCCGCGGCCCGGATTGCGGCGGTGGGTCTTCAGCACCCTGCCGCTGCCCATGGGCCGGGGCAGGGGCATCTACGCCGAGCTGCACCATGACGGCAGCACCGTCCTCGCCTTCGGCCTGTCCTGGAATGCGATGCGATGCTCCGGCCGGGCGGACGCGTCGGCTCCCGGCATCCTGGTCGATGCGGACGTCACCGGAGCCGCGTGCCGTGACGTGCTCACGCTCGCCCAGGAGGTCGCCCGCCACCTGCGCGTGAACAGCACGTGTCCACGTCACCCCGGCCATCGTCACCGCCGAACCGACGCCTCTGACACCGATCGTCACGGAGCACGGCACTTTCACGAGCGTCCCCGACCAGGCCCGCCGGCCGTGACGGACCGCTCTCCGTCGCCCCGGGGGTCATCGGGGTGGACGAGGAGCGACTCGACTGCTGCCCAGCCGCCGGCGACGGCGGGCTCGAGGGCGCCGCGGTTGCTGACGGCGGCGAGTTCGAGGGCTTCGTCGATGCGCTCCGACTGTCGACCTTGTAGAGGTGGCCCTCGTAGACGAGGGAGAGGACGTCGACGCCGCGGGCCGGGGGTTCAAGCGGTACCGTGTCGTACACGGCGACCCAGATGAACGGCAGCGGCAGCACGCCTCCGCGGCGGCCGCGCAGGAACTCCGAGCGGGCGGTCATGCGGTCCAGGAGCTGGCGGGTCTGGTCGGCCGCGCCGAGGGGATCGAGCGCCTGGAGCTTGGTCTTGCCGGTGAGGACGGCGACGACCAGGCCGCGGGGGTGCAGGGTGACGTCGCCGTTGAGGAGTCCGGCCGGGTCCTGGCTGCGGCTGGCGTAGTGGAAGCCGGTCAGGACGAAGGCCTTCTCCCGGTCGCCAGCCAGGGTGTCGGGGCAGGCGCGGGAGATGGTGCGCAGTCCGTCTGGCTTTGTCGGCGAGTTCCGAGAACGCGTTGTCGCTCAGCGACAAGAACGCCTCGCTCCGCAGAAAACTGATGTCGCGAGTTCCGGAAGTGCAGCGGTGCTTGCTTCGCCGCGAGCCTTGTGCGTCGCATGTGACGGGCCTGCCAGCCAGCCGTCAGGGGCGGCATGTCTCGCAGGCATGGCTGCCGATCGCTGCCGCCAGGTCACGGGCCGCTGCTCGCACCGCAGGATCCTCGTCGCTGATCAGTGTGTCCACCGCGGTCCTGCCGCTGTGTACGGCTTGGTGGGCTGCATGCTGCACGTCGAGCTGCGGAGGATTGCCGTGGTCGAGGATCGCCTGCAGCAGTTTGATCACGCCGGGCCTGCTGGTGACGCTGTCCGTCGCTGCGAGGTCCCACAGAAACGGAACCGCTGCGACAGTCGCATCGAAGACGGCCAGCTCACCGAGCCACAGCGCGAGATCATTCAATGCATCGGCACTCGCCCTGGTAGCAACCCAGGCCACCCGCGACAGTCGGCCTGGAACGTCTTGTGCGGATCCGTAAGCATGCGTCAGCTCGTGCCACCGAACGCGGCTCATGCCCTTGAGGATCGCCCCCATCAAGCCCCCAGTCCTGCTGCCCGCCGCTCGCCCTTCCCGGGCGGGCCTCATCAACCCACAAGACCGCACTGCCGCGAGGCTAGTCCGACACGCCGACTAGCGTTCCCAGATCTCGCCAACATTTCAGGCATGCACAACCCACAAGTGCTCTTCCTACTCAGCTACAAGCGTTCTCCGTTCTCGGTTCTGGCACATATTCCGTGAGGACGATCAACGACGCTGGAGTTCGTCACCACCCGCGGGCCATGGCGTTCAATCAGCCCAGCCCTCGGTGTTGGAGCAGGATTCGTAGGAGTAGCGGGTATCGCGGTCCCACTCCTCCCCGGTGATGCGTTTGTATGCCCGGTCCGGTGTGTAGAGCAGGGGCTCGGCCCAGATGAGGTCGATGGCGTAAGGAGTGAAGGCCGAAGGGTCCTGGAGGACTCTGTCGAATTCGGTGCGGCCGGCGGCGACGACCGCGGCACGGGTGTAGAGGAAGGCGTCATCGGACAGGTCGTGTCCGTACTCCTTGCGGTCCAGCCGGTAGAGCGCCCACGCCAGTTGTTCGGCAAAGCCGATGACCAGCGACAACGGGGACTGGGCAAGCCGCTCGGTGAGCGTGGCTGCAAGGAGTTGGGCGTCCGGGTCGGATTCCTCCGTGGGCCTGCAGTCCTCGATGAGCTGCCAGAAGGCGTCTTCGTTCATGCCGGCGAGCATGCCGCAGCGGTCTGACAGTCCTGGCTCCGGGTCACCAGTTTGCTGCGGCTGTGAGAAGGACGCGTTTGCGGAGCAGGGGGAGTGGCTTTATTCACGGGTTGTGGGTTCTGGAACACATTCCGTGAAGACGATCACCTGGGTTCTGCCACGGTGACCTGGCGTCATCTGGGACCGTGGTGCGGTGTGATGACCTCATAGCGGTGCTGTTTCCGCACTTCAACGCGGTGCTGGTGGAGCGAGTGTTCACGGAGTGCGGGGTGGTGCACATCGTGGCGAGGACCCTGGATGGCAGTGTTTCGTGCCCGGACTGTGGGCTTCCGTCGGATCGCGTGCACAGCTGCTATGAACGTCGGCTGGCCGATACCCCGGTCGGCGACCAGCCGGTTCTGATCAAGCTGAGCGTACGGCGGTTGTACTGCGAAAACGACCGCTGTGGGCGTCGTACGTTCGTCGAGCAGGTCGGGGGGCTGACGTTCCGCTACGGGAGACGGACCCCTGCTTCGCGCCGGCTCCTGGAGGCCGTGGCCGTCGCACTCGCCGGCCGGGCGGGAGCCCGACTGGCCGTGGTGCTGCACAGTGTGGTCAGTCGGACGACGCTGCTGAGGCTGCTGATGGCGCTGCCTGACCCGTCCTGGGAGGTGCCCAAGGTTCTCGGGGTCGACGATTTCGCGACCCGCCGCGGGCAACATTACGGGACCGTGCTCATCGACTGCGAGACCCGCAAGCCGCTTGGCCTGCTGCCAGGACGGGACGCCGGGACCTTGGCCGCATGGCTGCGTGAGCATCCTGGAATCGAGGTGATCTGCCGAGATCGTGCGGGCTCCTACGCTGAAGGCGCTCGCATCGGAGCCCCCGCAAGCCGTCCAGGTCGCTGACCGTTTTCACCTGTGGCAGAACCTCGGCACCGCGGTGGAACAAGGCGTGCGCCGGCACAACGGATGTCTTCTGCCACCCAGCTCCGGTCCCGGTGACCTACCGGGCGCTCAACCGCCTCCAGCAAAGGAGATGTCACCGTTCGAAGCCCGTATCCGTGCACGTCACGCCCTCGTCCACACGCTCCTCGACCAGGGCCACGGCATCCGGGAGATCGCCCGCGAG
>NZ_JOIR01000027.1 GCF_000720115.1 Streptomyces sp. NRRL F-2580
CCACCCCCGTCCCAACCGGCCGGGCTGGCCCGCTCGCCGCACAAATTCAGCCTCGCCGGCGTTTGAGGCGCGGGGTCCGGGGCGGAGCCCCGATCTTTGAGCCGCACCCTTCGGCCCCACCGCACCATCCGGCCCCGCCGCACAAATTCAGCCTCGCCGGCGTTTGAGGCGCGGGGGCGGAGCCCCGACACACGCCCGACCCCGTCACAACCGGCGGGCGATCTCCCCGGCCGCCGTCAGCGGCAGCGCGTGGTGCGCGACCCCCGGCAGTACCTCGACGCGCGCGCCCGGCAGCGCCGCCCGGGCGGCCCGGGCCGCGCGGCCGGCGTCGTGGCAGCGGGCGCGCTCCGCGAACAGGACGTCGATGCCCGGCGCCGCCGCGAGCGCGGCCAGGTCCGGGCGCGGCCCGGTGACCGGGCGGACGGCGGGGAAGCGGGCGCTCTCGTCCTGCAGCCGCAGCCGGGCCGGGTCAAGAGCGGCCCCGCGGGTCTCCCAGCCGAGGAAGGAGCGGATCCGCTCCGGGGTGGGCCGCACCAGCACGGGTAGTGCGCGCAGCACGTACCCGGGGCGGAGCCCGGCGAAGACCTGGGTGGGGTCGATCAGCACGAGGCGGCCGAGCCGGGCCGCGCGCCCGGCGGCGTAGTGGGCGGCGATCCAGGCCCCGTACGAATGGCCGCCGAGCGTCACCGGCCCCTGCGCGCCGAGCCCGTCGAGGACCGCGTCGAGCCAGCCGACCAGGTCCGCCACGGACCGGATCGCCCGCCCGGGCGCCGGGACGCTGAGCCCGGGGTCGCCCACCAGGTCCAGGGCGTGCATCCGGTGCGTGCGGGCGGCCCCGGCGGCGGCGACGGCGCCCCACACGGTGGAGGTGGCCCCGCCGCCGGGCAGCAGTACCAGCGGCGGGGCGTCGGCCGGGCCGCAGCTGTTGACGCGGGTGACCCCGTACGGGGTCGGCAGGTCGACGGCCTCGACGGGCCCGGGCCACTGGCCGAGCGCCTCGTCGTAGGCGGCGCGGAAGGAGGACGTCCGGAACGTGGCGGATGACATGGCGGGGCTCCGATGTCTCGCTGGGCGATAATCTCGCTCAGCGAGAGATCCTAGGCGGAGGCGATGTGGACGACAACCAGGAACCCGACAACCTGCGGCTGGTGCACCTCCTGCGGGCGGTGACCGTCGAGTTCGGCCTGCGCCAGGCGGAGTTCGCCGCCCGCAACGGCATGCACGCCACCGACGTACGGGCGCTGATCTGCCTGCTCGACGCGGCCCGCGCGGACGAGCCGGCCACGGCCGGCCTGCTGGGCGCCCGGCTCGGCCTCAACTCGGCCGGCACCACCGCCGTGATCGACCGGCTGGAGCGGCTCGGCCACGTGGCACGGATCCGCGACGAGCGCGACCGGCGGCGGATCCTGCTGCGCGTGGAGCCGGCGGCGATCCGACTGGGCCGGGAGTTCTTCGGCCCGCTGATCGACGGGGTGCTCCAGGTGCTCGACGGCTTCGACCCCGCCGAACGGGACGCCGTACGCCGCTTCCTGACGGCCGCCCACGCCGTCTTCGCGGGGACGGGTGCGACGGCCTTCATCTCGCCCCCACCTCGCACCTCGTAGGGTGGCCTCCGTATCCAAAGAGGGACGAACCACACCAAAGGACCCGTCGTGAACGAGCAGCAGCAGCCCCAGACCAGCCCCGGCACACGTCCGGTGCCGCCGGCGCGGCGGGGCGCCGACTGGATGTTCGGCGGGGTGTACGGGACGGTCCTGGCCAGCGGACTGCTGGCCGCGCTGGACCAGAAGGGCGGGGACTTCACCCCGTTCTACGACGCCAGCTGGGTGCTCGTCACGGCGGCCACGGCCGCGCTCGCGCACGGCTACGCGCACCACATGGCCTCACACCGGCAGGACTCCGCCTCCCACCGGTGGCGGCTGCTGGTCCTCGCCCTGTGGCACGAGTGGCCGATGATCGCGGCCACCCTCCCCACCGTGCTGCTGCTGGTCCTCTCGGGGCTCGTCGACTGGGACTCGTACGGGGTGACCGCCGTCGGCCTCGGCCTGAACACCGCGCTGCTGTTCGCGTGGGGTTCGGTCGTGGCGCTCCGCGTGGGCTACCGGATGACCTCGGCCCTGCTGATCGGCCTGGCCGACGCCACCATCGGCCTGGCCATCATCGTGGCGAACGCCGTCATCAAGTAGGACGGCCGTCCAGAACGCGGCCCGCACGTCAAGTCGGCAGCTGCGCCTCCGCCTCCGCGAGGATCTCCGTCAGCCGGGCCCCGAACTCCGCGCCGCGCGGATCCGGCACGCCCGTGCGGGCGGCGGTGAGGAGCGCGTCCAGGGCGCGGCCGTAGGCACCCGGTACGTCGCTCCAGCCGGGCAGCTCGTACACACCCTCGGTACCGCGCAGTTGCAGGCCCACGCCGGCGGCCGCGCGCGGCGCGCCCAGGCTGAGGACGGCAGTGCTGGCCGCGCCGGAGGCGTGCCGCAGCGCCAGCTGGACCACGTCGGAGGGGCCCCGGGTGGCGCTGACCTCGGTGACCTCGCCGAGGACCGGGATGAGTACGGAGAGCGCGTGCGGGCCGACGTCCCACAGCCCGCCCTTGGCCTTGCGCCAGGGCGAGTCGGCGTACGCGCTGGGCGTGCCGTCGGGCGGGAAGACGGCGCCAAGCCAGTGCGCGGCCGCGGTGAACCAGCCGGGGCGTCCGGCCTGTTCCGCCACCCAGCCGGCGGTGGGCTCGGCGAAGCGCAGGGTGAGGAACACGACGGAGGCGACGCCGTGGCGGGCGGCCGCGTCGGCGACGGCCCTGGCCTCCTCGACCGTCGTCGCGACGGGTTTGTCGAGCAGCAGGTGGCAGCCGGCGGCGGCCGCGCGCACGGCGAGGGGGGCCTGGACGTCGGGCGGCAGGGCGAAGGCCACGGCGTCACACTCGGCGAACAGCTGGTCGGGGTCTTCGTACACCTTCACGTCGTGGGCGCGCGCCAGCTCGGCCGCCGCCTCGGGCCGGCGGCCCCACACGCCGACGAAGTCGGAGCCGGTGTGCGCGGCGAGGGCGGGCGCGTGGGTGCGGTGCGCCCAGGGGCCGGTGCCGAGCAGTCCGACCCGCGGTCGGGGCTCTCCGATGGGGTTCAAATCAGACGAAATGCTCACCCGCTCAGTCTGCCCCACCCGGACGGGCGTTCCACCCCCGACCCGCTCGCGGCCCGCACAGCCCACCCGACCTGCGGCGTAAACCTCGGTAACACGGGGTTCACACATGGGCAACGGAAGGGAAATCGCGGGCGGGCACGCTGCGGTCATCACCGCAGCGATGAAGCAGCGACCAGCAGCACCCGCAGAGTCTGAGGATGGGGCCCGTGAGCTACAAGGCTGAGTACATCTGGATCGACGGCACCGAGCCGACGGCGAAGCTTCGCTCCAAGACGAAGATCCTCTCGGACGGCGACGCGCTGCCGATCTGGGGCTTCGACGGATCGAGCACCAACCAGGCCGAGGGCCACGCCTCCGACCGCGTGCTCAACCCGGTGTTCTCCTGCCCGGACCCGATCCGCGGCGGGGACAACGTCCTCGTGCTGTGCGAGGTCCTGAACATCGACATGACCCCGCACGAGTCGAACACCCGCGCGCTGCTGCGTCCGATCGCCGAGAAGTTCGCCGCCCAGGAGCCGATCTTCGGCATCGAGCAGGAGTACACCTTCTTCGACGGCTCCCGCCCGCTCGGCTTCCCGGTCAACGGCTTCCCGGCGGCGCAGGGCGGCTACTACTGCGGCGTCGGCTCGGACGAGATCTTCGGCCGCGAGATCGTCGAGAAGCACCTGGACCACTGCCTCGCGGCGGGCCTGAGCATCTCCGGCATCAACGCCGAGGTCATGCCCGGCCAGTGGGAGTTCCAGGTCGGCCCCGTCGGCCCGCTGGAGGTCTCCGACCAGCTGTGGATCGCGCGCTGGCTGCTCTACCGCACCGCCGAGGACTTCAACGTCTCCGCGACGCTGAACCCGAAGCCGGTCAAGGGCGACTGGAACGGCGCGGGCGCGCACACCAACTTCTCCACGAAGGCGATGCGCGAGGACTACCGCGCGATCATCTCGGCGTGCGAGGCCCTGGGCGAGGGCAGCAAGCCGCTCGACCACGTGAAGAACTACGGCGCGGGCATCGACGAGCGCCTGACCGGTCTGCACGAGACCGCCCCCTGGAACGAGTTCAGCTACGGCGTCTCGGACCGCGGCGCCTCGGTCCGCATCCCGTGGCAGGTGGAGAAGGACGGCAAGGGCTACATCGAGGACCGCCGCCCGAACGCGAACGTGGACCCGTACGTGGTGACCCGCCTCATCACGGACACCTGCTGCACCGGCCTGGAGAAGGACGGCCTGGTCTGACCCCCGGGTCCCCCGAACCCACGACAACGCCCGCCGCGCCCCACAGGCCCGGCGGGCGTTGTCAGTCCCCCGTGCCACGGTGACCGCATGACGGCGATCAGGATCCACACGGAGCACGGCGAGTCCTGTGAACGTCCCGCGCCGGGCACGGGGGTGCCACCCCTCGATCCCGCGGTGGAGCAGGAGCTGGCGGAGGTGGTGCGCGGGTGGTTGCGCTGCGGCTATGACGGGCCGGGCGCGCTGGCCGAGTCCGCCGAGGAGTACCTCGTCGACGGCGACGTCCGGCCGGTCTCCGCCGCCCAGGCCGCGCGGCTGGTGGGCCGGCTCTGGCGGGAGCGGTTGGCGGAGCAGGCCGACTGGGTGGGCGAGACCGACCCGGAGCGCATCACCCGGGCCTTCGCCGCGCTGGAGGCGTCGGGCATCACCGCGCGGGAGAACTTCACCTGCTGCCGCAGCTGCGGTCTCGCCGAGATCTGGGCGGACGGCGCGCAGGACGCGTGCGGGTTCGTGTTCTTCCACTCGCAGTGCACCGAGGGGGCGGCCGCGGGCCGCGACCTCTTCCTGATGTACGGGGGGTTCGAGCCCGACGAGGCGCTCACGGTCGCGGTCGGCCGGGAGGTGGTCGCCGCGCTGGAGGGTGAGGGGCTCGGGTGGGCATGGAGTGGGGGTGCCCACGATGCGATACGGGTCGTGGGGTTGGACTGGCGTAGGCGGCTGGGGGGTTGAGGGGATTGTCCTGGTTTGGCGGGCGTTTGTGGCGGAATATGAGATTCCGATCCATGATATGAGACGTGGCCTGCCCGGGGGACATGACATCTGCTTGAATGGGGCCATGGCCAGCCACCCGTACACCTCGTCAGGTCGCAGCGACCTCGAGCCGTTCTGGCCCTCCCGTCAGGATCACGATTACGACCGGGAGTGTTGCCGCGCGAAGAACGCGCCGGCCCTCTAAAGCCTCCGGGATCTCCCCTCTGACCTTCCCTCAGGCCTTCGGTCTGCGCGGTGCGACATCGATGACGTACGTACGTCTCCCTGCCGACCACTCCGCGTGAAAGAGCTGACCACTCATGGCGAACACCCGCACCCTCACCTCCGCTGCGACCGCTTCCCTGCCCTATCCGCCCCATCCGCGCCACCGGCTGCGTTCCGTGGAGCGGGACGAGGTGGCCCGGGTCGTGGACCTGCTCCCGCCGGGGGCCACCTGGCTGCCCGCGCCCCAGCACACCCTCCCGACGCTGCCGGGCCAGCCGCCGATGATCGGCTACCTGGTGCTCGTACCGGCCGACCAGCAGCCGCCCGTCGGCTTCACCCCGCACACCGTGGCCGCACCGGCCGCGCCCGCCCCCGTCCCGGCCCCGACCGCGTCCGCGGCCGCGCCGGCGGGCGACGCCCTCGTCCGCATCGACTCGGCGCAGCGCACCGCCGAGGTCGACGGCCGGGTGCTCGACCTGACCTACCTGGAGTACGAGCTGCTGGCCCACCTGGTGCGGCACCCCCACCGGGTGCACAGCCGGGACCAGCTGGTCACCACGGTCTGGGGCTACGGCCACGTGGGCGACGGCCGGACCGTGGACGTCCACATCGCCCGCCTGCGCCGCAAGCTGGGCGCGGCCCACCGCAGTGCGATCCAGACGGTGCGCCGGGTGGGCTACAAGTACGCGCCCTGACCGGACTTGGCGACCGTACGCGGCGGGCCCGTACTCCCGGGTGGAGTACGGGCCCGCGTGCGTCGGACGGTCAGGCGGTCACGCGGACACGCGCTCGCGCGTTCAGGCGGCCGGGGCGGCCGCCTTGGCGCGGCGCCCCGCGACGAAGCCCAGCAGGACGTCGACCACGAGGAAGGCGACCAGGCTGATCCCGAGCAGCGGGATGAACCAGCCGACCACGGCCGTCACCGCGACCAGCGGCAGGAGCGTGGTCACCGGCAGCTTCCGCCAGGCGCCGCGCGGCTGCGCACGGCCCACGGACAACTTGCGGTCCTTCGTCGGCCGTCGCAGCCACCACATGCGGTAGCCCCAGAAGACGAGGAACATCACGGCGACGGCGAGCGCGGCCAGCGCGATCTGGTTGGCTAGGCCGAAGGTCTGGCCCATGTGCAGGTCGATGCCGAAGCGGGTCATCTTGGCGAGCAGGGGGTAGTCGGCGAAGCGCAGTTCGTCGATGACCCGGCCGTCGGCGGGGTCGACCGCGACCGCGTCGAAGTGCACCGGCACCTGCTTGTCCTGCTCCTTGACCACGTACCCCTTGCCCTTGGCGGGCAGGGTCACGCGGATCGACTCGGTGACTCCGGCCTCCCGGGCGGCGGCGACGGCCTGGTCGAGGCCGACGTCGGCGGTGGGCGGGGGCGGCGGGGCCATCGGCATGCCGTCGGGCATGGTGTGCCCGGCGTGCTCGTCGGAGCCGGAGTCCGCGCCGGCGGTCAGCTTCGCGGAGACAGCGGGAGTGGCCCCGCCGAGGCTGTCCTGGAGCTGCCCGATGTTCTCGCCGGCGTACTTGGACCAGGTCAGGCCGGTGGCGGAGAGGACGACGAGTCCGGTGACGGCCCACAGGCCGACGGCTCCGTGCCAGGACAGGGTGCGGCGGCGGCCGGTGGCCTTGCGGTCCGGGAGGACGAGCTGTGCCCTGCGCTTGCGGCGGCGGCCGATCCACAGGGCGAGACCGCCGAGCGCGACCACCCACATCCAGCTCGCGGCGAGTTCGCTGTAGTTCCGGCCGAACTCCCCGAGCTGGAGGCTGGAGTGGAACTCGCTCAGCCAGGCCCGCAGGGGCAGCGCGTCACCGGCGGTCTCGAGCTGCCCGCGCACCTCGGCCGTATACGGATCGACGAACACGGTGAGGGTGCGGCCCTCCGCGAGCCCCTCGCTCTCCATGATCACCCGGGTGGTGGATTCGGCGTCGGGGGCCGGCCACACGGACACGACCGAGCCCTCGGGGGCGGCGCCCCGGGCGGCCGCGACCTGGGCGCTGAGCGGCAGGACGCTCTCGCCGACGCGGGCGACGGTCAGCTCGTCGGCGTAGACGATCTTCTCGGCCTGCCAGGAGGCCGCGTAGAGCAGGCCGGTGGCGGCGGCGAGGAAGAGCAGCGGGGCGATCAGCAGACCCGCGTAGAAGTGCGTGCGCAAGAGCAGCGGCCGCAGCGCGGCCCAGCCGCCGACGCGGCTCTTGGGTATGTCGGATGGGGCGGCGTCCGGGGTGCGGACGTCCTGGACCTCGTCAAGGGACATGGTGGTTCCTCGGTGTTGGCGAAGGCATGGGGACATCGGCCCCAGGTCTCGCCATCCCTCTCGCCGAGGGAGCGCCGGGTCAGGCGCGAGCAGGACGGCCGGGGGCCGTGAAGCGGGGGAACGGACCGGGTCCGGGCGGCCCGCGGCGCACCACGGCATGGGCGTGCACGGCCCCGCGCAGGTCGCGCGGCCGCTCGTAGGGGGCGGGGAAGACGGGCGGGGCCGGTACGACGGCCACCCGCGCCCGCACCAGGGCGAGTGCGCGGGAGAGCGGCCGGGCCGCGTGCAGCGCGGCGGCCCCCAGGACCCGTGCCAGCCGGAAGACGGCGGCCTCGCCGCGCGCCAGCCAGGCGGCGCAGAGCAGTCCGGCGAGCAGGTGTGCGGCGATCATCCCGGCGCCGCCGTGGGCGGCCATCCCGGCCAGGTCGGCCATCCCGGTCAGGTCCGTCAGGTCGGTCAGGTCGGCCATGCTCGCCATGTCGGCCGTCCCGGGGACATCGGCCATCCCCGCCATGTCCGCCGTGCTCGCCATGTCCGCCGTGCTCGCCATCCGCGCCGCGCCGGGGCCGCCGGCGGCCATCGTGCCGCCCGCCTCGGCGGCCGGCACGTGGTGGTGGTGTCCCGGCGTCGCGGCGGGTGCGGCGCCGACGTGCCCCGCGACCTGGCTCCCCGAGAAGAGGAGGTGCAGCACCCCCTGGACGGAGAGCACGGCCGCGGTGATCCCCACGGGACCGCGCCGCTGCCCGGCGGCGAGCCAGGCGAGCCCGCCGGTCACCGCGAAAGCACCCAGAAGGCCAGCCATGGGGACATCCGTGCCGGACATGTACGAATGCCCCGCGGCACCCAAAGCGACACACATCGCCGCGAATATCGCGGCCCGCGTGGCGCGCAGGGGCGCGGATTTCTCAGACATGGCCGGGACATGTTCGCACGGGGCCCGCCGGTGTCCGCCAGAGGGCGGTATCCGATCATGGGTGCGTGAACGCGATTCCACTGGGAGCGGTGTACGCCGGCACAGTCCAGCTCGGGGCGTACGCCCTGGAGCGGAGGGGGCCGGCGGAGCGGGAGCGGCTGCTGCGCACCTGCTCGACGAACGTCGACAACCTCGCCGCCGGGCGCTGGGAGACGCTGCTGAGCAGCGCCGTCGTCGTCGAGGAGCCCATGCCCCTGCCCTACGCCCTGCTGCTCGTCGCCGTCCTGGGGTACGCCGAGTACGCGTACGGCGCCTGGTGGACGGCCGCGGTGTTCCTGTTCGGGCACGCCACGGCGACCCTCCTCGTGTACGGCGCCCTGCGCGGGACGGCCGATCCGCAGACCCGGCGTTCCCTGGACGTGGGGACGAGCTACGGCTTCAACGCCGTGCTCGGCGCGCTGACCTCGGCCCTGCCGCGCGGGAGGGTCCGTACGGCCGCCCGGGCCGGCCTGCTCGTGCTCGCCGCGGCGCCCGTACTGAAGCGCGGGCGCACCTTCACCGACGCCGGCCACCTGGCCGCGCTCGGGATCGGCATCGGGGTCTCGCTGGCCCTCGATTGTCTTTCCGGGGCGAAACATCAGAAAATTGCCTGAATCGCCGCATGACCGTACCGCTGGAGCCGCCACGATGACCGCCACCCCCTCCACCACCGTCGCCAACCTCCGCGACCTCGGTGGTACGCCGCTCGCCGGCGGCCGGACCGTCCGCCCCGGCCTGGTGCTGCGCTCCGGCCAGCTCGACCGGCTCGACCTCGACGCCGATCCGGTGGTGGCGGCCCTGGGTGTGCGGACCGTCATCGACTTCCGCACCGGCGCCGAGCGCGCCGACCACCCCGACCGGATACCCGACGGCGCCCGGCTGCTGGTGGGCGACGTCCTCGCGGACAAGCTGCGGGAGGCCGGCAGGAAGCCCGCCGCGTCGCAGCTCAAGAACCTGCTGTCCGACCCCGCGGTGGCGGAGGAGCACCTGGGCGGGGGCAAGGCCCAGGCGCTGTTCGCCGACACCTACCGGTCCTTCGTGAGCTCCGTCTCCGCGCAGGCCGCGTACCGGATGCTGCTCACCGAGGCCGCCGACCCCACGGCGGGCCCGCTGCTCTTCCACTGCACGGCCGGCAAGGACCGGACCGGCTGGGGCGCGACGGTGATCCTGGCGCTGCTCGGCGCGGACGACGAGACGCTGATGGCCGAATACCTCTCCGTCAACCCCGCGGTGAAGCAGGCCTTCGCCCCGCTGATCGAGGGTTTCACCGCCGCCGGCGGGGACCCGGACATCGCGCTCGCGCTGATCGGCGTCTTCCCCTCGTACCTGGAGGCGGCGCTGGACGAGGTGGAGACGCGCTACGGCTCCATGGAGAAGTACGTGCGCGAGGGGCTCGGCGTCCCCGACGAGACGGTCGACGCGCTGCGCGCCCGCCTGGTGGCCTGACCCCGCACCGCCGGACATTGCACTCGAAGGGGACCCTCCGGACGGGTGACCATCCGACGATTCGCTCGTTCTGCTGAACGTGACTGCGCCGGATACCGCCACCCGCCCCCTGCCTCCCGTGTCTCCCGTGCCGCCGGACGTCGAGCAGGCCGAAGCCGCGATCGTCGAGCACTACCCGCGGCTGGTGCGGCTCGCCTATCTGGTGCTGCCGCCCGCCCTCGGCCGCAACCGACGGGTGCTCACCGCCCATTCGCTGGTCCAGCGGGCGCTGCCGCGCGGGCGTCGGAACGCGGCGGCGGCCGCGGCGGCCGTGCAGGGAGGGGTCCCGGGCCAGCGGGCCGGCACGGACGACTCCGGATACTCCTACGTCCGGCTGCGCGTGCTGCGCGCCGCCCTGGAGGCCGGGATCCCGCTGACCTTCCGGGCGCTCCCCCGGCGCGCGCAGCTCCCGCCGCTGCTCCCCCAGGTGTGGGGGCTGCGGCTGTTCCCCCGCTCGGGCGGGGCCGAGGAGCTCGCCCTCGACCAGTGGCTGGCCACCCTCGACGGGCCCGGCCGGGCCGCCTGCGTGCTGCGGGCCCTGGAGCGGCTGCCCGAGCCGGAGGTGCTCCGGGTGCTCGACGACGCCGGGGTCCCGGATCCGGCCGCCGCCGTCGCGGAGTCCGGGGATCCGGCGAACGACGCCCTGTTCACCTCCCCCGAGTTCGATCCGTGCGTGCTCCAGGCCCGGCCCACCGACCTGCTGCGGCGGCGCCGGCTCGGCCGGGCCGCGCTGGCCGCCGCGGCCGCCCTCGCCGTATGCGGGGCGCTGCTCGCGCTGCCCGGCGGGGGCTGGGGCTCGGACGGGGCCGCGGCCCCGCTCTACTCGCGCAACGCCGCGGCCGAGCAGGCCCTGGATCCCGGGAAGCTGGTCCGGGCCGCGCCGACGCTCTGGCACACGTCCTCCCGTACGGACTTCTCCACCTGGCCCGCCCGCGGGGACCGCGCCGACGACGCCGCCCTGCTGCGCCGGGCGCTGGCCGTCTGGGCCCGGCCCGGCTCCTCCGTGGTCGTCTCGGCCACTCCGGGGTCCCCCGCCGGGCCGCCGATGGGACCGGCGCAGCTGCTGTTCGCGGGCGTCGTCGACCAGGCCGTCGTGGTCCTGTTCCACGACGGCCTGCGGGTGGTCCGCTACGCCGAACCGCGCACCGGGACCGCCGGCGCCGCCCTCGACTTCGCCCGGACCGACGGCGCGTCGGCCGACACGGCGACCGCGCTGGTGCTCAGCCGGGTCGACGGCAACGTCCGCTACCTCACCGCGCCCTGGGTCACCGGCGTCTCCCTGCGGGACCTCCTCAAGCCCGGCGCCCCGGCGGCGGTGCTGAAGCCGGCCCCGGACGGGGTGACCCCGCCGGTCGCGGGCCCGGCCCCGGCGGGCAGCTGTACGAGCTGGAACGCCCTGGCCCTGACCGGCGACGGCACCACCCGGCTCATCACCGACCTCGGTGAACTGACCCCGGCCCGGCTGACGTCGGGCGCTCCCGGCGCCGAGCGCGACGTGACGGAGGCCGCGGAACTGGGCGACTGGTCGAAGATCGCCTGCCTGCTGCCCTCGGTCCGCTCGCACGGGGTCCGTACGGTCAACGCCTGGACGTACGCGAAGCAGCCGCTGCCGGAGGGCGAGGGTACGGCGACGTGGCTCTGCACGCGGGCCGAGACCTGGCAGGGCGCGGCCGATCGGGTGCAGGCGCAGTTCCTGGCCCCGGGCTCGGCGACGGCGGCGCAGGCGGCCAAGTCCGAGGGGTCCGTGGCGTGCGGGCCGCGGGAGCCGCGGGTGCTGGCGGGCGTGCTGTGGAAGTCGCGTGCGGGCCAGTGGTACGTGCTGGCGGCGGGCAGTGCGCAGTTCGCCTCGCTGTCGGTGTCGGGCGGCGGGGTGAGCGGGGCGGCGAACGGCAACCGGCTCGCGGTCAAGGCACCGGCCGGCGCGCAGGTGGACCTGTCGGGCAAGCTCACGGACGGGACGAAGGCGGGGACACTGCGATAGCGGGGACGCCGCGCAAGGAGGCAGACCGGGCCGGGACGCAGAGGCGGGTGAAGATTCAACGACCAAGCGTGGTCGAGGAGTTGGCGGGATCTGGACATGACGGTCGTAGCGTGCACATGGCATGATCAGATTCCGGTTACCGCTCGGTAATCCCCCACCCCCCTCACCCGCCTGAAGGTCAACCACGTGCGCATGCTCGCCCGCCGCCTCCTGCTCCCCGGCCTGACCGCCCTCGCGCTCGCCGCCACCGGCTGTTCCTCCACCCCCCACACCCGCGCCGCCGAACCGGCCGCTCCCGCCACCCTGGCCCCGACGGGCGACGGCACGTCGCAGCAGCTCGACGTGGCCGCGGCGCCACAGGGGTCGCCCACACCGTCGGCCGTGTCCCGCGGCGACGGAAAGGGCAAGACCGAGAAGTCCTCGCTGAAGGTCGCCTCCTACGACAAGGAGAGCGGACGGGCCGTCATATCCACGGCCCCCGAGGGGCCCACCCGCACCCCGTCCCCGGGCAGGTCCCCCGAGGCCGCCAAGCCCGTCGCGGCGGGCGACGTCATCGCCAGCGCCCCGGCACCGGGCGCCCCGAACGGCCTGCTCGCCAAGGTCACCGAGGTCGTGGGCAAGACCGACCGCGGCACCGAGGTCAAGACCGCCGCCACGACGCTGAACTCCGTCCTGGGTGACGACAAGGCCGACGGCAAGGTCCCCGTCGACCCGGCATCGGTCACCGTCGAGCCCCTGATGAAGGGCGTCACCTTCTCCTGGGCCAAGAGCCAGGGCCTGAAGTTCGGCCCCCAGGGCGCGAAGCTGCCGCTCGGGAACCTGCGGCTCGACGTCGACGCCTCCGTCGACACCGCCCCGGACGCCCCCGCCTCGGCCGGCGCCTCGGTGACCGGCTTCGTCCAGCTCGCCCCGCAGGTCGAGTTCTCGTACGACGGCACCCCGGGCGGCGGCGCCGGCCCGCGCGGCGCCTACCTCGGGATGAGCGGCGACTGGTCCTCGCAGTGGAAGCTCCAGGGCCGCGCCGCCGCGAGCACCGGAGCCCCCAAGCGGATCCCGTTCGCCAAGCTGCACAGCTCCCCGGTCATCCAGGTCGGCCCGGTTCCGGTCGTCGTCAACCTCGACCTGACCTGCTACGTCCAGGTGGAGGCCGACGGCCGCGTGACCCTCGACGTCCAGCAGGACGTCAAGGGCGACTTCAAGGTCGGCGGCAGCTACGCCTTCGGCAAGGGCTGGACGCCGGTCAGCACCTCCAACGTCCAGAGCACGCCGGTCCAGGCGACCGTCACCGCCGCCGGCCGGGTCAAGGGCGCGCTCGGCGCCGAGGCGTCCGTCGGCCTCTACGGCGCCGTCGGCGTCACCGCCGACTTCGCGCCGTACCTGCGCGGCGAGGCCGACGTCAAGGCGACCGCGTCCAGCGACGGCAAGACCTCGCTCGCCGGCGCCTGGGCGCTGTACGGCGGATTCGACCTGAGCGGCAACCTCCACCTCCAGCTGTCCCTGTTCGGCACGCCCGTCTTCGAGCGCAAGCTCCCGCTGGGCACCCTGAACCGCGAGTGGGCGCTCGTGAGTGGAAGCACCGGGCGCTAACCGCCCGGCGGGGGCGGGCGGGGGGCGGCCGGCGAGAAGTCGGCGCAGGGGGCTTCTCACCCCCTGTACCCATCAGTACATTGACGCCATGTCTAATACGCCGCTCGCGCCCGCCCCCGTGGCGTCGGAACACGTGGACCTGAGGCCCCGGAACGTGTCCTTCGGCTGGGAGGACACCCCGCTCCACTGGCTGCCCGGCGAACCCTTCGCCGGGCACATGATCAACGTGCTGCACCTGCTGCTCCCCGCGGGTGAGCGCTGGTTCGTGCACGTCTACAAGCAGGTGCTCCCGCACATCAAGGACGAGCGGCTGCGGGCGGACGTGGTCGGCTTCATCGGCCAGGAGGCCATGCACGCCGCCGCGCACGACGACGTACTCCCCCACCTGAAGCGGCTCGGCCTGGACCCCACCCCGTACACGGCGCAGGTGGACTGGCTGTTCGAGAAGCTGCTCGGCGACCGCACCCTCCCGCCGGGCAGGGCCCGGCACTGGTGGCTGATGGAGCGGGTCGCCATGATCGCGGCGATCGAGCACTACACGGCGTTCCTGGGCGACTGGGTGCTGAACGCCGAGGCCCTGGACCGGCGGGGCGCCGACCCCACCATGCTGGACCTGCTGCGCTGGCACGGCGCCGAGGAGGTCGAGCACCGCTCGGTGGCCTTCGACCTCTTCATGCACGTGGACGGCAACTACCGCCGCCGGGCCCGCACCTGGGCCACCGCCTTCACGGCGCTGGTCTTCCTGTGGCAGCGGGGGGTCCGCTTCTTCATGGACAACGACCCGCACCCGGACGCCGCCAAGGCCTCCTTCGGACAGTTCTTCCGGGCGGGGCGGCAGGGAGTCCTGCCGACCAGCGGCGCCATGCTGAAGTCCATACCGAGGTACCTCTCCCGCACCTACCACCCCTCCCAGGAGGGCTCGACGGCCCAGGCGGTGGCCTACCTGGCCGCCTCCCCCGGCGCGAACGGCGGGGTGCGGGCATGAGGCGCGCCCTCGCGGTCACGGCGGTCGCGGGCGCCGCCTGGGTGACCAGGCGCGCCCTGAACCGCCGCATCGGCAGGTCCCCGCTCTGGCCCCTGCCGGCCCTGGAGACACCGGTCTCGGGCCACTCCCCTCGCCGTGCCCTGCGCGCCCTGATCGTCTCCCGTACGCGGCCGGCCGAGGGGGTGCTGCAACTGACCCTGGAGTCACCGGACCTCCCGGCGTGGACCCCGGGCGCGCACGTGGACGTGACCCTGCCCTCGGGTCTGGTCCGCCAGTACTCCCTGTGCGGCGACCCCGCGGACGGCGGCCGGTACACGATCGCGATCCGGCTGGTCGAGGACGGCCGCGGCGGCTCCCGCGAGGCGCACGACCAGCTGGTCGAGGGCGCCGAACTGGAACTGCGCCCGCCGCGCAACCGCTTCGAGCTGGTCCCGGCGCCCTCGTACGTCTTCGTCGCGGGCGGCATCGGCATCACCCCGATCCTGCCCATGCTCCGGGCCGCCACGGCGGCCGGCGCCGACTGGACCCTCCTGTACGGGGGCCGCTCGCGCGCCTCGATGCCGTTCCTGGCGGAACTGGCCGCCTACGGGGACCGGGTCACGGTGGTCGCGCAGGACGAGGCGGGCCGGCCCGACCTGACGGCGCCGGCCACGGCGGGGCCGGGCACGCTCGTCTACTGCTGCGGACCCGAGCCCCTGATGCTGGCCGTCACGGCGGCGGCCCCGGACCCGGCGGCGGTCCACCTGGAACGCTTCGCCCCGGCGGCGGGTCCCGGCCCGGCGAACCCCTTCACGGTCGAGCTCCGCCGCTCGGGGCGGGTCGTCGAGGTCGCCGCGGACGAGACAACCCTGGCCGCGGTGCGCCGGGAGCTGCCCGCCACCCCGTACTCCTGCGAGCAGGGTTTCTGCGGAACCTGCCAACACCGGGTGCTCGCGGGCGCGGTGGACCACCGCGACGAGCTCCTCACGGACCGGGAGCGGGCGGACTCGATGCTTTTGTGCGTCTCGCGCGCGAAGGGGGACCGCCTCGTCCTGGACCTGTGAACGCTCCCCAGTAGGGTGTCCGCATGACAACCGGGGTGCGACGCAGGATGGGTGTCGAGGAGCGGCGGCAACAGCTGATCGGGGTGGCCCTGGAGCTGTTCAGCCACCGGTCGCCCGACGATGTGTCGATCGACGAGATCGCGGCGGCGGCCGGAATATCCCGGCCGCTCGTCTACCACTACTTTCCCGGCAAGCTGAGCCTGTACGAGGCCGCGCTGCGCCGGGCCGCCGACGAGCTGGCGCTGCGGTTCGTCGAGCCCCGGGAGGGGCCGCTCGGGGCACGGCTGCTGCGGGTGATGGGGCGGTTCTTCGCCTTCGTCGACGACCACGGGCCGGGCTTCTCGGCCCTGATGCGGGGCGGTCCGGCGGCCGGCAGCAGCCGGGCCAACGCGATGATCGACGAGGTCCGGCAGGCGGCGTACGAGCAGATCCTCACGCACCTGGGCATCGGACTGGAGGACCCGCCGGCGCGGCTGGAACTCGTGGTGCGGTCCTGGGTGTCGCTCGCCGAGTCCACCGCGCTGATCTGGCTGGACGGGCGCCGCATCCCGCGCGCCGAGCTGGAACTGCAGCTGGTGCACGACTTCGCCGCGCTCGCCGCGGTGAGCGCGGCCTACGACGCCGAGATGGCGGGGATCCTCGTACGGATCCTGGCCGACGAGCCGGCCGACGGGCCGTTCGGAGAACTGGTCGGGCGCCTCGGCGGCCTCGTTCCGGGCTCTTGATCACCAACGGTTCCGATCACCGATAATGCCCGCGTGATCATTGACGACGGGATCTTGTTCCGGCAGGCCGCGGAGAAGGACGCCGGCACGCTGGTGCGGCTGCACGACCAGGCCGCCCGCTGGATGCAGAAGCACGGGATCGACCAGTGGAAGCCCGGCGACAAGGACGCCGCCCACTTCCGCGCGCGGATGGACGACGGCGAGGTGTGGCTCGGCGGCGACTGCGACGGCCGGGTGGTCGGGGCGTACGAGCTGTGGTGGTCCGACGAGGACGCCTGGGGCGTCCAGCCCCCGGTGGCCGGCTACGTCCACCGGCTGATGGTGGAACGCGAGGCCGCCCCCGCCGGCGCCGGGCGCCGCCTGCTCGAACATGCCGAGCGGCGGATCGCCGGGACCGGACGGGAGCGGGCCCGCCTGGACTGCGTCTCCACCAACCCCCGGCTGCTCGCGTACTACCGGGCCGCGGGCTACCGGGTGGTCGGGGAGCTCCCCAACAAGGTCGGGAAGGACGGCAGGACCTACGGGGTGATCCTGCTGGAGAAGCGACTGGACCGGCTCAGCGCCGTGTGAAGACCGAGACGGTGCGGGCGGGGACGGTGAACTCTCCTGTCGTGGTGTCGTACGCGGACCGCTTGACCGTGGGGTCGGAGCCGGCGGCCTGGACCGGGTGCAGGCGGTAGGCGGTGCCGGCGAGAGCGGGGACGCGCTGGGGCTGGGCAGTGGGGGTGGCGTTGAAGACCACCACCAGGTCGCCCAGGGTCATCGTGATCACGCCCGGGGTCTCGTCCTTGCCCGAGAGGGGGAAGGACAGCCGTGACTGGACCGCCTCCGCCGTGGTCAGGGCGAACTCCGGAGCGGTGGTGCGGATCTTCAGCAGGTCGCGGTGGGCCGCCGCGGTGGCCGTGATGTCCGCGCAGGTGGGGGCCGGTCCCGTCAGGAGCGGCTTCGCGAAGGGCCACTTCGGGGCGTTGTCGGCGGCCGGGGGCAGGCCGCGGCCGAAGCCGTTGCCGCTGCGGCAGTCCCACTGGATGGCGTTGAACCAGTCGCCGCTGTCGTAGGAGTTGCGGTCCAGGGACTTGGAGCGCAGCAGGTCCGTGCCCGCCTGGGACAGGGACGGGCCCTGCGAGAGGGTGGCCGTCGCCATGGCCAGGACCTGCATGCGGCCCTTGTCGGCGTTGCTCGTGGACGGCGGGAGCTTGTAGGTCAGGGCGTCGGCGAGGGTCTCGTTGTCGTGGGCGTCCGCGTAGGCGAGGGCGTCGCCGGGGGCGGCCGCGTAGCCGGCCGGGGCCCCGTTGTAGTCCACTTCGGACCCCTTGGTGCGGCGGCCGGTGGTGTCGGTGAAGGCGTACGAGGCGAGGTTGCCCGACAGGCCCACCTTGATCAGGTCCTGGGCGTGCAGCAGGCGGGCCCTCTGCTCGGCCGGGGTGCCGTTGGCGGGCGAGGAGTTGGGGCTGGTGAACAGGCCCGAGGCGAAGCCCTGGACGCGCGGGTCCTCGTCGAAGGGGCCGCCGCCGCGGACCGCGTCGCGCGCCCGGTCGGAGAAGGTCGCGATGCCGGTTCCGGCCATGTTCTTCTGCGTGGCCTGCACGAAGCGGGCGTCATCGGCGATCTCGCCGAAGTTCCAGCCCTCCCCGTAGAGCACGATCTTCTTGCCGTCGACCCCGTCCTTGGCGAGGGTCAGGCCGTCGAGGGCCTTGCGGACGGCCAGGATGTTGGCCTTCGGGTGGTGGCCCATCAGGTCGAAGCGGAAGCCGTCGACCTTGTACTCCTTCGCCCAGGTGACGATCGAGTCCACGACGAGCCGGCCCATCATGGCGTTCTCGGGGGCGGTGTTCGCGCAGCAGGTGGAGGTGGCGACGGAGCCGTCGGCCAGCAGCCGCTGGTAGTAGCCGGGGACGATGCGGTCGAGGACCGACTTGTCCGACTGGCCCGCGGCGACGGTGTGGTTGTAGACCACGTCCATCACCGTGCGCAGCCCGGACCCGTTGAGGGACTGGACCATCCTGCGGAACTCGACCGTACGGGCGGTGCCGTTCGGGTCGCTCGCGTAGCTGCCCTCGGGGACGGTGTAGTGCAGCGGGTCGTAGCCCCAGTTGTACGCGTCCTTCGCGGCCGCGGCGGCCACGCACGCCTGCTGCTCCTGCGAGTCCGGCGCGTACACCGTGAGGTCGCAGGCGGGCTGGGTGCGGTCGGCGGGCTTCTCCGGGATGGTGCCGATGTCGAAGGCCGGGAGGAGGTGGATGTACGAGGTTCCGGCGGCGGCCAGGTCGCGAAGGTGCCGCATGCCCGCCGAGGAGGTGTCGGTGAAGGCCAGGTACTGGCCGGGGTGGGTGCTGGTGCGGTCCGCGACGGAGAAGTCGCGGATGTGGAGCTCCTGGATCTGCGCGGAGGTGAAGGGGACGGCCGCGGGCTTGCGCAGGTCCTTCCAGCCGGGCGGGGCGAGCTTGGGGTCGGCCAGGTCCACGGCCAGGCTGTGGGTGGAGTCCGCGGTCAGGGCGGTGGAGTACGGGTCGGTGACCAGGTTCCGGACGATCTGCCCGGTGGTCGGGGCCCAGACGGTGACGGCGTAGCGGTACGGCTTCCCGGTCCAGGAGCGCTCGCCGCGCACCGACCAGACGCCGGTGGCGTCGTCGCGGTGCATGGCGAGCGTGCGGCCGTCGAGTTCGAGGGAGACCTGCTGGGCGGTCGGCGCCCAGACGGAGAGGGTGGGGCGGCCGTCCTTGAAGACCGGGCCGAGGGCCGCGGTCGTCGCGTACAGGTCGTCGAGGACGCCGGCGAGCTGGACGCCGGTGGCGGCGAGGACGGCCCCGTTGGCGGCGCGGGCGCTCGCGACGAGCTGGCCGCGCAGGGCCTCGCGGACCCGGTCGCGGTCGCGCGGGTCGACGGTGTACGCGCCGTAGGCGGCCAGGTGCGGGAACTTCTGCTTCTGGGCGGCGGTCAGCTCGGTGCGGGCCCCCAGGCGCAGCCACTGGGCGTGGCCGGTCAGGGTGCCGTTCTCGGCCTTGACGGAGCCGTCGCGGGAGGCGAGGAGCTGCACGGAGGCGGCGGTCGCGGGGGCGTTCCAGGCGAGGGTGGCGCGGTCGATCCAGACGGCCTGGGACTTGGTGAGGTCCAGGGCGGCGGAGGAGCCGGCGGGCTGCGGCAGGAGGTACTTCTCCTTGCCGCCCAGCATCCAGACCTCGTGGCCGGTGGCCTTGAGGTCCAGGGACTGGTCGGAGGGGAGGTCCTTCTCGTCGCCGTTGTGGAGGATGTAGCTGAGGCTGGTGGCGCCGGCCGCGAGCGGGACCTCGTAGACCGCGCCGTAGGAGTCGGTGCGGACGGGGAGGAGCGGCTTGGACCAGTCGGTGGGGGTCGCGGCGCCGGTCCAGACGTGCAGGCCCCAGCCGTCGTAGGCGCCGTCGGGGCGCTGGTAGTGCAGGACGGCCTTGGCCTGATCCTGCGGCGGGTAGGCGGGGCGGTCGGTGCGGGCGGGCTCCTTGCCCTGCTCCAGCCAGATCTCGCCGGTCTTCGTGACGTCGATGGTGCGGTCGGCGGCGACGTCCTTGTTGCCGTCCTTGTCGATGACGAGGTAGCCGACGGAGGAGGCGCCGGGCTTCAGCCTGACGTACGCGAAGGCGCCGTAGGCGTCGCGGCCGGTGAAGCCGTGGCCCTCCGGCCAGGGAGTGGCCTCGCCCTCGGCGAGGTCGCCCCAGGCGTAGAGCCGCCAGTTCGTGTACTCGCCGTCGGGCCGGTTGTAGTGGACCACGGCGTAGTCGCGCTGGGTGGCGGTGGGGACTTCGGTGGGCGGGGCCTGGCCGGCGACGGATTCGGCGAGGGCGCTCGCGGTGCGGCCGGCGGCGTCGACCACGACGGCCTTGTAGCGCAGGGCGGTGCCGGCCGGGGTCTTGGTGTCGACGTGCTGGGTGACCTTGTAGGGGGCGTGGTCGGCGGAACCGAGCACCTGCCACTTCTCGTTGCCGCTCTGCGCGGCGAAGACGACCCGGTTCAGGCCGCCGCCGGTGACGTCGGCGGAGAGCTCGACGGTGCCGGTGGCGCCGGGCGCCGGGGCCTTGAGGGTGAGGGCCGGCTTGGCGGTGGGCTTGGCGGCGGGCGCGAGGGCCTGGAGGACCACGGAGCCGAGAGCCGGGACGGGGACGGTGAGCTTGCCCGCCGCGGAGGCGCGGAGCAGGGCGGTGCCGCCGTAGAGGGTGCGGTACTGGGCGCCGGCCGGGGCGTCGATCTCGACGGTGCGGGACTCGGTTCCGTTGTTGGCGGCGACCAGGTACTCGGTGCGGCTGCGGGCGTCGGTGCGTGCGAAGGCGTAGACGGAGCCGTCGGCGAGGCGCTCGCTCTGGATGCCGTCGCGCAGGCCGGGGTGGGCCTTGGTCAGCTTCGCGAGAGCACTGATCTGCCGGTAGAGCGGGTGCTCCGGATCGTAGGCATCGCTCGCGTGCGTGCGCGCCGTTCCGAGCTGGTCGTCGTCCAGGTAGTCGGCCACCTGCGAGGCGAAGAGCGGCTGGCGGGCGTCCTTGTCGCCGCCCGCGCCCGTGAAGCCCTGCTCGTCACCGGAGTAGATCACCGGATTGCCGCGGGAGAGGAACATCAGCTCGTTGGCCAGCCGGTAGCGGCCCAGCAGCTCCTGCTCCCCCGCGCCCGGCCGGTCCTGCTTCAGGAAGGTGCCGAAGCGGCCCATGTCGTGGTTGCCCAGGAACGTGACCTGCTCGTAGGCGTTGGCCTTGTCGCTGGTGTACCGGTAGTCGTCGGCCAGGACGGAGGCCAGCCGGCCGGCTCCCGCTCCCTGGGAGGCGTACGCGCGGATCGCGTCCTGGAGCGGGAAGTCGAGGGTGGCGTCGAGGCGCCCGCGGGTCACGTACGGGGAGGTGACGGCGGTGTCGGCGGAGTAGACCTCGCCGAACATGAAGAAGTCGTCACGGCCGCGCTTGGCCGCGTACGCGTCGAGGGCGGTCGCCCACTGGGTCCAGAACCCGGTGTTGACGTGCTTGACGGTGTCGATCCGGAAGCCGTCGATACGGAAGTCCTTGACCCACTTCTCGTAGATCTTCTCCATGCCCTCGACGACCTCGGGCCGCTCGGTCCACAGGTCGTCGAGGCCGAAGAAGTCGCCCTGGTCGGAGGATTCGCCCGCGAAGGTGGAGTCGCCCCGGTTGTGGTACATCGTCGGGTCGTTGAGCCAGGCCGGGACCTTGAGGTTCTTCTTCGCGTCCGGCACGAAGGGGGTCCTCGGGAAGGACGTGCCGTCCACCTTCGGGAACTTCGTCTTCCCGTCCGCGTAGTCCTTGTCCTCGAACGGCACCCCGTCCTTGGTCAGATAGGGGAACGCCCCCTTCGACAGGTACGAGTACGACGCCTCCCGGTAGTCCACGACATCGGCGGTGTGGTTGGTGATGACGTCGAAGAAGACCTTCATCCCCTTCCCGTGCGCCGTGTCGATCAGCCGCTCCAGGTCGGCGTTGGTCCCGAAGTGCGGGTCGACCTGCGTGAAGTCGGTGATCCAGTAGCCGTGGTAGCCGGCCGAGACGTCGTCGCCCTTGCCCTGCACCGGCTGGTTCTTGAAGATCGGCGCCATCCAGATGGCGGTGGTGCCGAGCCCCTTGATGTAGTCCAGCCGGTCGGTGAGCCCCTTGAGGTCGCCGCCCTGGTAGAAGCCCTTGTCGGTGGGGTCCAGGCCGGTCTCCAGGCGGGAGCCGGTCAGGCCGCCCCGGTCGTTGCGCGGGTCGCCGTTCGCGAACCGGTCCGGGAGCACGAAGTAGAACTGCTCCCGGGTCAGGTCGTGCCGGGCCGGCTCGGCGGCCAGCTTCGCGTCCGAGGGCGGGGCGGGCGGCTTCGCGGCGGCAGCGGCCGCGGCGGGGAAGGCGGGCAGGAGCGTCACGGCCAGGGCGGCGGCGAGCACTCCTGCGGCAGGGCGTATCAAGGCGGGTCTCCTTGTGTACGTGTCGCACGGATGAGGGCCGCCCGGCGGTGGCGGGGAGAGAAGGGTGCCGGGCGGCCCTGGTCGGTGGAGCGGCGGCTCAGGTGCGCCAGGTGTCGGTCAGCGTGACCTTGCCGCTCGCGGGGACGGTGGCGGTGCGGTTCGCGCCGCTCTCCCAGGTGACGTTGCCGGCGGCGTCCTTGCGGACGTACTTGTACGCGAAGGACGTGCCGGCCGGAAGGGTGACGTCGAGCTTCCAGACGGGGTAGGCGGCCGGGTCGAGCTTGAGGGCGGCGGCGGTGTTCCAGGCGCCGAGCTCGGCCCGGTCTCCGGCGACGTAGACGTTCTGGCCGGGGACGGTGGTGGCGTTGACGGCGAAGGAGGCCCCGGCGGGTCCGGCCGGAGTGCCCGCGCAGGTCCGGGCGTTGACGTGCAGGGCGAGGGCGGTACCGGCCCCGAGGGTGGCGGTGAACTGCCCGCCCGCGCCCACGGTGACCGTGCGCCCGCTCTGGACGTCGCAGTAGTCGCCGGCCGCCAGGGAGGTCTGGAAGGTGCGGGTGAGGGCGGAGCCCTCGTGGTTGAGGGCGACGTACGCCTTGGAGCCGCGTCCGAAGGCGATCTGGTCGCCGCCGTTGTCCCACCAGTTGGTGACCGACTGGCCGCGGGCCGCGTTGCGGAAGGCGACCATGGAGGAGATCTCCCGCCAGGCGTGCTGGCACTTCCAGCCGTCGGCGTAACAGGCGTTCACCGCGCCGCCGTTCGGCGGGCCGGCGTCCTTGTCGGTCCACTCGTAGCCGGAGTGCACGTCCGGGGACCCGTAGGGCCAGGCCAGCATGAAGACGTTGGCGAGGGTGTAGGCGGAGCCGTCCTTGTAGCTGAGGGTGTCACCGACGCGCTCGGTGTCGTGGTTGTCGACGAAGACCCCGGCCTGGCCACTGGGCAGGTGTCCCCAGGCCTCGCCGAAGTTCTTCAGGTAGGCGAGGTTCTCGTTCTGGAAGACCCGCTTGAGGTCCCGGGCGTACCGGAACTCCTGCACGTCGCCGGTGCCGAGGTACTCGCTCGGCGAGACGGCCTCGCCCGCGCCGTGTATCGCCTCCTGCTTCCAGTAGACCCCGGGGTTCGTCAGCCGGGACTTGATATTGGCGAGGTCGGCGGCGGGCATGTGCTTGGCGGCGTCGATCCGGAAGCCGTCGACGCCCAGCGACAGCAGGTCGTTGAGGTACCCGGCGATCCGGCCCCGCACGTAGTCCTCGCCGGTGTCCAGGTCGGCGAGCTGTACGAGCTCGCAGTTCTGGACGTTGGCGCGGTCCTGGTAGTCGGTGATGGTGGCCCGGCAGTCGTCCAGGTCGGAACCGGAGTAGACACCGGGGTAGTTGTACTTCGTGTACGAACTGCCGCCCGTCCCGGTCCCGTCGCCGGCGGCCATGTGGTTGATGACGGAGTCGGCGACGACCTTCACGCCGGCGGCGTGACAGGTGTCGACCATGGCCTTGAAGGCGGTGCGGTCGCCGAGCCGCCCGGCGATCTTGTAGCTCACGGGCTGGTACGAGGTCCACCACTGGGGCCCCTGGACGTGCTCCTGCGGGGGCGAGACCTGCACGTAGCCGTACCCGGCGGGCCCGAGCGCGTTGGTACAGGCGGCGGCCACGGAGGCGAACTTCCACTCGAAGAGGACGGCGGTGACGTCCTTGTCTCCGGGCGCCGCGGCGGCGGCCTGCGGCGCTTGTGCGGTGAGGGTGACGGCGGCCAGGAGGGCCGCGGTGGCGAAGGCACCGGCGACGGCGGGTGGGCGTGGGGGTCTGGCGGCTCTGGCAGACATGCGGGGCCTCCTGGCGGAAGAGGTGGGGATTGCACGCGACCGTAGGGGGGCAGCCCGGAATGTTGCAAGACTTTGCGCAAGAGATTGCAGAATTGTTTCCGCGCCGACCGTGCCGACCGACCGCGCCGACCGCGCCGACCGCGCCGGACATGCGAACGCGCTGATCGGGCGTGACACCCGATCAGCGCGCGACGGTCGGTGGGGACATCGGCCCGGGTACCGCCAGGACCTGCCCGGGCGGGGCGGAACAGGCCCGCACCGCCCCGCCCGGGAGGGCTACGGGGCCTGGGCCGTCGAGCCCCGGACCACCAGCTCCGGCTGGAAGACGTACTCCGTGCGCTGGACCGGCGTGCCCGAGACCGCCTCCAGGAGGGCGCCCACCGCGGCCGTCGCCATCGCGCGCACCGGCTGGCGGACCGTCGTCAGCGGCGGGTCCGTGAACGCGATCAGCGGGGAGTCGTCGAAGCCGACCACCGACACGTCCTGCGGCACCCGCAGCCCGCGCTCGCGCGCCGCGCGGATGACGCCCAGCGCCATCGGGTCGCTGCCGCACACGATGCCCGTGCAGCCGCGGTCCAGCAGGGCCATGCCCGCCGCGTGGCCACCCTCCACCGTGAACAGGGTGCGCTGGATCAGGCCTTTCGCCTCCGCGTCCGGCACGGCGGCGAGGAACCCCTGCTCCTTGCGCGCCGACGGCACGTACCGGGTCGGGCCGATCGCCAGGCCGATCCTCCGGTGGCCCAGGTCCTCCAGGTGGCGCACCGCGATGTCGGCGGCCGCCCGGTCGTCGGGGGAGACGAAGGGCGCGCTGATCTGCTCGTTGAAGCCGTTGATCAGCACGAAGGGGACCCCGCGCGCGGCGAGCCGCTGGTAGCGGGACGGGTCCGCGTGGGAGTCCGCGTGCAAGCCCGACAGGAAGACCATCCCCGTGACCCCGCGCGCCTCCAGCTGTTCCACCAGTTCGTCCTCGGTGGCCCCGCCCGGCGTCTGCGTGCACAGCACCGGCGTGTACCCGTGCCCGGCCAGCGCCTGCTCTATGACCTGCGCGAAGGCCGGGAAGATCGGATTGGTGAGCTCCGGGATCAGCAGCCCGACCAGGCCGTTGCTGCGCCGCTTGAGCCGTACGGGCCGCTCGTAGCCGAGCAGGTCGAGCGCGGCCAGCACCTTGTGCCGGGTGCCGGCCGCGACGCCCGCCTTGCCGTTGAGCACGCGGCTGACCGTCGCCTCGCTGACCTGGGCCTGCGCGGCGATGTCCGTCAGCCGGAGGGGGGAGGTCACCCCGACGTCACCTGCCACCACACCGTGGTGTCGGCCGGCAGCACGCCGTCCTCGACCGTGGCGCCGCTGGACAGCAGGGCCTCGCCGGCGACGGGGAACCGTACCGCCGTGCCGGTGGTGTTGGCGGTGCAGAGGAAGTCCCCGCGGCGGAAGACCAGGACGCCGGCGGGGGCCTCCTGCCAGTCCACCGAGTCGCCCGCGCCCAGGTCCGGGCGCTCACGGCGCAGCCGCAGGGCGGCCCGGTACAACTCCAGGGTGGAGGACGGGTCGCCGGTCTGGGCCTCCACGCTCAGCTCCGCCCAGGAGTCCGGCTGCGGGAGCCAGCTGCCGCCGGTGCCGAAGCCGTACGGGGCCTGCGTACCCGACCACGGGATGGGGACCCGGCAGCCGTCGCGGAAGCCGTCCTGCCCCGCCGCGCGGAAGAATGACGGGTCCTGGCGGACCTCGTCCGGCAGGTCGGTGACGTCGGGCAGGCCGAGCTCCTCGCCCTGGTAGACGTACGCCGAACCGGGCAGCGCCAGCATCAGCAGGGTCGCCGCGCGGGCCCGCCGCAGACCGAGCTCGCGGTCGCCGGGCTCGCGCAGCTGGGTGCCGAGGCCGGCGGGGTTGGCGAAGCGGGTGGCGTGCCGGGTGACGTCGTGGTTGGACAGCACCCAGGTGGTGGGGGCGCCGACGGGGCGCATCGCGGCCAGCGAGCCGTCGATGACCTCGCGGAGCGCCGTCGCCTCCCAGTCGCTGGTCAGGTACTGGAAGTTGAACGCCTGCTGCATCTCGTCGGGGCGGACGTAGCGGGCCGTGCGCTCGACGGTCGGGGTCCATGCCTCGGCGACCAGGACGCGGTCGCCCTCGTACTCGTCGAGGATCCGGCGCCAGGAGCGGTATATCTCGTGGACGCCGTCCTGGTCGAAGAAGGGCATGACGTCGTTGCCGAGCAGCTTGAGCTGGTCCTTGGCACCGAGGTCGGGCAGGCCGGGCGCCTTGACCAGGCCGTGGGCCACGTCGACGCGGAAGCCGTCGGCGCCGAGGTCGAGCCAGAAGCGCAGGATCGAGCGGAACTCGTCCTGGACGGCCGGGTGCTCCCAGTTGAAGTCGGGCTGCTCGGGTGCGAAGAGGTGCAGGTACCACTCTCCCCCAGCCTCCGGCTGGGAGGTGCCCCCATCGCCTGCCGGCGCCGCGACCCGGGTCCAGGCGGGGCCACCGAAGATCGACTCCCAGTCGTTGGGCGGCAGCTCGCCGTTCTCGCCCTTGCCGGGACGGAAGTGGAAGCGCTCCCGCAGCCGGGACCCGGAACCTTCGCGCAGCGCCTGCTTGAACCACTCGTGCTGGTCGGAGCAGTGGTTCGGGACGAGGTCGACGATGATGCGCAGGCCCAGTTCGTGGGCCTCGCGGATCACGGCGTCGGCGTCGTGCAGGGTGCCGAACATCGGGTCGATGGCCCGGTAGTCGGCGACGTCGTAGCCGGCGTCGGCCTGCGGGGAGGCGTAGAAGGGGCTGAGCCAGACGGCGTCGACCCCCAGCTCCTTGAGGTAGGGCAGGCGGCTGCGGACGCCTTCGAGGTCCCCCATGCCGTCCCCGTTGGAGTCGGCGAAGCTGCGCGGATAGACCTGGTAGATCACCGCGTCTCTCCACCAGCCGGGCAGGGTGCCGGTGGAGGTGGGACGTGCGTCGGCGAGGTGCTGGGTCATGTCGTCCTTGGAGAGGTCGGGCCGGTGATGCGGGAGCAGGCGGGTGGTCAGCCCTTGGTGGCGCCTGCGGTCATCCCGGCGACGAGGTGGCGCTGAGCGAATACGAAGAAAATCGCCGCGGGGATGGCGATGAGGACCGAGGCGGCGCTCATCGCACCCCAGTTGGAGGTGTACTGGGTGACGAAGGTCTGCAGGCCGCCGGCCAGGGTGAGGTTCTCCTCGCCGACCATGAAGGCGGAGGCGTACGCGACTTCGCCCCAGGCGGTGATGAAGGCGTAGAAGCCGGTGACGGCGAGACCGGGCTTGGCCAGCGGCAGGATCAGCCGCCAGAAGGTGCCGAAGGGGTTGAGCCCGTCGACCCGGCCGGATTCGTCGATCTCCACCGGGATGGTGTCGAAGAAGCCCTTCATCATCCAGGCGCAGAACGGCACGGCGATGGTGAGGTACGTGATGATCAGACCGATCGGCTGGTTGAGCAGGCCGAGGTCGCCCATCAGGTTGTAGAGCGGCACGATGAGGATGGCCATGGGGAACATCTGCGTGATGAGCAGGGTCCACATGAGCGGCTTCATGCCGGGGAACTTGAAGCGGCTGACCGCGTATCCGGTGGTGGCGGCGATGAACACACCGAGGACGGTGGTGACGCCGGCGACCAGGACGGAGTTCCCGAACCAGCTGAGGAAGTGGCTCGACTCCAGCAGGTACGTGTAGTTGCCGAAGGACGGTTCCTTGATGAAGTCCGTGGTGACCGCGTGCTCGGCGGGCTTGAGCGAGGTCAGCAGGATCCACAGCACCGGGAACACGGCGATGACGGACGCGCCGAGCAGGGTGAGGTGCAGGCCTGCGGAGGCGAGCGGGGAGCGGCTGCCCCGGGTACGAGCGTTGGTCATGGTCACCACACCTCTCCCTGCTTGCGCAGCGAGCGCCGGTAGACCAGCGCGAAGATCATGAGCAAGGCGAGGATCAGTACGCCCCACGTGGCGGAGCCGGCGAAGTCGCGCGGGCTCGACACGAACGCCTCGCGGAAGGCCTGGGTCACCAGGATCTCGGTGGAGTCGCCCGGTCCGCCCCGGGTGAGCAGGAAGATCACCGGGAACATGTTGAAGGTCCAGATGGTGGAGAGCAGGATCACCGTCATGCTCACCGCGCGCAGGCCGGGCAGGGTGATGTGCCGGAACCGCTGCCAGGGGCTCGCGCCGTCCATCTCGGCGGCCTCGTACAGCTCACCGGGGATGGACTGCAGTCCGCCGAGCAGGGCGACCATCATGAAGGGGACGCCGAGCCAGACGTTGACGGCGACGACCGAGAACTTGGCCCAGGTCGGGTCGTCGAGCCACGGGACCGCGGCGATGCCGCCACCGTCGAGGATCTTGTTGAGGATGCCGTTGTCGCGGTTGAAGAGGAACCGCCAGGCGAAGACGGAGACGAAGCCGGGGACGGCCCAGGGCAGGATCAGCGCCATCCGGTAGGCGGCGCGGCCCCGGAACTCCCGGTTGAGCATGTTGGCCAGGACCAGGCCGAGCGTGAAGGTGATCGACACGCACGCGACGGTCCACACCACCGTCCACACCAGCCGCTGCAGGAACACCGGGTCGCTGAGCACGTCCACGTAGTTGTCGAGTCCGACGAACTCGTACGTGGCCTCGATGTGGCGGGCGCCGATGGTGCGCGAGACGTTGCGCTCGTTGGCATCGGTCAGCGACAGGTAGATGCCGCGGACCAGCGGCCAGCCGATGATCACGCCGAGGACGAGCACCACCGGGGCGATCATCGTCCAGGCGTACCAGTGGGTGGCGAGGGCGCGCCTCAGCCCGCCCTTGGTCCCACCGGGGGCCTTGCTGTCAGTCCAGCGGCTCCGGCCGCGGGCGGCGGTGTCGTCTCCGACTCCATCGCCCGCGGCCTTCGCCACCGACTGGCTGGTGTGAGCAGCCATGGTTTCGTTACTTCCAGCCCTTGAGGATCTTGCGGAACTCGACGCCGGCCGACTTGGCCGCGTCCTCCGGGCTCGACGCCCCGGTGATCGCCTTGGTGTACTCGACCTTCAGCGGCTCGAAGAGGGAGCCGTTCTCCGGGATCCAGGCGCGCTCGACGGCCTTGTCCACGGCCGGCTTGAAGAACTGGACCATCTCGCTGCTCTTGACGTCCGGCTGCTCGTAGGCGGCGGTACGGGTCGGCAGCAGGCTCAGGTCCTTGGCGGACTGCACCTGGACCTCCTGCGAGGTCATGTACTCGACGAAGGCGTGCGCGGCGGCGCGGTTCTTGGAACCGGCGTAGACGCCGAGGTCGTGGCCGCCCTGCGGGGCACCGGCCTTGACGGAGCCGGCCGGGACGGCGGCGACGCCGAGGTTGGCCTTGTCCTTGAACTGGTCACCGGCGTAGGTGTCGGCGACGGCCCACGGACCGTTGATCATCATGGCGGCCTCGCCGGACTTGAAGGCCGTCTGCATGTTGGTGTAGCCGTCCGTGGCGTTGGTGATCGCCGCGCCGGAGGTGACCAGGTCACGAGCGGTCTTGAAGGCCTTGACGCCCGCCGCGTTGTCGACGGTGACCGCCTTGTTCTTCGCGTCGACGAGGTCGCCGCCCTCGCCGTAGATCAGCGGGAGGAACCAGTAGGAGTCGTCGCCGCGCAGGTAGAGGCCGGCCTTGCCGCTCTTCGCCTTGACGGCGGCGGCGGTGGTCTTCAGCTCCTCCAGCGTCTTGGGGGGCTGGACGCCGGCGTCGGCGAGCATCTTCTTGTTGTAGAAGAGGCCGAGGGTGTCGATGACCTGCGGCACGGCGTAGGTCTTGCCCTCGAACTTGCCGCTGGCCGCGGCCTGCGGCAGGAACTCGGCGTCGACCTTCTTCGCCGTCTCGGCCGGGACCTCGTCGAGGTAGCCGAGCGAGGCGAAGTCGGCGACCCAGCCGACGTCGGCGCGGATCACGTCAGGCGCGTCGGAGCCGCTGCTGAAGGCGTTCTTGACCTTGTTCTGCGCGTCGCCGTACGGGACGTTGACGTACTTGACGGTCACCTTCGGGTGCTTCGCGGTGAACGCCTCGGCGATCTTCTGGAAGCTGGCCTTCTCGGCGTCGTTCGAGGTGTCCCACCAGGTGACCGTGCCGGAAAGCTCGCCGCCGGCCTTGACCTCACCGTCGTCCTTGGTGTCACCGCCGCAAGCCGTCGCCGCGAGCGCCAGGGTCGCGACCAGCGCGGTGGCCGCTATGCCACGCCGCATATGAACTCCTTCGATGATCCCGGCCGCGCCCTCGCGGTCCCGAGTTGCCAGGAACGTAACAAGACTGAAAGAGGACCGAAAGACCTTGCGCAAACTTTCTGCAAGCGGAGGCGATCGTTACATCCGTGTGTCCGGACGGTTGCCGCAGCTTGCTGTTAGTTCGAGCCACCTTCGACCGCCCGGGCCCGCAACCAGGGGGCCTGTACCCGCGTTGACCCCGATATGACCCACGAGTCGACGGCCGTCCAGCTTGCAAGCTCTTCCAGCAACGCGACCGCGAGCGGTGGCTGGTGGCGCGATGCAGTCATCTATCAGGTGTACGTGCGCTCCTTCGCCGACAGCGACGGCGACGGGGTCGGCGACCTGCGCGGGGTCCGCTCGCGCCTCCCCCACCTCGCCCGCCTCGGGGTCGACGCCGTGTGGCTCACCCCCTTCTACGTCTCCCCGCAGGCGGACGGCGGCTACGACGTCGCCGACTACCGGGCCGTCGACCCCCTCTTCGGGGACCTCTCCGACGCCGATGAGCTCGTCCGCGCGGCGCACGCGCTGGGGCTGCGGGTCATCGTGGACGTGGTGCCGAACCACACCTCCGCGCAGCACCCGTGGTTCCGGGCCGCCCTCGCCGGGGACACGGAGGCCCGGGCGCGCTACCTCTTCCGCGCGGGGCGGGGGGCCGACGGCTCGAAGCCTCCGAACGACTGGGAGTCGATCTTCGGCGGCCCGGCGTGGACGCGGGTCGCGGACGGCGCGTGGTACCTGCACCTCTTCGCCCCCGAGCAGCCGGACCTGGACTGGGACCATCCGGAGGTCGCCGCCGAATTCGCCTCCGTGCTGCGGTTCTGGCTCGACGTGGGCGTCGACGGCTTCCGCATCGACGTGGCCCACGGCATGGTCAAGGCCCCGGGCCTGCCGGACATCGGCCGCGGCGCCCAGGCCACCCTGATCGGGACCGAGCCGCTCCCCTTCTTCGACCAGGACGGGGTCCACGAGATCCACCGCGGGTGGCGCCGGCTCCTGGACTCCTACGAGGGCGACCGCATCGGCGTCGCCGAGGCCTGGGCCCCCACCTCCGAGCGCCTCGCGCTGTACGTCCGCCCGGACGAGTTGCACCAGGCCTTCAACTTCCGGTTCCTCAACTGTCCGTGGGACCCCGCCGCGATGCGCACCGTCATCGACGAGTCCCTGGCCGCCACCACCTCCGTCGGCGCCCCGACGACGTGGGTGCTGTCCAACCACGACGTCGTACGCCATGTGACCCGGTACGGGGGCGGCGCCCGCGGCCTCGCCCGCGCCCGGGCCGCCGCCCTCCTGATGCTGGCCCTCCCGGGCTCGGCCTACCTCTACCAGGGCGAGGAACTGGGCCTCCCCGAGGTCCTCGACCTGCCGGACGAATCCCGCCGCGACCCGGCCTTCCGCCGCGGCCGCCGCCGCCGGCCCCCCACCGCCCCCACCGACCCGCCCGCCGGCACCCGGACGGCTCCCGAAGCCCCCGCCGGCCCGCCCGCCGGCACCCGGACGGCTCCCGAAGCCCCCGCCGGCCCGCCCGCCGGCACCCGGGCGGAGCCCGACGGCCAGACCGGGCCGGGGGTCCCCTCCCAGGCCGAGGCCGGCGCGGGGCCGGGGGCGGCCTCCGCAGCTCCCGCCGGGCCGGGCCCCACCGCTTCCGCGCAAGCGGCCACGAGCCGGACCGCGGCGGTATCCGCCCCCGTCCCGCGGCCGCAGCCCGCCCCCGGCGCCCAGGCCGGAGCAGGCGCCGGGCCGCAGGCCCGAGCCCAGGCCGTGCCGGATTCAAGGCCGCAGCCCGGCGCGGATGCCAGGCCCCAGGCCGGCGTGGGGTCCTGGGCGCAGCCCGGAGTGGAGGCCCGGTCGGAGGACGACGGGCAGGCCGGGCCGGGGACGGCACACGCCGAACCCGCCGGCGGGCCGCAGGCCGGAGCGGGTTCCGGGCCGGAGGCCCGACGGGGAACCTGGCCGGAGGCCGACGGACAGGCCGGGCCGGGGACGGCACACGCCGTACCCGCCGGCGGGCCGCAGGCCGGAGCGGGTTCCGGGGCAGGGGCCCATCCGCAGACCGGGCCGGAGGCCGCAGGGCAGGAGGGGTTGCGTGACGGGTGTCGGGTGCCGATTCCGTGGTGCGGGGCGGAGCCGCCGTACGGCTTCGGGCCGACCGGGAGCTGGCTCCCGCAGCCGGCCGGCTGGGGCGGGCTGACCGTCGCCGCCCAGACCGGCGACCCCCACTCCACGCTCGAGCTCTACCGCGCCGCGCTGGAGCTGCGCCGCGCGATGCCCGGCCTCGGCGCCCCGGAGGCGGGCACCGGTGCCGCCGCCGAAGCCCCGTACCGCTCCGGGATGTGCTGGCTGCCCGCGCCCGAGGGGGTGCTCCTCTTCACCCGCCCCGGTTTCGCCTGCACCCTCAACAGCCGCCCCGACCCGGTCGAACTTCCCGCGCCCGGACGCCCCGTACTTTCCAGCGCTCCCGTGGAGACGGACGGCCGCACCGTCCGCCTTCCGCCGGATTCGTGCACGTGGTGGGCAATTTGAGGGTCCGCCCGGTACAGTCCAATCCCGTGACCGCACGGCTAGCCGACATCGCAGCCCAGGCGGGGGTCAGCGAAGCCACAGTCAGCCGCGTGCTCAACGGCAAGCCCGGTGTGGCCGCCGGCACCCGTGAATCCGTGCTGGCCGCCCTCGACGTGCTCGGCTACGAACGTCCCGTACGCCTGCGCCAGCGCAGCGCGGGCCTCGTCGGTCTGATAACTCCCGAGCTGGACAACCCCATCTTCCCGGCGCTCGCCCAGGTCATCGGCCAGGCCCTGACCCGGCAGGGGTACACGCCGGTGCTGGCCACGCAGACGCCCGGCGGGTCCACCGAGGACGAGCTGACCGAGATGCTGGTCGACCGCGGGGTCTCCGGGATCATCTTCGTCTCCGGTCTCCACGCCGACACCACCGCCGACATGGGCCGCTACGACCAACTCCGCGGGCAGGGCGTCCCGTACGTCCTCATCAACGGGTTCTCCGACAAGGTGCAGGCCCCCTTCGTCTCCCCCGACGACCGGGCCGCGATGCAGCTCGCCGTCACCCACCTCACCGCGCTCGGCCACACCCGGATCGGCCTCGCGGTCGGACCGAAGCGCTTCGTGCCCGTCCTCCGCAAGATCGAGGGCTTCCGGCTCGGGATGAAGGAGCGGCTCGGACTCGACGAGGCCGAGGTCGAGGAGCTGATCCAGCACTCCCTCTACACCCTGGAGGGCGGCCAGGCCGCCGCGGCCGCGCTGATCTCGCGGGGCTGCACCGCGGTGGTGTGCGCGAGCGACATGATGGCGCTCGGCGCGATCCGGGCCGCCCGCCAGCAGGGGCTGCGGGTGCCGCAGGACGTGTCGGTGGTCGGCTTCGACGACTCCCCGCTCATAGCGTTCACGGACCCGCCGCTGACCACCATCCGCCAGCCCGTGCAGGCGATGGGGCAGGCCGCGGTACGGACCCTGCTGGAGGAGATCGGCGGGACGCCGGCCCCGCACAGCGAGTTCGTGTTCCTGCCCGAGCTGGTGGTGCGCGGCTCCACCGCCTCCGGCCCGGGGCAGCGTCGCGCGGCGTCTCGTACCTGAGGCGGACCGGCTGCGCCGAAGACCGTCCCGAGGGATGATCGGAGGCGGGAACGCATCTGGCAGACTCTCTCCCCATGGGTGAATCGAGCGTGAAGACACTGGAAACCCGGACGGATGTCTCCTCACCCACCGTGGTCGAGACGGAGACCCGCCCGGGTTCCGACCGCGCCCTGTTCTCCCGGCTGCGCGCCCCCCGCCGACCTCGGATCTGGTTCGAGGTCCTGCTCATCGCGGTCAGCTACTGGACGTACTCGCTGATCCGCAACGCGGTGCCCGAACAGAAGACGGCCGCCCTCGCGAACGCCGACTGGATCTGGGGCGTCGAGCGGAACCTCGGCATCGCCGTCGAGCAGTCGGTCAACCACGCGATCAACTCCGTGACGTGGCTGATCGTGGGCATGAACTATTACTACGCCACGCTCCACTTCGTCGTGACCATCGGTGTGCTGGCGTGGATCTACCGTTTCCATCCGGGGCGGTACGCCGCCACGCGCCTGGTCCTCTTCGCCACCACCGGTGTGGCCCTCGTCGGCTACTACTTCTATCCGCTCGCGCCGCCCCGGCTGATGAACGGACAGAACTTCGTCGACACCGTGCTGGTCCACCACACCTGGGGCTCCATGGCCTCCGGGAACCTCAAGCAGATGTCGAACCAGTACGCTGCGATGCCGTCCATGCACATAGGGTGGTCGCTCTGGTGCGGGCTGACGATCTTCGCGGTCGCCTCGGCGCCCTGGGCCCGCGTCCTGGGCCTGCTCTACCCGACGGCGACCCTCGTCGTCATCGTGGCCACCGCCAACCACTTCTGGCTCGACGCCGTGGGCGGCATGCTCTGCCTCGCCTTCGGCTACACCGTCTCGCGGTCCTGGTACGGCTCGATGCCCCACCGCCTGCCGCGCCACCCGCAGCACGCGGGTCCGCACCCCGCGGCCGAACTGCTGAACCGCTTCCGGACCCGCGCCTGAGGACCGGCCCGGTCCGGGTCACCAGCCGCGCAGCCCCCGCAGCCGCACCTGCCTGCCGGCCGGCTCGATCTCCGCTCCGGGGTCGGCCGCGCCCGGAGCGATCCGCTCCAAGGCCTCGGTGAGGGTGCGGGTGTAAGCCGTGTCGATGATGATGCGCGTGCTCACGTAGGGGTGGCAGAGGCGTTCCTCCGAGGCCAGGACCCGGCGCAGCGAGGGCGCTGCGGCGGCGGCCGGGGCGCCGATCTCCCCGAGACGGCACACGGCCTCCTGCACCGGCAGGGCGGGCCGGCCCGTCCAGTCCGGATCCACCTCCGCCAGCAGCACCGGTACGGCAGGCTCCGGATCGCCGGTGATCCGCCAGTACGCGTGCGCGGCGGCGACCCGGGTCCACCCGCCGGGCGACTCCATCAGGCCGTACACCGTGTCCGCGTGCGCGGCGGCCAGCGGGCCGAGATCGGCGAGGAAGGGCAGTCCATTGCTGCCGCTCCCCGATGTCACGGCCGCACCGCACACGTCGAGGGCGAGTGCCGGGTCCCCGGTGACCTTCCAGTGCGCCCAGGCGGCGCGTCGAGGGTGGTGGCGGCTCGTACGGGGATCCCGCCCGGTCGCGTACGCGGCCAGCCGGTCCGTGGTACCGGCCGCGGCGGGCCCGATGCCACCGAGGACGCGCATGGCGTCGTAGGCGTACGGCGTGTCCAGGCGCCGCGCCACCTCGGTCACGGCGGGTGCGGCGGCCGCGCCGCAGAGCGCGAGGAGGTCGAGGGCGGTGGTGTTCCCGTGGTAGCCGTCCGCGTCGCACCGCATCTTGACCAGCAGGACCTCGACCAGCTCGGCCGCGGGCAGCGCGGTCATGACGCGGGCCTCCGGGCGGCTGTACGCAAGCCCGCCGTGCTCCGCGAGGCGGCGCAGGGCCGGCAACGCCCGCAGGTCGCCCGTCCCGGCGAGGGCGAGTGCCAGCACCTGCACGCGGTGGCCGACGGCGGTCCCGGAGAACCCCTGCTGTTGACGCAAGGACGCGGCGATCCGGTCGGCATGCCGGCTGACGGCCGGGCCCGCCTGGACCAACGCGTGGTCGTCGTCGTAGCTCGACTTCCGGGAACAGACCGCGTCGACGACGGCGTCCCAGCACGACGGATCCGGCCGCCGCCGGCGCAACACGGTTTCGGCGGCGGAGGCGTCGGCGGCGAGAGCGGTGGCCGGGCGCTGGTGCCAGGTGCTCAGCTGCTCTTCCCGCTGCGCCTGTTCGCTGTGCATGTCGTCCACGGAACCCACTTGCCGTCTCTCGTGCAGGAGGGCGAACGGTCCGCGCCCGCAACGGAGTCGAACCCGCCGCACCTCTCCCGGCCGCGTCGCGCCGAGACTACCGGGCGGCGCTACACCGCCTGGTCGGCGGCCCGGGCCCGAAGGGATGAGGCGGGAGCCGCATCGGCCGTGTCACCGCGCGGTCCTCCGGCGAGATACGAGCCGCTCAGCCTCCAGAAAGACCGACGACCGGGGCCGCGTCATCGGCCTGGGCGGGCGTCTCCCTCGACGACCGGCGTCCCCACTCCGTGCAGCTGCAGGGGCAGCAGGTGCACGGCTGGTGCGCCATGGACGTGCCGCGCTGCGCCGCCACCGGCGAGCCGATCACGCTCACCGTCACCCCCGGCGGAGTGCACGACCTGAGTCCTTCCACCGCGGCGGTCACCCCCGCTCCGGCGACCGGGGCCGGTATTCGCGAAGTCTTCTGCGACCGCGTGAACTTCCATGCCACCGCGGACCTCGCCGAGGCGGTCGTGGAACGCGACGGTGATCTGGCCGCTGCTCGGTCGACGAGGCCTGGGACATCGGCAAGCGCCTGGCCGATCTTTTCCGACCTGCTGGCAATTCCTCCGAATGGGGCCGCGGGAAATGGGCACGCTCTTCGTGCGCTCTTCACCGTGCCCCCGACTCCCCGCCCCTGACTCCGCGCCCGTGACGCCACGATCCGGCGCGTGGTTGCGTGATATGCGTCACGGCGCGAACCTCGGCTCCGGAGTCCTTTCTGGGCGTGCCGCGCGATCGACATTTCGATATTTGTCCGTTTTGGATTAGACATTCCCCTCTCCGGCAGGAACGGAATCCGCGCTACCGCCGGACTCGTCGCCGACTTCCCTGGTCACGGGCTTTCCTGAAGACACATCACATGGTTGTACAAGTGACCTGATCGTGACCATGCACGATCATCGGCCCGTTTCAAGCCGGGTGTCGAATGCCCCGCGTGAACGCGAAGCGGAAACTTGCCAGGCCATTGGCGGCCTTCTAAGAATGGCGGCTATTCCGGCGTCCCGCAGTTCCGGCGCCGGAAGCTTCGCGATCACCGAATGAGGTCACGCATGCAGAAGCATCGGAAGAAGAAGCCGTACCGGAAAATAGTCATCGCCGTCGGCGCCCTGGGAATCGTGGGTGTTCCCACCGCCGCCATGGCCTGCTTCGACACGGACGACAGCGGCCGCACCCGCGCGGCGAGCCACCAGGGCCAGCGTCCGTGGCACTACACGCCGTCGGCCACCCCGAGCACCCTGGCCCCCGTGGACGTCCCGACGGCGCCGAGCGGCCCCCCGGCGGCCGAGCCGAGCACGCCCGCGGCGCCCGCGCAGCCGGTCGTACAGACCTCACCGCCCGCGCAGCAGCCGCAGCCGCAGTCGACGAAGCCGGCCGCCACCAAGAAGCCGCAGGCGCCCGAGCCCCCGAAGACCTCGGCCCCGGCCGCCCCGCCGGCCTCCGGTTCCGCCGCCGCGGTCCTCGCGCTCGTCAACCAGGAGCGCGCCGCCGCCGGGTGCCCGAACCTCACCCTCAACGCGAAGCTCACGAAGGCCGCGCAGGACCACAGCGCGGACATGGCCGCCCACGGCAACATGTCCCACACCGGTTCCGACGGCTCCGACCCGGGTGCCCGTATCACCCGCGCCGGATACACGTGGAGTTCGTACGGCGAGAACGTCGCCTACGGCTACAGCACGCCCGAGAAGGTCATGGAGGGCTGGATGAACAGCCCCGGCCACCGGGCGAACATCCTGAACTGCTCCTTCGAGGAGATCGGCATCGGCCTGGCTCAGCCGAACCACTACTGGACCCAGGACTTCGGCACCGCGCGCTGACGCGCCCGCCGGGGAACCGGGAGGCACGGTCCCCGAGACTCAGCCCCCGTAGAACAGTTCCTCGACCACCGCCCGGGCACGGCGGGTGATGCGACGGTAGTCGTCCAGCATCTCCCCGACCGTGCCTTCGGCGTATCCGAGGTAGCGGCCGACCGCGGCGAGTTCGCGGGCCTCCGACGGAAAGGTGTCCCCGGCGCGGCCGCGGACCAGCATCACGGCGTTGCGGACCCGGGTGGCCAGCACCCAGGCCTCGTCGAGGATCTGCGCCTCGTCGGTCGGGATCAGTCCGGCCGCGTGGGCGGCGGCGAGGGCCTGGCGGGTACGGGTGGTGCGCAGGCCCGGTTCGGCCCAGGCGTGCCGCATCTGGATCAGCTGGACGGTCCACTCGACGTCGCTGAGGCCGCCGCGGCCGAGTTTGGTGTGCAGGGTGGAGTCGGCGCCGCGCGGCATCCGCTCCGACTCCATGCGGGCCTTGAGCCGGCGGATCTCGCGTACGGCGTCCTCGCCGAGGCCTTCCATCGGGTAGCGGAGCGGGTCGATGAGCTCGATGAAGCGGCCGCCGAGGTCGGCGTCGCCCGCGACGGGCTCGGCGCGCAGCAGGGCCTGGCTCTCCCACGTGAGGGACCAGCGCCGGTAGTAGGCGGCGTAGGAGGAGAGCGTGCGCACGAGCGGGCCGGAGCGGCCCTCGGGGCGCAGGTCGGCGTCGATGAGCAGCGGCGGGTCGGCGGTGGGCAGCTGGAGCAGCCGGCGCATCTCGGCGATCACGGTCTGGGCGGCCTTCGCGGCCTCCTGTTCGTCGACCCCCTCGCGGGGTTCGTGGACGAAGAGGACGTCGGCGTCGGAGCCGTAGCCGAGCTCGTGCCCGCCGAAGCGGCCGACGCCGATCACCGCGAACCGGGTGGGCAGGGTGTCGCCGTAGTGGCTGTGGACGGCGGCGCGCAGGGCTCCGGCGATGGTGGCGGCGGTGAGGTCGGAGACGGCGCCGCCGACCCGGTCGACGAGGGCGCCGTGGTCCTCCTCGGCCGGATTGTCCTCCGTACCGTAGGAGCCGATGATGTCGGCCGCGGTCGTACGGAAGAGCTCGCGGCGGCGCACGCCGCGGGCGGCGGCGACGGCGGCCTCGGCGGTGTCGGCGCGGCCGACGGCGGCCATGACCTCCTGTTCGAGGGCCTCGTGGGTACGGGGCTGCAGGCCTTCGGGGTCGCCGAGCAGGGCGACGGCCTCGGGGGCGCGCATCAGCAGGTCGGGGGCGAGGCGGCCGGCGGACAGGACGCGGGCGAGGTTCTCGGCGGCGGCGCCCTCGTCGCGCAGCAGCCGCAGGTACCAGGGGGTCTTGCCGAGGGCGTCGGAGACCTTGCGGAAGCCCAGCAGGCCGGCGTCCGGATCGGCGGAGTCGGCGAACCAGCCGAGCAGCACCGGCAGCAGGGTGCGCTGGATGGCGGCCTTGCGGGTGACGCCGGAGGAGAGCGCTTCGAGGTGGCGCAGGGCGGCGGCCGGGTCGGCGTACCCGAGGGCTTCGAGGCGCTGGCCGGCGGCGCGCGGGGAGAGCCGGGTCTCGCCGGGGGTGAGCTGGGCGACGGCGTCGAGCAGCGGCCGGTAGAAGAGCTTCTCGTGCAGGCGGCGGACGACGGATGCGTGCCGGCGCCAGGCCTTGTTGAGTTCGGCGACGGGCTCGGTGCGCAGGCCCATGGAGCGGCCCAGGCGCCGCAGGTCGCTCTCGTCCTCGGGGACGAGGTGGGTGCGGCGCAGCCGGTAGAGCTGGATGCGGTGCTCCATGGCGCGCAGGAAGCGGTACGCGTCGTGCAGCTGGGCGGCGTCGGCGCGGCCGACGTAGCCGCCGGCGGCGAGGGCGTGGAGGGCGTCGAGGGTGGTGCCGGAGTGCAGGGTGGCGTCGCTGCGGCCGTGCACGAGCTGGAGCAGCTGGACGGCGAACTCGACGTCGCGCAGGCCGCCGGGGCCGAGTTTGAGCTCGCGGTCGACCTGGGCGGCGGGGATGTTGTCGACGACGCGGCGGCGCATCTTCTGCACGTCGGGTACGAAGTTCTCGCGCTCGGCGGCCTGCCAGACCAGGGGCGTTATGGCGTCGATGTACTGCCGGCCGAGGTCGGGGTCGCCGGCCACGGCACGGGCCTTGAGGAGGGCCTGGAACTCCCAGGTCTTGGCCCAGCGCTGGTAGTAGGCGAGGTGGGAGGCGAGGGTGCGGACCAGCGGGCCGTTGCGGCCCTCGGGGCGGAGGTTGGCGTCGACGGGCCAGATGGTGCCCTCGACGGTGGTCTCGGAGCAGATCCGCATGAGGTGGGAGGCCAGGCGGGTGGCGGCCTGGATGCCCTTGCCCTCGTCCGTGCCGTCCCCTACGGCTCCGCCGTGGGGAGACCCCACTGCCGCCTCCCCGACGAAGATCACGTCGACGTCGGAGACGTAGTTGAGCTCGTTGCCGCCGCACTTGCCCATCGCGATGACGGCGAGTCGGCACTGCGCCGCGTCCTCGGGGGCGGCGGCGGAGGCGATCCGCAGGGCCGCGCGGAGGGTGGCGGTGGCGAGGTCGGCGAGCTCGGCGGCGGTCTGGGCGACGTCGATGGTCCCGCAGACGTCGCGGGCGGCGATCGAGAGCAGGCAGCGGCGGTAGGCGACGCGCAGGTCGACGGGGTCGTGGGCGTCAGCGAGGCCGCGTTCGAACTCGGGGAGTCCGGGGTGCAGGTCGGCGGCCTCGTAGGTGACGAGGGTGAGCCAGTCGCGGGGGTGGCGGGCGAGGTGGTCGCCGAGGGCCTCGGAGGCGCCGAGGACGCCGAGGAGGCGGTCGCGCAGCGGTTTGGCGCTGACGAGGGTGTCGAGGAACCCGGACAGCTCGTCGGGCGGCTGCGCCTCGGCGAGGCGTACGAGCCCGAGGAGGGCGAGGTCGGGGTCGGCGGTCGCCCCGAGGGCGTCGAGCAGCACCGGATCGGCGCGTACGGCCGCCAGCGCGTCGGCGTCGAGCAGCCGGGCGGCGGCGGAGGGGTCGGTGAAACCGCTGCGGAGCAGCCGGATGAAGGTGCTGCTCCTGCGTCCCGGGACTGTCATCCCGCCGCCTCCCGCGGTTGTCGCTGCCACTGCCCTGGCGTGCCTGGGGTGAGCGTAGCCGGAGCAGGCGTTCGACTCACCGGCAGTACCATGACGGGGATTATCGGATTATCCGAATACTTAGGGTGTGATGGGGCCCGCTCCCCGCCGACCGGCCACGAGGAGCCCCATGTCCGACGGACACCCCGGCGACACCGGAGCCTGGGTCCACCCGCCGGCAGCCTGGCCGCCGCCCGAGGGTCCCGACGCGGCCGCGGCCGACGCGGCCCGTCACCAGACCTACCAGGCCGAGCACCTCCAGCCCCACCCGACTCACCAGTCTCACCAGACTCACCAGACTCACCAGACTCACCAGTCTCACCAGAACCAACAGCCCTACCCGCTGCACCCGGCCGGATCGGCCTACGCCCCGTACGAGGCCCAGCAGGCCGGGGCGGGCTACACGCCGCACCAGGCCCAGCAGGCCGAGTGGACCGAGTGGACCCACGCGCCGCACGAGTCCCAGCAGACCCAACCGTCGTACGGGACCCAGCCGAACCAGCACGCCCACCGGGCCGGGGAGGCCTACGCGCCGCAGCAGGCCGGGGAGGCCCGGTACGCGCACCCGCCCCACCAGGCGGGGGAAGCCTACTGGCCTCAGCAGGCCCAACAGCCGCCACAGGCCCACCCGTCCCACCAGGCGGAGCCGGCACAGCACGCCTACCAGGGCCACCGGCCTCGCCAGACCGAGCAGGGCCACCCTCCGCACGCGCCCGAGCAGGCCCAGCAGGCGTACCCGCCCCACCAGGGCGGGGAAGCCTGGGCCCATGGGCTTCAGCAGACCCAACACGCTCAGCAGGTACACCCGTTCACACCGCCTCACGGGTCCGCCCCGCCTTACCCGTCGCAGTCGTCCCACCAGACCCAGCAGGCCCACCAAGTCCAGCAGTCCCAGGCCCACCGGCCCCACGAGGCCGCGCCGACCCACCCGTCGTACGGGGACCCGCAGGTCCAACACGCCCACCTGCCCCACCAGGCCGGGGAGACCCGGGCCTACCCGTTCCACGCGCCGCACGGGGCCGAACCGGCCCAACACGCCTACCTGCCCCACCAGATCGGGGAAGTCCAGGCCCACCCGACCCACGAAGCCCAACAGGTCCAGCACGCCTACCTGCCCTCCCAGGCCGGGGAGGCCCGGGCGTACGGGCCTGGGCGGGCCCAGCGGGCCCACCCGTCTCACGAGGCCGAGCCGGCCCAGCACGCCCACCCCTCTCCCCGGACCCAGCACGTCCCGGCCGACCAGCAACAGCGGGCTCCGCAGGGCGACGTACCCGAGGCGGACGGAGCCGCCGGGGGGCGGAAGGCCGCGCGGCTGGCCCGTGAGGCCGAAGGTACCGGTGGCGGCGGCCGGCGGGGCCGCGCGAAGGCCCCCGCCGCGCCGCCGACCGCACGCGGGCGCCGCCGCAGCGGCGGCAAGGACGGCTCCGGCGACGGGTTCGGGGCCGGCCCCGAGGCGGCGGGCGACCGCGAAGCGCCGCCGAACCCCCGCCACCGCCGGGCCCGCCTCGTCAAGGCTGTCGCCTTCTGCGCCGCCACCGCCGCCTGCGGCATGCTCGTGATCCGCGGCAACGAGGCCCTCGAAGGCCTCGCCTCCCCCGCCGACCCCGAGGGCGCGGCCACCGCCCCCGTGGCCGTCGCCGACGCTCCGGACCCCGGCCGGGTGCTCCAGATCATCGCCCACCCCGACGACGACCTGTACTTCATGAATCCGGACCTGCGTTACTCCATATCCGCCGGCCACCCCGTGACCTCGGTCTACCTCACCTCCGGAGAGGCCGACGGCATCAACGCGGTCGCCGGCAAGGAGGCCGGGACCGCGCCCAACAAGCCCGCGTACGCCGAGGCCCGCCAGAACGGCATCCGCGCCGCCTACGCCAAGATGGCCACCGGCGACCGCGGCAGCGCCTGGAAGCGCAGCGTCGTCCCGACCAAGGGCGGCGGCCACGCCGAGGTCGACGTCCTCGTCGCCAAGCCCCAGGTCAACCTGGTCTGGCTACAGCTCCGCGAGGCCGGCAACGTCTACGCCGACGTCCCCGAGAGCCTGCACGGCCTGTGGGACGGAAAGGTCGCCCGGCTGGATTCGATGGTCGCCTCCGGCTCCCCGGTCAAGCAGAGGTTCTCGTACTCGAAGGACCAGGTCGTCCAGACCCTCGTCGGCGTGCTGGAGCAGTACAAGCCGACGGCCGTCCGCTCCCAGGACCCGACCCCCGGCCGGTTCCCCGACACCAAGCGGTACACCGACCACCAGGACCACTTCTACGGCGCCCGCTTCGTGCAACTGGCCACCGCCGCCTACGCGAAGGACGTCAAGGACCGCCCGCACTTCGCGGTGCAGAACTACCTCGGCTACTTCAACGGCTCCCTCCCCAGCGCGCTGGACCCGGACGAGGCCAAGGAGAAGCTGGACATCCTGGACACGTACGCCTGGCTCGACCGGCAGAACCACTGCGGCAGCGACGCCGGCTGCGGCGACCTCAAGATCTCCGACCATCCGGGCGGCAACCGGTGGTCGGACTCCATCAACTACGCCCGCGGCAACAGCACCACCTGGCTGACCTCCGACAAGGAACTCGGGCTGTGGGCCTTCAAGGTGCTCGACGGCCAGGTCGCCGTCTGGCACCGGCCCGGTCTGGTCGGCCGCTGGAAGGGGCCGGACCTGCTGCCCGGCACCGGCATGGACCCGGGCGTGAGCACCGTCACCCTCAAGGACGGCCGGATAGCCGCCTTCGGCACCCGTACCTCCTTCGGCGCGAAGCCCACCGACTACAAGCGCGAGGTCGTCTACACCGTCCAGGAGCGGGCGGGGGCGGACCGGTTCGGGGAGTGGCAGTCGCTCGGCACCCCCGAGGTCGCGGACGAGAACTGGACCTCCGACATCAGCTCCCCGGCCGTCTCGGTCGACGGCACCGGGCAGGCGGCGGCGTACGTCCGCGACGGTTCGTACACCCTGCGCGGCAGGGTGCAGCAGGAGGACGGCAGTTGGGGGCCCTGGGAGAAGTACGGCGGCGCCGATCTGCACGGCAGCCCGGCCACTGCGACCGACGGCGCCGGGCGGCGCATGGTGTTCTCCGCGACCTCCAAGACGGTGGTCGGCTGGGTGCAGCCGAAGCCGGGCGCCCCGCTGGGCCCGGTCTCGCCGACGGGGCTGCCGGACACCACGCTCCCGCTGACCGCGGAGGGCCGGGAGGGCGGGGTGCGGCTGTGGTTCCGCAAGCCCGGTTCGGGCAACGTCCGTACGGCCCTGATGACGGGTGACGGCGGGCTGAAGCTGAACAACATGACCGACCTCGGCGGGCTCCAGGGCTTCGGCTCGGTGACGGCGAGCGGTCACGTGCTGGCGGGCCGTTCGGCGGGCGGGCAGCTGGGCTCGGAGGTCGGTCCGGGCCGGCCGTGGGAGCGGTCCCCGCTGATGTTCGTCGGCGCGCCGTCCTCCGTGATGCTCGGGAAGAGCATGGTCAGTCTGGCGGTGGTGGGGCTCGACGCGCGGCTGTACGTGACCTCTTCGGCCGACGCGCCGGACGCGTACCTGGCGCCGTGGCAGCCGGTGGGCCCGCGCAACACGGCGCCGTAGGGCAAGGACTCGTAGGGCAAGGACTCGTAGGGCAAGGACTCGTAGGGCAAGGACTCGTAGGGCAAGGGCTCGTAGGGCAAGGGCTCGTAGGGCAAGGGCTCGTAGGGCACGGCCCGCAGAAAGGGGGCCAGAGGCGGACGAAGCGCCTCCACATCACGGCCACACCTCAGTCACATACCGGGATCAAGATCCCACACGGAACAATCACACCTGGACGCTTTCGGAAAGCGGCAGTCATCGGCCGAATCGGTGAACCAAGTTCCCCGTTTTGGCCTCTCTCTGACTGCTCAGCGGTTTCTCCGCCCGGAACGACCCAAGGCGTGACCCGATGCCCGTGACCCGTCGTCGCTTCGCGGCTCTGCTCACCGTGCTGACAGCCGGCGCCACCGGCGTGCTCTCCGTGGCCACCGGCCAGCAGACCTCGGCCGAGGCCACCCAGGAGAAGGGCCCGACCGCCGTCCTGCCCGCGAGCGTCACCGCCGGGTCGGTCGTCCAGGTCGTCGCGCACCCCGACGACGACCTCTTCTTCATGAACCCGGACCTCAGCCGTTCCCTGCTGTCCGGCACCCAGGTCACCACCGCGTACCTCACCTCCGGCGAGTCCGACGGCCGCAACGAGGCCGTCGGCGGCGCGGCCAAGGACCCCGAGCAGCCCGCCGACCGCACCCACTACGCGGAGGCCCGGCAGAACGGCATCCGCTCCGCGTACGCCCAGATGGCCACCGGCGACCGCACCAGCGCGTGGAAGCGCACGGTCATACCCACCGCCGGCGGCGGCCGGGCCGAGCTCGACGTCCTCATAGCGAAGCCGCAGGTCAACCTGGTGTGGCTGATGCTGCGCGAGGCGCGCAGCACGGGCGGGGACGCCCCCGAGAGCCTGCGCGGCCTGTGGAACGGCCGGATAGCCTCGCTGGACGCGCAGCTGACCTCCGGCACCCCGGTCAAGCAGCCGTTCTCGTACACGAAGGACCAGCTCGTCCAGTCGATAGCCGGAGTCCTGGAGCTGTACCGGCCGACGACGATACGGATGCAGGACCCGACGCCGAACCGGTACGGGGACAGCGGCCGGTACACCGACCACCAGGACCACATGTACGGGGCGCGCTTCGTGCAGGCCGCCACCGCCGCCTACGCCGCCCAGGTCCAGCGCCGCCCCCGCTTCTCGGTCCAGAGCTACCTCGGCTACCACAACAGCACCCTGCCCCACTCGCTGGACCCGCAGACGGCCGAGGCGAAGACCAACTACCTGCGGACCTACGCCTGGCAGGACCACCAGGACCACTGCGGCAGCCCCTCGGGGTGCGGCGACCGCAAGGTCGCGGGCAACCCGACCGGGCGCAACTGGGCCCAGTCGCTGCGCTACACCCGCGCCGACAGCACCTCCTGGCTGACGCAGGGAACGCCGGGCCGGCTCTGGGCGTTCGCCGTACTCGACGGCCAGATGGCGTACTGGACGCGAGGGCCCGGCGGCGACTGGGCGGGCCCGGTCCTCCTCCCGGGCACGGGCATCGACCCGGGGGCGAACACCGCCCGCCTCCCCGACGGCCGCATCGCCGTCCTCGCCACCCGCACGTCTCTCGGCTCCGCGCCCGCCGACTACCGGCGCGACGTCGTGTACGCCGTCCAGTCCGCGGCCGACGGGCCGTTCGGCCCGTGGCAGTCGCTCGGCACGCCCGAACGGACCGACGAGGAGGGCACCTCGGCGATCAGCGCCCCGGCGGCCGCCGTGGACGGGCAGGGCCTCCTCACGGTCTACCTGCGCGACTCCCGCCGCACCCTGCGCGCCACCGCCCAGCTGCCGGACGGCGGCTTCTCCCCCTGGCAGCGCCTCGGCGGCGAGGACCTGCAGGGCGACCCGGTGACGGCGGTCGACACCGCCGGGCGGCGCCACGTGTACGCCACCACCACCAAGTCCGTGCTGGCCTGGACCCAGTCCGCCGCGGGCGCCACGCTGGCCGGGCCGTCACCGACGGGCCTGCCCGCGACGACGGTCCCCCTCTCGGCCTCCCCGGAGGGCGCGGGCGTCCGCCTGTACTTCCGCCGCCCCGACTCCGGGGTCGTGCGCACCGCCCTGGTCACGGCGGGCCCCTCCGCCAGGCCCCAGGTCTCCAGCGTCGCGGAGGCGGGCGGCCGGGCCGGCTACGGCGCGGTCGGCGCCGCGGGCCGCCTCGTGGCGGGCCGCGCGGAGAGCGGCACCATCGGCACGACGGGCCTCGGCGGCCCCCCTGCCTGGACGGAATCCCGCATGCTCTTCGCCGGCGCCCCCTCGGCCGTCCTCGAACCCACCGGCACCACCACGACAGCGGTCCTGGGCCTGGACGCCGAACTCCACACGACCACCACTCCCACCACCCCCACCCACCCCACCTGGCACCGCGCGGTCCACTGACCGCCGACTATTCAGCCGCGTTCCCCGAACCGTGGAACCAGTGCGCGACGGCGCGTCTCAAGATGCGTGAAGAGGCATCAGCAGGTCCACGGGACGACTCCGGGCCGGCGGTCAATGACCACCGGCCCGGAGTGCCGTACGTGCCCCGATGGGGCTTTGAGCCGAGGTTAGAGGACCGGGAGGTTCTTGCGGAGTTCGAAGGCCGTGACCTCGCTGCGGTATTCCTCCCACTCCTGCTTCTTGTTGCGGAGGAAGTCATGTCTGCCTCAGCCACGAGGCGGCCCCTCTAAGGGCCCTATCTCAAGCAGCATCTGAGAGGCTGTCATTGGTCATCCACAGTGACCATCGGCCACCCTCCGACGGCCCAGAGACGGCCCAGGAGGGCGCTTCGCCACGACGCCGTAGTCAGAAGACCTCTGCAGTCTGAGTCAGGTCATTCGCCGTCTTCCTCGCCAGATGAGTCGGGAGACCGGACCCCGTAAATCTCTTGCAGGAAATCACCATTAGAAGCGGGATATATTCCATTCTCCGCAAGGAGATTCCAGAGAGGCTCCACAGTCAAAGCTGCTCCATATCCCAGCTCAGGGGCAGCGTGATTCGTTAGCAGCGACGATGTAACCACGCCCAATAGCCAGCCGTCCTCCGTGAGGACCGGGCCACCACTGAAGCCACCGCGCGCCATCGGAGAGATGACGAATAGAGGGTGCTTCGATCCCACGTATGGATCAACGATGGTGATGACCTCACCTCGAACTGCGACGAGCTCTGGACGTGGCGACGTCGGGATCGGCGGATACCCCAACGCGACAACTCTCATCATCACGAGACCGTCGTCGATCCAGTCGTCAAGATGCCCACCGATCTCGATGTGGTCGATCTTCCTGACCTTGTCATTGCCCCAGAAACTGACACTCTCCATGTAGTACTCAAGGGAAAAATCGGTCTTCAGTAGTGCGAGATCAACGGTTGGATCACCTGGATAGATGACCTCAACAGAATCAAGGGAAAGTTTAGCGCCGCGGTACGGAATTAGGTTCTGGAGCTGACGGTTTTCCACCACGTGCCGGGCAGTTACTAGGTAGCCGTCACCGATATGAAAGGCCGTCCCAATACCGAGCTCTCCATCATCTCCGGATGTTTCTACGCACACAAGGCAGGGCGAGTGAAGTTGATAGAAACTCAACTCCGGGATTGGCGTGGAATCAGTCGAGTCTGCCACGCAGGGCCTCCTTCTGTGACCGCGTTCCTTAGACCGAGTTGAAGTTGCCGGAAGACGATCTTAGGGCAGTAGATCATGCAACTGTCCTGCACGGTGGGTGAAGATCGGCATCCGATTCGCAGACTGACATGGGGCACCAGGAGCACTCATGGCAGGGCCATGGAATCCCCAGGGAGCTGCCCAGACGCACCGCCCGGCCGTCCATGTGAGCGATCACGTTTAGGCGAACGCGTCGCCTTCACGGCCGGGCCAAGCGAGCGTGATCCCCACGCGCTGGCACAGGGCGACCCAGCGCGACTCTGACGGCTCGCGCTCTACCCATAGGACAGCGCGCACTGAGTCCGCCCTGCCCTTGAGCCTGTCGTGGTAGTCGAGCAGTTGCCCGATGCCCGTGCGCAGCTGACGCGTCTCGTTGGCCAGCGTCAGCGACTTCACCTCGCACACCGTCAACTCGGTGGCAGTCAAACGCCACCCGAGGTCAAAGTCGGGGTCCGCGAGGCCCGGTGACAACACCTCCAGTCCTCGCGCCTCGGCCGCCTTCGCTAGGTCGTTCTGCAGCTTGCGGTGCGCCTTGAGGTTCCTCCCAACGAGATCACTGTCAGAAGGGCTGAGCTGGGCAGGGGAGGGCTCTACCGATTCGTCCGCCACTCGGTATCCACAACCGACGGGGACACTCGCCGGCTGGGTGGTACTACCGACCGGCACCAGGTGGAACCGGATGACCTTCCGCAGCGGCCCGCCACCCGTCTCCGGCGCCTCACCAAATGAATATGGCTGCCCCGGGTCCACGGCGAACTCACCGACGTACCGAACGAAGCCACGCGACCCCTCGAAGAGCCGCAACGCGAGGCCCAGACTCACGTGGTCCCGAGTGGATGCATTCCCCAAGCTGTCGAAGGTCTGGGGCCCGGTCTGGCCGTCTCCCGTGTAGTGGAACGTGCCGTCCTCAGCCCACTTGTCGAAGTAGCCGTGCTGGTGCCCCGTCTTCGGATCGCTGAACAGCAACACATTGTCCGACTTGGCACACTTACTGATGCCACCTTGGCGGCTGCCGCCGTACCGGTCGTGCAGCTCCTTGCGCTTGATGGTCTGACCGGGGAGCAGATCCCAGACGGGGGCGGCATCCCCGACCTCCCTGCTTGCGAAGGCCTCCTCGAAAGCGCCCCACTGCTCCTCCGTCACCCTGTGGGGGTTCGTGGCGAACAGGGAGCGCAGTGGGGACCGCTCCTGAAAGCGCGCGTCCTCCTGGAAACGCTGACGCGGGATCGCCTGCTTGAGCCACTCATCCATGACCAGCGGCGCATACCAGCGCGTCCCGGGGTCCTCCTGCCAGTACTCATCGGGGGCACTTGCCTGCTGCGTCGGAACGCCAGTAATTCGCCCCCTGCCGACGAGTCCGCCGCGAGGCCCCGTTACCCACATGACGAACTCGTCGCCGGCGGCCAACTCCTTGAGGTGCCGTCCGACGCTCCAGGAACTGAGGTCGTGCCCATCCTTCCGGTACCTGTCGAGCTCGAACATCTCCTGGTTGCAAGCCAGAAGCCACGTCGCCATACCCACCCCTGTTGGGTCGAGGAGATCAACCTCACGAGCCTACGGCAGGGGTACGACAAGGCACCAAGGATCTGGCTGGGGCCGATGCAGCCTGCGCCGGCTACGCGACTCTCCCAAGCCCAACCCGAGTGAGTCCCATCCACGGGGAGGCCACAGGGCAGTAGACCGGAGGCGCACGTTCGAGTGCTCGTGGAAATCTAGTTTCTGCAACGGCGCACGTCAGGCGTGGGGGGCGCCAGTCAGGCGCCTCCTGGCCGCGCGTACGTGTAGCCGGGCAACAGTTGAGGCCCCTAGACTTTCAGTCATCGATCCTTCGAACAGTGATCTTTGAGTAGAAGGAGACCGGGATGATCGATGACACTCAAATGCGCTTGTTGGCGCTCTGTGCCCTGCGCATCGAAGCGAAGAGCGTGGACTGGTCGCTGCTCGCGCGTTGCGCCCTGAATGGGCAGCTAGACAGCCTGTGTGAAGGATTCATTCCGGAAGACTCAGCCGCCGCACGCAAGGCGCTCCCTCTCCTGCGGCAGGCCCTGGCTGAGAGCCCACTCTCGCAGCACTTCGGCCGTGTCGAGGAAGAGTTGGAACTGGCCGCTACGGTGGGGGCTGGCCTAGTCACCGTGCTTGACGCCGACTACCCCGAGAACCTGCGAAACGTGGCCGACCTGCCACCATTTCTATTCTATCGCGGAGCATTGGACCACGAGGCCGATGCTCGCTCAGTTGCCGTTGTGGGAACACGACAGGTTTCGGATATCGGGCTTTCCCGCGCCAAACGCGCATCTCGGGAGCTGGGTGAAGCGGGATACTGCATCACTTCGGGTCTTGCCCGCGGGGTGGACACGGCCGCCCATCAAACGGCACTGCACTTCGGTCGCCGAACCATCGCAGTAATCGGTACAGGGATTACTCGATGCTATCCGAAGGAGAACCACGACCTCGCGGAGGAGATCGCTGAGCGCGGCGTAATCCTTTCGCAGTTCTGGCCGTCTCGCTCGCCGGGGCGCGACACGTTCCCGCGCAGGAATCACGTCACCTCCGCAGCCAGTCTGGGAACTCTCGTCATTGAGGCGTCGGGAACCTCGGGCGCCAAGATGCAGGCACGCGTGGCAGCTGAACAAGGGAGGCACGTCCTACTTCTTCGCTCGCTCGTCGACAACCAGCCATGGGCGCGCAAGATGGTGGACTCAGGCAAGGCGACCGCCGTGGGGGCGATCGAACAAATGCTCGAAATTCTCGCCACCCCCGTCCGCTCGCACGAAGCACCGCCGCAGCTACAGCTCTTGTTTGACGCTGGGTGATTGCGCGAGATCGGAACGTAGGATTAGCTTTCCCTGGGGTTCAGTCGTGAGCAGGGGGGCTGGAGTTGTCCTATCGTGTCTTCGCGCGTCCCAACCATCAGGGTTGGATGACAAGCCACTGGGTGAAGTGGTTGCGTGAACAAGGTGTGGCCCCTCCGGTCCTGCCGGATGACGCCAATGCGACGTGCCTTACTTGCCGCACACCAACCCGCGTGGGCAGTCTCGGGACGCCCTACGAGCGTTGCTTCGACTGCGCGAACACCATTTCTCGACATCTAGACGGATTCGTTCCGATCTGCTACTCCCTCCACAGCGGCTTCGAGGGTGTCTTGTGGCGCGCGAAGAATGACGCATCTGCGGGCTGGTTGCGCATGCCTCTGGGCGCACTCCTTTGGTCGTTCCTGAAGAGCCACGAGCGCTGCATAGAGACAGCGTATGGGGGGCCGTTTGATCTGAGGATCACCATGCCCTCCCACTCGTCTACGCGTGGCGGGGTGAGTCACCTTGACAGGGTCGTTAATTGCGTCAGAAACTTCTCACAATCCTGGGATAGCTCGACACTCGTCAAAAATGACGCATCGAAAGCTGATACGCGGCGAGGGCGGGCGGTCGGGGATCTCTTTTCGGCGAGCTCGATAGTGGCGGGAAAACGGGTACTTGTTCTCGATGACACGTTTACCACCGGGGGCACCTTGGCAAGCGCCGCACGAGCTCTCAAAGATGGCGGCGCCCGAACGGTCGTGGGGATTTCCTTCGGTCGACAGCTATCCGCGGAGTGGAGCGATTCCAGGAACTTGGTTGCCACACTGCCACAAAGGGTGCTTGATCTAGATAGCTGCGTGGTTCACGGAATCCACTCCTCAGATCCGTTTTCAGAGGTATTTAGGCGCCGGCGATGACAGGGAGCCGACGTGCAGCCGCTGAGCCGAGACGCATTTCCTGAAATCCGTCCTTAAGTGCAACGCTCAACCCGGTGAGCCCGGACAGCTCCCCTCCCGGCTGTCCGAACTGCAGCATTGGAAGTGCGCCACGCGTCAATAGCGCGCGTCAGTGCCACGTTGACAGAAGGCCACGGCAGCATCGTCACCAGCCTTGTACCGGGGCCACCGGTGCCCATGAGGGTCTGTCCCCTCCACCTTACGAACCGTGGCAATCAGCGCTGCGGGGCCCTCCCTGCGCAGTTGGGCGAACACGTCCCCCCAAGAGGCCATCTGATACTCGGTGACGAGCCGTGAGACGCCGTCCGAAACTACGGCGGCCGACCGAACCTCGCTCAGCTTCGCAGTGCCCGTCAGTGCGTGAAACGCTGCCTCCGCCTCCGCAGCGGCCACCCAGTAGCCCTCGGGAGTGTTCCGAATCTGCCGTTGAGCTGCCACCAGCCTGGCCACGCTGGCTCGGTGGTCCGGGGAGCCCGTCGCGTGGCGCTCCGTTTCGGCCCTCAGGTCTTGGCAAACGTCGTCCACCCGAAGATCGGTCAGCGTCGTGAACCCCTCTGGCCCCTGAAGCACGATCGGCGAGTCTGCCAGGACTAGATGATCGATCCGATCCGACCGCTCTCGGAGAATGGCCACGGTTGCCGACGGCGTGCCTGGGTTCTTCAAGTCGCAGGTCTGGTGAAGCTTCGCTACTCGTTCCAGGGCTGACGCCAACGCGTCTGGTAGTGGCACGCCAGGGTCCGCAAGAGCAGCGACGATATGGCCACCCAGTTGGGCGACGTACCAAGGCACGCCGTGGACACACCCAGTGTCCAAGCCTGCCGTACTGAGCCCGTCAAGGACCACTGCGAACGTCGGGGTACCCGCCACCCAGTCCTCGTTAGGCGATGAGCCGCCGGCCTGGGTCGCAACGCTGACCTGCATGTTATCCCTCGTGTCGGTAGAGCGGCGTAACCCTCTTGCTCTCCAGGACTTCCAGAGTCTTGGGGTCATAGCGGCAAGAGATCAGGGTCGAGAAGCGTCGCGTGCGAACCTCGCGGTACAGCTCGGGAAGGTTGTTCTCCAGGTAGTGAACGACGCCGTTCGCCCCAATAGCGTGGATACCGGCGGCATAGAGGAATGTTCCTCGACCATCGAGCCGTGGGAGACGCGCAAGGTACCCGTAGTCTGCCGCCGATCCGTCCTCGTCCATGGGGGACCGGAATCGCTCATCGGCCTTAAGGTCTACGAGATGCCATGCCCTGTCCTTCTCGAAACGAAGGTAGTCGTCGCCTTCAAGCACCTGGGCGATGATCGGTGACAGCCGCGGCCCGCAGACCACTACGTGGTTGTCCCGGTTGAGGTTAACCATGCCGCTTGGCGGGATCACCTCATAGTGCGCATCCAGCTTCAGCGTCGCCAGGAGCTTCCTGAGTCGATCGAAATTCCCCAGGTCTTCTCGCGCGACCACTTCGCCCGGGTTCTCCTCGGGTGACTTGCCAGCTTCGTACTTGCCACCGAGCGAGATCGTCATGAGGTCTGTACCGAAGAAGGCACGTTCCGGCGGGGGGCCCTGAGAGGCCAACTGGCCGACACGACCGCGACTCACGCCCAGGAGCGCGGCGATCTCTGACTGCGACATGCCCGATGCTGCTGCCTCCTCGATCGCCTCTCGCCTGATACGCGAAAGCTCGATCACGCGCCCCTGGTAGTCCGCCAAGAGGTCGATCGCGGCTTTCGCGCGCTCCACAGGCACTTTGACCTGCGCAACCCGCTGCATCTCTTCGTGCATCTCATCCTCCGCGCTTAGGGGGCCTTGCAATCATACCGCGAGGGGGGCTTGACGACCACGCCGCGACTGCCTACCTTGGCTATCAGATCGGCGCATAGGCCCCCTAGGCAAGCAGTTGCGTGGGGGCCTAACACGCCTATGACCTGCACTTCTGCACGACCAGGAGCCCCGCGACGGACGGGGGGAGGCGACCCGGCGCCTTGTCATTCACCGGAGGGCTTAGACCGAAAGGTCACGTCTCCATACGCCTTCGCCAGGCCTCAAGCCTGAAGGAGACATTGCAGTAACCAGCCTCGCCGCAGACCTCTCAGGCTGCGGCCGGTTGCCTCCTCCGCCCGTCCGGCGCCCATGCGCTGTACGGGCGGGGTTGAGGGGAGCCGGAGTAGTTCTTCCTGCTTCACCCCTATCGCAGTGCAGCCCCCGGCGTTCCCGCGCCGGGGGCTGCTGAGTCCCGTTCCTCTCTCGAAGGAGCAAGACCCATGAAGTCCATCGCTGCACTTCACGACGTTGTTACCCCGTGGTCCGACGATCTGGAGCCGTCGGACGCGGAGCTGGACGCGATCGAGACCGAGATGCCCGTGGTCCTGGCCGAGGTCGAATTGCTCGATGCGCTGATCGCGCTGCTGGACCGGCCGGCGTTCGAGTTCGACGCCCGCCGCATCCGGCGGGCTCGCAACCGGGTCCTGGCGGCCCGGCGGGAGCTGGCCAACCGCACCGCCGGCGCAAGCGTGGCGGGGGACGCGGCATGAGCAAGCAGATCTTTGGAGCGCAGTTGTCGTTGCGCTGTTGCGGCACCACCGCCCCGGAACGCACGGCCGGCCCATGCTGGCAGCTGTACGTGGCCCAGACCGGTCTGGTCAGCGAGTGGCCCACCTTCACCTGGCCCACGTCCACCGAGATCCCGAGCGTTCACGCGCGGCAGGCGGCCCTTGCGTACCTCGGGTTCACGCTCGCCGAGGACGCCGAATGGGAGTGGACGGAGCACACCGGCCCCGACTACCACCCCCACCCCGCGCGGGTCCTCCTCCTGGGCTCGGTCAAGGTCCGGCCGCTGGAAAGCGGGGCGGCATGAACACCGTTCACCTGCGTTCAGCGGAACGCGCGCTGGCCGTGGGCACGTGGCTGATCGTGGGCGGGGCGATGCTCTACTCCGTCCTCACGGTCACCCCGCTGATGGCCGCCCACACCCCCGGCGCATGGGTGTGGACGGCGCCGATCCTGCCGCTCGTGGTCGATGCGGCCGTGGTCATCGTGGTCCGCCTCGACTCCGTCCTGGCCCGACTCGGCGGGCACGGCGGCGCCTGGCCGGTAGCCCTGCGGTGGATGACCGGCGCCATGACCCTCGCCCTCAACATCGGCGCGTCCGCCCTGGTCGGGGACCTGGTCGGCGTCGCCATCCACTCCGTCGCACCCCTCCTCCTGATCGTGACAGCGGAGGCCGGTCTCGCCTACCGGCGGGCCCTGACCGCCGCCGTGCGAGCACTGGAAGCCGAGCAGCACGCCAAGGAGCAAGCACGGGCGAAGGCGGTCCAGGACCGCGAGGACGCCCGCGAACAGCGGGCCCGTGAACGCCGCGAGCACGAGGCGTCCATCGCCCGTGAACAGCGTGAACACGAAGCCCGCCTCATCCGCGAGGAGGCCGAACGACAGGACCGTATCCGCCGCGAAGCACAGGAGCGGGCTGAAGCAAACGAGCGGGCGGAGCGCGAGGCCCGTGAACGCCGTGAACGCGAGCGTGAACAGCAGCAGGCCGAGCGTGAACGCCTTGAACGCCAGGCCGCGCAGCAGCGCGAACTGGAGGCCCAGCAGCGGGCCGAGCGTGAACGTCAGGCCCGCGCCGATCAGGCCGAGCGTGAACGTCGTGAACAGATCCGTGAACAGGAACGCATCGAGCGTGAACGCGCCGCGCTGCTGGCCGCCGGACCACCGGAAAAGAAGCTCCTTGAGGAACCGGCCCTCGCCACCGTCCGCGCCGCCTTCGAGGCCGGACTCCCCGTTCGGGTCGCCGCGGAACTGACCGGCTGGTCCGTCGGCTGGGCCTCCACCCGCTACCAGGAACTGCGCGACGCGAACACCGCCCCCGCCCTGGAAGGAGCCACCCAGTGAAGCTCTCCCCGAACAGCGCCCCGGCCGAGCCGGACGACCTGCTGATCCGGATGCACAACCAGATCGGCGCCGCCATCGACGTCAAGGGCACCGTCAACCGGGCCCGCTGGTCATGCCACGGATGCGGCGAGACCCACGTCGACTACCACCTGAGCATCACTCGTGATGACGCCAACGGGCACGCAGCGACGTGCCGGGCCGCCTACCACCGGCTGCACTGATGGCGAACCTGCCCGTCTACTCCTGGCGCCTCGCCCCGGACGGCTTGGCCACCCGCCGACAGCTCCGCTCACTAGGTCTCCGGCCAGGTGGACAGGACGTCGTCGCCCAGCTTGAACGCCCCCGCCGACGTCGGGGCCCGATGGTCGCCTACCTGTACCGGCTCGACCGGGCCAAGCCGGTCCGCCCGATGACCACACGGAAAGCCGCGGCCCTCGCCAAGGCGAACGCGGCCCGCCGCACCTGCCCTCAATGCCGCCGGGATGCCGGGTACGTGATCCCGGCCTCGCTCGGCATGTGCAACCCGTGTGCGTACCCCGATGAACAGCGCGTCGCCTGAACCACTCAACAGGGCCCGACCAGCCGCCTCCTACAGCACCGGCCGGGCCCTCTTCTCCCGTGAAGGAGCACGTTCAGCATGACCGAGATCCTCACCGAACCGCAGGCTCCCCCCGAAGAAACCACCTCCACCCCCGCCCAGCCGGAAGCCGACAAGCCCGCGCCTGCCAAGGACGTTGAGCACACCCCGGGCGGTTTCCCCGTGGTGCCGCTCTCCTTGTCCGGGGCGAACACCACGGCGGGTCTGCTCGCCGCCTCCGCTCTGGTCGGTGGGCCGATCGCGGCGGCGGTCGCGATGACCGGCGCTGCAGTCCTGGGAACCGCCGCCGTCCGGCGCCGCTCCAAGACCGGCGCGAAGAAGACTGCGGCCAAACCGTCCCAGGGCGCCGGCCGGACCCCGGGCGGAAGCGGCGGCCGTGGCCTCTTGGGTCGGGTCCCCGCACAGTCCCGCACCGCACCGCGTGCCGGTGGCGGCACCGGCACTCGCAAGGCCGCTGGTGGGCAGGCCCGGCATCGTGCGGGCGGCCCTGCTGGTGCCCGGTCCGGTTCGACCGTGGGCAAGACGGGGTCGCCGTCGGCCCGTCAGCGGGCCGCCCGTGCGGCTGCCGGTCTGGCCGGCGGCCGGGCCGGGCAGCTCCAGGCACTGCGCTCCCAGGCCCGTACGCAGTCGCCGACCCGGGCGGCTGCCCGTGCGGCGACAGTGCAGGCCCGCCGCCAGGTGGCCGACGCCCGCCGGGCGACGAAAGCCGCCGAGCGCGCGGCCTCGACCGCCGCGAAGCCGCGGGGGGTGGCGGCGCGGACCCTGGCGAAGGGCATGGGCGAGGCCGCCTCCGTTCGGGACAAGGCCGTCGGCGCCGTCCGGTCGGCGCGGGATCGCAGTAGCGGCCGGGCCGTGGCCGCCGGCCGTCAGGGTGTTCGGTCGGCGGCGCACCGGGCGAGGGTCGCCCAGCTCAAGGCCCCCGGCCAGAAGGCCGCCCGCAAAGCCCTGCTCCGCTCTGCCGCCCGCTTCCAAGGGCGGCGGGCGCTGGCCGCGCTGTGCGGGCTGCTGGCCGGGGTGGTCGGCCTGGTCACCACTCCGCTCGGGCGAAAGCTCGGCTGGGCGTGGCTGATGCACCCCGGCCGCCGCCTCTACCGCCTCCTCGCCGGCCGCGCCGAAGCCGAGCGCGAAGCACGGGACGAGGAGATCCGCGCCCGGCTCGACCAGGACGAGAAGGACGCCGAGCAGGAAGCGGCGGCCGAGCTGGAGCAGGACGACGAGCAGCAGATCACCGACCGGGTCGAGCGGCCCGAAGGACAGGTACCCGCACCCCCCGTCAGCGAAGGAGCACACGTCATGGACAGCAACACGTCCGGGTTCAGGTTCGAGGAACTGGCCGCCGAGATGGAGCAGGCCGCCCAGTCCTACGAGCCCGAGAGCGCGATGGAGATCCTCGCGATGATCGAGGGACTGCCCCAGGCCCTCGCCTCGATCGCGAACATCATGCAGATCCTCGCGGAGCGCTCCGACTCGGAGTTCCCGCTGGAGAAGGAAGTCGCGGGCGGCTTCAACGACATCTACGGCGCCATCAACTCCGCCATCGCCGTCGCCGAGGACCTGGGCGCCGTCTTCCGGCAGGCCCACGAGGCCGACATCGCCCGCCACGAGGACCCCCGCAACGGCCCCGACGCCGAGAAGGGCTGGAACGTCTGATGACCACCACTTCCGCCATCAAGCACGAGGGTCTCGCCCTGGACTGGGCCGCCGGACACGGACCCGTCACCGGGGCCCTGTCCGCGACCACGGGCGCGTTCGCCGTCGCCACCGTCGGGACCCTCGCCCACATGCCGCCCACCTGGGCCCTCGCGGTCGGTACGGTCGGCGCGATCGGCCACACCGCGACCGGCATGCGCCAGAAGCTGGCCGGCCGCACCATCGGCGCCCGCGCCGCGTCCTGGCTCCTCGGCTCCGGCTGGACCACCTGGGCACTCGCCACCAACCCCCTGACCTGGACCGCGCTGGGCTCCCTCGCGGTGATCGGGGTCGGAATGGGCGCCGCCGCCCGCTCCGTCGGCTTCTACGAGGAAGCCCGCGAACTGGAGGCGCTCGCGGCGGCCGAGCGGCAGGTGGCCCGGGAACTCAGCGCGGAGCGGCGCGAGATCGCCGCCGAGTGGGTCGACCGCATCGAACGGGTCTGCCACATCACCATCAAGGTCCTGGCGGTGGAGATGTGGCCGACCGGGGCCGGGTTCACCATCGACGCCGAACTCCCGCCCGGCGGCATCACCTACGCCAAGATCGCCACCGAGTCCGCGCGGCTGTCCGCCGATGCGCGGCTGCCGCACGGCTGCACCGCCACCGCGAGCCGCGGCATCCACCAAGGTCGGGTCCTGATCGACGTGACGACGGTCAACGTCCTGGAACAGGAGATGCCCTACCCGTCGAACTACGGGCCGCTGTCGGTCCTGACAGGCATCCCGTGGGGCGTGCGGACGAACGCTGACGAGGTGCCGGTGTTCCTGCGTGAGCAGTGCGCGCTGGTCGTCGGTCCGACCGGGTCGGGCAAGACCAACATGGTCCACACGATCCTGGCCGGGTTCGCCCGCTGCACCGACGTCATCACCTGGGTCATCGACCTGAACGCCGGATCGGCCGGCCTGCCCTGGGTCCGCACCGAGACCACCGGCGGGGAGGCGGTGCGGCCGGGGATCGACTGGCTCGCCTCCACCCACGAAGAGGCCCTGCTGATGCTGGACACCGCGATCCGGGTGGCCAAGCACCGCAAGATGGCCTACCAGGACCTCATGTCCAAGGCGAACACCGACCTCCTGCCGGTGAGCGCGCAGATCCCGCAGATCGAGATCGTCATCGATGAGGGCGCCGAGATCCTCGCCTCGACCGACAAGCAGCACCGCGTTCTCGCCCGGAAGATCCTGGAGGTCATCCGGATCGCCCGCGCCATGGCGCTCCGTACCGTGCTGACCGCGCTGGGCGCGACTGGCGCCGTCCTGGGGGATCTGATGATCCGCCGTGAGGCCAAGGTTCGCGCGGCCCTGACCGGCGGAGAGACCGAGGGCATGGACCTGTCCAAGCTGTTCCCCGGCTCCCGAGGGCTCAAGGTCGACCAGGCCCCGTACAAGGGCGCCGGGTTCCTGGGCACGCCCGAATCCGGGATCGGCCTGTTCAAGTCCTGGCGGATCAAGCCTGCCCAGATCCGCGACATCGTCATCGCCACCTCCGACCGACACCCCCGCCTCGACGCGGTCTCCGCGAAAGCCGCGGGCCCCGACTACGCCCGCCGCTGGGACCAGTCACGCACCGTCTGGATCACCGAGCACCACACCACCCCGGCCGACGAGACCCAGGCGCCGGCGGGCGGTGCGGGCCTGAACCTCTCCGCCCTCCGCAGTGACCCCACCCCGGCCACCCCGGCGGTGGACGCGGTCGACGCCGAGTTCGAGCGGCTCATCGGCATCGAGTTCACTGACGCCCCCCAGCCCCAGACCCCCGACACCCCACAGGAGCCCGACGAGGCGAAGCCGGAACGGACGGGGCTGAACCTGTCCGCGCTCCGCGACGACAAGGAGACCGGGCCGATGTGGCTCCCGGACGCGATCACCGCGATCCGCGCGGCCGGTGCAGAGGGCATGAAGCCCGCCGCCGTCGCCGACCTCGTCGGCCGCAGCCGCGAAGCCGTCCGCAAGACCCTCAAGGCCGCCGCCGAACGCGGCGAACTCCACTACCGCGACCGGGGCCCGCACTCCGTCTACGTCCACCCCGACCACGCCTGAACGGCCACACACCGCTACCGCCTACTGCCTACCGCCAAATTGGCAGTAACCCCCGATACGGGCCTCCTACTGCCCACCAGGCGCCTTCACCAGCCGTTTTGGCAGTAGGCAGTACCGGGTTGGCAGTAGGCAGTAGGCAGTAGGCAGTAGCCGCACACACGCAGAGCGACCACCCACGCGGGCGGCCCACCACCAACGGGGCCGCCCGCACCGCGTCCAGGAGCCTGCAATGCCCTATGAGCACACGACCACGAGCACCCCCCAGCCCGCCCGCTACGGCGACCCCATCTATTACCCCACTCCCGTCCAGCACCCCGGAATGGCAATCGCGGAACTCCCGCCCAGGGTCGAGCTGGTCACCCTCCCCAACGGCTACCGCACCCTCGCCTACACCCACCCCACCCCGCCGCCGCCCGCCCCGGCCGCCCAGCCGATCCCGGTCTGGGCCAAGACCACCGCCCTCCTCGCCCCGACCCTCGGCGGCGGGATCGCCGCCGCCGGATTCGGGATCTCCTACGCCGCCCCGGGACTGATCGCCATGACCGACGCCCTCTGGGCCGCCATCGCCCTCATCGCCGCCGGCACCCTCGCCCCACTCCTCCTCCGCGCCGGACGCGGACCGGACCGAGGGACCGCTCCCGTCCAGCACGTCACCCAGAACATCACCGCGTCCGGAATGTTCGGCCGCGCCACCGGGACCCTCAACAACCGCTGAAAGGACTGGCCATGGACCAGGACCCGGCCCCGCTGTCGGAGCTGATCTCCGACGCGATCGCGCTCCTCACCGGCAAGCACACCGTTCGCTGCCCCCATCCCGGATGCAACGTCAGCGTCCGCTACCGAGCCGTCACCCCCGACGAGGCCAAGCGACTGACCGACCTCGCCACCGACCACACCCGTCACTGACCAGCACAAGGAGGAAAACCGTGCGATTCCGCATCCACCGCACCAAGTGGCCCCGTCCGGCCCTGGTTCTGACCGACACACCCCGGCCCGACTGCCCCGACTGCCAGGGAATCGGCGGCCACAACCACGACTACGGCGACTACTCCACCGGCGAGTACGCGGGCACCGAGTGGGAGCCCTGCCCCTGCTGGGACGAAACCCGCCGATGGATCCTCCTCCCGCTCCCGCACCGCCGGGACCGGCACACCACCAGCCCGGACCCTCGGGCCGGCGCCTACAGCGACGAACCCCCGTTCTAGCAACGCCGAGAGCGGCCCCCTCACGCCAATGACCGGGGCCGCTCTCTCCCAGCACTCAAGAACTGGAGACCCCAAGCATGACCCAGCCCACCGACTTTCCGCGAGACCCCGCCCGGGCCTTACCCCCCAACCTGCGCACCGCGCTCTGGCTCGCCGAACTGGGCCTTCCCGCTCTGCCTCTCAGCCGCGTGAAGCGGCCGGTGGGGAACTGTCCGGACTGTAAGGCGAGCGCCTGCGGGGACCGGCCCCACATGCTGGCGGCCGGCCCCTGCGTCTGCCCCGCCCCCTGCCACGGTTGGGCCGCAGCCACCACCGACCCGGAGGTCCTCGCCTCCCCGGCATGGGCTGCGGCGTGGCGGCAGGCTCAGGGGGTCGCCTACCACCCCGGCGGCGCCGGGCTCACCGTCGTGGACCTCGACAACGCCGACGCGGTCGCGTGGGCTCGCCGGGAGCTCCCCACGACCAGGGTCGTGGCGACAACGCGGGGGGAGCACTGGATCTACCGGGGCGCCATGCGCTCGGTCAACGGCGTCCGTGACGGCGTCGACCTCAAGTCCACGATGGCTTATGCCCGGTGGCGGGGTGCCGGGACCGGCACGGTGCAGCCGCTGCCCGACGTCGTGCGCGCGCTGGCCGTGAAGGAGCCCACCAGGGCCCGGCAGACACCCCGCGTGGTCGCCGTGCCCGCGCCGGCCGGGGGCGGGGAGTGTCGCCACCGCTCCCCCTCCTACCTGGTGCGCGGAATCGCCATGGCGGAGCAGCGTATTACCGAAGCACCCGAAGCCATTCACAAGACCGTGTACCGGACCTTCCTCGCCGTGCTGTCCGCGCACGGCCGGTGCGGCTGTCTCACCGACGCGCACATCAAGCGGCTGTTCACCGCCGCTCAGGAGAAGGGCGAATCCCTGCGGAACTGCGAGGACGCCTGGAACAACGCCCGAACGAAGCTGGGACTGTAGGCATGCCCGAGGACGAGAAGACTCCCGCCCGCGAGATCATCACCGACTACGCACAAGCGCACTTCCGGTACTTCCGCACCGCCGACGGGACCGTGTACGCGCAGCAGAACGGCCACCCCGTGGCCCGCCCGATCCGCTCCCAGGGAACCGCGGGCAGTCACCGGCAGGAACTCATGGTCGGTCTCTTCAAGGACGGGCTCGGTGTATTCAACGGCACCGCGCTCAAGGAGGCGTTGGACTTGATCGAAGCACTCGCGTTGACCGAGGACGTGCAGCCTGTCCACATTCGCGTCGCGCCGGGGTTCGACGGGGCGACCTGGCTCGACCTGGGCCGCACCGACGGCCAGTCCGTCCGTATCCACCCCACCGGCTGGGACATCCTCACCCCCGACCCGCGCGAGGTGTGCTGGCGGCGCACTCAGCTCACCGGGGAACTGCCCATGCCGGCCAAGGACACCGACGGCAAGGGTCTGGATCTCCTGTTGCGGCTGTGCAACTTCGCCAACGCGGAGACCGAGTGCCTGGCCGTCGCGTGGCTCATCGGGTGCCTCGGACCTTCGGTGCCGGTCCCCGCGCCGTTCCTCACCGGCCCCCAGGGGGCGGGGAAGTCGACCGGCGGGCGGATGCTGGTGCGGATCATCGAGGGCATGAGCGGCGACCTGCGCCGAGCACCCAAGGACGAGGAGAACCTGATCGCGGCGGTAGCGGCCGGATGGGTCACCGCCCTGGACAACCTCTCCCACCTGCCCCCGGATCTGTCGGACGCGATGTGCTGCATCGTCACGGGCGCCGAGAACGTCAAGCGTGCCTTGTTCACCGACGGGGATGTGGTCCGCTCCCGCTACCGCCGGCCGTTGCTGCTGACCGGTATCGACGTCGGCGTCATCCGGCCCGACCTCGCGGAACGGCTCCTGCCGCTGCGTCTGGAGCGCCCCAAGGTCCGGCGCACTGAGGCGGAACTGTGGGCGGAGTACGCGGAAGTCCTGCCCGTCATCCTCGGCTCCCTCCTCGACCTCACGGTCACCGTCCGTGCCGCGCAGGCGGACATCCCCACCGACCTGCGCATGGCGGACTTCGCCCACCTGTGCGCGCAGCTCGACGCGGCCACCGGCCTCGGAGCGCTGAACGCCTACCGGGCCGCCCTGGACGACCTCAACGACGACGTCATCGAAGGAGACCTGCTGGCCCAGACCGTCCTCAAGCACGCCGCCGGCACCGATCCCGGCGAAGAGGTCCGGATGACCTCGACCGAGTGGCTGCACGCCCTCACCCAGCTCTACACCGGAGAGGACTGCCGCCCCCTGCCCAAGGGGTGGCCCACCACCGGCAAGGTCTTCTCCGACCGCCTCAAGCGGCTACAGCCCACGCTCGCCGCACGCGGCGTACTCGTCGACTGGGGCCGCACCAAAACCGCCCGGTACATCGAGATGACCCGCCCCGCCGCCACGCCGCCGGAGCAACCGGACCCGATGTTCTGACCCGCGCGCCACGACCAGCCGGCCGCACAAGCAAGAGGAGCACCCGGCCCCGGGCGAGGCGTGCTCCTCTTGCCGTTCCGGCGGCTTGCCGCCGCTGCAAGGGACGTGCCGCGCAGCGGCTCCCTCTTCACGCTCTAAAGCGCACCGCCACCACAACAGACAGACCCCCCCTTCATCTTTTCCTAAGAGAAGAGACGCTGCGTCACCCACGTCACCACACGCCAGAAAACGCCCGTGACGTGCGCATACACAGGTGACGCAGACGGCCACGACTTCGTCATCACGCGTCACCCGCGTCACCGGCCCACGTCACCCGATGACGCTGACGCAGACCGGTGACACACGACCACACCACCGCGTCACCGAAACCCGCAGGTCAGACGGCGAAGTGACGTGAGTGACGTAGTGACGCAGAAATCCGAGCCTCGGACACCCCGCCACCCGCCGGAGGAGCACATGCCCGCCCAGAGCGACCCCCGCGCCATCCTGCGCGGCGGACTCCCCGACCGCTACCTCACCCCCGACGACGTCGCCGAACTCTTCGACGTACCCGTGGAGACCGTCTACCAGTGGCGCAAGAAGCGCACTGGTCCGCCTGGCTTCCGCGTCGGCAAGCACCTGCGCTACGACCCCGCCGACGTCCATGCCTGGATCGCCGAACAGAAACAGGCGGATCTCAGCCAAGCCGCCTAACCCACCACCAAACCGCTGAGGGCGGGCCCACCCGGGCCCGCCCTCAGCGCTTCCCCAGAAAGGCCCTCACGTGGCAGGCCACATCCAAGACCGCTGGTATAAGACCGAACCCGGGCCCAACGGGAAGTCCGTAAGGGCCAAGACGGACCGATACGGCACCGGGCTCCGCTACCGCGCCCGGTACATCGGGCCCGACGGCACCGAGAAAAGCAAGTCGTTCCGGGACCGTGAGAAGCGGCTCGCAGAGCAGTGGCTCGCGCACATCGAGGCCGACATGTCCCGTGGGGCCTATATCGACCCGGCGGCTGGCCGGACTACCTTCCGCCAATACGGGGAGAAGTGGATCGCGGGGCAGACCACTGACATGACCACGCGTACGACCGTGGAGGTGCAGCTCCGGCTCCACGCGTTCCCGCACATCGGCACGCGTCCGCTGGGCTCCTTCAAGCCCGAGCACATCCGGGAGTGGCTCGGCACCCTGGAGGGGGTGCTCCCGAAGTCGTCCTATCGGCGCGTCATCTTCAACACCGTGTCGGCGGTGCTGACCGCGGCCGTGGAGGACGGGCACCTTCTCAAGAATCCGTGCCGGGCGACTTCGGTCCGCGCTCCCCTTCCGGCGACGCCTCGCGTACGTCCTTGGACCGCTGAGCGCGTTTTCGCCGTGCGAGCGGCGCTGCCCGCGCGGTACCGGGCTATGGCCGACGTAGGCGGCGGTTGTGGGCTCCGACAGGGAGAGATCTTCGGGCTTGCCGTGGATGCGGTGAACCACGAAACGGGCTGGGTCCACGTTGACTGCCAGGTGAAGGTGGTCAACGGGCATCTTGTCTTCTCGCCGCCGAAACGGAGCAAGGAACGGGATGTCCCGCTGCCTGACCGTGTCGCGCATGTGCTCAAGCGGCACAGCGAGGAGTTTCCTCCCGTGGACGTTACGCTCCCTTGGCTCCGGCCGGACGGGCCGCTCGTCACCAAGCGGCTGTTGTTCTCTCTCGCCGGCGGCGGGGCCGTGCGGCGGACCGACTTCAATACCCGCGTGTGGAAGCCCGCCCTGGTAGCGGCAGGGGTGATCCAAGAGCCGAAACCCGGTGAGCGCCACCAGGCCGCGCGCGAGCACGGGATGCACGCACTGAGGCACTTCTACGCCTCGGCGCTGCTGGATGCCGGCGAGAACATCAAGGCGCTGAGTACGTACCTCGGGCACGCCGACCCAGGCTTCACCCTCCGGACCTACACGCACCTCATGCCGAGTAGCGAGGGACGGACCCGGAAAGCCGTGGACGGGGTCTACAAGGCCTCGGATTCTGCGTCGGACGGCCCACAGACGGCCCAGGGAGGATGAGACGGCTCCGGGCCGGTGGTCACTGACCACCGGCCCGGATGTCCTGCGCGGCCCGCAGGGGCTCTGACCTGCGGTTACAGCACGGGGAGGTTCTTGCGGAGTTCGAAGGCCGTGACCTCGCTGCGGTACTCCTCCCACTCCTGCTTCTTGTTGCGGAGGAAGAAGTCGAAGACGTGCTCGCCGAGGGTTTCGGCGACCAGTTCGCTGCGTTCCATCAGGGAGATGGCCTCGCCGAGGTTCTGCGGGAGGGGTTCGATGCCCATCGCGCGGCGTTCGGCGTCGGAGAGGGCCCAGACGTCGTCGTCGGCGCCCGCGGGGAGTTCGTAGCCCTCCTCGATGCCCTTGAGGCCGGCCGCGAGGAGGACGGCGTACGTGAGGTAGGGGTTGGCGCCCGAGTCGATCGAGCGGACCTCGACGCGGGAGGAGCCCGTCTTGCCCGGCTTGTACATCGGGACGCGGATCAGGGCGGAGCGGTTGTTGTGGCCCCAGCAGATGTACGAGGGGGCCTCGCCGCCCGCGCCGGCGCTGCGGGAGGAGCCGCCCCAGATGCGCTTGTAGGAGTTGACCCACTGGTTGGTGACCGCCGCGGTTTCGGCTGCGTGCTTGAGCAGCCCCGCGATGAAGGAGCGGCCGACCTTGGAGAGCTGGTACTCGGCGCCCGACTCGTAGAAGGCGTTGCGGTCGCCCTCGAAGAGGGAGAGGTGGGTGTGCATGCCCGAGCCCGGGTACTCCGAGAACGGCTTCGGCATGAAGGTGGCCTGGACGCCCTGTTCGAGGGCGACCTGCTTCATGACGAGGCGGAAGGTCATGATGTTGTCGGCCGTCGAGAGGGCGTCGGCGTAGCGGAGGTCGATCTCCTGCTGGCCGGGGGCGCCCTCGTGGTGGCTGAACTCGACCGAGATGCCCATCGATTCGAGCATGGTGATCGCCTGGCGGCGGAAGTCCATGCCCACGTTCTGCGGGGTGTGGTCGAAGTAGCCGGAGTTGTCGGCCGGGACCGGGCGGGTGCCGTCCAGCGGCTTGTCCTTCAGCAGGAAGAACTCGATCTCCGGGTGGGTGTAGAAGGTGAAGCCCAGGTCCGAGGTCTTGGCCAGGATGCGCTTGAGGACGTAGCGCGGGTCCGCGAAGGACGGGGAGCCGTCCGGCATGAGGATGTCGCAGAACATCCGGGCGGTCCCGGGGGCCTCGGCGCGCCACGGCAGTATCTGGAACGTGCTCGGGTCCGGCTTGGCGATCATGTCGGACTCGTAGACCCGTGCGAAGCCCTCGATGGCGGAGCCGTCGAAGCCGATGCCCTCGTCGAAGGCCTGCTCCAGCTCCGCGGGGGCGACCGCGACGGACTTCAGGAAGCCCAGTACGTCGGTGAACCACAGGCGCACGAAGCGGATGTCGCGCTCCTCAAGCGTCCGGAGGACGAATTCCTGCTGCTTGTCCATGCCTTCATCCTCGCAGTTCAGACGGCCTGTGCACCACCGCCTCACGGTTCGGGGCACAGTCGGGCCGGCCCAGTATCGCCAGTGGTGGTTTCCGCCACATTACGCACCCGGGAAAGCTCGCGGCACCCCCGCACTGACCTCGGAGTCGTCATGAGCATTACCATCTGCGCCCATGGGGGGCCTGCGGTGCGTGCGGCAGGGGCGTCGGGGACGTCCCGGCGTTCGGCGTGCCCTTCTGCTGACGGTCTTCGGGGCGCTGGTCGGGGTGCTGGTCGGGGTGCTGACCGGCGCGCTGTTCCTGTGTGCGTCCCGGTCGGGCGAGTCCTCCGCCCCCGCACCAGCGCCCGCGCCGGCGGGCGCGCGGGCCGAACCGGGGGCGCACGGCACGGCGCACGCCGTCTGCGTGTCCCCGTACGACCTGCCCGGCTGCTCATCCCTCGCGCACGTGACCCCGGGCGTACTGCCCGTGCCGCCGCCCGCCGTGAGCGTGCCGGGCGGCGAGCCGCCGCCCGGCACGGCGGTCTCCGGGGCGGGCCGGATCCGGCCGCCCCTGCCGCTCGCGCGCGCCCCCGACCTGCATGTCCTCCAGGTGCTGCGGACCTGACAGGTCCGGTTTCGCGTTCCGTCCACCCCCCTCAGCAGAAGGAACCAGGGCACATGGCCAGCAAGTCCGGCAGGACCCAGCAGCACACCGACCCGCACTCCCGCCAGGCGCGCATAGCCGAGATGCGCCGCGCCGACAAGATGCGGGAGCGGCGCAACAAGGCCATCGCGATCACGGTCTCGACGGTCGTCGTCGCCGGTCTGGTCGGTTTCGGCGCATGGGTGCTGATCGACCAGAAGCAGACCGAGCAGCGCAAGAAGGAAGCCGCGGAGCAGATCCGCAAGGAGGCCGAGGAGGTCCGCAAGAAGCCCGTCGAGGGCGAGCAGGTCTGGGACGCGAAGAAGCTCGGCCGCAACCACGTCGAGACCCCCGTGAAGTACGAGATGAACCCCCCGGTCGGCGGTGACCACCACCCCCGCTGGACGAACTGCAACGGCGACGTCTACAAGAACCCGCTGCCCGAGGTGAACGCCGTGCACTCGCTGGAGCACGGGGCCGTGTGGGTGACGTACAACGAGAAGGCCGCCAAGGCCGACGTGGACAAGCTCGCCGCGACCGTCGGCAAGACCCCGTACACGCTGATGAGTCCGATCAAGGAGCAGGCGGGCGCGATCATGCTCAGCGCGTGGGGCAAGCAGCTGACCGTGGAGACGGCGGACGACCCGCGGGTGAAGCAGTTCTTCACCAAGTACGTCCAGGGCGAGCAGACCCCCGAACCGGGCGCGGCCTGCACGAACGGGCTGGCGGACAAGTGACCGGCCGCACGCCGCGCACGCCGCGTACGCCCCGTACGCCCCGTACGTACTGGGCCGCGGGCACGGCCGTCCTGCTGGCGCTGCTGTTCGCGGCGGCGGCCACGGTCGCCGCCGCGAACGGCGATGCCGGTGCGCCGCCCCGGACCGCCGCCCCCGCCACGCCGGGGCTGCACTCCCCTGACGCGGGCTTCGCCCGGGACATGGCGGTGCATCACCAGCAGGCGGTGGAGATGTCCTTCATCGTGCGGGACCGCACCCAGGACGAGGCGGTGCGCACCCTCGCCTTCGACATCGCCAACACCCAGGCCAACCAGCGGGGCATGCTGCTCGGCTGGCTGGACCTGTGGGGGCTGCCGAAGGTCGTGGCCGACGAGCCCCCGATGTCCTGGATGGGGGCTTCGGGAGGCCACGGGGGTCATGCGGAGCACGGCGCGGCCCAGCCCGGCGCGCTGATGCCCGGCATGGCCACGAAGGAGGAGCTGGAGCAGCTGGGAGCCGCCTCCGGGCGGGACGCGGAGGTGCTCTTCCTCCAGCTGATGACCGACCACCACAAGGGCGGCGTCGCGATGGCCGAGGGCTGCGCGCGGCAGTGCGCGACCCCGGTCGAGCGGGCGCTGGCCCAGGGCATGGCCGACGCGCAGCGCTCGGAGCTCACGCTGATGGCGGACATGCTCGGGAAGCGCGGAGCCGCCCCGCGCGGGTGACCGGGCACGCACCGCACGGATGCCCGGGCACGCCCCACGCGGATGCCCTGGGACGCCTCGCGCGGGTGCCCCGGGACGCGCCGCGCGGGTGCCCGAGGACGCGCCGCGCGGGTGACGGGACACGCCCGTACGGTGGTGGGAGGGCGCCCTCTCACCCGTACGGGCGTGCACTCCCGTCCGTGCGTGGGAGTCGCACCGCGGTCCGTGGGCGGGGGACGCCGAGGCGGGCGCAGCCGCGTCCCGCCGCTCGTACGGCGCTCAGGAGGTTGATGCGATGACCACCGCCGGAGAGATCATGCACAGGGGGGCCCAGTGGATCCCCGCCACCGAGACCCTGGACCGGGCCGCCCAGCTGATGAGCGAGCTCAACGTGGGCGCGCTGCCCATCAGCGACAGCGAGGAACGGCTCTGCGGGATCCTGACCGACCGCGACATCGTGGTCGGCTGCGTGGCCAAGGGGCGCGACCCGTCGAAGATCACGGCCGGTGACATGGCCCAGGGCACCCCGCGCTGGATCGACGCGGGCGCGGACGTCTCCGAGGTACTGGAGGAGATGCAGAGCCACCAGATCCGCCGGCTGCCGGTGATCAGCAACAAGAAGCTGGTCGGCATGATCAGCGAGGCCGACCTGGCCAAGCACCTCTCCGACGAGCAGATCGCGGGCTGGGCCGAGAAGGTCTACGCGAGGAGCTGACCGGCGGCGTCGCGGACCGCCCGGGCCACTTGGTCCGGGCGGTCGAGCATGACCAGGTGCCCGGCGGGCTCGGCGACCTCGAAGCGCGCGCCGAGCACGTCCGCGAGGTCCGCCTGGCGGGCCAGCCAGCGCAGGGCGCAGGCGCCGGCCGAGCCGTCGTGGCCGGCGAGGACGGTGGCGGGGGCGGTCAGCGGGTGCGTCCCGCGCAGGGCGAGCAGTTCGGCGGCCATGTCCGGGTAGCGGGAGTTCTCCAGCAGGGCGCCGCGCCAGACGCGGCCGGTGCGGTAGCAGCGGCGTACGAGGTCCCGTGCGGCCGGGTCGGAGCCGCCGGTGCGGGAGGCCCGTACCGCGGCGCGCCGGGCCAGTGGCCCCAGCGCGGCCGGCAGCCCGGCGGCGGTCACCGCCCGGCCGAGGGCGCGGGCGGCGCCGGTGCGCAGCGCGGCGGGCAGCACCGTACGGGGGTCTTCCTCGACGCTGCCGTCGAGCAGGACCAAGGCGGCGGTGCGCCGCGGGTACAGGCGGGCGAAGGCCTCGGCGTGGAACGCGGCGATCGAGTGCCCGACGACGGTGACCGGGCCGGTGAGAGCGAGTGCGTCCAGCAGGCCGGCGATCCGGTGGGCCTCCCCGGCGGTGGTCGGCGGCTCGCCGGCCGGGCCGCTGAGGCCGTGGCCGGGGCGGTCGAAGCGGACGACGGTGCGGCCCGAGGCGGCGAGCAGCGCGGCGACGGGGTCCCAGTCGAACCAGGCCATGGCGAGCCCGGCGCTGAGCACGCACACGGACCCCCGGCCCTCGACGACGACGTGCAGCGGCACCCCGTCCACGCGGACGAACCGGCCGGTGCCGCTCGCGCACGGAGCCGCGTACGGGTCCTCGTGCGCGTCCGCGTACGTCGGCACGCTCGGCGGCACGCGCGGCGGCGTCATGTACGGCCCTCCTTGTGGACCGAGTACGCGAGCAGGCCCAGCCAGAGCGCAACGAGCAGCACCTGGAGCCGCTGCCCCGCGCCGAGGGCCCAGGTCCCGCGCCCCGCGGTGAACAGCGCGATGGCGGTCAGCGTCCACGCGGTGGCGAGCAGTTCGAGGGCGACGAGCGCGGGCCCGCAGCGGGCGAGCGGGGCGAACCAGCCGTAGCGGCGGGCGGCGACGGTCAGGGCCACCAGGCCGACGAGGGCACCGGTCATCGCGAGGCCGCTGCTGACGGCATGGGCCCGGTGGGTGGCGGGGACCAGGCCTGCGGTCTCCAGGGCGGCGCATTCGGGGTCCACGGTGGGCGTGCAGCTCAGCGGCAGCCAGGCGTCGGCGGCGGTCGCCGCGCCGAAGAGGGTGATCCCGGCCCAGCCGACGACCGCCCAGAGGCGGCGCGACTCGGCGTACTTCAGCAGCCGGGACAGGGCCAGCAGTCCGCCGGCGAAGGCGAGCAGCCCGGCGGTGAAGTCGGTGGCCCGGAACAGGCCGCCGAGCGGCTGGTCCTGGGCGGCGAGTTCGCTGACGTACGTCTCGATGGGGTTGAGGCCCGTGGAGAGCACGACTTCGAGCACCCACGCGGTGTACGCGGCGCCGGCGAGACCGATCAGCACGGCGACCGGCCAGGCGGTCCGCGGAGAGAGGCCATGTGGGGGCATAGTGTGACTAATCCTAAGCAGACCCGGGAGTCGGTCCTATGATCGGATACCCACCCCGGGTAGGGTTCCCGCCATGACGCGCAGTGCTGAGCGAGCCGCCCCGGGACTCCGGTTGCTGCTGCTCGCCGCGCTGTTGCTGGGCATCGTCACCATGCACACCCTCGGCCATCCGGCTGACTCCCATGCCATGGAGGACGTGTCCGCGGCCCACTCCGTTGCCTCGGCCGGGTCACCCGGCCCGGCCGCGGACGGCGGCGCGCACCACATCCCGGCGCCCCCGCCGACGGCGCCGGACCCCGAGCAGGACCCCCTGCCGGCCCTGGAACCGGCCGTGGAACCGGCCGAACCGCCCCTGGCGGCGGCCATGGGACCGGGCCCGGCGCAGGCGGCCGGGACGCAGTGGCCCGGCACCGGCATGGACCCCATGTCGGTCTGCTCCGCCGTGCTCGCGGGGCTCGTCCTGCTGTACCTCGGCGCCGGACCGGCCGGCTCCCGCGACACCGCGCCGCTCGGGGGCGCGGCCCGCATACCGGGCCGGTCCGGTGGCCCGGATCCGCCCTCGCCCCGCGAGCTCCTCGCCCGGCTGGCGGTCCTGCGGGTATAGGCCCTGCCCCGGCCGTCGCCTCCGCATGCCCGTACGTCCGTGTGCCCGCACGCCTCCGTGCCCGTACGCCGGGACATCCGCATGCCCGCGGTGCCCCACAGCCCGCGTGCCCCCATGCCCGTAGGCGTGCGCACCCGTACGCCCGTACGCCCGTACACCCGCGAGGCGGCGCCGAACCGCGCCCATGAATCCGTACCACCAGACCCACGAGGTGCTCCCATGCGCTCTCTTCCCACCCGTCGCGCCGTGCTCGGCGCATCCGCGGCCCTCGCCGGCTCCGGACTGCTCGCCGCCTGCTCCGGCTCCTCCTCCCGCCCCTCGGGCACGGACCACGGCTCCATGAACCACGGCGGATCCGCCGCCGACGGCCCCGCGGGGTACGTGGACCCGGCCGGCCCCGAGGTCCGGGCCGCCGAGGCGGCCCGCAAGGCCACCGGCCCGCTCACCGAGGTCAAGGTCACCGCCACCGCCACCCCGCTCGACCTCGGTGCCGGGCGGACCGTCCGCTCCTGGGCGTACGGGGACAAGCTGCCGGGCCAGGAGATCCGGGCCACCGCCGGCGGCACGCTCTCCCTCACCCTGGCCAACAACCTCCCCGAGGCCACCTCCCTGCACTGGCACGGCCTCGCGCTGCGCAACGACATGGACGGGGTCCCGGGGCTGACGCAGCGGGACATCGCCCCGGGCGGATCCTTCACGTACAAGTTCGCCGTCCCCCAGCCGGGGACGTACTGGTTCCACCCCCACACCGGGGTCCAGCAGGACCGCGGCCTCTACGCCCCGCTCATCATCGAGGACCCGAAGGAGCCCCTCTCCTACGACAAGGAGTGGGTGGTGGTCCTGGACGACTGGATCGACGGAGTGGACGGCGCCACCCCGGACGCCGTCCTCACCGAGCTCCGCAAGGGCATGAACGGGGACGGGAACCGGGGCGGCGGCGCGGGCGGCGGGGGCCACGCCGGGCACGGCGCCGCGCCCGCCCCGTCCGCCCCCAGGGCCGCCGGCCGCTCCCACCTCCTCATGGGCGCCGACAGCGACATCCTCGGCAAGGACGCGGGCGACGTCGCCTACCCCCACTACCTGATCAACGGCCGGGTGGCGGAGGACCCGTCGGTCTTCACCGCCCGCCCGGGGGACCGGATCCGGCTGCGCATCATCAACGCCGGCGGGGACACCGCCTTCCGGATCGCCCTCGGCGGCCACGAGCTGACGGTCACCCACACCGACGGCTACCCGGTGGAGCACACGAAGGCGGACTCACTGCTGCTGGGCATGGGCGAGCGGTACGACGTCCTGGTCACCGCCGAGGACGGGGTGTTCCCGCTCACCGCGCTGGCCGAGGGCAAGGGGAAGTCGGCGCTGGCGGTGCTGCGCACCGGGACGGGTACGGCGCCCACGGCCGCGACCCGGCCGGCCGAACTGGACACGCCGCCGCCGTCCGCGGACTCGCTCAGGGCCGCCGGTGCGGCCGTACTGGCCCCGCGCGAGCCGGACCGTACGGTGCAGATCCGCCTGACCGGCTCCATGACCCGGTACAACTGGGCCTTCGACGGCAAGCCGTACACACCGGACCAGCGGCACCCGGTGAAGGCGGGCGAGCGGGTCCGGCTGCAGTTCCGCAACGCGACGCCGATGTGGCACCCCGTGCACCTGCACGGCCACACCTTCGCGCTGGCCGGAGAGGGCGGCGGGGCGCGCAAGGACACCGCGATCATCCTGCCGGGCGGGCGGCTGACGGCGGACTTCGACGCGGACAACCCCGGACTGTGGATGGTCCATTGCCACAACGTCTACCACTCGGAGTCCGGAATGATGACGGTGCTGGGCTACCAGCTGTAGGCGGCGCCGTACGGTCCCGGGTCGGCCCCTCGGCGGGCCGGCCCGGCACCGGGCCGGGATTCGGGCGGGCGCGGGCCGCGGTCATGGCACCCTTGCGGTGATCACAGCATCTGCGACAAAAGGACGCCCCCGCCGGTATGAGCACGCCGAACCCGCCCAGCACCCCTCCCGGCCCGTCCGAAGAGCCCGCGGGCACCACCCCGACGGCCGAGGCCGCCTCCATACCGGCGCCGTCCGCACAGCCGCTGTCACTCGACAAGACCCCGGCCGCGGCAACCCCGGAGTCCCCCGAACAGCCCCTGTCGCTCGAAAAGGCCCCGAAGAGTCCGGTAGCCCCCGAGCCCCCGGCCGACGCCAAAACTCCCGAGGCCCCGGTGCCCGCCGACACTCCCGCCACCCCGGCCCCGGCGCCCGCCCCGGCCGACCCCTGGGCCACACCCGACCCCTCGGCTCCCAAGGCGCCCGCGGCCCCGTCCGCACCGGCGGCACCGGCCGCACCGGCCGCCCCCGCGGCCCACGGCGCCCCGGCAGCCCCCGCCCCCTCGCCGTTCGCCCCGCCCGCCCCGGCGCCGGGCCCGCCGACCGTCCCCGGCGGGCCGGCCCCCGTCTGGGGCGCGCCCCCCGCGTGGGGACAGCCCGGCTTCGGCGGGGTCCCGTACGCCGGTTACCCGCAGGGCCCCCCGACCACCAACGGCCTGGCCGTCGCCGCCGTGATCGTCGCCTGCTTCGCCATCATGACCGGCCTCGTGCCCCTCTTCTTCTGGGCGGGCGCCCTGCTGGCCGTCGTCGCCACGGGCCTCGGCATCGGCGCGCTCGTCCGCGCCGGCAAGGGCGCCCCGAACAAGGCGATGTCCGTCGTCGGCACCGTCCTCGGCGTGCTCGGCCTCGCCGCCTCCGTCGGCGGCTTCTTCATCACGGCCGTCTTCCTCGACAACACCTCCGGCCGCTACGAGCAGGGGATCGACATCGACGAGGAGGAGCTGGACCTGGAGGGGCTCTACCCCAGCGGTGAGCCCTGGCCGTCCGCGTCCCCGTCGCCCTCCCAGGTCCCGGGCCTGACCAGCGCGCTGCCGTTCGGCGAGACCTTCACGTATCCGAACGGCATCAAGGTGAGCCTCTCGGCGCCGAAGAAGTACGTCACGAAGAACAAGTACTCCAAGGTGGGCAACGCGGTGGCGATGACGCTCACCATCACCAACGGCTCGTCCGGCACGCACAACGTCATCTACGCGATGCCCAACGTCCGCGACGAGGACGGGATGACAGCCAAGCTCGTCTTCGACGGCGACGTCCCGAAGATGGTCAAGGGCGACATCCTGCCGGGCGAGTCCGCGAGCGGGATCCTGGCCTTCGAGGTCCCGGAGGGCACCGAGCGCATCAGCGCCGACATCTCACCCGGGATCCTGCTGCCCCACGCGAAGTTCAGCGGCTCGATCGGCTGACCCGGGCACACCGGACGGCCGGGGCCCAGGACATCGCGTCAGAAAGACGATTAGACTGGGCGCCGTGCCTCAACTACGCCTCGCTCTGAATCAGATCGACTCGCACGTCGGCAACATCGACGCCAACACCGACTCGGTCGTCCACTGGACCCGGCACTCCGCCGAGCAGGGTGCCCACCTGGTGGCGTTCCCGGAGATGATGCTGACCGGGTACCCCGTCGAGGACCTCGCCCTGCGCGGCTCCTTCGTCGAGGCCTCCCGCAGCGCGCTGCGCGAGCTCGCGCGGCGGCTGGCGGACGAGGGCCTCGGCGACCTGCCGGTCGTCGTCGGTTACCTCGACCGCACCGAGAAGGCCGTCCCCCGGCTCGGCAAGCCGGCCGGCTCCCCCGAGAACGCGGCGGCCGTGCTGCACCGCGGGCAGGTCGTCCTGCGCTTCGCCAAGCACCACCTCCCCAACTACGGGGTGTTCGACGAGTTCCGGTACTTCGTGCCGGGCGACACCCAGCCGGTGATCCGGGTCCGCGGCGTCGACGTGGCCCTGGCCATCTGCGAGGACCTCTGGCAGGAGGGCGGCCGGGTCCCGGCCACCCGCTCCGCCGGGGCCGGACTGCTGATCTCGGTCAACGCCTCCCCGTACGAGCGCGACAAGGACGACCTGCGCCTCGAACTGGTCCGCAAGCGGGCGCAGGAGGCCGGCTGCACCCTCGCCTACCTGGCGATGATCGGCGGCCAGGACGAGCTGGTCTTCGACGGCGACTCGATCGTCGTCGACGCCGACGGCGAGGTCATCGCCCGCGCCCCGCAGTTCTCCGAGGGCTGCGTCCTGGTCGACCTCGACCTGCCGGCCGCGCGCGCCGACGCCCCCGAGGGCGTGGTGGACGACGGACTGCGCATCGACCGCGTGGTCCTCTCCGAGGAGCCCGTGGAGGCGTACGAGCCCGTCGTCACCGGCGGTTACGCCGACCGTCTCGACGACGACGAGGAGGTCTACGACGCGCTGGTCGTGGGGCTGCGCGCGTACGTCAAGAAGAACGGATTCCGCTCCGTCCTGATCGGGCTCTCCGGCGGCATCGACTCCGCGCTCGTCGCCGCCATCGCCTGCGACGCGATCGGCGCGCAGAACGTGTACGGCGTCTCGATGCCCTCGAAGTACTCCTCGGACCACTCCAAGGGGGACGCGGCCGACCTGGCCGAGCGGACCGGGCTGAACTTCCGGACCGTGCCGATCGAGCCGATGTTCGACGCGTACATGGGCTCGCTCGGCCTCACCGGCCTGGCTGAGGAGAACCTGCAGTCCCGGCTGCGCGGCACCATGCTGATGGCGCTCTCCAACCAGGAGGGCCACATCGTGCTGGCCCCGGGCAACAAGTCGGAGCTGGCCGTCGGCTACTCCACGCTCTACGGCGACTCGGTGGGCGCGTACGGCCCGATCAAGGACGTCTACAAGACGGACGTCTTCCGGCTCGCGCACTACCGCAACCGGGCCGCCGCCGAGCGCGGCGAGACCCCGCCGATCCCGGAGAACTCCATCGTGAAGCCGCCGAGCGCCGAACTGCGCCCGGATCAGGTGGACACGGACTCGCTGCCGGACTACCCGGTGCTCGACGCGATCCTGGCCCTGTACGTGGACCGCGACCAGGGCATGGAGGCCATCGTGGCGGCCGGCTTCGACCGCGAGCTGGTCGCCAGGACCCTGCGGATGGTGGACACGGCGGAGTACAAGCGCCGCCAGTACCCGCCGGGTACGAAGATCTCCGCGAAGGGCTTCGGCAAGGACCGTCGGCTGCCCATCACGAACGGCTGGCGCGAGCAGGCGTAGCCACCGCGCGCGGCCGCCGGGCGCGGGGGCCGTGTCCTACGGCCGTGCCCGGCGGCCGTGCGCGTCAGGGCTTGACCGTGACCCGGGCGGCGACCGGAAGGTGGTCGCTGCCCGTGCGCGGCAGGGTCCAGGAGGCCTCCGGCCGGATCCCGCGGACCATGATCTGGTCGATCCGGGCCATCGGGAACTGCGCCGGCCAGCTGAAGCCGAAGCCGTCGCCCGCCGCGCCCTGGGTGGAGCGCATCTGCGAGGTGACCTCGGACAGGGCGCGGTCGTTCATGGTGCCGTTGAGGTCGCCGAGCAGGATGACCTTCTTCAGCGGTTCGGCGGCGAGTGCGGCGCCCAGCGCGTCGGCGCTGTCGTCGCGCTGGTTCGCGGTGAAGCCGGCGTTCAGCTTGACCCGGACCGAGGGAAGGTGCGCGACGAAGGCCGCGACCTTCCCGTGCGGGGTGTCGACGGTGGCGCGCATGGCCCGGGTCCAGCCCATCCTGATGTCGACGGGGGCGCTCGCGCTCAGCGGGTACTTGCTCCAGAGGCCGACGGTGCCCTCGACCGAGTGGTACTTGTACGTGCCCGCCAGGACCTTCTCGTAGACGGGGACGGCGCTCCCCTTGAGCTCGGTCAGGGCCAGGACGTCGGCCCCGGACCGGGCGACGGACTCGGCGGTGCCGGCCGGGTCGGGATTGTCGGCGTCGACGTTGTGGGTGGCGACCACGAGGTTGCCGCCGGAGCCGGACTTGTCGGTGACCAGGCCGCCGAACAGGTTCACCCAGACCGCGCCGGTCAGCACGAGCGCGATGAGCGCGGTCGCGGACCTGCGGAAGACGGCGCCGGCCAGCAGGAGCGGGACGGCCAGGCCCAGCCAGGGCAGGAAGGTCTCGGTGAGGCTGCCGAGGTTGCCCACGTCGTTGGGCAGCTCCGCGTGGAAGATCATCACCAGCGCGATCAGCAGGGAGGTCGCGGCGAGCGCCCATCCCCGCCGCCAGATCCCGGGGTCCCTGCGCAGTTCGGCAAGCCGGCGCCGGAAGGGGGATCCGGAGGGCTCGGGCTCCGAGCCGCCGTTCCCCGATTCCGTCATGTACGCCTGTGCCATGCCACTGCCCTCACTGCCGTGCTCGCGCTCCGTCCCCGCCCCTTGACCCTAGGCGATGTACGGAGCCTTCCGTGTCGTACGTCACGACCGTCCGTCACGGTCGTACGTCCGGGAGGACGAACGGCCGTGCGCACCGGGTTCCGCTTGTCACGAAACGCGCACATTGGATCCCTCGGGACGGGTGTGCCCCCCGCCACTTCCGCCTTCGGCCCCACGGATGCCACCATGGTGGGTGAGTCCGGGGACGCCGTGAGGGCGCCTCGAGATGACACAAGGAGCAGTTGCAATGACGCATGCCGTTTCGCCTGCCCGCGAACCCGCAGCCGCGGCCTCCCCCACCCTGTACGGAGGCACGGGCACCCGGCGCATCACCGTCCGCGACCTGACGCTCGCCAAGGAACGCGGCGAGAAGTGGCCCATGCTCACCGCCTACGACGCGATGACCGCGTCCGTCTTCGACGAGTCCGGCATCCCGGTCATCCTCGTCGGCGACTCCATGGGCAATTGCCACCTCGGCTACGACTCCACCGTGCCGGTGACGATGGACCAGATGACCATGCTCTCCGCGGCCGTCGTACGGGGCACGAGCCGCGCCCTGGTCATCGGCGACATGCCGTTCGGCTCGTACCAGGAAGGCGCCGTGCAGGCGCTGCGCAGCGCCACCCGTCTCGTGAAGGAGGCCGGGGTGGGAGCGGTGAAGCTGGAGGGCGGCGAGCGCTCGCTGGCCCAGACCGAGCTGATCGTGCAGTCCGGCATCCCGGTCATGTCCCACCTGGGACTGACCCCGCAGTCGGTCAACGCCATGGGCTACCGGGTGCAGGGCCGCGGCGACGAGGCCGCGCACCAGCTGCTGCGCGACGCGAAGGCGGCGCAGGACGCGGGTGCCTTCGCGGTGGTGCTGGAGCTCGTCCCGGCCGAGCTGGCCGCCGAGGTCACCCGCTCCCTGCACATCCCGACGGTCGGCATCGGCGCGGGCTCGGAGTGCGACGCGCAGGTGCTGGTGTGGACCGACATGATGGGCCTGACCGGGGGGAAGCTGCCGCGGTTCGTGAAGCAGTACGCGAACCTCCGCGCGACCATGGGCGACGCGGCGAAGGCCTTCGCCGAGGACGTGGTCGGCGGAACGTTCCCGCAGGCGGAGCACGCCTTCCACTGACGGTGTGGGCGGCCGTTCCGCCGGCCGCCGCACCGCTCACCGGGAGCTCACCGACAGCCCGCCGACCGCGTGTCGGCGGGCTGTCGTATGTCTGTCGTACGTTTGTCGGTCGGCTGTCGGTGCTCTGTCAGTGGCGGCTGCTCCCATAGGGGCATGACGCGAAACGACAAGAAGCCCAACGCCGTGGAGGTACGGGGGCTGGTCAAGCACTACGGCGAGACCAAGGCGCTCGACGGCGTGGACCTGGACGTCCGGGAAGGCACCGTCCTCGGAGTCCTCGGCCCCAACGGAGCCGGCAAGACCACCCTCGTCCGCTGCCTCTCCACCCTGGTCGTCCCCGACGCCGGCACCGCCGTCGTCGCCGGGTTCGACGTGGTCCGCCAGCCTCGGCAGCTGCGCCGCACCATCGGCCTCACCGGCCAGTACGCCTCGGTCGACGAGAAGCTCTCCGGCTGGGAGAACCTCTACATGATCGGGCGGCTGCTCGACCTCTCCCGCAAGGACGCCCGCCGCCGCGCGGACGAGATGCTGGAGCGGTTCTCCCTGACCGAGGCGGCCAAGAAGGCCGCCATGAACTACTCCGGCGGCATGCGCCGCCGGCTCGACCTGGCCGCCTCCCTGATCGGCAACCCGGCCGTGCTCTACCTGGACGAGCCGACCACCGGTCTCGACCCGCGCACCCGCAACGAGGTGTGGGACGAGGTCCAGCGGCTGGTCGCCGAGGGCGCCACCGTGCTGCTCACCACCCAGTACATGGAGGAGGCCGAGCAGCTCGCCGGCGAGCTGACGGTCATCGACCGCGGCAAGGTCATCGCCAACGGCAAGGTCGACGAGCTGAAGGCCCGCGTCGGCGGCCGCACCCTGAAGATCCGCCCCGTCGCCTCCGCCGACCTGCCGGGCATGGCCCGCGCGCTGGCCGAGGCCGGACTGGACGGCGTGGCCGGCTCCCAGGCCGTGCCGGACGAGGGCGTGCTGCTGGTCCCGATCCTGAGCGACGAGCAGCTGACCGCCGTGGTCGGCCTGCTGGCCGGCCGCGGGTACGCGATCGCCGACCTCGGCACCTACCTGCCCAGCCTCGACGAGGTGTTCCTGGCCATCACCGGTCAGAAGCCCACCGTCGTCGAGGACTCCGTCCCCACCGAGAAGACCGAGGAGGTCGCGGCATGAGCACCGTAACCACGACGAAGCCCGCGCCCACCGCGCCCGGTCCGGCCTCGGTGGCCGCGCACCCGGGCGAGGGCCGGATCGGCCTGCGGGCCAATCTGCGGCACATCGGCGCGCTGGTGCGCCGCAACGCCCTCCAGATCAAGCAGGACCCCGAGTCGATGTTCGACGTCCTGTTCATGCCGATCATCTTCACGCTGCTGTTCGTGTTCGTGTTCGGCGGCGCCGTCTCCGGCAAGGGCAACCAGGGCCAGTACGTCAGCTACCTGGTCCCGGGCCTGATGGCCATGATGGGCATGAACATCGCCATGGCGGTGGGCACCGGGGTCAACGACGACTTCAAGAAGGGCGTGATGGACCGCTTCCGGTCCATGCCGATCGCCCGGTCGTCCGTCCTCCTCGCCAAGATCGTCGTCGAGATCGGCCGGATGCTGATCGCGATCTCGATCCTGCTCTGCGTCGGCTTCATCCTCGGTCTGTCGATCGACGGCTCGGTCCTGGACCTGTTCGCCGCCGTCGGCCTGTCGGTCGTCTTCGGCGCCTCGCTGATGTGGATCTTCATCCTGCTGGGTCTGACCATGAAGACCGCGCAGGCCGTCCAGGGCATGGCGATGCTGGTCCTGATGCCGCTGCAGTTCGGCAGCTCGATCTTCGCCATGCCGTCCACCATGCCCGGCTGGCTGCAGGCCTTCACGGACTACAACCCGCTGTCCAACCTGGCGGACGCCGCCCGTGCCCTGATCAACGGCACTCCGGTCGGCGACTCGGTGTGGATGACGCTGGCCTGGTCGCTCGCCATCACGGCGGTCACCATGCCGCTCGCGGTGCGCAAGTTCCGCCAGAAGACCTGACCCGCGGACCGGTCCACTCCGGATCGCGTCCCGGACGGACACCGGCCGGGGGCCGGGTCAGATGAGGGCGGTGGCCTCCTCCATGGAGAGGCCGCCGCCTTCGGCGTACGCCTTCTCGAAGGCCGGGTCGCCGAGCGCCGCCCGCGCCCGCTCCTCGACGAAGGCGCCGTCCTCGCGTTCCGTGGTGATCGGGAAGTGCCCGGGCGGCAGGTGGGTGCGGTAGGCGCCGAGCAGCCGGACGGCGTCGTACTCGCGCCGCGGGCCGCCGAGCGAGACGAGGGAGACGGCCCCGGTCAGCAGGTACACGGCGGGCAGTTGCGGCGCGACCATCATCACGAGCGGGTCCCGGACCCTGTTCGTGGCCTCGCGGATCCGCACCAGCGCCTCCGCGTACTCGCCGTCCCGGTTGTCCAGCCAGGCCATCGTGGCGAGCAGGAACACGTCGAAGACGGCGTACGCCCCGAGCGCGAAGTCCTCGCGCAGCGCCTGGAGCTGGGCCCGGGCCTCGGCGATCCGGCCGGTGCGGCCGAGCAGGCCCGCGAGGAACATCCGGGCAGCGGGCATGGCTTCGTTGCCGTACCCCTGCCACCTCGCCGTGATCTCGGTGAGGATCGCCTCGGCCTCCTCGGCCTCCCCGTTCTCGATCAGCGTCCCGGCCATCCGTACGCGCAACACCGTCACCTGGGCCTTGGCGCCCAGGCGTTCGGCGTGCTCGATGGCCGCCCGGAAGTCCTCGGCGGCCAGCGCGTACATGCCGCGCTTCTCCCGGGACTCGGCGCGCGCGGACAGCGCCTCGGCGCAGCCCCAGTCGTCGCCGAGCTCGCGGAAGAGGTCCAGGCTCTCCTCGGCGTCGCGGGAGGCGTCGCCGGCCCAGTCCGCCCGGTTGGCGAGGATGTTGGCCCGCAGCTGCAGGGCGGAGGCGAGCTCCCAGCGGTAGCCGAAGGAACGGGTGGTCTCGACGGTCTCGTCCACGACGCGCTGGAGCAGCCGGGGGTCGCCGGCGATCATGACGGCGTAGATCCAGAGGGAGGAAGGGGTCCGGCAGGTCTGCGGCAGCCCCGGCCGGTAGGCGGCGAGCACGCCGTCGATCTGGGCCCGGACCTCGGGGGTGTCCCAGGTGTCGCTGTTCTGGTCGCGGGCGGCCAGCCGGATCAGCTGGATCCCGCGCCAGGCCTCGGTGAGCAGTTCGCCGGTGTACGGCGGGGGCGCGTCGACGATCCGCTGGTAGACGGGCTCGGCGGGGACGGCGGGCGCCGCGAAGGGGTTGGGGCCGAGCGCGGCGGCCGCCGCGGACCAGTGCCGGGACTCGGTGGCCAGGTCGTGCATGTGCCAGTACCAGCCCAGGGAGTGGACGAGGCACAGCACCTCGTCGGCGTCGCGGGCGGCCACCGCGCGGCGCAGGGCGGTACGGATGTTCTCGTACTCGGTGACGAGCCGCTCGGTGGCGGCCCGCTGCCCGTGACCGCGGAGCAGGGGCTCGTTGGCGCGGGCCAGTTCGCGGTAGTGGACGAGGTGGCGGCGCTCGGTGCGCTCGCGGTCGCCCTCGGCGGCGGCGAGGCGCTCGTCGGCGTACTCGGCGACGGTCTCCAGGAGGCGGTAGCGCATGCCGGAGCCGTCGGGGCCGGGGGCGGCGACGACGAGGGATTTGTCGACGAGGGAGCCGAGGACGTCGGCGGTGTCGTAGGACGGGTCGGCGCAGACGGCCTCGGCGGCGGCGAGGTCGCAGCCGCCCGCGAACACGGAC
>NZ_JOIR01000028.1 GCF_000720115.1 Streptomyces sp. NRRL F-2580
GGCTGCGGCCGGGTGGTGGGCGTCGGCCGGGGCGGGGTCGGGCTGCGGCCGGGTGGGGGCGTCGGCCGGGGCGGGGGTCAGTCCGCGGCCGGGGCGGGTGCAGTCGGCAGGGACTTGTCGAGGCCGTCGGCGAGCATCCCGAAGGCCAGGTCGGCATCGGTCACCGCGGCCGGGTAGGCCTCGTCGGCGCTCTGTCCGGACTCGATCCGCCGCCAGTTGACCCGGCCCAACTCGTGGCGGACCGCCACCAGATGCGTCGCCGCCAGGCGGGCGGCCAGCTCGGGGACCGTCTCCGCCTCGAGCCCGGCGGCGGCCAGCTCCACCTCGCGCTGGGTGTAGAGGCCAAGTCTGCTCTTCAGGCTGGCGGTGCTGTAGACGAGCTGCTGGAAGGCCATCACGTTCGGGTGGTCGCACAGGCCGGTGATCGGGTCCCGCTCGGCCAGGGCGTCCAGGAAGTGCGCGTGCACCACACCCACCGGCGTGCGGCCCGCGGGCCGCTCGCGCACGATGCGCGCCACCTCGTCCTGATGGTCGGCGAACCGGTCGAGCAGCAGGTCCTCCTTGCTCGGGAAGTACCGGAAGAGGGTGGGCTTGGAGACCTCGGCCGCGGCGGCGACGTCCGCCACCGACACGGCGTCGAAGCCCCGTTCCAGGAAGAGCTCCAGCGCCGTCGCCGCCAGTCGGTGACGCGTACGGAGCTTCTTGTTCTCGCGCAGACCCGTCGTGTTCTCCATGCGCACAGCGTAGCACGGATTCGTGACCGAGTTATTTTTGTAACCGGGTTGCTTTTTCTCCCGGGAGCCGCTTTCCTTGAGACATCGACGAGGAGAGGACATCCCATGACCGACGTACTGATCACCGGCTCGGGTCCCACCGGACTGACGCTCGCCTGCGACCTGGCGCTGCGCGGCTTCGCGGTGCGCGTCATCGACCGGCGCACCGAAGCGCACCACGAGTCCCGGGGCAAGGGGCTGCTGCCTGGCAGCCTCGACGTCTTCCGGGAGCTCGGCGTGCTCGACACCCTGGCCGCCACCGGCAGCAGGAGCGTGGTGCTGCGCAAGTACTTCGACGGGGAGCACATCAACGACACCCGCACCGACGCCGGCCTGCTGATCGGGCAGTGGCAGATCGAAGCGGCCCTGCGTGAGCGGCTCGCCGGGCTGGGGGTGCGGGTCGAGTACGGATCGGAGCTCGCCGGAATCAGCCAGGACGAGTCCGGTGTGCGCGCCGAGCTGGCGGACGGCACCGTGATCGGAGCCCGCTATCTCGCCGGGTGCGACGGCGGGCGCAGCACCACCCGCAAGCTGCTCGGCATCCCCTTCGAGGGGAACGGCCAGGAGGAGCCCGCGATGGTCATCGGGGACGTCCGGGCACCCGGGCTCAGCCGGGACGTCTGGCACCAGTGGTTCACCTCGGACGGCAATGGAATGCTCCTCTGCCCGATGCCGGGGACGGACAGCTTCCAGTTGCAGGCCTCGCCCGAGCGGGACGAGCGGGGCGAGCCGCTGCCTCCCTCCCTGGAGAGCTTCCAGCGGCTCTTCGACCGGCATGCCCGGGTGCCGGGCATCCGGCTCGTCGATGCGACGTGGATCTCGGCCTGGCGGGTCAACATCCGGATGGCCACACGACTGCGGGAGCGCCGGGTCTTCCTCGCCGGGGATGCCGCGCACGTGCAGCCCATAGCCGGCGGGCTCGGCATGAACACCGGCATCCAGGACGCGGCCGCCCTCGCCCGGACGCTGGCCGCCGCGCTCACCGGGCCCGGCAGTGAGGAGGTGCTCGACGCGTACGAGGCGGAGCGGCTGCCGGTGGCGGCCGACGTCCTGGCCGACACGGCGGAGCGGTACGAGCGGGTCCTGGAGGCCGTCCGGACCCCCGGCCGCGGGACGGAGGTCGGCCTGAACCGGAGCCAGCCGCCCGCCGGAGCCTGAGCCGACCCCGCCCGACTCCCGGCCCGGGACTTCCGGCCCGGGACTCCCCGCCCGGGACTCCCAGCCCTTGGCCCGGCTCTCCCGGTCCCGGGAATCCGCGGCCCGGGCTCCCGGCCCTCCCGACGGTCCGTGGAGGAGGCGTCAGGAAGGTGTGGGCACCGCGTCCGAGAGGGAGAGGGCATGGATGCGGTCGGGGGCTCCGGGGCGGGCGTAGTACCAGCCCTGGGCGGTGTCGCAGCCGAGGGCGCGCAGCTGGGCGGCCTGGGCTCCGGTCTCCACGCCCTCGACCGTGACGGCGAGTTCGAGGCTGTGGGCGAGGGCGACGATCCCCTCCACGATCTTGACGTCGACCGGGTTGGCGGGCTGCTGCTGCATCCCCTGGGTGAAGGAGCGGTCGAGCTTGAGGACGCTGACCGGCAGGCGCCGCAGATTGGCGAGGTTCGAGTAGCCGGTGCCGAAGTCGTCGAGGGCGATGTCCACGCCCAGGGCGGCGAGCCGGCGCAGCGGCTCCAGGAGTTCGTCGTCGGCCCCTATCAGGGCGGATTCGGTGACCTCCAGGCACAGGGCGCCCGGGGCGAGCCCGGACTTCTCCAGCACGGCGACGGTGTCGGCGACGAGGCCCGGGTGGTGCAGCTGGGTCGGCGAGAGGTTGACGTTGACCCGCAGGGCCGAGCCGCCGTTCTGGCACTGCCAGATCCGGGCCTGGCGGACGGACTCCTCCAGCACCCAGCGGCCGAGCGGCACGATCAGCCCGGTGCGTTCGGCGAGCGGGATGAAGCGGTCCGGGCCGAGTACCCCGTACTGCGGGTGCGACCAGCGCACCAGGGCCTCGGCCCCGCGCACGGTGCCGTCGCGCATGTGGACCAGCGGCTGGTACTCGATGAAGAACTCGCCGCGTTCCAGCGCCGCCGGCAGGGCGTTGGTCAGGCCGTGGCGGGTGATCGCGCGGGCGTCGGCCTCGGCGTCGGCGAATTCGAAGCGGTTGCCGCCGGCCGCCTTGGCCCGGTACATCGTGATGTCGGCGCTGCGCAGCACCTCCGCCGGGGTGCGTTCCTTGGCCGGGCCCTCGACGATCCCGATGCTGCCCCGGACCGTCAGTTCCCGGCCCTCCAGCCGGATCGGCGTGGACAGGGCGGAGAGGATGCGGACGGCGAGGTCGGTCACCTTCTGCTCGGTGTCGGGGCCGGTGGTCAGGGCGACGAACTCGTCGCCGCCGAGCCGGGCGACGACCTCGCCGGGGCCGGTCGCGCAGCTCTGCAGCCGGTCGGCGACCTCGACGAGCAGCCGGTCCCCCGCCGAGTGCCCGAGGCTGTCGTTGACCGTCTTGAAGCCGTCGAGGTCCAGGTAGCACAGGCCGTAGCGGCTGCCGCCGGCGCCGCTGAGGGCCTTTTCGAGCCGCTCGAAGAACAGCGTCCGGTTGGGCAGTCCGGTGAGGGCGTCGTGGGTGGCCTCGTAGCGCAGGCGCAGGTTCAGCAGCCGGCGTTCGGTGGTGTCCTCCATCAGCGCCAGCTGGTACTGCGGCTTCCCGTCGGCGTCGCGCAGCAGCGACACCGTGAGGTTGGTCCAGAGGACGGTTCCGTCGTGCCGGTAGTACGGCTTCTCCACGCGGTAGCTCTCGCGTTCGCCGCGCACCAGTTCCCCGTACATCCGCCACACGTGCGGGGTGTCGTCGGGGTGGCCCCACTCGCTGACGTTGCGGCTGCGGACGTGGCCCTCCAGGCCGCCGAACATCTGCAGGAGGGTGTCGTTGACCTCCAGGACGTTCCCGTCGAGGTCAGCGATGCCGATGCCGACGGCCGCGCCCTCGAAGACGGCCCGGAAGCGCTCCTCGCTCGCGTGCAGGGCCTGCTGGGCATCGGTGCGGGCGGTCAGCGCGGAGCGGGCGATGGCCTCCTGCTCCCGGAGGGTGCGCTCGCGCAGGGCGCGGGCGTACCCGGCCGCCATGGCGTGCTGGAGCCGGGCGCAGCGCGCGTGGTACTCGGCGGTGGCCTCCACGCCGGAGCCTTCGAGTCCGTCCGGTCCGCAGTAGAGCACCAGGTACGACTCGATCACGCCGAGGGTGCCGGCCAGGGCCTCGGGGTCGGTGCAGTGCACGGCGACGAGGTCCGCCCCGACGCGGTGCGCGACGGCGGCGTCGAAGGGCCGGGCGTGCAGGGCCTCGGTGAGCGTCCGGGTGAGCGGCACCAGGTGCCGCTCGAACTCGGTGCGGGTGAGCGAGGTCGCCGTGACCGGGAAGATCGCCCGGCCCCAGATGGTCGCGAAGCGGGCGATCCGGTCCTCGATGCCGCCGTGCGGCGCCGCGGCGGGGCCGGCGGCCGGTGCCGCGGCCGCCACTGCGGCCGGTGTGGCGGCGGGCGCCGCGACGGCGTCCGGTGCGCCCGCGGTCTGTGCCGGAAGTCTCACGCCTTGCGTCCCACTCCGCCGAAGCCCGAAAAGGCATAGGGGTCTTCCGGTGTCTCTTCCTCCGCCTCGCCGCCGAGTCCGTCCGGCCGCCAGTCGGGCATGGAGACCAGTCCGGGCTCCAGCAGCTCGAAGCCGTCGAAGAACCGGCCGATCTGCTCGCCGGTGCGCATGACGAGCGGGTTGCGGATGTTCCGGTAGACGTCGACGACGCCGCCCGCGACCTCCTCCGTGAGCGGGATCCCCTCGTACGAGGCGTGCGTGAGGATCAGCAGGCTGCCGGGGGCCAGCGCGTCGCGCAGTGCGGCGACGGCGGCGTACGGGTCGTCGGCGTCCTCCAGGAAGTGCAGGACGGCGACGAGCAGGAGGGCGACCGGCCGGTCGAAGTCGATCAGCCGGCCGACCTCGGCGGAGGCCAGGATCTCCTTCGGCTTGCGCAGGTCGGCGGCGACGATGTCGGTGCGGTCGTCCTCGCCGAGGACGGCTCGGCTGTGCGCGACGGCCACCGGGTCGTGGTCGACGTAGACCACGCGCGCCTCGGGGCTGGCGGCCTGGGCGACCTCGTGGACATTGCCGAAGGTGGGGATGCCGGAGCCGATGTCGAGGAACTGCGTGACGCCCTCGGCGACGGCGTGCCGGACGGCGCGGCGCATGAATGCCCGGTTGGCCTGCATGATCTTGGGCAGTCCCGGCATGAATTCCATGGCGCGTCGGGCCGCCTGGCGGTCGACCTCGAAATTGTGGGACCCGCCCAGGTAGTAATCGTAGATGCGGGACACGCTCGGCACCGATATGTCGATGCCTGGCGGGGCCCAGGCCGGGCGCTCCATCGAGGTCTCCAAGCGTTGTTCCTACGGTGGTCCGTCCGAGGTCGGACTCCTGTCCGAGCCGAATGTACTGATCATTGCCCAACAGGGCGAGCAAAAGCGGAAATTGGCGATCCGTTCTTCGTCACACACCAAAGGCGCCCACCATGCCCCGCGGGGCGAATGACCGGTACCGACAAATCCCTTTTGGGAATTGACCGGTGCGTGATCGGGATGACCTCAGGACCGTCCCACAAGTGGCTCAAACCTCTCGGGTCGCGGCTCCACCCGTTCAGGCGAACCGGGGGCCGAGCCTCGCGTGCGCGGGCGCGCGCGGGCCCATGCTCCCCGGGTGAACAGAGCCTGTGCCCAGCGCCTGCTGGCGGTCCCGGTCCTGCTGTGGGCGGCCTTGTCCGCCACGCCGGCCGTGGCTGATAGCTGCGCCTACGCGACCACCTGCTCCGGGGACGGCGCGACCGCCACCGCGGTGTTCGCGGTGGCCGGCGGCAGCGGCCGCGGAGGCGGCCCGGGTGGCGGACATCACGGTGACGACCGCGGCTCCGGCCACGGAAGGGGCCGTGGCGGGGACCACGACGGGAGCCGACACGGCGGCCCCCATTGCCCGCCGCCACCGCCCCCACCACCGTGCCCGCCGAAGCCGCCGCCCCCGCCGCCTCCACCACCACCACCGCCGCCCCCCCCTCCTCCACCGCCGACGCCGCCACCGCCGCCCAAGCCCACGCCCGCCCCGCCCCCGAAGCCCACGCCACCGCCTCCGGCGCCCAAGCCGGCGCCAAAACCCGTGCCCAAGCCCGTCCTGCCCCCACCGCCCGCGCCGAAACCGGCGCCCCCACCACCCCGCGCGGTCACGGCGCCCGCACCGCCCCCACCCGCCCCCGTGGTGACACCGCCGCCGCCGAAGGCGGTGGCCCGCCCGGCGTACCACGCACCGGCCCGCAAACCTGTCGAGCACCACATCTCGCCGGTGACCTTCACCCTGCTGACCGCGGCTCCCGCGGTGCTCGCGATCGTCGCGCTGCGCCCGCGTTGACCCGCCCCACCTGAAACCGATCGGGAGTCATCTTGTCGGAATGGCTCGTCCTGTCCCTCGCGATGGCCGCGGCCTGTGCCGTGGTGCTGTCCATCGCCTTCTTCAACCACCGCAGGATCGGCGAGGACGACGATCCGAACGAAACCCCGGACGTCATCGAATACATGACGATGATGATCGGCGTGATCTACGCGATCGTGCTGGGCCTGGCGATCGCCGGTGTCTGGGAGGGCCGCGGCGCCGCCCAGGAATACGTGCGCCAAGAAGCGCAGGCCCTGCACGAGATCAGTGTCCGCTCCGAGGTCTACCCGGCCGAGGTGCGCAAGAAGATCCGGTCCGACGTCGACGCGTACGTGACGTACGTGGTGGACACCGAGTGGAAGGAGATGGCCGACCACGGCGACCTCACGGACCGCGGCGGGGAGCTGCTGGAACGTATCCGCCGGGACGTCACCGACTACGAGCCGCAGACCGACCACGAGGGGCAGGCGTACCAGCCACTGGTCGACCAGGTCGCGGTGGTGGACGACGCCCGCAGTGCGCGCGGCCAGAGCGCCGGGGCCACCATGCCGGGGGTGGTGTGGTTCGGGCTGCTCGCGGGCGCCCTGGTGACGGTGGGCCTGATCTTCACGCTACAGATCAGGCGGTCGTTCCGGGAGCTGCTGCTGGCCGGCCTGTTCAGTGCCCTGATCGCGTTCCTGCTGTTCCTGATCTGGGACTTCGACGCGCCCTTCGGGCGGGGCATCGCGGCCACCGCCGAGCCCTTCCTCGCGCAGTTCGCGCACCTGGACCTCGGCGACTGACGGCCGCCCGGCAAACCGGGGGCGGCCTCCCGTCCCCGGTTCGGCCTAGGGTCATGCCCCATTCGCCCGTTCCTGATCGCGGGCCACCGCCCCCGGACCTAGCGTGGCGGACATCGAGGCGCACGACCCCCCACGTGCGGAAACCGTTCCGCGGCTGCTCCTCGGGGATCCGGAGACTCAAGCATGGGTGCGATACGCAGCTCCGCCACCGTCCTGCTCAGCGCCGGCGCAACGGCCGCCGTACTCGCGCTCGGCGCATTCGGCGCGTCCGCCGCGACCTCGGCCGGGGCCGGGGTCGGGGCCCGCCAGATCACCTCGTTCGGCTTCACGATCACCCCCTCCACCGTGGCCCCGGGCGGCCAGACGGTGCTCGCGGTCAGCGGCTGCAACTCCGCCTACTCGACCGCCTCCTCCGGGGTCTTCGACACCGTGAGCATCGCGCGCGGGCAGACCGCGCGGGTCACCGTGGACCGGGACGCCCGGCGCGGGGCCGTCTACTCCGTCTCCTTCACCTGCAACGGGGAGACCGGCTCGGCCGACCTGACCATCGCCGGCGGCACGACCCGGCCCACCACCAGTTCCACGCGGACCGCCACCGCCACGGCCACGCGGGCCGCCAAGCCCACGAACGCCACGGTCGCCGGTTCGGCCCGCGGTGTCCGCGGCGGCCTCGGCGGCAGTGTGGCCGGCATGGATCCCGTGGAGTTCGGCGCGGGCGCCGGCCTCTTCCTCACCGCCGCGGGCGGCGCCGCGTACGTACTGCGCCGCAGGGGATCCGGCCGCGGCCACTGAGGAACCCGCCCGTGTTCCCCGCTGCCGCCGGTCACCCCGGGCCCGGGCGAGGGCTGGGGGTGACCGGCGACAGCGGGGAACACGGGCGGGGCACTCACCCGACCGGAAGGGTGTCCGGTCAGGCCCGGCTGCGGAGCGGACGGCGACGGCGCACCACGTGGGCCCCCGCGCCGAGCGCCGCGGCGCCGACGAGGCCCGCGCCGATGGCGGTCTCGGCGGCGGACGGGCCGAAGGATCCACCGATGCCACCCTGCGAGGGGTTGCCTTCGAGGATCGTGAAGCGGTGCGTGGCGACCAGGCTGCTGTCGTTGCACCGGACCGAGAGCGTGTGGTGGCCGGGCGAGGCGTGGTTGAAGATCCGGACGTTCGCGAAGCCGATCGACCCCGCGGACAGGTTGGCCGGCGGAAAGTTCCCGGGCGAGGAGACGGTACCGCCGTGTCCGCAGCCCGACGCGCTCACCTGCATCGTGGATCCCTGGTGCACGGAGTACGGGTTGACCGAGATGTTGCTGGGACCGCCGTTCCCGCCCTGACCACCACCGGGGTTCTGGTTCGCGGAGGCGAACGGGACACTGAGGCCGATCGCGGCGCAGGCTGCCGCCGTCACGGTAAGAGCGCGCAAGACACGCATGGTGGAACCTCCAGCGGGAAGCGCCCCGGAGCGTCGGCCCCGGATGATCGACGAGAACGCCTCCCACGTCGAACCCTCCGATCGCCCCGCAAGCTCCGCATTTCCGGCTTTGGGCCGCCCGGTTGAGCGACACGCCGAAGCGCGGACGTTGCGGCTGACGGATCCGCAGGTCACGACCCGTCAGGCATTTATGTGACGATTACCTGGATGGACGCACCTCTTCCGGCCCCCTCCGGGGCCGCGGCCACCCGTTCGCACCTCCCCCCTCGCCGTCCCGCCCGGTCGCCCTTAGCGTGCGTGAAGTAGGGCGTACAGGGGCGGGACAGGAACGCGGGTCGGGACCCCCGCGTCGGGAAGGGAGAACGATGGGCGAGGACGAGACCGGGCAGTCACGCAAACGCTCACCGTGGGGCGTACTCGCCCTGGTCATGCTCACCGGCCTCGCCATGGTGCGGAACGGCGTGGACATCGGCGGCGGACCGCCCCAGCCCACCGCGGCCTCGGCGGTGGCGGTGAGGGCCGACCAGCTGCCGGCGAACCCGCCGGTGGCGCCCGCGGGCATGGAGGTGCTGGAGCACTCGTCGGTGCAGCGCATCCGGATCCCCACGATCAACGTGGACGCGCCGGTGATGACGGTCGGGCTGGACGCGGAGGGCTGGATCGACGCCCCGCCGCCGCAGGACCGCAATCTCGCCGGCTGGTACCTCAACGGCATCTCGCCGGGCCAGCGCGGTTCGGCGGTGATCGTGGGGCACGTGGACAACGCGCAGGGCCCGGCGGTCTTCTACGGCCTGGGATCCCTCAAGCCGGGCAACCGCGTCGAGGTGGAGCGGTACGACGGGCGCACGGCCGTGTTCGAGGTCTACGGCGTGGAGGTGTTCTCCAAGGAGGCCTTCCCCGGAGCCCGGGTGTACGGGGACACCGGGCACCCGGAACTCCGGGTGATCACGTGCGGCGGCGGGTACTCGAAGGCCCGCGGCTACGACGGCAACGTGGTCGTCTTCGCCCGCATGGTCGAGGCCCGCTGAGCGGTCGCCCGCCGGGCGGCGGGCCGCTCAGCGGGGCGGCAGCTTCGGAAGGGTCATCCGGTAGCCCCGCCCCAGCAGTTGGGGCAGGTAGGAGGAGATCGCCTGGACGCTCTGCGAGCGGTTGCCGCCCGCGTCGTGGGACAGGACGATCACGCCGGGGCCCGCGCCGCCGAGGACCCGGGAGATGATCGTGCCCGTCCCGGGCTCCTTCCAGTCGAGGGTGTCCACGGTCCAGGCGAGCGGCTCCATGCCCAGCTCGGCCCCGATCTCGAAGGCGGCCCGGTTCCAGGCCCCGTACGGCGCGCGGAACCACACCGGTGCCTCGCCGACGGTCTGCTGCACGACCTCGCTCGTGCGGCCGATCTCGGAGGCGAGGGCGGGCCGGCTGAGCTTGGGGATGAGCGGGTGGGTCCAGGTGTGGTTGCCGATGACGTGCCCTTCGGCGACCATCCGGCGCAGCAGGTTCGGGTTCTCCGCGGCCATCTCCCCGCAGACGAAGAACATGGCGCGTACGCCGTACCGGGCGAGGGTGTCGAGGATGCCCGGGGTGTAGCGGGGGTCGGGCCCGTCGTCGAAGGTGAGCACCATGGCGCTGGCGGTGCTCGCGTCGGCCGGGAGCTCCAGGATGGGCCGGGTCCGGACGGCCGGCTGCACGACGGCGGGCCGTGCGGGGGCGTCGGAGGTCATGGGGCGCAGCCGGTAGGCCCTCTCGGGCAGTCCCTGGGGGAAGGCGGCCCCGGGCGCTCCCGCCGCGGGATTCGGCCCGGGCCCGGCGGCGCCCGGCGCACCGCCCGCACCACCCGCCCTGGGGACACCGGGCGTTGCGCCCTCGCCGCCCGAGGAGACCAGTCCGGCGGCGGCCGCCACTCCGAGGAAGACGGCGGTACGCAGGAGCGCGCGCCGCCCTACTGTCGGCTCGTCATTTTTCATTATTACTACGTATCAACGACATCGCCGCAGATGTCGAGAGGCGCGGACGCGCCCCGTCCCCGTCACCCGCCCGGACCAGCCGGGCGGCCGGTCAGCCGCGCCGCACCAGGGGGAACGGGAGCGTCTCGCGGATCGTCAGGCCCGTGAGGAACATGACCAGGCGGTCCACGCCGATGCCCAGCCCGCCGGTCGGCGGCATCGCGTACTCCAGCGCGTCCAGGAAGTCGTTGTCGAGCTCCATGGCTTCCGGGTCGCCGCCCGCCGCGAGCAGGGACTGCGCGGTGAGCCGGCGCCGCTGCTCGACGGGGTCGGTCAGCTCCGAGTAGGCGGTGCCCAGTTCGGTTCCGAAGGCGACCAGGTCCCAGCGCTCGGCGAGCCGCGGGTCCTTGCGGTGCTGGCGGGTGAGCGGGGAGACGTCGGTGGGGAAGTCCTTGTAGAAGGTGGGCAGTCCGGTCTTCTCCTCCACCAGTCGTTCGTACATCTCCAGGACCACGTCGCCGCGGGTGTCCTCGGGGGCGTGCGGCACGCCGGCCCGGTCGCACAGCCTGCGCAGTACGGGTTCCCCGGTGTCGGCGTCGACCTCCTCGCCGAGGGCCTCGCTGATGGCCCCGTACATGGTCTTGACCGGCCAGGTCCCGGAGATGTCGTGGACGACGAGCTTCCCGTCCGGTCCCGCCTTGTGGGCGATCGGCGAGCCGAAGGCGGCGGTGGCGGCGCCCTGGATGAGTTCGCGCGTGAGGTCGAGCATCACGTCGTAGTCGGCGAAGGCCTGATAGGCCTCCAGCATCGTGAACTCGGGGTTGTGCTTGTAGGAGACGCCTTCGTTGCGGAAGGTGCGGCCCATCTCGAAGACCTTCTCCATGCCGCCGACACAGAGCCGCTTGAGGTACAGCTCGGGGGCGATGCGCAGGTACAGATCGAGGTCGTAGGCGTTGATGTGGGTGCGGAAGGGCCGGGCGTTGGCCCCGCCGTGGATCTGCTGGAGCATCGGGGTCTCGACCTCCAGGTAGCCGCGCTCCAGCAGACCCTGGCGCAGGGCCTGGACGGCGCTGGAGCGGGCCCGTACGACGTCGCGCGCCTCGGGGCTCGCGACGAGGTCGAGGTAGCGGCGCCGGACCCGGGCCTCGGGGTCGGCGAGTCCCTTGCGCTTGTCGGGCAGGGGGCGCAGGCACTTGCCGGTGAGCTGCCAGGAGCGGACCAGGAGGGAGGGCTCGCCGGCCTTGCTGGCCCCGGCCTCGCCGCTGACCAGCACGTGGTCGCCGAAGTCGACCTGGGCGGTGAAGGAGTCAAGCACCTCGCTCCCGGACTCGTCGCGGGTGAGCATCAGCTGCATGTCGCCGGACCAGTCGCGCAGGACGGCGAAGACCACGCCGCCGAGGTCGCGTACGACCATCACGCGCCCGGCGAGGGTGGCCGGCTCGCCCGACCGGGCGCCGGGCTCGAGCCCGGGGAGGGCGGCCTTCAGCTGGGCGACGGTGTGGGTGCGCGGGCGGATTCCCACCGGGTAGGGGTCGGTGCCGACCGCCCGGAGGCGGTCCAGTTTGGCGTGGCGGACGCGGACCTGCTCGGGCAACCGCTCGGCGGGGGCGGTGCCCTCGCCCTCCCCCACGGCGTCCAGACCCAGGGAGTCGATGGAGGGCAGCCCCTGGGTGGTGGCGGGGTTGGTGAGTCCCCTGGGGTGGCCGTTGCCCCACAGGGTGCGCAGGCTGGGTACGGAGACGAAGCCCTCGGCGATGCCGGAGGCGAGGCTGACCCGGGCGAGCGAGCCGGCGTCCTGGTAGCAGAGGAACCGCGGGTACCACTCGGGGCCGTACTTGACGTTCGAGCGGTACAGCGCCTCCAGCTGCCACCAGCGGGAGAAGAACAGCAGCAGCCTGCGCCACAGCTTGAGGACGGGTCCGGCGCCGATCCGGCCGCCCTCCTCGAAGGCGGAGCGGAAGACGGCGAAGTTCAGGGAGATCCGCCGGACGCCCAGGCCGGGGGCCGCGGCGCACAGCTGGGCGACCATGAACTCCATGACCCCGTTCGGGGCGGCGCGGTCGCGGCGCATGAGGTCGAGGGAGATGCCGTCCCTGCCCCAGGGGACGAAGGAGAGCAGGGCGATCAGTTCGCCCTGCGCGTCGAAGGCCTCGACCAACAGGCAGTCTCCGTCGGCACGGTCGCCGAGCCGGTCCAGGGCCATGGAGAAGCCGCGTTCGGTCTCGGTGTCCCGCCAGCGGTCGGCCCGGTCGACGATGGTCTGCATCTCGTCCTCGGAGAGGGCCGAGTGGCGGCGGATGAGGGTGGTGGCGCCGGTCCGCTTGACCCGGTTGACGGCCTGGCGGGTCACGCGCATGTCCCGGCCGTCGAGGTCGAAGTGGGCGACGTGCAGGATGGCCTCGTCGCCGAGCTGGAGGGCGCTGAGTCCGGAGCGGGCGTAGGCGGTGGCGCCGTCCTCGGAGGCGCCCATGACGGCGGGCTGCCAGCCGTAGCGGCGGGCCACGGCCAGCCAGGCGTCGACGGCCGGGGTCCAGGCGGCGGGGTCGCCCACCGGGTCCCCGCTGGCGAGGCAGACACCGGCCTCGACGCGGTAGGTGACGGCGGCCTTGCCGTTGGGGGCGAAGACCACGGCCTTGTCGCGCCGGGTGGCGAAGTAGCCGAGCGAGTCGTTGCGTCCGTAGGCGCCGAGGAGGGCGCGGATGCGGGGCTCCTCGTCCCCGTGCAGGGCGGCGGTCAGCCGCTGGGAGCGGAAGAGGGTGGCGGCCGCGTTCAGCAGGGCGAGGGCGCCGAAGAGGCCGAGCAGGAAGTACAGCGGGTGGGGCGGGCTGCCGTCGAACTGGCGGGCCGAGAAGAGACCGCCGAAGACCTCCTTGGCGGCCCAGTCCAGCCACTGGCCCTTGGGGAGCGTGCCGGGGAAGAGGGCGACGAGTCCCCAGCCGACGAGGACGGCGGCGAGCAGGCCGAGGCCCAGCACGAGCAGGGCGTGCCACAGGGCCCCGGGCCGGGAGGCGGCGTAGAACTCGTCGCGGGCGGCGATCAGCACGGCCATCGCGGCGACGGCGATGGCCATGGAGGGGACGCCGATCCAGTAGTCGCCGACGGCCATGTCCAGGACGTCGTCGAGCATCAGCAGGGCCAGATAGGTGATGACGATCCACCAGGCGACCTTCTTGCGGGTGCCGAGGGCCGCGGCGAGGAGGAAGAGGAACACGGCGTAGGCGAGGTTCGCGCTGACCGGTACGACGATCAGGTCGAGGAAGCGCACGACGTGGCGCAGGAGCCGCCGCAGTGTCGGGGAGAGCGAGAGCAGGGCGCACAGCAGGCCGAGCGCTCCGAAGAACGCGCCGAACCCGTCGGGCACCCGGTTCAGGAAGCGGTTCCGGGTCCCGCGCGTCTCCTCCACGGTGGCACTCATGGTTCGCACTGTAGGGAGGGCCGGGCGGGTGCGCGCGCCGAGCGGAACGGGGCATCGCCTAACCTCGGCAGGGTGACGGAGCACGTGAACACGGGATTCGAACGCGGTACCGACGGGCCGAAGGTGATCCTCGCCGGGGTCGACGGTTCCGACTCCTCGCTGCGGGCGGCGGCCTACGCGGCGGGGCTGGCCCGGCGGCAGAACGCGCTGCTGGCGCTGGTGTACGTCCAGCCGGTGATGCCGGCCGGGGCCGCCCTGGGGGCGCCGGTGGCCGACACCACCGGGGAGATCGCGGAGGGGCTGGTGGCCGAGATCCGCGAGTCCGCGGAGCGGCTCAAGGGCATCTACGAGGTGCGCTGGCAGTTCCACACCTTCCGCGGCGACCCGTACGCCGGGCTGGTGGGCGCGGCGGAGGAGCTGATGGCGGACGCGGTGGTGGTCGGCGCGTCCGAGCAGGCGGGCCACCGCATCGTGGGCTCGGTGGCGATCCGCCTGGTCAGGGCGGGCCGCTGGCCGGTGACCGTCGTCCCGTAGGACCCGGGCGTCCCGTAGGACCGGGGCGTCCCGTGCGACCGGGGCGTCCCGTCAGACCTGGCCCTGGTCCCGTGGGGCCGGGGCCTACTGGGCGAGGGTGAGGCCGTCCTTGGCGGCGCCGCGGCTGAGGACGGCCTCGATGATCTCGTCCCGGGCGCTCTCGTGGTCGTCACGGTCGGAGGGCCGTGCGAGATTGACGACCCGGCCGGCGGACAGGTCCATCATCTGCGGCACGAACTCGGCTTTGGTGACCTGCCAGCGCTGCCCCTCGGCGGCGGGCGGGGCGAAGGTGAAGCGGCCGATCGAGCCGTAGTTGCCCCGCATGTCCCGGGCGCCCGTGTAGTTGAACATCTCGCCCGCGACCTGGTCGCCCATGCCGTAGATGATCCAGGTCCCGTTGACCTTCTCGTAGGGCTGCGGGATGTGCGCGTGCGTGCCGAGGATCAGGTCGATGTCCGGCCGGCTGCCGGTCTGCGAGGCGGTCAGCGCCTTGCCGAGCGAGAGCTGGGTCTCGTCCGGCTCGGTCTGCCATTCCGTACCCCAGTGCACGCTCACCAGCACCACGTCCGCGCCCGCCTTCCGGGCGGCCCGCGCATCCGCGATGATCTTGTCCTGTTTCATGAGGTTGACCGCCCAGGGCTGGCCCTCGGGCAGCGGGTAGCCGTTGGTGTCGTAGGTGTACGCGAGGTGCGCGACCTTGGCGGAGCCCGCCGTGTACGTGGTCACCGTGGCCGCCTCGGCCGCCGTACGGGCCGAGCCGGCGTGCTTCAGCCCGACCTTGTCGAAGCGGTCCAGGGTGCGGCGCAGCCCCGCGGCCCCGTCGTCGAGGGTGTGGTTCGAGGCCGTCGAGCAGCCGTCGTACCCGGCGTCCTTCAGCCCGTCGGCGACCTCCGGCGGGGACTTGAAGGCCGGGTAGCCGGAGAACGGGCCACCCTCCTCCCCGTAGATGGTCTCCATGTGGCAGAGGGCCAGGTCGGCCGCGGAGACCACGGGCTTGACGCCGGAGAACATCGGCCTGAAGTCGTACCCGTCGCCGTCCGCGTCGTTCGACGCGCGCTGGATGACGGAGGTGTGCGGCAGCACGTCTCCGCTCGCGACCAGGGTGAAGCCCTTGCCGGCCGGGGCACCGGCGGCGCTGGAGGGGGCCCGTCCGGCGCTCTCGCCGAGGCGGGCGGGTGCGGGGTCGCCGGTGCCCGAGCATCCGGCGGCGGCCGCGGACACGAGGAGCGCCGACAGGAGGGCGACCGCCTGGGGCCGGGTGCGCTTGGTCATCTGCCCAGCTCTCATCAGTACGACTATCTGATATCCGATCACCTGCAATCCATAGAAGTAGACGCCGCATGTCAAGGAACGGATCCGCGTGCGGGCACCGGGCCCACCTCAACGGCGGACACCGGCGGCGCCTGCTGCCGTTCGCCGCGCCGTTCGACCGTTCACCGCCCGGCACGGCCGCCCGGCGGACGACCCGGGTGCTTGGGCGCATCACCCGGGCGGGACGGTTCCCGGGGGGCTCCCCGCAGGTCAGGGTGGACGAAACGCCTCCGCCACGGACCCCGTACGGACCCCTGTCGGACCCCCACGCACCTCGGAAGGAGCCCCTCGTGCCGCTCTCCCCCGCCCTCCCGCACACGGACCCCGAGGCGCTGGCCGAACTCCAGCGCGACCACGGGCGGGCCCTGTTCGGATTCCTGCTCGGCCTCACCGCCGGCGACGCCCAGCGCGCGGAGGACCTCGTACAGGAGACGCTCGTACGGGTCTGGCAGCACCCGGAGGCCCTGGCGAGCGGGCACGAATCGATGCGGCCGTGGCTGTTCACGGTGGCCCGGCGGCTCGCCATCGACGCCCGCCGGGCCCGGCTGTCACGGCCGCTGGAGGTGGACGCGGAGGGGCTGGAGCAGGCGCCGGCGCCCGAGGACGCGGTGGCCGGCTCGGTCACGGCGATCGACGTCCGGCGGGCCGTGGGGTCCCTGGGGCAGGAGCACCGCGAGGTGCTGATGCAGGTCTACTTCCGGGACCGGTCGGTGGCGGAGGCCGCCGCCGAGCTCGGCATCCCGGCCGGTACCGTCAAGTCACGTACCCACTACGCCCTTCGCGCCCTCCGCAAGGGTCTCCAGGGGTACGGCTACGGCCTCGGAGCCTGAGCTTCCGGCGCGCGGGGACATCGGGGCAATGGATCCGGGAACGCCGTGAAGGGGCGCGGACCGGACAAAAAACGCATGGAATCGGGCATCAGTGCGTCCAACTTGCGTAAACATCCCCCGCCCGGTCAGCCGCTCGGTGAAGGCTCGAGCTGACGACGACGGGATGCTCGAAGCGTGGGAGAAGGTGGAACGGTGCAGCCCGAGGGTACGAACGGCACCAGTGACGGCGGGCTCGCGGTGCCCATGGCCTGGCTCTACGCCGAGTACATCGCGGACGAACTGCTGCGTACCGGCCGGCTGATCCCGGTCAGCACCCTGGAGTTCCGGGCCGGACGCGACACGCTCGCCCTGACGATCTACCTCTCGGACGCCGCCGGCGAGCTCTCGGGGATCCGCGTGGTCTCGCAGCTCGACGAGTGGATGTCACTGACGGCGTACGGACACCCCTGGCGCGACTGGGTGCACACGCGGTTCCTCGCCCTGGGCGAGGAGGCCAGGGAGCGTGGCCGCGGCGAGGACCCCGACCTTGAGCTGGCCCGGGCGGCGTGGCGCTGGCTGGACCGCACCGAGCTCTTCGCCACCAACCTCGACCCCGGGCGGCACGGCCACGCCGACACCCCGCCGGGACTGGACGAGAACGCGCGGGTGTGGACCCCCGCCTGGCAGCTCGGACTGCCGCTGGGCCACTTGGCGATGCACCTGTTCTGACGCCCCTACGCGGACCGCTCGGCCGGGTCGGTCACCAGGCCGGTGAAATCGGCCTCGTTGCGCTCCGCCCGGGTGACGTACCACCGGGCGATGAGCCACATCACCGGATACACCAGCAGCCCGAGCACCACCCACACGAGCGGCCCCGACGCGGCCCTCGGCAGCGCGAACAGCAGCGGCAGCGTCCCGACCAGCACCACGAGCGCGGCCAGCGCCCCCAGCCCGGCGCGCAGCTGGCTGCGCATCAGTGCCCGTACGTAGGTGGCCCCGAGGGTGGTGTGCTCGGAGATCTCCGAACGGGCCGGGGCGTGCGCGGGCGGCCGGCGGCGGGCGCCCCGGGGCACCCCGGTGACGATCTCGCGCCGGGGCGGCGACTGCTGCTGCTCCTCGGCCATGGCGTGGGAGTCTACGCAGCGCCCCGCTATTTGAGGAGCCGCGACAGCCGCCGGTCGGCCAGCGGCTTGCCGCCCGTCTGGCAGGTGGGGCAGTACTGCAGCGAGGAGTCCGCGAAGGACACGGAACGGACGGTGTCCCCGCACACCGGGCACGGCTCCCCGTCCCGGCCGTGCACGCGCAGCCCGGACTTCTTCTCGGCCTTGAGCGCGCCGGCGGCCACGCCGTGCGCCCGGGCGACGGCCTCGCCCAGGGTGGCGCGCACGGCCTCGTAGAGGTGGGTCACCTGGTCCTCGTCGAACGAGGCGGCCAGCTTGAAGGGGGAGACCTTCGCCGCGTGCAGGATCTCGTCGCTGTACGCGTTGCCGATGCCCGCGATGACGCTCTGGTCGCGCAGCAGGCCCTTGATCTGCCGCCGGTCCCCGGCGAGCAGCGCGGCGAAGGCGTCCCGGTCGAACTCGTCGGCCAGCGGGTCGGGCCCGAGGCGGGCGATGCCGGGGACCTCCTGGGGGTCGTGGACCACGTAGACGGCGAGGCGCTTCTGGGTCCCGGCCTCGGTGAGGTCGAAGCCGCCGCCGCCCTCCAGTACGACCCGCAGCGCGAGCGGCCCCCTGCCGGGGCGCGGCGGCTGCGCGGGCAGGGTCTCCTGCCAGCGCAGCCAGCCGGCCCGGGCCAGGTGGGTGACGAGGTGGAGCCCGCCGATCCGCAGGGCCAGGAACTTGCCGTACCGGGCGGTGGCGCCGGCCGGCTGCCCTTCGAGGGCGGACAGTGGCGGATCGTACGTCTTGAGCACGCTGACGGCGAGCGGGAGGACGCGCTCGACCACCCGCCCGGTGAGGTGCTCGTCGAGGTACTCCCGCAGGGCCTCGACCTCGGGCAGCTCCGGCATGGGTCCAGCCTGCCGCCGCCTCAGGCGAAACGCGAGCTGGGCACGGGGCCCGGTGACGCGACCCGGTCGCGGGGCGCCGAGAGCCAGCCGGTGCGGACGGCCGTCACGAACGCCCGGAAGGCCTCGTCCGGGTCGGCCGGGGTCGCGCCGTCGCCGCCGTCCGGGGCCGGGTCGGCCGTCGCGATCTCGCCGGCGATCTCCTCCTCGCGCCGGTCGTCGTCCTGCCACGGCGGGGCGACGTACTGGCAGAGCAGCGCGCTGGAGTCGGCGCTCACCGCGGGCGGATCCGTCCAGCAGGTGGCGTGCTCGTGGAGGATCTGGCCGTCGGCGCGCTCGCGCAGGGTGCGGACGACTTCCTGGTCGGCCGCGTTCAGGTCGTAGGCGACGACGAGGGTGTCCGCACGGTTCGGTTCGTACGGGACGACGGGCAGCCCGAGCACCCGGGCCGCGGCGAGCCCGAGGATCCGGTCGGACCGGCCGGGCAGCAGCGAGACGGTCGCGGGGGCGCGCCCGGCGGCCTCCAGAGCGAGCGCGAGCCGGGCCAGGCCGCGGCGGCACTGTTCGGGGCTGTCGCCGAGGTAGGCGTACCGGCCCGTCATCCCGGCGTCCCAGCCGTACGGGGAGAGGGTGCCGAGGAGGCCCCCGGTGAGGCCGTAGTGCCAGCCGCGCAGGTCGTCCGGGCCGAGCGGGTCAGGGTGTCCCGCCGCGCCCTGGGCCCTGCGGGACTGGCCGCTGCGCAGCACCTGGCGCGCCTGGCGCTTTCGCGCGCCCGACCACTGCGGGTCCTCGGGTGCGGGGAGGCCGAGCAGCAGCCCCTCCGCGGCGTCCAGGTCCCCGGCGAGCAGGGTGTGGTGGACCAGCAGGTAGGTCTCGGGCCAGGCGGGCAGCCCGCCGCCGCGGCCGGAGAGCAGCGCGGCGGCCTCCGCGTGCCGGTGCTCGTCCTCCAGGGCGGAGACCAGCTCGGCGAGGAGCGGCCGCGAGTCGGGGAGCAGCCGGAGCGCCTCGCGCAGGGGCGCGACGGCGAGGAAGGCGACGCCCCGCTCCACGCAGGCGTAGCCGAAGTCGTAGAGGGCCTGCGGTTCGTCGGCCCGCCTGGCGGCGGCCCGGGCGGCCGAGGCGAGGTCCTCGAAGCCGGCGGTCTCGGCCAAGGCCCGGGTGGCTTTGGCGAGTTCGGCGACGGGGAGGGTCTCCGCACGGGGGCGCAGCGAACGTACGGCTCCGGGCAGATCGCCTGCCTTGAGCAGCCGGCGGACGTCATCCATGGCGATAGTCATCGCCGTTGATCCTCACGGACCGGGCGCCGCCCCGCAACGCACTTTCCCCGCCCGGCACCACCGCCCGCCCCGCCGCGGCCCGCCGTGCCTCGCCGCGACCCCCCGCGGCCCCCCGCGACCCGCCGCGACCGCCGTCGGAGGTCTAGCCCATGACGAACTCGCACCACACGCACTTGCCGCCGCCGCGCGGTTCCACGCCCCAGACGTCCGCCAGCCGGTCCACCAGCATCAGGCCCCGTCCCGAGACCCCCGCCTCCCCCGCCTCGCGCCGCCGGGGCAGCGCGCTGGAGCGGTCCTCGACCTCCACCCGCAGTCTGCGCTCGTGTCCCGCCAGGACCCGCAGGGTGACGATCGCCGGGCCGTCGGTGTGCATCAGGGCGTTCACGATCAGCTCGTCCGCGACCAGCTCGATCTCGTCGGACCGCTCCCGCGCGCCCCACGCCCGCACCGCCGCCCCGATCATGTGGCGGGCCGCCACCAGGGCCTCGGGGTCGCCCGGTGCCACGTGCTGCTGCAGGCGGCTGCCGGCCTGCGGGGCGGCCGCCACCTCACGGCGCAGCAGGAGCAGCGCCATGTCGTCGTTCCCGCCCCGGTCGTCGGCGACCTCGCAGAGCCGGTCCGCCAGGAACTGCAGGTCCGACGGGCCGCTGCGGATCTGGGAGGCCAGCAGCCGGATGCCGTCGTCGAGATCGGCGCCGGGCTGTTCCACCAGGCCGTCGGTGCACAGCAGGAGCGTTTCTCCCGGGTCCAGTTCCACCGTGGTCACCGGGTACTCGAGCCGGCCGAACTCGGCCGACAGGCCGAGCGGCATCCCGCCCTCCACCGGGAGCCGGCGGCAGTCCCCGTCGCGGGTGCGCAGCAGGGGGTCGATGTGGCCCGCCCGTACCAGCTGGAGGACGCCGGTGGAGAGGTCGGCCTCCGCGTAGGTGCAGGTGGCGAAGCGGTCCGTGTCCAGCTCGTGCAGGAAGACGGAGGCCCGTGCCATGACCGTGCCGGGCGAGTGCCCCTCGGCCGCGTAGGCGCGCAGGACGATCCGCAGCTGGCCCATGACCGCGGCGGCGTGCGTGTCGTGGCCCTGTACGTCGCCGATGACGGCGCCGACCCGGCCGCCCGGCAGCGGGATGACGTCGTACCAGTCGCCGCCGATGTCGCGGCCCATCCGGGCGGAGCGGTACCGTACGGCGATCTCCCCGCCGGGCACCGACGGGATCCGCCTGGGCAGCATGGCCTGCTGCAGGCCCTCGGCGAGGTCGTGCTCCTGCTCCAGCAGCATGGCCCGCTGGAGGCTCTGCGCGATGCTGCTGCCGAGTGCGACGAGCAGGTTGCGTTCCTCCTGGGTGAAGCCGTCCTTGTCCTGGTAGAGCAGTCCGATCGCGCCGATGGGGCGGGCCTGGGCGATGAGCGGCAGGTAGGCGGCCGCCGAGATCCGCATGTACGAGATGTTCGCCCAGAGCTCGGGATAGCCCTCGGCGAACTCCTCCGCCGAGTCGAGGAAGCGCGGCTGGAGCGAGCGGACGACCTCGCTCATGGGGTACTGCTCGTCGACGCGGGTGTAGCGGGTGCCGGGGACGAAACTGTCCTGGGGGCCCTCGGCCACGAGGTGGATGCGCCCGGCCTCGACGAGGCCCATCACCATGCCCATGGAGCCGAGCCGCTCCAGGCCGTGGGCATCGCCGATGACGTCGATGACGTCCCGTACGGTCCGGGCGTGTGCGAGGGCGGCGGTGGTGGACTCGACGACGGACGTCTGGCGGCGCCGTTCCTCGTCCAGGCCCAGGCGCTCCGCCGAGTGGCTGAGCTCGTCGGTCGCGTCGCGGACGATGCCGATGATCCGGTACGGCCGCCCGTCCGGGCCGCGCATGACGCGGCCCTGGGTGTGCGTCCAGCGCAGCCGCCCGTCGTGGCAGCGGATGCGGAAGTAGGCGCCGTAGCTGTCCACCTTGCTCTTGAGCGCGGAGGAGACGAGGGCGTCGAGGCGTGTCGACTCGGTGGCCGGGACGCGCGGGGAGAGGGACTCGGGCCGGCCGTCGTATTCGTCGGGGGGCGTGTCGAAGACGTCCAGGGCCGCTTCGTCCATGTGCATGAGACCGGTCACGAGGTCCCAGTCGAAACTACCCATGCGGTTCAGCGAGAGCGACCGGTCCGGGTGTGCGGGCCAGTCGTCCGGCAGCGATACGGTGGTCGGCACCGATCCACCATGACACACCGGCCGGTCAGGCGCCCTCCAGCGAGTGGCTCCCGTCGGAGCTCCCGTCCGAGGGCTGCGGCTGCGGCTGCAGGTACGGGTCGGTGTACGGATCGGTGTGCGGGTCCCCGTACGGCTCGGTGTACGGGTCCCCGTACGGCTCGGTGTACGGGGCCAGCGGGGGCGGCATCGATCCGTCGGGCTCGGGCACGAGACCCGGGTCGTCCGGGTTCGGCTGCGTCAGGTCGAACGGGAGGTCCGAGGGGAGGTCCGAGGGCACGTCGCCGCCCGGCAGGTCGGAGGGGACGTCCGACGGACCGTCCGAGCGCGGCTGCTGCGGCCGGGGGACGGCGTCCGACGGCGAGCCCGGGTTCTGCGGGACGCCGGGGCTCTGCGGCGGGTTCTCGCCCTGGGGGTTCTGCGGGCTCTGCGGGGCCGATCCGCTCGGTTGGCAGTCCTGCGGCGCGCCGGGCTGCTCGCTCGGGCACGGCTGGGCCGAGGCGGGCCCGGACGGGGTGACGGGGCCCGTCGGGATCCCGTCGGCGGGGTCGAACTGGGGCAGCGCGCGCGGGGGCCGGTCCTGGGCCCCGTCGTCGCCCCGCTTGCGCTCGATCCAGGTGTTGTCGGCGATGTTGACGATCACCAGGTTGTTGATCACGTGGGTGGTGGGTTCGACGACGACGACCTGGTTGGGCTGGTAGCCGCTCCACGGGTCGCCCTTGTGCACCGGGGACCCCTTGGCGGCGAGCGGGGAGGCCAGCGGGTTCCCGCAGCCGCAGCGCACCCGGGGCATGCCGTGCTCGTCGACGAGGACGGCGGTGCCGGCCTGCAGGACGGACTGGAAGCCGTCGGGCCGGCCGTCGCGGAAGGCGTGGTTGGTGACCCGGGTGTCGGCGCGCAGCACGACGGGGGTCAGGCCGCGCAGGAACTCGGGGATGCTCGCCTGTTCGATGTCCGCGGCCTGGGCGAAGGCCCGGGCCTTGGCGTTGTCGGTGGTCAGGAAGTGGACCTGCTGTTCCACGTCGCAGCTGCCGAGCCGCTGGGTGCCTCCGTACAGGCCGGGGGTGGCCGCGTTGATCGTGCGGATGCCCTGTCCGGTCGGGTTGGGCAGCGGGGGCTGGACGGGGGCGGACTCGGCGGTGGCCGAGGAGGCGGTGAAGGGGTCGGGGCCGGCGGAGGCCACGGGCTGGAGGTAGACCTCCTGGCTCTCGGGTCCGGGGGCGCTCTTGGGCTCCTCGGCGCCGCCGCAGCCCGCGGCGAACAGCCCGAGGAGGGCCAAGAGGGCAGCGCCGGCCGGTAGGTGACGGCCCGACGTCTGACGAGGTGTCGGAACTGACGGTGCGTGCACGTGGATCTCCCTTTTCGCCCCGGTTGCTCCCTCCTGTCTGCCGCATGTGCGCGAGAGCCGCAACCGGAAGGCGTCTTGAACATGTTCAAGGAAGGTCGTAAGGTCATCCCCGTGAGTTGAACGCGTTCAAGGCGTTCGGCCGCAGCGTTGGGGGGAGTCCAGGGTGTCGGTACTGGTGAACGTGATCGTCACCCTGGGCATGCTCTACGTCGTCCCGGCGGGCCTGCGCCTGATCGACCCGGCCGGGCTCCGCCGGACCGCCCGCCTCTGGCCGCTGCTCGCCGCCCCCGGGGCGCTCTGCCTCTGGCTGCCGCGCGGGCTGCCCGCCACGGCGCTCGCCGCACTCTACGCGGCGGCCTGCCTGGCCCTCGCGGCCCGGGCCCCGGTCCGGCTGCTGCGGGGCCGTCACCCCTGCCGTGTACCGGGCCGTGTACCGATCCGGGTGCCGGACCCGTCCGGGATCGCCGTCGCCACCGCGCTGGTCTCGCCCTCGATCGCCGGGACCGCGCTGGTCGCCGAGCGTGCCGGGTACCGGCTCTTCGGCTTCGACCTCGACATCCTGGCGCTCACCGTGCCGCACTTCCACTTCGCCGGGTTCACGGCCGCGCTGGTCGCGGGGCTCGTGTGCCGGGCCGTCCGGGACCGGCCCGCGACGGGGCTCTCGCGCTGGGCGGCGTACAGCGTCCCGGCCGGCACCCTGCTCGTGCTCCTCGGCTACTTCGTCGACGACTGGGCGGAGCTCGTGGGCGCGGTGGTGCTGACCGGCGGGATGTGGGCCGTGGCGCTGCTGACCTGGCGGGACATCCGGCCCGCGGCCCGGGACCGGGGCACGCGGGCACTGCTCGCGACCTCGGCGGCCGTGCTGGCGGCCACCATGCTGCTCGCCCTGTGGTGGGCGGCCGGCGAGGCCACCGGGATCGTGCACCCCACGCTGACCTGGATGGCCGCGACCCACGGCCTCGGCAACGCCCTCGGCTTCGCCCTCTGCTCGGTGCTGGCCTGGCGCCGGCTCACCACCGACCGCTCCTCCCCCGGGGACGGCGACCCACGGCTCACGGCCGACCACCGGGCGCCGGCCGCCCACCACTGACCACCCACCGCTGACCACCCGCCCCTGGCCACCCACCGACTGGAGACCTCGCCATGACCCGCCTCATCAGCGCCGGCCGGGACACCGTCAACTACCCCGACAAGGGCGCGACGGCCCACCGGCCCCTGCCCGCCGGATACCACCACCTCAACCACCGCACCCGCCTCGGGCACGGCCGGGGCGTCTTCGAGGCCGCCGGCACCGCCGTGACCACCTTCCACGCGCACCGGGCCTCCGGGATGCGGGTGAGGGCCGATGCCGGAGCGGTCCGGCCCGGCAGCCGCGTGGTCGTCGGGATCGGCCTCGGGCCGCTGCGCATCGACGCCCCGTGCCAGGTGATCTGGACGGCGTACGAGCCCACCCGCATCGGCTTCGCCTACGGGACCCGGCCCGGCCACCCCGAGTGCGGGGAGGAGTCCTTCATCGTGGACATGGACCCCGACGGCACCGTGTGGTTCACGGTGACCGCCTTCAGCCGCCCGAACAGCTGGTACACCCGCCTCGCCGGCCCGGTGGTCCCCTTCCTCCAGCTGCGCTACGCCCGCTGGCTGGGCCACCGCCTGCGCAGGCTGGCCACCGCCGCCTGACCGGTCCGATACTGGAGGCGATGGACTGGTTCACAGCGCCCGGATACTGGCTCGCCCGGCTGGTCTTCCAGCGGGCCTTGGCCGGGATCTACCTGCTCGCCTTCGTCGGGGCCGCCCTGCAGTTCCGGGCCCTGATCGGGGCGCACGGCATGCTGCCCGTGCCGCACTACGTGCGGTACGTGCCCTTCCGGCACGCCCCGAGCCTGTTCCAACTGCACTACTCGGACCGCTTCTTCGCCGGCTGCGCCTGGACCGGCGCGGCGCTCGCCGCGGCGCTGGCCGCCGGGGCCGGGGACGAGGTTCCGCTGGGCGCCGCCATGGCGATGTGGGCCCTGCTGTGGCTGCTCTACCTCTCCGTCGTGAACGTGGGGCAGACCTGGTACTCCTTCGGCTGGGAGTCGCTGCTGCTGGAGGTGGGCTTCCTCGCCGTGTTCCTCGGCAACGCCCGGGCCGGGCCGCCGGTGCTGGTGCTGTGGCTGCTGCGCTGGGTGCTCTTCCGCGTGGAGTTCGGGGCCGGGCTGATCAAGATGCGCGGGGACGCCTGCTGGCGCAAACTGACCTGCCTCTACTACCACCACGAGACGCAGCCGATGGCCGGGCCGCTGAGCTGGTTCTTCCACCATCTGCCGAAGCCGCTGCACCGGGTGGAGTGCGCGGCCAACCACGTGACCCAACTGGTCGTCCCGGTGCTGCTGTTCACCCCGCAGCCGGTGGCCTCGTACGCCGCCGGGATCATCGTCGCGACGCAGCTGTGGCTGGTGCTGTCCGGCAACTTCGCCTGGCTGAACTGGCTGACGATCACGCTGGCCCTTTCGGCCGTGGACTTCACCGGGCTCGCGGGCGCTCCGCCCGCCGCCGCCTCGCAGGGGGCTCCCGTGTGGTTCGTGGTCCTGGTCTGCGCGGTGACCGCACTCGTGCTGTTCCTCAGCCGTCGCCCGGTGCTCAACATGATCTCGCGCCGGCAGGTGATGAACCGCTCCTTCGACGCACTGCACCTGGTCAACACCTACGGGGCCTTCGGCTCGGTCGGCCGGGTCCGCATGGAGGTGGTGGTGGAGGGCACCGCGGACCGGGTGCCGCACGAGGACGGCGGCGCCTGGCGGGAGTACGGCTTCCGGGGCAAGCCGACCGAACTGCGCAGGATTCCGCGCCAGTTCGCCCCGTACCACCTGCGGCTGGACTGGCTGATGTGGTTCGCGGCGATCTCCCCGGGCTACGCGCGGGACTGGTTCGGGCCGTTCGTGGAGCGGCTGCTGGCGGGCGATCGGGACACGCTGCGGCTGCTGCGCCACAACCCGTTCCCGGACGCGCCGCCCGTCTACATCCGGGCGCTGCTCTACCGCTACCGGTTCACCACCTGGCAGGAGCTGCGCGAGACGGGGGCCTGGTGGCACCGCACGCTCGTGCGCGAGTACCTCCCGCCGACCCGCCTCGCGGACCCCTGGCTGTCAGAGCCCGAGTAGCGCGGCCTCCCGCTCGGGAGAGATGCCGAGGACCGGCCGGTCCGGCCGCTGCGGGGTGACTTGGCCGAGCGTCCGCAGCCAGGCCCAGGTGTCGGCGACGGTCTCCTCGACCGGGCGGCACTGCAGTCCGGCCGCCAGCGCCTTGCCGACGTCCGCGCCGAACACGTGCGCGCGCGAGGGCCCCTCGGGGATCCAGACGGGCAGCTCGGTCCACGGCTCGACGCCGGCCTCCAGGAGCCGGGCCGGGTCGGTCCAGCGCAGCTCGGCGCCGCCGCCGGTGACGGCGGCGCAGGCGTCGAGGAGACCGCCCATGGTGGCGTGCCCGGGCGGGGAGACCAGGTCGTACGCGCCGCCGCGGCCCGCCGCGGCGGCGTCCAGGATCCAGCGCGCGAGGTCACGCACGTCGACGTACTGGACCGGGAGTTCGCGGGGGCCGGGAGCGAGCACCGGGCCGCCGCGGGCGGTGCGGTTGAGCCACCACGGCAGTCGGCCGATGTTCTCGTACGGGCCGAGGACGAGTCCGGCGCGCACCAGCAGGGCGCGGTCGCCGAAGGCGTCCAGGGCGGCGAGTTCACCGCCGCGCTTGTCCTCGGCGTAGGCGGTCGGACCGGCGTCCGGCGAGCCCTCGACGAGCGGGCCGTCCTCGCCCTGCCCGGCGGGGGCAGGGTAGGCGTACACGGAGCGGCTGGAGACGTACGCGTACCCGCCGGCCCGCTCCCGCAGCAGGCGCGCGCTGTCGCGCACCGCGGTGGGGGCGCCGCTCCAGGTGTCGACGACGAGGTCCCACTCCCCCGCGGCGAGGGCGGCCAGGCCGCCGGGGGCGGTGCGGTCCCCGTGCAGGGCCGCGGCGCCCGGCGGGGGCGCGTGGTGTCCGCGGTGGAAGACGGTCACCTGCCAGCCCCGGTCGAGGGCGTCCTCGGTGACCGCGCGTCCGACGAATTCGGTACCACCCAGCATCAGCAGCTTCATGCCGGCCAGCCTGCCCGGGGCGGGCGGGGCGGGGGAAGCGGTGATCGCCCTCGGCGATGACGCTCAGGGCGTAGCCGGTCGGGGAACCCGGCCGGACCGGGCTCGGACCTGCCGCGGCGGGCAGGGCAGCGCCCCCGGTGCGCGTGGGCACGAGGGGGCGCTTGGCACCGCTCTAGCGGCTAGTCGATACCCGGCAGGATGTGTGCTTCCGCCAGGTCGTCCTCGTAGCCGGCCAGTCGGATCGGGGCGGATCGGGCCCAGACCTCAAGGCTGCCGAGTTCGTCGGTACGGGGCTTCGCCCGCGTCACCGTCCGCTCCATGACCGTCGGTTCGGGCTTGGTCTTGTCAGTCACCGCGCACTCCTTTGTGTCGCGCAACCCGGCAAGCGGACCGCGAGCCGGGCAAGGGATAAAGGGTTTCCGGACGCGGTGGCGCCTTAGTGGAGCGCGGCCCGGGTGGGGGCCGTCTTGATGCCCCAGAGTACACATATGAGCGGACCTCCGCTCGATCGGAAGGCAAAATCCGCTGCGCCCTCTTACTTTCGCTCCTTGTTCAGCAAGTCGTCGGGCTGCGGGCACGTGGCGGATGATCTGCTCGACGCCGGACGAGCAGGGTGTGACGGAGGGGGTCGGCGGTGGCGGAGTCCGGGGTGCCCGAAGCTCAAGTGCCGTACGTCACAAGCGTCTTGGAACTGATGCAGCTCCTGCGCGGCAGCCCTGACGACCGGGGTCTGCGGACCGCGGCCCTGCTGCGCCGCTCGCACCCCTTCGACAAGGAACTGCAGCTCGCGGGCCTGCTCCACGACATCGGGCGGCTGCTCCGTCTGAGTGACGGGACGGTTACCGTCGGGGTGGCGGCGGAGGCGATCCGCCCTCTACTGGGCCGGCGGGTGGCCCGGCTCGTACGGCTGTCGGGCGGCCTCGGCGGCGACGGCGCGGCCGGCTCGCGCCAGGACACCGCCTCAGCCTCGGGCCCGGGCGCAGGCTCCGGCTCCGGCTCCAGCTCCGGCTCCGGCTTCGGCCCGGACGCCGAGGCGGTGTCCGCCCTGCGCCACGCCCGGGACTCGGCCGCCGCCGCGGACCTGGACGCGGGCGTGCTGGAGGACTGGCGGCCGCTGCTGGACCTGGTCGCGGCCGGGGCCTGCCGGGTCGGGCCCTCCCGGAACGCGACCGACCCCCTCGGCGCGCCGAGGGGGTCGAGAAGGTCCGTCAGGGGCCTCCCCTAGGAGGGGGAGGCTCCGGGGTCACCAGTTCGCCGGGGCGTAGTCCTTCAGGAAGACGCCGAACAGGTCCTCGCCGAGCTCGCCGCGGACGATCGGGTCGTAGACCCGGGCCGCGCCGTCGACCAGGTCGAGCGGGGCGTGGAAGCCCTCCTCGGCGAGGCGCAGCTTGTCGAAGTGCGGGCGCTCGTCGGTGATCCAGCCGGTGTCGACCGAGGTCATCAGGATGCGGTCGCTCTGGAACATCTCCTGGCCGCTGGTCCGCGTCACCATGTTCATCGCGGCCTTGGCGGCGTTGGTGTTCGGGTGGCCCGCGCCCTTGTAGCCGCGGCTGAAGACGCCCTCCATCGCCGAGACGTTGACGACGTACGCCCGCCCGCTGGACGCCTTCCGGGCGGCCTCCGCCATGGCCGGGCGAAGGGCGCTGATCAGGATGAACGGCGACGTGTAGTTGCACAGCTGGGTTTCCAGCAGCTCGACCGGGGAGATCTGGTCGATGGTCTGCACCCAGGTGTTGCTCTCGACGACGTCGGGCAGCAGGCCGCCCGCGTCGATGGCGGTGCCGGCGAGGTGCCGCTCCAGGCTGGCGTTGCCCGCGACCAGGGCGAGGTCGGCGACCTTCTGCGCCTCGAGCCCGCTCACCCCGACGGGCAGCGCCGCCAGGCCGTCGACCGCGCCGGAGTTGAAGGCGCCGATGACCTGGTGGGCGGGAAGCTCACCGGCGGGCAGCGGGGCGGCCTCGCCCTCGACCAGCGCCGCGTAAGCGCTGGGCAGGCGACGCACGGTCTGCGTCGCGTTGTTGATCAGGATGTCGAGCGGACCGGCGCCGGCCACCTGGTCGGCGAGGGCCACGGCCTGGGCGGGGTCGCGCAGGTCGATGCCGACGACCTCCAGGCGGTGCATCCACTCCGCCGAGTCCTCCATCGCCTTGAAGCGGCGGATGGCGTCCTTGGGGAAGCGGGTGGTGATCGTGGTGTGGGCGCCGTCGCGCAGCAGCCGCAGCGCGATGTACATGCCGATCTTCGCCCGGCCGCCGGTGAGCAGCGCGCGCTTGCCGGTGAGGTCGGTGCGGGCCTCGCGCCTGGCCCGGTTCCGGGCGGCGCACTCGGGGCAGAGCTGGTGGTAGAAGTAGTCGACCTCGACGTAGCGCGTCTTGCACACGTAGCAGGAGCGCGGGCGCTGGAGTATCCCGGCGATCCGGCCGGCCTCCGTGACCGAGGAGGGCAGGATGCCCTCGGTCTCGTCGTCGATGCGCTCGGCGGAGCCGGTTGCGGTGGCCTCGGTGACGGCCCTGTCGTTGGCGGTCTTGGCGGCGCGGCGCTCCTGACGGCGGCGCTGCTTGACCGTGCGGTAGACACCGGCGGTGGCGCGGCGGACGGCGATGGCGTCGGGGTGGTCTACGTCGATCTTGTCCAGCTCTTCGAGCACGCTGAGGCAGAGCGCCAGCCGCTCGGGGTCAATGCCCGGCCCGTAGTCCTGCCCCTGCTGCCGGCTGTCTTCGGTCACCGTCATGGCCGCTGCGTTCCTTGATCACTCGTCCGCATCCGCCTGCTGCGGAAGTCCTCAAAAGGGGAACTGTACGGATCCCACGCACCCGGAGCCAAACCCGATCCCGGAATCCTCACGGACCGCGAGCAGGTCGTCACCGTAGGGGGTTGCCGCGGTGACCCGCGGGCGCCGTAGGGGTCGTCTTCCCGCCGTGGCGAGGGCCACGCTGGCGTACTCCCGTACTACGTCGGGAGTATGACCGGTGACCACCTGTGGGCGGAGGAATAGCGCAGATGGGTCGGGCATTGTGGACCTTATGAGTGCACTGGCGCTGGCGGTCCTGCTCTGTCTCGTGTCCGCCCTGGCGTACGCGGGTGGTGCGATCGTCCAGGAACGGGTCGCGGCGAGCACGCCGGACCGCCCCTACGCCCCGCTGCGGCGCGTCGGCTGGTGGGTGGCGGTGGGGCTGAACGGCCTCGGCGCGCTGCTGCACGTGGTCGCCCTCGCGTACGGGCCGTTGAGCGTGGTGCAGCCGCTGGGCGCGCTCACCATCGTCTTCGCCCTGCCGCTGGCGGCCGTGTTCGTACGGCGCCGGGCGGGCACGGCGGCCTGGCGCGGGGCGGTGCTGGCCACGGTGGGCCTCGCCGGGCTGCTGGCGCTGACCGGCGGGGGCGGACGGGCGGGGCAGGCACTGGCGGGCGGCGAGCGGAACGTGCTGCTGACCGTGACCGGGGCGGCGGTGGCCGTGCTGTTCGTGGCGGCGCACCGGATGCACCGGGCGGTGCTGCACAGCGTGCTGCTGGCCGCGGCGGCCGGTACGGCCTTCGGCATGGCCTCGGTGTTCACGAAGTCGGTGGCCGAGGACTTCGCCCCCGGGGCGCTGGGCGGCCTGTGGCCCGATCTCGTGGCGATCGCGGCGCTGGCGGCGGCCGGCCTGCTGCTGTCGCAGGCGGCCTACCGCGGCGCGGGGCTGACCGCGCCGCTGGCCACCGTGACGGTGGTCAACCCGGTGGTCGCGGCGACGGTCGGCATCACGCTGTTCGACGAGGGCTTCCGGTACGGGGCCGCCGGCACCGCCGCGGCGGTGGCCAGCGCCCTCGTGGCGGCGGCCGGTCTGGTGCTGCTCACGGCCGTGCCCCCGCACGTGCGGGGGTCAGATGCGGACTCCGTGGCCCCGGAGGTACTTCAGCGGGTCGATGTCGGAGCCGTAGCCGGGCCCCGTGCGCATCTCGAAGTGCAGGTGCGGGCCGGTGGTGTTGCCGGTCGAGCCGGAGCGGCCGATCCGCTGGCCTCCGGAGACCTGCTGGCCGGCCTTGACGCCGAGGGCCGAGAGGTGGGCGTACTGGGAGTACCGGCCGTCGGTGTGCTTGATGACCACCTGGTAGCCGTAGGCACCTGCCCAGCCGGCGGAGAGGACCTGGCCGGGCCCGACCGACTTGACGGTGGTGCCGGTGGCCACGGGGAAGTCGACGCCCGTGTGGTAGCCACTGGACCAGTGGGAGCCCGAGACGCGGTACGCGGTGCCGAGGGCGGCGTCGACAGGGGCGGAGAAACCGCCCGCATCCGGCTTCTGCTGCGCTGAGGCGGGCTGTGGCGCGGGCTTCTCCGCCGGCTTTTCGGCCGGCTTCGGCGCGGGCTTCTCGGCGGGCTTCTCGGCCGCCGGTTCCGCGGGCTTGACCGGTTCGGCGGTCCGCGGCGGCTTCTCGGGGTCCTGCCTGGCGGGCGGCGGCGTCGACGGCTCCGTCGGCGGCTTCGCCGGTGCGGCGGTGATCCGCAGGGTCAGCCGCTGGCCGGGGAAGATCAGGTTCGGGTTGGCGCCCACGGTGGCCCGGTTGGTCTCGTACAGCGCCTGCCAGCCGCCGTCGACGCGCTGCTCGGTGGCGATCGCGGAGAGCGAGTCGCCGGGCGCGACGACGTACGGGTTCGGCAGGACGGAGGTCCCCGTCGGACTGGGCGTGGCGCCTTGGGCCGGGGCGGCCGTCTTCACCGGCTGGGACGGCGCCACGGCCTTGGGCTGCGCCGCGGACTGCGCCCTGGGCTGCGACGGCGCCGGCGGGGCGACGGCCGGCGCCGGGCCGCTGCGGGTGAGGCCGGCCTTCTTGCCGCACTGCGGCCACGCCCCGGGTCCCTGGCCCTTCAGGACCTTCTCCGCGACCGCGATCTGCTGGTCCTTGGTGGCCTGGTCGGCGCGCGGTGCGTAGGCGGCGCCGCCGAAGGCCCGCCAGGTGCTCTGGCTGAACTGGAGGCCGCCGTAGTAGCCGTTCCCGGTGTTGATGCGCCAGTTGTTGGTGGACTCGCAGGCGGCGACCTTGTCCCAGGTGTCCACGGTCGCGCCGTGGGCGACCCCGGCGCCGATGAGCGGGAGCGCCATCCCCGCGCCGCCGGCGGTGACGGCCAGCGAGGCCCGGTTGATGCTGCTCGGCTGATACCGGCGGTGCCGGCCCCGTACACCCATGGGAGCCCCCCTTGAAGACATCAGGAACCGCACAACTTAACGTTGCGAACAGGGCATGACAAGGGGCGCAACGGGGCGGTCGGCACCGGTACTTGACGGTGTGTTGCCCGTCAGGTGATCCACGGGCGGCCGCGTGGCGGTAGCGTCGGCGGTCCCGCACACGGAAGCACACCGAAGCACGCAGGAGCGCAACGATGAGCACCAGCACAGCCCAGATCGGCGTCACCGGGCTCGCCGTCATGGGCAGCAACCTCGCCAGGAACTTCGCCCGCAACGGATTCACGGTGGCCGTACACAACCGGACCGCCGCCAAGACCACGGCCCTGGTGGAGGAATTCGGGCACGAGGGCGCCTTCGTGGCCGCCGGGTCGGCGAAGGAGTTCGTCGACGCGCTGGAGCGTCCCCGCCGCATCGTGATCATGGTGAAGGCCGGGGAGCCGACCGACGCCGTGATCCACGAGTTCGCCCCGCTCCTGGAGGAGGGCGACGTCATCATCGACGGCGGCAACGCCCACTTCGAGGACACCCGGCGCCGCGAGAGGGAACTGCGCGAGCAGGGCATCCACTTCGTGGGCGTGGGCATCTCCGGCGGCGAGGAGGGCGCGCTCCTCGGCCCGAGCATCATGCCCGGCGGCTCGGAGGAGTCGTGGGCGTCACTCGGCCCGCTGCTGGAGAAGATCTCCGCGAAGGCCGAAGACGGTACGCCGTGCACCTCGCACGTGGGGCCCGACGGCGCCGGACACTTCGTCAAGATGGTGCACAACGGCATCGAGTACGCCGACATGCAGCTGATCGCCGAGGCCTACCACCTGCTGCGCGAGGTCGCGGGCTACTCCCCCGCGCAGATCGCGGAGACCTTCCGGGGCTGGAACCGGGGACGCCTGGACTCGTACCTGATCGAGATCACGGCGGAGGTGCTCGCGCACACGGACGCCGCGACCGGCCGCCCGTTCGTCGACGTCGTGGCCGACGCGGCCGAGCAGAAGGGCACCGGCCGCTGGACCGTGCAGATCGCCCTGGACCTGGGGGTGCCGGTGTCGGGGATCGCCGAGGCGGTCTTCGCCCGGGCCGTCTCCGGCCACGCGGACCTGCGGACGGCCGCCCGCGGGCTGGCGGGCCCGACCGCCGCCGCGCTCGCGCCGGAGGCGGCGGAGGCCTTCGCCGCGCAGGTGGAGCAGGCGCTGTACGCGTCGAAGATCGTCTCGTACACCCAGGGCTTCCACCAGATCCGCGCGGGCAGCGAGGAGTACGGCTGGGGCGTGGACCTGGGCGCGATGGCCTCGCTGTGGCGCGGCGGCTGCATCATCCGGGCCGCGTTCCTCGACCGGATCCGGGCGGCGTACGACGCCCGCCCGGACCTTCCGAGCCTGCTGGCCGACCCGGGCTTCGCGGACGAGATCGGCGCGGCGCAGCAGGACTGGCGCGCGGTGATCACGGCCGCCGTGGGCCAGGGCATCCCGGTCCCGGCGTTCGCGGCCTCCCTCGCGTACTACGACGCCCTGCGCGCCGAGCGGCTGCCGGCGGCCCTCACCCAGGGGCAGCGGGACTTCTTCGGCGCGCACACCTACCGGCGGACCGACCGCGAGGGCTCGTTCCACACCCTCTGGAGCGGCGTCCGCTCGGAGGTCCGCACGGACTGACGCCCTGCACCAGGCCCGGACAGGGCCTAGCTGAGGGGCCCGGGCTGGGGGATCGGCGCGGGTCCCGGAGGCGGGGGGACCGGGTCCGGCTCGGGTACCGGTCCGGGCACCGGCGGCACGGGCCGCGGCATGGGCTCGGGGTCGGGGTCGGGGAACGGCCCGGGCCCCGGGACCGGCGGCTGCGTCTGCTCTAGGTTTCGTCCCATGTTGTTCAGTTTCCCGCGATCGCGGCGGGTACGCCCGCTACGGCGCCGCCGTACGCAGCGCCAGACCGGCGGCCAGGCCCGGGGCCGGGCTGGACAGCACCGGGACCGGGTTCGTGGTCAGGCCGGCGGCCCCGGCCATCGAGGCCTGGGCGAGCACGATGACGTCCGCGCCGGTGACGGCGTCGGCGGCCGCGGCCACGCGGGCCAGGTACCCCGCCGTGTCCCCCGCCTCGAAGCGCTCCCAGGCCCCGGCGACCAGGTGCGTACGGACGGACACGCGCCGCTCGCCCGCCTCGTCGGCCAGCAGCCCGGCCGTCGGGGCGAGCGTGGACTCCAGGGCGGCCAGTACGGCGATCCGCGCGCCCGTGCGCACCGCCGCGGCCGCCATCGGCCGGTCCACGCGCAGCACGGGGGCACCGAGCTGCGGAGCCAGCGACTCCGCGGTCGCGCCGATGGTCGAGCAGGTGACGAGCACGGGCGCGGGCCCCGCGGCGGCCAGCAGGGCCAGGAGGGCCGGAGCCACCGCCCCGGGCCCTTCGGCGCGGGCCCGTTCCAGCAGCTCCGGCGCCACCAGGTGCCGCAGCACGGCCCCCGGGTGGCGCCGGTCGCGCAGCGCGTCGAAGACCGGGACGTGCACGGGCGAGGTGTGCAGCAGGACCAGGCCCGGGCCCGTCACCAGAGGTCGGAGTCGGCGTCGAGCTGCGCCTTGGCCGCCGCCACGACCTCGGCGGCCGGCTCGGGCGCCTGGTCGGGGTGCTTGGCGGCCCAGCTCGCCGCGTACGGGCAGAGCGGCACCACGGGCACGCCCTCGGCGGCGGCCATCCCGTAGAAGGTCCGCACCAGCCCCCCGGCGATGCCCCGGCCCTCGTGGGCGGGCTCGACGACGGTGTGCACCGCCACCAGGGCGTGAGGCGCCTCCGCGAGCACGAAGTAGGCGATGTATCCGACCACCGCCCCGTCCTCCACGGCGAGCAGCCGCCCGGCCTCGCGCTCGTCCTGGAACTCGATCGGTGTGCTCTGGCTCTGCGGCATGGTCCCCGACCCCCGTCAGACAGCCACCGCGTGGGGGCTGCGCTCCTGATCCGTACCCGGCACCGGGGCGGAGGGATCCGCGCCCAGCTCGACGATCCGGTTGTCGCCGTCCACGTGCACGACGCGGGGCTTCAGCGCCCGGGCCTCAGCGTCCTCGACCTGTGCGTAGCTGATGAGGATGACCAGGTCCCCGGGGTGCACCAGATGGGCCGCGGCCCCGTTGATCCCGATGACCCCGGACCCGCGCTCGCCCTCGATGACGTAGGTCTCCAGCCGGGCGCCGTTGGTGATGTCCACGATGTGGACAAGCTCCCCGGGCAGCAGATCCGCCGCGTCCAGCAGATCGGCGTCGATGGTCACGGAGCCGACGTAGTGCAGGTCGGCCTGGGTGACGGTGGCCCGATGGATCTTGGACTTGAACATGGTGCGAAGCATGCGAATACTCCCGATATGTCTGCTCCCTGCCTGCTTCACGCAGGTCAAGGGCGGTCATCGGAGCCTACAACGATTCGCGTCTCCGGTCAGCTCTCCCCAGCCAACGATGTCCATGTACCGCCCTTCCTCGATGCCGCGCCCGCGCCGGACGTCGCCCACGCTCACGGCTCCCTCCGTGACTCCGGTGAGCAGTTCCGTTCCGCCTATGCGACCGGTGCGGTAATGGTCGGCCCAGCGGACGAATTCTCCGGGGGTGGTCTGGACGGAGCCGTCTCCGTACTGTCTCCAAGGGAAGGAATTGGGAGTGAACGAGCCGTCCTTCTCGTCGTACGACTTCGCCTTGCCGGGAACGTCCACCCCCGGGGACAACCTCATGCGCAGGTGCAGCGAAGTGAAGAATTCCTGTTGGAGGAAGGCCGGGAACAGCTGGCCGGTGACCCTCTCGACGACAGCGCCAAGAGGACGTAGTTGGAGTTGGAGTTGGAGAATCGCCTGCCCGGCGGATCCTCCGGCTGCGAGGCGAGGATGGCCTCGATCGCTTCCTTCTGCCCGGCCGGATCCGTCAGCTCGATGCCCTTGGCCTCCAACAGGTCCTGGTAGTCGGTGATGCCGCTGGTGTGACGCATCATGTCGCCCAGCGTGACCTTCCGCGTCCAGGCGGGCGGATCGTCGAGGAATGCGGACAGGGGGTCGTCCAGCGCGAGTCGGTGCCGCCCGGCCAGCAGGAGGACGGCGTCCGCGGTGAACTGCTTGGAGTTGGAGGCCATGTCGAAGACCGTCTTCGAGGTGATGGCGCGCCCGGTCGTCAGATCGGCCTCCCTCTCCCCGCCTCCCAGACGACGCTTCCCCGTACGCCGACGGCTGCCGCACAGCCCGGGCCGTCGGGAGAAGGCACCAACTCCCGGAGAACGTCCGCGCTGCGCTCCTCGCGGTCGTCGCCGGTCGCGTATGCCTGCGGCTGTGCGACACCGGCCAGTACCACCGCGAGCATGGCGCCCCCGGCAGTGCACAACGACACCATCCGGCTCACGGACACCACCTTCCTCATCAGGGAGCGATCTCGGGACGCGCCCCGCCGCCGAGGCCCTGTCGGTCGGCCGTGCGCGCGGCGGCGCGGCGGGCGGGGTCGGTGAACGCCCGCCGGACGGCTTCGTCGAGGAGGGCGAGCTCCGCGCGTACCGCCGGCAGCCGCTCGTCCGGCAGGGTTTCGAGGAGGTCGTCCAGCAGTGCGCGGAGCCGCCTGCACACCTGGAGGGACGTGGCCCCGTACTCCCGGATCTCGGTGACGCCGAGCTCCAGGTAGTCCTCCCAGCCGCGGCCCTCCACCACCAGCCGGGGCCGGCCCTCGCCGTCGGCGAGCACGTAGCGGCCGCGGAGCCGGGCCCGGCCGACCACGTGCAGGAACGTGTCGATGTGGTTGAGCACCTGTACGGCGGTCGTGGGGTCGTTCACGGCGGGCGAGAGGGCGCGGATGGCGATGTCGACGAGGACGCGCAGGGCGAAGGCGGGATCCTGCTCGATGGTGCGCTCGGTGCCGAGGGCGACGAGCCCGGTCAGCCGCCGCGGGTCCGGCGCCCGCGCGCACCCGTGGGCCTCGACGAGCGAGGTGCCGGGCGGTACGAAGTCGCCGACCTGGTGGGCCAGTACGAGGACGCAGTCGTGGCGGACGGCGGTGGCGATCAGTCCCGCCGCGTCGAACGCCTGGATGACTCCGCCCCGTTCGGACCGGATGAGGGTCACCGGACCGGCGGACGGCGGGGTGGACCCGTCGTGGGCCGAGGAGTGGTGGATGCGTTCCGTCGCGCGCAGGAGCACCTTCTCCCCCAGGCGCCCCACCAGGTCGGCGATGGCCACGGGCCGGAGGTTGTGGGTGAACCGGTTGAGGTAGATCAGCAGAAGCACGAGGCTGAGGGAGACGGCCACGCCGGACAGGGTCACTCCCAGGTCGGGGACCATGTCGGACTCGATCCTGCGCAAGAGGGAGAAGGCGTACGCGAACGTCCCGGCGAACGTGGCCAGTACCGCCTTCTGGAGTCGGTCGCGGTACCACAGGCGCATGTAGCGCGGGGACAGCGTTCCGGTGGCCTGCTGGACGACGAGGACGCCGATGGTCACGACGAACCCGAGCAGCGCGACCATGGCTCCGACGACGGAGCTGAGCACACTGCTCGCCGTCGACGCGGAGTACCGCCAACTGTCCGGCCACCAGCCCGCGCCCTCCACTCCGGCGGCCCACTCGGCGAGCAGGGCTCCCAGCAGGAGTCCGATCAGAGGGATGATCCACAGGCTCGCCTTGACGTACTGCATCAACCGGAAGCGTGCCGCCCAGGAGATCATCGTCCGCTCCCGCCTGAACATCCGGCTCGTGGTTCTCATACTAGAGCCGTTCACCGGCGGGTGCAGGGGCGCGGCGTTCCCGGCGGGCCCACCGGGAACGCCGCGCCTAAGCTGAGGGAGTGGCGTCGGAAGGGTCCTCCCATGGCTGACTACCCGCTGATCGAGAACCACGGCCTGATCGGTGATCTGCAGACCGCGGCGCTGGTGACCACCGAGGGAACCATCGACTGGTTCTGCTGCCCGCGCTTCGATTCGCCCAGTGTGTTCGGAGCTCTTCTCGACTGGGAGAAGGGCGGCCATTTCACGGTCAGACCGACGGACGAGACGTACACCACGAAGCAGCTGTACCTGCCGGACACCGCGATCCTCGTGACGCGGTTCATGACCGAGGCCGGTGCCGGCGAGGTGGTCGACTTCATGCCGGTGACCGGAAGGACGGCCACGGACCACCACCGCCTGGTCCGCATGCTCCGGTGCGTCCGCGGCAGCATGACGTTCCGGATCGACATCGCCCCACGGTTCGACTACGGGCGCAAGCCCCACACCCTGCGCCTCACCGAGAACGGGGCGGTGTTCGCCTCGGACGATCTGGAGCTCACGCTCAGCGTGGTGCGCGAGCCCGAGGACGAACGGGTGGTGCACACCCTCACCGGCGATCACGACCTGCGCGTCACGCTTCCGCTGGAGGCCGGGCAACAGCGTGGGCTGGTCATGGAGTCGGCCGCGGAGGGGCCGCCGCGCGAGATCCGCGTCGCCGAGTTCCAGGAACTGTTCGCCGAAACCCGGCAGTTCTGGCGCTCGTGGCTCCACCAGTCCCGGTACTCGGGCCGCTGGCGCGAGATGGTGGAGCGCTCCGCCATCACGCTGAAGCTGATGACGTACGCACCCAGCGGGGCCCTGGTGGCGGCCCCGACGGCCGGTCTGCCGGAGCAGTTGGGCGGCGAGCGCAACTGGGACTACCGGTTCACCTGGATCCGGGACGCGTCCTTCTCCGTGTACGCCCTGCTGGGACTGGGGTTCACGGAGGAGGCGCGGGCGTTCATCGCCTGGCTGGGCGACCGGGTGAAGGAGAAGGCCGGCAGCGACGGCGACTCGGGGCCGCTGAACATCATGTACCGGGTGGACGGTTCCTCCGACCTCTACGAGGAGACCCTGGACCACTGGGAGGGGTACCAGCGGTCCGCCCCGGTGCGCATCGGCAACGGCGCGGCGACGCAGTTGCAGCTGGACATCTACGGCGAGGCGCTCGACAGCATCTCCTTCGCCCACCAGCACGGCATCCACCTGGACATCCACGGCTGGACCTCGCTGCGCACCCTGCTGGAGTGGCTCGTGGACCACTGGGACCAGGCCGGTGAGGGACTGTGGGAGACCCGGGGCGGGCGCAAGCACTTCACGTACGGCCGGGTGATGTCGTGGGTCGCGTTCGACCGCGCGCTGCGGCTGGCGGTCGCCCACGGCCGACCGGCCGAAAGCGGCCGCTGGGCCGCCGAGCGCGACAACATCTACGAGCAGATCCTGGCGAAGGGCTGGGACCCCGACCGCAAGGCCTTCGTGCAGCACTACGGCAGCGATGTGCTCGACTCCGCACTGCTGCGGATGCCGACCGTGGGGTTCATCACGCCCGACGACCCGATGTGGCAGTCCACTTTGGATGCGATGGACCGCGAGCTGGTCACCGACAGCCTGGTCTACCGCTACAACCCCGAGGCATCGCCCGACGGCCTGCGCGGCAACGAGGGAACCTTCTCCCTGTGCACCTTCATGTACGTCGACGCGCTGGCCCGCGCCGGGCGGGCCGATCAGGCCAGGCTGGTACTCGAGAAGATGATGACGTACGCCAACCACCTGGGCCTGTACTCCGAGGAGATCGCCCTGACGGGCCGCCAGCTCGGCAACTTCCCGCAGGCGTTCACCCACCTTGCGCTCATCGACGCGGCCATCACCCTGGACGAGACCCTGAACCGCATGGCGCGGAGCGGCGGCTAGGGCCTCCCGGCACCCCCGGGCAGCCGGGAGGCCCGGTCGAGCGCAGTCCTTGCGCCTGGGCCGGTCAGCGGCAGTTGACCCAGTTGTTGGACTTGAAGTAGTAGCTCTGGCCGCCGGAGCCCTTGGCCCCCTTGGCGACAATGGTGCTGCTGCCGGAGTAGTTGGTTCCCGAGTACGCCTTGAAGTCACAGGAAGCGCCGTGGTTGTACCAGGACTTGAAGTTCTGGAACACCGCGTACTGGGTCAGGCTGGCGTTGGTCCCGGCGACCTGCTGCCGCTGGCCGGTGTAGTTCGATCCGGACCAGACGCAGAAGTAGCCCGAGGGGCAGTCCGACGCCGCCGCACTCGCGGTTCCCGCGCCCCCGACCAGCAGACCGCCGGTCAGCGCGATACCGCCGGCAATGCCTGCAAGGTTCCTCGTCATACGCATGCCTTGTCCCCTTTGACGTGGAGGTGTGCCACCGACTCGACCGGCCGGCGGTTGGCGAACTCGGCATGAGTCTGAGGGCGGACCCCAGGACGGGTCTTGTAGAAAACGGCGCTCGGGGATTCGGCCTAGGTCTCCGGGACGGGGCCGAGCAGGACGACGACGTCGCCCTTTTGCGGGGTCGGGGGCTGGGTCGCGTCCACCGGGTCCAGGCGGCCTTCGGCGCTGACCAGGAACAGCGTTTCGTGTCCCCGCGGGACCGGGTCGGAGGCCGGCTGGACGAGGAACCGGGCGCCCTGTTCGTAGCGTGTCGCCAGGACGTGCCTGACGAGTGAGCCGCCGAACAGGATGGCGCCGCCCGTGTAGGGCGCGACGACGCCGTGGCTCTCGTGGGGAGGTCCCACCCGGTAGACCGGCCCCTCGACGTTGTCCTGGACCACCACCGAGGCGAGCGCGTTGAAGTCGTCGTCGTCCGTGAGCAGGAAGACGGCGTTGACCCCCTCCAGCCGGGCCCGGGGGTTGGTGGCCGTGGCCAGCAGGTCTCCTCTGGCCAGTTTGATCCCGGCGTCCTTGATCCGTTCACGTTCCTCGCCCATTCCCGCCCACATCTGTACGTCCAGCCCCGTCGACCGCAGGGCCGTGCCCAGCGCGATCGTCCACGGGGCTCCGCCCACGAGCAGCGGCCGTGTGAGGTTCGGCCGGGCGACGCCGAGCCGCCGGGCCACGGGGCCGGCGGTCAGGGCGTACAGCACGACCGTCGAGACGATCACGAGGAAGGTGATGGGAAGGATCTTGGAGGCGCCGCGCAGCCCCAATTGGACGAGGCCGGCGGCGAAGGCCGCCGCGGTGGAGGCCGCGACGATGCCGCGCGGAGCCATCCATCCCGCGAACGCCCGTTCCCCCGGGGTCATGTCCTTGCCCATGGTGGCGACGAAGGCCACGAGCGGCCGTACCACCAGGACCAGGAACGCGACGAGGGCCAGGGTGGGAAGGAGCACGGGGACCAGGGAGGCCGGGGTGACGCTGGCCGAGATGGAGATGAACAGCAGCCCGATGATCAGCTGGACCAGTGTCTCGAAGAAGGGCCGGCGCGCGGGCATGTCGAAGCCCCGGATGTTGGCCGCGGCCATGCCGGTGACGATCGCGGCGATGAGCCCGGTGTCGTCGCGGACGATGTCGCAGCCCGCCGACACGGCGATCACCGTGGCCAGTTGCGCCAGGGTGCCGAGCGTCTCGCCGAGCCGCAGCACGCGCAGGGTCAGCCACAGCAGTGCGACGCCCACGGCTCCGCCGACGAGGCCGACGGCCATGCTGATGAGGAACTGGCCGATCTGGTAGCCGCGGCCGATGTCGATCCGGTTCGTCGTGTCGATGGCGTGGAAGACGAGTGCCCCGAGGATGGCGCCGATGGGGTCGGTCAGTGTCCCTTCCCAGATCAGCAGGCGCCGCACCTTGTCCGTCGGCCGCACGTACTGGAGCAGGGGCCCCACGACCGTGGGCCCCGACACGACGAGGATCATGCCGACCATCGCGGCCACCCTGAGCGACATGCCGAACAGGACCGGGCCGACCGCGCAGACGGCCAGGAAGGTGAAGGCCACACCGAAGAGGAGCAGCCTGCCCACGATCGCGCGGGTGTCGCCGGTGAGGTTGCGCAGGTCGAGGCCGAGACCGGCGTCGTAGAGGATCACCGCCACGGACAGGGACACGAGGGCGGAGAAGTCCTCCCCGACGAGCTGGTCCGGGTGGACGACGTCGGTCAGGGCGCCCGCGGCGAAGCCGACCGGCAGCAGCAGGATCAGCGCGGGGACGCGGAGCCTTCCGGCGAGGATCTGGCAGGCGGCGGCCAGCGCCACGACCAGGGCGATGCCGAGGAGGATGTCGTCCTCGCTCACAGCGGTCTCCTTCCTCGCCCCGCGGGCGCGACGGTGGACTCAGTCGCCGTCGACCGCGTCCCCGCGCAGGGGGCCGGTCGGTCGCAGGTCGGCGTCGGTGAGGGGCTCCAGCTCGCCATGGGTGTCCAGCCAGTAGAGGAAGAAGACGGCCGGGAGGACGAACAGCAGGGCGACGAGGCTGACCACCGACAGCCAGAGCAGCGTCTGGGAATCGCCCGCGGCGTCCGCCACCGACAGGGAGGTGGGGATGAGGTAGGGGCGCTGCGCGAGCCCCCAGGCGAAGACGGCCGCGCCGACGATCCCGACGGCGCTGAAGCGGGCCCAGTGCGTCTGTCCCCGCAGCACGAGCAGTCCCGTGGCGACGAAGAACACCGCGGACACGATCGCGAGGGCGAGCCCCGCACCGTGGGTCAGCCCGTGCCAGACGTGGGGGGCGTCGCCGCGGGTGACGAGGAGGACGCCGACGGCCGTCAGGGCGACCGCGACGAGAGCGGCGAGGGCGCGGAGCCGGAAGTAGCCGACCAGGTCGGGTGCGTCGAAGCGCTTGGCGTCGGCGGTCAGGAACACGGCGCCGAGGAGTGCGGTCCCGGCGACGGTGAGCAGCCCGAACAGGAGGGACGCGGGGGTGGCCCAGGCGTGCGCCGAGGCCTCGGTTCCCGGTGCGATCCGGCCGGAGGCGATGGCGCCGACGGCCGCCCCGAGGCAGAAGGGGGTCAGTAGGGAGGCGATGGCGAACACGGCGCCGTAGAGGCGCCGCCGGGCCAGCCGGCGGCTGGGTTTGCGCAGGGCGAATCCGGCGCCGCGCAGGACCATGCCGAGGGCGGCCAGCGCGAAGGGCAGCCACATCGCGGTGAACACCGTCTGGAAGAGCACGGGGAATCCGGTCCACATGAGGATGAGGACGAAGATCAGCCAGACGTTGTTGACCTCCCAGACGGGTGCCATGGCGTGGTCGATCAGCCATCGGGGGCGCTTGCCGCGCTCGGTTCCGCCGGCCGTCAGGTCCCAGAAGCCCGCCCCGTAGTCGGTCCCGCCACCGCAGGCGTACGCGGCCACGGCCAGCAGCAGGACGAAGGCGACGAACTCGGCCATCACGCGTCACCTCCCCGGGAGGCAGTGGAGTCGCCGTCTCCCGAGGACGGGGCGTCGCCGGCCGGGACGGCCGGGCGCGGACCGTAGGGGGTGACCGCCTCGGGTGCGTCCACCGGCCGCCCGTCCGGCCGCCCGCTCGTCTCGGCGTCGGCCAGTCGCCACCGGTCGCGCATCTTCAGCAGGACCGTGAGGAACGCCCCGAAGATGAACACGTACACCACGATCACCAGGCCGAACATGATCCAGAGGGTGGTGGAGCGGGTGGAGGTCACGGCCTCCGCGACGCGCATGTTCTGGTAGACGATCCAGGGCTGGCGCCCCACCTCGGTCGTGATCCAGCCGCATTCGACGGCGATGACGGAGCCGACGCCGGCGCAGGCGGCGCCGCGGAAGAACCACTTGGAGTCGGGCAGCCGGCGGTGGCGCAGCCAGACGAGGCCGTACCACAGGGCGAGGAGCAGGAGCAGGCTGCCGGCCACGACCATGGTGTCGAAGGCCCAGTGGGCGATCGTGGCCTGGGTGGCGTTCGGGCGGTCGCTCGCCGGTACGGAGGAGAGCCCCGTCACCACGGTGTCCGGGCTGAACCCGGCCAGGATGGAGTCCAGCTGGGGGAACTTGATGCCGCCGGAGATCGATCCGTCCGGGTGGAGGCGGCCGTAGAGGTACTCGGGAACGTGGCTGTCGGTCTTCCAGACGATCTCCGTCGCGGCGAACTTCACGGGCTGCTTCTGGAACACCTGCCGGGTGATCGAGTCGCCCAGGAAGAACTGGACCGGTGTGGCCACCGCGGCGAGGGTGAAGGGGACCGTGAAGCCGAGCCGGTGGTAGCGGTCCCGGCGGCCCCGCAGCCATCCGACGGCGTAGACGCCCGCCACGACGTAGCCCGCGGTCAGCAGCATCGCCACGACGAAGTGCCAGTACTGCGGCCCGAACATGGGGGTGAAGACGGCCTTCCAGACGTTCACGTCGACCGGCTTGCCCTGGGAGTCGAGGGAGAACCCCCGGGGCGTGTTCATCCACGCGTTGGCCGCGAGGATGCCGAAGGCCCCCAGGAGCGCCGTGACCGGCAGCGGCAGCCCGAGCAGGAAGTGGGTGCGCGGCTTCAGCCGGCGCCAGCCGTACAGGTAGATGGCGATGAGCACGGCTTCCAGGAAGAACGCCCAGGCCTCGACGCCGAAACCGATGCCGAAGACATCGCCCCACTTGCCCATCAGCCCGGGCCAGAGCAGGCCGAACTCGAACGACAGTACGGTTCCGGTGACGACGCCGATCGCGAACTGCACGGCCATCACGGCCGACCATCGCCGGGCCAGCAGCAGGGCCGTGGCGTCGTTCCTGCGCAGGCCGATGGAGTGCATGACCAGGGTGATGAGCGGCAGCGCCACGCCCATCGGCACGAGGATGATGTGGGAGGCGAGGGTGAACGCCATGAGCTCCCTGGCCGGGAGCAGTTGGGCGGGGGCGTCCGCCGCCAGCAGGTGGAGCGTGATGTGCATGCGGTCCTTCGGCGCTCGGGACGGCGGTCGGGGGAGCGTCAGCCGCCGGTGGCGAAGCCGGGGAAGAGGGTCATCCCGCCGTCGACGTAGAGCGTGGTGCCCACGACGTAGTCCATGAGGTCGGAGGCGAGGGCCACGGCCGCGTACGCGATGTCCTCGGGATCGCCGATGCGGTCGTACGGGATCAGCCGGAGCAGGTCCTCCCGGGCCTCCGCCGTCTCCCACGCGTCCTTGTTGATCGGTGTCTTGATGGCTCCGGGCGCGATCGCGTTCACGCGGATCTTCTTGGGCGCGAGTTCCTGGGCCAGGGTCGTCATCAGCATGTGCACGCCGCCCTTGGAGGACGCGTAGTTGGCGTGTCCCGCCCAGGGGATGATCTGGTGGACGGAGCTCATGCAGATGATCTTTCCGGCCGCGCGGGACACCTCCGGGACGACCCCGCGCCGCAGGAACTCCTTCGTCGCTTCACGGGCGCAGAGGAACTGGCCCGTGAGGTTGACGTCGAGCACCTTCTGCCACTGGGCGAGCGTCATCTCCTCGAACGGGGCGTCGCGCTGCAGCCCGGCGTTGGCGACCAGGATGTCGATCGTGCCGAACTCCCGGACCATCCGGTCCGTCATGGCCACGACCTGGTCCTCCTGGGACACGTCCGCCTCGTACGCGGCGGCGCGCACGCCGAACGAGGTGATCTCCTCGACCACCTTCTCGGCCTCCTCCTTGCCGGCCACGTAGTTCACGACGACGTCGGCGCCGGCCCGGCCCAGGCCGATGGCCGTGGCCTTGCCGATCCCGCTGTTGGCGCCGGTGACCAGCGCCTTCTGGCCCTTGAGCAGGTGGGCGGGGATCACGCCCCGCGGTACGCCCTCGGTGGGACTCACGATCGACTGCCTCCTCGCATGCCCGGTCCGGTCCGCCGGACCGCGGTCCGGCGGGGTCCGAACGCCACGGAAGCACCCTCGTCGCGGATCGGCGGCCCGGGCGGCGTGCCCTTGGGCCACGCGGCCGAGCATCACCCCCCGGTCGGAGGAACCGCGGGGTCAGCCCAGCCGCTCCACGAGGTGGTCGCCCACCCGCAGGGCGTTCGCGATCGCCGTGAGGGACGGATTGACCGCGCCGATGCTCGGGAAGAAGCTCGTGTCGACCACGTACAGGTTGTCGAGATCGTGCGCCTTGCAGTTCACGTCCAGGGCTGAGGTGGCCGGGTCGTCGCCGAACCGTACGGTGCCGGCCTGGTGCGCCGTGGCGCCGATCGGCATGCCCTTGTGGAGGTAGATGCTGCGCGTCAGGAGCTGGTGCTCGTGCATCCCCAGATGGCTGAGCATGCCCTGGAGCTTGTGCCGCAGGCGCTTGAGCCCCTCGATGTTGTTCTTCTCGTCGAGCACGAGCCGGATGGTGCCGTCTCCTTCGAGGGTGACCCGGCTGTCGGGGAGGGGAAGGTCCTCGCCGCACAGCCAGAAGTCGACCGCGTGGTGGGCCATGACCTCGAAGGGCATGTCGGGGGCCACGGCACCCGCCCAGCGGGGCGCCTCGCCGTGGATCTGGTCGGCGTCCGACTTGCCGAGCATCTGGATGCCGCCCAGCGGGTAGTCCCAGTCGTCGGCGCCGAGGTACCAGTCGTGCAGGGCCAGGGTCTTCTGGAACTTGGTGTCGTTGGGCTCCTTCGAAAGGGCCATCAGCGCGAGGTTGTTGTGGCGCATGTAGTGCCGGCCGACCACGTCGGAGCTGTTCGCCAGCCCGCGCGGGTGACGGTCGTTGGCCGAGGCCAGCAGGAGCGCCGCGGAGTTGACCGCCCCGCAGGCGACGACCACGATGTCCGCGGCGTACGAGGCCTCCGCCCCGTCCTCGTTCCGGGTCACGACCCTGCTGACGGTGCGTCCGGTCGGATCGGTCTCCAGCCGGACCACCCGCGCGTTGGTGACCATCTCGACGTTCGGGTGCCGCAGGGCCGGTTCCACGCAGATCACCTGGGCGTCCGACTTGCCGCGCACCAGGCAGGGGAAGCCGTCCACGCGGTCGCAGCGGATACAGACGCTGCTGCTGGTGGCCCGCCCGTGCTCGTCCTGGGTCAGGTCGACGCCGATGGGCAGGTGGAAGGGGTGCAGACCGCGCTTCTCCAGGTCGTCGCTCAACTGCTGGATGCGCGGCTCGTGTTCGACCGGCGGATGGGCGTACTGGGCGCTGTACGACCCTTCCCACGGGTCCTCACCGTGGCGTCCGTGGACCAGGTAGAGGTGCTCGGCCTCCGAGTAGTAGGGCTCCAGGTCCTCGTACCGGATCGGCCAGGCCGGCGACACCCCGTCGTGGTGGCGGAGTTCCGCGAAGTCCTCGGGCCGCAGCCGGAACAGGGCCGCGCCGTAGAACTTGGTGTTCCCCCCGACGTAGTAGTTGACCTCGGGCGGGAACTGGTCGCCGTGCTTGTCCAGCCAGAACTCCGGAGCCCGGTACTTGCCCTTCACGAACACGGCGGTGGAGTCCCAGTTGTCCCGCTCGCGGGGGAGGTAGTCACCGCGTTCGAGGATGAGCACCCGCTTCCCGGAGGGGGCGAGCCGGTGGGCGAGCGTGCCGCCGCCGGCGCCCGAACCGATGATGACGACGTCGTAGTGCGGGAAGTCGCCCACGGCGACCACCGTCCTTGCGCTCGCGGGCCCGCCCTGTCACCGGCCCTCTCTCTGCGCGCTGCCGGGACGCGGCAGCCACCCCACCTCTTCGAACGTATCCCTCGTTCCCGGGGACGGCGACCGGACGGGGCGCGCGCAGCCGGCCGTCACAGCACGGCGATCGGGTTCACGGGCGAGCCGGTGGCCGCGGGAAGTCTGAGCGGCGCCACCACGCACAGGAACGACCACCGGCCCGCGCGGGCGCACGCCGCGGTCAGCTCCTCGAACTGGAGGTAGTCCATCAGGTGCAGTCCCATGGCGTGCACCGCCAGCACGTGCACGGGGAAGTCGACCCCGGCCACCGCGCTGGGGGCGGTGTCGTTGTTGCCGTCCGAGCCCAGCGCGGCGACCTGCCGCTCGGCCAGGAAACGTACGGCCGTGGGATGAAGGCCGGCCCGGGCCCGCGCGGCGTTCCACGCCCCGCGCTCCTGGCGCCTCGGTCGATGCCCCACCCGTACGAACAGCAGGTCGCCCGGCCGGACCCGGACCCCTTGGGCCTCCTCCGCCCCGGTCAGGTCGGCGGCGCTCACGTGGTCGCCGGGCTCCAGCCACGGCACGCCCCGCAGCCGCGGAACGTCCAGGAGCACGCCACGGCCGACGATGCCGTCCCGGACGGCCTCGACGGAGAGCGTGCCGGCGCCGTGGGACGTCACACTGCTCGCCGGCACGCCGTTGTAGAGCTCCCCGTCGAACACGACGTGGCACAGCGCGTCGAGATGGCTGTCCGCGTCCCCGTGCACGTTCATCGCGAACCGGTCGCGGGCGAAGTGCAGCGCGTCGCCGCCGCTCGCACCGGTCTCACCGTCGGCGGGCGCGATCATCCGGTGGCGCGCCGGTTCGGGATTGTCCGGGCCGGGCAGGGTCTCGATGGGCGCGGCGAGCGACACCGTACGTCCGGAGCGGACCTCGGCGGCGGCGGCCACGACGCGCTCGGGCGTCAGGTGGCCGAGCGCACCGCGCCGGTCGTCGGGGGCGCGGGGGCTGCGCTCGCGCAGCTCCCCGTACAACGCGCGGAAGGCGCCGGCGGTCATGCGTTGCGGCGTCGACGACGGCCCGCTGCCCGGGGTCACCGGGATCCCCACGGGGCCAGGACCCAGCGCAGGACATGGCTGTCGCCCGGTCGCAGGACGGTGAGCGCCGTGCCGCTGCGGAAGGCGTCGGCCGGGCAGGACATGGGCTCGATGGCGACACCGCGCCGGCGCCGCCCGGGCTCGGACAGCGTGTCCCCGGTGTACACCTGCACGTACCGGATGCCCTCGATGAGCCGTACGTCGATGCCGTGATGCCCCGAGGGGTGCGCGAGCCGCACCGTGCAGTGGCCGGCGGGATCCCTGTCGAGCCCGGTGTACGCGGTGTCCAGGTGCTGCTCGCCGATGGGCCTGGCGGTGCGGAAGTCGTACGCCGTGCCCTCGACCGGCTCCTCCCCTGTCGGCAGGCCGTGCACGTCGCTGCCGAGCCGGTAGCGGGCCGGCACGGTCAGCAGGGCGGTGTCCACCAGGTCGGTGCCCACGGTCAGATAGGGGTGCTGGCCCACGCCGTAGGGCGCGGCGGTGTCCCCCGGGTTGGTGGAGGTGACGGTGGTGTCGAGCCCCTCCGGACCCAGCCGGTATTCGGCACGGACCTCCAGCCGGTACAGGTATCCCGGCTGCGGGAAGAGGGTGGTGCCCACCGTGACGGCGTTCTCGCTGCGGTCGAGCAGCCGCCACGGGACCCATCGGAGGAGTCCGTGGATCGCGTTGCCGTTCTCCGGCTCGGTCAGCGGGAGTTGCAGGTCCTGGCCGCCGAACCGGTAGCGTCCGCCGGCGATCCGGTTCGGCCAGGGAACGAGGAGCTGTCCGCGGCCGCCGGTGATCCCCTCGTCGGCGGCGAATCCGTCGAGGAGCGGCCGCCCGCCCACGTCATAGTGGCGCAGGGCGCCGCCCAGCTCGACGACCACCGCCGTATGCGGGCCGTGGCGTAGCCGCCACTGTTCTCCTGATGCCGTGGGGGGCATGTGCGGTACCTCGGTCGCTGCGGCGCGGAGTTGAGCGACGACGGCTTCGACGACGGCTTCCGGGGGCTGGTCGATGTCCACCACGCAGGCGTCCTCGTCGGGCTCCGGCTCCTGGAGGTCGGCGAACTGGCTGTCCATCAGCCGTGCGGGGAAGAAGTGGCCGTGCCGGGACTGGAGCCGGGCCCGGATGAGCTGCCGTGAGCCGTGCAGATGGACCAGTCGTACGTCGGGCCGTCCCCCGGCCAGCTGGTCGCGGTAGGCGCGCTTGAGGGCGGAGCAGGCCACGACGGCGGGTTCGCGCGCCGCGATCCGGCGGTCGATCCATGCCGCGACCGCGGCCAGCCACGGGCGTCTGTCCTCGTCGGACAGGGCCTCGCCGGCCGCCATCCTGGCCCGGTTCGCCGCCGTGTGAAGGTCGTCCGCGTCCTGGAAGGCCCAGCCGAGCCGGTCGGCCAGCAGCACCCCCACGGTGGTCTTCCCGGAACCCGCCACGCCCGTCACGAGCACCACGGATGCGGGCACCGTCACGTGGTGCCGTGCCATACGGCCTCCTTCATGAGGAGCCGGACGACGCACCGGCGGCGGGGGGACGCGCGGTCGGCGGCTTGGCCGCCTTGCCCACCGGTGGAACGGCGGGTCCGGGCGGCAGCAACTGGATCGTCACGAAGGCCACGACGGACGCGAGGATCACCACAGGGGTCATGGCCACGCTGCCGAGCACCAGGACGACGAGCACGATGCTGCTGACCGGCAGCCGCAGGGCGCTGGTCGTCGCGGCCGCCATGCCGATGGCCATTCCCGGTACGACCCCGAGGCCCGGCAGGGGCGCGAGCAGCACACCCACCGCGCAGCCCAGGAACAGCGACGGGAACACGGGGCCGCCGCGCAGGCTGCCCAGGCACAGGGCGTAGGCGACGCCCGTGCAGAGCACCACGGCGATCAGGGCCCCGACCCCCCAGGCCGACGGATCGGCCGCCATCCCGCTCAGCGTCTCCTGGCCGGAAGACGCCACGTTCGCGGGCGAGCGGCCGGTGGTGAGCGCGTACACGGCGGCGCAGACGCCGGCCGCCAGGGCGCACAGGGTCGTGTGGGCGAGGGGACGCTTCGCGACGAACCGCGCGGTCGACCGGCCCCCTCGCATGATCAGGTGCATGCAAAAGCCGATGGCCACGGCCATCGGGATGGACCAGAGCACGTCCCCGGGGTCGAGCCGCGGAAGGGGCACGCCCACCTTCACGGAGAGGCTGGGCGCGTCGAGACCGGTCCAGCGTCCGAAGCCGGTGAACACGAGGGAGCCCACCCCGCTCGACAGCAGCGCGGGGAGCATGACCGCGAACAGCTGGGGCCCGCCGACCCCGGCCACCTCGATCAGCAGGACCCCCGCGATCAGCGGGCTTCCGAAGATCACCGCGACGGCCGCCGCCGCGCCCGCCGCACCGAGGAGCACCGTGCTCTGGGCGCTCGCCGGCACCTGCGCCAGATCCCTGAAGAGCAGCGCCAGGCCGCCGCCGAGGGCGATCAACGGGGCCTCCGGTCCGAGCGTGGCGCCGAGAGGGAGGCTGAGCAGCGCGGCGAGGATCACGCCGGGCAGGGCTCCGGGCGAGACTCCGCCCGTGTGGAGTCCCGAGGCGGGGATGTGGCCGCCCCCGCCGGGCATGCGGGTGACCACGAGCCCGACGGTCACGCCGGCGACGAGCAGCAGCGGCAACGGCCACCACCACGGCGGGGCGTCCCACCCCAGGGACTCCGGCAGACCGCTCCACATCAGGTGTTCCAGCTCGTGGAGACCGACCAGGAACCAGAAGGCCACCAGCGACACCGGAACGCCGATGAGGGCGCAGAACACGAGCGCCTTGAGATAGCCGGCGCTGCGCAGGAGTTCGCGCAGCCGGTCCGCCTCTTCGGGCTGTGTGGTCCCGCCGGGCCCCGCGGGGTGCGGATCGGGCGCCGTCATCCGCCGGGTCCCGTCTCGGCGCCGCACGTCCGTCTCGGGCCACGAAGGGTTCCGGGCATGTTCGCTCATCTCCCAGGGAGTGCGGGTGGACCGGAGCGGACCGGGTCACCGCGTCCGGCGGGGGCGCGGCGGGGCCTGGACGGGCCAGAGCCATTGCAGCATCCGGCCGGGAGCTTCGCATGTCCGGACGGAGCCCGCCCCGGGGTCGCCGCTCTCCGGCGGCGAAGAGCGGCGGGCGGGCGGATCATCGAGACGAGAGGTTCGGCCGCCCGGGTGGCGGCGTCCGGCCGGCGGCGCAGGGGGCGCCGTCGGCACCACACCACTGGTGGCTGTCCCGTGGGGCAGTGCGGCCGGCGGTCAGGTGTCAGGAAGAGGAATTCCATGACGGAGCCGAGTCCTCAACCCGTTGGCACCGGTCAGCCGAAGGAGGCGGACCGGCTGCGTGAGATCCTTCGCGCCCCGGGCTACCTCGTCATCCTTGTGTACTCGGCCCTCATCGGCATTCCGGTGTCGCTCATCGCGTTCTGGTTCCTCGTCGGACTCCACGAACTGCAGCACGTCTTCTGGGCGGAGATTCCGCACCATCTGGGCTGGGACACGGCCCCGTGGTGGTGGCCGCTGCCCCTGCTGCTGGTCGCCGGTGTGGTCGTCGGCCTGGTCGCCGCCCACATGACCGGCGGGGGCGGCCACATCCCCGCGGGCGGCCTGCACGCCGGCGCGACGCACCCGGCCGCGCTGCCGGGCGTGGTGCTCGCCGCGGTCGCGAGCCTGCCGCTGGGCGCGGTGCTGGGACCGGAGGCGCCCCTGATCGCCCTCGGCGGCGGCCTGGCCCTGCTCTTCCGGGACCTCACACGGACCCCGGCGACCCCGCAGACCACCGCGCTGCTCGGCGCGGCCGGTGCGGCCGCGGCCATCGCGGCGATCTTCGGCAACCCGCTGATCGCCGCCGTACTCCTCATCGAGGTGTCGGGGATCGGCGGCCCCCAGCTCTTCGCGGTCATGCTCCCCGCCCTGCTCTCCAGCGGGATCGGGGCCCTCGTCTTCACGGGCTTGGGCAAGTGGACCGGGCTGGAGACCGGCAGCCTCAGCCTCACGCTGCCCATGCCCATGCCCCTGCCGTCCCTGGACGCACCGGACGTGATGTGGACCGTACTCATCGCCCTCGTCCTCGCCGTGCTGCTGAACCCGGTCCTGGAAGTGGGCCGGCGGGTGGCGGCGTTCGTCTCCGCCCAGGTGCTCCCCCGCACCGTCCTGTGCGCGCTGGGCGCCGCGTTCTGCGCCGCCCTCTACGCCCTGATCACCGGCCGCTCGCCCGCGGACGTCGCCCTCTCGGGCCAGGCCGCCCTCGGCGAACTGGCCGCCGACCCGCACGCCTGGGCCGTCGGCGCGCTGATCGCCGTCCTGCTCTTCAAGACCGCCGCCTACGCCCTCTGTCTGGGCAGCCTGCGCGGCGGCGCCATCTTCCCCGCGGTCTTCCTCGGAGCGGCGGCCGGCGTCCTCGTGGCTCCCCTGCCCGGGCTGGGCGCCGTACCGGCCATGGCGGCGGGCATGGCGGCGGCCACCGCGGCCGTCATGCGGCTGCCGGTCAGCAGCGTGGTCCTGGTGGTGCTGCTGCTGGGCAGCTCCGCGATGATTCCGATCGCCATCCTCGCGGCCGTGATCTCCTTCACCACGACCGAGCTGCTCCCGGCCGGTACGGCCCATCCGCCCGCTCCGCTCGCCGAGCAGCCGCCCGCGGACCCGGGCGGCGCCAAGGCGGCCGGGACCACCTGACGTGCCGTCAAGGGGTCCCGGTGGCGCGGTGCCCGGTGGCGCGCGGTCAGTCCGCCGGAAGTTCCTCCGCCGGCAGCCGGCCCGCGCGCACCGCGTCGACCAGGGCTTGGTGGTCGCGTTCGTTCTGATCGGCGTACGCCTCGGCGAAGGTGACGAGCGCCCGGTCGAAGGCCTCGCCGCGGCCCAGGTACGAGGCGATCGCGATCCGGTCGCCCGACCGCGCGTGCGCACGGGCGAGGGTGAGGCCGCACACCTCGGCGAACGTCGCCAGCTGCGCGGGCGACATCGTCTCCGGCATGGCGATCCCCTTCCAGTCGCGCAGCTGCCGGATGTAGAAGTCGCGCTGTCTGCCGTCGATCCCGTCCACCCGCTCCCAGCCCAGGAACATGTCGCTCGCCGCCTGCATCAGCCGCTGCCCCGAGACGACGCGCTCGCCCTGGTTGCGGTAGCGGCTCGCGCCGAGGTAGGCGGCGAGCACGGAGGTGTCGGCTTCCTTGGCCTGCAGGAAGAGCGGGTCCCGGCCGTCGCGGCCGAGCAGCAGCAGGATCCAGCAGCGGGTTCCGACGCTGCCGACGCCGACCACCTTGCGGGCCATGTCCACCAGCCGGTAGTCCTCCAAGAGCACCCTCCGGTCGCTCGCCATCGTGAGGCCGTAGGTTTCGATCAGGCGTTGGAACCGGCCCTCCAGCTCGGTGCGCTCGACGTCCGGCAGCAGTTCCGCGAGCGGCACCAGCAGCGGGGGGTCCGCCGCGATGTGCGGTCGGCCGTCGATCAGCTCCGTGAGTTTGTCGAAGGCCTGCAGCGTGTCGCGCGTACGGGCCTTCGACAGGGCACGGGCCAGTTTCTTCCGTCCGCCCTTGTCGAGCCGGTTCGAGGCGAGGTCCTCCAGGCGGTCCGCGTCGATCTTCGCGTACCACACGTCGAGGTTGCCCATGCCGGCGAAGCCGCGCATCGCCTCGCGGTACGAGCGCACGCCGGCGCCCACGATGCCCGCGCGCTCGGCGTCGTCGAAGCCGTTCGCCCGGCCCGCGATGACGAAGCTCGCCGACAGCCGCTTGACGTCCCACTCCCAGGGACCCGGCAGGGTCTCGTCGAAGTCGTTGATGTCGAACATCAGCCGCCGCTCCGGAGAGGCCAGCAGCCTGAAGTTCAGCAGGTGCGCGTCCCCGCACAGCTGGACCGTGATCCCCGAGTCGGGGCTGCCGGCCAGGTCGGAGGCCATGATCGCGGCGGCCCCCCGGTAGAACCGGAAGGGTGATTCGAGCATCCTGCCGTAGCGGATCGGAACCAGCTCGGGCACCCGGGCGGCGGACTGCTCCTCCAGGATGGCCAGCGGGTCCGGCCGGTCCGGAGACGGCCGGTGGACGGCGTGCCCCGAGCGTGGCGAGCGGCTCCGGGCCTCCTTGCCCTGGGCCGCGCGTTCCTGGGGTGTGCTGCCGGGCACCGCGCGCATCGCGGCGGTGGTGCTCTGGGACATCAGTGTGCTCCTGCCTGGACCTGCGTCCTCAGCACTCGAACGGCGCCCTGTTCGCGCGCCGTTCCAGTGGTGATCGCGACCAGCGCGTCCTGCTGCGACTGCTCGGCGGTCAGGCCCGCGGTGGACCTGTCTCGCGTCCTCCCGAGTGACCACGGGTTTTCCCTCGTTTCAACCCTAGGACCTCGCCCCGTACCCCGCATGGGGCGCGGCCCGCCGGTCCGGAGTGCGGCGACCCGGGCCGCGGCGCAGCCTTGAGGCAGGGCACGGCGATCGCCGGCACCACCGTTCCCTAGCCGTCGAGAGCTGTCGGGGGGCAGCGGATGGGAGACGTCCGTGAGTGACCTCAAGTTCGAGCAGAAGAGTTCCCTGTCCCGCCTCGAGGCCGCGGATCAGCTCTCCGCGCTCGCCGAGGCGCTGAGGCAGGGCGGCGACGTCGAGCTGGAATTCGGCTCCGGGACGCTGAGCCTGCAGGTCCCCGCCGAACTCCGCACCGAGATCGAGGTCGAAGTGGGCCACGGGGAGATCGAGCTGGAGCTCGAACTCAAGTGGCCCACCGTCCGGACCGGGGCCGCGCCGCCACGGACCAAGCGGCCGGCACGGGGCAAGGGATCGGCGTCCCGGGCGTCGTGATCGCGTGTCTCACCGCCTGCCGTCCGGCCCGCTCCGGGCGGTCGTCGCCGCCGCCTTCGTGATCGCCTTGGCCGCCGCGCCGCCCGGTCCCGCGTTCGCGTTCACCGGCGGCAACCACGAGGAGATCACCCGGGCGGCCCTGCCCTGGGAGCCGGTCACCCTGTCCGAGATGGCCGACGCCCGCGACGGGGCGATCAACGCCAACGACCACGGCGGATACTTCCTCCTCGGCCCCCTGCACTGCGACAACGCCGACTACCTCGCCCCCCGCTACGTCCCGCACTATCCCCGCAGCCGGGACGAGGCCACCACCGAGCTCCTCGCCTGCGTCCGTACCTCCGTGGCCCGGTTCCGGAACGCGGTCCGGGCGGCCGACGGCCTCGTCGACGCGGACGGCAAGGTGCGGGCCGACCAGAGTGACCTGTCCTCGCACTGCGCGTGGAAGGAGACGTCCGACCGGGCCAAGTGCGAGGTCCTGGAACAGCTCGGCCGCGGGTGGCACCAGATCGAGGACTTCTACGCGCACTCCAACTGGTCCGACCGGGCCGCCCCCGGCCCGGTCGGCCTCGCCGACCCTCCCGGACTGGCGCGTACCGATGTCGTCCCCTTCCTCGACATCCGCCGGTACAGCGCCATGAGCGACGCCGACTGGACCCGGGAGGCACGTGCCCGCATACCCGTGGACCTCGCGACCGGCTGCTACTCCGATTTCGACTCCACCGGGGTGAAGGACGACGACTGCGCCGGCCGTGTCACGCACAACCAGGCCCTGAACAAGGACACCGCCGCCTCCCGCCGCTCGAAGACCGGCGACAACTTCGAGCACGCCGTGTCCGGGGCCACCGCCGAGATCACCCGCCAGTGGAACGACTTCAAGGCCGAACTGCTCGCGGCGTACCCGGACCACCGGCGCGGCGAGCAGATGATCTGCGCCCTGGTCCACGACGACCCGCAGTCGAGCTGCCCCTGACACGAAGAGCGGCAGGTTTTCCCCTATTACGACGAAATGCCCGTTCAGCTGGGTGATCACGACGGGTTTGGGGTAGCCACCCAGCATGATCACTGTTGGGGTCGAGGAGGAGTACCTGCTGGTCGACCCGGAGACCCTCCTGCCCGTACCGCTCGTGCACGAGGTGCGTGCCACGGCCAGCCTGACGCCGATCGCGGACGAGCGAGAGGTCCAGGACGAACTGCTCCAGGCGCAGATCGAGGTCGCCACCCCCGTCTGCACGGGCCTGGAGGAGGTGGGGGGCCACCTCCTGCGGCTGCGTCACGCCGTCGCCTCCGCCGCCCAGGCCAACGGCTGCCGCATCGCGATCTCCGCCACCGCGCCGGTCCGGGACGTCCTCCCCGTGCCCGTCACCAGCACGGCGAGGTATCTGAGGATGCGGGGAGAGGCCCGGGTGCTCGTCGACGAGCAGCTGATCTGCGGCATGCACGTCCACGTGGGGATCCCCGACCCGGAGACCGGAGTGGCCGTCCTGAACCGGCTGCGCGTCTGGCTCCCGACCCTGCTGGCGATGTCCGCGAACGGGCCCCTGTGGGACGGGCGGGACACCGGCTTCGCCAGCTGGCGCACGATCATCTTCGGCCGCTGGCCGGTCAGCGGCCCGCCCCCGCACTTCGCGGGGTTCGCGGACTACGAGGCCCGGGCCGACGCGCTGGTGGAATCCGGGCTGATCCCCGATCGGGGGCAGCTGTACTGGCAGGCCCGGCTCTCCGAGCGCTACCCGACCGTCGAGGTGCGCTGCTGCGACGTGCAGCTGGAGGCGGACGACGCGGTCATGCTCGCCGGCGTCGTCCGCGGCCTCGCCGCCACCGCGATCGCCGAGGAGAAGGCGGGGGCCGCACCCGCGCTGTGCCCGCCGGAGATCCTGCAGGCCGCGACGTGGCATGCGGCCCGGCACGGGATGAGCAGTACGTTGATGGACCCGGAAGGCCGGCTGCGCAGCAGCGGGGACGTCGTGTGCGCGCTCCTGCGGCACATCGGCCCCGCCCTTGAGGAGAACGGCGACTTCCGCGAGGTGAGTTCGCTCCTTCACCGGCTCCTGCGGCAGGGCACCTCGGCCGACCGCCAGCGCCGGGCCCTGGCCGGGACCGGCCTGTCGGCGCTCGCGGACCTGATCACCACGGGAGCCACCACCGGGTGAGTCGCCTGCCGAGGTGCGATGCTGGAAGGAGTGGAGGGCCGGCGGCCGGACTGCCGGGGCCGGCCCCGGCAGCAAGGGAGATTGACGTGGGTCTTCTTCGAGGAGTAGCGCGCACCGCGGTGGTCGCCGGTACGGCGACGGCGGTGTCCAACCGCGTGTCGCGGCGCCAGGCGGGCCGGTGGGCAGCGCAGGACGATCAAGCCGCTGCGCAGCAGCAGTACGCTCAACCCCCGCAGCAGTACGCCGCCCCACCCGCACCCGTCCCCGCTGCCGCTCCGGCGATGGCGGATGACATGAGCAGCAAGATCGACCAGCTCAAGGAACTCGGAGCGCTGAAGGAGCAGGGAATCCTGACCGAGGCGGAGTTCGCCGAGCAGAAGAGCAGGATCCTGGGGACCTGATCGTCCGAGGGCGGCCCGTTCGTGCTCACTGAGGCAGCGGGCCGCCTTCGGCGTCTCCTTCGGCGTCGAGGGAGGCGAGCAGGGCCTGTACGGGGATCCGGCCGCTCGCCACCATCTGCGCGCCGCTGCGCCGCAGGGCCCGGGCGAAGGGGGCGGCCCACCGGTTCTCGTAGACGAGGATCGCGGCCGCGTTGCCCGGCTGGAGGGCGTTGCCCGCTTCGTCGAGGTCTTCTTGGCCGAGCAGTTCGGACGACGCGCCTTCGAAGACGGACAGGCCGAAGGAGTTCCCTTCACCGTCGAGCTCCGTGAGTTCCAGGGCGGTGACGGTTCCGTCGGCGTCCTTTTGCACGAAGCGGAGGTCGAGGATGTGGACGATGCCCCGGTCCACCAGGTCGATCAGCAGGGGGAACGCCTCGCCCGTCAGGCGGTTTCCGGGGAACTCGACGACCAGGTAGTCGACGGGGCCCATGTCTTCGATGTCGTCGCTCATGAGCGCTCCTCGCGTGTGGCTCGACGTCTCGGCCGTGGCCGGACGAACGCATCGGGGGGCCGGTCACGGCCCTGTTGTCATTGCAGCTCTCATTGCAGCATCCGCCGCGAAGCCCCGCACCTCAGCCGGTGAGCTGGTAGAGGCTCCTGCCGACGAGCCACAGGCCCAGGAGCAGGCACACGACGACGATCGCCTGGTCCTTGTGCCGTTCCAGCCATGTGCGCAAGCCCAGCAGGGCACGTTGGGCCTGCTCCGGTGAGAACACCATGTACAGCTCCATGGCCAGCAGGGTTGAGGTGGCCAGGAGGCAGAAGCCCATGAGGGCCAGGAAGGACTCCCCGTGGGAGAGGTCGGCCTGCACGACGGTGGCGGCCGCGGCGGCGACCATCCCCCAGGGCTGGAGGAGCACGGCGAGGGCCGCCGCGGACCATCCGGTGGCGTCGTCCATCCGGGACGACATGGACGTCCCGGAGGCCTCGGCCCCCTCCTCCGCGGAGGGATCCGCCGCCGTGGCGCCACGGCGGCTCCGGCGCCGCCGGTGCTCGCTGTACACGACCAGGCCGACACCGATCACCAGCGTGGCCACGAGCGCCGCGATCGACGGAGGTGAGCGGGGCGGGGGCGGCTGCCCGCCGGTGAGCAGGAGGACCACCGCCATCACGGCCACGAGGCACGCCAGCCAGGCGAGGATGAAGGCCAGGCCCTTCCGCACCCCGCGGGGTGCGGACACCACCAGGACGAAGGCCATGATGGGCAGCGGGAACAGGGTGACCGCCAGGCCGATGAGGAGCAGGTCGAGCACCATCGCGGCGCACCCCCTCGGAGGGAAGGCTCAGGCGGCGCCCGCGACCTGGTCGAGTTCGGAGTCCAGGGCGAGGGCGGCGGTGATGAGGGCGAGGTGGGTGAAGGCCTGGGGGAAGTTGCCCAGTTGCTCTCCGGTGAGGCCGACCTCTTCGGCGAAGAGCCCCACGTGGTTGGCATAGGTGAGCATCTTGTCGAAGGAGTAGCGGGCCTGATGGAGACGGCCGGCCTTCGCGAGGGCGTAGACGTGCAGGAAGGAGCACAGGGAGAAGGTGCCCTCGGCGCCCCGCAGGCCGTCCGGAGAGGCCTCCGGGTCGTAGCGGTAGACGAGGCTGTCGGAGACGAGGTCGGTGTCCATGGCGTCGAGGGTGGACAGCCAGCGCGGATCCCTGGGGGCGATGAAGCCGACCAGGGGCATGAGCAACAGGGAGGCGTCCAGGACGGTGTTGTCGTACTCCTGGACGAACGCCTGACGCTTTTCGCTCCAGCCGAGGGTCATGACCTGGTTGAGGATCGCGTCCCGTGCCGCCGTCCAGCGGGTCAGGTCGGCGGGGCGGGCGGTGGCCACTGCCTGGCGGATGCCGCGGTCCAGGGCGACCCAGCACATGAGGCGGCTGTAGGTGAAGTCCTTCTGGCCGCCCCGGGTTTCCCATATGCCCTCGTCGGGGCGGTCCCAGTTGTCGCACAGCCAGTCGAGCAGCGCGGCGCAGCGCAGCCAGTCGTCGTAGCCGATGACGTTGCTGACCTGGCCGGTCTGGGCGAGGGCGTAGACGGCCTCGCCGTAGATGTCCATCTGGAGCTGGTCGGCGGCGCCGTTGCCCGAACGCACCGGTCGGGAGCCGCGCCACCCTTCCATGTGGTCGAGGACCTCCTCGGTCAGGTACGGGTCGCCGTCGACGCGGTACATGATCTGGAGGGGTTCGCCGTTGGGAGCGCCGCCGTCCCGCAGCCGCCGGAGCAGCCAGCTGCGGAAGGCGTTGGCCTCGTCGGTGAATCCGAGGTCGCGCATGGCGCGCACCGAGAGGGAGGCGTCGCGGACCCAGGTGTAGCGGTAGTCCCAGTTGCGCTCGCCGCCCTCCTGCTCGGGCAGGCCCATGGTGGCGGCGGCGATCGGCGCGCCGGTCGGCGCGTACGTCATCAGCTTGATGGTGATCGCGGAACGGTTGACCATCTGCTGCCAGCGGCCGCGGTAGGTGCAGTGGGCGACCCAGCCGTGCCAGAAGTCGCGGACGTCGTTGAACTCCTCCGTCATGTCGTGCACGTTCACTGCCGGCGGGGGCGCGCTGTCGGCGTCGCAGACGGTCAGGAGGACGGCCGCGCGTTCGCCCTCGGCCAGGGCCAGGGTCGCGCGCACGTCCGTGCCGTCGGCCTCCAGGTCGACCGGCCCCAGGGCTTGCAGGTACGCGGTGATGCCGGGGCCGTCGAAGCGGGCGGTGGCACCGTCGAACGTCAGGTCGTGCGGTGCCCGGCCGTAGTCGAAGCGAGGGCGGCACTCCAGGCTGAAGCGCGCGGTGCCCCGCACACCCCGCATGACCCGCACCACTTGGTGCCGCTCGGTGACGATGTGCGGATCGCGTACGGGCATGAAGTCGATGACCTCGCCGACGCCCTCGGGGGTGAGGAAACGGGTCATCAGGACGGCGGTGTCGGCCAGGTAGAGCTGCTGGGTGACGACCTCGGCGCTGCCCGCCGGTCCGTCGTCGGAGACGTCGGGCGCGTCGGCGGTGATGGCGAAGTAGCCGCCTCCGCGGTCGTCGAGCAGGCTGGCGAAGATGCTGGGCGCGTCGAAGCGAGGCGAGCAGAACCAGTCGAGCACGCCCTCGGAGGAGACGAGGGCACACGTCTGCAGGTCCCCGATCAGACCGTGCTCGGCGATCGGCGGGTAGGGGAGCATCGGCCTCGCCTTCCTGATGCGTCCTGGTCCGGTTCTCAGGAACCCAGGACCTTGGCCTTGGCCTGCTCGTACTCGGCCGCCGTGAGGTCGCCGCGGTTCTTGAGCTCGGCGAGCTTCGACAGTTCGTCGGCGTGACCGGTGGGCCCGGCGCTGTCGCGCACGTAGGAACGGAAGGCCTGCTCCTGCTGCTGGGCCCGGTTGAGCTCGCGTTCGCCCATCCCGCGGCCCCGGGCGATCAGGTAGACGAACACGCCCAGGAACGGCAGCAGGATGACGAAGATAGTCCATCCCGCCTTGCCCCAGCCGCTCAGACCGTCGTCACGGAAGATGTCGGCGATGACGCGGAAGAGCAGCATGAACCAGAGGACCCAGAGGAAGATCAGCATCATGGTCCAGAAGAAGTTCAGCAGGGGGTAGTCGTAGTCCTCTGCCAGGTTGAGCAACGGGTTCTGCATGGCCCGGTCTCCTGTCGGTCGGGTCGGTCAGGCGGGCACCGGGGCGAAGGGGAACAACGAGTCAGCGCCCGGCTGTACGACGCCGTAGCTGCTTTCCGGTACCTCGTTCCAGGCGCCGGGCAGATCGCCGAGGGGTTCGGACACGATCAGGCGGGTCTCGTCGGAGACCTCCTGGAGGAACGCCATGTCCGGGTGCAGCCTGCGCAGCGAGTCCACCTTGCTGCTGTAGAACAGCGAGCGGGAGGCGTGCCCACTGGAGTAGCGGAAGGCCCAGACGCGTTCGCCGTCGGTCATGGCGAGCGTCATCTGGAGCGGGAGCTCCACTCCGTGGTCGTGCCCCACGCGCTCCACCACTCCCGCCATCCTGGCGATGGCGGTCGGCGGGTCCTCTTCCAGCCCGAAGGTGAGGGCCAGGTAGAACATCACCTCGGAGTCCGTCGTTCCGCCGATGTCGGCGTAGAGGGCGGGATCGACGAGCATGGTGAGGTCCCGGCGCATCAGGTGGAAACCGGAGATCGCTCCGTTGTGCATGAACATCCAGCGGCCGTGCCGGAACGGGTGGCAGTTCGACTGCTGCACCGCCGTCCCGGTCGACGCCCGGATGTGCGCGAAGAACAGCGGGGAGCGGACGTGGTCCGCCATCTCCCGCAGGTTGCGGTTGTTCCAGGCGGGACCGACGTCCCTGAGGAGCGCCGGAGATTCGATGTCGTCCGTGTACCAGCCGACACCGAACCCGTCGCCGTTCGTCGTCTCCACTCCGAGCTTGGAGTGCAGGCTCTGGTCGATCAGCGAGTGAGCCGGTTTGTACAGGATGGTGTCGAGCAGCATGGGCGTACCCGAATACGCGAGCCATCGGCACATGGGTCATCACCTGCGTCTCTACGGCACTGCGGGAAACGAACCGCCGTCCCGCGCGCCCCGGGACGGAATGCCGTGCTTTCCCTGCGCGCTGCGGCCGGCGTCATGTGGATCTCGTCCGGCCATCTCATTCTCGGGTCCCTCCCCCGGGAGCGCCACGCGGGACGCCCGACGCGTCACCGCGCCGGCCACCGGCCGCCAGCAGCGCGAGTACGGCCAGCACGGCCAGCAGGATGAGCACCAGCAGCAGGACCGTGAGCACCGTCGGGTGGTTCCACAGCGCGAACACCAGCGCGAGGACGAGCAGCACGCCGATGGTGAGCCAGCGCCGGCGGGCCAGGACCCAGGTGCCGACGCGCCCGGTGTGCACTCCGTGGGCGGCTCCCCAGCCCGCCGCGGAGTCGGCCGCGCGCTCCGCCGTACCGCGGACGCCGCGCGGCAGCCGGCCGGCACCGGACAGGTAGGCGCCGAGGGCGACGACGATCCCGAGGACGATCGCGGTGCGGATGCTGACCCTCAGGAACCGCACGAGCGTGTCGAAGATGGCCGCGGCCGCCGCGGGCGACTGGACCTGCTCCGGGAGGTGGTCGAGGTAGTAACGGCGGGCGATGACCAGGCCGATGGCCAGGATGAGGCAGGCGAGGGCCGCGCAGAGCATGGTGGTCACCAGGGCCCGGCGCCGGCGCCGGGCGAGCAGGACTCCGGCCACCCCGAGGATCACGGTGAGGACGGGCAGCCAGTTGCCGAGGACGTCGAGCAGGTGGACCATGCTCCTGATCTTCGCCAGTTTGTCGGACTGGAAGAGCACCATCTGCTTGTTGACCTCGGGAATCTTCTCGGCCGGGGAGATGCCGGCCTTCACGAGGTCCTCCTTGACCTTCTCCACGGCCTCGCCGATGTCCAGGGTGACGGTGCCGCCCGCGACCTCCACCGCGCCGCGGCCCTGCCCGGTCAGCGCGTGCACCACCGCGTTGTGGGCGGCCCGGTTGGCGGTGGTCCAGATCTTCTCGAACCGGTCGCTGTCGACGAACCGGGTCGCCACCTTGGAGACGGCCGCGTCGGCGGCGGAGTCCAGCTGGGGGCCCAGGGCCTTGACGGCATTGCCGACACGGGGCGGCAGTCCCTGCGATTCGAGCCATTTCGCCAGGTCGTCCGTGACCTGGGCGCCGTCGACGCGGACGTCGGCCGCCTCGGTGATGCGGTGGACCGCGGCGGCCTCGACGTCCGGGTTCGAGGCGAGCGGAGCGACCGTGGAGACGTACCGGTCGGTGTCCAGCACGATGTCGTGGACCCACACGGTGAGCAGCGAGACCGGGACGAGGATGCACGTGAGCGTGATCAACACGGCCGAAACGGTGCCGGCCACGATCTTCCGGGAACGCGAGGCCTGCCGTCCCGGCGCGGGCGCCTCGGCGGGCGGCTCGGACGGCAGACTCATAGCGCTCCCAGGGGACGACTGAGGTGAAAGGCCGCTTCCCGGTCATTGGACATGCCGCACCGCGGGTCCGCGCGTTCAGTTGGGCTCATCGTGTGAGACGTGTGAGGCGCCTGAGCGAGGCGTGGGACGCGCGTGACGCGCCGGGCCGGTCGGTCCCCCGGGCCGCTCCGCGCGACCCCGTCCCCAGGGCGGCGCCGGCGGCTGACGGCCGCTCCCCGCTGCCGACGGGCCGCCGAGGTTGGAAGATGGAGTATGACCGACCTCCGGCCGGAGCGCGTCCAGCCCGCCAAGGGACGGGCGCGGCGGCCACAGCGTCTGTCCTCGTTGCTGAGTGTGCGCAGCGTGGCCGGCGAGGTGTTCCTCCTCCAGCTGGCCGTCGTGGTGCTCCTCGTCGCCGCCGCGGTGGCGGCGCTCGTGGTGCAGGCCCGGAGCGACGCCATGCTGGACGCCCGGCACCGTACGCTCGCCGCCGCGGGAACGTTCGCGGAGTCGCCGGGCATCGTCGCGGCTCTGAAAAGCGCCCATCCGAGCGCGGTGCTGCAGCCGAGCGCCGAGGCGGCCCGGAAGGTCGCCGGGGTCGACGGCATCAACGTGTACACCCTCGACGGGGTCACCCTCACCCACAGCGACCCGCGGCAGATCGGCAGGCGCGTCGTCGGCCCCTTCTCCAAGGCGGCGGCCGGCAAGTCGTTCACGGAGACGTTCGAGGGCTCCCTGGGGCAGTCGGTGGTCTCGGTGGTCCCCGTCAGGGACCCCGACGGCCGCGTCATCGCCGTCGTCTCCTCCCCCGTCACCGTCCAGAACGTCCAGGGCATGGTGAACCGGCAGCTGCCGGTCGCCCTCGGGACCGCGGCCGGGGTGCTCGTCCTGAGCGCGGGCGGCACGGCTCTGGTGAGCCGTCGGCTGCTGCGCCGGACGCACGGCCTGGGGCCGGCCGAGATGACGCGGATGTACGAGCACCACGACGCGGTGCTGCACGCGGTACGGGAGGGCGTACTGATCGTCGGCGGCGGCGGACGGCTGCTGCTCGCCAACGACGAGGCGCGGCGGCTGCTGGACCTGCCCGCGGACGCGGAAGGGCGCCCCGTCACGGACCTGGGTCTGGAGGAGGCGATCGCCGAACCGATCGCCTCGGGCCGGTCCGCGACGGACGAGCTGCACATGTCGGCCGACCGGCTGCTGGCGGTGAACATCCGGCCCACCGCCCCCTACGGGCAGGCCGGGACCGTCGTCACCCTGCGGGACACCACCGAGCTGCGGGCGCTGTCGGGCAGGGCCGAGGTGGCCCGGGAGCGGCTGAAGCTGCTCTACGACGCGGGCGTGCAGGTCGGTACGACGCTGAACGTGGAACGCACCGCCCAGGAACTGGCGGAGGTGGCGGTCCCGAGGTTCGCAGACGTGGTCACGGTCGACCTGCTGGACCCGGTGCTGCGCGGCGAGGAGCCGCCCGAGGCGAACACCGAGATGCGCCGCACCGCCGTCGTCGGCCTTCGGGGCGAGCACCCGCTCTCCCCCGTCGGCGAGCTGATCCGGTTCGCGCCCAGCGGCCCCATGGCCACCGGGCTGGCTCTGGGCCGTGCGGTCCTGGAGGCCGACCTGCGCGCCACCCACCGCTGGCGGGCCCAGCACCAGGCCAACGCCCGGCAGATCCTGGACCGCGGCATCCACTCCCTGATCGTCGTACCCCTGCGGGCCCGGGGCGTGGTGCTGGGGATGGCCGGCTACTGGCGGGGGCAGGACTCCCCGCCGTTCGACGAGGAGGACGTGTCCTTCGCCGAGGAGCTGACCGCCCGGGCGGCCGTCTCCGTAGACAACGCCCGTCGCTACACCCGCGAGCACAACATGGCCGTCACCCTGCAGCGGAGCCTGCTGCCGCGGGGGGTGCCGGAGCAGTCGGCCGTCGAGGTCGCGCACCGCTATCTGGCCGCCCGGGCCGGGGTGGGCGGTGACTGGTTCGACGTCATCCCGCTGCCCGGCACCCGGGTGGCGCTGGTGGTCGGCGACGTCGTCGGCCACGGTCTCCACGCCGCCGCCACCATGGGCCGGCTGCGCACCGCCGTGTATAACTTCTCCACTCTCGACCTGCCCCCGGACGAACTCCTGAGCCACCTGGACGAGCTGGTCGCCCACATCGACACCGACGAGCAGGAGTGGCAGGGGATCACCGGAGCCACCTGCCTGTGCGCCATCTACGATCCCGTCTCAGGGCAGGTGACCGCCGCGACCGCCGGGCATCCGGGCCCCGCTCTGGTCACCCCCGACGGGACCGTGTCCTTCCCGGAGGTGCCGGTCTCCCCGCCGCTGGGCCTGGGCGCGGGCATGCCCATCGAGACCACGACGCTCACCGTGCCCGAAGGCTCCCGGCTGGCGCTCTTCACCGACGGGCTGATCGAGAGCCGCGACCTCGATCCGGACGCCGGCCTGGCGGCCCTGCGCGCCGCCCTGTCCGGGCCCTCCCGGACCCCGGAGGAGACCTGCAGCGCGGTGATCGAGGCGATGCTGCCCAACAGGCCCAGCGACGACGTCGCGCTGCTGGTGGCCCGCACCCGCCGGCTGGACCCCGAGCGGATCGCCGAGTGGGACGTCTCCCCCGACCCCGCGGCGGTGTCCCCGGTGCGGGGCGCCTGCGCCCGCCGGCTGGCGGAGTGGGGTCTGGAGGACATCTCGTTCACCACGGAGCTCATCCTCAGCGAGCTGATGACCAACGCCGTCCGCTACGGCACCGAGCCCATCCGGGTGAGGCTGCTGTACGACCGCTGCCTGGTCTGCGAGGTCTCCGACGGGTCCAGCACCTCCCCGCACCTGCGCCGGGCCGCGGACACCGACGAGGGCGGCCGCGGCCTGTTCCTGGTTGCGCAGTTCGCCGAGCGCTGGGGCACCCGCTACACCCCGCGCGGAAAGATCATCTGGAGCGAGCAGGCGCTCCACGACGGGGCCGCGCCGGCCGCGATGGATCTCGGGGAGGCGCTCCTGGCCGGGTGGGACGACGAGGGGTTCCGGTAGCCCGCCGGTACGGCTGCCGCGGGGAAGAGTGCGGACACCACCGTTCGGGACTGCGCCGCCGAGGCCGTCGAACGTACGCTGGCCTCGATCGGTACGCGACCGCCCGTTATGGAGCCTTTGTGCCCGCATCCCGTCTCCGGACAGCCTTCGTCGCCGCTTGCCTGGCCCTCGCGGCGGCGCCCCTCGGCGCTTGCGGAGACAAGCCCGACGCCGGGCCCAGGGCGCCCGCGGTGGCCACCTCGGCCGCGGACGCCGGCGGCATGGCGGCGCTGACGGCCGCGGCGAAGAAGGAGGGCGCGCTCAACGCGATCGCGCTCCCGCGCGACTGGGCCGACTACGGGGCGCTGATCGACGGCTTCGAGAAGAAGTACGGGATCAAGGTCACGGTGGAGAACCCGGAAGGGACCAGCCAGGACGAGATCAACGCCCTGAAGAAGCGCGGGGACGGCGGCCGCGCCCCGGACGTGATCGACGTGGGGGGCTCGTTCGCGCAGTCCGCGGCCCGGCAGGGCCTGCTCGCTCCGTACCGGGTCGCCCCCTTCGACCAGATCCCCGAGGACCAGAAGGACCCGGACGCCCGCTGGTACAACAACTACGGCGGCTACATGTCGATCGGCTGCGACGCCAAGCGCGTGAAGACCTGCCCCTCGACCTTCGCCGATCTGCGCAAGCCCGAGTACAAGGGCCGGGTCGCCCTCAACGGCGACCCCACCAAGTCCGGGTCCGCCTTCGCCGGCGTATACGCGGCGGCCCTGGCGAACGGCGGGTCCTTCGACGACATCCAGCCCGGCCTCGACTTCTTCGCCGAGCTCAGCAGGAGCGGCAACTTCATCCCGGTCCAGTCCTCACCGGCCACGATCGAGTCGGGCCGGACCCCGATCAGCATCGACTGGGACTTCCTCAACCTCGGGTACGCCGACGCGTTCCGCGAGAAGGGCGCGGACGTCGACTGGCGGACCGCCATCCCCTTCGACGGCAGCTTCGCCGAGTACTACGCGAACGGGGTGAACAAGGAGGCCCCGCACCCCGCGGCGGCACGCCTGTGGCAGGAGTGGGTCTTCAGTCCGGAAGGCCAGAACCTCCGGCTCGGCGCCTACGCACGCCCCGTCCTGATGGACGCCATGGAGAAGGACGGCACCCTCGACAAGGCGGCCGCGGAGAAACTGCCGACGGTCGAGGGCACGCCGACGTTCCCGACGGCGGGCCAGACGGCGAAGGCGCGGGAGACCGTCAACCGCGGCTGGGCGGACGCCGTCTCGGGCTGAGGCACGGGGGGGGCCGGTCCCGAACGGTGGGCGGGGTGAGAGCGCGGCCGCCCGGGACGCGTACCGTCAGCCCGCCCGGTGTCGGGGGCTTCTGGTGGCGTCAGTGCCCGGCGGCGGCCTTGACCAGGGCGACCGCTGTCCCGATCGCCGCGTCGATCGCGCCGGCCAGCAGCGCGAAGGCCGTCCCGCCGCCCATCCGGATCCCTCCGTAGCACCCCCACGCGAAGAGGGTGGCGACGTTGACCCCGGCCGCCACGAGCAGGGCCGTGTCCAGGCCCACCGCCCCCAGTGCCGAGAGGCCGATCAGAACGAGCGGGCCCACCGCGGACAGCAGCAGCGGGCTGCTGACGAAGAGCATCGCGCGCAGGTCCCGTCCCCGTGCGAGGGCTCCGTGCGTCACGCGGTGGGCCTGCTGGTCGGCGACCAGCGCGGCCAGCCACAGGCCCACCGAGGCGGTCCCGATCGTCGCCGCGGCCCCGAGGACGCTCACGTGGCTGCTGCCGGCGAGCCCGATGACGACGGAGATCATGGTGATCGTCGCGTAGAGCCGTTCCTTGAGCTGGGCCGCGGCCATCTCCGTGCTCACCGCGTCCGCCGCATGGTCCCTCACGGAACCCACCGTAGGGCGCGGCCGGGCCGGAGCCCCGGAACCACACCGGGTGACCGGCCCGCCGGGCCGTCAGACGACGGGTGTCACAGCTTGCGGCACAGCAGGGCGTCCGGCGTCTTGCCCTTGGCCCACGCCCCGGTGAACGCGATGCCCGCGGCGTACTCGTCGGTGCCGCACTGGCCCTTGTGGTTGCCGTACGCGAACTCTCCGCCCGGGCCCGCGGCCGGGCGGTTGTCACCCCTGTCGAACCAGACGGTGCGGCTATTCGTTCCCAGCGTCCGGCCCGCCTGGGCGCACAGGACCGCGGAGACCGCTTGGCCGCGCACGCTGTAGCCGGTCATGAACTGGTCGGGCCCGCACTGGTACTTGGTGTAGCCACCCGCCCAATCGCCCTGCTGTACGTGGCGCTCGTCGGTCACGACGATCGGCGCCGGGCCGGTGGCCGCCAGGCCGGGGGCCCCGGCGTCGGTGCACAGCCCGCGCCCGTCCCGGTGGGCCAGGCCGACGAGCCGCTGCCCGTCGGGGCAGGTCCCCTTGCGAGCTCCCGCGTCCCAGTCGCCGAGCGCCCGTACGCGTGCCGACTGGACCGCGTCGGCGTGGTCGAGGTTGAGCATGTCCCAGGTGTCGGAGACGGCGACCGGGCCGCTCTTCTGCACCGAGGTGACCAGCCGGTTCCAGTCGGCGGCGCGCCAGTCTGCGCCGTCCAGGAGGCCGGAACGGCGGCCTGCGCCATCGAAGTTGAGGATCGACCAGGTGCCGTGTCCGGTCCATCCGACCAGGGGCCAGTAGGCGAAGTCGGTGTCGTTGGCGATCAGGTGGTCGACGAAGTTGCCGAACCAGGCGCGTGCCTGCGGGTTGGTCTCGTCGCTGCCGATTCCGAACTCGCTGATCCACAGCGGTGCGGTGAAGTGGCGGCCGGATTCGGCCGTGACGTAGAACGCCTGCCGCTCCAGGGTCGCGAAGAGGTCCTCGCGGGAGAGTTCCTGGTAGCGCGGGTCGTGGGTCTCGCCCATGCCCGTCGCCCCGGTGTGGTTCGGCCCGGTGTAGCCGTAGAAGTGCGCCGCGTACACCAGCTTGTTCGAGGCGACGAGGGTGTGCGAGAGGGTGCGGACCGGTTCGAGCGTGGGACGCCCGTGGGGCAGCCCGTCGGCCGGGATGCCCTGCCAGTTGATGCCTTCGACGATCACGAGCAGGTCGGGGTTTGCCTCGGTGAGGAGCCGGTCGCCGAGGCGCTGGGACGCGGCCCACCAGTCGTGGCCGTTGCCCCAGTTCCAGTTGGCGTCGTCGGTGACGGTACGGCGGACCTCGTTGTAGAGGTCGGCGCCGACGACGCGCTTGTTGCCCTTGTAGCGCCGGGCGAGATCGAGCCAGTCGTTCTCCCACTGCGCGGTGGACTGGCTGGTGTTCCAGCGCTCGTTGCCGTCCAGACCGCAGCAGAAGCGCGAGGTGTTGGTGTGGTTGTTGAGGATCACCGCGAAGCCCTCGGCCGTGATCGCCGCGATGACGGCGTCGAAGACCTGGAGCGGGGTCTTGCCGCGCAGGCCGGGGTTGGCGGCGACGGAGGCGTCGGAGACCGGGCGCTGGTCGTGCAGCATCTCGTTCGAGAACGGCAGCCGGATGCTGTTGATGCCGAGTTCGTGGAATCCGGCGAGGATCCGCGCGATCGGCGCGCGGTCCAGTCCGAGGGGCATCTGGTCGGCCTTCTCGCCGTCGTGGTGGCTGGCCGGGTCGTTGATGTCGCCGGAGCCGCTCCAGGAGCCCTGAGCTCCGTGCCAGTTCGCGGACTTGAGCTTGAAGCGGTTGCCCTCGGCATCGACGACGTAGCGGCCGCGGGTGCTGAGAGGCGCGGTCCAGGAGTCGGACAACGCGGTCGCGGCCGAGGGCGTCGCGGTCGTCCCGGTCGTCGGGGACGCGACGGTCGGGGAGGCGGCGAGCGCTCCGAGCGCGAGCGCCGCGGCGAGTGCCGCGGGGAGTAGGGCTCTTCTCACTGTGTCCTCCGTGAGGCCTGGGGGTGGGACGTCCGTGGTCGAGCGGTGGGGCGGGGGTGCGGTGGCGCCGTGGTCCGGTGGCGCCGTGGTGCGGTGGGACGGTGGCGCCGTGGTGCGGTGGTGCGGTGGCGCCGTGGTGCGGTGGCGCCGTGGTCGCTCAGCCGCCGCTGCCGAGGACGGCGACACCTCGCGGTGCGAGGGTCACGCGGCGGACGAGGGGGCTGCGGGTGTCGAGCAGGTCCCGGCGCCCGGCCGCGCGCTCCAGTCCCTGGCGCCCGCCGCCGTCTCCACGAACCACACCCCCAACATGTAGGCGTACAGACTCGCCTTCGACGGACGCCAGTTCAACTACTCGGTGGTCGGGGAAATGGGCCTTCCCGCACCGGGGGTACGCGGCGGTCACCGACCAGTTCATGCCGGGCGACGACCTGATGGTGGCTCCGGTGGTGACCAAGGGCGCGGTCGGGCGCGAGGTCGTGATCCCGCCGGGCAGGTGGCCGCAGCGACGACGGCCGGTCGTACGAGGGCCCGGCCACGGTCCGGATCGACGCGCCCCTGGCCCGACTGCCGTACCTGCGCAGTACGGGCGCCCGCACGGGTGCGGAGCGGCCGGGCCTCGGGACGCCGCGTCCCTCGCCGGCGGCTCCGGCCGCGCGCTACCGCGTCCCGGGGGCCGGTGCGAGGCGGCGGGCGCCCGCCGCGGGGGTGACCTCCAGGATGCGCGGGAGGCGGTGGCCGGCGGACCCGAAGGCGACGGTGACCGACTCGGCCACCACGCCCTCCCGCCCGTCCGCCACGAGTGCGATGACGGAGCCTCCGAAGCCGCCTCCGGTCATCCGGGCGCCGAGGGCCCCGGCGCTGAGCGCGGCGCTCACGGCGAGGTCGGTCTCCGCGCAGGAGACGCGGTAGTCGTCGCGGAGGGAGGCGTGGCCCTCGGTGAGGATCGGGCCGAGCGCGGCGGCGTTCCCCTCCCGCAGCCGGGAGACGGCGTCGGTGACCCGCGCGTTCTCGGTCACCACGTGGCGGACCAGCGGGGCGAGTTCCACCGGCAGGGCCTCCAGGGCCCGCGCGAGTTCCCCGGTGGGCAGGTCGCGCAGGGCGGGCAGGCCGAGCAGCGCGGCCGCGCGTTCACAGCCCGCGCGCAGGGCGGCGTACGCCCCGTCCCCGAGGTCGTGGGTGACGCGGGTGTCGATCACCAGGAGCCGCAGCCCTTGCCCCCGCAGGTCGAAGGGGACCTGCGCGTGGTCCTCCGGGGTGCGGGCGTCGAGGTGGAGGGCGGCCTCGGCGGTGCAGCAGACGGAGGCCATCTGGTCCATGATTCCGCAGGGGACTCCGGCGAAGCCGTTCTCGGCGCACTGGGCGGTCCGGGCCAGTTCGGGCCCGGCCAGCCCCAGTCCGTACAGCTCGTCGTACGCGACGGCGACCGCGCACTCCAGCGCGGCGGAGGAGGAGAGTCCGGCGCCGGTGGGCACCGTGCTGTCGAAGTGGAGGTCGGCGCCCCCGACCGGGTGGCCCGCCTCGCCGAGTGCCCAGACCACGCCGGCCGGGTAGCCGGTCCAGCCCTGCAATGCGCCCGGGGCCAGCTCGGCCACGGCCAGATCGGTGATCCGGCCGTCGCCCTGCGCGCTGTGCAGCCGCAGCCGTCCGTCGGTGCGGGCGCGGGCGGCGAGCAGGGTGGTCTGCGGGAGGGCCATCGGGAGGGCGAAACCGTCGTTGTAGTCGGTGTGTTCGCCGATCAGGTTGACCCGGCCCGGCGCCGCCCAGACCCCGTCCGGGGAGCCGCCGTAGAGCTTCCGGAAGGTGTCCGAGACCCGCTCGGCCCGGCTGTCGTCGTCCCGCTGCTCGGTCCCGTTCACGACAGTGCCTCCCGAAGTCGCCGCGCGGCCTCCTCGGGGGCCACGTCGTTGATGAAGGCTTCCGTTCCGGACTCCGTTCCGGCGAGGAACTTGAGCTTGTCGGGAGACCTGCGGATGGTGAACAGCTCCAGGTGCAAGGCCAGTTCCTCGCCCCGGGTGCGCGGTGCCTGGTGCCAGGCGGAGACGTACGGGGTGGGAGGCGCCCCCTCCGGCTGCCCGGGTACGGGGAACAGCCGGTCGAAGCGGCGCAGCAGGTCCAGGTAGATGCCCGGGAACTCGGCCCGCTCGGCCTCGGTGAGGCAGGTCAGGTCGGGGACCCGGCGGTGCGGGTGGAGGTGCACCTCGTACGGCCAGCGGGCGGCGTACGGCACGAAGGCGGTCCAGTGCTCCCCGGCGGTCACCACCCGCTCGGTGGCGGCGCGGGCACCCGCGAGCAGGTCCTCGAAGAGGTTGCGTCCGGTGGCGGCGCGGTGGGCGGCCGCGGCGGCGGTCATCTTGGCGGTGCGCGGCGTGACGAAGGGGAAGGCGTAGATCTGGCCGTGCGGATGGGAGAGCGTCACCCCGATCTCGACGCCCCGGTTCTCGAAGCAGTACACCTGCTCGACGCCCGGGAGGGCGGAGAGTTCCGCGGTGCGGTCGGTCCACGCGTCCAGGACCAGCCGGGCGGCCGCCGGGGTGAGATCGGCGAATCCGGCCTCGTGCTCGGGGGTGAAGCACACGACCTCGCAGCGTCCCGCTTCGCCCGCGAGGGAGGGGAAGCGGTTCTCGAAGACGGCCACTTCGTAGTCGGCGGCGGGGATCTCCCCGAGCCGGCCGTCCCGGGAGGGACAGAGCGGGCACTCCCCGGCCGGCGGGTGGTAGGTCCGGCCCTGCCGGTGCGAGGCGATCGTGACCCAGTCACCGGTCGCCTCGTCCCGGCGCAGCTCCGGGTGACTGCGCACGCGGTCGAGCGGGCGCAGGTCGGGGGCGTCGCGCACGGCGCCCTCGTCGTGGTCGAAGTAGATCAGTTCGCGGCCGTCCGCGAGTTTCGTGAGGGTCTTCTTCACCCGCCAAGACTAAACAGTTTCCAAAATAAATCAACAGTCACGGCGTGCTATGTTGTTGCTTTCTGAGTGGATGCCCCAGATGCCGGGAGTGACCTCGTGGCCGAACAGCAGGCTGCGCAGCTGGCCCATCAGCGACGCGCGTTCATCCTCGACGCCGTCCGGCGCGACGGCTCGGTACGGGTGGCGGACCTGGTCGGACAGCTCGGCGTCTCGGACATGACGATCCGCCGGGACCTGGACGCCCTGGCCCGGCGCGGCGCCCTGGAGAAGGTCTACGGCGGGGCCGTCGCCACCGCCGGGGCCAGCGGGCACGAGCCCGGGTTCGACGCCAAGTCCGATCTGGAGGCGGCCGCCAAGGCCGCCATCGCGGACACGGCCGCGGCCCTGGTGGAACCGGGCAGCGTGGTCGCGCTCTCGGGCGGTACCACCGCGCACGCGGTCGCCACCCGGCTGCTCGGCGTCCCGCGGCTCACGATCGTCACCAACTCCCTCCCGGTGGCCGATCTGGTGCGGGCAGCCGACCGCGACGGCGCGGGCACGGCCCCCACGCTGCTGCTCACCGGCGGCTCCCCCACCCCCTCGGCCGCGCTGGTCGGGCCCCTCGCCGACCTGGTGATCGGCTCCCTCCATGTGGACCTGCTGATCCTCGGCGCCCACGGGGTGACGGAGGAGGCGGGGCTGACCACCCCCAACCTCACGGAGGCCCAGACCAACCGGGCCCTGGTCGCCTCGGCCCGCCGGATCGCGGTCGTGGCCGACCACAGCAAGTGGGGGGTGGTCGGGCTCAGCGGTTTCGCCGCGCTGGACCGGGCCGACTGGTTCGTGACCGACGCGGGCATGCCCGCCCCGGCCCGCGCCGTCCTCACCGAGTCGGTGGGTGAACTCCTCGTCGCGGGCGGGGAGCCCAGCGGGCAGCACGCCGAGCAGCACGGCGAGCAGCACGGCGAAGAGCGCGACCGGGGTCTCGGCCGAGGTCACGCCGCGAAGGGGTGATCGCCGTGCCAGTGGAGTCCGCCCGTGCCCAGGCGGATCGTGGCGCGGGGCCGCATGGGCTCCTCGCCCCTGCGGGCGAGGAGCACGACCTCGTCGACCCGCGCCGACACGCTGCCCAGCCGGGCGGCGCACTCCGCGGCCAGCCGCCGCGGGTCGTGGGTGCGCCCCAGTGACAGGTGCGGCGTGAAGGAGGGGAACCGGCCCCGGCATGCGGGGAAGGGCTCCACCAGCGCCTCTTGGAGCGCCGTCCAGGGGGCCGGGCCGGACGCGGCGGGGTCCAGCCACACGGTGGCGTAGGCACGGTGCCGGAAGGCGCGCACTCCGCTCAGGCGGACGGAGAACGGCCGGATCCCGCCGGCCGCGGCGGCCAGCAGCGGGGCCGCCGCGGCGAAATCGTCCTCCGGGACGAAGCCGAAGATCAGGTTCACGTGCGGGGGCCAGCGGCGGATCTGGGGGTCGTGCTCGGCCCGGATGCTCTGGATGGGGGGCCACAGCCCGGCCGGAGGTAGCCACGCGACGGCGGTCCGGGGTGTGGGAGACACCCCGAGGAATGCGGGGACACCGGCTCCGTCACCGGTGGTCGGGAACCCGTTCACACCGCCATGATGCCCCGGACACCGGCCGGGGGCCGCGCGTCTCAGCCGGTGAAGGAGCCGTGCCGCCCGGCGCCGCCCGCGAACCGGTCGGCGCCCGCCTGGGTCTCCCCCGCGGCGAGCGGAACGAGGCCGTGCCGGTACTCGGCGGCCAGGGCCTCCGCCTCGCCCAGCCCGTGCTGTTCCCGTACGGAGAGCCGGTCGTGCCGCAGGCACAACTGCGGGAACCCGGCGATCTCGTGGGCCAGCCGCTCCGCCGACCGGCGGGCTTCCCCGGGCGGTACGAGGCGGTTGACGAGGCCGATGCCGTACGCCTCGGCGGCGGTCACGGGGCGGCCGGTGAGGATCAGGTCCATCGCGCGGCTCTCGCCGATCAGGCGCGGCAGCCGCACCGTGCCCCCGTCGATCAGCGGGACGCCCCAGCGGCGGCAGAACACGCCGAAGGTCGCGTCCTCCTCGGCCACCCTCAGATCGCACCACAGGGCCAGTTCGAGCCCGCCCGCCACCGCGTGGCCGCTGATCGCGGCGATCACGGGTTTGGTCAGGCGCATCCGCGTGGGGCCCATCGGGCCGTCGCCCTCGGCCCGGACCCGGTTGCCGCGGTCGGTGCCGACGGCCTTGAGGTCCGCGCCCGCGCAGAACGTACCGCCCTCGCCCCACAGCACGGCGACGGACGCCTCCTCGTCCTCCTCGAACGCGCGGAAGGCATCGGCGAGTCGGGCCGCCGTCGGGCCGTCGACCGCGTTGCGGACGCCGGGGCGGCTGAGGATCACCGTACGGACCGGGCCGTCGCTTTCGATCCGGACGGCAGCCGGGTCGGCGGGCGTCGTCCCCGTTGTCTCGAAGGTCGTGGCCACGGCGGAACTCCCTGGGTCGTGTGGTGTGCGGACGCCCACTCTGCAGCAATCGCGCGGGCGGCACGAGAGGCCGGGGTCCGCCCGGACTGCGCCCGCCGCCGCGCGGACCTACGCTGCCAGAGGGAGGTGATGCCCGATGTCTGCACCCCGGGCATCCGCGGCCCGATGTGCGGCCGCCGGAACCGTCACTCTGTTGATGTTCGCGGGCCCCGGCGCGGGCGCCGCGAGGGCCGATGACAACGGCATCGCCGACAAGAGCGCCCCGGCCATCGCGGCGGCCGCCCGCGAGGCCATGTCGGGGCTCACGTCCATGCGCATGGTGGCCAAGGTGACCGACCCTTCGGGCACCACCGCGTTGGACCTCCGGTTCGACGCGCGGGGCAACTGCGTCGGCACCGTCACCCCGCCAGGCGATTCCGGCACGGCCGACGTCGTCAAACGCGGCGACGACGTGTGGATGAAGCTGGACGACGAGCTGCTGCGGGCCCAAGTGCCGGGCGGCACGGCCGATGACGCGATCGCGCTCATCAACGGCCGCTACCTGCACGGGACCACGAGCAGTCCGACGCTGAGCGACTTCGCCGAATTCTGCGACCTCGACTTCTACAAGAAGGAGTTCACCTCGAAACCGGCGAACGAGCAGCTCGACAAGGGGGCGCGCACCAGCGTCGACGGCCGGCCGGCCATCACCGTCAACAGCCGGCAGGACGACAGGACGGGCACCTACCAGGTCTCCACCGAGGACGAGCCCTACCTCCTGCGCATCCAGGGCACCGAGGAGTCCGGCGAGCGGGTGGAGGCCACCTTCTCCGCCTTCGACGAGCCCGTCCAGGCCAAGCCTCCCGCCCCCGCCGACTCGGTCGACCTGTCCGAGCTCCAGTAGCGAAAGGGATCGACCATGATCACCACTGACTTCGTCCCCGGCTCCCCCTGCTGGATCGACCTCGGTGCTCCCGACGTCCCCGCCGCCGCGGCCTTCTACGGGGCCGTGCTCGGGTGGGACTACGAGTCCATGGGCGAGAGCGAGGAGATGGAAGGCGGGATGTTCCGGAAGGACGGCAAGATCGTCGCCGGGCTCGGCAAGCTCACCGAGGAGGGAGCCCGCTCGGCCTGGATGATCTACTACAGCGTCGCCGACGCGGACGCCACGACGCAGGCCGTCGAGCGCGCCGGGGGCACGGTGCGGGTGCCGCCGAGGGACCTCGACGAGTGGGGGCGGATGGCCCAGTACGACGACCCGCTGGGCGGGCAGTTCGCCGTGTGGCAGCCGGGCAAGGACAGCGGGGTCCAGCTGGTGGACGAGCCGGGCTCACTGTCCTGGACGGAGCTGTACACGAGCGACGCCCCGGCCGCCAAGGAATTCTACGGCGGCCTCTTCGGCTGGCGCTTCAGCGACATGCCGCTGCCGGGCGGCGGGGGCACGTACGCCCTCATCACCCCTGCCGGGCTTCCCGAGGAGCGTATGCACGGCGGCCTCATGGAGCTGCCCGAGGAACACCTCGCCCTGACGGGCGGGCGGCCGTACTGGCACCCGGTCTTCGCCGTCGAAGACTGCGACGCCGCGGTGGCCAAGGTCACCGGGAACGGCGGCAGCGTGCAGATGGGCCCGGAGGACGCCGAGGGCGTCGGCCGGCTCGCCGTCTGCCTCGACCCGTCGAACGCGGACTTCGTGGTGCTCGCCCCGGCCCGGGGCTGAGCCCGGGGGCGCCGGGCGGACCCCGGACCCACCGGGCGCGCCCGCGCACTCTTCGACTGTCCGAGCTGGGAACTACCCTGCAGACGAGCAAACGGAGCCGGCCAGGCACCGGGCCCGAGCATCAAGGCCTCAGCAGTCCGCCCACCCACCAGTCGTGCGACGTGCCGTCGTTGGCGATGCCGCGATTGCGCAGTGTCCCTTCGACGGTGAAGCCGAGTTTCTCGGCGACGGCACGCGAGCCGGTGTTCCCGACCATGGCCCACCACTCGATGCGGTGGACGTCGAGGGTGGCCCAGCCCCAGTCGCACAGGGCCCGAGCGGCCTCCACCGAGTACCCGCGTCCGCGCTGCTCCTTGACCGCCCAGTAACCGAGCTCCCAGACGCCGCGGCTGATGAGGGTCAGGCAGTACGAGCCGACCAGGGCGCCGGTGTCCTTGCGGAACGCGCCGAGCGTGTAGTCCCTGTCCTCGGCCCACTGAGCGGGCAGCTTCTCGCCGACGAGCTCCTCCGCGTCCGCACGCCGGTACGGCACCGGCACCGGGGTGTAGAACTGGATGTCCTCGTCCTGGCAGGCTTCGTACACCGCATCCACGTCGACAGGTGTGAAGGCCCGCAGCACCAGGCGGTCGGTCTCAAGAGTCACTGGATCCATCGCGGCAGTATGACCACCATCAGCAAGCGGCGACCAGCAATTATCCCGACCGAGCACCGCCCACCACAACACCCCCGGGCTGGCTGGTCAACGGTCGTCACACACCCCAGATCAGCTGCCCCCAAGACGGAGCTACACCCCACAGCGTCCCGTCTGCCGCAGGGCCGCCAGGGGACGCACCCGGCCGCTGCTGCCGAGGGTGTCGGTCAGGGGTGGAGGCGGTGGTCATGCCGCCAGGGGGCGGGAGCAGCTCGACCTCGCCACGAAGGCGAGGCCGTCGTACTCCTCGGCGGGTACGAGCGGTGCGAGGTGGAAACGGTAGGTGAACCGCGGGACGTTGGCGCCGAAACTGCGCTGGAGGCCGGGCCCCCGGAGCCATTCCCGCACGGCGGGTGGCGCCTGCGCCTCCCCGCCCCGCAAGTCGACCAGGTAGTCGCCCGGTACGGCGGCCGCCAGCCGGGATTCGACCGAGCGGCCGGCGCCGCCGATGCGGTGCCGGACCGCCGGGCCGGTGCTGCCGATGCCCCGGCGGGCCCGGAACCGGCCCTTCCCGAAGAGCAGGCCGAGTGCGTAGTAGGCCTCGCCGTGGCGGCGGTGCAGCAGGCTCCCGAGCGCGGGCACCCCGGCTCCGTACGTGCCCTTCGCGATGTGCCCGTTGTGCGCCCATACGGCGACCCGGTCGCCGCTGCCGTCCACCACTGCGTCGACCGCCCCGGCCATGTGGCGGTCCCGGACGGCGTACAGGCTCTCCTCGCCGGGGCCGGGTTCCAGGGGCCGGGTGATCAGATCGGCGCAGCGGACCAGCATCCGCGCGTGCCGGACCGCGTCGTCTGCCGCCTCGGGACTCGTGCGGGAGGCGAGGGCCGCCCGGTGCTCCTCCAGGAAGCCGGCCAGCTCACCGGCCTCCTCGTACAGCCCCCGGGCCGGGTCCGGCCGCGCCCCGGGCCGGGAGGCGGCGAGCACGCGCAGGGTCTCCCGTACGGACTCGGCGGTCGCGGGCGCCGCCTGCTCCAGGAAGGTGGCGACCGCGGCGGCGGAGTCCGCGCAGCGCTGCGGGTCGATGCCGACGAAGCGCACCCGCTCGGCGGCCGGGACCGTGCGGTTGTGTTCCCGCATCCACTCGACCATCGCGAGGATCTCGTGGGTCCGCCAGGTCCAGAAGTCCAGCCGGGAGACCAGCCGGCCGGCATCGCCCGTGCCGCCCGCCACGTAGGCGTCCACGGCCAGGGCCGCCGATTCGCTGGCCTCCATCGCCAGCGCCCGGAATCCCATCTCGCGGACCAGGAATTCCAGCAGCCGGTGTTTGAGCAGGAAGAACTCCCGTGTGCCGTGCGTGGATTCACCGAGGCCGACGATGCGCACGCCCTTCAGGACCTCGCGGAGCGGCTGGAGGTCCTCGTACGGTTCGCCGGCGGAAAGGGTGGTGAGGGGCAGTGCGTGCGCGGATAACCAGCGCGTGATCTCGTCGGACAAGAGCGGTCTCCTCAGCCGTGCGGTACGGCAGCCCCGCCGCGGCTGCCCCGCTTCGGCGAGGGCCGCTCCTGCCGCCGCATGATCGTAGTCCGCGTTCACGGGGTGCGGTGGACCCGGGCGAGGACGAGGACGGTGTCGTCGGTCGGCGGGGCGGACAGCAGGCCGGCCAGGGTGCGGTCCGCCATCTCCTCCAACGAGCCGTGCGCCTTGGCCAGTTCGGTGCGCAGCGCGTCCAGGCCGGCCTCGATGTCCCGGCCGCGCGCTTCGATGAGGCCGTCGGTGTAGAGGACGAGGACGGCGTCCTTCGGCAGTTCGACCTCCGTCGCCCGGAAGGGGCAGCCGCCGACGCCGAGCGGGACTCCGAGGACCTCGTCGACGGTCTCCACCGTGCCGTCCGGGTGGAGCACCAGGGGCGGGGGGTGGCCGGCGCTGGCGACGCGGGCGCGGCCGCTCCGCGGGTCGTAGACGATGTACAGGCACGTCGCGAGCTCGATGCCGGACTCCTGGGCGCATGCGTCGAGTTCGGTGAGCAGGTCGTCGGGCTCGCTGTCGTGCCGGGACAGGGCCTGGGTGGTGATGCGGAGGCGGCCCATGGCGGCGGCGGCCGTCACCCCGTGCCCCATCACGTCGCCCACCACGAGCGCGATCCGCCCGTCGGACAGGTTGATCACGTCGTACCAGTCACCGCCGACCTCGGTGATCCGGCTGCCGGGCACGTACCGGTGGGCCACGTCCACGTACGGGCTGCTCGCCAGGGCGGTGGGCAGCAGCGCCCGCTGCAGGGTGAGGGCGATGTCCTGGACGCGGGAGTACAGACGGGCGTTGTCGAGGCAGATCGCGGCGCGCGAGGCGAGCTCGCCCGCGAGGTTGACGTCCTCCTGGGTGAAGGCCGGCCGGCCCGCGGACCGGCCGAACATGGCGATGCCCTGTACGGTGCCCCGGGCGATGAGCGGGGCGACGAGGACCCCGGCCACCCCGCTCTCGGCGAAGAGGCGCGCGCGTGACTCGATGGTGACGGTCCGGGCCAGGAACTCCTCGTCGACCACGGCGGAGACGCCGCGTCCGGTGCCCAGCATGTCGTGCATGACGGAGCCGGGCGGGTACCGGACCTTGTCCACCCCGCTGACGAGCTCGATCGCCGACCCCGGGAGGATCGTCCCGGAGGCGATCCTGCGGGTGTACAGCGGCCGGGCCGGGTCGAAGTCCTCGGACTCGTCCATCCATTCCACGACCTCGACCACCGCGCCGTCGCAGAAGTCCGGCATCGAGGCGTCGACCAGCTCCTGGGCCGTCTGGTTCACATCGAGGGTGGTCCCGATGCGCGTGGAGGCCCCGTCCAGCAGGGCCAGGCGCCGGCGGCTGGCGGTGGCTTCCAGGATGGCCTGTTCCCGGTCCGTGACGTCCACCATCAGTCCGCCCACCCCGGGGCGCGAGCCGACCGCCTCGCTCAGGGGGAAGAAGCTCACCGACCGCACCTGGTCGCGGTCCGGATGTCCCTGCGGGCGCATGCCCACCAGCGCCCCGACGACAGGTTCGCCGCCCTGGGCCACGGCCCGGAGCATGCGCTCGTACTCGCCCCCGTCCGACATGATCATGATCTCGTCCATGCGGCGCCCGAGGTGCGCCTCGATCGGCAGACCGTCCATGTCGGCGAGCACCTGGTTGAGGTGGACGTACCGGAGGTCCGGGTCGAGCATGACCAGACCGATCGGGCAGGTCTCGAAGAGGGCGTCGAGGAAGGCGAGGTTGGTCTTGACGCGGTCGAGCTCGTCGCTGCGGCTCGCCAGGCCCATCACCACCGGGCTGCTGCCGGCTCCGGTGACGGGGAAGACCCGGAAGCCGCAGTCGAAGGCCGTGCCGTCACGGTGCCGCGCCGCCAGCTGGCCCCGCCAGTACCCCAGGGTCCGGCCGTTCTCCGCCAGCCGGGCACCGGAAACGGATTCGCCCCGGATCTCGTCGGCGAAGAGGAGGGCGGCGGGCTTGGACAGGATGGCGGCGGCCTCGTACCCGAAGAGCTCCCCCGCGCCGGGGCCCCAGTAGCAGACGAGGCCGCGGTCGTCGATGCCGAAGACGGCCACGCGCACGTGTTCCAGCAGCGTCCCCGGCTCGGACCAGAACGGGCCGTGAGCCTCCTCGCCCCCCGGCCGAGCCGATGGCACGAGACGACCCCTTCCGCCCGCCGATACCTTCCACCCATTATGCGGACGCCGCGGTGATTGCGCGGTGGCGGACCGCAGGGGCCACCCAGTCGGCAATGGGATCGGTTTTCACGAACGGGGTGGAGCGAGGGCCGGGGAGTCGGGCCGTGCCATGGGCGGGGGCTTCCCCTAATCTGGCAAAAAACTGCCGCACCTTAGCGAAGGGGAAATCCCATGCCTTCTCGCCTCAATCCCTACATCAGCTTCAACGGCAACGCCCGGCAGGCGATGGATTTCTACAAGGGCGTCTTCGGCGGCACCCTGACGGTGAACACGTACGGTGACTTCGGCAGCGGGAAGGAGGCCGGGGGCTCCGACGACATGATCATGCACAGCATGCTCGAGACCGAGAACGGCTTCACGCTCATGGGCGCCGACAACCCGCCGGGATCGGAGAACAAGCCCGGGAACAACATCTCGGTGAGCGTGAGCGGCGACGAGGCCGAGGAACTGCGCGGCTACTGGTCCAAGCTCTCCGCCGACGGCACGGTCACGGTCCCGCTGGAGAAGCAGACGTGGGGCGACGTCTTCGGCATGTGCACGGACCGCTTCGGCACCATCTGGATGGTCAACATCGTCCAGCCGCCCGCCTGACCCACGCCGCCGGGCCCCGTCGGGACAGCTCCTAGTGCTGTGGCCGGAAAGGTTTGCCGGGGCGCGGCGTCCGGTGCGGTGCATCGCAAGGCGGAGGGCCGAGGCTCGTACTGGACGTACCTGCCCGGTACGCGGCTGCCGCATGATCGATTCCCTGCACCGGTGGAGGAGCGCGTGCGCTCCTCCACCACCGCGTTCCTTCGATCACGGGAGCCCCGCCACATGTCCGACATCAACGTGCGTGCCGTACGGGCCGAGGACTTCGCCCAGTGGCGCACCCTCTACCGCGGCTACGCCGACTTCTATCGGGTGGAGCAGACCGAGGAGGCCGCGGCCACCGTGTGGTCCTGGGTGACCGACCCCGGCCACGAGGTCGGCGCCCTGGTCGCCGAGGACTCCTCCGGCCGCCTCCTCGGGCTGGCCCACTACCGCCCGTTCGCCCGGCCGCTCTCCGCGACGGTCGGCTGCTTCCTCGACGACCTGTTCGTGGCGCCCGAGCACCGCGGCTCGGGCGCCGCCGACCGGCTGCTGGGCGCCCTGCGCGAACTCGCGGCCCAGCGCGGCTGGAGCGTCGTCCGCTGGATCACCGCGGACGACAACCACCGCGCGCGGTCGAAGTACGACCAGGTGGCCACCCGCACCATGTGGGTCACCTACGACATGGCACCGAACTAGGAGCTCGTGAGGATCACGAGCTGCTGGGTCGCGCGGGTCATCGCGACGTAGCGGCTGACGGCTCCCTCGACACCCTCGCCGAAGGTCTGCGGGTCGATGAGGACGACGAGGTCGAATTCGAGCCCCTTCGTCAGCTCCGGCGTCAGCGACCGGACGCGCGACGTCGGCCGGACCGCGCCGTCGCCGACGTCGCCGGTGGCGATGACACAGGCGACCCCCTCGGCGTGCGCGGCGAGCCACGTGTCGAGGATCGAGTCCAGCTCCGCGACGGAGCCGTGCGCGACGGGGATCCCGCTGCTGCGGATGGAGGTCGGCACGTTGGCGTCCGGGAGCGCGGCGCGGATCGCCGGCTCGGCGTACGCCATGACCTCTTCCGGCGTCCGGTAGTTGACGCTCAGGGAGGCCACCTCGATCCGGTCGAGCCCGACCCGTTCGAGCCGTTCCCGCCACGACTCCGTGAACCCCTGGCGGGCCTGGGCGCGGTCGCCGACGATGGTGAAGCTGCGGGACGGGCAGCGCAGCAGCAGCATCTGCCACTCCGCGTCGGTCAGTTCCTGGGCCTCGTCCACGACGATGTGGGCGAACGGGCCGGCCAGGAGGTCCGGTTCGGTGCACGGCAGCGCGCTCTCATCGACCAGGGTGTCCTGCAGGTCCGCTCCGTGCAGCATCCCCACCGCGCCCTCGCTCTCGTCGAGCACGACGTTCTGCAGCAGGCTGTCGATGGCGTCGGACCGGCGCGCCCGTTCGGCGGCGACGGCCGCGTCGTGCCGCCGCTTGCGTACGGAGGCCTCCGCGTCGCCGAGCCGCTGGCGGGCCGCGTCCAGGAGCGGCAGGTCGGACACCGTCCAGGCGTGGGTGTCCGTACGCTGCAGCGCGCGCACCTCGTCGGGGCCGAGCCAGGGAGCGCACTTGCGCAGGTAGGCGGGGACCGACCAGAGGTCCGCGACGAGGTCGGTCGCCTCGATCATCGGCCACGCCCGGTGGAGGGCCTTGAGCAGCTCCCGGTCCTGGAGCAGCACCCTCCGCAGCAGGTGGGGCGGGGCGTCGCTGTCGTCCTTGTCCATCAGGATCGTGGCCAGCTCCTCGCGGATCTGGTCGTGCGCCTCGTTGTGCGGGGTGCCGGACTCCACCGCGTCGAACGCCACCGCCCAGTCGTCTGCGCTCAGCCACAGGTCGGACCAGGGGGTCTCGACCTCCATCCCCTCGGTGGGCGGCTCCTCGTGGATGCGGACGGCCGCCTCGATCGCCTTCACCAGGCCGGCGGACGACTTCAGCCGGGCCACGTCCGCGTCGGTCTCGACCGCCGCCGCGGCCCCTTCGGCGACGAGGTCGCGCAGGGTGCAGGTCTGCACGCCCTCCTCGCCGAGGCTGGGCAGGACGTCGGCGACGTAGGCCAGGTAGGGCTCGTGCGGACCGACGAAGAGCACGCCGCCGCGGCGGTGGCCGAGGCGGGGGTCGGAGTAGAGCAGGTGCGCGGCGCGGTGCAGGGCGACGACGGTCTTGCCGGTGCCCGGACCGCCGTCGACGACGAGGGCGCCGCGGGATCCCGCCCGGATGACGGCGTCCTGGTCGGCCTGGATGGTGGCGAGCACGTCGCGCATCCGCGGCGAGCGGTTGGTGCCCAGGCTGGCGATGAAGGCGGACTGGTCGTCGAGTGCGGCGTGCCCTTCGAGCCCGTCGGCGGTGAACACCTCGTCCCAGTAGTCGCTGATCCGACCGCGGGTCCAGCGGTACCGGCGGCGGCTCGCCAGGCCCATCGGATTCGCGTGGGTCGCCGCGAAGAACGGCTCGGCCGCGGGGGAACGCCAGTCGACCAGCAGCCGGTGGCCGGTACTGTCGGTGAGGCCGAGGCGTCCGATGTACACGGGCTCGGCGTCGTCGGCACCGACGACGTGCCCCAGGCACAGGTCCAGGCCGAAGCGGCGCAAGGTGCGCAGGCGGCTGGTCAGGCGGTGGATCTCCGCGTCCCGGTCCATCGCCTCGCGGCCGATGCCGCCGGGTGCCTTGCGCGCGGCCTCCAGGCGGTCGGACAGTTCGGCGATCGACTGGGCGAGGCTCTCCGAGATGGCCGCGAAGTGCTGCTCGTCGCGGGCGACCAGCGCCGCGTCGGCCTTGTCGGAGAGGCGGTCGGGAAGGTCGAACGCGCTGGTTGTGGTCAGGGAGTTCACGGCATCAGCTCCGATCCGAGGTCGTACGACGGACAACTCGACAACAGCGCACACACGTGGTGGATCTCCCGTTTCTGCAGGTCGGAGCTCGGTCCGCGAAGTTTGCCTCACGGCCGGGGCCTTGCCGCAAGCCCCCCGGTGCGCTATAAGTTGAGAGTGGCAAGGAGTGGTTTCGACCTCCTTGCCTTTTTCTTTGCCCTCTCGGCCTCCCGCACGGCGGGACCGGCGGGGCACCCCCTATGCCGCGGGCGTGCCGTCGTATTCCATGGGGCAGGCCGCCCAGTTGCTGCGCGTGAGCCCCGAGACCGTCCGCCGGTGGGCCGAGACGGGACGGCTGCCGGCCGGCCCCGGTCCGGACGGATCGCGGATCGTCGACGGGGTGGTCCTCGCCGCCTTCGCCAAGGACCGTGTCGCCGGGCTGCACCCCCTGCCGTCGGGCACGGTCGTCACGTCCGTCCGCAACTCCTTCGCCGGGATCGTCACCGCCGTGCAGCCCGACGACGTGGGCAGGTGGAGATCCAGTCGGGTCCGCACCGGGGTGGTGTCCGTGGTGACCGGGGAGTCGGTCGAGGAGCTCGGCATCACGGTCGGGGCGACGGTGACGGCCCGGGTGAAGTCCACCGAGGTCCACATCGACCTGACGTAGCAGGGCCCGGCCCGCCGGGCGCCCGGCTGTCCGGCCGTCATGTTCCACAGCGTCGGCGAGCCCTTCGCCGTCTCCCTGGGCCGAGCTCGACGAGGACTTCGACGCCAGCCCGGTGCTGCTCGCCACCCGCCTCGACGGGGAGGACCTCGACGGGGCGGGGGCGCAGCTGGTGGTCTCCTCGGACCGGTGCGGGGCGCGCTACGTCAGCGCCGTCACGCACGTGTGGTTCGGCGCTCTGGCGGCGCCGGACCTCCGGCCGGGGATCAGGCGGTGGCGAGGGAGATCTCGGTCGACTTGATCAGCACGACGACCTGCGATCCGGCGGACAGTCCGAGCGCGCCGACCGCGTCGGCGGTGACGGCCGCGGTCAGGTGGCCGCCGTTCACGTTCACCTTCACGGCGGCCATGGCCGGGCCGGTGGCGATGTCGGAGACCGTGCCGGTCAGCTGGTTGCGGATGGAGATGTTCTCGACCGGGCCGGTGGCCAGGGCCACCTCGGTGGCCTTGACGAGCGCCTTGACGCCGGAGCCCGCGGTGAGACCGAGGTCCTTGACGGCGTCGGCGGTGACGGCCGCGGTGATTTCCTGCCCCCCGTCCAGCCGGACCTTGACCGTCGCCATGGCCTCGCCGACGGTGACGGCGAGGACGGTGCCTGCGATCTGGTTGCGGATGCTGAGAGTCATGAAGGTTCGACCTCTTACGTGGACGTGTCGTGCGGCCCGGAGGGAACCGCCCGAGACCGACCGTAGGACCCCGTGATCCGGCTCGCACGGACCCCCTCGCACCCGCCTGCGGGAACCACCCGCCCGGCTGGCGCCTGCGGGTGCGAGCGCCCTCGGCTCCGCCCGACCGCGCGGGACCGCGCGGCTACACCTGCTCCTGGTACACCCTGATCCCGGCGGGCTTGAGCATGCGAGCGCCGTCCAGGCTGGCCGCTCGCTCAGCCCTTGGGCCCAAGCGTCGACATCGTCGCCCGCGCCGTGGAAGAACCACGAGTCGAGGCTTCCAAGGGCTTGCAGGGCGGGTGTGAGTCCGTATCGGAGCTCGCAGTGGACCTGCACGTAGCGGTCGGCCGAACCGGAGATGGGCGAGCCAGGCGTCTTCCGTGTCCGGATCGGAAAGATCCCGCCACTCGCCCTCCAATGCGCACCCCGAGCAGCATCACGGCCGCGTCCGTCGACGGTTTCCGCACTTTGCCCTCTTCCTTTCAGAGCATGACGAGCAGACGGGTCTTCGGCTTGAGCTTCCGGTTCACCGAACGGCTCTGCACGTAGACCTCCAACTTGGGATTGCGGCCCGCCTTTACCGAGACCGTTCCCTGGATTCCCGTGCCGAAGAGAAGGCTCCGGGCCGCGTCGCCCGTATAGGCGCGGTCCGTGTCCTTCTCGACGACGATGACTTCCTTGTCGGGCTGGACCTGGACCCGGGTGCCCAGCTGGTAGTAGCAGGATCCGCGTTCGTACGTCACGCCCGGGTGCGAGTCGACGAAGGACCGGATCTCGACCTCGGTGTCGACCTTCAGGAGGCGGTACTTGTCGGCCGGGACCGGTTCGAGGTTCGCCCGCACGTCGTCGACCGAGATGTCCTGGCCGACCGCGAAGAGGTTCTTCGTGCCGCGCACGCCCTGCTCGCGGCCCCGGAGGAAGCTGGTGGCCGCGGCGCGGACGGTGCCGATCGCCTCCTCGACGCCCTCCTGGGAATCCGCGTCCCAGATGGCGATGTTGCCCGCCGGGAAGCCGTAGTTCTGCGCGGTGCGCTTCGCCAGGGAGTTCGGGACCAGGATCGCCGAGGTCCAGTGGCCCGGAAGCGCGCCCATCTTCGCGGCGATCCTGTCGAGCCAGGGGCCGAGGATGGTCATGTCGCCGTCGTGCCGGCGGTCGCCGCCGGAGGCGTTCTCCTCGCCGTCCGTCACCACGATCTGGAGGAAACTGTGCTCGCCGTACTCCTCCCAGATGTGTCCCAGGTCGTCCAGGGACTTCAGGGAGGCTTCGATGAGGGCCGTGGCGCCATTGTTGACCTTGTACAGACCCCGCATGGACGGAAGGTGCTTCACGTCCATGTCCCAGACCAGGTTCTCCACCCTGTGGTCGAAGGAATAGAGGCTGATCCTGGTCTCATGACCGAGGCTGTCCGATTCGGCCTTCAGGCCCGCGACAAACTCGTCCACGACACGAATGAGTTGGTGCTGGTGCTGATGCATGGAACCCGAACTGTCCACTACCAGCGCGACGTGGTTCACCTTGTGCTGGATTTTGTTGGCGGACATGTCTGCGCTCCTTTTCGAGGCTCCCCGAGTGATGTCTCCACACTATGGGGAGGCACTGACAATGGAGCTTGACGGACCATCACCCGGCCGTCAGAGCGGGTCGCCCAGGGGCCCGTATTCCTCTTGCAGGTTCCGGGCCCAGTGGGCGGCGAAGTCCGGTTGCGTGCCGTCGGCGTCGGTGAATCCGTACTCCTGGTACAGGCCCCACGTGGCGAGGGCGCGTCCGGTCTTGGTCATGATCCGGGGGTCGGCCGCCAGCGCGGCGACCGCCCGGCCGAGGTAGGCGGGGGTCTCGGAGTGGGCGAAGTTCGGGTCCTGGGCGGCGCCGTCGCGCCAGTTGGCCTCGGTGACGCCGAAGTGTTCCAGCAGGGCCTCCGAGCGCAGGAAGCCGGGCGTGATGGCCACGGCCGCGACACCGTGCGGCTTGAGCTCGGCCGCCTGCGCGACGGCGAGACGGATCACGGCGGACTTCGCCAGGTCGTAGAAGAACGTGCCGCGGTAGCGGGCGGTGTTGCCGTCGGTGACCTCCACGACCAGGCCGCTCTTGCGCGCGACCATGAGGGGGAGCGCGAACCGGCTGGTGATGACATGGGTCTCCACCGCCTGCCGCAGCAGCCGGAGCCCGGTCTCCAGGTCCTGCTCCCACAAGGGGTGTTCCCAGTCGGTCAGCGGGTCTCCGCCCCACACGGAGTTGACCAGGATGTCGAGCCGCCCGTCCTGCTCCGCGGCGATCCTGTCGACGAGGGCCTCCACCTCGTCGGGACGGCTGTGGTCGGTGCGGGCGGGGATGCCCAGGCCGCCCGCGGCGGTGACCTGCTCGGCGGTCTGCTCGATCGTCTCCGGGCGGTTCAGGTCGGAGCGCCCGCCGACGCCGCTGCGGCCCGTGACGTACACCGTCGCGCCGGCGGCACCGAGCTCGACGGCTATGCCCCGTCCGCCGCCCCGGGTGGCGCCGGCGACGAGGGCCACCTTCCCTGCCAGCGGGCGTGTGTCGGTCATGGTGATTCCTCCGGGTCGTGGTCGGGGTGGGGCGGGATGTGCGGGAGCAGTACGGTGTCGAGCTCCTGCCGGAGCCGCTGCGCGAGGGTGCCGCGGCGGTCGAGCGCCCAGGTCAGTCCCGCTCCGGCGGTGATCGCCCGCACGGTGCGGGCCAGCGCCGCGACGTCCGTTCCGGCGCGCAGCTCACCGGCCTCCGCCGCCTCCGCCAGCAGCGCCTCGACCGCCCGCCCCTGGGCCTGGTGAACGGCCAGGGCGTGCGCGTAGAGCTGCGGATCGGCGAGGTCCGTGCACAGGAACGCGAGATGGTGGGCGAAGGTCTCCGGCGTGTCCATCCCGGCCACCGATTCCGCCGTGAGCGCCGCCAGGGCTCCGAGCGCCGAGGCGTGTTCCCGGCGCACCCGGCCGGCCCGTTCGCCCGCGTCCTTCGCGGACTGGGCGGCGAGGGCCAGGAGCAGACCGCGCTTCGATCCGAAGCGCTGCACGAGGGTGCCGGGCACCAGCCCGACCTCGCGCGCGACGGCGGCCAGCGTCAGCCCGGCCGGACCTACCCGGCCCATGACCTGGGCCGCGGCGCGCAGGATCACCGCGTCGTCGACCCCTCGGGGACGTCCCACAGCGCCACACCTCATTAATAAATGCTCGTTCATTTATTAAAGCGGGGGCTCCGCGCCACCGCAAGCCGCAAACCGCCGCGGGGGCGTCGCCCCGTCCGAGTATCGAAACGCGACGCGGCCGGGACTCGACCTTGCGCCCCCGGCCCGGCCCCTGGCCTACTACGTGAACGAGGAGCAAGTCCCGCCGTGGCCGTCCTGCTCGGCGCGCGCCGCGGCAAGATAGCAGCCTTTCCCGGGACCGCCGGGATGTTTGTCCGATGGTGATGTCCTCCCGCAGCCGCGCCACGCCTGGCACTAGCGTCCCGTGACACCCCCGGGAATGCGGGTGTGCACCGCACGGCACGTGCGGCCCCTCCTGCCCCGCCACTTTCCCGGCCCATGGAGCGAGGAGGCACAGTGCTGTCATTGCGGCGGAGATCTTTCAGCGGCCTGTCAGTGGCCACGAGATACACGATCGGAAGCGGTGTCGTCATCACCGCGCTTGCCCTCACCCTGATCGCCCTGCTGATACCCGTGGACCGATTCGGCAGCACCGCCTCGGCCGCCGCAGCGGGTCCGGCCGCGGGCGACGACGACGGCGGCGGGACGGTGAGCACCGCGTACGGACCGCTGACGGCCGCGGACCGGGACTTCGTCCGCAAGGTACGGCTCGCCGGGCTGTGGGAACTGCCCGCAGGACGGCAGGCCCAGCAGCGCGGGTCGCGCCCAGCGATCCGCACGGCCGGGGAGCACCTCGTCGAGGGCCACACCGAGCTGGACCGGCAGGTCATCCAGGTCGGCCAGGCCCTCGGCGTCGATCTGCCCAACCAGCCGTCCGCGCAGCAGCAGGAATGGCTGGGCCAGCTGACCCGCGCCAAGGGGGACGAGTACGAACGACTGTTCGTCCAGCTGCTGCGCCGAGCGCACGGAAAGGTCTTCGCACTGCTGGCGGGGATACGGGCGCAGACCCGCAACTCCATGGTGCGAGCCCTCGCCACGTCCGCCAACGCCACGGTCCTGGACCACATCACGGTCCTCGAAGACAGCGGACTGGTCGACTTCGACACGCTCTCCGACAATGTCCGAACGACGAAGTGAAGTGATCGCATGAGTCAAAAGGGCCACAAACGCCCCCGGTTGTCGAACAAGCTCCTGGCCGTGGTGTCCGCCCTCGTGCTGGGCGGCGGCGGGGTCGCCATCGTCGCCGGAAACGCGTCCGCGGGCCAGGAGGGCGACCGCACGACGAAGCTGGCGGCCACCATCGACTGTCCCGACGTCGGGGACAAGATCACCGCGGTGCCCGAGCAGGCCAAGACCGAGGTGGACGAGGGCCTCGCCAAGCTGGACGACCAGGTGGCCGACGCCTACCGGCGCCTCGCCGCCGGCGAGGCGAAGGGCGACGCCCTTCTCGGTGAGCTCAGGCAGCAGCGGGACAAGACCATCTCCGGCATGGCCGACGCGATCGGCCGCGGCGGCCAACCCCCCCAGGAGATAAAGTCGTTGGGCGCCTGCACGATGAAGGAGGCACCCGTCGCGAACGACGGCCAGGCAGGCGGCGGGGGCGACCTGAACGCCGCTGCCAAGAGCGGCGCCGGCGGGCAGAAGGGCGGCCCGGCGAAGAGCGACTTCGTCAGCATCAACAAGGTCAAGCCGAACGTACGCACCCCCGCCGCGTCGGGGAACGCCTCCAAGGGGTCCTTCAGCTCGCAGTGCGGCCGCAACGAGAACGGCCACTTCAACCCCGACAACGTGATCGTCGCGCCCGGCGTCTCCAACGGCGCCCACCACATGCACGACTACGTGGGCAACCAGACCACCGACGCCTTCTCCACCAACGACAGCCTCGCCGCCTCCGGCACCACCTGCGGCAACGGTGACCAGTCGAGCTACTACTGGCCCGTGCTGCGACTGCGCGACGGCAAGGCCGAGCGGGACGCCAAGGCTCCCGGCGGCGGCCAGGACGCCAACGTCGGCACCATCCTCAAGCCGAAGCAGGTGTCGATCACCTTCAAGGGCAGCCCCGCCGACAAAGTCACCGCGATGCCCCGCTTCCTGCGCATCATCACCGGTGACGCCAAGGCCTTCACCAACGGCAACGCCAACGCCAACGCCTCCTGGAGCTGCACCGGCTTCGAGAACCGCCAGTTGAAGGACAAGTACCCGGTCTGCCCCAAGGGCAGTGACGTGGTCCGCACCTTCACCTTCCAGAGCTGCTGGGACGGCCGGAACGTCGACAGCGCCAACCACCGGACGCACGTGGCCTTCCCGGACAAGAACGGCCGTTGCCAGAAGGGCTTCAAGGCCATTCCGCAGCTGGTCATGCGCCTCACGTACGGGGTGGCGCCGGGTGCCCGCTTCGCCGTGGACAGCTTCCCCGAGCAGCTGCACAAGCCGGTGACCGACCACGACGACTTCATCAACGTGATGTCGAACGGCCTGATGAACAAGGCCGTGAGCTGCATCAACGACGGGCGCACCTGCCGCTGACCCCCTGACCGCCCTGGTCCGTACCGGTCCGGTTCCTTGAGATCCGGGCCGGTACGGGCCCTTCTGCTCCCGGGGCCGGGCGCTCCTCACCCCCACCACCGCGCCCAGCCCCGGGAAAGGTGTTGGCCCGGAGCCGACTTCGGGCCAACACCGCACACAACAGCCCGGCCCGGCCCCGTGACGACGGGGCCGGGCCGGGCTGTTCGCGGTTCAGATGCCGTTTCGATGTCGTTTTCGGATGCCGTTCAGAGTCCGTTGACGCGGGCCATGCGTCCGACGACAAGGGGGGTGAAGTCGGCGGTGATCACGCGCGCCGCCCTGCGGCTCACGCGCGAGTGCTGGCGTCGCACCTGGGCCATCAGCCGGCGGCTGCGCAGGGCCATCTCCAGTTCGAAGCGGGTACGGGGGTCGCGCAGGCCGGTGCCGAAGAGCTTCTCCAGCTGGCGCATGCGGTAGCGCACGGTCTGCGGGTGCACGCTCAGGGCCTTGGCGGCCTCGGGGGCGCCGCCGCCCTCCAGCCAGGCGAGCAGGGTCACCTCCAGGCGCTCGCTCTGGCGCGGGGTCAGGTCGGCCAGCGGCCGCAGCCACCGGGCGGCCAGCGCGTGGGCGAGCGGTTCGTCCTGGAGCAGCAGCAGGGTCGAGAGGTGGTCGTCCACGAACACGGCCCGCAGCTCCAGCCCCGGGCGGGCGGGGGTCAGGGCGAACAGGCGCAGCGCCCAGCGCAGCGAGGAGGCCGTGTCCCGGAGCGGGACCGCGTGGCCCACGGCCGCGAACCGGCCGCGGAGCAGCTGGTCCAGAGGGGCGCGGGTGTCCGGGTCGAGGCTGGGCACCAGCAGGCACGGCCGGCCCGCGAACGTGCCGGTGAGGGCGTCGGCCAGTACGGCGGCGAGCTGCTGGGCCTCGACGGGCGAGGCCGGCACGATGGCCCGTACGGCCGGGGGGAGGGGCCAGCCGGCCGCCTCGGCGAGTTCGACGAGGGAACTCTCGCAAGCGGCGCGGTCGTCGGTGAGGGCGTTGAAGAGGTCCTCACGCGCGCGGTCGCCCGCGTCGCCGCCCGCTCGGGCGCTCTCTCGGGCGCCCTCGCGAACGCCCTCACGGACGACCTCGTAGCGGCCTTCGTGCGTGACCTCGCACTCGTCGTTCCTCTGGAGGGGGATTCCGGCCCTGATCCGGGCCTTGGTCCCGGCCTTGGTCTCGGCCCCGACTCCAACCGTGTCCATGTCCGTGTCCGCGATGTCGTCCTCGCTCTCGTCCGGGTCCTCGTCCGGGTCCTCGTCCCGGTCCTGGTCCTCGTCCTCGTCCGGTGTCTGTTCCCGGGTTTGCTCCTGGTAGCCGAGCGCGGTGAGGAGAGCCTCTTCCACGCACTGCCTGAGCAACTCGTCATCGATGGCATCGTTGTCATCGATAAGTGCGGAAAATTCCGGAATTCCATGCAGAAGCTCCTCCACTATCTCGGCGGCCAGCGCGGGCAGTTCTTTGCGCAGGACGCGGGTCCACTCGCCACGCGGGCGGGACCAGATGCGGTTCAGAAGTTCGCACATCGTTTTCCTCGTTCGTGCCGGGGTGAGGCTTGTCCGGGGAAGAGCGACAAGCCCGCCGAGGTTGCCCCCTGCGCCAACATCCTTGTCTGGCACTGGAGTTGCGGCCCTCGTACTCCCTCCTGGAGAGGTCCGGCCACTTACGGTCCCGTAATTTTGCGGCGATTTTGCCGTCCGGGACGCGTAGGTGGCAGGCGGCGCGGTGGCCAGTCGCAACCTCCGCTGGAGGGGAATCTTCCGGTGTTGTTCGATGCGTCGGAGACGCGGTGCGAGAAATTATCACGTTTCGATAAATCCCGTGGAGCTGGTGTGCAGCTCCACGATGCTGCTGCACTCCGGCCCCAAGTTCCCTCGGCCGGCGCGGAGTTTCACAGCGCTGCCGGGCACAGAGGACACAACGACCCCCGGGTGCCCGAGCGCCAGGTGGAGCGCTCGGAGCCCAGGCGCACAGGAGAACTGGATGCCCCTGCCCCAGCCTCACATGTCCCGCTCACACAGAGCCCGCCGCAGAAGCCGTCACGCGGCAGCGGCCACGGCGCCGGCCGCCGGCCGGCGGGCCGTGCGGCGGCCCTCCCTCCTTCCCACCGCGGGCAGACTGCGCCCCGGTGTGATCAGCGCCGTCGGCGCGGCCGTCGTCTCCCTCGTCGTGGCCGCCCGCGCGGGCGCACTGACCCAGCTGTGGGACTTCCTCGACTACGGGGCGGGCGTGCTCTCGCTCGTCTCGCTCACCTCCACCGTCCTGTGGGGGCTGGTGGCCAGCGACCGGCTCCTGCTGGGGTCGGGCCACCGGCTGCTCGCCCAAGGGGTGCACCGCGGCCTCGCGGTGGCGGGGCTGGGTTTCCTGGCCCTCCACATCTGGGTCAAGATCGCGGAGCAGCGCACGACGGCCGCCTCCGCGGCGGTGCCGTTCACGGACGTCGGCCAGCCGGTCCTGATCGGCCTCGGCTCGCTGGCCGGATACCTCTTCCTCGCCGTGGCGATATCCGGTGCCGTGCGCAGCGCGTTCGCCACCAAGGGCCGCTCCCTGTGGTGGCGGGCCCTGCACTTCGGGGCCTATCCCGCCTGGGGCGCGTCCCTGGTGCACGGACTGAAGGCGGGCCGGCCCGCCGACGTCTGGGTCACGGCGGCCTACGCGCTGTGCCTGGCCGGCGTCGCCGGAGTGCTCGCGTTCCGCCTCAAGTCCCGTATGGACGACGTACCGTCCCGGCCGGCCAGCCCACAGACCGCGCCACAGCCGTCCGTCGTACTGGCGGCCGTGCCCCGGCCGAGACGGGGTACGCGTCCGGTCGCCATCGACCGGCCGGCCCCGCCGCCCCGGCCCGACGACCCGCCCCGCGCCGCCGTGTACGCCCCGAGCCGGGCCGGCGGCGGCCTCGGCGCGAACGGCGAGCAGGTCGCCACCGGGGACCGGTGGCTGTGACCGGCCTTCCGACCCCCAGCCTGGGCTGCGTGGGCGCCCCCAGGCTGCTGGCCGGGCTCGACCAGGCGCCCAGGCTCGACCGCGTCGCCCATCTGACCGCCCACGGCTCGCTGCCCCGGTACCGGCCGGACGAACTGGTCGACCTCTCCGACAACATCGACCTGCGGGGCCGCGGCGGGGCGGGCTTCCCCTTCGCCCGGAAACTGCGCGCCGTCATGCGGTCGGCCCGGGGCGGGGACGGACAGACCGCGGTCGTCGTCAACGGCAGTGAGGGCGAACCGAGTTGCCTCAAGGACACGGCGCTTCTGCTGCACGCCCCCCATCTGGTGCTCGACGGGGCCCTGCTGGCCGCCGCCGCGATCTCCGCCGACGACGTCGTGGTGGGGGTCACCCGGACGGACGTGGAACAGTCGGTGCGGGCCGCCATCGCGGAACGCGGCCCGGCCGGCCGCCGGGTGCGGGTGGCGATGCTCCCCGAGCGGTTCGTCACCGGAGAGGGAACCGCCCACATCAACGGCCTCAACGGAGGTGACACGCTGCCGTCCGGACAGAAGGTGCGGACCAGCGAACGGGGCCTGGGCGGCATGCCCACCCTGCTGTCCAACACCGAGACCTTCGCCCAACTCGCCGTCGCCGCACGGCTCGGCGCGCTGGACTACCGTACGACCGGCCTGCCGAACGAGCCGGGCACCGTCCTGCTGACCGTCGCCGGCACCACCGTCGTCGAGACGCCGACCGGGGCCGCGCTCTCGTACATCCTAGACCTGTGCGGCACCGATCCCGGCCAGGGCGTCCTGGTCGGCGGCTATCACGGCAAATGGCTCGATCCGGGGTCCGCCCGCGCCGCGGAGGTGTCCCGGCAGTCCCTCGACTCGCTCGGCGCCCGGCTGGGGGCGGGGGCGGTACTGCCGCTGCCCGAGGACACCTGTCCGGCCGGCGAGGTGGCGCGGGTGACCCGCTGGATGGCGAACGAGTCGGCCGGCCAGTGCGGCCCGTGCGTGCGGGGGCTGCCCTCACTGGCCGACGTACTGGAGGACGCGATCCGGGGAGGGGGCAGAACCGCCCTCGACATGGTGGAGGCGCGGCTCAAGGCGGTCCTGGGCCGCGGTGCGTGCAGCCATCCCGACGGCACCTCGCGCTTCGTGGCCTCGGCGCTCAGCGTGTTCCCGGACGAGTTCCGGGACCACGCCCTCGGCAGCGGGTGCGGCCGGCGGGTGCTGGGGGCGCTGCCGCTGCCCGAGGACGAGAGTCCGGAGCGGCTGGTCGTGGACTGGACCCTGTGCAGGGGGCACGGGCTGTGCGTGGACATCCTGCCCGACGTCGTACGGCTCGACGCGGACGGCTTTCCGGCGCAGGCGTCCATGCCGGTGCCGGGGCGGCTGCGGCCGAAGGCGCTGCGCGCGGTGCGGCGCTGCCCAGCCCTTGCCCTGCGCATCCAGGACTGAACCATTGCGCCGGGTTCAATCTTGGCGCGATCTGACAAATTCCCAGGGAATTCTGCTTCCGTCGCCCGTCGCCCCGTATCAATTACCGGGGGCAAGAAAACGCGGAACCGAACCTGAAGGAGAGACCATGAAGAGGATGCGTCGTGAGATATTCGCCGGGTCGGCGGTCGCGGTACTGATGCTGACGGCCGCATGCGGCAGCGGGGACAATTACTCGGGAAAGGGGACATCGGTCCAGCCGGTGGGCGACAGCAAACAGGTCGGGAATGGTTACGACGACGTCTACGGAAGCGGATCCGGGGCCGACCCGTCGGGCGCGGCCGGCAAGAACGGTCCGGCCGGGCAGCTGAAGGTGCAGGATGTCGGGACGGTCGGTTCGGGCGTCGCCGACAGTCAGGGATTCACTCTCTACCGGTTCGACAAGGACACGCCCAAGCCCCCCAAGTCCAACTGTGAAGGGGACTGCGCCACGGCCTGGCCCGCCGTCTCCGCGGACGACGTCTCGGCAGGTGAGGGGATCGACAAGAGCCTCCTCGGCTCGGTCGCCCGGGCCGACGGCACCCGGCAGCTGACGCTCGCGGGATGGCCCGTGTACCGCTACGCGAAGGACACCAAGGCGGGCGACTCGCTCGGCGAGGGGGTCGGCGGGACCTGGCACGTGCTGGGACCGGACGGAAAGCCGGCCGCTCCGGCCAAGAGCGGCGGCGCGGACAGCGGAAAGGGCGGCGGCGCGGCGGAGGAGAAATCCGAACTCAGCGTCAATCAGAATGCCCAGCTCGGCCCCATCATCTCGGACGCCGAGGGCCGGACGCTCTACCGGTTCGACAAGGACAGTGCCTGGCCGATGAAAATCGGCTGCGTGGACGGCTGCACGGACACCTGGAAGCCCGCAAAGCCCGTCGACAAGGCAAATGTGACCGGAATTGCCGCCGAATTGGTGGGCAAGGTGAAGCGGCCCGACGGCACCGAGCAATTGACGATCGACTGCTGGCCGGTCTACACGTTCACCGGTGACAAGGAACCCGGGGACATCAGCGGCCACAACAACAAGGGCCTCTGGTTCGCCGTCACCGACAAGGGCAAGAAGGCGAAGGTCACCGGCTAGGACCGGAGCGGAGCGGACCGGCCCCACCCGGCACGGTCCCCCGCCGCACCCGACCGCCCTGCCCGCCCCTCGACGCGTGGTGCCCGGGCCCCCTCCCCACCCGGGCACCACGACCCCCGTCCCGACCAGCCAGAGAGGTCGCCATGCCCTTGTCCACCGACCGCCGCACCCGGCGCACGGGCCCGCCACGTGCGACCCTCGCCGCGCTGTGCCTCACGGCCCTTCTGTGCGGCGGCTGCGGCGCCGGGCAGACGGCCGCGCACCGCACCTCGAACTCCGCGCAGCAGACCTCGACCTCCCCGCGCGGCACCTCGATCGAGGAGATCGCCGCGGCCATCGGCTGCACGGCCGAAGTGAGCGTGCAGGCCGACGAGTTGCGGCAAGGGGGCTGCCAGACCGAACAGGGTGGCCCCTACCGCATGGTCACCTTCGCCGCCGAGCAGGGGCTGCGCTCCTGGCTGACCGAGGCCCGGATGTACGGCGGCCTCTACCTGGTCGGGGACCGCTGGGTCGTCACCGCGGGGACGGAGGACGCCCTGGCGGTGGTGCGCGGCCGGCTCGGCGGCTCCCTGGAGAAGGGCGACACGCACGCCGGCCCCTCCGAGCACGCCGGATCCTCCGAACACCCCGGATCTTCCGAGCATCCCCAGCCCTCCGATCATGCCGAGCACTCCACCCACCCCTGAACCCCGTGGCGTGTCGGCCAGTTGTCCTGATGTCAGCTCGTTCGCGAGGAGCACAAGGCACGACCCTTCGGGATGATTCGGCCGGGCAGCGCGTGCAACAAGGTGGTGCTGTAAGCGACTTCACCGAAAGGAACGCCTTCGTGCTCCTGAAACGCTTCGCACCACTGCTCACCGCCGCCGGACTGCTCGCCTCCACCGTGCCCCTGCTGTCGGCGACCCAGGCATCGGCCGCCCCCGCGGCGGACCACCTGCGGCAGAAGCCCGCCTGGCACCGTTGCAGCCCCGAACAGCCGGCCTCGTACGAGTGCGCCACGCTCAAGGTTCCGCTCGACTACCGGCGTCCCGACGGGCGCACGATCGACCTCGCGATATCCCGGATCAAGAGCGAGAACCCGGCCAAGCGGCACGGCGCCATGCTGCTGAACCCCGGCGGCCCCGGCGGTTCCGGGCTCGACCTGCCGCTGATGATGAACGAGGCGATGCCCAAGGAGGTCCGGGACCAGTACGACCTCATCGGCTTCGATCCGCGCGGAGCCGGCGCCAGCGCCCCGATCACCTGCGGACTGGACGAGGCCGAACAGAACTTCGACCGCGCCTACCGTCCGGAGACCTTCGGCTCCGACGTGACGTGGGCCCGCACCATCGCCGACAAGTGCCGCGAGAAGGCCGGTTCGGTGCTCCCGTACATCACCACCCGCAACACGGCGCGCGACATGGACACGATCCGCGCGGTGCTGGGCGAGCGCAAGCTCTCGTACCTGGGCTACTCGTACGGGACCTACCTCGGCGCGGTGTACGCGCAGATGTTCCCGGACCGCACGGACCGCTTCGTGCTCGACAGCGGTGTGGACCCGCAGCGGATCTGGCGCGGCATGATCCAGGTCTGGGCCACCGAGGCCGAGCCGGCCTTCGCCCGGTGGACCCAGTGGGCGGCGCAGCGGGCGGCGGAGTACGGGCTGGGCGACAGCCCGAAGGCCGTGTCCGAGACGTTCTGGGAGCTGGTGGCGCGCGCCGACAAGGAGCCCATCGACCTCGAGGGCATGAAGGTCGACGGGGACATGATCCGCTCCGCGCGCGGGGTGTTCTTCTACCCGGCGCAGGCCACTCCCCTGGTCGTGGCCCTGAAGGCCGCGGCCGAGGGCAGGCCGCTGCCCGAGGGCATGACCGTGACGGAGCTGAAGCGGCTGCTGACCGGCGGCGCGGCGGCCGATCCCGCCTCGGACAACGGCACCGCCGTGTTCTGGGCCGTGGTGTGCGGGGACACGGGCAACTGGCCCCGCTACACCGAGCAGTACGAGCGGGACGCGGCGAAGGACAAGGCCAGGTACCCCCTGTACGGGGACTTCGCGTCCAACATCAAGCCGTGCGCCTTCTGGGACCGGCCGGTGGAGGCGGCCACCCCGATGAACAAGAGGGCGAACGTGCTGACCGTGCAGAACGAGTGGGACTCACAGACCCCGCTCGTCAGCGGGCAGGGCCTGCACCGCGCCCTCAAGGGCTCGCGGATGGTGCTGGCCGCCGGCGGTGAGGGCCACGGCGTGTACCTCGCCGACCCCACCTCCTGCGCCAACGCGCCGGTCCACGCGTACCTGACCACGGGCAAACTGCCCGCCCAGGACGTGACCTGCCAGAACCCGCCGAACGGTGCGCGGCAGCGCGGGACCCTGGCCCCGTCGAAGCCGCTGCCGATCCCGTCCGGACCCGGGCGGTTCTGACACCGGCCCGACCTCCGGCCCTACACGCGCCGCGAACGGCTGCCGGTTCGTGGGGACGCCTCCGCGGCCACCTTGGTACGGCGGCCGAAGTCGGGGGCGTCCTTGCGCGCGGCGCTCACCGCCAGGCCGACGAGCGGTCCTCGGTCTCGCCCTCGCCACGGCGCCGGCCGTCGCGCACCCCGAGGCCGCCCCGAGCACCAACCGGGCGGTCAACGTGACCCTCACCGTGCAGCCGGTCAACGGCATCCCGACCCCGGTCGGCGGCCGCCTGTTCAAGCTGAAGCCCGGCGACGACGTGGCCTTCACCTGGACCTCCTTCTGACGGAGCGCCCCGCGACAGGAGCGCGGAGCGGCTCACCGGGCCGCTCCGCGCTCCTGTCCGTGCCGCCGGGGTCCCTCAACCCCGCACCGGCACCACCGGGTCCCTCATCAGCCCCGGTCGTACGTGTGGAACCCGCGGCCGCTCTTGCGGCCCAGCAGCCCCGCCTGGACCATCCGCTGGAGCAGCGGGGGCGGGGCGTGGAGCGGTTCCTTGAACTCCTCGTACAGCGATTCCGCGATGGCCGCGACCGTGTCCAGCCCGATCAGGTCGGCGAGCTTGAGCGGCCCCATCGGGTGGGCGCAGCCCAGCTCCATGGCGGCGTCCACGTCGGCGGCGCTCGCAAAGCCGGACTCGGCCATCCGGATGGCGGAGAGCAGGTACGGGACGAGCAGCGCGTTGACGACGAAGCCGGCCCGGTCCTGGGAGCGGACCGTGGTCTTGCCCAGGGATTCCCGGGCGAAGGACTCGACCGCGGCCAGTGTGTCCGCCGACGTGTGGAGGGAGGAGACCACCTCGACCAGGGGCAGGACGGGGACGGGGTTGAAGAAGTGGAGTCCCACGACCCGGTCGGCGCGACCGGTGGCCATGCCCAGCCGCATGATCGGGATGGCGGACGTATTGGTGGCCAGAACGGCCTCGGGGTCCTCGACGATCTTGTCGAGGACGGTGAAGACCTCGGTCTTGGCTTCGGGGTTCTCGGTGACGGCCTCGATGACCAGTTGCCGGTCGGCGAGGTCCTCCAGGTCCCCGGTGAACACCAGCCGGGCCAGGGCGTCCTCGGCGGTGAACCGGTCCAGCTTGCCCCGCTGGACGGCGCGTTCGAGGGAGACGGCCACCCGCTCGCGGGCGGCGCGGGCCGCGGTGGCGTCCGCCTCGGCGACGACGGTGTCGAGGCCGGCGCGGGCGCAGACCTCGGCGATGCCGGCTCCCATCTGTCCGCCGCCGGCGACCCCGACGCGCAGGTCGCGGGTCGGCCGCTGTGCCGGGGCGCTCACGCGGTCACCCGCACAGCGGCGTGGCGGACCAGGTGGCGGGTGTAGGCCTCGGGGGTGAAGAACGCGGGCAGTTGCACCGAGAGCGCGGTGTCGACGAAGACCTCACGGGCTTCGAGGACCAAGGCCTGCGGGTCCTCGGCCGCCAGGGCGGCGCACTCGGCGTCGAGGAGATCGGTGAGCGTGCTCCGGTCCACGCGGTCGTGGCGCAGCCACTGCCAGATCTGCACGCGCGCGATCTCGGCGGTGGCGGCGTCCTCCATCAGGCCGTACAGGGCGACGGCGCCGCTGCCGCGCAGCCAGGCGTCGAAGTAGCGCAGGGCCACGGCCACGTTGGAGCGGATGCCCTCGGAGCTCGGCGGAGCGGCGATCCGGCGGACCGACAGCAGATCGGCGGCGGCGACGTCGACGTCCTCGCGCGTCCGCTCCAGCTGGTTCGGCCGCTCGCCCAGCACCCCGTCGAAGACCTCGCGGCAGACGGGGACGAGCCCGGGGTGGGCGACCCAGGAGCCGTCGAAGCCGTCCTCTGCCTCGCGCTCCTTGTCGAGCCGGACCTTGGCGAGGGCGGCCGTGTGGGCCTCGGTGTCCTTGCTCGGAACGTGGGCGGCCATGCCGCCGATGGCGTGGGCGCCCCGCTTGTGGCAGGTGCGGACGAGCAGTTCGGTGTACGCCCGCATGAACGGGGCGGTCATGGTGACCTTGGCCCGGTCCGGGAGCTGGAAGTCGGGGCGGTGGCCGAAGGTCTTGATCAGGCTGAAGAGGTAGTCCCAGCGGCCCGCGTTCAGCCCGGCGCTGTGTTCGCGCAGCTCGTGGAGGATCTCCTCCATCTCGAACGCGGCGGTGATCGTCTCGATCAGGACGGTCGCCCGGACGGTGCCCCGCGGGATGCCCAGCAGCTCCTGGGCGAGCAGGAAGATGTCGTTCCAGAGTCGGGCCTCGTACCGGTTCTCCAGCTTGGGGAGGTAGAAGTACGGGCCGTGGCCGGCGTCGATCTGGCGCCGCGCGCAGTGGAAGAAGTACAGGCCGAAGTCCACGAGCGAGGCGGACACGGGCCGGCCGTCGACCTCCAGGTGCTCCTCGGTGAGGTGCCAGCCGCGCGGGCGCACCATGATGGTCGCGAGCTCCGTCCCGAGGCGGTACTCCTTGCCCTCCGGGGTGGTGAAGTCGATGCGCCGCTCGATGGCGTCGAGCAGGTTGAGCTGCCCGCCGATGACGTTGTCCCAGGTCGGCGCGGTGGCGTCCTCGAAGTCGGCCATCCACACCCTCGCCCCGGAGTTGAGGGCGTTGACCGCCATGCGGCGCTCCGGCGGGCCGGTGATCTCGACCCGTCGGTCCGTCAGTCCGGGCGCGGGCGGGGCGACCCGCCAGTCGGGGTCGGTACGCACGCCGACGGTGGCCCTGGAGAAGTCAAGGGATGACCCGGAGACCAGGTGGGCGGCGCGGCGACGGCGCTCCTTGAGGACCTCCAGGCGGCGGTCCGCGAAGGCGGCGTCGAGGCGGCCGATGAACTCCAGGGCCTCGGGGGTCAGGATCTCCTCGTGGCGCTCACCCCGCGCGCCGAGGACCTGGACACTGCTGGTCAGGGGCGTGTGTGACATGCGGTTCTACTCCTCGGCGTGGGGCGGCCGGCGCCCGGGGCGGACAGGGCCCCGGGGCGCCGTCGGGCGGCGATCGGAAGGCGATCGGAAGGCGCCGGCGGGAACCGGCATCGCGCGCTTAGTGGAACTGCTCCTCCTCGGTGGAGCCGGCGAGCGCCGTCGTGGAGGAGGCCGGGTTGACGGCGGTCGAGACCAGGTCGAAGTAGCCGGTGCCGACTTCGCGCTGGTGCCTGACCGCGGTGAAGCCCTGTGCCTGGGCGGCGAACTCCCGCTCCTGGAGGTCCACGTACGCGGTCATGCCGTGCTCGGTGTAGCCGCGGGCGAGGTCGAACATGGCGTGGTTGAGGGAGTGGAAGCCGGCCAGGGTGATGAACTGGAAGCGGTAGCCCATCGCGCCCAGCTCCCGCTGGAACTTGGCGATCTGGTCGTCGTCCAGCGCCGCCTTCCAGTTGAAGGAGGGCGAGCAGTTGTAGGCGAGCATCTGGTCGGGGTAGCGCGCGTGGATGGCCTCGGCGAACTCGCGGGCCTGCTCCAGGTCGGGGGTGCCGGTCTCCACCCAGATGAGGTCGGCGTACGGGGCGTAGGCGAGACCGCGGGCGATGACCGGGGCCATGCCGCCCCGGACGTGGTAGAAGCCCTCTGCGGTGCGCTCCCCGGTGCAGAACTCGGCGTCGCGCTCGTCGACGTCGCTGGTCAGCAGGGTGGCGGCGAGGGCGTCCGTACGGGCGATGATCAGGGTCGGGGTGTCGGCGATGTCGGCCGCCAGGCGGGCCGCGTTCAGGGTGCGGACGTGCTGCGCGGTCGGCACGAGTACCTTGCCGCCCAGGTGGCCGCACTTCTTCTCGGAGGCCAGTTGGTCCTCGTAGTGGATGCCCGCGGCGCCCGCCGCGATCATCGCCTTGGTGAGCTCGAAGGCGTTCAGCGGGCCGCCGAAGCCGGCCTCGGCGTCGGCGACGATCGGCGCCAGCCAGTCGGTCCCCCCGTCGGTCGAACCCGTCGTGCCGCCCTCGGCGGTGGCGATCTGGTCGGCGCGCAGCAACGCGTTGTTGATCCGACGGACCACCTGCGGCACCGAGTTGACCGGGTAGAGGCTCTGGTCGGGGTAGGTGTGGCCGGCCTGGTTGGCGTCGGCGGCGACCTGCCAGCCGGAGAGGTAGATCGCCTGCAGCCCGGCGCGGACCTGCTGGACGGCCTGGCCGCCGGTGAGCGCGCCGAGTGCGTGGATGTAGTCCTGCTCGTGGAGTTGGCGCCACAGCCGTTCGGCGCCGCGCCGGGCCAGGGTGTGCTCCTCGCGGACGCTGCCGGAGAGCCGCACCACGTCCTCGGCGGTGAAGGTGCGCTCGATGCCGGCCCAGCGCGGGTCCGTGGCCCACCGCTGTTCGAGCTGCTGGGCCGCCGCCGTCGTGTTCGCCTCTGCCATGACCGTCACCGTCTCCGTGAATCGCTTGATCTGCCAATGTTGTGGTCAGCTGTGCACCGTGCTGGCACCATGTGCCTCTCAAGGGGATCGCGGCCGCCGGACCGGCCCAGAGGCCGAACGGAGGCCACAGGACTGACTCTGGCAGTGGCACCGAGTGCCAACAAGGAGGGAAGAATGCCAAGTTCTGCGAATCTTCACGGGCAGTTTTGCCAAGTTTGCAAACCTTGGCGGGACGCGGATCCCGCGTAGGGTTGGGGCTGTCCCCGGCACACGTGGAGCAGGCGAGGAGCACGGTGAGCAAGACGTACGCGGGCGCGCGGCTGCGGCGGTTGCGCGAGGAACGGCGGATGAGCCAGGCCGAGCTGGCACGGGTCCTCGCCATCTCGCCCAGCTACCTCAACCAGATGGAGCACGACTCGCGTCCGCTCACCGTCCCGGTGCTGCTGCGGCTCACGGAGGCGTTCGGCGTCGACCCCGGCTTCTTCTCGGAGCGGGACACCACCCGGCTGGTGGCCGACCTCCGCGAGGCGCTCGCCACGGAGGTCGCCGAAGCCCGGGTGTCCGCCTCGGACCTCGCGGAGCTGGCCACCCGGATGCCCGCCGTCGCCTCGGTCCTGCTGGACCTCGGCCGGCGCGGCCAGCTGCTCGCCGAGCGGCTCGCCGGGGCGGCGGACGGCCGGGACGGCGCCCTCGACACCCCGCGCTCACCGCACGAGGAGATCCGCGAGTTCTTCTACCGGCGGCAGAACTACCTCCACGACGCCGACCTCGCCGCCGAGGAGCTGGCCCGCGAGGTGGGAATCCGTCCGGGGGACGTCGTACGCGCCCTGTCGGCGCGGCTCACGGACCGGCACGGGGTGCGCCTCGCGGCCGATTCGGACCGGCTGCACCACTACGACGAGCGCGCCCGCGTCCTGCACATCTCCAGCCGGCTCCGGCCGGGCCAGCAGGCCTTCCGGCTCGCCACCCAACTGGCCCTGCTGGAGTACGGGGAGGAGCTGGACCGGCTGGCGGCGGAGGACTTCCCGCCCGGATCCGCGACCCACGGCCTGGCCCGGATCGGCATCGCGAACTACTTCGCCGCCGCGCTGATCCTCCCGTACCGCGCCTTCCACACGGCCGCCGAGGAGTTCCGCTACGACATCGAGCGGCTCACCGACCACTTCGGCCTCGGCTACGAGACGGTCTGCCACCGCCTCAGCACCCTGCAACGGCCCAGGCTGCGCGGGGTGCCCTTCTCCTTCGTACGCGTCGACCGCGCCGGGAACATGTCCAAGCGGCAGTCCGCCACCGGCTTCCACTTCTCCCGCGCCGGCGGCACCTGCCCGCTCTGGAACGTCTACGAGGCCTTCGCCGCGCCCGGCCGCATCCACGTACAGGTCGCGGCCATGCCCGACGGCCAGCGCCACCTGTGGACCGCCCGCGCCGTCACCCGCCACCGCGGCGGCTGGGGCGAGCCCGGCAAGACCTTCGCCATCGGCCTCGGCTGCGAGATCCGGCACGCCTCCCGCCTCGTCTACTCCGACGGCCTCGACCTGGACAACACGGCCGCCGCCACCCCCATCGGCATGGGCTGCCGCCTCTGCGAGCGTCTCGACTGCCCGCAGCGGGCGGTCCCGCCGCTCGGCCGCACCCTCGCCGTCGACGAGAACAGCAGCACCTTCATCCCGTACCCGGTCACCGACGAACGCGGCTGAACGGCGCCGCGGGGCGGCTCAGTCCAGCCGCCGGGCCTCCGCCGCGGTCACCGGCTCACCCGTCCGTACGGAGTGCAGTACGTGGGCGAGTACCTCCGCGCCCCGCACCACCCGGGGCCCGGGCCGGTTGAAGTGCGCCGGCCCGTCGAGGACCCAGACGGCGCCGGCCCGTACGGCGGGCAGCACGGCCCAGCCGGGCAGGGAGGTGAGCAGGGCCCGCTCCCGCAGGGTGCGCTCGGGCGGGAAGCCGCAGGGCAGTACGAGCAGGACGTCGGGGCGGGCGGCGACGACCTCGTCCCAGGTCATCGCCTTGGTGTGCTCCCCCGGCGCGGCGAGCAGCGGTTCGCCTCCGGCGCAGTCGATCTGTTCGGGGACCCAGTGCCCGGCCGGCCACAGCGGATCGAGCCATTCGATGGCCACCACCCGGGGCCGGGCGCGTCCCGCCGTCAGCCGGCGCACCCCGGCGAGCCGTGCGCGCAGCTCCGCGCGCCGCCGCTCGGCCCGTTCCTGTACCCCGAGCAACTCCCCCACGGTGACCAGGCAGTCCAGTACGTCGTCCAGGGTGCGGGGCTCCAGGCTGAGCACCCGCGGGCCGGCGTCGAGCACCCGGACCGCCTGGGAGACTCCCCGGTAGGACACGGCGCAGACGTCGCACAGGTCCTGGGTCAGGACCACGTCGGGGGCGAGGGCCGCCAGGGCCTCGGTGTCGAGCGTGTAGAGGGAGGATCCGGAGTGCGCGGCGCCGCCCACGGCGTCGGAGATCTCCCGGCTGCTGAGCGTCTCGGCGGAGAATGCGGCCGCGGTGACGACGGGCACGCCGGCGAGCGCCTCCGGCGGCCAGTCGCATTCGTGGGTGCGTCCCACCAGGTCACCGGCCAGACCGAGCTCGGCGACGAGGTCGGTGGCGGCCGGCAGCAGCGAGACGATGCGCATACCCCCACTGTAGGCACCGAGAACCCCGGCGGACCCGCCTCCGAGGACTCCGTCGCCCACGCCAAGAACGCCCTGTCGCTGGACGGTTGAGCCGGCAGGGCGACGGTTCAGCCGAGCAGCGCGTAGACGGTCGAGGCCGTGGCGGCCGGTTCCGCCGAACCCTCGGGGGTGAGGGTGATGTCGGCGAAGGCCATCCGCTTGCCGAGCTTGGTGACCCGTACGTGGATCAGCAGGTCGGCGCCGACCACCGGCCGCTGGAAGCTCGTCGACTGCTGGACGGTGGTCATCGGCCCGTACCCGCCCCGGGCGGCGGAGATCGCGATGACGGTGGCCGTGTCGGCGGCGGCCATCATCGCCTGCCCCGAGAGCCCGCCGCCGTCCCGGGCCAGCTCCCCGGACCAGGACAGACGCAGCACGGCGTGCCGCTCGCCCGTCTCCTGGACGGTCAGTCCGAGGGCGAGCACCCAGGGGGCGAAGTGGTCGGCGAGGATCTTGTCTGCGTCTGCGGGAGAGAACGTCACCGGGGCATTGTGGCGGCCCGGCCGGACCGCCACAATCCCCTTTCGGACGGTTCCGGTCAGAGCGAGGCGGCCAGTTCCGTCCCCTGTCGGATGGCCCGCTTGGCGTCGAGCTCGGCGGCCACGTCGGCGCCGCCGATCAGGTGCGCCTCGACGCCGGCCGCGCGCAGCGCCTCGTACAGATCGCGGCGCGGCTCCTGGCCCGTGCACAGGACCACGGTGTCGGCCGGCACGAGGCGCTGCTCGCCGTCGACGGTGATGTGCAGGCCCTCGTCGTCGATCCGGTCGTACGCGGCACCGGCGACGGAGACGACCCCGCGGTGCTTGAGCTCGGCGCGGTGGATCCAGCCGGTGGTGGTGCCGAGGCCGGCGCCGACCTTGGTGGCCTTGCGCTGGAGCAGGTGGACGCGGCGCGGCGGCGCGGGGCGCTCGGGCTTCGCGAGCCCGCCGGGGCCGGTGTACGCGGTGTCCACGCCCCAGTGGCGGAAGTAGACCTCGGGGTCCTGGGAGGCGCCCTCGCCGCTGTCGGTGAGGAACTCGGCGACGTCGAAGCCGATGCCGCCGGCGCCGACGACGGCGACGCGCTCGCCGACGGGGGCGCTGTCGCGCAGCACGTCGAGGTAGCTGACGACGCTGGCGTGGTCCACGCCCTCGATGTCGGGGGTGCGGGGGGTGACGCCGGTGGCGACGACGACCTCGTCGAAGCCGCGCAGGGTCTCCACGTCGGCGCGGGTGTTCAGGCGGACCTCCACACCGCTCTCCGCGAGCTGGGTGCCGAAGTAGCGGATGGTCTCCTCGAACTCCTCCTTGCCGGGGATGCGACGGGCGACGTCGAGCTGGCCGCCGATGTGGCCGGAAGCTTCGAAGAGGGTGACGGCGTGGCCGCGGCCGGCGGCGGAGACGGCGCAGGCGAGACCGGCCGGGCCGGCGCCGACGACGGCGACGCTCTTCTTCGTGCGCGTCGGGGACAGGACGAGCTCGGTCTCGTGGCAGGCGCGCGGGTTGACCAGGCAGGTGGTGATCTTGCCGCTGAAGGTGTGGTCGAGGCAGGCCTGGTTGCAGCCGATGCAGGTGTTGATGGTCTCGGAGCGGCCGGCCGCGGCCTTGGCGACGAAGTCGGCGTCGGCCAGGAAGGGGCGGGCCAGGGACACCAGGTCGGCGCGCCCGTCGGCGAGCAGTTCCTCGGCGATCTCCGGGGTGTTGATGCGGTTGCTGGTGACGAGCGGGACGCTCACCGCGCCCATCAGCCGCTTGGTGACCCAGGTGTAGGCGCCGCGCGGGACGGAGGTGGCGATGGTGGGGATGCGGGCCTCGTGCCAGCCGATGCCGGTGTTGATGATGGTGGCGCCGGCCGCCTCGATCTCCTTGGCGAGGTGGACGACCTCGTCGAGGGTGGAGCCGCCGGGGATGAGGTCCAGCATGGACAGGCGGTAGATGAGGATGAAGTCCTCGCCGACGGCCGCGCGGGTGCGCCGGACGATCTCCAGCGGGAAGCGGACGCGGTTCTCGTACGCGCCGCCCCAGCGGTCGGTGCGCTTGTTGGTGGCGCCGGCGATGAACTCGTTGATCAGGTAGCCCTCGGAGCCCATGATCTCGACGCCGTCGTAGCCGGCGAGCTTGGCGAGGCGGGCGGCGCGGACGAAGTCCTCGACGGTCCGCTCCACCTCGATGTCGCTGAGCGCGTTCGGCACGAAGGGGCTGATGGGGGCTTGGAGGGCGCTGGGGGCGACCAGGTCCTTGTGGTAGGCGTAGCGGCCGAAGTGGAGGATCTGCATCGCGATCTTCCCGCCCTCGGCGTGCACGGCCTCGGTGATCACCCGGTGCTCGGCGGCCTCGTCCTCGGTGGTGAGGCGGGAGCCGCCCTCGAAGGGGCGCCCGGCGTCGTTGGGGGCGATGCCGCCGGTGACGATCAGGCCGGCGCCGCCGCGGGCGCGCTCGGCGTAGAAGGCGGCGAGGCGTTCGAAGCCGCCCGCGTGCTCCTCGAGGCCGGTGTGCATCGACCCCATGATCACGCGGTTCGGCAGGGTGGTGAAGCCGAGGTCCAGGGGGCTCAGCAGGTGCGGGTACCGGCTCTGGGAACTCATGGGGGCGCCTCCTCGCGCGGGGGTGATGACTCTGTTCTAGCGAGGGGAAGCTGGTTTTGCAACTAAGTGCATAACCGCGGGGGTGCGCCCCGCCCCCGGATGCGGGCGCCGCACGACCTCCCCGGCGCCCCCTGTGTCGGACCTCACGCGCCGGTTGATCCTGCCGTGCTCCGACAGGCTGGTCCGGTGCGTCCAGGAGGGCCGTCCGCCCTCCTTGTCGGCCCCCTCCCCCCTCACTAGCGTCCGGCGCTGAGACCTCGCACCGGTGGGGTCGGAGAGTGGGGACAGATGAAGAATGCGCTGCGGCGTTCCCTTGCCCTCGCCGGGGCGCTGGCCGTCCTGCCGCTGATGACCGTCTCCGCACAGGCGGAACCCCCGGGGCCGCTGTCCGCGGAGGCGGTCGCCGCGATGGCCCCGGAACGACAGGCCGAGGCCCTGGGCCCCCTGCGGGCGGCGGCCGATGCCGCGGCCCGGGTGGGCCAGGGAGCCCGGGCGGACATCTACACGCAGGTGGAGATGGCGTCCGACTACCGATCGGTCCGCGTGTACCTGACCGATCCCGGCCGCGGCCGGGAGTTCCTGGCCGCGGTGCACGAGGCCGACCCCGAGGTGAACGCCAAGCTGATCCACATCGTCCAGGCGAAGAAATCCCGCAAGGACCTCATGAAGGAGATCTCCGGGTTGACCGGCCGCGCCGGTCTCCCCTTCACGGTCTCCCTCGCCGGCAGCTCCGTCGACGGCTCCGCCATCGACCTCTCCGTGGACAAGCCCGAGGCCGCCCGGGCCTACTTCGACTCCCCGGCGGTCGCGCAGCAGCGCGAGGCCGCCGGCGCGACCCCTGTCCGCATCACCCAGGCACCGCCGTCGCGGCCGCTGAACCGATGGAACGACACCTCGCCCTTCTACGCGGGGGCGGCCCTCGGGCCGGCCCCCGGCAGCCGGTCGTACTGTACGAGCGGAATCCCGGCCGTCAGCACGTGGGACGGCCGCCAGTGGCTGGTCACCGCGGGCCACTGCTACAACGTCGGCGACAACGTGTGGGCCGCCGGCGGCAACTACATCGGCCAGGTCAAGTTCAAGAAGCCGGAGATCGACTCCGCCTTCATCGAGGCACCGACCCACCGCTACACGTGGGACGGCGTGGACGCGAACGGCTACACCCGCTACCTCAACGGGGTGCGCAACGTCGCGGTCGGGGACTTCACCTGCCAGCTGGGGTACAACTCCAAGGTCGTCTGCAACATCCGTACGGTGTACGCGGGCAACGCCAAGTGGAACGTCAACGGGACCGACGTCTGGGGCAGTTACGGCGTGCCCCACGCCGGCGGAATCGTCGGCCGGGGCGGCGACAGCGGCGGTCCGGTGATCTTCATCAACGATCAGAACTCACGGCAGCTCAACGGCATCGTCAGCTACGGCTGGGGATGCAACGCCGCGCAGGAGTGCAGCACCGGACTCGGCTGGGTCGACGTCTGGGCCATCTTCAACGGCTTCGCCATCAAGCTGAACCCGTCCTGACCGGTACGGACCGACCTGACCCCGGCCCGGCCGGCCGGGGTCATCCGTACGTCCGGACCGGTCAGACCCGGTGGAGCCGGACGGTGACGATCTGGAACGGGCGCAGGGTCAGCGGGACCGCGCCCGCCGGGGTCGGGGCGCCCACCGCCGAGCCGGCCAGCGGGCGTTCCAGGAGGTCGCTCTCAACCGCGGCCGAGAGGGGGAAGTCCGCCGTCAGGAGCGCCGAAGCACGCCCCCCGCGGGACTCGTAGAGGCGGACGACCACGTCACCGCTGCGGTCCTCGGCCAGTTTCACCGCCTCCACGACCACCGCGTCGTCGTCGACCGCGAGCAGCGGGGTGACCGGGCCCGCCCCCGTCAGGGTGCGCTCGGGCAGGTTCAGCGCGTGCCCCTCGCGGACCGCGTCCCCGATGGACGCGCCGGGCGCGAGCGAGAACCGCAGGGTGTGGGCGCCCTGGTCGGTCTCCGGGTCGGGGTAGCGCGGGGCCCGCAGCAGGGAGAGCCGGACGGTGGTGGTCTGGCCGCCGTCGGGGCGCACGTCCCGGGTGACGTCGTGCCCGTACGTGGAGTCGTTGAGCAGCGCGACCCCCCAGCCGGGCTCCTCCGCGTGGATCCAGCGGTGCGCGCAGATCTCGAACTTGGCTGCCTCCCACGAGGTGTTGGTGTGCGTGGCCCGGTAGACGTGCCCGAACTGCGTCTCGGAGGCCGTCCGTTCGGCTTTCACGTCCAGCGGGAAGGCGGCCTTGAGGAACTTCTCCGTCTCGTGCCAGTCCACGTCCGTGACGATGCCCACCGTCCCGGACCCGGCCCGCAGCGTGACCGCCTGGACCGCGGTGGAGGCGCCGAAGGAGCGGGTGACGCGGACGGTGGCGGCCGCCGGTCCGCTCTCGGCGACCTCCATGGCGTCCAGGTCCACCAAGTCCGTGACCCGGTTGCGGTAGAACGCGTCGATGTCCCAGGCGTCCCACATGTTCGGGAAGTCGGGGTGGATCTGCAGCAGGTTCGCCGCAGAGCCCGGAGCCAGGGTCTCGCGGCGCGCCTCCAGGTCGTAGACGGACACGATCAGCCCGCGGCCGTCGATCTCCACCAGCAGCCGGCCGTTGGCCAGCACGTGCCCGCCGCCGTGCCGCTCCTCCACCGTGACCGGCTGCCCGGGCTCGGCCGGGTGCCCCGCCCCGCCGGCCGGGACGCCGCGCCGGGCGTGCGGGGCGCAGTTGAAGACCAGCTCCTCGGCGCCCTCCCCGGCGAGCGCCAGCTGCGCGGCGAGGGTGATCTCCCGCAGCTCCTCGCGCAGCCGCGCGTACGTGGCGCGCGCCTCGCGGTGCACCCAGGCGATGGAGGAACCCGGCAGGATGTCGTGGAACTGGTGCAGCAGCACCGTCTTCCAGATCCGCTCCAGGTCCTCGTACGGGTACCCGTACCCCGGCACCTTCACGGCGGCGGTGGCCGCCCACAGCTCGGCCTCGCGCAGCAGCGATTCGCTGCGCCGGTTGCCCTGCTTGGTCTTGGCCTGGGACGTGTAGGTGCCGCGGTGCAGCTCCAGGTAGAGCTCGCCCGCCCACACGGGCGCGTCCTCGTACTCGGCGCGGGCCTTCTCGAAGAAGGCGTCCGGCCGCTCGATGCGGACTTTCGGGGAGCCTTCGAGGTCCCGCTGGCGCTTGGCACGGGCGAGGTGTTCGCGGGTCGGGCCGCCACCGCCGTCGCCCCAGCCGAAGGGGACCAGCGACCGCGAACCACGGCCCTTCTCCCGGTAGTTGCGTGCGGCGTGGGCCAGCTGGGCGCCGCCGAGGTCGGAGTTGTAGGTGTCGACGGGCGGGAAGTGCGTGAAGACGCGGGTGCCGTCGATGCCCTCCCACCAGAAGGTGTGGTGGGGGAAGGGGTTGACCTGGGACCAGGAGATCTTCTGGGTGAGGAACCAGCGGGAGCCGGAGAGCTTGACGATCTGCGGCATCGCGGCGGTGTAGCCGAAGGAGTCGGGCAGCCAGACGTTGTTCGTCTCGATGCCGAACTCGTCGAGGAAGAACTTCTTGCCGTAGAGGAACTGCCGGGCCATGGCCTCGCCGCCGACCATGTTGGTGTCGGACTCCACCCACATCCCGCCGACCGGCACGAACTGCCCGTCCGCGATCTTCTTCTTGACCCGCTCGAAGAGCTCGGGCCGGTAGGTCTTGATCCAGTCCAGCTGCTGGGCCTGGGACATCGCGAAGACGAACTCGGGGTGCTCGTCCATCAGGTTGACCATGTTGGACGCGGTGCGCGAGACCTTGCGGACCGTCTCGCGCAACGGCCACAGCCAGGCGGAGTCGATGTGGGCGTGGCCGACGGCGCTGATCCGGTGCGCGGAGGCGCCGGCGGGGGCGGCCAGCACCCCGGCGAGCTCGGCGCGGGCCGCGGCCGCCGTACCGGGGACGTCCGTGAGATCCACCGCGTCCAGGGCGGAGCTGATGGCCCGCAGGATCTCGTGGCGCCGGGCCTCGCGGGTGTCGAGCTGGATCATCAGGTCGTAGAGCACCTCCAGGTCCTGGACCAGCTCCCACACCTCGGTCTCGAAGACGCTGAGGTCCATCCGGGCGAGCCGGTAGAGCGGCTGGTCGCCGCTGGTCAGCCGGTCGCCCTCGTACGTGGCCGCGTGGTCGACCAGGACCGGGTTGGAGGCGGCCTCGACGTACCACTCGACGCGCTCGCCGCCCTCGGCGCGGTCGGCCACCCGGACCCAGTCGTTGTAGGGGTTGAGCGCCTTGATCTCACCGCCGTCGGCCCGGTGGACCAGACCCTCGCACTGGAAGCCGGGCATCATCCGGTCGAAGCCCAGGTCGAGGACGGCCTCGACGGAGCGGCCGGCCCAGTCGGCCGGGACGGTGCCGGTGACCTTGAACCAGGTGGTGCCCCAGGCCGGGCCCCACGGATCGCCGATCGCGCAGGGTCCGTACGGCGCCGCCAGGCCCTCGGCGACGGGGACGGGCTCGCCCGGCGCCTCCCAGCGCTCGACGGTCAGCGGGACGGAGCGGGAGTGGACGGCGGGCTTGATCCGCTCCTTCAGGACCCGGCGGAGACGGTGCTCGGTGATGCTGCGGTCGTCGTGCATGACGGCTGCTCCAGAGACTGGGTGGTCGGTACGGACAGTGCGGCGGGCGGGCTCAGGTCTTGACCGCTCCCTCGCCCACGCCCTTGAAGAAGAAACGCTGGAGGGCGAAGAAGAGGAGCATCATCGGCAGGAGCGCTGCCATCGCACCGGCCGCGATGAGCCGCTGGTCGTTGACGGTGGTGGCGCCGGCCAGGGTCTTCAGGCCGAGCTGCAGGGTGTAGTGGTCGCTGTTCGTGAGGACCAGCAGGGGCCAGAGGAAGTCGTCCCAGGCCCCCATGAAGCTGGTGATGCAGACGACGGCCAGGGCGCCCTTGGCGGCGGGGAGGAAGACCCGGGTGAAGCGGGTCCATTCGCCGGCCCCGTCCAGGACCGCGGCCTCCTCGATCTCCTTGGGCACGGCGAGGAAGGCCGCCCGCATGATCATGATGTTGAGGACGGAGACCGCGCCGGGGAGCCAGACACCGATGAGGGTGTCGACCAGCCCCATCTCGCGCACCGTGAGGAACATCGAGATCATGACGGACTCGAAGGGGAACATCAGGGTCGCCACGAGCACGGTGAAGACGGCCCGGCGGCCCTTCCAGGCGGCCCGCGAGAGGGCGTACCCTCCCATCGCCGCGAAGAGCAGGTTCGAGGTGACCGCGAGGACCGCGACGGTGAGCGTGTTGCCGACGTACTGGAGCAGCGGGAAGGACTCGGCGACCCGGACGTAGTTGTCGAGGGTGGGCTGCGCGGGCAGCACGCCGTCGTACACGTTCTCGGTGCGGCCGCGGATCGAGGTGAGGAACTGCCAGACGATCGGGCCCAGCATGACGACGAGCATCAGCACGAGTGTGGCGTAGCGGGCGGCCGGGCCGGCCCACCGGCGCCTGCGGCCGTCGGCGCCGGCCCGCCGGGGCGGGGCGCCTCCCGGGGAGGGCGGGGTGCTCAACTCTCGTCTCCCTTCGACAGGCGGCGGCCCAGCAGGCTGAAGACCAGGGTCAGGAGGAACAGCAGGATGGAGATGGCGGAGGCGTAGCCGGTCTCGCCGGAGAAGCCGAGGCCGACCTGCCGGATGAGGAAGGGCAGGGTGCGGGCGCCGCCGCCCGGGCCGCCGCTCTCACCGCCGAGGATGTAGATCTCGGTGAAGACGCGCAGGGCGGAGATGGCGGAGAGGGTGCCGACGAGCAGCATCATCGGCTTCACCTGGGGGACGGTGATGCTGAAGAAGCGGCGGACGGGGCCGGCGCCGTCGATGGCGGCCGCCTCGTGGAGGGAGGCGGGGACGTTCCCGAGGGCCGCCAGGTAGAAGACCATGTAGTAGCCGAGGCCCTTCCACACGGTCACGAGCATCGCGGAGACCAGCAGCATCGTGCTGTCCGTCAGGAACGGGACCGGCTCGGAGATCAGGTTCAGCCGGTCGAAGACGGTGTTGACGAGACCGTCGCTGCGCAGCACCCACTGCCAGATCAGCCCGACGACCACGGCCGAGGCGATCACCGGGGTGTAGAAGGCGGACCGGAAGAACCCGATGCCGGGGATCCCGGCCTGGACGAGCACGGCGAGGGCCAGCGGGAGGAAGACCAGGCAGGGGACGACGACCGCCAGGTACAGCACGCTGTTGCCGGTCGCGACCCAGAAGTCGGGATCGGCGAAGGCGCGCCGGTAGTTGTCGAGGCCGACGAAGGTGCCGCCGCGCAGGATCTGGGCGTCGGTGAAGGAGAGGACGACGGTGTTGACGAACGGCCAGAGGCTGAACAGCGCCACCATCGTCAGACCGGGGGCGAGGAACAGGTAGGGGGTCCACCACCTGCGGTGGACCAGGCCCGTATCGGCTTCCATGGCACGCTGCGCGGCGCGGCGGCGCCGCCTGCGCGCGAGCGCGCCGTCGCGCGGCTCCGGGGCACCACCGCCCGGCTCCCGGGTGCGGCCGCCCGGCTTCGCGGCGTCGACGCCGGGGCCCGCGCCGACGCGCCCGCCCACGGCCGTCACTTCTCGGCCGCGGCGGTGAGGAGCTTGTTCGCCGCTTCCTCGGCCTTCTTCACCGCCGTCCTGGGGTCCTGCCCGCCCGTGATCGCCTTCTGCACCTCGCGTACGACGGCGTCGCCCACCTGGTTGGTCCACTGGACGGGGGTGTTGGCGTCGAGCGCCGCGGTCTTCAGCTGCTCGGCGCCGACCGCCCGGGCCAGGGTCTCCGCGTCCTTGCCGTCTCCCTGGTCCGAGAAGAACGGGTCGGCGAGGCCCTGCGCGTTGGACGGGTAGATGGTGGCCTTCCTGGAGAACTCCACCTGGTTGGGGCCGTTGGTCACCCACTTCGCGAACTCGGCCGCCGCGTCGGTGTGCTTGGTGTCCTTCCTGATGCCGAGGGACTGGGCGTAGATGCCGATGTGGCCGAGCTTGCCCGTGACGGCTCCCGCGACCCGGGTCTTCGCGTAGACCTGCGGGGCGTTCTGCTTGATGTCCTTGACGAAGCCCGGGGAGCCCGGGCCGAACACGATCTTGCCGCCGCCGTAGAGCTGGTTGATGTCGTCGGACTTGAGGAGGGACTCCTTGGGCATGGCGCCCTTGGCGTACAGGTCCTTCATCCGCTCCACCCAGGCGACGGCCTGATCGGTGTCGAAGGTGAACCGGTCCTGCTTCTCGCTGAGGATCGGGACGCCCATCTTCTGCCAGTCCCCGGGCAGTCGGCCCTTGGGATCGGCCATGAAGGCGGAGTACTGGCCCCCGGACGAGGCGGCGATCTTCTCGGCGTAGTCGAAGAACTGCTCCACGCTGGTCGGCGGTTTGGCCGGGTCCAGGCCGGCCTTCTCGAAGAGCTCTCTGTTGTAGGTGAGGATCTCGGGCGTCACGTACCACGGGTACGCGTACACGCTGTCTCCCTTGCCGGGCAGCTTGAACTGCTCCCAGGCGCCCGGCACGTACTCCCCGGCCGCCGCACCGTCGAGCTTGGCGACATCGGCGAGCATGCCGCGGTCGGCGAGGAGCTGGAAGGAGTCGGTGGAGAGGTTGACCACGTCGGGGAGGGCCCCGGCCTGGGCGTCCGCGACGAGCTTCTCGTTGTAGCCGTCGCCGGGGACGTCCTCCCATGTGACCTTGGCCTCGGGGTACTTCCGCTCGAAGGCGTCGATGACCCACTGCACGTAGGCCGTGAACGTGGGCTTCAGCTGGAGGGTCCGGAAGGTGATCTCACCGGTCACCCTGCCCGTCTTCTCGGCCTCCTTCGCGTCTCCGGCGCCACCGCTGAGGCCGCACGCGGCGGTCGAGAGGAGGGCGCCGGTCACCAGCGTGGCCACGGCAATACGGGTCGGGTTCGAACGGGTCATCGTCGCCGCCTTTGCAGAAGTCCGGCCTCTTTGCCGGAGGCGGTGCCCACCGTCGCCCGAAGTCAGGACCCCGTCAATGAGGCGGAGCCACCATTGGCCGGTGACACCCGGGTGGCGAATGCCCCAACGGGCCTGCGGAGGCCGTCAGATGGGTTCGGTTCGACTGGGTTGACCTGGACTGATGCGCTTTAGTACGAAGCGGGTTGAGCGTGATATCGATTCGATAACGACGCCCGGTCCGGCGTCAACCTCCCACCACTTATGGCCGGTTCGCGAGGGCGCGCACTAATGCGCTTTATCCGCGTCCCGCGAAAGCGCTTTAGCATCGAAGCGCCCTTCCTGCGGGGCGGGGCGGCCGAACTGAACACGTTCAGGGCGGGCCGGCAAGGCTGGTTGCTCGTCCCGATGTTGGCTTCCCGGCGGCGAGCGGGCTGATAATGCTTCAGACCCCCTGGTCACGACTGGTGACCGCCCCCTCGGGGGGTGGCCGACAGCCGCGCGAGGCGGCTGCCCTGACGTAGTGAAAGGCGATCGCGTGAGCCCCAAGCACCACCGCCCGGCGCAGAAGAACGATGACCAATTACACTCCTCCCGCCCTGCCGCGACTCCGCAGCGGGTGACGGCGCCGCCGATGGGGCTGATGGCGTTCCAGGCCGGTGCGGGCAACGCCGCGGTCGTGCAGATGCTCCGTCGGGCCGCTCACTCCCGGAATGCGGAACAGCACCAGCACACCGACGGATGCGGACACCAGCAGGCCGAGCAGCCCGCGGTGCAGCGGTCCGCCGTCCACGACGTCCTGCGCTCCCCCGGGCGCCCCATGGACAACGCCACCCGCACCGACATGGAAGCCCGGCTGGGCGCGGACTTCTCCGACGTCCGCATACACAACGACAGCGCCGCCAAGGCCTCCGCCGCCGAAGTCGGCGCCCGCGCCTACACGTCCGGCAGCCACGTCGTCATCGGCGACGGCGGCCACGACAAGCACACCCTCGCCCACGAACTCACCCACGTCATCCAGCAGCGCCAGGGCCCCGTCGCGGGGACCGACAACGGGACGGGACTGAAGGTCTCCGACCCGTCGGACCGGTTCGAGCGCGAAGCGGAAGCGAACGCCAGGCGGGCCATGGCGGGCGGCTCCCAAGCAGCCCCCAACGTGCAGCGCCATGCGGCGCCTTCACCCGCCTCCGGCTCTCGCGCCTCCGTGCAGCGCGTCGAGAGCCCTCAGGACCGGATGACGGTCGAGTACTGGGAGGACAAGGCGGGACTTGGCGCGTCCAGCAGCAGCGCCGCGAAGGACCGCGCCAAGCAGATCGCCACGTCGAAGGCCAACGCGAAGAAGTTCAAGGCCCACAAGCCTCCGCGGACGATCGACGAGATCGTCAAGACCGTCGGTCCCAAGCTCCTGGCGGATCTGGCGCTGATGGGAGCGGACGCCGGGAGGATGGAGCTCTACAGGTCCATGAGTTTCGAGGAGGCCCACAGCGCCCTGACCTACTGGGGCGACGCGGCCTCGCGCAACGCACTGCTGGAGTACGTGGCGTCCGGTGAGGGCTCGGCAAAGGGCTTCAGGGAGCAGGGGTTCGGGGGTCTGACGATAGGGGCCCACCTCGGCGACCAGGGACAGGCCGACGGGTACTACGACACCCTGGGTGCTCCCTACGCGGTCCAGCTGAAGTTCACGCTGAAGCCCGGGGCCCACGAACTCCTCTTCAACCAGGACCACATGGCTCTTGGTCCGGGCTACAAGAACGACCTGATCCGCAAAGCGAACGAAGGCGGCGGGGCCTACAAGAACGCGAACGCGAACGAGGGGACCCTGGGTGGGTACATCGGCGTGAAGGCGGAGGACAAGGAACCCTACAGCCTGGGCATCGCGCAGGGGGCCAACGGCAAGAACGGCAGGGAGCTCGGTGCGAGCCAGCTGCTCTTCCAGCTGTTCCTCGACGACGTCCAGCTCGTGAAGAACAGGTCGGGGCAGGACCTGCCGTAGCCGGGACAGAACAGATTGCCGCGGATGCCCCGGACCGGACCGGTCCGGGGCATCCGCGTGCGGGGGGGGCGCAGCGGGGTGCCTACCCCATCGGGTACTCGGTCTTCTCCGCGAGCCTGCCGTCCTTGAAGCAGAAGCGGAGCACGGTCTCCTTGCCGTTCTTGGTGTCGCCGCTGGAGAGGTACCAGGAGCAGGTGCTGCCCTCGGGCTCGGCCGGTCCGCCCTCCTTGAGGGCGCCCTTGACGAAGCTTTCGCCCGACGGGAGCCTGCTGCGGACCTCGCTCTCCGCGTCGCCGGTCTGCACGGACGCGTAGACCGTCGGGTCGACCAGGGTCTTGTCGGCCATGTCGAGGACCTTCCCCATGCCGAAGACCACGGCCACGAGGAGACCCACACCCAGCACCAGCGCCACGCCGCACCCGATCAGACAACCCTTGCGCTGAGCCACGCCCGTTCCTCCATGTCGCTCCGTGTCCGGCGGCGGTCGCCTGGACACTCACACCCTCGCAAGGGACGGCGGTACCGGGCTGTCCTCGAAAGTCGTCGGCCGTCACAACGATCGTCGTTCGAGGTCGGGCCGCCCTTCCGGGTATACAGGGAGGAGATCGACTATTCAGGCAAAGCGAGAGGAAGTACCGTGAGCCAGCAGGACACCGTCGAGCCTCTGATCGTCGTCGGCGTGGACGGTTCGAACCACTCCAAGGAGGCGCTGCGCTGGGCCGTCGCGCAGGCCGGGATGACGGGCGGCCGGGTGCACGCCGTCATGGCCTGGGAGGGGAACCGCAATCCGTTCGCCATCGCTCCGGTGGCCGCCGAGGTCTCCGACGCCGAGGCGGTGACGGCCGAGGAGACGGCCCGCCGGAAGCTGGCGGACACCGTCAACGCGGCCGTCGGCGCCTCGCCCGGTGTGCCGGTGTTCCGCCGCGTCGAGCAGGGCTCCCCGGCACAGGTCCTGGTGGACGCCTCGAAGGAGGCGGACCTGATGGTGGTCGGCACCCGTGGGTACGGCGGCTTCAAGGGCGCCCTGCTCGGCTCGGTGAGCCAGCAGGTCGTGCAGTACTCCGCCGGCACCGTCGTGGTCGTCCGCGAGGGCGTGGACGAGGAGGACTGAAGGCGCCGCCGGCCGACCGCGGGCTCAGGCCGTGGGGGTCACCAGGTCGCCGGGGTCCGTGTTGGCCCCGCACAGGATGACGGCGACCCGCTCGCCGAGCGGCTCCGGCGCGCCGCGCAGCGCCGCCAGGGCGGTGGCCGCGCCCGCCTCCACCACGATCCGGTGCTCTTCCCAGAGGGCGCGCCGGGCGGCGGTGATCGCCGCGTCGGGCACGAGCACCGAGGTCACGTGCTTCTCCTGCGCGGCGGCCAGCGCGTCCGCCGAGACCCGGGTGGCCCCCAGGGAGTCGGCGGCGACCGAGTCCACGGCCACGTCCACGACCCGGCCCGCCGCCAAGGCCGCGTTCAATGCCCGGCAGTTCTCCGGCTCGGCCGCGATCACCCGTACGCCGTGCTCGCGCGCGGCGGTGGCGACGCCGGCGAACAGTCCGCCGCCGCCGACCGCGACGACCACGGTGTCCAGCCCGGGCAGGGCGCCCCGGATCTCGTCGAGCAGCGTCCCGGCGCCCGCGGCGATGAGCGGGTGGTCGTAGGCGTGGCTGCTCAGCGCCCCGCTCGTGGCGGCGAACTCCTCGCAGGCGGCGAGTGCTTCGGCGTACCGGTCGCCGACGAGCCGCACCTCGGCCCCGTATCCGCGCAGTCGGTCCACCTTCACGCGCGGGGCGTTGGCGGGCAGGAACACGGTCGCGGGCACGGACAGCGCGCGGGCCGCCCAGGCACAGGCGAGACCGGCGTTGCCGCCGGAGGCGATGGTGACTCCCGCGGCCGGGAGGGCGCCGGCCTCGTGGTGCGCGGCGAGGAAGTTGCGGGCGCCGCGCGCCTTGAAGCTGCCGGTGTGCTGGAGGTACTCCAGCGCGTACCAGACCCCCTCGTCGGCGGCGGGGGCCACCGCGACGGGCCGTATCGCGCCGGCGATCCTCTCGGCGGCGGCGCGTACGGCGGCGTGGTCGAGCCGCGGGGCGGGTGCTGCTTGCATGGGCTGTCTCCCCTGTCAGTCGGTGGGCCGGGCGGCCTCGATCAGCTGGCGCAGGGCGCCGTAGTACACCTCGTGGTCCGTCAGGGGCGGCAGTACGTCGGCCAGTCCGCCGGAGAGCACGGGGAACTCCGCCGGATCCAGTGCGGCCAGGGCGGCCCGCGAGGCGGCGGTGGCCGCGGCCGGGTCGCGGTGGTCGACGAAGGCCGCGCTGCCCAGGGTGAGCAGGTACATGCGGCGGTAGACGGTCATCGCCTCGGCGGGGGTCATCCCGGCGGCCACGCTGTCGGCGAGGGCGGGCTCGACGAGCCGGGTGAGGAGCTCGCGGCCGAGCCAGGGCCGGCCGCCGCGCAGCACCAGCAGTCCGGGGTGGGCGGTGAGCAGCAGGTAGAGCGCGCGGAACCGCTGCTCGGTGGCCTGTGCCCAATCCGTGCCGGCGGGAATCTCGGGGAGCTGCGCGGCGAGGTGCTCGGTGCACAGGTCGAGCAGTCCGGCGAGGTCGGTGCAGCGGCGCTGGACGGTGGCGTGGGAGACGTCGAGCCGGTCGGCGAGGGTGCGGAAGCTGAGGCGTCCCGGCCCTTCCTCGTCGAGGATCCGCAGGGCGGCGACGGCGATGGCCTCGGGGGTCGCCCGGTCCAGGGCGTCTGATCGGCGCGGCATGAGATACATCGTAACATACGGTGTATCAACTCCTTCGTGTGACATCGATTGCAGCCATATTGCTGGTCATTGGCTGACAACCAGCGGCTTTTGTTGACAGTGGGTAATCGCATCGCTGCACTGGGCGCACGCCTGCCCCCACGTCAAGGAGATTCAGTGCCGCCTCGCCTGCGTGCGTCGCTCCCCTGTCTGACCGCGGCCGCCCTGTTCGCCTTCGCGCTCTCCCCCGCCGCGGTGGCGGCCGAGCCCCGGGCGACCTCGGACACCCCGCTCGCGCTCACCCCGCCCATGGGCTGGAACAACTGGGCGCACTACATGTGCGACATCGACGAGGCCAAGGTCGTCGCCAACGCCGACGCGCTCGTGTCGAGCGGGCTCGCGGCCAAGGGCTACGACACGGTGACGGTCGACGACTGCTGGATGACCAAGAGCCGGGACGCGCAGGGCGCTCTGGTCGTCGACACGGTGAAGTTCCCGCACGGCATGGCCTGGCTCGGCGATTACCTGCACGACAAGGGCCTGAAGTTCGGCATCTACCAGGACGCCGGCTCCCTCACCTGTGAGAAGTACCCCGGCAGCGGCGCGCCCCAGGGCGGCGGGGCGGACCACTACGCCGAGGACGCCCGGCAGTTCGCCTCCTGGAACGTCGACTACGTGAAGATGGACGGCTGCAACCTGTGGGTGCCGGCGGGGCAGACCAAGGAGCAGGCCTACCGGGGCGCCTACAACGCCGTGGCGAAGGCGCTGCGGGAGAGCGGCCGGGACATGGTCCTGTCGGCGTCCGCGCCCGCCTACTTCCAGCAGGGTGAATGGGGCGGCTCCGACTGGCACAAGGTCCTCGGCTGGGTCGGCGAGACCGGTCAGCTGTGGCGCGAGGGCAAGGACATCAAGGTCTACAACCCGGCCACGCCCGCCGCCTCACGGTGGAGTTCGGTCCTCGGCAACTACGGCTACAACCGCTGGCTCGGCCGGTACGCGGGCCCCGGCAACTGGAACGACCCCGACTTCCTGATCGCGGGCGCCCCCGGGCTCACAGCGGCCGAGAGCCGCAGCCAGGTCGCCCTCTGGGCCATGATGGCCTCCCCGTTCATCCTGTCCTCCGAGGTCTCCGAGCTGACCTCCCAGGGGCTCGCGGCCCTCGGGAACACCCGCATGATCGAGCTGGACCAGGACCCGATGGGTCGTCAGGGCGCGGTGGTCTCCTCCAACGCCACCTTCGAGATCCTCACCCGGCCGCTCGCGAACGGCGACCGCGCGGTGGCCGTGCTCAACCGCTCGGCCACCACCCGGGACATCCGGGTGCCGCTCGACGAGATCGGCCTGAGCGACTGCACGGCAGACGCGCAGGACCTGTGGAACGGCAGCCGCCGGGAGGTCTCCGACGCGCTGACCGGGAGGCTGGCCGGGCACGACACCGCGGTCTGGCGGCTCAGCCCGCGCGGCTGCGCCGAGGCCGCGCCGACCGGGCAGGTCGTCGGTGACGGCGCCCGGTGCGCCGACGGCGCCAACACCACCGGCCTCGGCGCGGTCGTGATGGCCACCTGCACCGGGGCCCCCGACCAGCGGTGGACCCTGCGCGACGACGCGAGCCTGCGGCTGGCCGGCGACTGCCTCTCCGCCGGCGACGACGGCCTCGTGGAGCTGGCCGACTGCGCGCCCCCGCGGGACCGCCGGCCCGGCCAGAGCTGGACGCACCTGCGCGGCGGAGCCCTCGTGGAGCGGGAGAGCGGGATGTGCCTGACCGCACCGGCCGCCGCCGCGACCCCGGACGCCCCGGCCGCGCGACTGCGGCTGACCGCCTGCGGCGACCACCGGGTCGACCAGGCCTGGGCCCTGCCGGTCTGACGGCCCGAGCCCACGGATGAGGAACCCGATGCCGCGAAGCGGGCGCCGTCTGCCCGGCCCCCGTCGCCACCCGCTCGCCCTCGCCGCTCTTCCCGCGGCGCTGCTGGCGCTGATCTGCGCGGGGCCCGCCCCCGGGGCCACGGCCCCGGGGGCGGGGTCGCCCGCACCTGCCGACGTACGGCCTGATGCGCGGGTCACCGTACCCGCGCACGCGGGCGCGCCCCGGAGCCGGAGCTTCGACACCGCGCCCGCGCGGGCCGCCCTGGAGCGGCTGCTCCCGCGCCACCACGGCCAGTTCACCCTGGTGCCCGACACCGCCGCCGGCGCCGACACCTTCACCGTGTCCGGGACCGCCGGTGCGATCACCGTGCGCGGCAGCACCGGAGCCACCCTGCTCACCGGTGTCGGCTGGTACCTCCAGCACGTCGCCGGGGTCGACATCGGCTGGCCCGGCGACAGCATCGGCCTGCTGCCCGCCCGGCTGCCGGCCGTCCCCGCGCCGGTCACCCGCGGCGCACAGGTCCCGCACCGGTACGCCCTCAACGACACCGACGACGGCTACTCCGGCCCGTACCGCACCTTCGAGGAACACCAGCGGCAGATCGACCTGCTCGCCCTGCACGGCATCAACGAGGTGTTCGTGCAGGTGGGAGCGGAGTACCCGTACTACCGCGCACTCCAGGACTTCGGCTACTCCGCCGAGGAGCTGCGGCAGTGGATCCCCGGCCCCGCCCACCAGAGCTGGTGGCTGCTGCAGAACCTGAGCGGTTTCGGCGGCCCGGTCACCGAGCGGCTGATGCGGGAGCGGGCCGAACTGGGCGGGCGGATCGCCGAGCAGCTGCGCGGGCTCGGCATGACCCCGGTGCTGCCCGGCTACTTCGGCACCGTGCCGCCGGAGTTCGCCGCGCGCAACCCCGGGGCGGCCACGGTGACCCAGGGCGACTGGGCCGGCTTCGACCGTCCCGACTGGCTGGACCCCGCCTCGCCCGTCTTCCGGAGGCTGGCCGCCGCCTACTACGCGGAGCAGCGCGCGGTGTTCGGGGACAGCACGATGTACCGGATGAGCCCGCTGCACGAGGGCGGACAGACCGGGTCCGTGGACGTCGGCGCCGCGGCGGGCGCCATCCAGGACGCGCTGCAGGCCGCCCACCCGGGCGCGCTGTGGGCGGTGCTGGGCTGGCAGGACGACCCGACCCCCGAGCTGCTGGCCGGGGTGGACACGTCGCGGCTGCTGATCCTGGACGGACTGTCGGACCGGTACAACCGGTTGGACCGCGAGGCCCGTTGGGGCGGTGCCCCGTACGCGATGGGCACCATCTACAACTTCGGCGGGCACACCACGATCGGCGCGAACACCTCCGTGTGGCTTGAACGGTTCGGCCCCTGGCGCGCCAAGGGCAACAGCGCGCTCGCCGGGATCGCCTACCTGCCGGAGGCCACCGGGACCAACCCGGCGGCCTTCGACCTGTTCACGGACCTGGCCTGGGAGCCGGGGGTGATCGACCAGCGGAAGTGGTTCGCCGATTTCGCGGCCCGCCGCTACGGCCGGCCCGACCCCGCGGCCGCCGCGGCCTGGGAGGAGCTGCGCAAGGGGCCGTACAGCACCTCCTCGGGTCTGTGGTCGGAGTCGCAGGACAGCCTGTTCACCGCCCGGCCCAACCTGACCGCGGCCGGGGCGGCGTACTGGAGCCCCAAGTCCATGCGCTATCCGGCCGGTTCGGTCCGCAGGGCGCTGGACCGGCTGCTTGAGGTGGCCCCGGAGCTGCGCGGCTCCAGCGCCTACCGCTTCGACCTGGTGGACACCGCCCGGCAGGCCCTCGCCAACCACTCGCGCGTGCTGCTGCCGAGGATCAAGGCGGCGTACGAGGCCGAGGACCTGCCCCTCTTCCGCAAGCTCACGGCCGAATGGCGGGAGGGCGAGGCGAAACTGGACGCGGTGACCGGCTCCGATCCGAACTTCCTCCTCGGCAGCCGGCTCGCCGGGGCCCGCGCCTGGGGCGCCGACCGGGCCGAGCAGGACCGGTACGAGTACGACACCCGCTCCCTGCTCAGCGTGTGGGGCCGCCGCAGCACCAGCGAGGGCGGCTTCCTGCACGACTACGCGAACCGCGAATGGAGCGGCCTGGTCTCGGAGCTGTACGCGAGGCGGTGGGCGCTCTACTTCGGCTCGCTGGAGGAGGCGCTGGTACGGCGGGCCGCGCCGCGGGCGATCGACTGGCCCGCCTTCGAGGAGGAGTGGGCCGGGCGCACCACCCGGCACCCGGACCGGCCGAGCGGGGACCCCTACCGCCTGGCCGCCGCGGTCGCGGCGGCCCTCCCGCCGGCCCCCACGGGCTGACCCGCGCCGCGGACCCGCCCGGCGTCCGGGCGGCCCCGCGGCCCCGCGGCCCCGCGGCCGGGCATCACGGCCTTCGTTCCCTCCTCGCCCGGGCGGCGGCACGGCGTCGCCGCGGGGACGCCCGGGCGCGGCACACTTGCGGTGTGGAGGCAGACCCGAGCCGGTCCGCGCGGCCGCGGCGCGTGACGAGCGCCGTCAGCGGGATCGTCGCGGCCGTCGCCGGGCTGGCGTTCGCGCAGCTGGCCGCGGCCGCCGTGCGGCCCGAGTCCTCGCCGGTCACCGCGGTCGGCGGGACGGCCGTCGACCTGACGCCGGTGGCCGTCCGGGAGTGGGCCATCCGGCTGTTCGGCACCGCGGACAAGCTGGTGCTGACGCTCGGCATCGTCGCCGTCCTGGTCGTGGTCGCCGCCCTGGCCGGGCTGCTGTCCGTACGCCACCTGCCCGCCGGGATCGCGGTCGCGGGCGGGTTCGGGCTGCTCGGGGCGGCGGCCGCCCTCAGCCGTCCGGAGGCCTCCTGGTGGGACGCGCTGCCCTCGCTGCTGGGCGGACTGACCGCGGCCGGGGTGCTGTGGCTGCTGGTCACGGCGGCGAAGCGGCCCCGGCCGGCCGGGGCGCCACCCAGGGGGTCCCCCCGGACGGAGTCTGGGGGAGGGAGCTGGGCCATGGACCGGCGCGGCTTCGGCCGGCTGGTCACCGGCGTCCTGGCAGCCTCGGTCGCGGCCGGCTTCGCCGGGCGGCGCCTGGGCGCCCACGGTTCGGCCGGTGCCACCGCATCCCGGGCCCGCTTCGTCCTCCCCCGGCCCGCCGTGCCCGCGCCGCCGGTGCCGGCGGGCGCGGACCTGCGGGTGCCGGGGCTGGCCCCGTTCCTCACCCCCGACCGCGACTTCTACCGGGTGGACACCGCCCTGGTCATCCCGCGCGTGGACGCCGACACCTGGCGGCTGCGCATCCACGGCGAGGGCGTCACGCGGCCCCTCACCCTCGATCTGCGGGAGCTGCTCAGCCGGCCCCTGGTCGAGCACGACATCACCCTCACCTGCGTGTCGAACGAGGTCGGGGGCCCGTACGCGGGCAACGCCCGCTGGCTCGGCGTGCGCCTCGCCGACCTGCTCCGCGAGGCGGGGGTGCGGCCGCCGTCCCGCGGCGGGCCGGCCGACCAGCTGGTGTCGCGTTCGGTGGACGGCATGACGATCGGCACGCCCGTCGAGGCCGTCATGGACGGCCGGGAGGCGCTGCTGGCCGTCGGCATGAACGGCGAGCCGCTGCCCTTCGCGCACGGCTTCCCGGTCCGGATGGTCGTACCGGGCCTGTACGGGTACGTCTCCGCGTGCAAATGGCTCACCGAGCTGCGGCTGACCACCTTCGGCGCGTACGACGCCTATTGGGTGCGGCGGTCCTGGGCGCAGCAGGCCCCGGTCAAGACGCAGTCGCGGATCGACACCCCGCGGCCGTACGCCGACCTGGCACCGGGCCGGGTGGCGGTCGCCGGGGTGGCGTGGGCGCAGCACCGCGGGATCGAGGGGGTCGAGGTACGGGTGGACGGCGGCCCCTGGCAGCGGGCGCGGCTCGGGGCCGCGGACGGGGTGGACACCTGGCGGCAGTGGGTGTGGCCGTGGGAGGCGACGCCCGGGCGGCACAGGCTGGAGGTCCGCGCGATCGACGGGACGGGCGCGGTCCAGACGGGGCTCCGCGCCGGGACCGTGCCGGACGGGGCGACCGGGTGGCACTCGGTGGAGGTGCAGGTGAAGGCTCTCGGCTGATCGCCGGACTGCCTCGGCTGCCGGACCGGCTCGGCGGCTGGACTGCCTCGGCTGCCGGACTGCCTCGGCTGCGGGACCGGCTCGGCGGCTGGACTGCCTCGGCGGCGCATCCACGGAATAATCCGAACATCGTTGACATGTCGTCCGTACGACAGGAGCCGGCGCCGTGGAGCTGACCAGTACGTCGTTCCTCGTCACATTGATCGTCGTGACCGCGCTCGCCGTGCTCACCGCGCTGCTGCTGTGGAACCGGGTCCCCGGGCCGGGATGGGTGCGGTGGCCGGCGCGGGTGCTGATGATCGGTCTGTGCCAGCTCACCGCCATCTGCGTGGTGGCCACCTGGATCAACGGCAGTTACGGGCTCTACGCCTCCTGGGACGACCTGCTGGGCGCCGACGACGTGCAGGACGCGGGCGCGACGACCGGGCCGACGATGGGCCGGGCCAGGTTCACGCAGAACGGGGACGGCACGCGGACCACCTTCTTCCGTGGCTCCCATTCGAAGCTCGCCGGACAGGTGACCGTGTGGACTCCCGCGGAGTACAGCGCGCCGGGCGCGGACCGGACACGTTTCCCGGTGCTGATGCTGCTGCACGGGTATCCGGGCACGCCCCGGACGTGGATCGACCTCGGCGACATGCCCGGTGCGCTGGGGCAGCTGGTGGAGCTGGGCGCGGCGCACCCCTTCATCGTGGTGATCCCGGAGATCTACCCGGGCGGGGTGAACACCGACTGCAGCAACACCCCGCAGCGCAGGATCGCCGACTGGCTCGCGCTGGACGTGCCGGATCTGGTCGCGCGGAACTTCCGTACGCTGCCCAGCCCGGGCGGCTGGGGGCTGATGGGGGTCTCCACCGGCGGGTTCTGCGCGGCCAAGCTGCCGTTGCAGTACCCGAAGGTGTTCCGGGCGGGCGCGGCCCTGGACCCGGACCCGCTGACGGGCGACCCGGAGGTGCTCCCCGACCGGACACTGCGCGAGCGCAACAGCCCGATGTGGCTGGTGGAGCACGCGAAGAAGGCGGACGTCGGGCTGTTCCTGGCGACCTCCGCCCAGGACGAGAACAGTCCGCCGCAGCAGCTGGAGGCCTTCGCCAAGGCCGCGGCGGGCAGCGGGGTCCGGGTCAAGACGCTCGTCCGCCCGGAGGGCGGCCACAACTTCCAGACCTGGAGCGGGATGTACCCGGACGCGCTGGGCTGGCTGAGCACGGAACTGGCGCCGCCGAGCGCACGCTAGGCCCTGAGGCGCCGCCGCGCCCTTGCCGGGGGAGCCGTCCGCGTCACTCCCGGAACGCCTCCGGAGTGCACCGGGCGACACCCCCGGTTAGCGTGCGTGACGAGGCCTGCAACCGCGAGGTGGGGGAACTTCGCCTTCGACCCGCATGGAGGCACCGCTGTGCGCCGTTCCAGGATCCTGGCCCTCACCTGTCTGAACCTGCTGCTGGGCGCTTCGCTGGCGGGCGGGTGCACCCTGAGCCGCGCCGAGAGCGCCGCGAAGGAATGCCCGGCCGGCCAGATCGCCCGGGGCGGCACGTGCCTCCCGGGCGATACGGCGGACTTCACCGCGCGGCAGGTCACCGAGGCCCTCGCGAGGTACAAGCTGACGGCGGCGATGGCCGAGGTGTGGGTCGACGGGGAACGCGTGGCGACGTCCGCGGCCGGGGAGACGATGACGGGCTTCCCCGCGACGACGGACATGCGCTTTCGCATCGGGGCGGTCGCGATCCCCTATCTGACGACCGCGCTGCTCAAACTCGTCGACGAGGGCGAGGTCACGCTCGACGACAAGATCTCCCGGTGGCGCCCGGACCTCCCGCACGCGGACGAGATCACGCTGAAGATGCTGGCCTCGACCTCCTCCGGGTACGCGGACTACGTCACGGACAAGGGCTTCATCGACGCGCTCTACAAGAACCCCTTCCGCACCTGGACGGCAGAGGAGCGCGTGAAGATCTCGGTCTCCAAGCCCCTGGTGCTGCCCCCCGGTTCGGGTTTCGCCTACTCGCACGCCAACTGGGTGATCCTGGGCGACATCATCGCGAAGGTGAGGCGCAAGCCCCTGGAGGAGGTGATGGTCCAGGACGTCCTCAAACCGCTCGGCCTGAGCCACACGGCCATCTCCTCCAAGGCGGACATCCCCGAGCCGGTGCTGCATTCGTTCGACAACGAACGGGGCGTGTTCGAGGACGCCACCTACTGGAATCCCTCGTGGACGCTGGCGCCGGGCTCGGTCATGACGGGCACGCTGGAGGACGCGGCGAAGTCCTTCGCCGCGATCGGTGAGGGAAGGCTGCTGACACCCGAGTCGCACAAGGCCCAGCTCACCGGCGTCGTCAAGGTCAAGGGGGACACCTGGTACGCGCTGGGCCTGCCCGTGCAGAACACCTGGATCGTCCAGAACCCGTCCTTCGCCGGCTACGAGGGCACGGTCGCCTACCTGCCGTCCAAGAAGATCGCCATCGCGACGGTGGCGACGCAGGGTCTCGGCAGCACCGTCCAGAACGCCAGCTCCAACGTGCTGCAGGCGATCGCCGGCCACGTGGCTCCGGAACGGCCCCTCACGCTGGGATGACGGACCGCCGGGAGCGGTCCCGGCGGGCGGCGGACGCATCAGTTTCCGGCCAGGCGGACCGGCAGCGTCTCGACGCTGTTGCCGATGAAGCTGCGCTGGTGCGGGAGTTCGGCCTCGGGGGTGGCGAGGTCGAGGTCGGGGAAGCGGGTGAAGAGCCGCTCCAGGGCGGTCGTGGCCTCCAGGCGGGCGAGTGGGGCGCCCACGCAGTAGTGCGCCCCGTGCCCGAAGGAGAGGCTGCGGGCGGCGGTGGGGCGGGTGATGTCGAAGCGGTCGGCGTCCGGGCCGTGGAAGGCCTCGTCCCGGCCGGCGGCGGTGTAACCGGCGAGCACGGGGGTGCCCTGCGGGATGACGGTGCCGTCGAGGGTCAGGTCGCGCGTGGGGTAGCGGAAGGGGAACCAGCTGACCGGCCCGTCCCAGCGCAGTGTCTCGTCCACCACGTCCGTCCAGGTCGCCTTCCCGTCCAGGACGAGGGCGAGCTGGTCGCGGTGGGTGCACAGGGCGCGGACGGCGTTGCTGATGAGGTTGAGGGTGGTCTCGTGGCCCGCGACGAGCATCAGCCGCATGGTGCCGGTGAGTTCGGCCTCGCTGAGCTGGTCGCCGTCGTCCTCGCGGGCGGCGATCAGGGCGCTGGTGAGGTCCTCACCCGGGGCCTCCCGGCGGGTGGCGGCGATCGTGCCCATCAGCTCGACCAGCTCCCGTACGGCGGCCATCGCCTCGGCGGGGGTGGTGTCGGTGGCGATGATCACCTTGTTGGACAGGTGGTGCAGCCGTCCCCGGTGCTCGGGGTTCACCCCGAGCAGCTCGCAGATGACGCTCATCGGGAGCGGCAGCGCGAAGTGCTCGCGCAGGTCGGCGACCCCGTCGGGGGCTTCCGCCGCGGCCCGGGCCAGGTCGTCGAGGAGCTCCGCGGTCAGCTCCTCGACGCGCGGGCGCAGCCTTTCCACCTGGCGGGCCGTGAAGGCCCTGCCCACGAGGGCGCGAAGCCGGCGGTGGTCCGCGTCGTCGGCGGTGTGCATGCCCTGGGCGTTGGCGAAGGCCCGCAGCGGCCAGTCGCGCGGGATCGTGCCGTCGTGCAGGGCCGGGAAGTGCCGGGCGTCCTTGGCGACTTCGGGGTGACCGAGGAACTCCTTCAGCGCGTCGTGGCCCAGGACGACCGCTCCGGGCACCCCGCCGGGGAGCACGACCTCCGCCACCGGGCCGTGCGCGGCGCGCAGCCGGGCGTTGAGGGGGTGCGGGCAACCCCCGGCGGGGTCGATGACGTACGGGGCGTACGAGGCGTCCGGGGCGGACGGGGCGGGTGGAATAGGGGACGACAAGCCGGCTCTCCTGACCTGATGACGGAACTCGGTCAACAGTGCGGCCTCGGGGGCGGGTTGGACAAGACCGACCCCGTCGCGTCTCAGAACCAGGTGAGGCTGAGCGCGAAGGCGGTCCCGGCGGTGGCTCCGGTGGAGTCGGTCGCGGTGGCGGTGACCTGGACCGTGCCGCTGCCCCAGGGCTTGCCGGTGATCCGCCCGGAGGCGGTGTCGAGGGTCAGACCCCAGGGCAGGCCGGTGGCGGCGTACCGGACGGGGGGCTTTCCGCCGGTGGCGGTGAGCTGGATGGTGCAGGACTGGTTGAACTTGCACGTCTGCGGACCGGGGTTGGCGAGCCTCAGGTCACCGGGGGTGGGCGTCGGGGTCGGAGTGGGCGTGGGAGTCGGAGTGGGCGTGGGAGTCGGCGTCGGGGTGGGGGTGGGCGTGGGTGTCGGCGTGGCGCCGCAGCCCGGAGTGGCCTCCGGCGGCAGCGGGACCCGCCAGACCTGGGTGTCGTTCTCCGACCCGACGAGCAGGCTCGTGCAGTCGGCGTACGTCACCGTCTCACCCTGCGACTGGGCGGGGAGCGCGACGTCCGCGAGCTTGGCCCCCGCTGTGTCGTACACGGAGGCCGTGTTGGCGCCCAGCGGTCCGCCGCTGCGCAGGGCGTACGAGGCGCCCGACGGGGAGAACGCGCCGTCGGTGGCGAACACCGGGCCGGGCCGGACTGCCGTGAGGGTGTTGACCTGCCCGGTCACGGGCGGCAGCGGGGCTTGGTACAGCTGGCCGGCGGCTCCGATGACCTTGCTCGCGACGTACAGCCGGCCGGTCACGGGGTCGGCGAGCAGGGACTCGGCGTCGTGCCTGCCGTCGGCGTAGGAGAAGCGGTACGTCACCGGGGTGACCGTGGCGTTCGCCAGCTGGTCGGGCTCCGCGAAGCCGTGCACGGTGATCTCCGCACGGCCGCTGAAGTTGTCGCCGATGTCCCCGACCAGGATCGCCGGGCCGCCCGAGGCGTCCTTCCCGAGGGCGAGGGCCTCCCAGTCGGTGTTGCCGACGCCGGAGAGGGTGAAGGCGGCCAGCAGCCGGCCGGTGGCACCGTTGCAGTCGACGGCGAAGACCTGGTTGGTGTTCCCGCTGTCGTTGACGGCGTAGAACACGCCGGGGTGTTTGCGGCTCATGGCGAGACCGCTGAACTCGGCCAGGCCGCCGGGGAGGGTGCACTTCTTCTCCGGCGCCAGTGCTCCGGTGCCGGAGACGGCCGGCGTGGCGGAGACGGCCGGTGTGGCGGAGGAGGCCGGGGAGGCGGTGGCGCTGGCCATCCAGGCGACCGCGGGCAGGATCGTGGCGAGGGCCGCGGTGGCGAGGGCGGCGGCCCGTGGGGGTGTCAGGAGTCGGAACATGCGCACAATGTGATGGGACATCAGTTGGTGTGCCAGGCCCAGGTCCCTTCCGTTCGAGCATCGTTCAATGCCGAGGGGGCATGTCCCGTCGGCACACCGTCGACGCAGCGTCAGCGCACCGGCTCCCGGACCGGCCCCTCGTGTCCGGCCTGCGCGATGAACGCGCGGGCCGCGCGGCTCAGCGGCCGACGGGCGTGGGCGATGCCCACCGGGCGCAGCAGCGGCGGGGTGAAGGAGCGGATCTCGGCCCGGCTTCCGAACGCCCTCAGCACCACGTCGCGGTACCAGATGAGGGAGCCGCGGCCGTCCGTCACACCGGTCACCCAGGCGAGGCGTTCGTCGACCTCCAGGGAGGGGACGGGCCGTACCCCGAGGCAGCTGAACATGGCCTCCATCTCGGTGCGACGGCCGGTCCCCGGGGTGGGCAGGACCATCGGCAGCCCGTCGAGCATGCGCAGCGGCATCGGGTGGGGCAGTCGGGAGCCGAGCGGGGAGATCAGCACCACCTCGCGCTCCTGGATGAAGTGGGTGGAGAGCTCCTTGTCGACGGGCAGGTCCACCAGGGCCAACTCGGCGCGCCCCTGGACCAGTTCCTCGACGAGGACCTCCCTGCTGCCGTGCTGCTGGAGCCGGACGTCGACCGTCGGGTGCCGCTCTGTGAAGGCCCCGACCAGGTCAGCGGCCAGGTCGAGGGCGAGGGTGGGGGTGGTGACGAGGGTCAGGACGGCCCGGGTGTCCCTGCCGTGGGGGGTTCCGATGTCGTCGATGGCCTCCACCGCGTTGAGCACGGTACGGGCCAGCCGGACGACCCGGGCCCCCTCCGGCGTGAGGTCCACCCCCCTTCCCCGGCGGGCGAGGAGCTCGACGCCCAGATCGCGTTCCATGGCCTGGACGGCCCGGGACAGGGCGGACTGGGCGACGAAGACCGAGGCGGCCGCACCGGTGATGGACCGGCAGTCGGCGACGGCGACGAGGTAACGGAGCTGCGCCAGCGTGGGGGTCATGACCGGACGGTAACCTCGCGAGGCTGTACCTGTAAGGGCTCGTCGCATGAACAACTCCCCGGTGGCCGGTTTGCCTTCATGCCCGGGCGGCGGTAAGGCATGCCGGTGCGGCATGCCCGCGGGGGCGCGGCACCCCGGACCGCGCCGCGGGGTCGGCCGGCCCGGGCCCGGTAACACCGCAGGCCACGGCTCGGCCGGGGCGGTTCGCGGGTCGGCTCGGGGTACGCGCCGGGTGGTCCGGGGGCGCCGCGGGAGCGAAACACGGTACTCCGCATGGCTGTTGACAGTGCACGGAGACCACCGCACGATGCAACGCGGCATGAGGGTGTTTGATCACTGTTCAAGCCTGCCGCACTCCGGCAGACGTGCGAGACCGCCGCACTCCCCTCCTCGCGCTCTGTCGCGTTCCCCGCTCTCCGCTCTCCGCTCTCCGCTCTGCCGTTTCCGCCGTTCCGCCGTTCCGCCGTCCTGGACTCCGCCATGTCACACAGCACTGGAAGAGGAGCGCCCGTGACCCCCCACTCCCCGCAGTCCGCCGCCACCCGCGATCTGGTCGTCGCGGTCAGTCCCTTCGAGGAGCCCTGCCCGGCCGTCGTGACCGCCGCCGAACGCGCCGGGGCCCTCGGACTGCTCGACCTCGGCCGGGACGCGAACGCCGCGCGGAGCGGACTCGCGGAGTCGGGCCGCCGGCTCGGCAGCAGCGGCAGGTACGGGGTGCGGGTGCCCGCGGGCTGCCCGCTCGGACCGGAGGAGCTGCCGGCGGAGGTCGACACCGTGCTGCTCGCCGACCCCGCGTGGCACACCCCGGAGCGGGTGGCCGCGTGGACGGCGGCGGCCGGCCGGCCCCGGGTGTGGGCCGAGGTCACCAGCCTGGCGGAGGCCACGGCCGCCGTGGCCGCGGGGGTGGACTCGCTCGTCGCCAAGGGCCACGAGGCCGGCGGGCGGGTGGGCGCGGCCACCACCTTCGTACTGCTCCAGCAGCTGCTCGGGGCCCCCGCGATCCGGGTACCCGTACGGGCCTTCGGCGGGATCGGGCCGCACACGGCGGCCGCGGCCGTCGCGGGCGGGGCCGCCGGGGTGCTGCTCGACGCGCAACTGGCCCTGACCGTCGAGGGGGAGGCCGCGCTACCGGCGGACGTGGCCGCCGCGGTCAGGGCGATGGACGGTTCCGAGACCCGGCTCGCCGACGGACACCGGGTGTTCACACGGCCCGACCTCACCCCGCCCGAGGGTCCGGCCCACCTGCTGCTCGGCGCCCGGGCCCTGCGGACCCAGCTGCTGCCCGTCGGACAGGACGGCGCCTCGGCGGCCCGGCTCGCCGAGCGGCACCGGACCACCGGCGGTGTGCTCCTCGCCGTACGGGCGGCCATCGGCGGGCACCTGGCGGCCGCGGCCCGGACCCGGCCGCCGGCCGTCGCGCAGGGGCCCATGACCCGGGTGAGCGATCAGGCGGCCTTCGCCGAGGCGGTGGCCGCCGCGGGCGGCGTCCCGTACCTGGCGCTCGCCGTGATGGAGGGCCCGGACGTACGCCGGCTCCTCGCCGAGACGGCCGAACGGCTCGGGGAACGCCTCTGGGGCGTGGGCCTGCTCGGTTTCGCCCCGCCCGAGCTGCGGCGGGTCCAGCTGGCGGCCGTGACCGAGGCCCGCCCACCGCACGCGATCATCGCCGGGGGCACCCCCGCGCAGGCAGCCCCGCTGGAGGCGGCCGGGATCCGCACCCACCTGCACGTGCCCTCGCCCGGCCTGCTGGAGCGGTACATCGCCGAGGGGGCGCGACGGTTCGTCTTCGAGGGGCTGGAGTGCGGCGGCCACGTCGGGCCGCGCGCCTCGTTCCCGCTGTGGGAGGAGCAGATCGAGCGGCTGTTGTCCTGCCCCGAACCGGAGGCCTTGGACCTGCTGTTCGCGGGCGGGATCCACGACGAACGGTCCGCCGCCATGGCGGTGGCGGCCGCGGCCCCGCTGGCCGAGCGCGGGGCGCGGATCGGGGTGCTGATGGGCACCGCCTACCTGTTCACCGAGGAGGCCGTGGCGGCGGGCGCGGTACTGCCGGGCTTCCAGCGGGCGGCGGTGGAGTGCGCGGACACCGTACTGCTGCGCACCGCGCCCGGGCACGCCACCCGCTGCGCGGACACCCCGTACGCCGAGACCTTCGAGGCGACCCGGCGGCGGCTCGCGGAGAGCGGCGTCGAAGCGCGCGAGGTCTGGGAGGAGTTGGAACGGCTCAACCTGGGGCGGCTGCGGATCGCCAGCAAGGGGCTGCGGCGCGCGGCGGACCGGCTGGAGGCCGTAGACGAGGAACAGCAGTACGCGGAGGGGCTGTTCATGCTCGGCCAGGCCGCGACCCTGCGCACCGCGACCACCACGATCGCCGCACTGCACGCGCAGGTCACCGAGGGAGCCACGGCACTGCTGGAGCGCCGGGCCCGGGACTTCGCCGACGAGGTACGGGAGGCGGCCGATCCCCTCGACATCGCCATCGTCGGCATGGCCTGCGCCTACCCCGGCGCGCCGGACCTCGCCGCCTACTGGGCGATGGTCCTCGCCGGGACGGACGCCGTCACCGAGGTGCCGGCCGAGCGCTGGGACCCGGAGCTCTACTACGACGCCGACCCGGCCCTGGCCGGGGAGCGCACGCCTTCCCGCTGGGGCGGCTTCCTCGGCCCGGTGCCCTTCGACGCCCTGGCGCACGGCATCCCGCCCGCCTCCCTCGCCGGGATCGAGCCGGTGCAGCTGCTGGCGCTGGAGATCTCGGCGCGGGCCCTCGGCGACGCCGGCTACGGCCGCGAGCGCGCCTTCGACCGCTCGCGGACCTCGGTGGTCTTCGGCGCGGAGGCCGGAACCGAACTGGCGGGCGCGTACGGGCTGCGCGCCCTGTATCCCGCCTACCTGGGCGAACTGCCCCCCGCCTTGGACGAGCAACTGCCCAGGCTCACCGAGGACTCCTTCCCGGGGATCCTGGCCAACGTCATCGCGGGCCGGGTCGCCAACCGGCTGGACCTGGGCGGCGCGAACTGCACGGTCGACGCCGCCTGCGCCTCCTCCCTCGCCGCCCTGGACCTGGCCTGCCGCCAACTGCGCGACGGGGACAGCGACATGGTGCTGTGCGGCGGCGCCGACGTGCACAACGGGATCAACGACTACCTGATGTTCGCCTCCGTCCGCGCCCTGTCGCCGGGCGGCCGCTGCCGGCCCTTCGACGCGGCCGCCGACGGGATCGCCCTCGGCGAGGGGGTGGGAGCGCTCGTCCTGAAGCGGCTCGCGGACGCGGAGCGGGACGGCGACCGGGTGTACGCCGTGATCAAGGCGGTGGGCTCGGCCAGCGACGGCCGGTCCCTCGGCCTGACCGCACCCCGCCCGGAAGGACAGCGGCGGGCCCTGGAGCGGGCCTACGCACGGGCCGGCATCGCCCCGGCCGAGGTGGGCCTGGTCGAGGCGCACGGCACCGGTACGGTGGTCGGCGACAGCACCGAACTGGCCGTCCTCAGCGAGCTGTTCACGGCCTCCGGGGCCGCCGCCGGATCCTGCGCCCTGGGCTCCGTGAAGTCTCAGCTCGGCCACACCAAGTGCGCCGCGGGTCTCGCCGGACTCATCAAGGCGGCACGGGCCGTCCACTCGGGCGTACGGCCGCCGACCCTGCACATCGACACCCCGAACCCGGCCTGGCGGGCGGAGACCAGCCCCTTCTCCTTCGACAGCGAGGCCCGCCCCTGGGCCGTACCGGTCGAGCGGCGGATCGCCGGCGTGAGCGCCTTCGGCTTCGGCGGCACCAACTACCACGCCGTGCTGGCCGGTTACGGCGGCGCCGAGGAACCCCGACACGGCGTGGAGGAGTGGCCGGCCGAGCTGTTCTGCTTCCGCGGCGCGGACCGGAAGGCGGCCGGCCGGGCGATGACACGGCTCGCGGCCCGTCTGGAGGAGAACGACACGGCCGGACGCCCCTGGCCGCTGCGCGACCTCGCGGCGGAAACCGCCACCGGCTCCGGCCCCGTCCAGGTGGCGATCGTGGCCGCCGACCTCGACGAACTGGCGGCCCGCCTCGAACAGGCCCGCACCTTCACCGACGGCACGGGCATCCACATCGCACACGAAAAGAACGGCCTGACGGCCTTCCTCTTCCCCGGCCAGGGCAGCCAACGCCCCGCCATGATGGGCGAGTTGTTCATGGCGTTCCCCGCCCTGCGCACCCTCCTGGACTTGGCTCCGCCCCCGGTCGTGGCCGCGATGTTCCCACCCGCGGCCTTTACCGCCGAGGGACGGACGGCCCAGAGAACGGCGGTCACCGACACCCGCGTGGCCCAGCCCGCCCTGGGACTGGCCGGGGCAGCGGCACACCTGCTGCTCGGCGAGCTCGGCGTACGGCCGGACTGCGTGGCCGGGCACTCGTACGGGGAGCTCACCGCGCTCTGGGCGGCCGGGGTCTACGACACCGGGAGCCTGCTGCGGCTGAGCGCCCACCGCGCCGAGGCGATCCTGAAGGCCGCCGGCACGGATCCGGGCGGGATGGCGGCGGTGTCGGCAACGCCGGACGAGGTCGCCGCACACACCGACTGCACCATCGCGAACCACAACGCCCCCCGCCAGTGCGTCATCTCGGGCCCCACACCCACCATCGAAGAAGCGATCTCCGCACTCCGCGAGGCGGGCCTGTCCGCGGAGCCCCTCCCGGTGGCCTGCGCCTTCCACAGCAAGGTGGTGTCGGAGGCCTCGAAGGCCCTCGCCACGGCCCTCGCGGACACACCGATGACAGCCCCGGTCCTCCCCGTCTGGTCGAACACCACGGCCGACCGGTACCCGACCTCAGCCGAGGAAGTCCGGACCCTCCTGGCCCGCCAGGTAGCGGAGCCGGTCCGCTTCGTCGACGAGGTGGAGGCGATGTACGCGGCCGGCGTCCGCACCTTCGTGGAGGCGGGCCCCGGCCGGGTCCTCACCGCCCTCGTCGGCCGGATCCTGTCCGACCGCCCCCACACGGTGATCCCGCTGGACGTACCCGGCGAGCACGGCCTGGTCCGGCTGGTCACGGCGCTGGCGGAACTGACGGCGGCCGGCGTGCCGGTGGCACCGGAGGCCCTGTTCCGCGGCCGCACATCCCGCCTCCCCGAACGCGCCCCGCGCCGTCCGGGCTGGCTGGTCGACGGCCACCTGGTCCGCACCGCGTCCGGCACCCCGGTCCCCGGCGGCCTCCGCCCGGCACACCGCGTGGCCGCGCCGACTGAAGCCGTAGATCCGCGCACGACCGCGAATGGAGGCACGGGCATGACCACGAGTCGCACGGCAGGCGCCGAAGAGACCGTCCTGGAGTACCTCCGCGGTACCCGCGAGCTGGTCGCGGCCCAGCGGGACGTCCTGCTGAGCTACCTGGGCCTGCCCGCCCTGCCCGCGACGGGTTCCACCGGGGCCGGGAGTGTGCCGGGGCGATCCCCGCAGGGCGCCGAACGCACTTCCGCCCAGTTCTCCGACCCCCCGTCACGTTCGGCGTCCGAGGAGACGTCCCGGCGCGCGCCCGGCCCCACCTCTCCCACCGCCCCCGGCGGAGGTCCGGCCCCCGACCGGTCCCCCGAGGCGGTCATGCAGGTCGTCCTGGAGATCGTCCACACCCGGACCGGCTACCCCCTGGACATGCTCGACCCCGGCCTGGACCTGGAGGCGGACCTCTCCATCGACTCCATCAAGCGCGTGGAGATCATCGGCGCCCTGGCCGACCGGATCGGCCTCCCCCAGGACCCGGGCGGCTCCGCCGAGTCCGCGGTCGAGGAACTGTCCCGGATCAAGACCCTGCGCGCCATAGTCGACTGGATCACCACGCACACCACCCCCCAGCCGGCCCAGCAAGCGCACCCGCACCCGGCCCCAACCCCCCAGCCCCCCACACCCACACCCACACCGCCACTCACC
>NZ_JOIR01000029.1 GCF_000720115.1 Streptomyces sp. NRRL F-2580
GACATTGCACGGGATGCGCATGCGCAAGGCGACCTCGGCCCTGGTGGGTCTGCTGTTGGCCGGGGTCGCCGCGACCCCGGCCCACGCGGCGACCATTCGCTCACAGCAATGGCATCTCGACGCCATGAAGGCCGACGAGATCTGGAAGGTCAGTACCGGTAAGGGCGTCACTGTTGCTGTCATCGACGGTGGGGTCAAGGACGTTCCTGAGCTGGAGGGTCAGGTCGTCCCCGGAAAGAATCTCGCAACGTCGCTCCCAGGGGACGAGCGCACTTCCTCCGGATCACACGGCACCGCTATGGCTGCGATCATCGCCGGCACGGGGAAGCACCCGACAGGTGACGGCGCTTACGGCCTCGCACCGGCTGCCAAGATTCTGCCCATCCGAGTCTCTGATGTTGAAGGGTTGGCGACCCCGCCCTGGGTTGAGGCCATCAGGTATGCAGCAGACTCGGATGCCAAGATCATCAATATTTCCCTCGGGATCGCCAGTAAGCCGGAGGATGATCTAGCGAGGGCTGAAGCGGTGAAGTATGCGCTCTCGAAGGGGAAACTGGTCTTCGCTGCCGTAGGGAATACCGGGGACGTAGGCAACGAGGTTGAGTACCCGGGTGCGACCCCTGGGGTGGTTGGTGTAGGCGCAGCAGATGCCAAGGGCAAGGCGACCGAGGAGTCGCAGCACGGGTCCCAAGTGGACATGGCCGCACCCGGCGTGGACATTGTCTCGGCGTGCGGCGGCAAGACGGGTGTATGCAAGCAGCACGGCACAAGTGACGCCACAGCCCTCGCTTCCGCCTCCGCCGCCCTCCTCTGGTCTGCCCACCCCGACTGGACCAACAACCAGGTCCTGCGCGTGCTCCTGAACACCGCGGGTAAGCCCACCGACGGCGTCGAGCGCAACGACTACATCGGCTACGGCATCATCCGCCCCCGCGTCGCGCTGCAGACCCCCGGTGACCCCGGCCCGGCCGACGTCTATCCGCTGCCCGATCTCGCGGCGGCGGATGCGGCCAAGAAGCCCTCCGCGGCCTCCGACGGCAAGGCCCCCGACGCTGCCGCGTCCAAGCCGGCGGCCGAGGCCGAGGAGAAGAAGAGCGGCAGCGCGCTTCCCTGGATCGGGCTCGGTCTGGGAGCCTGCGTGCTCATCGGTGGCGCCGTGACTGTGGTCGTCGTACGCCGCAACCGCTGAACTTTGGTTCGACCTGCCTGACCTGACCCTGACCTACCGGCGTGGGTGCCACGGGGCACGCGGGTGCGCGTACGCAGACGCCGGGCAAGCGACCGGACGACCAGCCGGGCGAACGCGCCGACTACCTGGTCGAGGACGAAGAGACCTGGCAGGGCAACCGTCGTGTTGTTCCGCCTGTGATCGACTGAGTAGAACGGACGTTGCACGGGATGCGCATGCGCAAGGCGACCTCGGCCCTGGTGGGTCTCCTGCTGGCCGGGGTCGCCGCGACCCCGGCCCACGCGGCCACGATTCGATCGCAGCAATGGCATCTCGATGTCATGAAGGCGGACGAGATCTGGAAGATCAGTACAGGGAAGGGCGTCACCGTCGCGGTAATCGACGATGGGGTCAGGGAAATTCCCGAACTGGAAGGCCAGCTCGTCTCCGGCAAGCGTTTCACCCCGCAAGGCGGCGACGGACCTACTGACCAGGGCGGTCATGGCACAACCATGGCGGCCTTGATCGCCGGCACGGGAAAACACCCGAGTGGCGACGGTGGCTATGGCCTTGCTCCCGGTGTCAAGATTCTCCCGATCCTGGTTGCGGACACTGAAAAGGCAACGCCGTCATGGGTTGCGGCAATTCGGTACGCAGCAGACTCGGACGCCGAGATCATCAATATGTCCCTGGGAAGGGGCGGAACGCCGGAAGATGATCAGGCGCGGGCCGAAGCGGTGAAGTATGCCCTTGCGAAGGGCAAGCTGATCTTCGCGGCTGTCGGAAACACCGGCAATTCGACCAATTGGGTTGAATATCCGGGTGCGACCCCTGGGGTGGTCGGAGTTGGGGCGGTAGATGCCAGTGGTGAGCCGACCAAGGAATCGCAGCATGGTCCTCAGGTGGATCTGGCTGCAGCCGGCGTGGACATCGTCACGGCGTGCTCGGGTAAGACAGGGATCTGCAAGAACCACGGCACCAGTGACGCCTCCGCCCTCGCCTCGGCCTCCGCCGCCCTCCTCTGGTCCGCCCACCCCGACTGGACCAACAACCAGGTTCTGCGCGTCCTCCTGAACACCGCGGGCAAGCCCACCGACGGCGTCGAGCGCAACGACTACATCGGCTACGGGATCGTCCGCCCCCGGATCGCGGTTTCCACCCCCGGCGACCCCGGCCCGGCGGACGTGTACCCGCTGCCCGACCTTGCGGCTGCGGCGAACGCGGGCAAGTCCCCCTCGCCCTCCGCAGACGGCAAGGCCCCCGACGCTACCGCGTCCAAGCCGGCGGCGAAGGCCGAGGAGAAGAAGAGCGGTAGCTCACTTCCCTGGATCGCACTCGGTCTGGGGGCCTGCGTGCTCATCGGCGGGGCCGTGACCGTGGTCGTCGTACGCCGCAACCGCTGAACTTTGGTTCGACCTGCCTGACCTGACCCTGATCTACCGGCGAACGACTATTACGGTCACGGCACCGGAATTTCCGCGATGATCGCCGCTACCGGAAAGCACCCAAGCGGTGACGGTGCATTCGGGCTTGCACCCGGAGTCAAGATTCTCCCGATCCGAGTGCCGGACATGCTGGAAGGGGCGAACACCCCCTCGATGGTCCAGGGCATTCGGTACGCGGCAGACTCAGGGGCCAAGGTCATCAATATTTCCATGGGTCTGTCCAGCAAGCCTGAGGAAGATGCGGAGCGAGCCGCCGCTGTGAAGTACGCGCTCTCGAAGGGCAAGCTGATCTTTGCTTCCGTTGGCAATTATGGTGATTCGACCAACGAGCTCGCCTACCCAGCCGGGACCCCCGGAGTCGTGGGCGTCGGAGCCGTGGACAGCAGTGGCGAGCCGACCAAGGAGTCTCAGCACGGCCCCCAGGTGGATGTGGCCGCACCTGGCATCGACATTGTCACCGCATGCAAGGGTAAAACGGGGCTGTGCAAGACCCACGGCACCAGTGACTCATCAGCCCTCGCATCCGCCTCTGCCGCCCTTCTCTGGTCCGCCCACCCCGACTGGACCAACAACCAGGTCCTGCGGGTCCTGTTGAACACCGCCGGCAAGCCCGTCGACGGGTCTGCGCGCAACGACTACATCGGCTACGGCCGGCAAGGCCCCCGACGCCGCCGCGTCCAAGCCGGCGGCGAAGGCCGAGGAGAAGAAGAGCGGTAGCTCGCTTCCCTGGATCGCACTCGGTCTGGGAGCCTGCGTGCTCATCGGCGGGGCCGTCACCGTGGTCGTCGTACGCCGAAACCGCTGAGCATCGGTACGACCTGGCTTCACCTGCCTTGACCTGACCCTGATCTACCGGCTCTGACTCGGGAGTTCGCGCGATGTCGTTCGACAAGGAATGGTCGGCGGCTCGCGCCACGGCCACCGCCAACGTGTCCATGCGGCTCAACCAGGCGCCCGCCGACCCAGGCGGCGGCGGTGGCGGCGGTGGAGGTGACCTCGAACTCAATCAGGACCACATCGGCGCGATCGGCTCCGACGCGTACAAGCTGCACACCCGCCTCCAAACGGACGGCAAGCACGCCGCCACCGCCACCTCCGAGGCCGCCGGGGCCCTCACCAGGGAGGGCTTCGCGAGCGGGGCGGCGCTGCTCAAGGCCCACGGCCTCTGGGAGAGCCAGGTCAAGACCCTCTTGGCCGCCTGCGCCACCATCTCCAACGGCCTGAACTACTCGCTCTCCTCCCACGCCAAGGACGAGCAGCAGCTCCACGCCGACTTCACCGCGTCCGCGATCGACAAGTACCTGAAGTAGACGGGGCGCCGACATGCTGACGTACGAGAACGTGATGAACGCACCGCTGGACAAGCTCCAGACGGCGGTCACCGACTGGACCGCGATGGCCGGCAAGCTCGACGAGATGGCCGAGGCCGCTCGTACGGGCATGAAGGCGAAGGCCGGCAAGGCCGACTGGAGCGGGGTCACCGCAGGGGTGGCGCGGGGGTTCGTCGACAAGACGGCCAAGGAGTTCGAGGACGCGGCCAAGGCCGCCAAGGGCATGCACCGGGTCCTCGCCGACGCGCACGCGACCTTCAAGGCCGCCCAGGACGAACTGAAGAAGCTCGTCGCCGAGGCCCCGGCGGCCGGTTTCCGGATCGATGCCACCGGGCGGGTCACCGCCATCCCCCTGCCCACCGAGGCGGACCGGAACGCGGCCCGGCACGACCCCGACTACCAGCAGACCCTGACCGCGAACCGCAATGCCTGGCAGTCCCGTGTCAACCGCGCGGTGGAGGACGCCCAAGACGCCGACGACTCCCTGGTCCGCGCCCTCCAGGCGAACGTCGCCGACGAACACGACTTCAGTGGGCCGAAGTTCGAGACCCTCGACGCCGAACAGGCCGCCCGCGCCGCCGACCTGCTGAAGAAGGTCACCGGCGAGGGTGGCACGGCGCGCAACGTCGAGGCGCTGCGCGAGCTGGAGGAGCTGCTTGACGACAACCGCGCGGACCCCGAGTTCTCGACGGGCTTCTACCGGACGCTCGGCGCCGAGGGCACGCTGGAGCTGTACTCCAAGCTGTCCCTCGACGCGACGAGCCTCGGGGCGGCGGGCAAGGACCGGGCGCTGATGGTGGCGAACATCCAGAGCGACATGGGCGCCCTGCTCGGCCTCGCCACGCACAAGGACGTCCCCCACCACCTCGACGCCGCCTGGACGACCCAGCTGATGAAGGCGGGCCGCAAGGAGATGGACGTCTTCGGCGGCGTCCGGCAGATCTACGGCTACCAGGCCCTCGGCGCGCTGCTCCGCGAGGGCGAGTACGACACGGAGTTCCTGACGTCGGTCGGCCGCGACATGGTCGCCATGGACCGCGAGGACCCGAAGGCGTGGGAGTTCCACACCCCGTACGGCATCGAGTCGGTCCTCAACCAGGGCGGGGACGGCCGCGGCTTCTACCCGCTGACCGGACTCATGGAGGCGCTGGGCAACAACCCGGACGCGGCGACGGCCTTCTTCAACGAACCGGTCCGCGAGGACAGCAACAAGGACGGCGTCGTCACGAAGGACGACAAGCCGGTCGGCGGTCAGCACGGCAAGGACCGGGGCATGGTCGACTACATGCTCGACAAGAAGCCGTACATGGACAGCTTCGACATCACGAGGACCGGCGAACTCCACCCGGCCCAGCAGGCGCTCGGCGACGCCCTCATGGCGGCGGTCTCCCACCGCAGCCCGGGCGACGAGGACTCCCCGCCCGTCGCGCACACCAAGGAGATGGCGGCCGTCATGGAACGGGTCGTCGAAAAGATCGGCGACAAGCCGGAACTGGTCGACGCGGATCCGGGCGAGCCGGAGGGCCCGCTGAACGGGCTGTCCGGGCACTTCGGCCAGATGGCGGCGGAGTACATGCCGGACATCCAGGCCGCGGCGGAGAACAACAGCGGGTTGATCAAGGCGAACGGCCTGATGGCCGAATTCAACAAGTCCGAAATGGCGGGCTTCCTTGGGGCGGTCGCGCAGGATCCGGACGCGTACGGGGCGATCACCAATTCCCAGCGGGCTTTCACGACCACACTCATCAACGACGTCATCGCCCACCGCAGTGAGTACGACGACCTGGACGCGGCGATCCACAGTGCCGTCCACCCCGGAGGTCAGATAGCGGGCATTCTCTCCGAGGCCAGGGTCGAAGGCGTGTACGCCGAGAATGGCCACAAGCAGGAGGAGTACGTCAAGGGCGTCGAGGACAACGCGAAGTGGATCAACCGGGCCATCAGTGCGGCCGGTGGCAAGTACCTGGAGATGGTCCCCTTGGCCGGGGACGTCGTGGAGTGGCTCCAGGAGGACATCACCGAGAGCGTGGTCGAAGGCGCGAAGAAAGACATCGTGGAGAAGACCGGTGACAGTGACCAGGCGGCGGCGAGCGCCTACGTCGATGCGGAGCAGGCAGCTGGGGCGTCGGCCGCGGCCTCCGTGCGCAAGGCGGCGGAGGGTTCCGGCATGAGCGAGCGCACCATCGGTGCACTGGCTGGCGTCGCGGCCACCGAGACGACGAATGGGTACGGTGCCGGTCGAAATCTGGTCGACTCCTCGAAGGGAAGCTCCTGAATGCCCCCCGCCCCCCGCACTCGCACCGCGCTGGTACTCACGGCCACCCTTGCGGTGGCAGTCGTCCTCCTCCCCGGCTGCGCCACGGAGGAGAAGCCGTCGGCCGCCACGAAGGTGCGGCCCGAGACCTGCTTCGGGATCTTCACTCCGGACGAGCTGGCTCCCCTACTGGGTGCGGGGGACGAGGTCACGGTCGACTCCCCCCACGACCTCGAACTGAACGCACAGCGCCGCGGTGCGACCTGCAACATCTATGTCGACGGCAAGAGCGGACTGCTCGCCACGGCGACTTGGCAGCCTCTCGGGCGAGGCTTCCAGCCGCTACCGGAAACGGCGAACGCCGATGCGATTCCCGCCGTGGAGAACGGCAAGGTGTGGGACGCGGGGGCCGTCGCGGGGATCTCCTGCACGACGGCCGAGGACTCCTTCGAGCTGGCCCTGGGGCTGTCCGGGACCGTCGACGGCAAGGCCGAGGAGACGCGCCGGTTGCTCGCCGAGCTCATGAAGAAGTACGTCGACCGGGCGAAGCGGCAGAACCATTGCGCCGGCTAGCGCCGGACAAGGCGAAAGCCGCTCGGGGGTGCGCCTGCCCCCGAGCGGCTCGCCGCGAAGCCGTGACCGGAATCGAACCGGCGTAACTCGCTTTGCAGGTTTGTCCGCTCCAGTCAGAGCGTGATCCGGACGCGTTCAAGGACGTTCGTCCCCGTACGCGGCAGCGACCACCCGGGGTGCATGAACGGCTCTGGACGGCCGCGCACGAGGATGAACGAGACGGAAACTGAGACGGTGAGGGCTGTGCCCGGCTACCTCACAGGTTTCCATGCCCCCCCGCACCCTTCAGACCTGAACAGTCCGTCAGAAGCCCGAATGGTCACGGTGATCTCTCGGGCGGCAGGGGCAAAGTTGTTGTCAATGATCTCGCCAGAGCGAGTCAGCCGCTCCCAGTAGCAGTTCTTGAGGTCGCCCTTGATCCGGTAGGTGCCAGGCTTGATCGACTCCTCGCCCGGCTTCGGCTCTGAGTTGACCTCATAGTCGCCGTTGCTGAACCAGACCTCGTAATCCCCTGACACCGCTTCCTCCAGCGTCTTCGTCCATGCAGGGCAGAGCTTCGGGATCCCCGCCTCCAAGACTGCTTGGCCGTCACCCTTCAGGTAGTCCGCCAACCATTGAGGTCGCGAAGCCCCGTCGATGGCGCTGACGGGAAGGGACGCACACATGTCTCGTACGAAGGCCGACGCTGAGGGGTAGAGCGCATCGACATCCCAGCCCTTCGTCGTCGCAAGCTTGTCGATCTCCCCCTCAGGGGTCGGCGGCAACACCGGTGCAGGAGATGGGGTTGTCTCGGCGAGGGTGGGGGAAGGAAGCGGCGGCTCTACGGACGCAGGGCGCACAGCCCTGGGTGCGTCCGCCGGCTCCCCACAACTGACCAACATCATCCCGGCAGCAACTGAAATCGCGATTTTCGCAGCCCCGCTACGTCTCATGATCGGAGGATCCCACTGGAGAGGATCAAGCGGAGCGGAATGACCCAAACTCTGTTTCACGACAGCAAGACCGAACGCAGCGTCTCGCTAGGAGGTCTCCTGCCCAGGAGTGATCTCCTAGGCAGGCTCGTCCGCCAGCACCTGCGGGCCCCAACACCTAGGCTCTGCACAAGACTTACGAGCGCGCACGCTGGCCTGCTTCAGCGAGGAGGTCCTGGCTGGCAGCTTGCGAGCCAGAGTCGGAGCGCCCGCGAGGTGGCGGTGCCGCCTCCAACCTGTCGCGCATCAAATCTGACGAAACGCCGCCAGCCCGGCATGTGAAGGCGGATCATGACGGTGATCTGGTACGAAGCGGGGAGGGCGCTGTGAGCGTCGAACGAGTACAAAGCGCGCAGGTACTGCTACCGGCAAGGCCGTGGAGTAACCGAGCCTTCTCCATGCCGGCGCTGCCGGGTGGGACTGACGCGCAGATTGAGGTTCTGCGTGTCCTGCTGGCGGCCCTTCGCGACGGTGTCTCAGTGGAGGAAGCTATCGCCCTTCCTGGAGACGTGGGCGGCGAGACAACTCTCGCCGTGGTCGGTCAGCGACTGCAGCCAGCGGGACTGGTTACGAGGATGGGCCGGAGCTCATGGGCGCTCACACCACATGCCGAGGAATGGCTGAGCTGCGGAGACGACGCGTATCTAATCGCGATTCTGCATGCCAACATTCGCTTCGTGGGGGAGCTGATTCACGAGTCTCTCGACGGCTGTACGCAGGCCGATCTCTTGACACGAGCAGCCGAGAAATATGGCTGTACATGGGAGAGTCTCGATCAGATCAGAAGGCGGACAGCTTGGCTTCGAGCAGGCGGATTTGTCGAGCTTGACTTCCGGCACGACATTACGCCCACAGCATCGGGCCTAGAGCTTTTGCAACGCTTGGAACTGGTCGATCCGAGAAGCGGGAAGAGGCGCGTCAGTAGCCAAGATGCTGCCGCCGAGCTACCCATAGCACATCCACTTGTCCGGGCTCAGTTGGAGCGACCTGAGGGTGATCGTAAAGCCAGCATTGGATACATTCCGCGTAATGACGGTGACTCCTTTGCGACTATGCGCAAATTTTCCCAAGCGCTGGCTAAGGATACATCTCGTGAAGAGATTGACGAGTTTGCTTCGGTTGAATTCGGCCTCAGGCCCTCATCGGTCGCCTCGGCACTTGGCACTCTCAAGTCTGCTGGGATGATTGAGCAGGTGGGGTTCGGCATCTATCGATCTACCGATATCGCAAAAGCCTGCCTTGCCTCGCCGCATGACCTTGACTACCTGCGTATCATCCATTCGAAATTTAAGTTTGTAGGTGAAATCCTAGAAGCCCTTGAGGAGGTGGATACTCCCCGCGACTTGGCGGCCTTGGCGCGGACTCGCTACCAAGTTCCGCGCGAGGACATTCCGGAGGTGCGGACGCGACTGCAGATGCTGCGAGAGTGTGGCCTCGTCGAGGAAGTAACGTGGGGTCACTATCGAGTTCTGCCTCTTGGGCGGGCTCTGCTCGCCGACCTGCCAACGGATGCGTCTATCGCTGTGGGAGAGGCGCAGACGGAACCGTCCGCCCCTGAGGTGGGGGATGCACTCAGTTCGATCGCCAGCTCTCTACGGTCAACCTCCCGAGACTCGGGTAGCCCTGATCGGTTCGAGCGGGCAGTGTCCGAAGCATTCGCACACCTTGGCTACGACAGTCAGCTTCTAGGGGGCTCCGGGCAGACTGATGTCCTGGTGACGGCGCACCTTTCTGGCGATGCTAAGTACAGCGTTATTGTCGACGCCAAGTCCTCGGCGTCCGGAAAAATTGGCGAGGGGCAGGTCAACTTCGACACGCTTAAAGAGCACCGTGCGGCAAATTCGGCAGACTACATTCTCGTTGTCGGTCCCGGATTCCCCGGCAGTCGGCTGGCCGTGCGAGCCGAAGCGCATGGTGTTGGGCTGGTGGACGTGGAGACTCTGATTTCGATTGCCGAGCACCATGGGCAAGCGCCCCTCACGCTTCACGAGCTTAGGGAGCTGTGCAAGCGTGTCGGCGTGGTGGAGGGCGGGGTGCTTGAAAAGCGCTGGAGTGCGGAGAAGAGGATGTATAGATTGTGTGATCGAGTTTTGCGGCAATTGGCTGCCGAGGCCGCTTCTGCGGATGCTGTGACGACTGGCGCCCTCTCGGCTCACGATCTCTACTTGATTTTCCGCTCCGAAGTGGAAAGTCCGCCGACGCCGCACGAAATTGAATCTGTATTGACTTTTCTTTCTTCGGAGATTGTTCACGCGATCCGAAAAGTAGGAGTCCAGTATTCGATTCTTGAGGATCCGGGAACGACGGCCCGTCGCTTGAACCTTCTTGCGTCGAGCATTGCGGGCCAGTCATCTGCAAGATGATTCGGATGGGGAAGCTGTAGAAGCCCACCCTGATGGCAGCGGATGCTCAATCAAGCCGACCACTTACGCCGTTGGAGTCACTGCACTTCTGCAGAAGGGAGCAACGTCCATGGCCGCGGCAACGCCCGCACCATCCCTATGTGCCCAGTGCGGCACTAAGCTGAGTCGAAGCAACACCGACGTCGTGTGCAGTCCCTGCCGCCGGACGATTGGTGCGGGTGCGATGAAGCGCCCGTTGCAGGCTGTAGGGCCTGCCTCGGCCGCGCCGCACTGGCTCATCGACGATACGGAGCGGAGTGCCCCTCCAGATGGATCAAACCTTGCCGACGTACTCAAGGCGTATCGGGTACTCCACAAGCTCAAGCAGCAGGATCTCGCCGACCTGCTGGGGTACGACCAGTCGTACGTGTCCTTACTTGAGCGAGGCAAGCGGACGATCCGGGACATGGTCGAGCTCCGCAGGCTAGCTACCGCACTGGCCCTACCTGAGGAAGAGCTGGGCTTGCTCCCGCCGGCAGAAGCCGTGGTCACAGTCGCCTCCGCTCATGACACGGGCGAGCGGAGCCCACTTGCCGCTGTCGATGACCAACGTCGCTGGCGCATGACGCGTCGCGAGCTCAACCGGCATCGGGCCGGCCTTACTCAGGCCGCCGCGCGCCTATATCCGGACGCACCCCGCGCCGGAAGGAGCCCGGTACTCACCCGTGAGTCTTGGATGTGGCCTGAGCCAGTCGACTTCGCGGACATTGAGCTGTCCTGGCTCACCCAGACGCGTCCACCTGAGGTGAGTGGGCGGGAGAAGGAGTCGGAGGGCGTCCGGCCGCTCGCGGCGAACGGCGCCAAGTTCGATCGCTACACCCAAGCCATCAGGATGATCGACCGACCGTCTCTGTTCGTAAACCGTCCGAGCTTCCGCCTGCTCGATGTCGCCCAAGCTGAGGGCCGACCGAAGTTGTCGTTCGGGTACACGACGTACTTCGATATGGCCGACGTCTGCGAGGGAGTGGCGCACGAGCTGGCGAGCGCCTGGCTGAAGACCGGCAGTGACCCCGCGTGGATTGGCGATCCAAGTTGGGCGGAACTTCCCTTCCGGGCTCTGGTTGGAGACCCCTTTGACCTGGCTCACCGGCCGTTGCTGCCGTCGATCGACACCCTGACTATCCGGCTGGGCCCCGAAGGTGCATCGTTCCCACTCCACCACCGGTCCGCGAGCAATGTTGCGTTGGCCGGCGGGAACTACCACGTCATGCCAGCGGGGGTGTTCCAGCCGTCCTCGGTGATGCCTTGGGATCAGTCAAACGACTTCAACCTCTGGCGCAACGTGCTGCGCGAGTACGCGGAAGAGTTCCTCGGCGACCCCGAAGCAGATGGCAGTAGCGGCGAGCCGATCGACTATGACGGTACGGAGCCCTTCCGAACGCTCAACCAGGCTCGCCGAGAGGGCAAGGTGCGCCCGTTCTGCTTCGGGATCGGCCTGGACCCACTCACCCTGGCGGGGGAGATTCTGAGCGTGGTCGTCATCGACGCCGACGTCTACGACTCCGTCTTCTCCGGCATGGTGTCGCGGAACTCCGAAGGCTCGGTCGTGGCTGGCCGAGCCGGGGGCAGCGGTACCGGGATCGAGTTCACCGAGCCCAACATCCGGCGCCTGCTGGACAATGAACCTCTGGCATCCGCCGCCGCCGCGTGCCTCGACCTGGCGTGGCAGCATCGCGGGTTCATCCTGGGCTGAGAGGCAGATCAGTGCGCGTACTTGTGACCGGTGCCTACGGGTTCGTAGGGAACGCGGTTGTACGACGGCTCGCCGAAGTGGGACACGAGGTCGTGGCACTCACGCATCGGCCAGCGGAGGCCCCGCTCCCGGAGCTGCCCGTTTCGCAGGTCGTCCGCGGCGATATCCGGGACAAGACGGCTCTCGCGGCAGCGCTCGACGGCGTCGAGGGTGTGTGCCACCTTGCGGCTCTCACCCGGGTTCGTGAATCCTTCGACCGTCCGGAGGAGTACCAGGACGTGAACGCCGGCGGCACCGTGGCACTGCTTGACGCACTGGCCGCCGCTTCCCGGAGCCTGATCCCGAGGGTCATCCTGGGCTCCACCGCGGCGGTCTACGGTGCACCCGAGCGGCAGCCCATCAGCGAGGACACGGTGCCCGCGCCGAGCAACCCCTACGGCGTTTCGAAGCTGGCCGCAGACGATGCGCTTCGGGTCCGAGCCGAGGCGGGCGAGATCGAGGCCGTGAGCCTGCGCTGTTTCAACATCTCGGGGGCTGTGTCGGGGGTGGGGGACGCGGATGAAAGCCGGATCATCCCGAAGGCCGTGGCGGTGGCGGCCGGCCGCTACCCGCACCTTGAAATGAACGGCGACGGCGACGCGGTCCGGGATTTCGTCCACGTCGACGACTTGGCTCGCGCTTACGTGCTGGCCCTTGAGGCCACGTCGGCCCCGTATCGGCTCTACAACGTCGGTGCCACGGCGGCGAGCATGCGCGAGATCGTAGCCACCGTTGAACGGGTAACCGGAAAGCCGGTGCCGGTAGTGCACCGCCCGCCTCAGCCTGAGCCTCCGCGGCTGGTCGCCGACATTTCCCGGATCACGACTGACCTGGGATGGAAACCCGAGCGGTCCAGCCTTGAGGCGCTGGTCACCGACGCCTGGTCGGCAGTCTCAGGCGGCGATCGCTAAGGCTTGGCCAAGCGGTCCTTGACGCTTGCAGGCAGGCTATCGAAGGCCTCCCGCCAGTGCTCAAGGGCCGCTTCGCCGTCTGCGGAACCGGTGCCGTTCTTGCCCAGTGACTGGCGTAGTGCTGCCTCGACCTCCAGGCCCGCCAGCAGAAGCGGCAGGGCCCAATCCGCCGCACCGCGCGAGTGATCCGCGAGTCGAGGCGGGAACTGAGCGAAGACCCCCTTGCCCTGGTGTCCCACGACGTATCCCTCCGCTCGAAGCAGAGACACCGCGTTCTTCACCACGGTGCTTGAGGCGCCGGAACTTGCGATCAACTCCTGTGCCGATGGCAGCGCGGCGCCTGTGGCGAGCTTGCCACTGCGGATCCGTTCACGCAGGTCATCGGCCAGCTGAAGGTACGCCGGCTGTCCTCGGAACTCGGTCATCGGGATAGTCCTCCAGTCAGGGTTGTTGTACCTAGTACACCAGTCTCCCCGCATCCATTCCCTTCAGGTAGGCCGAGCCACTTGCCAACTTAGTGCACTAGGTGCACCATGTTTGTCGTGAGGCCAACCCATCTGTGGCAGGCCCCATATGACAAGCCGTCATTCGATTCCGGAGCTCAACGCGGAGAGGCTTGTCAACAAGCAGGGCGCCCCGGAAACGGTGGCCCAACTGCTGATCAACGACTCAAGAGGGGCCTTCTTTGGGCTGCTCTGAGCTGCACGAATGCACCGCTGATAACTCCACAGCGTGATCCACCGCAGCAGGACGGCCGTGACCGCACCAGCCGAGGCGAGTGGAGACCAGCCGACCGAGAACGGGCCCGCGTCACAACCGGGCCCTACACCCCAGCAGGGGGACACGCCATCGGCTCTAAAGAACCACCCGGCCGACATTGGGCCGCCACGACATCCGGAGACAGGGACCGCCTCCGGATCGAGCGGAACCGGGTGAAGCCCGCTCCCACAGACATTGACCGCCTACAGAGGAGTCGTCGTGAGCCGCTTAAGACCCTCGGCGGTCGCCGCACTGGACCGGTGCGGCGGCCTTGCCCTTCGTGTCACCGCTCAACCGCCGTGCGAGGTATTTACGGGCTTCACCGCCCGGCATTGCTCGCACAGCTCGCTCTCCCTTCCGCAGTGCTCGCAGCCTGCGGCCGGTTGCCTCCCCCGCCCGTCACGTACGGGCGGGGTGGAGGGGAGCCGCGAAGTTCGGGCTTCACCACCGGGGCGCTGCCTCTCACCACGGACCGAGGCGCCCCGGTTCCCTTCGCTCATCAGGAGAGATCGACATGCGTTCGTACATCGGTAACCACCAGATCGTGAACCTCGCTGAGTTCGAGGAGCTGGCGCTCGGCTTCGATGAACTGCCCCTCGGGCTGGACCGCGACCTGTTCCGCGGCCCGCTCGGGCCGGAGACGGCCCAGGAGCGGGCGGCCCGTGAGGCGGTGGCCCATGAGGTCATCGCGGAGCTGGCCGAGCTGGGTGAGGGTGGCGACGAGATCGCCGCGTGGGACGCGCTCTACGCCGACGCGCTCACCCGCACGGTCCCCTTCCTGCGCGCCGCGGCCCGTGACGCTGGCCGTTCCGCCCGGACGGGGGAAGCGGCATGAGTCACACCATGACGGCTCTGTCCGCAGCGCTGCCGCTCGTGTCCGGCTGGTCGGTCCACAGTCTGTGGATGCGGCGCCGGATCGAGGCTGCCCGCCGCGACCCGCTGACCGGCCTGTGGACGCGGGACCCGTTCGAGGAGCGGGCCCGCAAGAGCCTGGCCCACAAGTGCCAACGGGCCGTTCTCGTCTTGGACCTCAACCGGTTCAAGCAGATCAACGACACCCTCGGCCACGCGGCCGGAGACGCGGTAATCCGCGCTACTGGGCAGCGTCTGGGCCGGTGGGCCGAGGAACACGCCGGCGTAGCCGGGCGCCTGGGCGGGGACGAGTTCGCCGCTGTCATCCCCGGCTACGGCATCGACAAGCTGCGCGTGGACCTGTTCATGCTGACCGGCCGACTCGACCAGCCCGTGCCGTTCGACGGCCACCCGATCGAGGTGCACACCTCGATCGGCGCCGCCTACTACCGCAGCGGCACCGGCGACCTGTCCACCCTGCTGCGCCGCGCTGATGAGCAGATGTACAGGGCCAAGCAGCGCGGCGGAGGCTGGCGCATCGCGCACCGGCTGACCGTCCCTGTGACGGGCACGGTCAACGGCCGCCGTGACGGCCGCCGTGGCACGAGCGCGGTGGCGGCGTGATGGCGACCCGCAACGCACTGAGCAAGGCACAGAAGATCGTGTTGACGGCTGCGTTCGTGCCCATGCTTGCCACCGGGGTTGCCGGTGGGGTGGGCACCTACAGCAACATCAGCCGCGCCTATGGCTCCGGCACGGCGCTGGGCGCGGTGGCGGCCGGTGAGGGTGCGACCGCCGTTCTGGCGCTGGTGCTCCTCGGGCTGACGATGCTGGGCCAGTCCTCCCCGGGGATCATCCGGGTGGGCTTGTGGGCCCTGCCGGCCGCCGCGTCGGTGATGGCCGCGATGGCCGCTGATGACCCGGGCCGCACCGTGATTTACGCCGTGACCCCGATGGGCATGTGCGTCGCAGCGGAAGGCATGGCGTTCCTCGCCCGGCGGATAGTGGTCCACCAGGACGGCCACGACGCCGAGGCGGAAGCGAAGGCGGCCACCGTGGTGCGGGCTCTGGCTTACCACCGGGCCCGTGCTGCGAACCACCCGTGGTCGTTGGTGCGGAAGTGGTCCGACCAGACGTCGTGGCGGCTGGCCCGGAAGGTTGGGTTGGGCGACGCGTCGCTGGGCGCCCGGCTCCTGGACGTCCAGCGCGACCGACTCACCAGCGGCGCGGACGCCGCCCTGGCCGCCATGTTCATCGGATCCTCAAACCACCAGGAAACGACAGAGACTACTGTAAATCGGTTGGGGTCTGACCTGCGGGAGTCGGCCCCCGAGGCCCCGCCCGTGACGGCCGAGCTCCCGGCTCCGGAGTCGGTTGGTTCGGTACCGACCGCCCGTGATCGGGTTCTGAAGAGCCTTGGGCTGCCGATCGAACCGCCGCCGACCCGTCACCCGCCGCGTCGGGTGCCAGAGTCGGCTCCGCGTAGGGCGACTGGTCGGGTACCGAAGTCGGCCCGTACGCCCCGACCGACGCGCGATTCGGATGAGCTGCTGGACGAGGCCCGGTCGGTCACGGCCAACTGGACCGAAGGCGAGCTGACAGCCGAGGCCATCCGCAAGGCGGTCCGTACCTCGTCCGCAAACGGCCGCCTGCTGCGCGACACGCTCAAGGCCGAGCGCGCCGCCGCGGCTGAAGCGACGGCCGCGTGATGGCCGGGCACGGCATACCCGTCTACTCCTGGCGGCTGGCCCCGGACGGGCTGGCCACGCGCCGTCAGCTCCGCGCGGCCGGCCTGCGCCCCGGCGGACAGGACGTCGTGGCCCAGCTGGAGCGGCCTCGCTTCCGGCGGGAGCCGCTGACCGCCTACCTGTACCGCGTCGACCTGGCCAAGCCGGTCCGGCCAATGACCCCAGGCAAGGCCGCTGCGCTCGCCAAGGCGAACACCGCCCGCCGGACCTGCCCCCAGTGCCGCACGGACGCGGGCTACGTCATCCCGACCTCACTCGGCATGTGCGTGCCCTGCGCCTACCCCGAAGACCAGCGCGCCGCCTGACCTGCACGGCGGGCCCGAACACCTCGCTGTCCGGGCCCTTCCACCCCACTCGCTATGAGGGAGCAGACCCACCGTGTCTGATGTCCACGTCACCGGCCAGAGCGAAGAGCCCGAGCGTCCCGGCGCCGAGGTCTTCGACATCACCACCAAGCGCCCCACCAACCCGACCCCCGCCCCGGCAGCTCCGCCGGCCGACCTGGACGACGACGAGGACGAGTCGCCGCGGCCGCGGCCGGTGGACTCGCCGGACCTGCCGTCGCCGGGCGTCACCACCTACAAGCGCCTGCCGATCATCCCGACCTGGCTGAAGTCGAAGCCGGGGTTCGTCTCCACCACCCAGCGCGCCGCGAGCAACGCCTTCTACTCCACCGTCTTCCACGGCATCCGAACCCCCTGGTACGCGCTGCAGCTCGGGCTGCACGCCCCGCGCGGCATGGCCCGGCTGGTCCGTGACACGAACCGGTGGGTGTGGGACGCCGAGGCGGCCCCGCTCCGTGCGTACGAGGTCTACAAGGAGAACACCGCCGAGTACCTCAAGCTGTCGCGGCAGCGCGACAGCCGGGTGCGGCTGCGGACGCTCGTCACCACGGTGGCGCTGATCTTCGGTACCGGCTTCGCGCTGACCATGTACGTCATGGCCCCGGCCTGGCTGGCCGTCCTGGCCTCTGCTGCGGTGCTCACCGCGGGCTTCTGGGGGACTCCGCAGGATCAGCCCGTGATCGGGCCTGCCGTACTCAAGACCGAGATCCAGAAGCTGACCGGGGCGATCGTGCTCCGCGCGCTGGACAACATCGGCAACGCGAAGCTGTCGGCCGCCATCAAGAAGGGCGGCGACATGAACGGCCTGCGGTTCACCTCGGAGATCACCCGGGACGGGCCCGGCTACCGCGCCGACCTTGACCTTCCCTGGGGCGTCACCCCCGAGGACATCATGGAGGCCCGCAAGCCGCTCGCCTCCGGCCTGCGCCGCAAGGTCGGCTCCGTCTGGCCGTCCTCCGACCCCGAAGAGCACGAGGGCCGACTGATCCTGTGGGTGGGCGACAAGCCCATGAACGAGACCAAGAAGCCCGCCTGGCCGCTGCTGAAGTCGGGCAGCGTGGACCTGTTCAAGCCGGTCGTCTTCGGCAACGACCAGCGCATGGGCGACGTCGCCGTGACCCTGATGTTCGCCTCCGTGGTCGTCGGCTCCATCCCGCGCATGGGCAAGACGTTCCTGATGCGCCTCTTCCTGCTCATCGCCGCACTCGACCCGCGCGCCGCCCTGTACGCGTTCGACTTCAAGGGCACCGGCGACTTCGGCGCGCTGGAGCCGGTCTGCCACCGCTACCGGGCCGGCGACGATGACGAGGACATCCTCTACGTCCTCGAATCCCTGCGGGAACTGCGCCAGGAACTGCGCCGCCGGGCGAAGGTCATCAAGTCCCTGCCCCGCTCGCGCTGCCCGGAGTCGAAGGTGACCCCGGACCTGGCCAACGACAAGAGCCTGGGACTGCACCCGATCGTGGCCGCGTTCGACGAGTGCCAGGTCCCCTTCGAGCACGACAAGTACGGCGCCGAGATCGAAGAGATCTGCACCGACCTCGGCAAACGCGGCCCGGCCCTCGGCATGGTGACGCTCTTCGGGACCCAGCGCCCGGACGCGAAGTCGCTGCCCACCGGCATCTCCGCCAACGCGGTGCTGCGGTTCTGCCTGAAGGTTATGGGCCAGCCCGCCAACGACATGGTGCTGGGTACCTCGATGTACAAGGCCGGGTACCGGGCCACGATGTTCTCCCGCACCGACCGCGGCATCTGCTGGATGGCCGGCGAAGGGGACGACCCGCGCATCGTGGCCTCCGCGTTCGTGGATGCGCTCGGAGCCGAACAGGTCGTCGTGCGGGCCCGCCGGATGCGCGAGGAGTACGGCAACGTCACCGGCCACGCCATCGGCCAGGAACCCGAAAGCGGCGAAGCCTCCTTCGACCTGTTGGCCGACATCCTCAAGGTTGTGCCGGCCGATGAGGAGAAGGTCTGGAACGAGAAGGTCGCCGCCCGCCTCGCCGCCTTGCGCCCCGAGGTCTACAGCGGCTGGAAGGCCGAGACGGTCACGACGAACCTCAAGCCGCACGGCATCACCGCCCAGGACGTCTGGGGCTCCACCACCGCTGGCAAGGGCACCACCCGACGCGGCATCGCCCGCGCCGACATCACCACTGCCATCACCCAACGTGACGGGAAGCGGTCCGCGAACTGACTCGCACCGCTGCTAGACCTAGCGGCCCGCGCTGCTAGGTCTAGCACCCTCGCTAGCACCCCGAATCGGCTCTCATCAGCGATCTCGCACCTAGCAGCCTACCTGCGAAAACACCGGAAACCCCGCCCGGAAGGCACCCCATGGCCCTCACCCTCCTTGCTAGCGCCTGCCTACTCGTCGTCACCCTCGGTTACGTCAGTCTGTGTGCGGGATCGCCGTTCGGCACCTGCCGCAAGTGCCGTGGCTTCGGCTACGCGATGAAGACCGACCGCAAGGGCCGCCTCAAGCGCGGCAAGCACTGCCGCCGCTGCGACGGCCACGGCAAGCGCATACGCGTCGGCCGCCACCTCTACAACCTCTGGCTGCACCTCTACCGCGACGCCAACCCCGCCCCCCGCAAGACGTTCGCCCCGAAGGGATAACCCATGGCCATCACCGTCTCACTCGTCGCCCTGTTCGGGCTGGTCCTGTTCTTCCTCCTCCGCTCCAAGACCCTCGGCTACGGCTCCGCGTTCGTCGCCATGATGTTCGGCTTCTTCCTCGCCTCCACCGGCGCCTCCGGCCCCATCAACGAACTCACCACCGCGATCATCAAGGCCGTCTCGGACCTGGGCAGCCAGGGATGAACGACCCCATCACCTACCGCCACTGGGCCATCGTCCTCGCCCCCAGGGCCGCCCCCGCACTCGCCACGACCACGGTTCTCATCCTGGGTCGTATCTGGAACGCCAATGGCGCCGAACACTCCGTCGGAAACGCCGCGCTCATGGTCGTCCTCGCCACTGGAGCCGCGGCGGCCGGCGCGTTCTCCTCCGGCAACCGCGCCGGTGGCAGCGTGATCGCCGGAACCGCGTTCGCCGCATCCGGCGGGCTGGCCCTGGCCGGAGTCGCCGGATACGCCGACGGACTCTCCCTGCCGATCCTCCTGTGGGCGCTGGCCACCGCGGTCGCCTACGGACTCGCGGCCCGCTACTGGCGCACCGATCGCCGCGAGAGCGTCGCACACGAGCGGCAGACCCTCGGACGTCGCGAAGACCACGCCCACGTGGAACGGGTGGAAGCGCTGCGCGCCGGAGCCCAGATCGAGGTGGCCCGCTCCGGCGCCGCCTACGCCGAACAGCTCGCCAACGCCCTCATCACCCGCGCCGCGCTCCCCGGCTTCAACCCCCAGGCCCTCACGGACGCGGGCTTGCCCGAACTCCCCAGCGTCCAGCGCAAGGAGATCTGACCCCAACCCGGAAGGAAGTCATGTTCGAGATCCGCGTCATCTGCGCCCCGACCGAAGTTCCCGAGATCACCAAGGCCCTCTCCGAGACGTTCGCGACGGGGCCGGTCCGCCAGCACCCCACCCGCGACGGGGAGCGCGTCCGCCTCTACGTCACCGCCGAGCAGCAGCCCAGCCACTGGCCCGCGCCTGAAGCGGCGTACGCCACCGCGCCGAGCATCATCAGCGAGATCGGCTGGACCTTCCGAGGTGCCCGGGACTGCCTGCACGGCATCGCGGTCCGCGAGTTCTGGCTCCGCAAGGCCGCACTCCTGGATCGCATCGCCGTCACCGACGACGACCCTGTGGGCGGCGACGCCGCCACCCTCGCCGTCGAAGCGGCCCGGCGGCTGATGGAGATCGACCACGCCGCCGGCCTCGGGCCGTCCGGCTACGCGGACGGTCCCTACACCCCGGACCACCCGGACAGCGTCCGCGAGCCCCGCGGCTACGTCCGCCAGGAATACGCCCTCTGGATCCGCCACCACTGAGGAGACCCCGCCATGAGTTCCAGCCCGGCCCTGAGCACCACGCAGCACCCCACGATGCACACGCAGGTCGACGGTCTCAACTACCGGCCCGAGCACGTCAGCGTGATCGCGGCCCTGTCCCACATTCGCAGCGCCCGCAAGAGCCGCAAGAACGTGGACGTCGTGAACGTCTACGCGTTCACCGGCCGCGACGGAATCCCGCTGCACGTGGTCTACATCCACCACGCCCCCGGCCGCTGGCACGGCGTGAACGACGTCATCGACGTCTACGAGATCCCCACCGCCGTGCTCACCGACCTCTAGCTATGCCCGGGGCGGTCGCCTCTCACCACAAGACCGCGACCGCCCCGGCTTCTCCGTCCCTTCGCAGAAACAGGAGACCCCCAGCATGACACCAACCCCCAACCCCGCGCTGCTGCGCGCCGCCCTCGCCGCCGCTGACCGCGGCTGGCCCGTCTTCCCGCTCCGCCCCGGAGACAAGCGGCCCGCCGGCCACCCCGAACGCAACTGCCCCCGCACCGGCCGCTGCACGGACGGCCACCGCACCCCCGAACAGCGCGCCACCCTCGTCGCCGAGCAGATCACCGCCTGCTGGCAGGCGGCCCCCTACAACGTCGGCATCGCCACCGGCCCCGCCGGACTCCTGGTCGTCGACCTCGACATCCCCAAGGACGACGACGGAGCCCCGCCCCCGAAATGGGCCGGAGCCACCGACGGACTGGACGTCTTCGCCATGATCTGCGAGCGCGCCGGTGAGCGTCTGCCCACCGAGACGTACACGGTGCGCACCCGCCGTGGCGGACAGCACTTGTACTTCACCGCCCCCGCCCAAAAGCGGCTACGTGGGAGTGCAGGGCGCCTGGGCTGGAAGGTCGACACGCGAGCCTGGGGCGGGTACGTGGTCGCGGCCGGCAGCACCGTCGGCACAGGCTCGTACGAGATCATTCACGACGCGCCCCCGGCCCCCCTCCCCACGTGGCTTGGTGACCTGCTCACGACGCCTCCCGCACCCGACCCCGTCCCCGTGGCCGTGCTCCGCGCCCGGATCGGCAAGGCGGACCGGTACGCGGCGGCCGCCCTGAACGGTGAGGTCGCCAAGGTCGCCGCCGCTGTCACCGGCGCCCAGAACACGACGCTCTACAACGCGGCCTACGCCCTCGGCCGCCTCATCGCCGCTGGCACCCTCACCGAGACGGAAGTCACCGACGCGCTCACCGCTGCTGCGCCGGAAGGGCTCGCGCCCTCCCGGGTTGCTGCCAGCATCCGCGACGGCATCCATCGCAGCGCCCGCAACACCACGGGAGACGCGGCATGACCGGCCAGCCAGGGGACGGTGACCTGTGGGTGGGACTGGACACGACCGACGGACCTCAGCCCGCAGAACCGACATGGGAAAAGCCGATCCCGCTGACCGGGCGGCGCGAGCTTCCCGTCTTCCCCGCGCACGTCTTCCCGGAATGGCTCGGCTCGTACGTGAAGGCCGTTGCCGAGGAGACACAGACACCCATCGACCTGCCAGGGTCCATCGCCCTGTCGGTGCTCGCGGCAGCGGCCGGCGGTCGGTCGGTCGTCCACGTCCGAGGTAGCTGGAGGGAGCCCACCAACCTGTACGTGGTGTGCGCGCTGCCCCCGGCCAACCGGAAGTCCGCGGTCTTCGCGTTGCTGACCGATCCGCTGTACGAGGCGGAGAAGAAGCTTCAGGTGACCATGGCCCCGGCCATCGTGGAAGCGGCGATGACCGCCCGGCTGGCCAAGGAAGCAGCCGACAACGCCGCGGCCAAGGCCGTGAAGGCCGATGGAGGGAAGCGCGAGGAGCTGATCGCCGAGGCGATCGGGCTGGCACAGACCGCCGAATCGGTGGCGGTGCCGGTAGAACCTCTGCTGCTGGCCGATGACTCCACCTCCGAGACGGTCACCTCGCTCATCGCGGAGCAAGGCGGCCGGCTCGCCGTGATGTCGGCCGAGGGCGGGATCTTCGACATCATCGCCGGACGCTACTCCGGCGCCCCGAACATGGAGGTGTTCCTCAAAGGGCATGCGGGGGACCGGCTGAGGGTCAACCGGCAGACTCGCCGGGAGTACATCGACCACCCGGCCCTGACGATCGGGCTGGCCGTCCAGCCGGACGTGCTCCGGGACATCGCCAAGGTCAAGGGCTTCGACGGGCGCGGCCTGCTGGCCCGCTTCCTGTACTCCATGCCCCGCTCCCTGGTCGGTGAGCGCGCGGTCATCACCGAGCAGATCCCCGAGGACATCGCGGCGGTCTACGAGAGCAACGTTCTCGCGCTCACGCTGTGGCTGGCCGAGTGGACCGACCCCGCCGTCATCCAGCTCAGCCCCGAAGCAGACAAGGCCCTGATCACCTACCAACAGCGGGTGGAGCCGCAGCTCGCGGCCCAAAGCGGCGCGCTGGGACACATCGCCAACTGGGCCGGCAAGCTCGCCGGGGCCGTGGCCCGCATGGCCGCCCTGCTGCACCTGGCCGAGCACATGGAGGGCGGGCACACCAAGCCCGTCACCGAGACCACCATGCGCGCGGCGATCACCTTGGGGGAGTACTTCACCGCCCACGCCCTCGGCGTCTTCGACGTCATGGGCGCCGATCCCACCGTGGGCCGCGCCCGCTCCGCGCTGGAGCTGCTGCGCACCCAGAAGTGGAGCGAGGTCAGCAAGCGCGACCTCATGGTGAAGCTCTCCCGCGCGGAGTTCCCCACCGTGACCGATCTCGATCCCGCGCTGAACTTGCTCGAAGAGCACGGATACATCCGAGCCCAGCTCACCCTACGCACCGGCGGGCGTGGCCGGCCGCCGTCCCCGCGCTACCTCATCCACCCCCAGCTGAGCGAACCCGCCGTCTGACCCCCGCCACAGAAACCACAGAATCACAGAAATAGCCTCACCTGGCCCCTGACCTGTGCAAACGCCGCTACGGGCCGCAGTCGGACGGCTGCCACAGAAACCCGCAGAAGAACCACACAAATACGAGCCCACCCCGGCCCGCCTATTTCTGTGGGACTTCCTGCCCTTTCTGTGGCAGCCAGCCCACCGGCCCCAACCACGCCGTTCGCGCAGGTCAGCGGCCCCGCCCAGGGTTTCTGTGTATTTCGTGGTTTCTGTGGCGGCCCGCCAAGGAGTGAGCCCATGCACGACACCCATGCCGCCGCGTCCTACGTGGCAGATCCAACGCTGGTGCTGCTGACCGTTGAGGAAGCAGCCCGTCGACTTTCCATCGGCCGGACCACGTGCTTTCGCCTCATCGGCTCCGGACAGCTGGAGTCCGTGCCGATCGGTCACCTTCGCCGAGTGCCGGCCGAAGCCGTGCACGACTTCCTTGCACGACTCCGCGAAGCGAACCGCCCTACCTCCATCGCTGCCTGAGGACCTTGCCTGTGACAGAGAACAAGCGCACCCGTCAGCCCAACGGCCGCAGCTCCATCTACCTCGGGAAGGACGGAAAGTGGCACGGTCGCGTCACCGTCGGCGTACGCGATGACGGCTCACCCGACCGGCGCCATGTCGAACGCAAGACCCGCGCTGAAGTCACGACCGCCGTACGGAAGCTGGAGAAGGAGCGGGAGGCCAAGACCGTGCGGAAGCCGGGCAAGGCCATGACCGTCAAGGCCTGGATGACGCACTGGATCGAGAACGTCGCCCCGCTCGGGGTCAACGACAACACGATGGTCGGGTACGGAGTCGCCGTAAGGAAGCACCTCATCCCCGGCCTCGGGGCTCATCGTCTCGACAGGCTCACGCCCGAGCACATCGAGATCTTCTACGCGAAGATGCAGGCCAACGGCAGCAAGTCCGCGACTGCCCACCAAGTGCACCGCACCTTCCGGACCGCCCTCAACGAGGCGGTACGCCGCGGTCATCTCGGCAAGAACCCGGTTCAGTTGGCGAAGGCTCCGAAGACGGGGGACTACGAGGTGGAGCCCTACACGGTGAAAGAAGTACAGCGTCTGTTGAAGGCCGCTGGCCGTCAGCGCAACTCTGCGCGCTGGGCCGTTGCCCTTGCTCTCGGACTGCGCCAGGGAGAGGTACTGGCTCTGAAGTGGGAGGACGTAGACCTTGATGGTGGGTTTCTGGTGGTCCGCCGCAGTCGCCACCGCCCGCAATACGCGCACGGGTGCGCGGAGCCCTGCGGACGAAAGGCCGGGTACTGCCCGCAGAGGCGACGCAGCAACCCGGAGACGTCCACTACCAAGTCGCGTGCCGGCCGCCGCGTGGTCGGTCTTCCGGAACAGCTCGTTGATCTACTACGAGCCCACCGCAAGGCTCAAGAGACGGAGCGGCAGGCGGCCGGGAAGCGCTGGGTGAAAGGCGACTGGGTCTTTCCCAACGAACACGGATGCAGCCCGTCCCACCGCAGGGATTGGGCCGAGTGGAAGGCCCTACTGGTAGAAGCGAAAGTTCGTGATGGGCGTCTGCATGACGCGCGCCACACGGCTGCCACCGTTCTGCTGATCCTAGGTGTACCCGAGCGAGCCGTCATGGGCCTCATGGGATGGTCGACCAGTGCGATGGCTGGCCGGTACCAGCACATGGTTGACGCAGTGCGGTCCGATGTGGCGAGGCAGGTCGATGGCCTGATCTGGAACACCGAGGCAGACCGGCCGGAATGACGGCAACGGCGCCGCGGGTTCTCTCGTGCCGCCCCACTGAGAACGAGAATACGGGGCTGCCTGCTGCGGGCCGCCCAGTCCCTCTTCCTTCCTGTTCAGGAAGGCTCCTAGTTCACGCATCCCGCTAGGGGCGGGCCTCAACGGTCAGTCAGATCAGGGCAACACTGCACTATGAAAGGCTGCTCAGTTGGACAGATATGTGGCGGGGGAGGAGTCTTAGAGAAGCGAAGGACGCGTGCGCAGGCCCCCTCCGCCCAGATATCGAGGATTCGGGAGACACGATCTGTACGCCTCCCGCCTTTCCCCCTCCACGCAGCGTCTCATGTGTACGCAGGTTCTTCCATCGCCTCCGCTGTGCGGCGGGACTCCTGCGTCTTATCTGCCCGAAAGGGGATCGTTGTGCGCTCAAAGAAGATCGCGGCCTCGCTTTTGAGCCCGCTCCTTTTCGGGGGTGCCGTTGCGATTACATGGACCGTGGCCCCGCAGGCATCAGCCGCAAACTGTGAGAACGTCGACCTTGTCTACCAAGACGCATCTGCGTTTCCCGACACGCCGATTGGGCGAGTTAACTACATGCGGCAGAGTTGGGACATTGAGAAATCGGTGCTGTGTCTCGTCAACGCCGAACGAGCCGCGCATCACGTTCCTCCGGTGAAGAGATATCTGGCTATGAAGGGAACGCCCCCAGGGCGCCTAGGGCTCGGAGGCGCCGCAAGCAGCCACGCCAACGCTGCGGTGGCTCTACGCTGGTGGGGAACGGTAGCGGAAGTCGGGAACTGTGTCCCCAAGAAGAGCGACCCCAGTCGATGCGACCCGCATATCAACCCGCAGACCAAGTCGACGCCGGAGAGCCGTGCACGGGATTCGGGCTTCGGGCAATGCGTCGGCGAGAACACCTATGCGGGGTGGGGGCGCGATGGCGTGACACCCCGCGCAGCTCTCAGGTTTTGGATGAATAGCCCTGGCCACCGGGAGAACATCCTCAACCCGCAGTGGGGGGAGATGCGTGTTTCCGTGGCATGGGGTAGTGCAGATCCGGCGGCCGGGTCTACCACTCCGGCCCTGACATATGTGCAGATGTTTGGGTGCCCCAGCTGAGCTGAGGCTGCCCAGAAGTGTGCCTCGGGCTGCCGCCAACCGCGGGCGGTGCAAGGCGAAGAGCAGCGTGCTTTGGTGGTTTGCCCCTGCGGTGGAGACCGCCCGCGGTGCCGCTAGGAGTCGCCGGAGCCAGCACCTCCAGCCCGTTGGCTGGCACTGGGGCACTAAAGGAAGGCGCACCCCACCAGGAGGCGGGCCGCCCGGGGAGCCTGGCGAGACGACTGATTGCTAGGCAAATTACGGTCTAAGTGAGACGGGAACTGAAACGGAGGACCAAACGGGCGGCACCCGCGGATGGATGCCGCCCTTTCGTTTTGCCTGCTCAGGCGTCCAGAAGCCGTGACCGGAATCGAACCGGCGTAACTCGCTTTGCAGGCGAGTCCCTCAACCACTCGGGCACACGGCTATGAGGTGGTGATGTGCACGACCGTACGGGGGCCGCGGGGGAGCGGGAAGGGTTCCGCGGCGGGTGCAACACGACCGCCATGCCACGTTCACAGTGACTGATGGCCTAGGTCTCCGGGAGGAGGCGGGATCCGTCGAATGGACAGGGGCGAGATAGGGCTACGCACCTTACGCTGGGGCGATGAGTGCCCTTGAGCCCCGCGTGCCCCAGAGAACCGAGCCCCCGATCCCGCCCCTGCAGCAAGGCGGGGTCCTCGGGCCCGCGTACCGGACGCTCAGCATCGGCATCATCTCCGTCATCTTCCTGATCGCCTTCGAGGCCACCGCCGTGGGGACGGCGATGCCCGTCGCCGCGCGCGAGCTGGAGGGGATCGCGCTCTACGCCTTCGCCTTCTCCGCCTACTTCACGACCAGCCTCTTCGGCATGGTCCTGTCCGGGCAGTGGGCCGACAGGCAGGGGCCACTGCGGCCGCTGACCGTCGGCATCGCCTCGTTCGCCTCCGGGCTCGTCGTGTCCGGGACCGCCGGGGCGATGTGGGTGTTCGTGCTCGGCCGGGCCGTGCAGGGTTTCGGCGGCGGGCTGGTCATCGTCGCCCTGTACGTGGTGGTCAGCCGGGCCTACGAGGAGCGGCTGCGCCCCGCCATCATGGCCGCTTTCGCCGCGAGCTGGGTGGTGCCGTCGATCGTCGGGCCGCTGGCCTCGGGGACGGTCACCGAGCACCTCGGGTGGCGGTGGGTGTTCCTCGGGATACCGGCCCTCGTCGTCGTGCCGCTGGTGGTGGCCCTGCCGGCGATACGCCGGACCGCGTCCGGGCCCGTCGACCCGGACGCGCCGCCCGTGGCCTTCGACCGGCGGCGGATCCGGCTGGCCCTCGGGATCTCGCTTGGCGCGGGGCTGCTCCAGTACGCCGCCCAGGACCTGCGGTGGCTGTCGCTGCTGCCGGGCGTCGCCGGCGCGGCCCTGCTGGTGCCCGCCGTGCTCGGGCTGCTGCCGCGCGGGACGTACCTGGCGCGGCGCGGACTGCCGTCCGTGGTGCTGCTGCGCGGGGTGGCCGCGGGTTCGTTCATCGCGGCGGAGAGCTTCGTACCGTTGATGCTGGTCACCCAGCGGGGGCTGAGCCCGACGCTGGCCGGGTTCTCGCTCGCGCTGGGCGGAGTGACCTGGGCGGGCGGCTCGTGGGTGCAGTCGAAGGGGCGGATGGCCCCGTACCGGGAACGGCTGATGGTGGCCGGCATGGTGATGGTGGCCCTGGCCATCGCGGCGGCGCCCGCCGTGCTCATCGAGTCCGTGCCGGTGTGGACGCTGGCGCTGGCCTGGGCGGTCGGCTGTCTGGGCATGGGGCTGGTGATCGGTTCCACGAGCGTGTTGCTGCTCAAGCTGTCGGCGCCGGAGGAGGCAGGGGCGAACTCCGCCGCGCTGCAGATCTCGGACGCGCTGGCCAACGTGGTCCTGCTGGCGGGGGGCGGCGCCGCGTTCGCCGCGCTGGGCGGCGGAGCCGTCGGTGCCTCCCACGCCCTGGCGGACGGGGCGTCGGCCTCGCACCCCGCCGCCTTCGTGGTGGTGTTCCTGCCGATGGCCTGCGTGGCCCTGGTGGGGGCGTGGGTCGCGACCCGACTGGAGCCCGCCAAGGCGTGAGCGCCGGGGCAAAGCGGGGGCGTGCGGGCCCGGGGAGACGCCGAGGCGTGAGTGCCTAAGGCCGCCGAGGGCGTGCGTGCCCGGCCAGGTCGAAGCCGTGGGTGCGCGGGAATTGGGCTGCGTCGCGGTCGCCGGCCGCACTAGCGTTGCGGGTATGAACGAGCTGATCATCCGGCTGTCCGACGCCGAGCGCGCGGAGTGTGCCGACCTCGCCGATGCCACCGGCCAGTCGCCCGAAGAGTTCGCGCTGGACGCCGTACGGGCGCGGCTGCGCGCCGAGCGGGACCGGGTCGGGGCCGAGGCGCTGCGGCTCGCGCGGCGGCACGCGCCCCTGCTGAAGCGGCTCGGCGAATGACCGCCACCGCCACCGCCGCCACCGCCGGCGCCGTCCCGGTGTGCCACCTCACGCTCGCCGAGGTCCTCGATCTGGCCCGGCACGCCTGCCTGGCCCAGGACCAGCCCGTCGAACTGCGCGCCCCCGGGCTGCTGGAGTCGGCGGTGCACCGGCCCCGGGCCCTGGGGGCCCCTCCCAGCGGTAGCTGGGGGAGTTCGGGACCCCGGCCTACGAGGACCCGTACGAGCAAGCCGCCGCGCTGCTCCACGGCATCGCGACGAACCACCCCCTGGTCGACGGGAACAAGCGCACCGCCTGGCTCGCCGCGGCCACCTTCCTCGCCATGAACGGGGCCGACCCGGGTGACGCCGACCAGGAGGCCGCGTACGCGCTCGTCATCGACGTCGCCGCCGGGCACGAGACGGACGTCGCACGCATCGCCGGCCGGCTGAGGGCACTGCTCCGCCCTCCGGTGTGACGCTCGCCGCACCGCGCGAGGTCACGGGCCTGTCCCTCCGCGAGGGCCGGCCCGTCCCGGTAGGGTGGCCCGGTTGTCCTACGTACGACTGCCGAGAGCGACGAACCGGAGACCGTGACTACTACCGCCTCCCACCACCTCTCACCCGCCTTCCCCGGCCGCGCCCCTTGGGGTACGGCGGGCAAACTGCGTGCCTGGCAGCAGGGAGCGCTGGACCGGTACATCGAGAAGCAGCCGCGGGACTTCCTCGCGGTCGCGACCCCCGGCGCAGGCAAGACGACCTTCGCGCTGACCCTCGCCTCCTGGCTGCTGCACCACCACGTGGTCCAGCAGGTGACCGTGGTCGCGCCGACCGAGCACCTGAAGAAGCAGTGGGCGGAAGCCGCGGCGCGGATAGGCATCCGGCTGGACCCCGAGTACTCCGCCGGACCGCTCAGCAAGGACTACCACGGGGTCGCCGTCACCTACGCCGGTGTCGGCGTGCGCCCGATGCTGCACCGCAACCGCTGCGAGCAGCGCAAGACCCTCGTCATCCTCGACGAGATCCACCACGCCGGCGACTCGAAGTCCTGGGGCGAGGCCTGCCTGGAGGCCTTCGACCCGGCGACCCGGCGCCTCGCCCTGACGGGCACGCCCTTCCGGTCCGACACGAACCCGATCCCCTTCGTCTCGTACGAGGAGGGGAACGACGGGATCCGCCGGTCGTCCGCCGACTACACCTACGGCTACGGGAACGCGCTCGGCGACGGCGTCGTCCGGCCCGTCATCTTCCTCTCCTACAGCGGCAACATGCGCTGGCGCACCAAGGCGGGTGACGAGATCGCCGCCAAGCTCGGCGAGCCGATGACGAAGGACGCCATCTCGCAGGCCTGGCGCACCGCGCTGGACCCGCGCGGCGACTGGATGCCGAACGTGCTGCGCGCCGCCGACCAGCGGCTGACGGAGGTCAGGAAGGGCATCCCCGACGCGGGCGGCCTCGTCATCGCCTCCGACCAGGACTCGGCGCGCGCCTACGCCAAGCTGCTGCGGGAGATCACGGGCAGCAAGGCGACCGTGGTGCTCTCCGACGACACCGGCGCGTCGAAGCGGATCGACGAGTTCAGTGAGGACGGCAGCCGCTGGATGGTCGCGGTCCGGATGGTGTCCGAGGGCGTCGACGTACCGCGCCTCGCGGTGGGCGTGTACGCGACGACCATCTCGACCCCGCTGTTCTTCGCCCAGGCCGTCGGGCGCTTCGTGCGCTCGCGCAGGCGCGGCGAGACCGCGTCCGTGTTCCTGCCGACCATTCCCTACCTCCTCGGCTTCGCCAACGAGATGGAGGTCGAGCGCGACCACGTCCTCGACAAGCCGAAGAAGCAGGGCGAGGAAGACCCGTACGCCGAGTCCGAGAAGGAGATGGACGAGGCGAACAAGCAGGAGGACGAGGACACCGGCGAGGACGAGCAGATGTCCTTCGAGGCGCTGGAGTCCGACGCGGTCTTCGACCGGGTGCTCTACGACGGCGCCGAGTTCGGCATGCAGGCGCACCCGGGCAGCGAGGAGGAGCAGGACTACCTCGGCATCCCCGGACTGCTGGAGCCGGACCAGGTGCAGATGCTGCTGCAGAAGCGGCAGTCGCGGCAGATCGCGCACAGCCGCCGCAAGCCGGACTCCGAGGCGGACCTGCTGGAGCTGCCGGCGGAGCGGCGGCCGGTGGTCTCGCACAAGGAGCTGCTGGAACTGCGGAAGTCGCTGAACACGATGGTCGGCGCGTACGTTCACCAGAGCGGCAAGCCGCACGGGGTGATCCACACGGAGCTGCGCCGGGTGTGCGGCGGGCCGCCGAGCGCGGAGGCGACGGCGGGGCAGCTGCGCGAGCGGATCAAGAAGGTGCAGGAGTGGGCCACCCGCATGCGGTGAGTCCACGAGAACGGTTCACACAGAACGGTTCACACAGAACAGTTCACACAGAACAGGGGACGGGGTCCGTGCGGAGCATCGCACGGGTCCCGTCCGCCGTGACCGCCCCCGACCCGTACGGGACGCGGTCCGCGGTGTCGCCCTTGGCGGTCGTGGGGCGGGAAAGGTCTCCTGTGCAAAATGAGGTTACGAATCGGCCCCGGTAGCGATCAGGAATCGGCATAAACAGGTAGCGCGCGCCCGGATTCTGGACGAGCCCTTCCGCTGAGCGGACCTGCTCGCTAATGTCCCCGCATCGAACGCACCGTGGCAGCGCCGCCGCGGGAGCGCAGCCGGTGCCATGGCCGCTACCGGCGGCCTCTCCGTGCGCCGCCGCGGGACCGGCGGCGTTCCACCCCGAGAGTCACCGCCGCTCACCGAAAGAGGGAGAGGCGTCGTGACCGCGGAAACCTCCCAGACTCTCGACAGAGGGCTCAGAGTCCTCAAACTGCTCGCCGACACCGACCACGGTCTGACCGTCACCGAGCTCTCCAACCGCCTCGGTGTGAACCGCACCGTGGTCTACCGACTCCTCGCCACGCTCGAACAGCACGCCCTGGTCCGCCGCGACCTCGGCGGCCGGGCCCGCGTCGGTCTCGGCGTACTGCGGCTGGGCCGGCAGGTGCATCCCCTCGTACGCGAGGCGGCCCTGCCCGCGCTGCGCTCCCTCGCCGAGGACATAGGCGCCACCGCCCACCTGACCCTCGTCGACGGCACCGAGGCGCTCGCCGTCGCCGTCGTGGAGCCGACCTGGACGGACTACCACGTGGCCTACCGGGCCGGCTTCCGCCACCCGCTGGACCGCGGGGCCGCCGGGCGGGCCATCCTGGCCGCCCGTCAGGGCTCCCTCATCGAACCCGGGTACACGCTGACGCACGGCGAGCTCGAAGCGGGCGCGAGCGGCGCGGCCGCGCCGCTCGTGGGGATCACCGGGCTGGAGGGCAGCGTCGGGGTCGTCATGCTGGCGGACGCGGTGCCGGAGCGGGTGGGGCCGAGGGTGGTGGACGCGGCGCGCGAAGTCGCCGATGCGCTGCGCTGAGCCGGCGCGCTGCGCTGTGCCCGACTGGTTTTCGCCGGGTGCGGGGCGGTGCGGGGTGCGGGTGCGGCGCCGTTGCCGGGGCTCCGCCCCAGACCCCGCGCCTCAAACGCCGGCGGGGCTGAAAGAGCGCCTCAAACGCCGGTGGGGCTGAAAGAGCGCCTCAAACGCCGGCGGGGCTGAAAGGGCGCCTCAAACGCCGGCGGGGCTGGACCGGGCCGGCGGGGCTGGATCGGCGCGGCGCGCCAGGATTGGCCCGGCCGGGCTGAAGTGGCCCGGCGGGCTGGATCGCCCGGCGGGGCCGGGGGTGAGCCTGGCCGGATAGATTGGGCGGGTGCTCTCAGCCCTCTCACGCCTCTCGCGTCCCGTTGCCCTGGCCGTCTGTGCCGTGCCCGTGGTCGGGTTGTTCGTCGCCGCCGCCTTCGCGCCGTTGCCCTACGTGGTCGCCGTGCCCGGGCCGACGGCCGACGTGCTCGGGTCCGACAAGGGCAAGCCGGTCATCACCGTCACCGGGGCGCCCGTCCGGGAGACCGAGGGCCAGCTGCGGATGACCACCATCCGGGCCACCGGTCCGTCCTCGACCATGCGGCTGCACGAGCTCGTCGACCACTGGTTCAAGACCGATCAGGCGGTCATGCCCAAGGAGGCCGTCTACTCCTCGGGCGGAAGCGACGAGGAGATCGAGAAGCACAACCTGGAGGAAATGGCCAAGTCGCAGTCGGCCGCCGCCGAGGCCGCGCTCGGCTACCTCCACAAGGACCCCGAGGACGTGAAGGTCGACCTCAACCTCGCCGACGTCGGCGGCCCCAGCGCCGGCCTCCTCTTCTCCCTCGGCGTCGTCGACAAGCTCGACGGCGACGGCAGCGGCGGCGACCTCACCGGCGGACGCAGCATCGCCGGTACGGGAACCATCACCGCCGACGGCACGGTCGGCGCGGTCGGCGGGGTGGCCCTGAAGACCCAGGCCGCGCGGCGCGACGGGGCGAGCGTGTTCCTCGTACCGAAGGCCGAGTGCGCGGACGCGCGGTCGGAACTTCCCGAGGGACTGCGGCTGCTCCCCGTCACCTCGCTCACGGACGCGGTGAACTCCCTGCGCGCGCTGAAGCGGGGAGAGGACGTTCCGTCCTGCTGACGGCCGGCTTGCGGTCCAGGCCGCGCCAGGCGGGGAAGACCAGCGGGGCGAGCGTCGTCAGCAGGTAGGTGCCGCCGAACAGCAGCAGCGCCCGGCCGACCCCGAACCCGTCGACCAGCAGGCCCGCCGCCAGGCCGCCCAGCGGCATGGTCAGCTCACAGCCGGCCGTGGTCACCCCCGCGACGCGGCTGCGCAGCTCCTCCGGCACCTGCTCGTACATGACCGTCGTCAGGATCGGGTTGAGCACGCCCGCGCCCAGCCCGGCCAGGGCCATCGTCACCGCGAGGGGCAGCGGGGTGTCGGTGACGGCGGCCACCACGTACCGGGTCGCCCCGGCGAGCAGGAAGGCTCCGGCGAAGACGGCCCGGCGCGGGAACCGCTCGCCCCACATCCCGTAGAACAGGGCGCCCAGCAGTGCGAAGCCGCCGAAGAGGGAGATCATCAGGCCGAGCGTGGTGGCGCCGCCGAGGGCGTCCCGGCCGTGCACGGGCAGCAGTACCGAGGACCAGCCCTGGTCCAGGCCGTTGGTCATCATGACCATCACCGTGATGCCCAGCAGCAGCCGGGAGCGGGTCAGGAAGGCCCAGCCCTCGGCCAGTTCGGCGCGGTACGCCGTGAAGGACGCCTTCCCGGCGGCCCGTTGCGGCTCGGCGGCCGGGACCCCGCGCAGGAACACGGCGACCAGCAGCGCCGACGCCCCGAAGGTCGCCGCGTCCAGCAGCAGTACGGTCTCGGCGCCGAAGGCCGCGATCAGTACGCCGGCCACGGCGGCCCCGATCATCCGGGCCCCGCGCGAGACCGCGTCGTAGAGGCCGGCCGCCCGGGTGATGGTGGTGCCCGCGTGCTGGGCCAGGTTCGGCAGGAGCACGCCCCGGGCGGTCAGGCCCGGGGTGTGCACGAGGCCGCCGAGGGCCATCAGTGCGCACAGCATCCAGAATTCCAGCACGCCGGCGTGGTGCAGCAGGGGGATCGCACCGACCGCCAGACCGCTGATCAGGTCGGAGGCGACGGAGACCCGGCGACGCCCGATCCGGTCGATGACCGGGCCGCCGACCAGGGCCGCCACGACGACGGGCAGGGTGGCGCAGAAGGCGACGACCCCGGCCCGCCCGGCGCTGCCGGTGGTCTGCAGCACGAACCACGGGACGCCGATGAGGGTCAGTGAACTTCCGGCTATGGAGATGGTGTTGGCGGCCAGTACGGCGATCAGCGGGCGCTTGTCCGTACGGCGCTCCGCGCGCGGCGGCCCGTCGGGGAGTAAGGCGTGCACAGCAGGGCTCCTGGGATGGGTGGGGAAGAGGTGGCGGGGGCCCCGGGGATCCCGGGGTGACGGGTGTGGCGAGCCGCTACTCGGCCGTCTCGCGCGGGAAGGCGTGCGTGTGGAAGCGGACCGCCTTCGTGCCCTCCGAGGCCGGCAGGTCGCGATAGCTGTTGATCAGGTCGTGCATTTTGTGGATCAGTTCGTGGCTCTGCTCGGGGGTCAGGTGCAGGGTGAAGTCGCTCATGTCCGCGCCGCGCCGCCACTGCGTGGGCCAGTTGTGGGCGTTGCCGAGCCAGGTGCTCAGCTCCTGGGTGTGGATCGTCGCGATCTCGTGCAGGAAGAGGTCCGCCGCGCCGCGCACGGCCGGGTCCTCGTCGAGCGTCAGCGTCTCGTCGAACGCCGTGCCGTCGTACACGGCCCGCCACCAGCGTTCGCGGCCCTTGCCGCGCTCGGGCGCGTCCTCGACGAACCCGTGCGCCGCGAGCTGGCGCAGGTGGTAGCTGGTGGCGCCGCTCGACTCCCCGAGCCGGTCGGCCAGCTGGGAGGCGGTCGCGGGGCCGTCGTGGCGCAGGGCGCCCAGCAGGCGGATGCGCAGGGGATGGGCGAGGCCGCGCAGTGAACGGGCGTCGAGCGTACGGACGTTGGGCTCTGCGGGGCCCGCAGGCCCTGCGGGTTCCACCGGCTTCTCGGGCATGGCTCGACGATAGGGTTGCAACGAGTTCTGTGCAAGGATTTCTTTGCAACGCCTTCTTTGGACGTCAGGCCCGGGTGTCGTCCTCGGCCGCCTGCTCCACCAGCGGGATGATCCGCAGGGGCACGGGGTTCTCCATCACGATCGCCGTCGAGGCCCGCACGATCCCCTCGTACCCGACGACGCGGTCGATCACCCGCTGCAGGTCGGCGTTGGACCGCGCCACCAGCCGGCACAGCATGTCCCCGTGCCCGGTGGTGGTGTGCAGCTCCAGCACCTCCGGCACCCCGTCCAGGTGGGCCCGTACGTCGGCCCCCTGCCCCTGCTTGATCTCCAGCGTGGCGAAGGCGGTCACCGGATACCCGAGGGCCGTCGGATCGACCTGCGGCCCGAACCCGCGGATGACCCCGTTCGACTGGAGCCGGTCCAGGCGGGCCTGCACCGTCCCGCGGGCCACGCCGAGGCGGCGCGAGGCCTCCAGGACCCCGATCCGGGGCTCGCGGGCGAGCAGGACGATAAGCCGGCCGTCGAGTTCGTCGATGCCCATGGACGCCTCCGGGTGCCCACGCGTGCCCGTGGGTGGTCATAGTGCACAGATGTTTCAGCCATGCTGCGCCCAGACTGGTCAGTTTGTACAGGCAAACAGGAAACTATTGCGCAGCTTGTGGATCGGCGGGACTCTGCGCTCATGACTGAGTCTCTGGCGAACCTCGAAACCACCCCGCACACCGCGCGTGAGGCAGACCCCTTCCCGGTGAAGGGCATGGACGCGGTCGTCTTCGCCGTCGGCAACGCCAAGCAGGCCGCGCACTACTACTCGACCGCCTTCGGCATGAAGCTCGTGGCCTACTCCGGACCGGAGAACGGCAGCCGCGAGACGGCCAGCTACGTCCTGACCAACGGCTCCGCGCGCTTCGTGCTGACCTCGGTCATCAAGCCGGCGACCGACCACGGCCGCTTCCTGGCCGAGCACGTCGCCGAGCACGGCGACGGCGTCATCGACCTCGCCATCGAGGTCCCGGACGTCCGTGCGGCCTACGCGTACGCCGTCGAGCAGGGCGCCCGCGGCCTGGACGAGCCCTACGAGGTCAAGGACGAGCACGGCACCGTCGTGCTCGCCGCGATCGCGACGTACGGCCAGACCCGCCACACGCTGGTCGAGCGCGGCGACTACACCGGCCCGTACCTCCCCGGCTACGTGGCCGTCGACCCGATGGTCGCGCCCCCGGCCAAGCGGACCTTCCAGGCCATCGACCACTGCGTCGGCAACGTCGAACTCGGCCGGATGAACGAGTGGGTCGCGTTCTACAACAAGGTCATGGGCTTCACGAACATGAAGGAGTTCGTGGGCGACGACATCGCGACCGAGTACTCGGCGCTGATGTCCAAGGTGGTCGCGGACGGCACCAAGAAGGTCAAGTTCCCGATCAACGAGCCGGCGATCGCGAAGAAGAAGTCGCAGATCGACGAGTACCTGGAGTTCTACGGCGGCCCCGGTGTCCAGCACATCGCGCTGGCCTCGAACGACATCGTCGCGACGGTGCGCTCGATGCGCGCGGCCGGCGTCCAGTTCCTCTCCGTCCCGGACAGCTACTACGACACGCTCGGCGAGTGGGTCGGCGACACCCGGGTGCCGATCGACGAGCTGCGCGAGCTGAAGATCCTGGCCGACCGCGACGAGGACGGCTACCTGCTGCAGATCTTCACCAAGCCGGTGCAGGACCGCCCGACCGTCTTCTTCGAGATCATCGAGCGCCACGGCTCGATGGGCTTCGGCAAGGGCAACTTCAAGGCCCTGTTCGAGGCGATCGAGCGCGAGCAGGAGAAGCGCGGCAACCTCTAGCCGTTCCCAGCGGCTTCGGGCCCCCCGGCCGGCGCCGGGGGGCCCGCCCGTGTCCGACGGCGTCGCGGCCCCGTGAGGGGAGGGCCGCGGCGCCGCCGGCCGGTCAGCGGGCCGGCGACGGGCCGGTCAGCCACCCCCGACGGTCAGCGGCCGGACGGAGAAGGGGCCGCCTTCGGCTCCTGGGACGCCTTCGGCGTCGGCTTGGGATTCGGCTTGGGCAGCTCCGGCTCCACCCACGGAGTGACGGGCTGCAGGTGCTCCGGGCCGCCCGGCGGCGGCTGGCCGATCGCCGTCAGGGCCTCCTTGGCCAGCGGCCCGCGCAGCGGCGAGAAGTGCGGGTTCGTCCGCGCCGTCTCCTGCAGGTGGCGGCGGGCCGCCGCCACATCGCCGAGGCCGCGCTCGATCATCGCCCGGTGGTACGAGAAGTCGGCGCTGCGCAGGCCCTGTTCCGTGGCCTTCTTCGCGTACTCCAGCGCCGCCGCGTCCTCGCCCGCCCGGTGCAGGGCCCACCCCAGCGCGTCCGCCACCTGCACGCTCTTGTGCCGCAACCACTCCTCCGACAGCCGCCGCACCGCCGCCGCCGGATCGCCGTGGTCCGCCTCGTACAGGCCGAGGACCACGTCGTCGTCCACGCCGTTCTGCGCGTCCCGCGCCGCCAGCGAGCCGATCATGTCGTACGGAACGCGCGCCTCCTGCGTCCGGCCCAGCGACTCCAGCAGCTCGCCCAGTTCCCTGGCCAGCTGCGGCACCGGGGTCCGTCCCAGCGCCAGCCGGTAGTCCCGCACCGCCTCCCCGGAGCGGCCCAGCGCGGCCAGCGCACGCGCCCGGCCGCCCAGCGCCTCCGGCTGCGCCGGATCCGTCCGCAGCGCACCCTCGTACTGCCGCAGTGCCTCCGCCGCGTCGCCCCGCTCCCACGACAGCTCCCCGAGCCGGAACAGCGCGTACGCCTTCTCCGCCGGGGCCTTCGCCGCGCCCGCCGCCTGCTCCATCGACACCACCGCGTCCTCGCGCCAGCCGCGGTCCCGGTAGACCTGCGAGGCCCGCACGTACGCCGCCAGGCCCGGTCGCAGCTCCAGCAGCAGCTCCATCGCCTTCTGCGCGCCCTTGTAGTCGCCGAGCCCCGTGTACGCGTCCACGAGCACCGGGTACGCCGTCCACCGCTTCGGCGCCTGCGCCCGTACGAGTTCACCCCACTTCCTGGCCGTCCCGAAGTCCCGGCGGGCATTGGCCAGCGCGCCCATGCCCGTCATCGCGTCGAAGTTGCCCTTCTCCACCGGGCGGACCTCCAGCGAGCGCTTCAGGGCCTTCTCCGCCTTCGGGAACCAGCCCGAGTCCGCGGTGCGCCGGGCCTGTTCGATGTACGCGGAGCCGAGGACCGCCCACGAGGCGTCGTCGTCCGCGTGCCGCGCGACCCACTTCTCCCGGTCCGCCACCAGCGCCGTCAGGTCCACCGCCGCCGCGGGAGCGCCCATGCCCACCGCCGACGCGGCGCGTTCGCTCGGCCCCGGCGGGCGGGCGTCGTCACCGGTCCGGGCGGGGCGGATCAGCAGGGCCCCGGCGATCAGGACCACGGCGACCGCGGCGGCCACGAGCGTCTTGCGGCCGGTGAAGGTCACGGGCGGCGCCGGCGTCTGTGATTCCTCGTCGATACGGTCCATGGGGTCACTGTGCGTCAATATGAAGAGTTCACGGAGGTGCCCGAAGAGGGGCGCGGGCGTGTTCACACCGATGGTCCCGCGACGACCTCCCCCGGACTCCGTCCGGGGGGACCCCCAGGGGCCCCCGAGGTGCCACGCTGGTCCCATGGATGACGATCTCTCCGCACGTCTGCGAGCGAACCTCCTCGAAGGGCTCCCGGCCGACGCCCTGCTCACCGACCCCCAGGTGACGGCCTCCTACGCCACCGACATGGCCAGCTTCTGCGCCGCCGGGACCCCCGCCGTCGTCGTACTGCCCCGGACCGTCGAACAGGTCCGGCACGTCATGCGCACCGCCACCGCCCTACGGATCCCCGTCGTCCCCCAGGGCGCCCGCACGGGCCTGTCGGGCGGCGCCAACGCCTCCGACGGCTGCATCGTGCTGTCCCTGGTGAAGATGGACCGGATCCTGGAGATCAGCGCCGTCGACCGGATCGCCGTCGTCGAACCGGGCGTGGTGAACGCCGTCCTCTCGCGGGCGGTCGCCGAACAGGGCCTGTACTACCCGCCCGACCCCTCCAGCTGGGAGCAGTGCACCATCGGCGGCAACATCGGCACCGCCTCGGGAGGCCTGTGCTGCGTCAAGTACGGCGTCACCGCCGAGTACGTGCTCGGCCTCGACGTGGTCCTGGCCGACGGACGGCTGCTGCGCACGGGCCGGCGCACCGCCAAGGGCGTCGCCGGGTACGACCTCACCCGGCTCTTCGTCGGCTCCGAGGGCAGCCTCGGCGTCGTCGTCCAGGCCGTCCTCGCCCTCAAGCCCGCGCCGCCCCGGCAGCTCGCGCTGGCCGCCGAGTTCCCCTCCGTCGCGGCGGCCTGCGAGGCCGTCTGCGCCGTCATGGAGGCGGGCCTGACCCCCTCGCTGCTGGAACTGATGGACCGTACGACCGTCCGCGCCGTCAACGCCCTCGGCAAGATGGGCCTGCCGGAGGCCACCGAGGCCCTGCTCCTGGCCGCCTTCGACACCCCGCACGCCCCGGACGACCTCGCGGCCGTGGGGGAGCTCTGTACCGCCGCCGGGGCCACCGCCGTCGTGCCCGCCGAGGACCAGGCGGAGTCGGAACTGCTGCTGCAGGCCCGCCGGATGTCCTTCCCCGCGCTGGAGGCCCTGCGGCCCGCGACGATGATCGACGACGTCTGCGTACCGCGCTCGCGGCTCGCCGAGATGCTGGACGGGACGGCCGCCATCGCCCGCACCCACGACCTGCTCATCGGGGTCTGCGCGCACGCCGGAGACGGCAACACCCACCCGATCGTCTGCTTCGACCCCGCCGACGAGGACGAGACGCGCCGGGCCCGCGAGTCGTTCGGCGCGATCATGGCGCTGGGGCTGGAGCTGGGCGGGACCATCACCGGAGAGCACGGGGTCGGCGTCCTGAAGAAGGAGTGGCTGGCCCGCGAACTCGGCCCGGTGGGGCTGGAGATGCAGCGCGCCGTCAAGCAGGCCTTCGACCCGCTGGGGCTGCTCAACCCGGGCAAGCTCTTCTGACACCGGCCCCGCGGCCTGCCGTGCGCGGCCGGGACCGTCCGCCCTCACAGGTCCCCGTCCGCCGACTCGTCCGACGGCCACGGGTCGCGCAGCCACAGGTCGTCGGCGGGCGTCGGCGTGAGCAGCTCGGCCAGGGCCGCCTCCAGGCCGAGCCGCTCGGCCTCGGTGCCGGGCGGGACCATGCGCAGGGTGCGCTCCAGCCAGGCCGACACGGAACCGGCGGGGGCCTCCAGGAGGGCGTCGCCGTCGGGGGAGCTGAGCGCCATGCAGAGCACGGACTTGTTGTCGACCTTGGTGGGCCAGATCCGGACGTCGCCGTGGCCGCAGGGGCGGAACACCCCCTCGACGAGCAGCTCGCGGGCGAAGGTCCAGTTGACGGGGGTGCTGGAGCCGGTGTGGAAGGTGATGTGGACGGCGTACGGGTCGTCGGTGAGGTAGAGGAGCCGCGCCGGGACGGGGATGCTGCGCTCGGGGGACAGGACCAGCTTCAGTTCCAGCTCGCGCTCGATGACGGGGTGGTGCATGACGGCCTCACTTCGGTTCGGTGCGCAGGGCCTGATGGCGCCCCACATCCCGGGAGAGCGCCGATGCGCCCGACTATGACGCGAGTTCGGGCAACGAACCGGAGATTGGCCGAATTCTGTCGGCTGACCGAAATTCGTCGTGGGGCGCGACGTTAGCTCAATGGCTTGGATTCTCCCGTTACCGGACCTGTCGGGCCGAGGTTCTTGGCTATGGTCCTCCCTTGCACAAGCCTCAAGCCACGATCGGAGTTGGGGACATGACGGCCTCCCCTGGTGACGGCGAGCACGCGGCCCGCGAGGGCTACTACCCCGATCCGTCCATCCCCGGGTACATCCGGTACTGGAACGGTGCGGCCTGGGTGCCGGGCACGAGCCGCCCCGCCCCCGCCCAGGAGACGGGGCCGGTGTTCCTGGACGAGACCTCCGCGACCGAGGCACTGCCCGAGCCCGAACCGGTGCGCGTACGAGAACCGGAGCGCGTACGCGAGCCGGAACCCGCGGTGTGGCAGGCCGACCCCGTGCACCAGGCCGGCTTCGGCGGGCCCCGCGACCACCGGGTCTCGTGGGGCAGCCCGGCCGAGCCCGAGGCCGAACCCGAGGCCGGCCGGGCCGCCGCCCGGCCGGCGGGCATCTCCCTGGCCCGTACGCCGGCCGCCGCCGCGGCGCCCGCGCGCCTGCCCGCGGCCTCCATGGGCATCCTGTCGGCGCGCTCCCCGGCCGCGCAGGCCCCGCCCGCCCCGGCCCCGCCCGCCTCGGCCCCGGCCGCCCCGGCCCCGGCCGCCCCGGCTCCGTCCGCCCCCGCTCCGGCCCCCGCATGGCCCGACGCACCCGGAGCCGGAGTGTCCGGAGCCACCACGTCCTGGCCCGGGGCAGCGGCCGCCGCCCCGGCGCCCGCCCCCGCGCCCTCCAAGCCCGCCGCACCGGCCGACCCCGGCCCGGAGGCCGGGCTCCCCGCCGCTCCCCGCCCCGGCACCGCGCAGCCCGCCGAGGCACCCCGGCACGAGGTGTGGGCGCCGCGGCCCGCGGGCGTCCGCCCGAAGGTGCCGGCCCCCGAGGCGGCGGCCCCGGCGGAGCCCGGCACCAAGGGGTGGGAGCCGCGCGGGTCCGAGGGGGACCGCCCGGGCGACTCCGCTCGCCCGGCGGCCGCCAGCACGCCCCGGGCCGTCTTCGAGCGGATGGCCGAACGGGCCGTGCGCCCCGCCGGGCTGACCCGCAGATTCGTGGCCCGCGCACTGGACTCCCTCGTCCTCACCGCCGTCGCGGCCGCCGTCGCCCGGCCCCTCCTCCCCGAGGCCACCGCGCACGTGCAGGCCAAGGTGGACGCCGCCCGCGCGAGCGGACGCACCACCACCGTCTGGCTGTTCGACACCACCATCGCCGGCCAGCTGGGCCTGGTCCTCGGCGCGGTCCTCCTCTTCGGGGTGCTGTACGAGGCGCTGCCCACCGCCCTCTGGGGCCGCACCCCGGGCAAGAAGCTGCTCGGCGTGCGGGTGCTGGCCACCGCCACCCTCCGCCCGCCCACCTTCGGCGCGGCCCTGCGCCGCTGGCTCGTCTACGCCCTCCTCGGCCTCCCCGGCAGCCTCTGGTGCCTCGTGGACCGCCCCCGCCGCCAGGCCTGGCACGACAAGGCGGCCAAGACCTACGTGGCCCGCTAGGCGCCGGTTGGGTGTGCCAGGGCAGTCCCGCCGCGCGCCGCCGCCGGGGCTCAAACCCAGCGAGGCTGAAACACCGGGGCTCCGCCCCGGACCCCGCGCCTCAAACGCCGGCGAGGCTGAATTGGTGCGGCGGGTGGTGCGCCCAGGCTGGAAGGTGCGGCTCAAAGATCGGGGCTCCGCCCCGCACCCCGCTCCTCAAACGCCGGAGGGGCTGAATGTGCGCGGCGAGGCTGAATTGGTGCGGCGGGGCCGAGGGGTCGGGGCAGCCGCCGGTTGGGACGGGGGTGGGTGTGTGTCGGGGTGATCCCCGCAGGGTGCCGAACGCAACGAGGCTGCGCTCTCCGACCCCTCGTCACGTTCGGCGCCCGAGGAGACGCCCCGGCGCACGCCCGCCCCCGGCACAACCGGCCCCCACCCGACCCCGCCCGAGCGGCGCAGCCAACCGGCGGCGCAGCCAACCCCCGGCGCAGCCACCCGCCCGTCTCCCCCGAACGGACGCCGTCCCGTTGCGGGGGCGGCGGAGGCGGGTTCGACTCGGGCCATGAGTACCGACCAGCCGCCGCCGGGCGAGTCCCCCGAGGAAGACCCGTTCCTCAAGAAGCCCCAGGAACCGACGCCTCCGTCGGGCGGTTCGCCGTACGGCTCGCCGCCGCCACCCCCCGGCAGCGGCGGCGCCCCGCCGCCCCCGGGAGGCCCGGGCGCCGGCGGATACCCGCCCCCGCCGCCCCCGTACGGCGGCGGTGACCCGTACGGCGGCGGCCACGGCATGCCCGATCCGCTCGCCGGGATGCCCCCGCTCGCCGACTTCGGCAGGCGGCTCGCCGCGCGCATCATCGACGTGCTGATCGTCGCCGTGCCGCTGTTCCTCATCCAGCTGGCCTTCGGCACGAACCGCTACATGGTCGAGACGGACCGGGGCGAGGACGTCAGCGAGGTCATCAGCAAGTCGTACAGCGGCAGCGGCCTGGTGATGACACTGATCTCGATCGTCGCGTACGTCGGCTACGACTGGTGGTTCACCAGGAAAAGCGGCCAGACGGTAGGCAAGAAGGCACTGGGCCTGCGCGTCGCGATGCTCAACGACGGCAGCGTGCCGAGCTCCAACGCGGCCCTGAGCCGCGCCGCCGTGCTCTGGCTGCCGACGCTGGTCTGCTGCTTCTGCCTGTGGCCGATCGCCCTGGTGGTCTCGATCCTCGTCGACAAGCCGTACAAGCAGGGCCTGCACGACAAGGTCGCCAAGACGGTCGTGGTCCAGGCCACCACCTAGCGCGGGCAGCGCGACACAGCGCGGGCGGCCGTCCTCCGGGGCGGCCGCCCGCGTCGCGTCGCGCTCACGTCCGCACCCTGCGCACCCCGCGCCCTGCGCACCCCGCGCACCCCGCGCACCCTGCGCATCACGCGCACCCCGCCCCATCCGCGCGGCGGGCGAAGCGTCAGTGGTGGACGGGGTGTTCGGCCTCGGCTGTCCGGGGATCGGGCACCCGGCCGGCCGGCGACGCACCCTCGTGGGAGGCGGGCTCCCCGGCGCGTGCCGGGGCCGCGGAGGTCCCCGAACGGGCCGCATGACGGCCGCGGCGCCGCGGCACGGGCACGGTGAGGGCGACGAGCAGACCCAGGGCGAGCGCGGCTGCGGAGATGACCGCGACCCCGAGCCCGGTACTCGTCTGCGACAGCAACAGCATGGCGATCGTCGACACGATGACCGTGGCGGATCCGTAGGCGAGCTGTGCGGCAGTCGGACGCGGCATGGCGATATCCGTCCTCGGGAGGGGAGGGGGAGTCGGCTCAACTAGGTCGCGCGTCAAGTGACTCTACGACGGGAGATGCCCGAGAGGAACCGCCGGTAAGCGTGACCTAACACACGGTGCCGGAGCACGGGGGGCGCACGGCATCATTTTTCCGCGCCGCACCGGAGGGGGAAATGGGGACGGGACGGACCTCCGACGGGGTCGGGAAGGGCCCTTCGCCCCGTATGGCAGGGGAACGTCCGGATAGCGGAACTGCCTGACCGCATAGTGCAGTTGTAAGGCGCAAGTCAAGGTCTGTCTTTTCTTGCTTCTCTCCGGTCAAATGTCGTCACTTGAGACGCGCGCCGCGCGGAACCCCCCGCTCCTATGGAGAAGTTCCGACCTACGTCGCGGCCGCGGGAGGGGAACGACATCAAGTGACCAGCAATTCCGCCAGACGGCGTGCAATCCGTGCTGCCGCCGTCACCGTGACCATGGCTGCTTGTGCGACAAGCGCCACCTTCTTCAGCGTTACCGCGGCCCAGGCCGACATCAAGGGGCCGGGCGCCCCGGCGGCCGACCGGCAGGACCCGACGGCTCCCGCCAAGGTCGTCGAGCACGACCTCAAGGGCCCGTTCAGCGAGCAGCAGGCCCAGCAGCGCAAGGCCGCTCTGGACCAGGTGCTCCAGGGCAAGAAGGACATCGAGCAGCGCGGCGCCTCGAAGGTCGTCAAGCTCGACGACAAGAAGTACGTCGAGCTCGGCCGCGAGCGGACCGACAAGATCTTCACGATCCTCGTGGAGTTCGGCGACCAGGTCGACAACACGACCATGTTCGACCCGGACGGCCCCGGCCCGCAGCCGGCGGTCCCGAAGTACGGCGGCACCCCCGGTCCGCTGCACAACACGATCGCCCAGCCGGACCGTGCGAAGGACAACAGCACCGCCTGGCGCAAGGACTTCAGCCGCGAGTACTTCCAGGACCTGTACTTCGCGTCGGGTGAGGGCAAGGACTCGCTGAAGACCTACTACGAGAAGACCTCCTCGGGCCGTTACTCGGTCGAGGGCGAGGTCGCCGACTGGGTCAAGGTCCCGTACAACGAGGGGCGTTACGGCTCCAACTACTGCGGCCAGACCAACTGCTCCAACGTGTGGGACACCGTCAAGGACGGCGTCCTCGCGTGGACGGAGGCCCAGAAGAAGGCCGGGAAGACCGACGCGCAGATCAAGGCGCAGCTGGCCCAGTACGACCAGTGGGACCGCTACGACTTCGACGGCGACGGCAACTTCAACGAGCCCGACGGCTACATCGACCACTTCCAGATCGTCCACGCGGGCGAGGACGAGTCGGCCGGCGGCGGCGTGCAGGGCACCACCGCGCTGTGGGCGCACCGCTGGTACGCCTACGGCACCGCGGCGGGCAAGACCGGCCCGGACAACAACAAGGCCGGCGGCACCCAGATCGGCGACACCGGCATCTGGGTCGGCGACTACACGATGCAGCCCGAGAACGGCGGCCTCGGCGTCTTCGCGCACGAGTACGGCCACGACCTCGGCCTGCCCGACCTCTACGACACCACCGGTGGCGGCGAGAACAGCGTCGGCTTCTGGTCCCTGATGTCGGCCGGTTCCTGGCTCGGCACCGGCAAGGACTCCATAGGCGACCTCCCGGGCGACATGAACGCCTGGGACAAGCTCCAGCTGGGCTGGCTGAACTACGACACGGCGAAGGCCGCGACGAAGTCCACCCACAAGCTGGGCGTGGCGGAGTTCAACACCAAGGACAAGCAGGCCCTGGTCGTCGAGCTGCCGAAGAAGAAGGTCCAGACGGACGTCGTCGCGCCCGCCGAGGGCTCCGCCCAGTGGTGGAGCGGCATGGGTGACGACCTCAAGAACACCCTCACCCGCTCCGTGGACCTGACCGGCAAGAAGTCCGCCGCGCTGTCCCTCAAGGGCTGGTGGGACATCGAGGCCGACTACGACTACCTCTACACCGAGGTGTCCACGGACGGTGGCGCCACCTGGACCGCCCTCGCCGGCACCGCCGACGGCACGGCCATCCCGGCCGACGCCTCCGGCAGCCCGTCGCTCACCGGTGTCTCGGGTGCCTGGAAGAACCTGAACTTCCCGCTCGACGCCTACGCGGGCAAGAAGGTCGACCTCCGCTTCCGCTACCAGACGGACGGCGGCGCGGGCGGCAAGGGCTTCACCGCCGACGCCGTGACCCTCACCGCGGACGGCTCCGCGCTGTTCACCGACGGCGCCGAGAACGGCGACAACGGCTGGACCGGCAAGGGCTTCTCGCGCATCGGCGCCAACTTCTCCAAGGAGTACGCGCAGTACTACCTGGCCGAGAACCGCCGCTACGTCTCGTACGACAAGACCCTCAAGGTCGGCCCGTACAACTTCGGCTTCGGCAACACCAAGCCCGACTGGGTCGAGCACTACCCGTACCAGGACGGCCTGCTCATCTGGCAGTGGGACACCAGCCAGAAGGACAACAACACCAGCGTCCACCCGGGCCAGGGTCTGATCCTCCCGATCGACGCCAACGCCAAGCCCATGAAGTGGGCCGACGGCACCCTGCTGCGGAACAAGGTCCAGCCGTACGACGCGACCTTCAGCGCTTACTCGACGGACGCGTTCACGCTGCACAAGAACGGCGAGTCGCTCTTCCTGAAGCCCAAGCCCGCCAACCTGGTCTTCGACGACCACAAGGGCAAGTACTTCTACGACGAGAACCCGACCGGATCGGTGAAGGTCACTGACACCAACACCAAGATCAAGATCCTGAAGGAGACCTACGACGGTGAGGTCATGACCGTCGAGGTGGGCCCCTCCTCGAAGTAATTCGGTAAAACCGCAGGTCAAAGCATGATCGGCCGTCGCCCTCTAGCGGGCGGCGGCCGATCGCGTTTAGATGCCCGGTACGAGTTTCTTATTGACGGGGGAGATGACAGCCATGCCCGGTGGAGGTTTCGTCAGATTGCCAGGCGGCAGCGTGGTCGTGGCGCTCACGCTGCCGAGGCCCTGCGGAGAGGGTGGAAATGTTCGCGTGCTGGTGCACGCCGCGAACCGGGCCCGCGCCCTGACCAGGCTGCGGAACCTCGGGATGCGGGCGGTGTACCTGCGGGGCAACGCGCACCCGCCGACGCCGGACGAGGTCACGGCCGTCCTGCACCACCCGGACGGCCTGCTGTGGCGCGGCGCACCCGACCGCGCGCAGGAGCTCTGGCACCCGATCCGGGCCCTGCTGGGGACCTAGGGACGCGTGGGGGCCTACGCCGGCTCTTGGCCGCCCTCGCCGCCCTCGCCGCCCTGGCCGCCCTGGCCGTCCTCGGCGCCCTCCTGGCCGTCACCGCCCGGCTTGTGGCCCACCAGGGTCACGCCCGCCGCACGGAGCTCCTCCAGGGCCCGTGCGGTGGTGTGCGGGGCGACGGCGGCCGTCAGGTCCAGCAGGACCCGGGTGGCGAAGCCGGCGCGGGCGGCGTCGAGGGCGGTCGCCCGGACGCAGTGATCGGTGGCGATCCCGACCACGTCCACCTCGGTGACGTGCCGGTCCCGCAGCCACTCGCCGAGCGTCGCCCCGTTCTCGTCGGCGCCCTCGAAGCCGCTGTAGGCGGCCTCGTACGCGCCCTTGTCGAAGACGGCGGCGACGGCGCCCGAGGCGACGGCGGGGGCGAAGTTCGGGTGGAAGCCCACGCCCTCGGTACCGGCGACGCAGTGGACGGGCCAGGAGTTCTCGAAGTCCGGTTCGGCGGGCGGGTGCGCGAAGTGCGACCCGGGGTCGACGTGGTGGTCGCGGGTGGCGACCACGTGCCGGTACGCGGGCGTGGCCTGGCCGATGTACTCGGTGACGGCGGCGGCGACGTCGGCTCCGCCGGCGACCGCGAGGCTGCCGCCTTCGCAGAAGTCGTTCTGTACGTCGACGACGATCAGTGCGCGGTGCATGACGTTGTCCTTCGGCTCGATGTCTCTGTGCGGCTGTGCTGTATGGCGGCTGCCCCGCGTGGGGGCTCTGCCCCCGGACCCCCGCGCCTCAAACGCAGGCGGGGCCGGGATTGCCCTGCCGGCAAGCCGAGCCACGCCGGGCAGGCGGCCTCGGCCCGATCCGGCCCCGCCGGCGGGTGAGGCGCGGGCGCGGAGCGCCGTAGGGTCCGGCGCGGAGCCCCGGCTGCGGAGCCCCGGCTACGCGTACTCCGTCGGGAGCACGGCCTCGCCGCGCGACAGCTGCGCCGCGGACAGCGGCAGCCGCGCGAGGGCGGCGCGGTGGCGGTCGCGCGCGGCCTCCAGCGGCTCGCGGGCGACCACCTCGCCGGCCTTGACCAGCTGGGTCAGGAGCTGGTGGTCGGCCAGGGCCGACGGGACCGGCCCGGTCCCGACGACCTCCGCCTCGGCGATCCCCTCCGCGTCCACCCGCCGCGCCGCCCACTTGCGGCCGCCGATGGAGGTCTTGCCGCCCGAGGACTTCTTCGCCACCGGGGCCAGCGCCGCCTTCGGGTCGGCCGAGGTCGCCCGCGCCACCAGCTTGTAGACCATCGAGCACGTCGGGTGCCCGCTGCCCGTCACCAGCTGCGTGCCCACCCCGTACGCGTCCACCGGCGCCGCCGCCAGCGAGGCGATGGCGTACTCGTCCAGGTCCGAGGTGACCACGATCTTCGTCGCCGTCGCCCCCAGCTCGTCCAGCTGCTGCCGCACCCGGTGGGCCACCAGCAGCAGGTCACCGGAGTCGATCCGGACCGCGCCCAGGTCGGTGCCCGCCAACTCGACGGCGGTGCGGACGGCCTCGGCCACGTCGTAGGTGTCCACCAGGAGCGTGGTGCCCCGGCCCAGCGAGGCCACCTGCGCGGTGAAGGCGTCCCGCTCGCTGTCGTGGACCAGCGTGAAGGCGTGCGCGCTCGTGCCGACCGTCGGGATCCCGTACCGGAAGCCGGCCGCCAGGTCCGAGGTGGAGGCGAAACCGCCCACGTACGCGGCCCGCGACGCGGCCACCGCCGCCAGCTCGTGCGTGCGCCGCGCGCCCATCTCGATCAGCGGGCGGTCGCCCGCCGCCGAGGACATCCGGGAGGCGGCCGCGGCGATCGCGGAGTCGTGGTTCAGGATCGACAGGATCACGGTCTCCAGCAGCACGCACTCGGCGAAGCTGCCCTCGACGCGCAGCACCGGCGAGCCGGGGAAGTAGACCTCGCCCTCCGGGTAGCCCCAGATGTCGCCGGAGAAGCGGTACGAGGCCAGCCAGTCCAGGGTGCGCATGTCGACGACGGCCCGCTCGCGCAGGAACTCCAGCACCGCGCTGTCGAAGCGGAAGTTCTCCACCGCGTCCAGCACCCGCCCGGTTCCCGCGACCACCCCGTAGCGGCGCCCCTCGGGCAGCCGCCGGGTGAAGACCTCGAAGACCGAGCGGCGGTCGGCGGTGCCGTTGGCCAGCGCGGCCTGCAGCATCGTGAGCTCGTAATGGTCCGTGAAGAGCGCTGTCGACGGCACGTCCACCGGCAGGCCCAGGTCCGCAGGGTTCATGTCACGGATGCTAGCGCACATCTCGTCAAAGTGACGAGATGTAGGACCCGTTTGTGCGACGGGCCCTTCGCGGTGGCAGCATGGGACAAGTGAGTGTTGCTCCTGTAGAGATCGAACGCACCGAATCGGCCGAAGAGACCTTCGCGGTCCCCGAACCCGACGTCCCCTGGGTGACCCTGGTGCACAACGACCCGGTCAACCTCATGAGCTACGTGGCGTACGTGTTCCAGGCGTACTTCGGCTATTCGAAGGACGTGGCGCACAAGCTGATGCTCGATGTCCACCACAAGGGGCGGGCGGTCGTGTCCAGCGGCACCCGCGAGGAAATGGAGCGCGACGTGCAGGCCATGCACGGCTACGGCCTGTGGGCGACCCTCTCCCAGGACCGCAACTGATGGGCGGCACGTTCCAGCCCCTGACGGGCGGCGGCGCCGCCATCGCGCTCGACGAGATCGAGATCTCCATCCTGCGCTCCCTGGCCGTCCAGATGCTCGAACTGATCGGCCCCGGCGAGCCCGAGCCCGCCGAGGACGCCGACCCGCTCGCCGCGCTGTTCGCCGAGGGCCCCTCCGAGCCCCCGTCCGATCCGGCGCTGGCCCGGCTCTTCCCCGACGCCTACGGAGGCCCGGACGGGCCGGGGCCGAAGGAGGACCCGGAGGAGCTGCGCGCCCACTCGGCGGAGTTCCGCCGCTTCACCGAGAACGACCTGCGCACCCGCAAGCGGGAGGACGCGCTGGCCGTCGTGCGCAGCCTGGACGGGCTCACGCCGGCCGGCGACGGGGCGGCGGTGCTGGAGCTGACCGGGGAGCTGCCGCTGCGCTGGCTCGGCGCGCTCAACGACCTCCGCCTGACCCTCGCGGCCCGCCTCGGCATCGTCGAGGACGACGAGAGCGCTGCGCTGTTCCGGCTGCCGGACGACGACCCGCGCAAGCCGATGGTGATGGCGTACCTCTGGCTGGGCGGTCTCCAGGAAACCTTGATCGAAACCCTCTGAGAATCCTCAAGAGGGAACACCGTTCGCTCAGCGGACGCTCAAATCCGGATAACGATCAGATCACCGCCATGCGGTGATCTGATCCTTTCATTTGCCTTTGTCCAGATTTTTTAGTGCCCTCCGCCACTTTTCTCCCCCTCCGGCAGTCGTAAGCCCGTGATAAATCTTCACGACTGCCGAAGGGACGCCACCCATGTCCCCCGGCTCGCTTGGACCGGCGGACCGCCGGCGTGCAACTCCATCCGTATCCGGGGGGATCGAGGACCCGATCCGCAGCCAGTCAAGGCGCGGGTCGGCGTGGAGAAAGGCGCACCAGACATGACCTCTGTGCAGGTCGAGCAGCACGGCAACACGCCCGGCGAGGGCACTCAGGGCGAGGGCGGCGAGGGCTACCACCGCTCGCTCGGCGCCCGCCAGATCCAGATGATCGCGATCGGCGGAGCCATCGGCACCGGCCTGTTCCTGGGCGCCGGCAAGGCGATCTCCAAGGCCGGACCGAGCCTGATCCTGGCCTACGCGATCGCGGGCCTGGTCATCTTCTTCATCATGCGGGCCCTGGGCGAGCTGCTCATGTACCGCCCCGTCTCCGGCTCCTTCTCGGACTACGCCCGCGAGTTCCTGGGCCCGTTCTGGGGATACGTCACCGGCTGGACGTACTGGCTGTTCTGGGTGGTCACCGGCATCACGGAGGTCACGGCCGCCGCGCAGTACATGTCGTACTGGACCCACGACAGCTTCCCGCAATGGGCCTACGCGCTGATCTTCACGGTCATCCTCTACGCCGCCAACCTGATCTCCGTGAAGCTCTTCGGTGAGCTGGAGTTCTGGTTCTCCATGGTCAAGGTCACCGCCATCGTCGGCATGATCCTGATCTGCGCCGGCATCCTCACCATCGGCTTCTCCGACGCGGCCGACACCGCCACCGTCACCAACCTGTGGAACGACGGCGGCTTCTTCCCCAAGGGCATCGGCGGCACGCTGATGACCCTGCAGATCGTCATGTTCGCCTTCCTCGCGGTCGAGCTGGTCGGCGTCACCGCCGGCGAGTCCAAGGACCCCGAGAAGACCCTGCCCAAGGCCATCAACACCGTGCCGTGGCGCATCGCCGTCTTCTACGTCGGCGCGCTGATCATGATCCTGTCGGTCGTCCCGTGGACGAACTTCCAGCCGGGCGTCTCGCCCTTCGTCGCCGCCTTCGAGCGCATGGGCCTCGGCATCGGCGCGGCCATCGTCAACTTCGTCGTGCTGACCGCCGCCCTGTCCTCCTGCAACTCGGGCATGTACTCCACCGGCCGCATGCTGCGCGACCTCGCGCTCAACGGACAGGGCCCGAAGTTCTTCGCCAGGCTCACCAAGAGCGGCACCCCGCTGGTCGGCACCACCTTCTCCGCCGCGCTGATGCTGGTGGGCGTCTGGATCAACTACGTCGCCCCGGGCAAGGCCTTCGACTACGTCGTCTCCTTCGCCACCATCTCCGGCATGTGGGCCTGGATCATGATCCTCGTCTGCCAGATCCGCTACCGCGCCAAGTCGGACCGCGGCGAGCTGCCCGCCTCCCCGTTCAGGGCGCCGGGCGCCCCGTACACGAGCTGGTTCGCCCTGCTCTTCATCGGCATGGTCATCGTGATGATGGGCGCCGACAAGGACTCCCGCGTCTCGCTGTACTGCGCCCCGCTGTGGGGCCTGATCCTGGGCGTCTCGTACCTGGTGATGAAGTCCCGCGACCCGCGCGGCGCGGCCTTCACCAAGGCCTCGTAGCACCCGAAGACCGTGAGTCCCGGCCGCCTGCCACGGCCGGGAACCGCGCTCCCACGGACCTTGTGTCCACCATGCGGGCCCTTCCGTACCACTCCTCGGTACGGAAGGGCCCGTCTGCTTATCCTGTCGCTCATGCTGACCCTCACCCAGGCCCTGTACGACCAGATCGTCGAGCACGCCCGCCAGGACCACCCCGACGAGGCGTGCGGCGTCGTGGCCGGCCCGGCGGGCACCGGCCGCCCCGAGCGGTTCATCCCGATGCTCAACGCGGCCCGCTCGCCCACGTTCTACGAGTTCGACTCGAAGGACCTGCTGAAGCTCTACCGCGAGCTGGACGACCGGGACGAGGATCCGGTGATCGTCTACCACTCGCACACCGCCACCGAGGCCTACCCCTCGCGCACCGACGTCACGTACGCGAACGAGCCGGGCGCGCACTACGTCCTCGTCTCGACGGCGGACAAGGACGGCCTCGGAGAGTTCCAGTTCCGCTCGTACCGGATCGTCGACGGCGTGATCACCGAGGAAGAAGTGCAGGTCGTCGAGGCCTACTGACCACCATGTGAGCGCATGGCGTCCACGATGCGGGATCACACTCCAAACCGGGGACCGGGAATCGTTAACATGACCGCATGGTTTCCCACGACGTGAGCATCGAGACGCCCGGCAGGCTGCTGCTCGTGGCGCGGCTGCACGTCGACCTGTGCCGCCTCGCCAGTGCCATCTGTCCTGCCGTCTGAGCACCAGAGCCCCTCTGCGCGGGGGGCCGACGAACCGCGCGCCGCACGTTCCTCACGCCCCTGCTTACGCCCTGACGACTGGAGACAGCCATGGCCATCGAGGTCCGCATCCCCACCATCCTCCGCACCTACACCGAAGGCGAGAAGGCCGTCTCCGGTGAGGGCGCGACCCTCGCCGACCTCTTCGCCGACCTGGAGACCCGTCACAAGGGCATCCAGGAGCGCATCGTCGACGAGTCCAAGGGCGGCGAGCTGCGCCGCTTCGTGAACGTCTACCTCAACGACGAGGACGTCCGCTTCCTCGCCGGCATCTCCACCGAGCTCAAGGACGGCGACAGCGTCACCATCCTCCCGGCCGTGGCCGGCGGATCGAAGTAATGCGCTACGACTCCCCGCTGGCCGCGGTCGGCAACACGCCGCTGGTCCGGCTGCCCCGGCTGTCGCCCTCGCACGACGTCCGCATCTGGGCCAAGCTGGAGGACCGCAACCCGACCGGCTCGATCAAGGACCGCCCCGCGCTCCACATGGTCGAGCAGGCCGAGAAGGACGGCCGGCTGTCCCCCGGCTGCACCATCCTGGAGCCGACCTCGGGCAACACCGGCATCTCCCTGGCGATGGCGGCCAAGCTCAAGGGCTACCGCATCGTGTGCGTGATGCCGGAGAACACCAGCCAGGAGCGGCGCGACCTGCTGGCCATGTGGGGAGCCGAGATCATCTCGTCGCCGGCCGCCGGCGGCTCGAACACCGCGGTCCGCGTGGCCAAGGAACTCGCCGCGGAGCACCCGGACTGGGTGATGCTCTACCAGTACGGCAACCCGGACAACGCGGGCGCGCACTACGCCACCACGGGCCCGGAGATCCTCGCCGACCTCCCGTCGATCACCCACTTCGTGGCGGGCCTGGGCACCACGGGCACCCTGATGGGCGTCGGCCGCTACCTGCGCGAGAACGTGCCCGGAGTGAAGATCGTCGCGGCGGAGCCGAGGTACGACGACCTCGTGTACGGGCTGCGCAACCTCGACGAGGGCTTCGTCCCCGAGCTGTACGACGCCTCCGTGCTCACCACGCGCTTCTCGGTGGGCTCGGCGGACGCGGTCACCCGCACGCGGGAGCTGCTGCAGCAGGAGGGGATCTTCGCGGGCGTCTCCACCGGAGCCGCCCTGCACGCGGCGATCGGCGTCGGCCGCAAGGCGGTGGCCGCGGGTGAGACGGCCGACATCGTCTTCGTCGTGGCCGACGGCGGCTGGAAGTACCTCTCGACAGGCGTCTACACGGCCGCGACCACCGAAGAGGCCATCGAGGCCCTCCAGGGCCAGCTCTGGGCGTAGCCCCTGCGGGCCGCTGCTGGGGCTCCGCCCCAGACCCCGTGCCTCAAACGCCGGCGGGGCTGGATCTTCCAGCCCCGCCGGCGTTTGAGACGCGGGCGCGGAGCGCCGTGTGGTGGCGCCGGGCACAATCCAGCCCGTCCGGCGTTTGAGGACCGGGTCCGGGCGGAGCCCGGTCAGTGGGACAGCCGCTCCGCCAGGATCGCCGCGTGGCTGGACGACGGGTCCTTGACCGCGGTCAGGAGGGTGAGCGGGCCCGCCTCGGCCAGCGAACGGAGCCGCGCCAGCTCGGCCACCGCCTCCGGCCCGGCCAGCTCCGCGAGGTACCGCTCCCGGAACTCCCCGGCGGAGCCACCCGCGTGGAACCACTTCCGCAGCTCCGCCGACGGCGTGACCGCCCTCGGCCACTCGTCCACCCCCGCCGCCTCCTTCGCCAGGCCCCGCGGCCAGAGCCGGTCCACCAGGACCCGCACCCCGTCCGCGCCCGGCTCCGGCGGGTCGTACACGCGCCGCAAGCGGATCCCCGGCTTCACCGGCCGCCTCCCAGTCCCTTGATCTCGTCCCACAGCGCCGGATCCAGCATCCCCATCCGCGTCCGGAACTCCCACAGCGACACCTCCGCCGGCCGGTCCGCCTCCAGGAAGCCCGCCCGGCCCTGCGCCCCCACCGTCCCCGGGGGCAGCGGAATCACCCCGGCCCGCCGGTCGTCGTACTTCCCGGTGATCCACGCGACCCGCGCGCGGTGACCCCGTACCGTCTCGACCGCGAGGACCAGACACGTACGCCCGTCCGCCAGGGACCACAGCTCCCCGGCGTGCGGATGCGGCGGCGGACCGGACCCGTGCGCCGGCGGGGCCCGGCGGGGGACACCCAGCCGCGCCCCGGCCACCAACGCCACCAGCGCCACGGCCACGACCGCAGCCACGGCGGGCCACCAGGACGTGTCCATGTTTCGACCGTAGCCGTGCCGCCGGCACCCGGCACCCGGCGCGGCCGCACGGCGGGATGGGCACGGCGCATCTAGGCCCGCACACCTGACCGCTTGCCATTACTGGGTATGAGTGGTGCAGGCGGTGACTTCCCCCACAACGGCCCGCCGCGGAGGAGCGACCGGACGTTTCGCGCCTTACGCTCGACGCACGCACGGCCCGCATTCCGTCCACGGACCGTCCACGGAGGTTCACGCTCCATGAAGCTCACCGTCGTCGGCTGTTCGGGGTCGTTCCCGTCCGCGGAATCGGCCTGTTCGAGCTACCTCGTCGAGGCCGACGGCTTCCGGCTGCTCCTCGACATGGGCAACGGCGCCCTCGGGGACCTCCAGCGCCACTGCGGTCTCTACGACCTCGACGCGATCTTCCTGAGCCACCTGCACGCCGACCACTGCATCGACATGTGCGCGTACTTCGTCGCCCGTTTCTACCGGCACGAGGGCGGCCGCTGCGGCACCATCCCCGTCTACGGACCCGAGGGCACCGAGCGGCGCCTGACCACCGCCTACGACGACGTCCCCGACGAGCGCTCGATGAGCGAGGTCTTCGACTTCCGCACCCTGAAGTCCGGAAGCTTCGAGATCGGCCCCTTCCAGATCCGCACCGAGCGCGTCGCCCACCCCGTCGAGTCCTACGGCATCCGCATCGAGCACGGCGGCCGCTCGCTCACGTACTCCGGGGACACCGGCGCCTGCCCCGAGCTGGCGCTGCTCGCCGACGGCACCGACCTCTTCCTCTGCGAGGCCTCCTTCACGCACGGCAAGGAGGACATCCCGGACCTCCACCTCAACGGCCGCGAGGCCGGCGAGTACGCGCGCGGCGGCGATGTCGGCCGGCTCGTCCTCACGCACATCCCGCCGTGGACGGACGCGGCGCAGAACCTCGCCGACGCCCGCGCGGTCTACGACGGCCGGATCGACCTGGCGTACGCGGGCGCGGTCTACGAGATCTGACGGATCGGTCAGATCCGACCGGTCGTACGGGCCTGAACACGCGGAAGCCCCCGCCCTCCCTTCCGGGAGTGCGGGGGCTTCGACGTGTGGGCGAGCGGGCTTACTTGGCCTCGGCCTTCAGCAGCTCGGCGAGCTCCTCGTCGGACTCGCGGCCCGGCGTCGGGAGGTTCCACTTGACGATCGCGAAGCGGAAGACGACGTAGTAGACCACCGCGAAGCAGAGGCCGACCAGCGCCAGGCCGAACGGGTTCGTCGCCTTGCCGAGGTTCAGCAGGTAGTCGATGGCGCCGGCGGAGAAGCCGAACCCGTCCTTCATGCCGAGGGACCAGGTCAGGGCCATGGACACACCGGTCAGGACCGCGTGGACCGCGTACAGCACCGGGGCGATGAACATGAAGGTGAACTCGATCGGCTCGGTCACCCCGGTGACGAAGGAGGTGAGCGCGAGGGAGAACATCATGCCGCCGACGACCTTGCGGCGCTCGGGCCGGGCGCAGTGCACGATCGCGAGGCAGGCCGCCGGGAGGGCGAACATCATGATCGGGAAGAAGCCGGTCATGAACTGTCCGGCGGTCGGGTCACCGGCGAGGAAGCGGGAGATGTCGCCGCTCTTGCCCTGGTACTCGCCGGCCTGGAACCACGGGAAGGAGTTGAGCAGGTGGTGCATGCCGACGGGGATCAGACCGCGGTTGGCGACACCGAAGATGCCCGCGCCGACCGCGCCGGAGCCGACCAGCCACTCACCCAGGCTGTGCAGACCGGTGCCGAGCACCGGCCAGATCAGACCGAAGGCGATGCCGATCACCAGGCCGGCGAAGGCCGAGAGGATCGGGACCAGGCGGCGGCCGCCGAAGAAGCCCGCCCACTCGGGCAGCTTGGTCCGGTAGAACTTCTGGTACAGGAGGGCGACCACGATGCCCATGACGACACCGCCGAGAACCTTGGCGTCCACGGGCGCGTCGACCATGACGACCTTGCCGTCGACGGCCTTGGCTATCTTGGGCAGGTTGGAGTCGGTGAACGTGGCGAGGACGCTCTTGAAGACCAGGTAGCCGGTGACGGCGGCGAGTGCGGTGGAACCGTCCGACTTCTTGGCGAAGCCGATCGCGATGCCCACGGCGAACAGCAGCGCCATGTTGTCGAGGATCGCGCCACCACCGGCGGCCATGTAGCCGGCGATCTTGTTGATGAACTCCGGCATCGAAGCCGAGCCCAGCATGTCCTTGTCGCCGAGGCGAACCAGGAGTGCGGCGGCAGGCAGCACGGCCACCGGGAGCATGAGGCTCCGGCCGATGCGCTGCATGACGGCCATCACGCCGGCGCCCTTCTTCTTCTCGGCCGCGGGAGCGGCAGCCGTGGTCACAAGGTCCTCCAGTGGGCAAGGCGCCGCCAGAGGAAACGGGGACGGCGGCGTCTTCGAAAGGGGGGATACACGGGGGCTCGAACGCGCCTCGTGGTCTACACCAATTGTGGTGTAGACCAGTTGTAACACGGTGAGGGTTAGATAAGGAACCTTCGATTTCCTGTGGCCTGGATCACACGTCCCGGGGTATGCCGAAGGGCCCCCGGATCGTGATCCGGGGGCCCTTGACGGGCCGGGTTCCAACCTTGCCGGAGGGCTCAGGCCTTGGTGGTCTCCGACTCCATCGCCGCGATCTCCTCGTCCGATTCCCGGCCGGGCGTCGCGAGGTCGAACTTCGTGATCGCGAAGCGGAAGACGACGTAGTAGACGAGCGCGAAGCACAGGCCGATCGGAACGATCAGCCAGGGCTTCGTCGCCAGCTTCCAGTTGATGACGTAGTCGATCAGGCCCGCCGAGAAGCTGAAGCCGTCGTGGACGCCCAGAGCCCAGGTCACCGCCATGGACACACCCGTCAGCACCGCGTGCACCGCGTACAGTGCCGGCGCGACGAAGAGGAACGAGTACTCCAGCGGCTCGGTGATCCCGGTGACGAACGAGGTCAGAGCCACCGACAGCATCAGGCCGCCGACCTCCTTGCGCCGCTGCGGCTTCGCGCAGTGCGTGATCGCCAGCGCCGCCGCCGGCAGCGCGAACATCATGATGGGGAAGAAGCCCGACAGGAAGAGGCCCGCGTCCGGGTCGCCGTGCAGGAACATGTTGATGTCGCCGTGGTACGTCTTCCCGTCCGGCGCCGTGTACGACCCGAACTGGAACCACATCGGCACGTTCAGGAACTGGTGCAGGCCGATCACCAGCAGCGCGCGGTTCGCGACACCGAAGATGCCCCCGCCCCACGAGCCCAGACCGCGCAGCCAGTCGGAGAAGCTCTCCAGCCCGGCGCCGACCGGCGGCCAGATCCACAGGCAGAGCGCGGCGAAGGCGATGGCGGCGAAGGACGTGATGATCGGGACCAGCCGCCGGCCGTTGAAGAAGCCGAGCCAGTCCACCAGCTTCACCCGGTGGTAGCGCTGCCACAGCCAGGCCGCCAGCAGCCCCATGATGATGCCGCCGAAGACGCCCGGGTTCTGGTAGGTGAACGCGATGAACGTGTCGTCCTGCCCCAGGCAGCCGCCCCCGACGTTCCGACTGCCCTCCGGGCACGCGTTCGGGAACGCGTGCAGCACCCCCCGGTAGACGAGGAAGCCGGCCGTGGCCGCGAGGGCGGTCGAACCGTCCGCCTTCTTCGCCATGCCGATGGCGACGCCGATGCAGAAGAGGAGGGGAAGGCCGAGATCGGGGTCGAGCAGCGCCCCGCCCGCGCCCGCCATCACGCTGGCGACGTCCGTCCACCGCAAGCCGTCCTTGCCGAAGACGTCCGGCTGCCCCAGCCGCAACAGGATGCCTGCCGCGGGCAGTACGGCGATCGGGAGCTGAAGGCTCCGCCCCATCTTCTGCAGTCCCTGGAACAGGTTGTTCCGCCACGACGGGCGTGGTGCTGCTTTGGAGATGCTCGCGCTCATCGGAGTCCTCCCTGACGGGCCCGTTTTTGGCTGCCGCAACACTTACGGCACACTGGTGTAGACCAGTTGTGGGCAGGTTGCTGCTGACCGTCATCATTCGGCAGGGACCGGTCACGCGCTCGCGTAGATGCGCCAACCGTGCGTTACCGTGACAAAGCAGACCGCACGGGTGGCTCTCCATGTACCGGCCGCGCCGAGACTCGTTCTTCGAAACACTCAGGGAGAAACACATGGCCACCAAGGCTGAGAAGATCGTCGCCGGGCTCGGCGGCATCGACAACATCGAAGAGGTCGAGGGCTGCATCACCCGCCTGCGCACCGAGGTCGTCAACCCCGACCTCGTCGACGAGGCCGCACTCAAGGCCGCCGGCGCCCACGGCGTCGTCAAGATGGGCACCGCCATCCAGGTCGTCATCGGCACCGACGCCGACCCGATCGCCGCCGACATCGAAGACATGATGTGATCCGCACCCCCTAGGACGCTTCACACATCGGACCCCGTCCCGGAACCACCCGGACGGGGTCCTCGCGTTCCACCGCAGGGACTAGGCTCGGAGCCATGTCTCGCATCGACGGCCGTACGCCCGAACAGCTCCGCCCGGTCACCATCGAACGCGGATGGAGCAAGCACGCCGAGGGCTCCGTCCTCATCTCCTTCGGAGACACCAAGGTCTTCTGCACCGCCTCCTTCACCGAAGGCGTCCCGCGCTGGCGCAAGGGCAGCGGCGAAGGCTGGGTCACCTCCGAGTACTCGATGCTGCCCCGCTCCACCAACACCCGCGGTGACCGCGAATCCGTCCGCGGCAAGATCGGCGGCCGCACCCACGAGATCTCCCGCCTCATCGGCCGCTCGCTGCGCGCCGTCATCGACTACAAGGCCCTCGGCGAGAACACCATCGTCCTGGACTGCGACGTCCTCCAGGCCGACGGCGGCACCCGCACCGCCGCCATCACCGGCGCCTACGTCGCCCTCGCCGACGCCGTCGCGTGGGGCCAGCAGAAGAAGCTCATCAAGGCCGGCCGCAAGCCCCTGACCGGCACCGTCGCCGCCGTCAGCGTCGGCATCGTCGACGGCGTCCCGCTCCTCGACCTCTGCTACGAGGAGGACGTGCGCGCCGAGACCGACATGAACGTGGTCTGCACCGGCGACGGCCGCTTCGTCGAGGTCCAGGGCACCGCCGAGGGCGAGCCCTTCGACCGCAAGGAACTCAACGCCCTCCTCGACCTCGCCGCCGGCGGCTGCGCGGACCTGGAAGCCATCCAGCTGGGCGCGCTCGAACTGTAGGCGCGTGTCCGCTCCCCTGGGCGGCAACCGCCGGGCCCGGCCCGGCGTCTAGCACAACACGGGCGCACGGTGTCACAGCCGTGCGCCCGTCCACGCATCCGAATCCTGTTTCCCGGGGGAACCGCATGAAGCTCCGCATCGCGGCCATAGCCGTGGCCGCCGTACTGACCGTCCCGGCCCTGTCCGCCTGCGACGCGATCTCCACGGCGATGGACTGCGCGAACACGGCGGTGGCCATCACCGACGGCGCGAACGACCTCCAGCAGGCGGTCTCCCAGGCGGGCAACAGCCCCCAGGACGCCCAGAACGCGCTCAACCAGATCGAGGCGAACCTCAAGAAGATCGGCGACCAGACGGACAACGCCGACCTGGGCAAGGCCATCACCTCGATGAACACGGCGGTCAAGAACGTCCGCGCCTCCATCGAGAGCGGCAACACCGTCCCGGACATCCAGCCCGTCGCCGACGCGGCCGGCGAGATCTCCAAGGTCTGCACCCCGGGATAATGGGCGCATGACCTCGACGCCCAGCCGCCTGATCCTGGCCACCCGCAACGCGGGCAAAGTCTCCGAGCTCCACGCCATCCTGTCCGAAGCCGGCCTGCCGCACGAGCTGGTCGGCGCGGACGCGTACCCGGAGATCCCGGACGTCAAGGAGACCGGGGTCACCTTCGCCGAGAACGCCCTCCTGAAGGCCCACGCCCTCGCGCAAGCCACCGGGCTCCCGGCCGTCGCCGACGACTCCGGCCTCTGCGTGGACGTCCTGAACGGCGCCCCCGGCATCTTCTCCGCCCGCTGGGCCGGCGCGCACGGCGACGACAAGGCCAACCTCGACCTGCTGCTGGCCCAGCTCGGCGACATCGCCGACGAGCACCGCGGCGCCCACTTCTTCTGCGCGGCCGCCCTCGCCCTGCCCGACGGCACGGAACGCGTGGTCGAGGGCCGCCTCCTGGGCACCCTCCGCCACACCCCGTCCGGCACGGGCGGCTTCGGCTACGACCCGATCCTCCAGCCCCTGGGCGAATCCCGCACCTGCGCCGAACTCACCCCGGCCGAGAAGAACGCCATCTCCCACCGAGGACAAGCCTTCCGCGCCCTCGTCCCGGTGGTCCGCGACCTCCTGGGCTGACCCTGCGCATGAGAACGGCCTGCGAATCGAAGCTTCGATTCGCAGGCCGTTTTGGTGCGGCGGAAGGGATTCGAACCCTCAAGCCGTTTCACGGGCCACAGATCCTAAGTCTGCTGCGTCGCCGTTGCGCCACCGCCGCTAGCCGCCTGCCATGATAGCGGCAGCGGCTGTGGCTGTTCGAGCAAGATCAGCGTGTGGGGTCGGGGCGACGTCCAACGGCACCAGGTGCTGGTCGTCGCATGGCAGTTGGGGCACAGGAGCCGCAGGTTCTCGCGGCGGTCGTCACTCCGGTCGCCGTTGATGTGGTCGACCTCAAGCGTCATGGGTCGCCCGCACCACTCGGGCGGGCTTCCGCAACAGGCGCAGCGCTCAGGGGTTCCGATCTCCCGAAGGGCGCGGCGCAGGAGCGAGGTACGCGTCCGCTGCCCTCCCGTCCGTTGGACGAGGATCTCTTCTGCGGCCTTGGCCGGTCCGGGTCGGGTTGTGCCGCGCTGGTGCCCCTGGCCGAGGAAGTGCGATGTGTCGTGCGCTTCCTCGGCGATCCATGCACGCAAGTGGCCGCGTTGCCCGCCGTGGTCGGGGAAACCCAGGAGCCGTAGTGTTCCGGCGATGCTGACCGAGTCGGCGATCGCCTGCGCCAGCTCTTCTCGCGACGGGCGGTCGTGGCGCCGGCTGTTCATCGGCGCCCCTTGCCCCGGCCGCGGTACGAGTCCGTCGTGGAGTGGCAGTTCGGGCACACCAGCCGAAGGTTCTCCGCGTGTCGATGCCGAGCGCGCGGACCTTGCGGCTGATGTGCGTGTGATGCCCGCCGACCGCATCGAGCCCCAGGCGTCTCAGGACCTCGCACATGTTGCGGGAGGTGCTTACCGCCTCCTGTAGGAGTTTCCGGGTCCAGCGGTTCCCGTCGCGCTCGAAGTGGGAGACGTCCACGCCGAGCTGGTTCATGCGCCTGCGTATGTACTCGCGCGAGCCGCTCTTCGGGTCGACCCCCAGCCGTTCCAGTGCTTCCGTCAGCGTGCGCGACGTGCTCGCGGCCTCCGTGAGGCGTTCCCTCGTGTACGGGCTGACCGGCATCGGGCCCCTCCATCCCTCGGCCGCCTGTGCGGCGCTCGTATGGAGTAACGGAGCGATGGTCGGGGCGGTTACGGGCGGTTTCGTCCGATAAGCGGAGCGACCCGCCCCGATTGGGGGCGGGCCGCTGCGGGGGTGGGGTGGGTCAGACGCCCAGGTCCTTGATGATCTTGGCTACGTGGCCCGTGGCCTTGACGTTGTAGAAGGCGTGCTCGACCTTGCCCTCCTCGTCGACCACCACCGTGGAGCGGATGACCCCGGTGACCGTCTTGCCGTAGAGCTTCTTCTCGCCGTACGCGCCGTACGCCGTCAGGGTCGCCTTCTCCGGGTCGCCGACCAGGGTGACCTTCAGGTGCTCCTTCTCGCGGAACTTCGCGAGCTTCTCCGGCTTGTCCGGGGAGACGCCGATGACGTCGTAGCCGGCCGTCGCCAGGACGTCCAGATTGTCCGTGAAGTCGCACGCCTGCTTGGTGCAGCCAGGGGTCAGGGCGGCCGGGTAGAAGTAGACGATCACCTTGCGGCCCTTGTGGTCGGCGAGCGAGACCTCGTTGCCGTCCGCGTCGGGCAGGGTGAAGGCGGGGGCGGGGTCGCCCGGCTGAAGTCGCTCGCTCATCTGGACAGTCTCCTCAAGAGGGGATCGGTACGTCCCGAGACTAAGCTGACAGACTGTTCACCGGGGACTACCCCCCACCGGACCACGACGACGGAGGCAGCGCGGTGCCCGAAGCCAGGACCCCCGCACAGATCGAGGCGGACATCGTCCGCCGCCGCGAACAGCTCGCCGAGACGCTCGACGAGATCGGCGTGCGCGTGCACCCGAAGACGATCATCGGGGATGCGCGGGCCAAGGTCGTCTCGACCGTCGACCACACGGCCGGGCGGGCCTTCGCCGCGGTGAACCGTGTCGTGACGGACCTGCGGGACGGCCTGCGCCACGAAGACGGGACTCCGCGTCTCGAGCGGATCGTGCCGGTCGCCCTACTCGCGGTGGGTGTGGTCGGTGTGCTTGTCCTGTCGGCACGACGCAGGCGCGCGTGACCCTGAGCGGCACGGAGCGGGCGCGGACAGGTAGGTTCGGGGCGTGAGCGAGAACACCACCCACGACAAGTTGCCCATCCGCATGCTGCACGACCGCGTGCTCGTGAAGTCCGACCTGCCGGAGGGCGAGCGGCGCTCGGGCGGCGGCATCCTGATTCCGGCGACGGCCGCGGTGGGCAAGCGGCTGGCCTGGGCCGAGGTGGTCGCCGTCGGGCAGAACGTACGGACGGTCGAGCCCGGGGACCGGGTCCTGTACGACCCCGAGGACCGTGCCGAGGTCGAGGTACGGGGCGCCACGTACGTGCTGATGCGCGAGCGGGACCTGCACGCGGTGGCCGCGGAGCGGCTGGAGGGGTCGGAGGACTCCACCGGTCTGTACCTGTGAGCGCACACTGCCGAGCCGAGCCGAGCTGAGCTGAGCTGAGCCGAAAAGGGCTGGTGGCCTTTGTCACCGGCCCTTTTCGCTGCCCCTTGCTACGGTGGAGGAGAACCCGACGAGACGCGCCGTACCGGGTACGACAAGACGACGCACCCCGTATCGCTCGATGTCTCGGAGGTGCCGTCATGGCCTGGGTTCTTCTTGTTGTCGCCGGTGTGATCGAAGTCGCCTGGTCGATCGGCATGAAATTCACCGACGGCTTCACCCGGCTCTGGCCCAGTGTGTTCACGGGCGCCGGGATCGTCGCCAGCATGGTGCTGCTGTCCTACGCCGCGAAGACCCTGCCCATCGGTACCGCGTACGGGGTGTGGGTGGGCATCGGCGCCGCCGGAGCGGCCGTACTCGGCATGGCGGTGCTGGGCGAGCCCGTCACCGCCTCCCGGATCTTCTTCATCTGTCTGCTGCTGGTCGCCGTGGTCGGGCTGAAGGCGACCTCCGGTCACTGACCGCCCGCGGCGGCCGTCATTCCAGGAACGCCGACGGTGGCGGGCGCAGGCCGTCGCCCGGCCCGCCGTCGGCGCCCTGGGTGCCCGTCGTCCCCTGGGTGCCCTGGGTGCCCTGGGTGGTGCCGCCGTTGTCCTGGCCGCCTTGCGTCTGGCCGCCGTTGTCCCGGCCCCCGTTGTTCTGCCCGCCCTGGGTCTGGCCCCCGTTGTTCTGGCCGCCGTTGTTCTGTCCTCCCTGGTTCTGGCCGCCCTGCGTCCGGCCCCCGTTGTCCTGACCGCCTTGGTTCTGGCCGCCGTTGTCCCGGCCGCCCGTCGGCGGGGTCGGCCGTAGCGGAGGCGTGGGCGTGAGTTCGTCGTCCGGCGTCTCCTGCGGGGGGTTGGACTCCGGGGAGGGCGGCGGCGGGGGCTGCGCCGCGCCCGGCTGGAGTTCCAGGTCGAAGTCGACGGGGTCGGTGCCCTCCAGCGCGGTCTTCGTGTACGCGGCCCAGATCCGGGCCGGGTAGCCGCCACCGCCGATCCGGGGCTCGCCCAGGGCTCCGTAGAGCGACTGCAGGGTTCCGGTGTCCGGGTCCTGGCCCATCATCGCGACGACCGTGACCAGGTTCGGGGTGTAGGCCGCGAACCAGGCCGAGCGGTCCAGTTCGCCGGTGCCGGTCTTGCCGGCGGCCGGGTGGCCGGCGGCGAGGGCCGCCGTACCGGTGCCGTTGTCGACGACGCTGACCAGCATGGAGGTGGTGGTGTCGGCGGCCTCGTGGCTGATGGCCTGCGTGGGGGTGCGCTCGGGCAGGCCGATCGTGTCGCCACCCTTGGTGATCTTCTCCAGGAAGGTGTACGGGGTGCGTCGGCCGTGGTCGGCGAGGGTCGCGTAGGCCTGGGTCATGTCCAGGACGCTGGCCTGCATCGTGCCGAGCGCCATGGCGGGGCCCGTGACGAAGTTCGGGGTGTCCTCGGGGATGCCGAGGGCGATGGCGGTCCTCTTGACCTTCCCGGTGCCGACGTCGACCACCATCTGTGCGTACACGGCGTTGACGGAGAGGTCGGTGGCGGTGTTGACGGTGATGTTCCCGTACGAGACCTGGCCCTCGTTCTCGGGGTTGAAGCGGATCCGGCCGCCGACGACGGGGCGCCTGTTGTCGCCGTTGTAGAGGGCGTTCGGGGTGATCCGGCGGCCGTCCTGGGTGCGGGAGCCGTTCTCGACGGCGGACGCGAAGACGAACGGTTTGAAGGTGGAGGCGACCTGGTAGTCGTGCCGGGTCGCGTTGTTGACGTACTGCTTGGTGTAGTCGATGCCTCCGTACATGGCGACGACCTTGCCGGTCGCCGGGTCGATGGAGACCCCGCCGGCCCGCACCAGCCGGTCCGCCTTGCGCGTCTCCGGTTCGAGTTTGCCGATCATCTGGTCGTCGACGGCCTCGACGAAGGCGGTCTGGCGGCGCTTGTCGATGGTGGAGGCGATCCGGTAACCGCCCTCGGCGAGGGTCTTGTCGTCGAGGATCTTGTTCTCGACGATGTAGTCCTTGATCGCTTCCACGAGGTAGCCGCGCTGGCCGGACAGGCCGGCGGCCGTGCGGACCTTGCCGGGCTCGGGGAACCGCGTCGTGGCGCGCTCGGTCTCGGACAGCCAGCCCTTCTTGACCATGCCGTCGAGCACGTAGTTCCAGCGGGCGAGGGCGCGGGGGCGGCTCTGGGGGTGGGCGACCACGTCGAAGGCGCTGGGGGAGTTGAGGAGGGTGGCGAGGTAGGCGCCCTCGGCGGTGGTGAGGTTGCTGACGTCCTTGCCGTAGTAGGCCTGGGCGGCGGCCTGGATGCCGTAGGCGTTGCGGCCGAAGTAGCTGGTGTTCAGGTAACCCTCGAGGATGTAGTCCTTCGACTTCTCGCGGCCGAGTTTGATCGCGATGAAGAACTCTTTGACCTTGCGTTTGATCGTCTGTTCCTGGCCCAGGTAGTAGTTCTTGACGTACTGCTGGGTGATGGTGGAGCCGGACTGGGTGCCCTTGCCGGTCGCGGTGTTCCAGGCGGCGCGGAGCATCGCCTTGGGGTCCACCGCCCGTTCGGAGTAGAAGTCCCGGTCCTCGGCGGCCAGTACGGCTTCCTGCACGGTCCGCGGGATCTGGGAGAGCGGCACGTTGACGCGGTTGACCTCGCCGTCGCGGGCGATCTGCGAGCCGTCGGAGTAGAGGTAGACGTTGGACTGCGCGGTGGCGGCGGCGTTGGCCGGCGGGATGTCGACCAGCAGGTAGCCGGCCACGAGGGCGCCGCCGATCAGCAGGGCCAGGAGCAGGACGACGCCCAGGACCATGCGCCACGTGGGGACGAGGCGGCGCCAGCCGGTGCGCTTGCGGCGGGGCTTCTTCCCCGGTGCGGGCGGACCGGGTTGCGGCTGTGGCTGGCGCCGGGTCTGCGGCCCCGGTCGGGGCCGCTGGTTCGCCCGTGGTTGCCGTGCTTCGGGCGGGGTGTCCGGGTCGCGAGGGGTCCAGCCCGGGGGTGGTGACTGGTCGCTCATCTCCAGGACTCCTCGACGCCGTTCGAAATATCCACTTCTGTACCTCATGGTGTCTACCCGATGGCCGGTGATTCCGCTCCGGACGGGCGTAAATCGGTCGCGTGGCTCGCCCCTCCGCACTAAGCTCGCGCGCTTTGGCCGACGTAGGAACGACGTGGAAAACGGAGGGATACGGTGCGCCGGAGAGTGCGTCTCTACCTGGCGGTCGCGGCAGGCGGATTCAGGCGGTACGCCACCTATGGAACGGCGACGGCCGCCGGGGTCTTCACCAACACCACGTTCGGCTTCATCGTGGCGTACACGTACATCGCGCTGTGGGACGAGCGCCCCGGGCTCGGCGGTTACGACCAGGCGCAGGCCCTCACCTTCGTGTGGGTGAGCCAGTCGCTGCTCGCCGCAGGGGCGTTGATCGGGGGCGGCTTCCAGGAGGAGATCCAGGAGCGGGTGCGCACGGGCGACATCGCCGTCGACCTGTACCGGCCGGCGGACCTCCAGATGTGGTGGCTCGCCGCCGACATGGGGCGGGCCGGCTTCCAGCTGCTGGGGCGCGGGCTGGTCCCGTTGGCGGCGGGGGCGCTGGCGTTCAGGCTGGCGCTGCCCGCCGATCCGCTGCGCTGGCTGCTGTTCCTGGTCTCGGTCGTGCTCGGGCTGGTGGTGAGCTTCGCGGTGCGCTTCCTGCTGGGGCTGCTGGCCTTCTGGCTGATGGACGGGTCCGGCATCAACATGATGGCGACCGTCGTCTCGATCTTCTTCTCCGGGATGCTGCTGCCGCTGACCGTCTTCCCGGGCGGCTTCGGCGAGTTCGTGCGCGTCCTGCCGTGGTCGGCGATGCTCCAGGTGCCGATGGACGTCCTGCTGGGCAAGCATGCGGGGGCCGGGGGCGCGGCCGGGGCGCTGGGGTTCCAGGCCGGGTGGGCGCTCGTACTGCTGGGCGCGGGGCGGCTGCTGCAGTCGGCCGCGACGCGGAAGGTGGTGGTCCAGGGTGGCTGAGGCCGAGGCGGAGGAAGCGGTGGGGGCCGGAGCCGGTGAGGCGTTCGAGGCCGTCGAGGCGGCGCCGGGGCGGGAGTTGACGGCGCCGGGGGCGCGACGTGAGAGCGCACCGGGGGCGGGACCTGGGGCGGTACCGGGGGCGGAGGCCGGGGTGCGCCCGCTCGGTGGGTCCGCTCGCGTACGGCAGGTCCGGGAGGGGCTGCGCGGCTACGGGCTGATCGTGGCGATGTGGATCCGCTCGACGATGACGTACCGGGCGTCCTTCGCGCTGTCCGCCGTCGGGAACGCCGCGATCACCCTCCTCGACTTCGTCACGATCTCCATCATGTTCTCCCACGTGGACGTCCTCGGCGGCTTCACCCTGCCCGAGATCGCCCTCCTCTACGGGTCCTGCTCGGCCTCCCTGGGCCTGGCGGACCTGCTGATGGGGAACACCGACCGGATCGGTGCCCGGATCCGGGACGGCTCGCTGGACACGATGCTGGTGCGTCCCGTCCCGGTCCTCGCGCAGGTGGCGGCGGACCGGTTCGCGCTGCGCCGGCTGGGCCGGGTCATGCAGGGGCTCGGGGTGCTGGGCTGGGCGCTCTGGTCCCTGGACGTGGACTGGACGGCAGGGAAGGCGCTGATGGTGCCCGTGATGATCGTGGCCGGGGCGGCGATCTTCGCGGCGGTGATGGTGACCGGGGCGGCCTTCCAGTTCATCGCCGGGGACGCGGCCGAGGTGCAGAACTCCTTCACCTACGGCGGCTGCACGATGCTCCAGTACCCGCCGACGATCTTCGCCAAGGACCTGCTGCGCGGGGTCACCTTCATCGTGCCGCTCGCCTTCGTCAACTGGCTGCCCGCGCTGTACGTGCTGGGGCGGCCCGATCCGCTGGGACTGCCCGGGTGGGCCGCGTACCTGAGCCCGCTGGTGGCCTTCGTGGTGTTCCTGCCCGCGTCGCTGGCGTGGCGCGCGGGAGTCCGTTCGTACCGAAGCACGGGGAGCTAGCTGTGGCTGACGCGGATGCGCTGATCTCGCTGGACGGGGTCGAGAAGGTCTTCGACGTACGGCGCCGGGTGAGTCTGATGCGCCGGGAGAAACGCCAGGTGCGGGCGGTGGACGGGATCAGCTTCGAGGTCGCGCGGGGCGAGATGGTCGGCTACATCGGGCCCAACGGCGCCGGGAAGTCGACCACCATCAAGATGCTGACCGGCATCCTGACCCCGAGCGGCGGCCGGCTGCGGGTCGCGGGCATCGACCCGTCGCGGGAGCGGATGCGCCTCGCGCACCGGATCGGAGTGGTCTTCGGGCAGCGCACCACGCTGTGGTGGGACCTGCCGCTGAAGGACTCGTACGGGCTGATGCGGCGGATGTACCGGATCCCGGCGGCGCGGTTCGCGGAGAACCTGGAACGCTGCGTGGACCGGCTGGACCTGGCCGAGCTGCTCGACGTACCGGTACGGCAGCTGTCGCTTGGGCAGCGGATGCGCGGGGACATCGCGGCGGCGCTGCTGCACGATCCGGAGGTGCTGTACCTGGACGAGCCGACGATCGGGCTCGACGTGGTGAGCAAGGCGAAGGTACGGGGGTTCCTGCGGCAGTTGAACGAGGAGCTCGGGACGACGGTGCTGCTGACCACGCACGACCTCCAGGACATCGAGCAGCTGTGCGAGCGGGTGATGGTGATCGACCACGGGCGGCTGATGTACGACGGGGTGCTGGACGGTCTGCACGCGGCGGGCTCGGAGGCGGCCGGCGAGCGGACGTTGGTGGTGGACCTGGAGCGGGAGCTCGCGCCGATCGAGGTGGCGGGTGCGCGGGTGGTGAAGGTGGAGGGGCCGCGGCAGTGGCTGGCGTTCCCGGCGGGGACGTCGGCGGCCCCGCTGGTGGCGGCGGTGGCGGCGGAGTACCCGCTGGTGGACCTGTCGGTGCGGGAGCCGGACATCGAGGACGTGATCGCGCGCATGTACGCGGGCCGCGGCTGACACCGCGGCTCGATCAACCGATCAGGTCAGGGGAAAACCGGGGTCGATCTCAGGGACCTGCCCAGGTCCTCCCCGTACAACTCCCGGGAAACCCTGCATAGTCTGGTCCGCATGAGTGACGATCGGCCGGAGAAGCCGTTGCCGGAGCTGAGGGCGTCGGATGCCGACCGGGACCGGGTGGCGGAGCGTCTGCGGGACGCCGTCGCCGAGGGCCGGCTCGACATGGAGGAATTCGAGGAGCGGCTGGAGGTCGCGTACAAGTCCCGGACGTACGCGGAACTGGAACCGCTGACTCGGGACCTGCCGGCGGCGGCGGGGCCGGCCGCGCAGCCGGTGCCGGCCGCCGGGTCGGCGGCTGCGCCGTGGTCGGGGCGGATCGGCGGGGCGGGGACCTCCACGCCGGCGGTCGCGGTCATGTCGGGGTTCCAGCGCAAGGGCCGCTGGACGGTGCCCGCGCGTTTCGACGCGGTGGCGTTCTGGGGCGGCGGCGAACTGGACCTGCGCGAGGCGGACTTCGCGCAGCGCGAGGTGGTGATCAACTGCGTCGCGATCATGGGCGGCATCGAGATCACGGTGCCGCCGGGGGTGGAGCTCGACGTACGGGGCTTCGGCTTCATGGGCGCCTTCGACCAGCGCCACAGCCCGGGCCCGTCCGTGCCGGGCGCCCCCCGGGTCGTCATCACGGGCTTCGCCTTCTGGGGCGGCGTCGAAATCAAGGTCAAGCCCCCGAAGCGCCCCTTGGACGGCCCTTCGCTCCGCAAGGAGCTGTAACGCCGGTCCGATGGCCACCTGCGGGCGCCCGTCGACCACGATGCTTCACGGCAGCCCGCGCGCCGAGAAGCGGTGCACGGGACCGTGTTCCGCCCGCCGCGCCTCCCGCGAAGCCTCCGGCCTGCGGCACCGCCCGCCAGGGGGCCCGGACGGAGCCGCTCGGTGGTGCGGCTTCGGCCGCCGGGTGCCGTTGCTCGGGGTCGGGGCGACATCCCCCCGTCGTGGCAGCTACCCGGACAGGGACCGTGGCCCTGGCCCGGCCTGCTACCGGGCCGGCGGCCCGTGGGGTGCGGGGCCGGGGTGCTCTCCCCGCCGCAGCCCGCCGGTCGTACGGCACGGGGCACCGAGCCTCCCGTACCGCAGCCCGCGCGGGAGCGGGACGGCGCGGCGACCCGTACGGCCCGTCGCGGCGCGGCAGCCCGGCACGGCGCGCGGCGACCGTACGGCCCGTCGCGGCGCGGCAGCCCGGGCTCGGGCTCCGGTACAGGGGCCCGCTGGGAGCGGGAGGCCGGGCGCGGCCTCCCGTACCGCAGCCCCCGCAGGAGCGAAAGGGCGTGGCGGGAACTCCTCGGGCTACCCAGGAGTCGGATGCTATGGAGACAAAACCGGCGCCCCGGGGGAAGGCAGGAGCACGTGGAGAACCGCAGCACAGCCGGAGGCACCGCCCCGCCGCCGGCGCCACCACCCGTAGCGCCGCCCGCCCGCGGAGCGTTCGTGTTCAACGCCGCGGACGAGGAGCGCCGGCGCGGTGTCCGGCGGATGAAGACCATCGCGACCGGCCTGCTGATCCTGGTCGCGCTGGTCTACGTACTGGCCAAGTACGCCCAGCACGCGTGGGGCGCCGGCGGCTGGGCCGCGTACGTGGCCGCCGCGGCCGAGGCCGGCATGGTCGGCGCGCTCGCGGACTGGTTCGCCGTCACCGCCCTCTTCAAGCGGCCGCTCGGCCTGCCCATCCCGCACACCGCGATCATCCCGACCAAGAAGGACCAGCTCGGCGTCACCCTCGGCGAGTTCGTCGGCGAGAACTTCCTCTCCTCCGACGTGGTCCGCGCCCGCCTCCACGCGCTCGGCATCGGCGGCCGCCTCGGGGCCTGGCTGGCCGAGCCCGCCCACGCGGACCGGGTCACGGCCGAGCTGGCGGCCGCCCTGCGCGGGGCGCTGACCGTACTGCGCGACTCCGACGTGCAGGCCGTCGTCGGCGAGGCGATCACCCGGCGCGCGGAGGCCGCCGAGATCGCGCCGGGCATCGGCAAGACCCTGGGTCGGGTCGTCGCGGACGGCGGCCACCGCCGGGCCGTCGACCTGATCTGCGCCAAGGCCCACGACTGGCTGGTCACGCACGGGGACTCGATCACGGACGCGGTCCAGGGCGGCGCCCCCGGCTGGACCCCGCGGTTCGTGGACCGCAAGGTGGGCGAGCGCGTCTACAAGGAGCTGCTCCGTTTCGTCACGGAGATGCGGGACGTGCCCGAGCACCCGGCGCGCGGGGCGGTGGACCGGTTCCTGCGGGACTTCGCGGCCGACCTCCAGTCGGACACCGAGACGCGCGCGAGGGTGGAGCGCCTCAAGTCCGAGATCCTGGCGCGCGACGAGGTCCAGGACGTCATCGCCTCGGCCTGGTCGGCGATCCGCTCGATGATCATCTCGGCGGCGGAGGACGAGCAGAGCGAGCTGCGCCTGCGGGTCCGCGCCTCGCTGATCTCCCTGGGCGCGCGGCTGGCCACCGACGGCGGGCTGCAGGCGAAGCTGGAGGGCTGGATCGAGGGCGCGGTCGTCTACGTAGTCACCACCTACCGGACCGAGATCACCTCGCTGATCACGGACACGGTGGCGGGCTGGGACGCCGAGCACACCTCCCGCAAGATCGAGGCCCACATCGGCCGCGACCTGCAGTTCATCCGGATCAACGGCACGGTGGTCGGCGCCCTGGCGGGCCTGCTGATCCATTCGGTGTCCCGCGCCTTCGGGGCGTAGCCCCCGGAGAGGACGCTACGGGAGCGGCAGCTCCAGCTGGGCGTGCCCGCGGGCGGTGACGCCCGGCGGCGCGGGGCGGGCCGCGCCCAGGGCGAGGAGGGCGCGCAGGGCGCCGATCACGTCCACCGGCCGGTCCCGGAGGATCGCCGGGGTGGTACTGGCGACCAGGACGCCGTGGGACTCCAGGCGCAGCCGGCGGTGCAGCGTGGCCTGCCAGGCGTCGCGCGTGTAGTGGTACTCCGCGGAGTCGACCTCCAGTGCCACGCCCTCCTCGGGCCAGTACGCGTCCGGTGTGGCGAGGAACGTGCCGTCGGGCGCGTAGAGGCGGGCGTTCCACAGCGGTGCCGGCAGGTCCGTGGCCGACAGGGTGTCGCGGGCGCGGCCCTCGGCGATCGAGCGGACCCCGGCGAGCAGTTCCGCGGCGGCGGCGCGGACGGCGGGGCGGTGCCGGACGCGGCCGGCGCGCAGTTCGGCGTGCAGGTCGTGGGGGTGGCACCAGCCGCCCTGGACGACGTTCGCGAGGACGGAGCGCACCAGGTCGGGGTCGTCCGTGCGGGCCGCGAAGTCGGCGGCGGCCCGGACCGGGCGGGCGCTGGGGACGCCGTGGATGTGGATGGTCGCGGGCCAGCGGGCGGTCGGGGCGGGCCGGACGCGGCCGGTGGCCGTCACCGTGCGCGGGGAGCGTACGAGGACGTGGAGCGGGTCGGGCGGGGCGCCGCGGATGCCGAGGAGTGCGAGTGCGGCGCCGCCGGTGAGGGCGGCGGTCGCCCCGGACAGCGGGTCCGCGGCGGGCGCGGCGGCGTACAGGACGGCGGACAGCGCGTGCTGCCGGGCGTCCGGCGGGCCGGTCTGCAGGAGGTACACGCGTGGCAGGAGCCGCTGCCAGGGCCCTGCGCGGCGGCTGCGGCCGCTGATGGTGGCGGCCGGGATCCCGGCCCGCCTGAGCTGGTGGTGGGTGGCCATGTTGAGCTGGCGCTGGGCGACGGCGACGCGTGTGATCATGCCCGGGGTATGCCCGGTGGGGTGCGGGCGACGCTCAGGCCGAAGGGTGGTTCGGGGCGAGGAAGACGACGACGCCGTTCTCCGTTCCGGGCAGCGGGGTGACCTCGTGCCAGCCGAGCCGGCGGTAGGTGGCGACGGTGTCGGTGGCCATGCGTGCGGTGAGGAGCCAGGCGCGGGCGTCCGGGGCGTCGGCGGTGATCTCGGCGAGGAGGGCGCGGCCGGTGCCGTGGCCGCGGGCGTGCGGGCGTACGGCGAGCTCGTCGATCTCCAGGGCGCCGATGAGGAGTTCCCGTACGCGCGGTCGGCCGAGCTGTGCGGTGACCTGTCCGTAGGCCCGGTCGGTGGGGAAGGTCCTGGGGGTCAGCCAGGCGGTGGCGAATCCGTCGATGCCGACGGCCGACTGGGCGAAGGCGGTACGGAACCCCGTGCGGCGGCTGTCGGCCTGGAGCCGGGCGGCGAACTGGCGAATGGTTTCTTCGCCTTCGTTCCACGGCGGAGCGGAGAAGACCTCGCTGTAGGCGTCGGCGAGTTCGTCCGACAGGTCCAGGACGGCCCGTCCATAACAGATCACGTTTGCAGCTCCTTGGGCCGGCTTGGGCGGCTTCGGTCGTATCGCCCCTCTCAGAGAGTGAATCTACGCCGGGAAGGTTCCCTGGAGAGCAGGTGCACGGATCCGGAGGGTGTGCGACAAATCCGACTTCCGTACGGTGTCGCGGACGGCCCGTATCGGAGGCGTACGGGCGGACGTTGAACGGGTGGAGCGCGAAGCCGAACGCATCGCACGACCCGCAGGAACCGCAGGAACAGCACGACTCGCAGACCCGCAGACCCGCAGACCCGCAGGACCGTACGACTCGCAGACCCGCAGGACCCGTACGACTCGCAGACCCGCAGGCCCCGCAGGACCCGCAGACCCGCAGGACCCCAGGACCCGGACCACCCGTACGACCCGCAGGACCCGTACGACTCGCATGACACCCCGGAGCCCAGCGTGCCGACGAACACCCTCATCACCCGCCTCCTGGTCGCTCTCGGGGGCTGCGCCGTGGCGTTCTTCATCATCCTGGGGGTGATGGCGGTGCTCCCCCGCGCCGTTCAGGACTCCCTCCCGCCCGGTGTCCTCGGCGGAGCCGTCGTGGTGCTGGGGGTGGCGGCCGCGCGCCGCTTCACCCGGCGGGCGCGTTAGCCTCGACCGATGACGTCCGAACGGCCGGAGGCCCCCACCATGGCGCAGATCCCCACCTCACTCGTGGCCGCAGCCGGCCTCGTCGGCGGCTACGCCGCCGCCCGCTGGACCGGCAGGCGCCCCCTCGGCGGCGTGGTCCTCGCGGCCGCCGGCACCGTCGCCGCCCGCGAATGGCACCGCCGCACGACCCCGACGACGACGGCCCTCCTCGGCGCGGCCTACATCGCCGCCTTCGCGGCCTCCCACCCCTTGGCCAAGAAGATCGGCCCCTGGCCCGCCGTCTTCACCGCCGCCACCACAATGGCCGCAGCCGCCTACACCACGGCCGACCGCTGACCCGCCATTGATCCTTTGGCATGATGCGCGCATGACTGCGCCTTCAAGATCCGTTGCGTTCGGTACCCCTGACGGTGTGGCTGAGGGGGACTGGTTCAAAGGGCACGTAGAGCTCCACGCCCACGGAGTCCATCGCTTCAGCGGCCGCGGAATCGCGGGCACCGAGAAGACGGGCGCCGACTCCATCGTGCTCTCCGGTGGGTACATAGACGATCGCGATGAAGGCGACGTGATCGTCTATACGGGCGAAGGGGGCCGCGACCGGGACTCGGGGCGGATGGTCGCCGATCAGTCCCTTGGGGAGCGGGGCAACGCTGCGCTGGTCGTATCCCAGGCCATGGGACATCCCGTACGAGTGATCGAAGGCCTCGGGGTCACCCGCGGCAAGCGCCGCCGAGCAACCCAGGGATACCGCTATCGCGGGCTGTTCAGGGTGGCCGACCACTGGCTGACGGTCGGACAGGAAGGCTTCGTCATCTGCCAGTTCCAGCTGCTCAAGATCGAGCCTGGGCAGCTGCCGACCCCTCAACCGGTGGACCCGTTGGGCTGCGCTGAGACGCCCTTCGAGGAGCAGGCCCGGCGCTACATCTCGCAGGACCGATTGGTGCGGGACTCCACGGTCGTGCGCGCGGTGAAGAAGATGTACGACAACACCTGCCAGATATGTCGCGCGCGGCTGATCGTTTCCCTGGAAGGTGAGGCGTACAGCGAAGCAGCGCACATACAGGCCGTCGGAAAGCCGCACTTGGGCCAGGACAGGATCGAAAACGTACTGTGCCTGTGCCCCAACTGCCACGCGTTGTTCGACCGAGGCGCACTGCAGCTGACGGACGAACTCGACGTGATCGACGGAATCACCGGTCGGTTCCGCGCGGCGCTTGCGCAAGCCAAGGGGCACAACATAGGCATCGAGTTTGCGCGCAAGCACCGCGAGCGGTGGGCGAACCGGCTCCCCTAGGGGGTGGGAGCGTGGTGGCTGCCGCCCCCGGGGCTCTTCAGCCCCCGTGGCATTCCGCGTACGGCTTGCCCGACGTGCACCAGCAGGGGTTGGTGGGGGTGGGGGGCCAGGGGGTGGCTTTGCCGCGGGCGGCGAGGGTGGTGGCGTATTCGGCCAGGAGGGACGGGGAGGCCGGGGAGGTCTTCTCGGAGGCCGCGAAGGCCTCGTAGGAGGGGACGCTCGCGGTGACGATGCCGAGGTTCGTGGTGCCCGAGGCGGCCAGGGCGCGCAGCGAGGTCTCGATCTCCCTCAGGTGGGCCTCGTGCGAGGCGTACTCCGTGGCGAGGGTGGGGTACGAGGTGACGAGCTCGGCCAGTTCGCGTGCGGGCCAGTGGAGGATCGCCACCGGGAACGGGCGGGAGAGGGCCGCGCGGCGGTCGCCCAGTTCGGCGCGCAGGCGGGCGATCTCGGCGCGCAGTTCGGCGGGGTCGTCGGAGCCGAGCGCCCAGATGCGCTTCGGGTCGTGGAGCTCGTCCAGGGGGATCGGGCCGATGTGACGGGTGTCGGCGACCATGTCCCAGTCGTCGTGCGTGCGCCCGAGGAGGCGGCGTACCCGGTGGCGACCCGTCAGGAGGGCGGTGGTGGCCTGGGTGAGCGGGTCGTCCTCCGTGATGAGGAGGGTCGCCGCTTCGGTGAAGCACTCGTGCGAGGCCTCCAACTCGTCGTGGGCCTCCAGGGCTTCCGCGATGACCTCCCACGGCGCCGGGTCCTTGGGTGAGGCGGCGCGGATGCCCGAGATGAGGGCGCGGGCCTCCGGCTCGTGGCCGTACTCCCAGAGGTTCGCCGCCTGCAGGGCCTTGATCAGATGGGGGTCGGAAGGGGAGGAGGAGAGGAGTTGGTCGTAGAGGGCGCTCGCCCGGTCGCGTGCGTCGGCCAGTTCGAGGTGGGCCGCGGCCTGGAGGAGCAAGGGCTCCTGGTCCTCGGGGTAGCGGGTCGCCGTGCGGATGAGGCGCTCGGCTTCGGCGATGTGCTCGGCAGGCGTGTCGGGGCGCATGGTTCACACCGTACTGCCGCTGGTCAGTTGACGGGGGAGGACTTAAGGTGCCGCCCGTGCGGGATCACATACCGGTGGTGGTTCAGGGGAGTGGTCGGCGGGCGCGCCGGGCCGGTCTCGTGGGGGTGCTGTGGGCCGCCGCCGAGCTGACCGTCACCGTGGGCGTGGTGGTGTTGTTGCTGGTGGTGCACCAGGTGTGGTGGACCAACCGGCAGGCCGCGGCCGCCGCGCAGGACCGGGTCCAGGCCCTGGAGCGGGCCTGGGGGCAGGATCCCGCACCTGGCGCACCTGGCGCACCTGGCGCACCTGGCCCGTCTGGCGCACCTGATCTTCCGGAGCCGGCCGTGACCGTTCCCGTAGCTGGACCTGAACCCGTCCCCGCCGAGACGGCCGGGCTCGGGGCCGGGCCGTCCCGGTCCGCCCGGCCCGCCGTCGCGCAGCGGGACCGGGCGTACGCCGTCCTGCGCATCCCGCGCCTGGGGCTCGTCGTCCCCGTCGCGCAGGGGATCGACAAGCGGGCCGTCCTCGACAAGGGCTACGTCGGGCAGTACCCCGGGACCGCCGGGCCCGGGGAACGGGGGAACCTCGCGCTGGCCGGCCACCGGAACACCCACGGCGAGCCCTTCCGGTACATCAACCGGCTGCGGGCGGGCGACGAGCTGATCGTCGAGGTACGGGGGCGCAGGTTCACCTACGTGGTCGGGAGGACGCTGGGCGAGACGACCGAGCGGGACACCGGTGTGATCGCGCCCGTGCCGCGGAGCGTGGTGAAGCCGGACCAGGGATATGCCGAGCCCGGCGCGTACATCACCCTCACCACCTGCACGCCCGAGTACAGCTCCAAGTACCGGCTGGTGGTCTGGGGGACCCTGAAGCCCTCCTGACCCGCAAGCCGGCCCTCCTGACCCTCAGGTCCTCCCTGCCCGGTTCCGTTGTCAGCGGGGCCCGTTACCATCGAACGCGTACGTGAACGCGCGTGCCGGAGTCCGGAGTGGAGAGGGGGAGGTCCGTATGGCCAACGTGTTCGCCCGGGCCTCGCGAGCCCTCGCCGTGCTGCTCCCTCTCGTGCTGCTCGGGGGAGTCCTCGGGCTGTTCGCCGGCGAGAGCGGGCTGGGCGCCGTCGTGGTCGCCCTCGCGGCCACCGTCGCCGTGGGCACCGAGGCCCTGGCCGCCGCCACACGGCTCGTGCGGCCCGTGCCGCCGCACCGCATACGCACCGCGATACGTGATCGCGAGCAGCGCACGGCGTTCCTGCCGCAGCGTGATCCCGACGCCTCGGGCCGGTCCCGGCCCAGGGCACCCGGCCGCGCCCTCCTGACGGCCGCGTAGGGGCGCGCAGTACATCCTGTTGTCGTGCTTGTTCTCGCCTTCTGCTGACTGATCACTGTTGTCGCCCCTCGCGGGTCGTCACGCCGAAATGCATGTCTTTCGACGTTCGACGAGACCCTTCGGAGGGCCCACGTGTCCGTTTTCACCCACCTTGTTGCTGAGCTGGGCCGGCTTCTGGAGCCGGTACTGGCCCAGTCCGCGACCGCCGCCGCGATCGTGCTGTTCACCGTGCTCGTACGGCTCGCCCTGCACCCGCTGAGCCGGGCCGCCTTCCGCGGGGCGACGCCGGCGGCGGGGTGCCTGCCGCTGCTGCTCCAGCTGCCCGTGTTCTTCGTGATGTACCAGGCGTTCTCCTCCTCGAAGGTCGGCGGCGAGGCCAACGAGCTGCTCGGACACCGGCTCTTCGCCGCGCCGCTGGGCTCCCGGTGGACCGAGGCGCTGGGGGAGGGCGGCCCGTTCGGGGCGCAGGGGCTGGTGTTCCTCGGGCTGTTCGCGGCGATTGCGGTGGTCGCCGCCTGGAGCGCGGTACGGGGCCGCAAGGCGGCGGCCGTGGCCGCTGCTTCCGCTGCCGCTGCTTCCGCTGCCGCCGCCGCGGCACCGGCCGGCCGCGGCAAGGCCAAGCCGGGGGCGGCGAAGGCCAAGGCGGGCGCCAAGCCTGGCGCCAAGCCTGGCGCCAAGCCCGGGGTCGTGGCCGAGGTGACCGCCGAGCAGCAGGAGGTCATGCGCAAGCTGGGCGGCGTACTGCCCCTGCTCTCGTTCGGGACGCTGATCACGGCCGCCGTGGTGCCGCTGGCCGCTGGGCTGTACCTGCTGACCACCACCGCGTGGTCGGTGGCGGAGCGGATCTGGCTGCAGCACCGCAAGGAGCGGGCCGAGCGCGCGGAAAAGGCGGGCCAGGCGGAACAGGTGGCACAGCTGGCGTAGGCGGCGTAGGCGGCCTGGGCGGAGCAGGTGGAGCGGGTGGCGACGGCCGGCGGAGTAGGGCGTTCCAGTCCGTGAACAGGGTCTTGCGGATGGGGCGGACTTCTTGGAGGATCAACCAATCCTCCGATGGCCGCAACCCATCGGCCGGCCCGTGGCACGCCCATGGGCCGACCACCCACGACCACGGGAGAATGCCCATGAAGCTGCTGCGTGTCGGACCCGTCGGGTCGGAACGCCCCGCGCTGCTCGACCAGGACGGGACCCTGCGTGACCTGTCCGGCCTGATCACGGATGTGGACGGCGGCCTGCTGGCCGACGACTCCGTGCTGTCCCGGGTACGGGACGCGGCCGAGTCCGGTGAGCTTCCGGTCCTGGGCGCCGAAGGGCTCCGGATCGGTGCGCCGGTCGGCCGCGTCGGCAAGGTCGTGGGCATCGGCCTGAACTACTTCGGGCACGCGGCCGAGATCGGCGCGGAGCCGCCGGCCGAGCCGATCCTGTTCCTGAAGGCCCCGGACACCGTGGTCGGCCCGGACGACACCGTGCTGATCCCGCGCGGCAGCGTGAAGACCGACTGGGAGGCCGAGCTCGGCGTCGTCATCGGCAGCACCGCCCGCTACCTGTCCTCCGCCGAGGAGGGCCTGGCCCACGTGGGCGGCTACGTGCTGGTCAACGACGTCTCGGAGCGCGAGTTCCAGATCGAGCGCGGCGGCACCTGGGACAAGGGCAAGAACTGCGAGACCTTCACCCCGCTCGGCCCCTGGCTGGTCACCGCCGACGAGGTCCCGGACCCGCAGGTCCTGGACGTGAAGCTGTGGGTCAACGGCGAGCTGAAGCAGGACGGCAACACCTCGGACCAGATCTTCCCGGTGGGCGAGGTCGTCCGGTACCTGAGCCAGTTCATGACCCTCTACCCCGGCGACGTCATCGTCACGGGTACGCCGGGCGGCGTGGCCATGGGCCAGCCGGAGCCGAAGCCGTACCTGCGCGCCGGTGACGTCGTCGAGGTGGAGATCGAGGGCCTGGGCCGTCAGCGCCAGGAGTTCAAGAGCGCCTAGGAACACCCGAAAGGGGGGCGGGACTGCCATCGGCGGTCCCGCCCCCCTTTCGTACGCGCGCGGTCTTTCACTCCGAACCGGTCGGTGCGGCGGGAATCTCCACCACCACGCCCTCGCGGGACGACTTGCGCGCCGCCTCCAGTACGTCGAGGCAGTGCGCGGCCTCGTGCGCCGTGACCGGGGCCGGCCCGCCCGTGCGCAGGGCGGCCGCCACCGCCGCGTAGTACGCCGGGTAGTCGCCCGGCTCGGTCGGCAGCGGGGTCCCGCCGCCGGTCAGCGGGGACTCCCCGGAACCCACCCGCCCCCACAGGTGCGGGGGCTCCTCTCCCCACGGCGTCTCGCCGTCCGGCCGCAGCCCCTCACGCAGGGCGCCTTCCTGCGGGTCGAGTCCGTACTTCACGTAGCCGGCCCGCGAACCGAGCACCCGGAACCGCGGTCCCAGCTGGGCGGCGGTCGCGCTGACGTAAAAGTGGGAGCGGACCCCGTTCGCGTGCGTGACGGCGATGAAGGTGTCGTCGTCGGTCTCGGCTCCCGGGCGGCGCGCGTCGGTCTCCGCGTAGACCCGTACGGCCGGACCGAAGAGCACGAGCGCCTGGTCCACGACGTGGCTGCCGAGGTCGTACAGCAGGCCGCCGATCTCCTCCGGGGCGCCCGACTCGCGCCAGCCGCCCTTCAGCTGCGGGCGCCAGCGCTCGAAACGGGACTCGAAGCGCTGGACCTCACCGAGCTCGCCCTCCACGAGGAGGCGCTGCAGCGTGAGGAAGTCGTTGTCCCAGCGGCGGTTCTGGAAGACGGAGAGGAAGGTCCCGCTGCGGTCCGCGAGGGCGGCCAGCGCGCGGGCCTCGGCGGCGGTGGCGGCGAGCGGCTTGTCCACGACCACCGGGATCCCGGCTTCGAGGGCGGTGGTGGCGAGCGGGACGTGCGTCCGGTTGGGGGAGGCGACCACGACGAGGTCGAGGTCCCGGTCCCACAGTTCGTCGGCGGTGGCGGCGATGCGGACGTCGGGGAACTCCGCGCGGGCCTGGGCCTGGCGGGTCGGATCGGAGGTGACGACGGTGTCGAGGACGAGTCCGTCCGTGGCGGCCACGAGGGGGGCGTGGAAGACGGAACCGGCGAGTCCATAGCCGATGAGGCCGACGCGGAGGGGTGCGGGGGAGGAGGGGGAAGCGGGGTTGCTCATGGCACCACTTTGGCAACAGTGTTGCTGAAGTGCAAGGAAGGTGGACAATGGACTCGTGAACAGGGGTAGCGGTGACGAACGCGGCGGGGTGAACCTGCCGGCGCTGCGCGGGTACAACGAGGCGCTGATGCTGGACCTGCTGCGCGGCGCCGGCCCGGCGGGCCTGGGCCGCGCCGAGCTCGCGGCCCGTACGGGACTCACCCCGCAGGCCGTCAGCAAGATCACGGCCCGGCTCGGCGCGGACGGGCTGATCGCCGAGGCCGGGCGAGCCGCGTCCACCGGCGGCAAACCGCGCACCCTGCTCCGGCTGGTGCCGGACGTGCATCACGCCGTCGGAGTGCACCTGGACCGGGACGAGCTCCGAGCGGTACGGGTCGACCTGGCGGGCCGCGTCGTCGCCGAGGGCGCCGGCCCGCTGGACTTCGGGGCCGGCCCGGAATCGGCGGTGGAGGCGGTCGTACGGGCGGTCGCGCGGGTCGGAGACCCGACCGGGCTGCCGCCCCTGGGCGTCGGGGTGGCCGCACCGGGGCCACTCGACCACCGGGCCGGGACGATGGGGCGGGTGACGGGGTTCCCGAGCTGGAAGGGCTTTCCACTGCGAGGGGTGCTGCAGGGGCGGCTGGGTCTGCCGGTGCTGCTGGACAAGGACACGAACGCCGGTGCGGCCGCGGCGGCCGGGGCGTGGCTCCGGGCCGCCTGGCCGGATGCGGATGTGGATGCGGCTTCGAACGTGGATGTGGATGCCTGGCGGGACGTGGCTGCCGGGCGTGTCGCCGATGCCGCGCCGGGTGCGCATGCGTATCCGTTTGCCGGCGGTGGACCCCGCACCTGCGTGTACCTGCACGTCGGGACCGGGCTCGGCGCGGGGTTGTGGCTGGGCGGCGAGGTCTATCGTGGTGAGCGCTCGGCGGCGGGGGAGTTCGGGCACCAGGTACTCATGCTGGACGGCCCGCCGTGCCGGTGCGGGGCACGCGGTTGCGTGGAGGCGCTGTGCCTGGGGGCGGTGGCCCGGGGTGATCTTCCCGAGGCGGCGCGGATCCTGGGGGAGGGGGCGGCGAACCTGGTCGCACTGCTGGACGTCGACCAGGTGCTGCTCGGTGGGCGGGTGGTGGCGGGTGCGCCGGGGGTGTTCCTGGAGGGGATCCGGTCGGTGCTGGCCCTCCGGGGGTGGGGGGCGGAGGTTCTCGTCGCGCTCGCGGAGGTGGGGGTGGCGGAGGGGGCCGCGGAGCTGGTGCTGGGCCGGGTGTTCGGGCGCGGCTAGCCTTGCCGCCTGCGGCTCGGCTCCGCCGCCTGTGGCTTGGGCCGGGTTTTCTGGCGCCGGCCGGTTGTTGCCGAGGCCAAAGATCGGGGCTCCGCCCCGGACCCCGCGCCTCAAACGCCGGCGGGGCTGGGTTTGATGCGGCGGGGCTGGAGTTGTGCGGCGAGGCTGGTTTGGTGCGGCGGGGCCTGCTCGGGTGGGGGCCGGTTCCGGCGGGGCCGGGCGCGCGCCGGGGCGTCTCCTCGGGCGCCGAACGTGACGAGGGGTCGGAGAGCTGGGCGGAAGTGCGTTCGGCGCCCTGCGGGGATCACCCCATCGGGCGTAAACCGGAACGGCTCAGGCGTGGCGCGTGGGGTGGGGGTCCGCGGGCGTGGCACGGTGCGGGCAGGCCAGGGTGATAGTCACCTGGTCCGATCATCATCCCGTCCGGCGAGCAGCGAAGGTCTTCCATGCGACTGCGCAAAGCCCTTGCCCTCACCGCCGTACTCGTGGCCACCACCGCCCCCACCGCGGCCGCGGACATCGGGACCGGCGGCGGGGCCCGACCCGCACCCGCGCTGCCCTCCCGCGCACAGGCCACCTGCGGCGACGGGAAGAGCACCGCCTTCCCCATCGGTGCGCGCATCCGCGGCGGCCCGGCCGTGTACCGCACCGGCGGCGACCCGCAGACCTGGTACCTGGACCTGACCAACACCACCGACTCCGAGTGCACGGCCATCCACCCCGTCGTCGTCTTCACCGACAAGGCCCGCGCCCTGCGCCCCGCCCACCTGCGGATGGAGTTCGACGCGCCCGGCGGCACGTTTCCCACGACCCTGGAGAGCAGCGACCGCGACGAGATCATCGCCGTCTTCGACGGCGGCGACGCCTTCCCCGGTTTCACCGTCGGCCCCGGCGGGTCCCTGACCGTCAGGGTCGGCCTGGCCTTCGCCCCCGACGCCCCCACCGGCGAGGTCCTCGCCGACGCCGCCCTCGTCCAGCGCAAGGGCGACGACGGTGACTGGATCGGCGAGGCCGGCGGCTACCGCTTCTCCGTCGAGAGCCCGGAGGACCCCGTTGAAGCGGGTTCCCTCGCCCACACCGGCCCGCGCGAGTGGGCGTACGGAGCGGGCGCCGTGGCCGCGCTCGCCACCGGCGGCAGCCTTCTCCTGAGCGCCCGCCGACTCCGGCACCCTGACGACCGCCGCTGATCCGCCCCCGTCCCCACGACCGCCTGCCGATCCCCCTCCCGGCTGCCCGGCCCCGCCGGAACCGGCCCCCACCCGAGCAGGCCCCGCCGCACCAAACCAGCCTCGCCGGCGTTTGAGGCGCGGGGTCCGGGGCGGAGCCCCGATCTTTGGCCCCGGCCACAACAGGCCGCCCCGCCGGCCTAAACCGACCGAGCCCCGACCTTTGGAACAGACCCCGCGCCACCGCCCCGGCTCACCCGTGCTTTCCGCCATTCCCGGGCACGGCCGCATCCCCAAGTCGGGCATCCCGGCCGGCTCGGTCCGCGACGACGTGAAGCTGGTCGACGTGGCCGCGACCGCGCTCGCCCAAGTCGGCGTGAGCGCCCCCGGCATCGACGGGGTCCCGCTGAACGCCCCGGACGACGACCCCTTCGACACCCTGCGCCCGAACCTCCGGGCGCGCGTGGACGAGACGGGCATCCCGGCGGGCGTGAAGGGCTTCACGCACACCCCGCCCGCCGGCTGGTCCGTGGACAACTCCAAGTTGGGCACCGGCGGTGTCACCGAGTGGGCCGGCTGGGCCTTCGCCACCGACGAGTTCTGGAGCCGGTCGCAGCGTGACCAGTGGCGCGAGCTGAACGTCCGCTCCCGTGACGTCTTCGCCGTCGCCGACTCCGACGAGTGGGACGACACGAGCCACACGGGCACCTTCGACTCCACCCTGATCACCCCCAAGTGGGCGGTCACCGGCGGCCGCACCCGCAATCTGACCTTCCAGACCCACTACCGGCAGGAGGCCGGTCAGAGCGCCCAGGTCCTGGTCTCCTACGACGGCGGCGCCCCGACCGTCGTGAAGTCCTACCCCGCCGACGCCGTCGCCAAGGCCGAGTCCCTCGCGCTCCAGGTCCCGGCCGGTGCCACCGACCTCCAGATCCGCTTCCGCTACAGCGGGAACAACAACTGGTACTGGACCGTCGACAACGCCCGGCTGGGCTGAGCGGGCCCCCGCGGTCCGGGCTGTGGACGCCCAGGGCGTCCACAGCCCGGCCCCGATAGGGTGGTACAGACCAGAGGCCAGAGGCCATAGGTCATGGGCCACCGAGAGCGGAGAACAGTCCAGTGGCAGAGCGCAAGCCGATCGAATCCTGGCTCACCGACATGGACGGGGTCCTCATCCACGAGGGCACCCCGATCCCTGGCGCCGATGCCTTCATCAAGCGGCTGCGCGAGTCCGGCAAGCCCTTCCTGGTCCTGACCAACAACTCGATCTACACCCCGCGCGACCTCCAGGCCCGCCTGTCCCGCATGGGTCTGGACGTGCCCGTCGAGAACATCTGGACCTCCGCGCTGGCCACCGCGAAGTTCCTCGACGACCAGCGCCCGGGCGGCACCGCGTACGTCATCGGCGAGGCCGGTCTGACCACCGCCCTGCACGACATCGGCTACATCCTGACCGACCACGAGCCCGACTACGTGGTCCTCGGCGAGACCCGAACGTACAGCTTCGAGGCCATGACCAAGGCCGTCCGCCTGATCAACGCGGGCGCCCGCTTCATCTGCACCAACCCCGACGAGACCGGCCCCTCCACCGAGGGCCCGCTCCCGGCCACCGGCGCGGTCGCCGCGCTGATCACCAAGGCGACCGGCAAGCAGCCGTACTTCGCCGGCAAGCCCAACCCGCTGATGATGCGCACCGGCCTGAACGCCATCGGCGCGCACTCGGAGACCAGCGCGATGATCGGCGACCGGATGGACACCGACGTGCTGGCCGGGCTGGAGGCGGGCATGCAGACCTTCCTCGTCCTCACTGGCCTGACCTCGGTCGCGGACACCGAGAAGTTCCCGTACCGCCCGACCAAGACGGTTGACTCGATCGCGGACCTGGTCGACCTCGTCTGAGGCGTACGGCCGTACGGCGCGTGCGGCGCGCAGGGCGCGTACGGCCGACAGGGCGTACCCCGTTCGAGGCGTACGGCTGACACGTACGGCGCCGCTCCGGATGCGGAGCGGCGCGCCGCGCGTGAATCTCCTTGACGAGGAGGTTCACCATGCGCAGTGTCCCGAACGCTGTCCGTGCCGCCGCCGTGTCCGTCGCCCTGGCGGCGTTCTCCGCGGTGTCCGCGCCCGTCGCCCTGGCGGGCGAGGAGGACCGCGGTGACCGCGGCAGCATCACGGTCGACCCGGATCCGGCCCACCCCGGAGCGCAGGTCAAACTGCGCGTCAACGGATGTGACGGCACCAGAGGGGCGGCCAAGTCCGCCGTCTTCGTCGCGGACGTCGAGCTCTACGGCCGCGACGGCGGCCGCAGCCCGCTCTACGGCGAGGCGATGATCAGCTCGCACGCCTCGCCCGGCTGGCACTCCATCCGGGTGACGTGCGACGGCCACGACAAGGTCACCGGCTCCGTCCAGATCTCGGAGTACCGCCACCCCACCCACCACGCCTCACCGGTCTGGCCGGTCCACGCGGGCGGCGGCGGCATGTCCGCCGAACTCGCGGAGGCGGGCAAGCCGGCCGCCGCGGCGGCCAAGAAGGACCACGGCGACGGCCCGGGCCTGCCGCACACGGTGATCGGCGCCATCCTGGCCGCCGTCGCCACCCTGGCCGTCGCGGGCCGGGCGCTGGCCCTGCGCCGCCGCCGCAGCGGCGAGTGAGGCGGTCGGCGGATGAGGCGGGCCGATGAGCGGGGGCCGGACGGCGGACGAGCGGGGGCCGGACGAGCGGGGGCCGGATGAGTGAGGCCAGGGTTTCCGGGGGCGGCCGGCTGCTGACCTTCGCCGCCTGGTCCGTGCTGGTGCTCGGCCTGTGGCTGTGGGGCCGCCAGCTCACCGTGGCGCCCGCCCCGCCGGCCGGCCAGGCCGGCGGAGCGGTGGGCCCGGGGCTGCCGGCCGCGCACGCCCCGCTCGCCGCGGCCCTGCCCCAGCGCCTCGACGTGCCCTCCATAGGCATCCAGGCCCCGGTGATCTCCCGGGGCCTGGACAAGGACGGCGCGCTCGAACCGCCCCCGTACGAGAGCCCGGGGACGGTGGGCTGGTGGGGGCGGGGCGCCCAGCCGGGGACGGCCGGGGCGGCGCTGATGGTGGGGCACGTGGACACCCGCTCCAAGCCGGCTGTGTTCTACGGCCTGAGCACGGTCCAACCGGGTGACAAGGTGCGGGTGGTGCGGGCGGACGGATCGGTCGCCGAGTTCACGATCGAGGACGTACGGGTCTACGAGCGCGCGGACTTCGACGCGCACAAGGCGTACGGCCCGCGGGTCCGGGGCCGGGCGGAGCTGAGGCTGGTGACCTGCGGCGGCACCTACGACAAGGCGGCCAAGGAGTACACGGCGAACGTGGTGGTCTCCGCCTACCTGACGGGCGTGGGAGCCCGCCCGGGCACGGCGGTCTGACGGCGGTCTGAGGCGGTCCGGCGGCGGTCCGACCGGCGGTGGCCCGAACGGCAGTCGGACCGGGAACGAAGAAGCCCCCCGCAGCTTTCGCTGCGGGGGGCTTCCTCCGTCTGTGCGCCGCCAGGGACTCGAACCCCGGACCCGCTGATTAAGAGTCAGCTGCTCTAACCAACTGAGCTAGCGGCGCTTGCTGACAGGGAAAACTCTACCCCACCTCCGCGGGTGCTCATGACCAGCCACGCCCGCATTGTCCGATTAACCCATGTTTGAAGGGTCTATCGTGCACGATATGTCTGCGCCGTGCACATCTGATGCTTTATCAGATGCGAGCCCGGGCGACCAGTGGACGAGCAGGGGACGAGCAGGGGAGTGGACGGATCCGCATGACGACGCAGCTTCCGACGCATGTGCAGATGCCGATGCCCGCTTTCGAGGAGTACGAGCCCGCGGGTGACTGTGTGTGCCGGGGATGCGCCCAGCGCCGCCGCTCCCTCGCCCGCGCGCGGGCCATACCCCTGCGTGACGGGGGCCACCCCGCGGTCCGCGGCGCCCGCCGGGTGCTGGTCCTGGCCACGGCCGCGGGAGTGGTCCTGGGTGGTGGAAGCGCGGCCGCGGTGGCCGTGACCACCCCGGCCACCGGCCCGGTGGCCCTGGACGACCCCGGCTCCCCGCAGGGCGGCCGCACCCCGCTGCACGGCCCGGGCGGCCCGGTCGGCCGGCCCGGCGCCCCCGCCAAGCCCGGCGCGGTGAAGCGGATCGACCGCACGACGATCATCACCCGGGCGAAGCTGTGGCTGGACGCGCAGGTCCCGTACAGCATGTCCACGTACTTCACGGACGGCTACCGGCAGGACTGCTCGGGCTACGTCTCCATGGCCTGGAACCTCGGCTCGAACGAGTGGACCGGCAGCCTCGACAAATTCGCCACCAAGATCACCAAAGAGGAGCTGCTGCCGGGGGACATGCTGCTCTTCCACAACCCGGCGGACCCCAACAACGGCTCGCACGTGGTCCTCTTCGGCGGCTGGGTCGACGAGACGCGCACGCACTACGTCGCCTACGAGCAGACGCGCCCCAACACGCGGAAGCTGGCCACGCCCTACGGATACTGGAGCAACGCGGCCAAGTACGTCCCGTACCGGTTCAACGGGGTGACGGGCGGGCTCGTTCCGGAGGTCCCGGGCGTCGTCCCCGAACCTCCGGCGGCGGGCCCGAAGCCGGGCGACGCCAAGACCTTCCCGGGCGCGGACAAGTTCGCCCCGGGCGCCACGAACGACTTCGTGGCGCAGCTGGGCCGGATGCTGATCGAGCGCGGCGCGTACCGCTTCTACCCCAAGGGGGTGGCGGACCGGACGTGGAGCGACCACGACAAGCTCGCCACCCAGGCCTTCCAGCGTGCCCAGGGCTGGTCGGGCGCCGACGCCGACGGCATCCCCGGCGCGCACACCTGGCGCCTGCTCGTCGAGAAGCAGGGCAGCGACATCGCGCCGCTGGTGGGTGCGGCCCCGGGACCGGGCGGCGTACGGGCCTACCCGGGGGCCGCGCTGTTCCGCCCGGGCCAGTCGAACGCGGCCGTCGAGGCCCTCGGTCGGCAGCTGGTCAAGAAGGGCTTCGGCAAGTACTACACATCCGGCCCGGGCCCCCGCTGGGGTGAGGCCGACCGCCGCAACGTCGAGGCGTTCCAGCGCGCACAGGGCTGGCGCGGCGCCTCGGCCAACGGCTACCCGGGCCCGGAAACCTGGCGCCGGCTGTTCGCATGACGGAGGTAACGATGTTCCCCACGCGCACCACCTCAACGACGGGCACCCTCCGCGTACCGCCGACGGCGCGGCCGGCGGTGCCGCAGCCCGCCGCCGTCGTCCCGGCCGGACCCGCCCGAGTCGCGCCCGGGTCCCGCCCGGCGTGGGCAGCCGCCGGGCCGGAGCCCGCCCACACGGCCCCGGCCGCGGATCGCGCGCACCCGGCGCCGGCCCCCGCCGCCCGAGTCGCGCCCGGGTCCCGCCCGGCGTGGGCGGCCGCCGGCCCGGAGCCCGCCCACACGGCCCCGGCCGCGGATCGCGCGCACCCGGCGCCGGCCCCCGCCGCTCAAGCAGGGCCCGGCCGGGGCACGCCGGCCGGGCCCGGGTCCCGCCCGGCACCGGAAGGACCGCGCTCCCACCCGGCGTGGCCGGCCGCGGAGCCGGAGCCGGCGGCACTCGCTCCCGCGGCCGTATCCACGCCCCGCGCGGAGCGCGCGTTCCCGGAGCCGGCCGCCGCCGCGTACGGCGGGCCCGCGCCCGTCTCGCGGACGGCACCGGAAGGGCCGCGCTCCCACCCGGGGTGGGCGACCGAGCTGCGGCCCGCGCCCGCTGCCGCCGCCGGATCCGGGTCCGGCGCCCAGGTCCGCGCGGGACGGACGGCCGAGCCGGAGCCCGTCCCCGGCCCGGACCCCCGTACGGCGTCGGCAGCCGTCGCCCCAGCCGGGCCCGGCCGGGGCGAGCCCGCACCTGTCTCCCGGACGGCATCCGAAGGGCCCCGCTCCCACTTGGCGTGGGCGGCCGCGGAGCCGGAGCCCGTTCGTACGGCCGCACCCGCCCCCGCCGCCCCGTCCCGCCCGGCACCGGCCGCACCGCAGGCACGCCCGGCGTGGGCGGCGGCCGGGCCGGAGCCGGTCCCCGGGCCGGACTTCGCGCAGGTCGCCGTCGCCCACGGCGGGCCCGGCCGCGCCGCGCGGTCCGTGGGGGCGGAGCCCGAGGTCGTCGGAGCGCACGGCTCGGCCGTGGCCGTCGCCGTGCCGCGCCCGGACTCCGGCGTGGCAGCGCAGGCGCCGCGCGAGCACCCGGCGTGGGAGGCGGAGGCCTTGGCCGTGGCCTCCGCCTCGTCCGGCCCGGCCGCAACGGCGGCCGTGGGCGCGCCGCGCGAGGAGGCCGGGGCGGGTGCCCCGGCGGAGACCTCGTTCGGCTGGACCGCGGCCCCGGTGGACCGCTCGGCGCAGGCCGACGAACCGGTGCCGTCGCACGGTCCGGAGGTGCCGGCGGCTCGGGCGCAGTCCGAGTCCGAGTCCGAGCCGGCGGCCGCCGCCGGCCCGGAGATCCCGCACCCGCAGGACGCGGAGGCCCAGGCCGCCGGGGTGGCCACCCTGAGCCTGCGGACCATCAAGCCCGAGCCCGAGCCCGAGCCCAAGCCCGGCCCCGAGCCCGGCCCCGAGCCCGAGCCCGTTGCCGCGTACTCCGGGGTGCCCGGCCCCGGTGCGGCCGAGATCGTCGCCCAGGCCGTGTCGCGCGGCCTGGACAAGCCCCCGGCGGAGGGCGACCGCGAGGACGTCCCCCGCTTCGGGCGGCAACGCGGCACCTCCGTCACCGAGGTGCCGGTGCACCTCCCCTTCCGCGGCGACCCGAAGCCGATGCCGGCGCCCGCCCCCCGGCCCGGCCGGTCCCGGGCCACCCCCCGGCCCGCCCCCGGCCGCCGGGTCCCCCGCGGCGACGACCGGCTGCGGGAGCGCCGCGGCCCGGTGCTGCCCGGCTGGATCGGCGTGGCCGTAGGCGGCATCGCCCTCGCCGGCTGCACCGCCGTGCTCTGGCGGGCCGGGGCCGTCCCCGCCCCCTTCGTGGCCGCCTTCGGCGCGACCCCCCGCGCCTACCACGGCCTGCGCGCCACCCACTGGCCCCCGCTCGCCTTCCTCGGCGTCGTCGCCCTCGTCGCGCTCGGCGGCCTCGGCCGGGCCCGCACCGGCCACGCCTGGGTGCTCACCCTCTTCGGCCGCTACCGCGGCACGGTCCGCCGTACCGGCCTGACCTGGGTCAGCCCCCTCCTGCTGCGCCGCCGGGTCGACGTACGGCTGCGGCACTGGCGCAGCGACCCCATGCCCGCCGTGGACTCCGGCGGCCTCGCCCTCCAGGTCGTCGTGCAGGTCGTCTGGCAGGTCAAGGACACGGCCCGGGCCATGCTCGCCGTCGAGGACCACACGGAGTACCTCGCCGAGCAGGTCGAGTCGGCCATGGCCCGCGTACTGTCCCAGCTCCCAGCCGACGCCTTCCACGAGGACGCGCCGACCCTGCGCGACGCCGAGGCCGTCGGTGACGCGCTGACCCGGATGCTGGCGGCCGAAACCGAGGCCGTCGGGATCGAGGTGTTCTCGGCCCAGCCGACCCGGATCGAGTACGCCGCCGAGGTCGCCGAGGCCATGCGCCGCCGCCGGGTCGCGGCGATCGACGCCAAGCACCGGGACACCGTGCTGACCTCGGTCGTGGACGCGGTCGACGACACCGTGCACCGGCTGACCTCGCGCGGGCTGGTCGAGCTCGACGACTACGAGCGCAAGGCCCTGGTGAAGGACCTCACGGTCGCCTTCTACACGGGGCGCTCGGAGTAGCACCCCGGGCAGCACGACGAGCGGGACGAGCGGGACGAGAACGGGTGGCCGGAAGCAACCGGACCACCCGTTCTCCCATTGGTATGGACATGGCCAACTCTCGTCAATAATCTGGGACTTGGTCTAGACCTGAAATCCCCACACGTGCACACGCACACGCACACACACAAGCGCGCGCTCTCGTCGAACTCCCCCCACGTTCAAGGAGCATCATGCGTAACGTCCGCATGCCCGGACGGGCCGGCGTCGCCGCGCTCGGCCTCGGCCTCGTCGCCGGCATCACCCTCATCGGCGCCCCCAGCGCCAGCAGCCACGGCTACACCGACACCCCCATCAGCCGCCAGAAGCTCTGCGCCAACAAGACCGTCTCCGACTGCGGCGCGATCCAGTGGGAGCCGCAGAGCGTCGAGGGATTCAAGGGCTTCCCGGCCGCCGGCCCCGCCGACGGCAAGATATGTTCCGGCGGGCTCTCGCAGTTCGCCGAGCTCGACAACCCGCGCGGTGGCGCCTGGCCCACCACCAAGGTGACCAGCGGGCAGAGCTACGCCTTCCGGTGGCAGTTCACCGCCAACCACTCCACCACCGACTTCAAGTACTACGTCACCAAGAACGGCTGGACCGGCACCAAGGCCCTCACCCGCGCCGACCTCGAACCCCAGCCCTTCCTCACCGTCGCCTACAACGGTGCCCGCCCCGCCATGACCACCGTCCACCAGGGGGCGATGCCGAGCGGCAAGTCGGGCCGGCACCTGATCCTGGCCGTCTGGACCGTCAACGACACCCCGATGGCCTTCTACGCCTGCTCCGACGTTCAGTTCTGACGGAACGTCAGCTACCCTCCGGCGGCATGCGGACGACGACTGCACCCGAAACCGTCGCGGAGCTCATAGCGCGCCAATGGGGCGACCACCGGCCCGGGCTGAAACACGAGGGCGGTGTCCTCACCCACCACCGGACCGCCCAGCAGGCCGCCGCGCGCGCCGCGCTCCTCGTCGACCTCATGCCCCCGGGGGGCGAGCCGCACCTCGGGGTGCTGCTCGACAACACCCCCGAGTTCCCGTTCTGGCTCGGCGCGGCGGCCCTGGCCGGGGCCGCCGTCGCCGGGATCAACCCCACCCGGCGCGGCCCCGAGCTGGCGCGCGACATCCTGCACACCGACTGCCGGATCCTGATCACCGAGCGCGCCCACCTGCCGCTGCTGCGCGGGCTGGACCTGCCGGGCGTACGCGTCCTGGTCACCGGCACCGAGGAGTACGAGGCCCTGCTCGCGCCGTACGCCGCGGCCAAACCCGGCGAGGCGGCCCTGCGCACCCCCGCGCCCGACTCGCGCCTCCTCCTCTACTTCACCTCCGGCTCCACCGGCGCCCCCAAGGCCGCCCTCTGCACGCAGGGCCGGCTCGCGGCCGCCGGAGCCGCCCTGGCCCGCCGGTTCTCCGTCACCCCGGACGACGTCCACTACATCTGCATGCCGCTCTTCCACGGCAACGCCGTCATCGCCGACTGGCTCCCCGCGCTCGTCGGCGGGGCCGCGGTGGCGCTGCGCCGACGCTTCTCGGCCTCGGCGTTCCTGGACGACGTACGGGCGTACGGGGCCACCTACTTCACCTACGTCGGGCGGGCGATCCAGTACCTCCTGGCCACCGAGCCCCGCCCCGACGACCGCACGCACAGCCTGCGGCTCGGCTTCGGCACCGAGGCCGGGGCGGTGGACGCGGCCCGCTTCGCCGAGCGGTTCGGGGTCCGGCTGGTGGAGGGCTACGGAGCCACCGAGGGCGGCGCCTCCGTCCAGAGCACCCCCGACACCCCGCCGGGCGCGCTGGGCCGGGCGGGCGCGGGGGACGACCTGGCGGTGATCGACCCGGAGACGGGGGCGGAATGCCCGGCCGCGGTGCTGGACGGGGACGGCCGCCTGCTCAACGGCTCCGCGGCCATCGGCGAACTCGTCAACCGGGGCCGCAGCCTGTTCGAGGGCTACTGGCGCAACCCGGCCGCGGAGGCCGACCGCACCCGGGACGGCTGGTACTGGACGGGAGACCTCTTCTTCCGCGACGCGGCCGGCTTCCTCTACTTCGCGGGCCGCACGGACGACCGGCTGCGGGTCGACAGCGAGAACCTCGCCGCGGCGGTGATCGAGAACATCCTGGCCCGCTGGGCCGACGCGGCGGCGGTCGCGGTCTACGCCGTCCCGGACGAGGTGGCGGGGGACCAGGTCATGGCCGCGATCACCCTCCGGGAGGGCGCGGTGTTCTCCCCGGCCTCCTTCGAGGCCTTCCTTTCTGCGCAGCCGGACCTGGGCACGAAGATGTCCCCGCGCTACGTCCGCATCCTCCCGGCCATGCCGGTCACGGCCACGAACAAGATCCACAGAGTCTCCCTCCGCCGGGCCGCCTTCCGCTGCACCGACCCGGTCTGGCACCGCCGCTCCCCTGCGGGGGGCTACGCCCTGCTGACCGAGGCCGGTGTGGCCGCCCTCCTCGCGACGTACGAGTCCCACGGCCGAGCGGACCTCCTGCACCGCTAGCCGCCCCACCACTGCCGGGGGCCGGCCCCCAGCCCCCCGCGCCTCAAACGCCGGCCCGCCGCAAGGTGCTCGGCGAACTGCGCGAGCTGATCCACGGCATCCACCCCCAGGTGTTCACCGACTACGGCCTGACCGGCGCGCTCGCCGATGTCGCCGAGCGTTCCGCCGTCCCCGTCGACACCGACCTGGCCGCCGGCCTGCGCCGGCTGCCCGAGTCCGTCGAGGCCGCCGCCTACTTCGGTGTCTGCGAGGCCCTCGCCAACATCGGCAAGCACAGCGGCGCCGCCCGCGCCGCCGTCACCGCCCGGCACACCGGCGCCGCGCTGCTGATCGACGTACGGGACGACGGTCGCGGCGGAGCGGATCCGGCGGCCGGATCCGGGCGGACCGGACTGGCGGACCGGATCGCGGTCCTCGATGGCACGCTGACGATCACCAGCCCGCCCGGCGGGCCGACCGTCCTGAGCCTGGAGATCCCGTGCCCGGTGAGCACCCCCACGCGCAGCCCCGCGAGCAGGCCCTGAGGATCGTCCTCGCCGAGGATGGGGTCCTGCTCCGCGAGGGCCTCGTCGGTCTGCTGACGCGTTTCGGTCACGAGGTGGCGGCCGCCGTCGGGGACGCGGAGGAGCTGCGTACCGCGGTCGCCGACCACGACCCGGACATCGTCGTCACCGACGTACGGATGCCCCCCGGCCACACCCGATGACGGACTGCGCGCCGCCGTGGAGCTGCGGACGGCCCGGCCCGGTCTGCCCGTGCTGGTGCTCAGCCAGTAGGTGCAGCGCTCGTACGCCGCCGACCTGCTGGACTCCGGCGACGGCAGTGGCGTCGGCTACCTCCTCAAGGACCGGGTCGGGCAGGTGCAGCAGTTCCTCGACGCGGTGGTCACGGTGGCCGGCGGCGGCACGGTGGTGGACCCGGAGGTCGTGCGCCAGCTCCTGCGCCGGCGGCGTGATCCCCTCGCCGCGCTGACCCCGCGCGAGCGGGAGGTGCTGGGCCTGGTCGCGGAGGGGAAGTCCAACGGGGCCATCGCCCGCGCGCTGGTGGTCTCCGAGGCGGCCGTCGGCAAACACATCGGGAACATCCTGGGAAAGCTCGACCTGCCGCCCGCCGAGGAGACGCACCGCCGGGTCCTGGCGGTCCTCGCGTACCTCCGCGGCTAGGGCCCCTCGCCGGGACCTTCCCATTGGTTTTGAGCACCCCTGAGGACCAGGTAGTATTTTCTCTGTCAGCAGGCGCCGCTAGCTCAGTTGGTTAGAGCAGCTGACTCTTAATCAGCGGGTCCGGGGTTCGAGTCCCTGGCGGCGCACCTGTCCTTCGGGCGGTTTCCGGTTCACCGGGAACCGCCCGAAGTGTTTTCCGGCCCGCCGACTGCCCGCGCCGTCAGAGCGTGAGCGACAGCAGCAGCGGCGCGGCCTTCCGGTTCAGGGTGTCCGCCGCGGCGCGCAGCCGGTGCGCGTGCTCGACCGGCATCGACAGGGCCAGGCAGCCCACCGAGGCCCCGGCCGTGATCGGGACCGCCGCGCAGACCGTGCCCACGGCGTACTCCTGCAGGTCCAGCATCGGCACGGTCGCCGGCTGGGCGTCCAGCTTGGAGAAGAGGATCCGCTCGTTCACGATCGTCTTCGACGTGAGCCGGGCGATCTTGTGCCGGGACAGGTGGTCGCGCCGCCCGTTCAGGTCCAGCTGGGTGAGCAGGCACTTTCCGACGGCGCTGGCGTGCGCGGCGGAGCGGAAGTCGACCCACTCGTGCACCTTCGGGGTGCGGGGACTGTCCGCGAACTGCGTGATCCTGACCTCGCCGTCCACGTACCGGCTGATGTAGACGGCCGCGCCGACCGAGTCGCGCAGCCGGTCCAGGGTCTCTTGCAGCTTGTCCGTCAGCGCCTGCTGCCGGTCGATGCCCGAGCCGAGCAGGACGAGGGAGTCCCCTATGGCGTAGGCGCCGTCGGACACCTGCAGGACATAACCCTCCCGACGCAGCATGAGCAGCATCGGAGCGAGATGGACGGCGGGCAGGCCGGTCTCACGCGCGATCTGCACGTCGGTCACACCACCGGTGTGCCGTGCGATCGTTTCGAGTACGCGTAGTGCGTACTGCACCGAGTGGAACGGCGCGGTCGGCTCGGGCTTCAGCGCCACGGTTTCCCCCTAGCAGGTTGTTACCGCTTGCCCTACCACGATAGCCATCAAGAGGCCCATGTGGAGCGCCTGTTGAGGAGATTGATGGCTCAATCATATCTGTCTGCCTGGATCTACTCCATTGGCATATGCCATGGTCATGCGCGCTGTCCCCGGTGCGCCGGGAATGCCCGGCCGCCGCTCACGGTTCGAATTCTTCGTACGGACGACACGGCGAAACGGGAGCGACGATGAGTGACACCGGTGGCGCACATGGACAGCATGGCAGGAACGGCGGCATCCGGGGTGCCGCGCAGGGCCGGGCGACCGTACCGCTTTCGGTCCTGGACCTCGTCACCGTCGGCGCCGGCAGCACCGCCCACGACTCCCTGCGCACCAGCGTGGCCATCGCCCGGCTCGCCGAGTCCCGCGGCTACCACCGCCACTGGGTGGCCGAACACCACTCCATGCCCGGCGTCGCCAGCTCCTCGCCGGCCGTGATCCTGGCCCACCTCGCCGCGCACACCTCCCGCATACGGCTCGGATCGGGCGGGGTCATGCTGCCCAACCACGCCCCGCTCGCCATCGCCGAACAGTTCGGCACCCTGGAGGCGCTCGCCCCGGGCCGGATCGACCTCGGGCTCGGCCGGGCCCCGGGCACCGACGGACGCACGGCCGCCGCGCTGCGCGGGGCCGGGCGCCTCGACGAGTCCGCGGACGACTTCCCCCGGCAGCTCATGGAGCTCACCCGGTTCCTCGACGACGACTTCCCGGACGGACACCCGTACGCCCGCGTGCACGCCGTACCGGGCCCGGTCCAGGGCCCCGCCGGGCGGCCGCCGCTGTGGCTGCTCGGCTCCTCCGGCTTCAGCGCCCGGCTCGCCGGCGAGCTCGGCCTCCCCTTCGCCTACGCCCACCACTTCTCGGCGGCGGGCACCCTGCCCGCCCTCGACCTCTACCGGCAGAGCTTCCGCCCCTCGGCCGTGCTGGACGCCCCGTACGCCGTCATCGGGGTCTCGGCGCTCGCCGCCGACACCGGCGCGGAGGCCCGCGCCCAGGTGCTCACCGGCGCGCTGTCGATGCTGCGGCTGCGCACCGGGCGGCCCGGGCTGGTCCCGACGCCGCAGGAGGCGGCGGCGTACCCCTTCTCCCCGGCGGAGCGGGAGTTCGTCGACGGCTGGCTCGCGAACATCGTCCACGGCACCCCCGACGAGGTCCGCACCGGACTGGACGACCTCGCCAAGCGGACGGGTGCGGACGAGCTGATGCTGACCGCCAACGCCCACAGCGGGGCGGCCCGCCTGCGTTCGTACGAGCTCGTCGCAGATGCGTACGGCATGCCCGTGCAGGCACCGGCGGCCGACTGACCGTACGCGAACGGGGTTTGGCTGGTTTGTTGACGAAACCTTGCGGGGGGATGTCTGAAGGCAGCCTTAAACCGCTCGTCACCCGGGGTGGCGAGCGGTTTCTGCTGTGCGCTCAGGTCTCTGACTTGGGGAGATGGCGCGGGAGTGGTCTAGTCCTTCTTTGGTCCGAACCATTGACGCCGGGTCGGAGTGATCGCTATCACTTCTCTCACCTGAACTTCTTGCTCTCTCCTCCCACCCCCACGGAGCGGTTCATGCACATCCGTAAACCCCTCATCGCAGCCGCCGCCACGGCCGCGCTGGCAGCCGGAGCGCTTGCCTCCTTCGCGGGACTCGGCACGGCCCAGGCCGCCGACGCCGGAACCACCGCCGCGGCGGGCGGTGTCCGCATCGCCTACTACGACCAGTGGAGCGTGTACGGGAACGCCTTCTACCCCAAGCACCTCGACACCCGCGGCATAGCGGGCAAGCTGGACGTCATCAACTACTCGTTCGGCAACATCCACCCCACCGACCTCACCTGTTTCGAGGCGAACAAGGCGGCGGGCGACGACAACAACCCCAACGCCGGTGACGGCGCGGGTGACTCGTACGCCGACTACCAGAAGTCCTTCAGCGCCGCGGACAGCGTCAGCGGGGTCGCCGACAAGTGGGACCAGCCGATCGTCGGCGTCTTCAACCAGTTCAAGCAGCTGAAGGCCAAGTACCCCCACCTGAAGATCAACATCTCGATCGGCGGCTGGACCTACTCGAAGTACTTCAGCGACGCGGCGAAGACCGACGCCTCCCGCAAGAAGCTCGTGTCCTCCTGCATCGACCAGTACATCAAGGGCAACCTGCCGGTCGAGGGCGGCTACGGCGGCCAGGGCGTCGCGGCCGGCATCTTCGACGGCATCGACATCGACTGGGAGTACCCGGGCTCCTCCGGCGGCCACCTCGGCAACCACTACGCCCCCGAGGACAAGCAGAACTTCACGCTCCTGCTCAAGGAGTTCCGCACCCAGCTCGACGCCTACGGCGCGGCCAACGGCGGCAAGAAGTACCTGCTGACCTCGGCCCTCCCGGCCGGCCAGGACAAGATCAAGTACATCGAGACCGACAAGATCGGCCAGTACTTGGACTACGCCAACATCATGACGTACGACATGCACGGAGCCTGGGACGGCGACGGGCCGACGTACCACCAGTCCCCGCTGTACTCCGGGGCCAACGACCCGACCGACCCGATCGCGCCGGGCACCCAGAAGTACAGCATCGACAACGCCATCGACTCCTGGATCGACGGCAACCCGGCCTACGGCATCACCGGCGGCTTCCCCGCCAACAAGCTGACCCTGGGCTACGAGTTCTACTACCGCGGCTGGAAGGGCGTCCCCGCCGGGACCGCGGGCGGCCTCGCGCAGTCCGCCACCGGCGCCTCGGCCGCCCGGCCCACCAGCCAGCAGGCCGGCATCGCCAACTACAAGGAGCTCGGCGGCCTCGTCGACAACCCGGCGACCACCTTCTGGGACGACCAGGCCAAGGCCTCGTACTTCTACAAGGACGGCGAGTTCTTCACCGGCCTGAACCAGAAGTCCATCCAGGCCCGGGTCGACTACGGCAAGCAGCGCGGCCTGGCAGGAGCGATGATGTACTCCCTGCTCGGCCTGGACAACAACACCACGCTGCTGAACCAGATCTCGGACGCGCTGGGCGGCACCACGGTCCCGCCGACCACCCCGCCGACCACGCCTCCGACGACTCCGCCCACGACGCCTCCGACCACGCCTCCGACGACCCCGCCGACCACGGGCTGCGGCTCGACCCCGGCGTACGTCGCGGGCACCATTTACACCGCCGGCAACGAGGTCTCCCACAACGGCCGCAAGTACAAGGCCCAGTGGTGGACGCAGAACGAGACGCCGGGCACCACCGGTGAATGGGGTGTCTGGAAGGACCTCGGCGCCTGCTGATCTCCCCCCACCCCGCGCCGAGCGACACCCCGCCCTGTCCCCTCTCCGGGGGCGGGGCGGAGGTGTGTGACATGGTTGCGGGATTCGCGCCATCTCTGCGTGCAGGTGTCGTTACGCTCGGCCACAAGCCGAATCCGGCTCCGACCCGCGTTTGCATGGGGGTGACCGTCCCATGGTCCTGGCCCGCGACCTCGACCCCAGCGCCTCGCCGCTGGACTACTACGGCTACGAGCTGCGCCGCCTCAGGGAAGGGGCCGGGCTGAAACAGGCCCAGTTGGGCGACATCATCTTCTGCACCGGCTCCCTGATCGGGCAGGTGGAGACCACGAAGCGGGTGCCGACCCGCGACTTCTCGGAACGGGTGGATGCTGCGCTCGGCACGGACGGGCACTTCTCCCGACTGGTGGGACTGGTTCTGCGGAGCGTGCTGCCGACGTGGTTCCAGCCGTACGCGGAGATGGAGGCCCGGGCCACGTACATCTCCACGTTCCAGTCGCAGGTGGTCTACGGACTCCTCCAGACGGAGGCCTATGCGAAGGCCTTGCTGAGCGTGGAGTATTCGGGGCGGGTTGACGAGATCGTGGCGGCCCGTCTGGAGCGTCAGCGCATACTGGCCCGCGAGACCCCGCCGGTCCTGCTGGTGGTGCTGGACGAAGCGCTGCTGCATCGCAAGGTCGGTGGCCGCGACGTCATGCGGGAACAACTGGCCCACCTACTGACCTTTTGCGAGCGGCCGTGGGTCCAGATCCAGGTGATGCCCTTCTCGGCTGGCGAACACACAGGGATGACAGGATCGTTCACCCTTCTCCGGTTCGACAACGACCCCGATCTCTTCTACACGGAGAGCTATGACTCGGGCCATATGACGGCCAATCCTCCCGTGATCCGGGAGCGTTCCCTCGGCTACGCTCGGCTGCAGGCCGACGCACTCTCGCCGGAGGAGTCGGCCCTTCTGATCGCACGCGTAATGGAGGAACGCTATGGGGACCAGTGTGGACCTGAGGAGCGTGCAGTGGCGTAAGTCGACCTACAGCAGCACCAATGGCGGCGAGTGCGTCGAGTGCGCCCCCCTCGGCGGAGCCGCCTGGCGCAAGGCCTCGTACGGCGGAACCACCGGAGGAGACGGCCAGGTCGCGGTGAGGGACTCCAAGAACCCCGGCGGGCCGGTCTTCACGGTCACGGCAGAGGCGTTCGGCGTCTTCGTGCGGAGTCTCTGACCGTCAGAGCCAGCCCTGCTGGGCGGCTTTGAGGCCGGCTTCGAAGCGGCTCGTCGCGTGGAGGCGTTCCATGAGGGCGGCCATCTGGCGCCTGACGGTGCGCAGGGACACCCCGAGGCGCTTGGCGGCGGCCTCGTCGGTCATGCCCGAGGCCAGGAGCTTCAGCAGTTCGAGTTCGGTCGTGGTGGGCCGGGTGTCGCTGGGGCGGGGGCGGTCCGCGCCGAGCGGTACGGCCGAGTTCCACGTCTGCTCGAACAGGGTGGTCAGCGAGGCCACGATGCCGGGCGCGCTGGTGCACAGGGCGCCCAGGCGGGAGTGGTCCGGGTCGATCGGGACGACCGCCACCGCGCGGTCGAATATGAGCAGGCGCGGCGGCAGGAGCGGACTCGTCCGCACCTGGCCGCCCTGCTCGGTCAGCCACCGCGCGTAGGCCAGCGTCGTCGGATCGTTGCGGGCGCTGTCCTGGTAGACCGAGCGCATCTCGATGCCGCGGTCCAGCGCGCGCCGGTCCAGCGGCCGGGAGGCCTCCAGGCTCGCTTCGGACAGTGCGCCGCCCGGCAGGATCGCCAGGCACTCCCGGGTCAGTCCGTGGGCGAGCTGTTCCAGACGGCCCTGGATGGCGTCCATCCCCACGAGCCGTTCCGCGCCGTCGACCTCGGTGTTCGGGCTGAGTTCGGCGAACTCGGAGACCACCTGCGCAGCGGCTGCCTTGCTGCGGGCCAGCTCCTGCTGCTGCCGGGCCAGTTCCTCTTCCTGGCGGCGCAGCAGCAGCTCCAGGCCCAGTTCGGGTCTCACCGCGCGCAGGCCGCCCGTGCAGTCCCGCGACGGTCTGAGCAGGTCGAGGTCGACGAGCCGGTCCAAGCCCTCGCGGACCTGGGTCTCCGTGAGGCCGAGGCGGGCGCTGAGCTCGGCGATGCCTCCCGAAGGGTCGGCCAGCATGCCCCGGTACACGGCTTCCACGTCGGCTCCGAGCCCCAGCGTTTGCAGCATCTCCCAGCCCCCCGGCAGTAGTTGGGCGGCCCCCGCCGCGCGCCGCCTCGGTGATCGTAGGCGAAGTCTGTCACCAAGGTGCCAGGCCTGTTGGTGACAGCCGAAACCTCTTCTTCGCGGGTCCTGGCGGCAGCAACATTGTGTTCACCGGGACGGCGGGGACGAAAGTCACCGACTCAGGCCAGAGCCGCAAGGACGATCCGGATCAGCGCGCAGCACACCGCACCGAACGCATCGCTTCCGAGCCTGTGACCTGGGGGAAACCATGTCCCGCACCGCCCGCACCGCCCGCTTCGCCGCTGTCGCCGCCGTCCTCACCGCCCTGTGCGCCGGCGCGGTCACCACCGCCTCGGTGACCGCCGCCGCCGAGACCCACCGGGTCAGCGCCTCCGCCGACGGCAGCATCAACTGGGACACGGCGCCGGCGTCGGTCGAGGACAGCATCAACTGGGACTAGCCGGGATGCGTGTCGTCCGAGCCTCACTCTCAGGGCCTCGTGCCGATCCGGACCAGGAGTGCGTGCTCGCGCTCGTCTCCGATCTGATCTGGGCCCACACGCCCGCCGCCCACGGCCTCGAACACCTGCGGACCAAAGCCGCAGCCGACGGCGTGGACGTCTACCTCTTCCTGCGGGCCGCCTCCGAAGCCGCGGCCCTCACCCAGGCCCACGCGATCCTCGACGGCGCCCGCGCCCCGCTGCGGGCGCACGGCTACCGCCCCACCGAGCCGCGCCGCGAACGTTCCTCAGGAGAACGCAGTGACCACCACCCTCCGCCAGGCTGCCCGTAAGAGCGCGGTAGCCGTCCTCTCCACCGCCCTCGGCGCCGGACTGCTCACCGCCGCGGCCGTCGCCGCCGCCCCGGCCGCCGAGGCCGCGACCACGTGCAGCGGGACCGCCTCGATCTACGGCGTCCTTCCCGACGGCCGCCTCACCTTCAGCACCATCACCCCGGCCACCGGTGCGCTGAAGAAGGTGCGGGTCGGAGCGGACCTGGGGTTCGAGCCCAAGGCGATGGCCACCCTCAACTTCAACACGGTGCTGGTGACCTCGACGACGGGCGCGCTCTACCGCCTCGACGTCCTCACCAACAACGAGTCCCTCGTCCTGGAACGCCCGCCCGTCAAGATCTTCGACAGCGGCTGGACCCACGACAAGCTCACCTACGACGGACACGGCCACCTGTACGGCACGGCGGGCGGGGTCCTGCTCCAGTACCTGGTCTCACAGCCCAAGCCGACCGGCTCGGCGCACATCGGCCAGCGCGCGGAGATCGGCAGCGGCTTCGTCCTGAAGACCCTCACGGCCGCCGGAGACGACCGTCTGCTCGCCACCACGTCGGCCGGCGCGCTCTACTCCTACAAGATCAACAGCGATGGCACCTGGGACCGGGACGACCTCAAGACCTCCGGCTGGTCCGGGTTCGACCAGGTCGTATCGCCCGGCGGCGGTCTCTACTACGGCCGGATCGAAACCACCGGTGCCATGTACTGGTACAAGGACGCCAACCCGGCCGACGGCAGCGGCGGCGACATCGCGTATCACAACGACACCCCCGTCAACACCGGCGGCTGGACGCAGCAGCTGCTCTCCGCCCAGCCGGAGACGTTCGCCTGCACCACCACCGCGGACCCGCTCGACGGCCACGACATACCCGCCGTGAAGGCGGCCGGCCGCGACCTGATGAACAAGCACGACGGCGGCGCCTGGAACAGCACCGCCCAGTGGAACTGCCTGGAGCAGCTCTGGGACAGGGAGAGCGGCTGGCGCTACTGGGCCGACAACCCGAACTCCACGGCCTACGGCATCCCCCAGGCCCTGCCCGGTTCGAAGATGGACGCCTTCGGTGACGACTGGCGCACCAACCCGGTCACCCAGATCAAGTGGGGCCTGTCCTACATCGACGGCCAGTACGGCACGCCCTGCGGCGCCTGGACCCACTTCCTGAACAACAACTGGTACTGAGCGGCGCCCGAGTCACGCCCGCTCTCCCCTTCTCCCTCCCCTCACCTCCCCGGCCCGACGCGCGTACGTCAGGGCTGCCCAGAATCCGGAGACACCCATGTCCTCGTCGTCCCTCAAGCGCCGTCTCGCCGCCACCCTGGCCGTCTCTGCCACCACCCTCGGCATGGTCACGCTCACCTCGGCGCCCGCCCAGGCCGCCGCCATCTGCGGCGGCAACGTGTCGGTCTACGGCACCCTCCCCGACGGACGCCTCACCTACACGGCGATAGCCCCCAACACCGGCGACCGCGTCAAGACCCTGATCGGCGCGGACCTGGGCTTCACGCCCAAGGCGATGGCCACCCTCAACTTCAACACCGTCCTGGTGACCTCGACGGCCGGCGAGCTGTACCGCGTCGACATCCAGACCAACGACAGCGCCCTGGCGCTGGCCGGTGTCACCAAGATCTGGGACAGCGGCTGGACCTTCGACAAGCTGACCTACGACGGCGCCGGTCACCTCTACGGCACGGTCGGCGGCGAGCTCCACCGCTACAACGTCTCCCAGGCCAAGCCCAGCGGGCCCGCCCACATCGCCAAGCACGCCGTGATCGACACGGGCTTCGTCCTGAAGACGCTCGCCGCCGCCGGCGACGACGTCCTCATCGCCAGCACCGCCGACGGCCGCCTGCTCTCGTACCAGATCAACGGCGTCGGGGACTGGGAGAGTTCGGTGCTCAAGAGCTCCGGCTGGTCGGCGGTCGACAACCTCGTCTCGCCCGGCGGCGGCCTCTACTACGGCCGTACGAACGGCGGGATGTACTGGTACCACGACGCCGACCCCACCGACGGCAAGGGCGACGACATCGCCTACCACCCCGCCGACCCGGTCGACGAGAGCGGCTGGACCCAGAGCCTGCTCTCCGCCTTCGCCAACGACTGCACCTACCAGCCGCCGGCGCCCCCCACCCCCACGCCCTCCACCAAGGGCGGGCAGATCGCCCGCAGCGAGATCATGAGCCGCGCCGCGAACTGGCTGAGCCGTGACATCCCCTACAACCAGGGCGCGTACGCCCCCGACCCGGACGGCGACCACACCTACCGCACCGACTGCTCCGGCTTCGTCTCCATGGTCTGGCACGCCGCCAGCAGCTACACGACCTACAGCCTGCCGAGCGTCGCCGCCACCATCTCCAAGTCCGACCTTCAGCCCGGCGACGCGCTGAACACCCAGGACGGGCACGTGGTGCTCTTCGAGAAGTGGGTCGACAAGGCCGCCGGCAAGTTCTCGTACATCCACGAGGCCAACACCAACGACGACATGATGCGCGGTCAGGACTACCTCAACGGAGGCAGCGACGGACGAATCGCGGGCCACGCCGCCTCCGGCTACGTCGCCCTGCGCTACGACAACGTCGTCAACGGATAGCCCCCACGCGAACGAAGGCCGGACCGCCCCCGTCGGGCGGTCCGGCCTTCGCTCGTGGGTCCGGCCGGCGGTCAGACCTGGGACTGGCCGACCGTGAGGAAGTACCGCAGCTCCTCGGGGGTGCCGTTCAGCGCCTTCTCGGCCGCCGCGCGCAGCGCGTCGCTGATGCCGGGGCGGGCCAGGATCCGCACGACGTCCACGCGGTCGTCCTCTGCCTGGGCCAGGCGCAGGCCGGTCTTCAGGAAGGCGGTCCGGTCGGCCGGGGTGCCGTCCAGGGCCTTGTTGGCCTCGCGCTTCACGGCTTTGCCGGTGGCCGGATTGGCGTGGAGGACCTTGAGGATGGCGACCATGTTGTCCTCGTCCTGTGCCTTGGCGAGGCCGGTGGCGAGGAAGGCGACACGGTCGGCCGGGGTGCCGTCGATGGCCTTGTTGGCCTCGCGCTTCACGCCTTTGCCGGTGGACGGGTCGCCGAGGATCCTGAAGATCGCGACCAGGTTGTCCTCGTCCTGGGCCTTCGCGAGACCCGTGGTCAGGAAGGCCACGCGGTCGGCCGGGGTGCCGCTGAGAGCCTTGTCGGCCTCCCGCTTGACCGCCTTGCCACTGGCCGGGTCGGCCAGGATCTTGGCGATGGCGACGGCGTTCTCCGTGTCCGAGTCCACCGACGCGGACGCGGACGCCGGCACGGCGGCGGGCGTGGCGGCGAAGGACGGGGTGGAGAGCAGCAGGGCGGGCGCCAGGGCGCCCGCGGCCAGCACGAGTGCGGCGCGGGTCAGTTTCATCGTTCCCCCTCGATCGAATGACTGTCCGTTCTCGACAGCAGGAAGATCATCACAAGGGGGCGTACGACGGACAACTGCCCACCGGGCTAGGCCGTTCGGTTCCACACTCCGACGAATTTCACAGTCCGGGGCCGGGCGGTTGCGGGGCGGGCCCGTCGGGCTGCGCGGCGGCCGCCTCCGAGACGGCCGCGGAGGCGGCGGAGGCCTCGGAGGCCGCGGTCTGGCGCCCGATCATGCCGGCGATCACGTCCGGGGCCACCGCGCGCGAGAACAGCCAGCCCTGCCCGGTGTCGCAGCCGACGCCGCGCAGCCGGGCCGCCTGCCCGGCGGTCTCCACGCACTCCGCGGTCACGGTCAGGCCCAGCCGGTGGGCGAGCTGGACCAGGGCCTCGACGATGGTCTCGTCGGCCGGGTTCGGGTGCGTGCCCTCCTCGTAGCGGAAGCCCCGTACGAAGGAGCCGTCCAGCTTCAGCACCGAGACCGGCAGCCGGCTGAGGTAGGCGAGGTTCGAGTACCCGGTGCCGAAGTCGTCGATCGCGATCCGCACGCCCATGTCGCTGAGCGCCTGGAGCGCCTGCAACGGCCGGCCCGCCGAGCCCATGACGGCCGACTCGGTCAGCTCCAGCTGGAGCAGCTGCGGCGCCAGGCCCGTCTCGGCCAGGATCTCCGCGACGTCGCCGACCAGGTCGGAGTCCCACACCTGGCGCACGGCCACGTTGACCGACACGAAGACCGGTGCGTCGCTGGGCTGCTCGATCTGCCAGCGCCGGGCCTGCCGGCAGGCGGTCCGCAGGACCCACTGTCCCAACTGGACGATGGATCCGTCCTCTTCCGCGATTCCGATGAACCGATTCGGCGTGAGCGTGCCGAACTGCGGATGGTTCCAGCGCACCAGGGCTTCCACCCCGCGCACCACTCCGCTCTCCAGGTCGACCAGCGGCTGGTACTCCAGCTCGAACTCCCCGCGCTCCACCGCCGGCCGCAGCGTCGAGGAGAGCGCCTGCCGGGTCATGCGGTGCGCGTTGCGCTCCGGGTCGAAGAGGGTCCAGCGGGCCTTGCCGTCGGCCTTGGCCCAGTACAGGGTCGTGTCGGCGGCCTGCATCAGCCCGGTCGCCGAGGTGCCGGCCGTGGTCCGCTCCACCACCCCGATCGACGCGGAGACCGACAGCCGCTGCCCTGCCAGGTCGAACGGCTCCTGCACGGCGGCCAGTACGCTCCGCGCCAGGTCCGCGAGCTGTTCGGTGCCGGTGGAGTCCTCGACCAGCAGGGCGAACTCGTCGCCACCGAGCCGTGCGACCAGGTGCCCGCCGGTACGCCCGTACCCCGACTGGTCGGCGCACTGGGTCAGCCGGGCCGCGACGGCGGTCAGCAGCCGGTCGCCGACGCGGTGGCCGAGGGTGTCGTTGACGGCCTTGAACCCGTCGAGGTCCAGGTAGCACAGCCCGATCCGGCCGGTGCCCCCGTGCTCGTACGAGGAGGCCTCCAGGGCGGCGGAGAGCCGCTCGAAGAACAGCGCCCGGTTGGGCAGCCGCGTGACCGGGTCGTGCATCTGCAGGTGCCGGAGCCGGGCCTGGAGGTCGCGGCGGTCGCTGATGTCGGAGACGGACAGCAGGACGTCCCCGGTCCCGGGTACGGGCCCCAGGGTGACCTCCGTCCACAGCGAGTGCCCGTCGGGGTGCTTGAGGCGGCGGGTGCAGCGCAGCCGGGCCTGCCGGCCGCGGAGCACCTCCTGGTACGCGGCCCAGGTGCGGGCCTCCGCGGCCAGGTCCACCAGGTCGGCGGCGCACTGGTGGACGAGGGCCTGCGGCTCGCTGCCCAGCAGCCCGGCGAAGGCCTCGTTGGCGGCGACCACGTAGCCGTCGCGGTCCACGACCGCCATGGCGAGGTGGGCCGCGTTGAAGGCGGCCCGGTAATCGCGCCGCTCCGACTCGCCGGCGCGCGACGGCGCCGCCGACGCTGCCGGCACTGCCAAGTGACGCTCCGTAATGGCCGATCGGATGCTATCGGCCGCCGAACCGGTTCCCTCTGAGGTTCCGCTCACCGTTGGCTCCCGCAGTGTTCGTGAGTGTCCGTGCAGGAAAGTGTGCCGATCATAGAGGCTGCCGGGAGGCCCTATCCAGCGGCGTCGCCGCGTGAGCCCCGGGAGTTCGGCGTGATGACGGATTGCCGGACCAAGATCGCTTGATCGTTTCTGCGCGGCTGTGAACATGTGAAAGCCCTGGCTGATCTCGGGTGATCGGTCGTGACGTTCTGTAGGCAGGTGCGTGAAGTCCGGGGGTCACCGGCTTGCCTCATCGCTCACTCGTGTGGGGCAGCGGAACAGGGCATTAGTAAGACAATCGCCTCAAGGTGGCTAAACAGGCACGAATCCACCACCGGAGGTCGATGTGGCGCGACAGCAGACACCCGGGGGAGTGGACCGTTCCCGCATCCGAAGTACCGCCGCGGCGCTCACCTCCCTCACCGCGCTCGCCGCCATGTCGCTCGTCGCGGGGCCCGCGGTGGCCGATTCCGGCGCCGGCCCCTGCGCGCTGACCCGGACGGGCGCGCACCACTCGCTGGGCCTGGACAGCTGGAACGGCGCCTACCCCAAGCCCGAGCGCACGCTCGATGCGGTCATGGTCTTCCTCTCCTTCCCCGACCACCGCACCACCCTCACGACCACGGAGCTCGCCCGCGACCACTTCCCCGCCACCAGCGAGTTCTTCGAGCAGGCCTCGTACGGCCGGTTCCGGCTCGCCCCGCACCCGCAGAAGCAGTGGATCCGGATGCCCAAGCCGTCCACCGCGTACGGGATAAGGCGGGACTGGGCCCCCGGGGACCGGGCGACCTACCTGCGCGACGCGGTCAGGGCGGCCGACGCCGAGGTGGACTTCGCCAAGTACGACATCGTCTACTTCGTCGCCGACCCGGACGCGCCCGGAGTGGACTCCGACGCCACCAAGGTCGTCAACTTCGACCGCCCGATCGTCGCGGACGGCACCGAACTGCGGCGGATCGTCACCGTCTTCGAGCGCCACCCGCCGGACCGCAACGTACTGGCCCACGAGACCGGCCACGTCTTCGACCTCCCCGACCTCTACCACCGGCCCACCGACGGCAAGGGCGACTGGGATACGTACGTCGGGGACTGGGACGTCATGGGCAGCCAGTTCGGGATGGCCCCGGACCTCTTCGCCTGGCACAAGTGGAAGCTGGGCTGGCTGGACGCCTCCCAGGTGGACTGCGTGCAGTCGGGCTCCTCCCTGCACACGCTCCAGCCGCTGGCACAGGCCCCGCCGAGCGGAGGCACGGGCGGGACCCGGCTGGCGGTGATCCGTACGGGCCCCGGCAGCGCCATCGCCGTCGAGGCGCGGGGCTCCGCCGGCAACGACGGGGACACCTGCACGGAAGGGGTCCTGGTCTACCGGGTGCGCAACGAGGCGGCGTCCGGCGGCGGTCCCATCGAGGTGATGGACGCGCACCCGGACACGGAGGCGTGCTGGGACCGTTCGGTGTACCCGCCGCTGGCGGACGCGCCGCTGGAGGTGGGCGAGACGTACACCGTGCCGGGGGAGCGGATCACCATCGAGGTGGCGGACCGGACCCGGTCGGGCGCGTACACGGTGAAGATCACGACGTGAGCGGGGCGCGGCCGCGGGGCGGCCGCGGGGCGGTCGTGCGCGGTCGTGGCACGACGAAGAAGGCCCCCACTCGCGTGGGGGCCTTCTTCTTGTCTGTGCGCCGCCAGGGACTCGAACCCCGGACCCGCTGATTAAGAGTCAGCTGCTCTAACCAACTGAGCTAGCGGCGCTTGCTGACGAGGAAGACATTAGCAGGAGGATCCGCGGAACGAAAAATCGATATCCCCAGGTCCGGTCGGTGCGGGGCTGCGGGCCGCCCGTACGAAGGCCCAGAGCAGGGCCTCGGGCCCGGGAAGCCACGGCGTCCGCGCGTCGGGGGCGACCAGCCACCGGGAGGGGCCGGGGGCGGCGGCCAGCGGCGGCACGGTCACGGCGTCGCCGGGGCCGTGGCACAGGGGCACCGGGGCGGCACGGGAAGCTCCCCATTCCTCCCACGCCAGCAGGGCGGGAAGCCGGTGGGCGGTGCCGGGGGAGGCGAAGAGGAGGATCCGGCCGCGGTGCACGGCGACCGGACCGGAGCCGGGCCCCTCGGCCCAGAGCAGGTCCAGGACGCGACGGCCGAGGACGAGCGGGACGTTGACGACGTCGAAGGCGCTCCCGCAGGGAAGCGTGGCGGGCAGGCCGGGCCGTGCCTCCCAGAGCGCGAGGGTGCTCCGGGGGTGGGCGGAGGCGGAGGCGAGCCAGGCGGCGCCCTGCGGGGTGACGTGGGTGGCGTGCGCGGGCCGTGCGGTGAGGGTGGGACCGGGAGCCGTCGTCAGCGTCGTCATATGCCAAGGTCTACCGGCCGTAGCGACCCGGTTTCCAGGAGTTACCAGAAACCGGGACGCGGCGGCTCTCGCTGCGGTATGTTGCGCCCCGCATATGCCAGCCCCATCCGGCCCCGCCCCGGCGATGGAGGCGCGGGGTCTGGGGTCTGGGACGGAGCCCCAGGAGGCTCCGCGCAGCGGGTCGGCCCGGCCCCGCTACGGCGTACCGGCTCCGCGCTGGAGGGTCTCGCCGAACTCGATCATCTTGAGGGCGTAGTCCTCGGTCCACTCCGCCTGCTCCGCGATCACCGCGGGCGAGAGCCGGTCGAAGCGCCGCGGATCCGCCAGCTGGGCGGCCGCCAGCGCCTGGAACTCCACGGCCCGCTCCTGTGCCGCCCGGAAGGCGAGGGTCAGTTCGGTCGCCCGGGTCAGCAGCTCCCGGGGGTCCTCGATCGACTCCAGGTCGAAGAAGTGCTCCGGATCCCCCGCGGCCTCCGAGGGCTCGAAGAGCAGAGGCGCCGGCCGCAGCCGTCGCTCGGTCCGCTCGGGCTCTGCCATCCGTGTCCTCCTGCTGCGCGTGCGAAATGCTTCCGGGCCACCGTCCATTGTCCAACGCCGCGCAAGACCCCACGCGATGGGCGGGAACACCTGTACGGCCGACGAGGCGCACGAGCAGACCGACCGCCTGAGGGGTGCGGGAGTCGCACAGGCGAGCGGCCGGAGCCGGCGGCGGGGGCCGTACGCGCACGCCGCGTACGGCCCCCCACCTCCTCCGGAGCCTCAGACCGTGACGGACTCCGCGGCGCGCCGCGCGGCCAGCTCGGCCACGTCGTCCAGTACGCCGGCCAGCTCGCCGACGAGCGCCTCGGGGGCCTCGAAGCCCTCGGGTCCGATGAGCTTGGGGATGCCCGGGATCGCGACGGACCGCTCGGCGGGCAGCATGCCGAGGCGGGTGAGCACCGGCAGCAGCATCTCGGCGGCCGGGGCGCCGCCGGTGGGACCGGCGCTGTAACTGACGAGGCCGACTGGCTTGCCCTTCCACTCGTTGTAGAGGAAGTCGATGGCGTTCTTGAAGGGGGCCGAGAAGCCGCCGTTGTACATCGGCAGGACGAAGAGGAAGGCGTCGGCCGAGTCGACCAGGGCGCTCCAGTCGCGGGTGTGCTGGTGGGCGTAGTTCCCGGTCGAGGCGTATTCGGGCTCGTCGAGGAAGGGCAGCGCGATCTCGGCGAGGTCGACGGGGGTGACCTCGAAGCCGCCGCGGTCGCGGGCCTGCTCGGTGACCCAGCGGGCGAGGGGGCGGCCGGAGGAGGTCGGGCGGGTGGCGGCGGAGATGACGTGCAGGCGGGTCATGAAGGAGCTCCCGATCGGTGCGGTTGTTGATGTGTCACCGATAAAACCCGCAAAGTGTGTGACGTGTCAACGAGATAGATGATGTGTCACCGACCTGGCTAAAGTGGAAGGCATGACCCCCGCATCCGAGCCGCCCCGCTGGCTCACGGAGCCCGAACAGGACGCCTGGTACGCGTGGCGGCGGATGTTCCCGCTGGTCGACGCGGAGATCGCGCGGGACCTCAGCCAGGACAGCGGACTCTCCGAGGCCGACTACGACGTCCTGTCGGTGCTCGGCTCCACGGACGGCCACCGCATGCGGATCACGGCACTGGCCGAACTGATGCAGTGGTCCCGCAGCCGGCTGTCCCACCAGCTCACCCGCATGGAGAAGCGCGGCATCGTCCGCCGCGAGGAGGTGGCCACGGACGGCCGGGGTGCGGAGGTCGTCCTCACCGGGACGGGCGTGGCCACCATCACGGCGGCGGCCCCCCTCCACGTGGAATCCGTCCGCCGTCACCTGATCGACATCCTGACCCCGGCCCAACTCCGCACCCTCGCCGAAGTCGGCGAACTCCTCCGCGAACGCCTGGGCGCCCAGCGCAAGACCTGAGCGGGATTGCGGTCACCCGGTCTTGAGGCGGGTCCGTTCGTGGCGGGGCTCGGGCGGGCACGGTTTCGGCCAATATGCCGCAAGCTGCGACTGGACAAGGACGTAGCCACCGCAGAGATCGAACTGGACCAGGACCTGCAGTGAGGCGGTGGCCCTCGCTGCAGGTCCGTCCGTCGGCGTCGCCACGCCGGGGCGGCAGGTGCCGTTACGGGCGCCAGGGGATGCGGTGTTCCGCCAGATGGGCCAGGACCGAGTGGTTGGCTTCCCAGCCGTCCGGGAACTTCACCGTCACGCCCAGCTGGACCGGTTCCGTCGAGGGGTGGTCGTCCAGGAGTTCCGCTATGCCCGCCCGGGCCACCACCACGCACGCGTGCCGGTGCCGGGAGGCCAGGACGCACAAACGGCCCGTCTCCAGGTGGAAGGCCGTCGCGTCCGGGCGCCCCGACAGGGGGTGGAGGACCACCGTGAGGTCGTACTCGCGGCCCTGGAGGCGGTTCGCGGTGTCCACCGTGACCCCCGTGACCCCGAGCCCCGCCAGCGCCGCGCGGACCGCGGCCGCCTGGTCGCGGTGGGCGGTGCCGACCGCGATCCGGTCCGCCGTCAGCGGGGACGGGCCCTCGGACTGCTCGTCGGAGGTCACCGCCCCGCGGTCCAGGGCGCGGCGGACCACCAGCGCCACCGCCCCGACCGCCTCCGGGTCGGTGCGCGGGGTGTGCCGCGCGGGCAGCTCCAGCAGGCCCCAGCCCGCCTCGGCGGCCTCGTCCAGCACCCGGTCCGGGGCCGACCCGTCCGAGGGGACCCCGTACGACAGCCGCCGCTCGCCCCGGCCCGTACCGCTGCGGAACTGCGTGTACGGGTAGAACGCGCGGGAGACCAGCGGGGCCGCCGTCGCCGGGAGCCGCCAGGACACCGGCAGCCGGTGCTGCGGCAGCTGGGGGTTGTGCGCCAGGAGGGTGCTGACGGCGCTCGCCGAAGGGTCGTACGACAGGCCCGCCCACTGCTCCGCGCCGACCACGCTGAAGGGGTCCAGCTGACCCGGGTCGCCCACGAACAGCGCCCGCTCGAACAGCCCGGCCACGGCCAGCAGCGCGTCCGAGCGCATCTGGTACGCCTCGTCGACGATGGCGTGCTGCCAGGGCTCGACGTCCTTGACGAAGGCCCACTTCGCCGCCGTGGAGATGGTGATCGGCAGCTCCGCCAGGTCCTTCGGCTTGGCCGACAGGGTGACCGAGGGCAGCGCGCGCAGCGCCGGATCGTAGGCGTCGCCCTCGCTGCTGTGCAGCCGGCCCACCTTCAGGTCCGGGTCCTTGTCGGCGAGCCGCAGCACCAGGTCGTCGACCTGCGCGTTCGTCTGCGCCACCACCATCAGCCGGCGCCCGGCCGCGGCCAGCTCCCGGGCCGCCCGGACTACGAGCGTGGACTTGCCGGCCCCGGGCGGGGAGTCGACGACCACGCCCCGCTCGGCCCCGTGCAGGGTGTCGCGCAGGATCGCGGCGGTCGCCTCGGCGGCCGCGGCCCCGGGGTCGAAGGATGCGGTCGCGGTCACAGCAGATCCTCGTCGGTCACGGCGTCGGGCAGGGGGACGGCGCTCAGGTGCCCCGGCGGGCCGCCGTGGGTCCACGGGGTCTGCTCCGGCTCCGGGAGCTTCGGGCCGCCGCGCGCGTCGTGCTCGAAGAGCGTCCAGCAGACCCGGTCACCCTTCTCCGGGACGGACCCCGGCTCCGGGTCCCGGCCGCGGCCCATCTTGTCGAGGAGCCGCAGCACCAGCCGCCCGTCCTCCTCGAAGCGTACGAACTGCGCGCTCTGCGGGCGACCGTCCAGCGAGCGGAACACCTTCCCGCCGCCCCCGTCCGCGAGCTGCGGCCGGTCCTCCGTGGCCACCGTCACCAGCGGGCGCGGGCTCGGCCGCTTCGACTCCGTCCATTCCATCACCACCTCGGTGACCTCGCCTGCGAAGGCCTCGCCCGCGAGGCGCCGACCCGCCATGACGAGCGGGTCGTCCAGCGCCTCCTGCGCGTCGAGCCGCACCTGCTCGGTCTCCCGCGTGGCCAGCTTCTGGGCGGCCGTCACCGCGTCGTCGCGGCGCGGCTGCGGCGGCTCGCCGGCCCGTACGCGGTCCCGGTGACCGGTGTACGACCAGCGGTCGCGCGTCCAGCGCTCCTCCGCGCGCTCGCCCGGCGGCAGGGAGCGCAGCAGGTCGATCGCCTCCCACGTCGCCCACCAGGTGTTCGACATCTGGTCCACGACCAGCCGGCGCACGGCCTCCTCGGCCTTGCGGACCTCCTCGGCCCTCCGCGCCTCTCCGGTCTTCCGCGCCTCTTCGGTCTTCCCCACCCCGTGGTCGTCGTCCCCGGGCCCGGCCGCCAGGGCCGAGCGCGCCGCGTCGTACCGGGCGATGGCCGGCGCCAGCAGCTTGTTGTCGAAGGCCGGGTCGGTGGCCGGACCGGCCGGCGGGCACAGCAGCCGGCCCTCCGCGTCACGGCCCAGCTCCGCCCGCATCGCCGCCTCGGCCCCCGAGAGGCCCTCCGGCGGGTCGATCCAGCCCAGCAGCGCGCCCAGGTGCTGGTCCTCCAGGTTGCTCTGGCCGGTCGCCCAGTGCCGCGACAGCAGATCCGTCGCCGACAGCAGCATCGAGGAGCCCGGCACCCGCGAGCGCTCGGCGAGGTGCGTGAACCAGCGGCCCAGCATCGGCACCTGCGAGGGCGCCGGATACGGGTTCTCCGGCTCCTCCTCGGCGGTCCGCCGGAACCGCATCGACCGCCCCAGCAGCCGTACGTACTCGATGCCCGCCCGGCTCGGCACGATCAGCTGCGGCGCGTCCACGCACAACTCGGTCTCCACCTTGACCCGCTTGCCCGTCTCCGGGTCGGTCTCGCTGCGCTCGGCCGGCTCCACCACGTCCGCGTACGCGTCGATGTGGGCCAGCACGGGGACCGCCAGGTCCGCGAGGAACGCCCACCGCAGGTCCCGGTCGCGCGGCTGGGGTATCACGAACACCGACGGCGCGTGCCGGTCCGTGCCGACCAGCGCGCCCAGCGGAGCGCCGGCCTCACCCGCTGTGGTCAGCGGCACGAAGACCATCGGGGTCTCGCTCAGGTGGCGGTGGCGTACGGTCGCGAGCGGCTGGGCGCGGCCCGCCCGTACGGCCTGCAGCCGGGCCAGCGTGTTCAGCAGGCTCATGCGCCGACCTCCGCTGCCGACGACTCCAGCGCCTCGGCGCGCAGCCGGGCCGCGCGGTGCAGGGCGGCGGCGGTCGGATCCTCGGCGCAGCCGGCCCCGGAGGCCGCCGCGAGGGCCTCCTCGACGGTTGTCAGCGCGCCCAGCTCGCCCCGTACGGAACGGCCCAGCGCGGTCACCGCGCCGGCGGTGCGGGCCCGGTCCCGGCAGTGGAAGGCCAGCTCGCAGGCGGCCAGGCACTCGGGGGCGTAGGCGGCGTCCACGGCGGACACCGCCTCGACGAGCTCCTCGGTGGTCCGGGTCGCCGGGTCGAAGCTGAGCCCCTCGGGCAGCGTCGCGGCCAGCTCCTCGACCCGGGTCAGCCGGTCCAGCTGGCGCCGGGTCACGGAGCGCTCGCGGCGGATGTCGACGGGCGAGGCAGTGGGCAGGTTGGAGAAGTCCTTGGGGCAGACCAGCAGCACGGTGTGCCCGACCTCGGCGCCCGCCAGCTTCCCGGTGGTCTTCTCCAGCGCCAGCACGTACACGGCGGCCTGGCGGGCGGCGGCGCCCACCTTCGCGGCGTCGGCGGCCCCGTCGATCATCGGGAACGACTTGATCTCCACAACGGTCCAGCGGCCGTCGGGATGCACGACCACGGCGTCCGGCTCCAGGTAGGCCGGGGAGCCGGCCACCTCCAGGGCCAGCATCGGGTGGTCCAGCAGGGTCCACGCCTTCGCCGCGGTGGCCTCGCGCAGGGCGAGGGCGGTCCGGGCGGAGCGGCCCTCGGGCCCGGCGGCGGTGAGGTCGGGGACGTGGGCGCCCGCGCCGGGGGGCTCGGCGGCCGGGTCGAGGTGCGCGTGCACCAGCCGCAGCAGCTCGGCTCCGCCGTCGCCCTTGACCTTGGCCTCGAAGGAGTTCCCGCGGACTATGGCGAACTGCGACTGCCCGAACGCGGCGGGCGAGCCGAGGGCGGTGGCGAGGGCGTTCTTGTCCACGCCCGCGCCGTCGAGCAGGGCCCGTCTGCCGCAGCCGGGATTGGCGGCGAGGGCCGCCAGCGCCCGGGCGTCGAGCGGACGGGGCGGCACGGCCGGGCCGCGCAGGCCGGCGAGCCGCTGCCGCAGCGTGGTCGGCTGCGCGGGGCTGCTGGGCGGGTAGGAGCTCACGGGCGGAAGTGTCCCATCCGCCACTGACAATCGTGGACTTAGCGCGGAAACCGGCGGCGGGGGCGGGTGGAGTCCGCCCCGTCCACGTGTTGTTGGATGATGGGCGGACGGCTGAATGACCGGAAAAACGCATGAACGCGCACAGACTCGTATGAAACGGGAGAACCCCATGGCCCCCCGCATCCTGCTGGCCCGCCACGGCCAGACGGCGTGGTCCCAGCTCGGCAAGCACACGGGACGCACGGACGTGCCCCTGCTGGAGGAGGGCAAGCGGGGGGCGAAGCTGCTCGGCGAGCGGCTGGCCCGCGACCCGTGGAGGAACCTCTCGGGGGTCGAGGTCCGCACCAGCCCGCTGGTCCGCGCGAGCGAGAGCTGCGACCTGGCGGGCTTCGGGGTCCGGGCGGAGCCGTGGGACGCGCTGCTGGAGTGGGACTACGGGGACTACGAGGGCATGACCCCGGCCGAGATCCAGGCGATCCGGCCCGGCTGGCTGATCTGGCGCGACGGGGTCCCGGGCGGCGAGTCCGTCGCCGACGTCGCGGCGCGCGCGGACGAGGTGGTCGCCTGGGCGCGTTCGGCGGAGCGCGACGTCCTGGTCTTCGCCCACGGCCACATCCTGCGCACCCTCGCCGCCCGGTGGCTCGGCTTCGAAGCCTCCTTCGGCGCCCGCATCCGCCTGGAGCCCACCTCCCTCTCGGTCCTCGGCTGGGCCTACGGCGCCCCCGCGCTGGAACGCTGGAACGACACGGGCCACCTGGACACGTAGGCCCCGGCCCTGACGGAGCGTGCCGAGCCGGGCCGGGCCGTGCTGGGCTGGGCTGGGCCGGGCCGTGCTGGGCCGTGCCTGGGCCAGGCTGGGCCGGGCTGAGGCGGGCCAGGCCGGGCAGGGTCGAGCCGGGCCGGGGCTGTGTTGGAGGGGGCGCCGGTGTGCCGGGGCCGGGCGCGGGTTGGCTGCGCCGCTCGGGCCGGGGGTGGGGGCCTGTCGCGCCGAGGCCGAGCGGGTGGGGGGCCGGTTGTGCCGGGGGCGGGCGCGCGCCGGGGCGTCTCCTCGGGCGCCGAACGTGTCGGGGGGTCGGCGAGCTGGGGGCACCTTGCGTTCGACGCCCTGCGGGGATCACCCCGACACACACCCACCCCCGTCCCAACCGGCCTGGCTGTGCCGATTCCTCAGCCCATCGAGTGCTGACCCACCATCCAGTGCTGACGCACCGTCCAGCCTCCGCCACACAAGTTCAGCCCCGCCGGCGTTTGAGGCGCGGGGTCCGGGGCGGAGCCCCGATCTTTGAGCCGTACCTTCCGGCTGCGCCGCACCATCCAGCTGCGCCGCACAAGTTCAGCCCCTCCGGCGTTTGAGGTACCTTCCGGCTGCGCCGCACCATCCAGCTGCGCCGCACAAGTTCAGCCCCTCCGGCGTTTGAGGAGCGGGGTCCGGGGCGGAGCCCCGATCTTTGAGCCGTACCTTCCGGCTGCGCCGCACCATCCAGCTGCGCCGCACAAGTTCAGCCCCTCCGGCGTTTGAGCCGGTTTTCGACCCCGTTGAATTGAGTCCACCACAACGGAGTTGGGAGGCGGGCGGCGGGGAGGATATCGGTATGACGATTACCTCCGTGGTGCTGCGGCGGCGCGTGGACGATCTCGGTCCGGCCCTGGACTTCTACGTCCGCCTCACCGGCCAGCCCGCGACCCGGTTCGGGTTCGCCGGCCTGGACCTGGCGAGCGTCGGCCCGTTCCTGCTGTTCAGCGGGCCCGACGCGATCGCCGAGCGGTTCGCGGGAGTGGCCGCCACCCTCTCCGTGGCGGACCTGGACGCGGCCGTCGCGCACTGCGCCGCGTCCGGGGGCGAGGTGATCGCCGCCCCCGCCCCCACGCCCAACGGCCGCCGTGCGGTGGTGCGCCACCCCGACGGCGGGGTCTACGAGTACGTCGGCGGCTGACCGGCGGGGTCAGAGCACCGCGTGCCTCGTCAGGAAGGCCCCCACCCGAGGAGAGCGCTGGTGCGGAACGAGCGCGCCCGCCGTCTCCGACAGCATCGACCGGACCCGGGTGGACTGCACCTCGGCCAGCAGGTCCAGCACCCGCCCGCCCGCCCAGGCGGCCTCGTCGGGGGCGCCCGCGCGGGCCAGGTCCCCGGCCAGCTCGGCGGTGTAGAGGGCGACGTTCCGGGCGAAGTGCGGGTCCTGGAGGTCGGCGGCGCGGCGGGCGTGCCGGGCCGCGCGGGCGTGTTCCCCGAGCGCCGCCCAGCAGCGGGCCTCCAGGAACTCCAGCTCCGCCTCGCCGAAGAAGGACATCCACTCGGGGTCGGCGTCGGCCTCGCCCCGGGAGAACTCCGTGTGGGCCTGGGTCAGGGCCTCCTCGCAGGCCTTGCGGTCGGCCAGCCCCGCCCAGCCGCCGGCCTCCCGCAGGGCGAGCAGTGACAGCAGCCGCGGGGAACCGAGGGAGCGCGCGGCCCGGCGGCCCGCCTGGGCCGCCCGTACCGCCTCGCGGGAGCGGCCGCAGTCCCGGGCCAGGAAGGCCATGTTGCTGAAGGCGTGCGCCTCCAGGCCCGCGTCCCGGGCGACCCGGGCCGTCGCCAGGGCCTCCGCGTAGTGCGAGCGGGCGTCGTCGAAGCGGCCGGAGTCGTGGGCCAGCCAGCCGACCGAGACGGCCAGTTCGCCGGCGCCCGCGTGCAGCCGGTCCTCGGTGGACTGCCGGGTGGCCCCCGCGTCGAGCAGGGCGTAGGCGGTGCGCAGGGGCTCGGCGGCCCTGCGGTACAGGGCGTCGGCCCCGTGCCGGTCGTCCAGCAGCCGGATCTGGCGTACGGCGTCCTCGACGGCGGCGGCCTCGGACTCGCCGGCGCGGGAAGGGAGCCGGCGGGTGTCGCCGAGCAGGGTGAGGCTGAGCGTCGCGGCCGCCACGGTCGCGGAGCCGCCCGCCATGAACGCGCGACGCAGCACGTCGCTCTCCTTGGCACTGGAAGGGGAACGGTGGATGAGCACGGGGGAGGACTCGCGCCGGCCCGAGCGGCCACGGACGCTCTCGCGGGGGGAGAAGCCCAGGTCGGCCAGGGCGCGGCCGGGGAACATGTGGAGGAAGACGCGTTCGTAGGCGTAGTTGGGGCAGCGGATCTCGCCGGACTCGACGCGGCCGATGTAGCGCGCGTCGCAGGAAACCGTTTCTCCGATCTCCTTCGCCGCCCGGCGCACCAAGGCCGCGAACTCGGCCGGGGAGTGCTGCCCGCGCAGCCGCCGGAAGGTGGAGTTGGGTGAGTGGGGGGACGCCGCCATGGACGTGACCTCTCTGGCAAGAACGCAGCACCGGTGCTGTGACTGGGGTCCGGCGCGCATGAACGTACCGCCAGCGAGGGGGTGTTCATGCGATGTTTGCCTACAAAACGGATATCTCACCCGCGATCCGCCATGAACTGCCATCCTTTGCAGCGTCTTGCCGCCGCACCCGTTGACGTTCCCGTGCGTTGAACCCATGCGGATACGGATCGAGGAGGGGTTCCCTTGGTGGAGGGCGGCATGGAGAGCACTGGAACGAACACCGCGTCCGAGCCCGGCACGGCCCAGGACCTGGATCTGGATCTGGTGACCGTGCCGACGCGGCAGGGGCTGGAGGCGGTGGACATCATCCGCCGCGCCGCCAGCCAGGCCGGCGGGGTCGGACCCGTCCTGCACGACGGATCCGGCGACACCCTCGGTTTCCTCGTTCCGCCCGGCACCGCCGACGCGTGGGACCTGCCGGGCAGCGCCTGTACGCAGACCAACGGGCGCGGGATGCGCTTCGGCGACGCCGCCTCGCCCGCCGCGGGCGTCACCGGCTGGCTGCTCCCGCCGGAGGCCGTCGGGCCGGTCACCGACCCCGAGGTGCTGCGCGCGGCGCTCGGCGAGGCGGCCCGGCTGATCGAGGCCGCGGACAACTGCCGCTGACCCCTCCGCGACGGCGGCCCGGCACAATGGGGTGGTGGCGGGCAAGGACAGGAACAAGGGCAGGCAGCGCGGTCGCGGCACCGCGGAGGCGGTCACCGGGCAGGTGGACGGCGGCCGGGCGGAGCTGGAGCCGGACCGCGAGCGCGCCGGGGCCTGGACCCTGCTGATCGACGGGGCCCCGCAGTCGCACGTGGCCCTGGACGATCCCACGTACCTGGACTTCGCCTACCAGCGGCGGATCGGCCACCTCATCGACCTCGTCGCGCCCGCCCGGCAGCCGCTGAACGTGGTGCACCTGGGCGGCGGCGCCTTCACCCTCGCCCGCTACACGGCCGTCTCCCGTCCCCGCTCGACCCAGCAGATCGTGGAGATCGACGCCGCGCTGGTGGCCTTCGTACGGGAACACCTGCCGCTGGACCCGCAGGCGCGGGTCCGGGTCCGGGCGGTGGACGCCCGGGCGGGCCTGGCGAAGGTTCCGGACGGCTGGGCGGACCTGGTGATCGCGGACGTGTTCAGCGGGGCGCGCACCCCGGCGCACCTGACGAGCACCGAGTTCCTGGACGACGTACGCCGCGCCCTCGCGCCCACCGGGTGGTACGTGGCCAACCTCGCGGACGGTCCGCCGCTGACCCACCTGCGGAGCCAGATCGCGACGGCCGCGTCCCGGTTCACGGAGCTGGCGCTGGCAGCGGACCCGGTGGTGTGGCGGGGGAAACGATTCGGCAACGCCGTCCTGGTGGCGGCCGACCGCGAGCTGCCCGTCGCGGAATTCACCCGCCGGGTCGCGAGCGACCCGCACCCGGGCCGGGTCGAGCACGGCCGGGCACTGGCCGACTTCGCGGGCGGCGCGGCCCCCGTCGCCGACGCCTCCGCGGTGGCCTCGCCGCAGCCGCCGCCCTCGGTCTTCCGGTAGCCGAGCGGGTCTCCCTGCGCGGGGTTCCCGGGCGGAGGCGGACCGGTGACGGATGAGGTTTGCGCAGTTACAGATAAAGATCCCCAGAGTACTCCCGGCGGACGGCCGCCCTGCGTAGCCTGTGAACCCCTAGGAGGGCTTGCCCTCCTACGACGCGTTCAGGAGACGGCAAGGCAATGTCTGATTTCCCCGCAACTCCCGGTGCCCCCACCCCCGGCACCCCGAGTACCCCCAGCACCGCCGGCTCCGACTACACCCAGCGGCTGGCGCGCCTGGAGCAGTCCGGAATCAAGCGGCTGCTGCCCACGCAGGCGCCGTACCGCTGGAACCTGCAGCGACTGCAGCTGGGCCGGGTCCTCGACATCGGCTGCGGGCTGGGGCGGAACCTGCTCAACTGCGGCCCGGACAGCGTGGGCGTCGACCACAACCCGCACTCGGTGCAGACCTGCCGCGAGCGCGGACTGAACGCCTACACCCCCGACGGGCTGGCCGCCGCGCCGGACTGCGGTCCCGGCTCCTTCGACAGCCTGCTGGTCGCGCACGTGCTGGAGCACGTCGAGGAGGACACGGCGGCGACGCTGCTGGAGCAGTACCTTCCGCTGGTCAAGCCGGGCGGGTCGGTCGTCATGATCACCCCGCAGGAGGTCGGTTTCCGGTCCGACGCCACCCACATCCGCTGGGTCGGCTTCGAGGAGCTGCGCAGCCACGCGGCCAAGGCGGGGATAGCGGTCCGGCGGACCTACTCCTTCCCCTTCCCCCGGCCGATGGGCAAGGTCTTCCCGTACAACGAGTTCGTGCTGGTGGGCACGGTCCCGGCCTGAGGCCTCCCGTCCGGGACGGTCCGCCTCAGGGGTCGACGATCTCCACCAGCGGCGGGTGGTCGTGCCAGGTGCAGAACACCGAGACCTCGCGGCCGTCCCGGGTGAAGGTGACCCGGATCCAGTAGTCCTGCTTCCACACCTGCATCCGCCAGCCGGCCGCCGGCGTCGCCGAGACCAGCTCGGCGGAGGACGCGCCCAGGGAGAAGACGACCCGGCCGCCGGAGACCGGATAGGCCTTCACCTTGCCCGGATCCTGCCCGTCCCCCTGCCCGTAGGGGGACGGGGTCGCCGCGGGCTTCTGGGACGGCTTGCCGGAGGAGGGCCCGGCCGACGACGGCGCGGCCGGCGTCGGGGAGGCGGAGGGCGACGCGGACGCGGACTGCGCCGGGGGATCCGGCGGCTGCGCGCGCTGCGTCGAGGAGGACAGCGGCTGGGCGGCGAGCGGCACCGCGAGCGGCGGATCGTAGGCCGTCCCCGACATGACGCTGTGCACGCCCCACCACGACAGCGTCACCGCCGCCCCGGTCGCCAGCGTCCAAGCCATGGCATGAAGAAGTCCTCGTCGCATCAGGGCACATACTGCACCACCCGTCACAAGAGCAGCCCGACACCCCGCTGGGTCCCTCGAATGGACTACGGTGCGGGCCATGGCAAGTGTGCTCGTGGTCGAGGACGACCAGTTCGTACGTTCCGCCCTCATCCGGCACCTGACCGAGGCCTCGCACACCGTGCGGAGCGTCGGCACGGCCCTGGAGGCCCTGCGCGAGGTCGCGCACCACCGCTTCGACGTGGTCATCCTCGACCTCGGACTGCCCGACCTGGACGGGTCGGAGGCGCTCAAGATGCTGCGCGGCATCACCGACGTGCCCGTGATCATCGCGACCGCGCGCGACGACGAGGCGGAGATCGTCCGCCTGCTCAACGACGGCGCCGACGACTACCTGACCAAACCGTTCTCCGTGGAGCACCTCTCCGCCCGCATGGCCGCCGTCCTGCGCCGCTCCCGGGCCGCCGCCGGGGCCGAACCCCCCTCGCGCGTCCTGCGCGTCGGCGGGCTCGCCATCGACCCGCTGCGCCGCCAGGCCGAGCTCGACGGGACCGTACTGGACCTCACCCGGCGGGAGTTCGACCTGCTGGCCTTCCTCGCCGGGCGGCCCGGGGTGGTCGTGGCCCGGCGCGAACTGCTCGCCGAGGTCTGGCAGCAGTCGTACGGGGACGACCAGACCATCGACGTCCACCTGTCCTGGCTGCGCCGCAAACTCGGCGAGACCGCCGCCCGCCCGCGGTACCTGCACACGCTGCGGGGTGTGGGCGTCAAGCTGGAGCCGCCGCAGTGATGCCCCGATGAGATGGGCCCTGGTCAAGGTGTGCCTCGCGGTCACGGCCATGGTGGTCGTGGCCTTCGCGGTGCCGCTCGGGCTCGTCGTCCAGGAGATGGCCAGCGACCGGGCCTTCTCCAACGCCGAACGGCAGGCCGCCACCATCGGGCCGACCCTGTCCATCACCACCGACCCGGTCCAGCTGCAGAAGGCCGTGGAGTCCACGCAGATGGGCGCCGCCCGGCGGATGGCCGTCCACGTCCCGGCCATCGGCGACAGCGCGCCGGTGGAGATCGGCCGGGGCCGGGCGGGCGAGCACGCCGTCGCCGAGACCCGGCGGATCGGGCGGGCCACGACCGCCTCGGTGCCCGGCGGGGGGTCGGCGCTGCTCCAGCCGACCGCGCTCGGCTCCGGGGACATCGCGGTGGTGGAGATCTTCGTACCGGAGAGCGAGGTCAGCAACGGCGTCGCGACGGCCTGGGTGGTGCTCGCGGGCGTCGGGCTGGCACTGATCGTGGGCTCGGTGGCGGTCGCCGACCGGCTCGGCGCCCGGCTGGTGCGCCCGGCCGAGCGGCTCGCGGACGCCGCCCACCGACTGGGCGAGGGCCGGCTCGGGGCGCGGGTCCCGGAGGTGGGACCGAAGGAACTCCGCTCGGCGGCCGTCGCGTTCAACGCGATGGCGGACCAGGTGGTGCAACTCCTCGCCAACGAGCGGGAGCTGGCCGCCGACCTCTCGCACCGGCTGCGGACGCCGCTGACGGTGCTGCGGCTCAACACGGCCTCGCTCGGCGACGGCGCGGCCGCCGAACAGACCCGGGCCGCGGTGGAGCAGCTGGAGCGCGAGGTCGACACGATCATCCGCACGGCGCGGGAGCAGCGCCCGGCCACCGGCCTGGTCGGGGCGGGCGCCGGCTGCGACGCCTCCGAGGTGATCCGCGACCGGATGGACTTCTGGTCGGCGCTCGCGGAGGACGAGGGCCGCGAGGTGCGGCTCGCGGGGGTGGACCGCACGGTACGGATCCCCGTGGCCCGGCCCGAGCTCGCCGCCGCCCTCGACGCCATGCTCGGCAACGTCTTCCGGCACACCCCCGAGGGCACGCCCTTCTCGGTGGACGTCCACGACGCGGGTGACGCGGTCATCGTGCTCGTCTCGGACGCGGGACCCGGCATCGCCGACCCGGAGGCGGCCCTGCGCCGGGGCAACGACGGCGGCCGCGACGGATCGACCGGCCTGGGCCTCGACATCGTGCGCCGCGTCGCGGAGTCGACGGGCGGCGACGTACGGCTGGGGCGCTCGGTGCTCGGCGGGACCGAGGTCCGGGTGTGGATCGGCCTGGACGGCCGGACCCTCGGCGGTCCCGGCGGCGGGCGTGCGGGCCGTGGCCGGCGCGGCAACCGACGTAACCGGGGGCGCGCCTAGCGGGCGGCCGGTGGCCGCCTCGGTACGGTCCGCGGCATGGACACCCTCATCTTCGGCGGCCTCCTCGCCCCGCTGATCGCCAGGTGCCGTGACTCGTCCCGAACGGTCGTGCTCGGGGGTTCGCCTGCTGCCTCGCCTGCTGCTTCGCCTTCGGCTGGACGGGCGTCGCCTGCGGCGGCCTCTTCTACCCCTCCGGGCCCGAGATGACCGGCATGCTCGGCCTGCACCCGTACGTGTGGGCGTGGATCCTGTTCCAGGCCTCGGTGGTAGCCATCGGCATCGCCGTGGCCTTCGCCCACGCCACGGCGGACGGTTCCGGCGGCGAACCGGTACCAGTTCTTGTATGACGTGGGGATCCTGGACCAGCCGGGGCTCCCCGGCCGAGCGGAAGGAATCAGGCATGCGCTACGCAGTCCTCGGAACCGGGATCGTCGGCCGCACGCTGGCGGCCCGGCTCGCCTCCCTGGGCCACGAGGTGGTCATCGGCACCCGGGACCCCGGGGCGACCGCCGGGCGCGCCGAGTACGCCGACTGGCAGGCGGGGCAGCCCGGGGTGCGGCTCGCCGGCTTCGCGGAAGCCGCGCGGGACGGCGACACCCTGGTCAACGCCACCGGCGGGCAGGTCAGCATCGCCGCCTTGACGGAGGCGGACGCCGCCCACCTGGACGGCAAGATCCTGATCGACGTAGCGAACCCGCTGGACTTCTCGCGGGGCTTCCCGCCGAGCCTGGAGCCGGTGGACACCGACAGCCTGGGCGAGCTGATCCAGCGCACCTTCCCGGGGCTGCGCGTGGTCAAGACGCTGAACACGATGAACTGCCTGGTCATGGTCGATCCGGGCCGGGTCGCCGGCGAGCACCACGTCTTCCTCTCGGGCGAGGACGCGGACGCGAAGAAGGCCGTACGGGAGCTGCTCCACTCCTTCGGCTGGCCGGAGCGGAGCATCCTGGACCTGGGCGGGATCGAGACGGCGCGGGGCGCCGAGATGCTGCTGCCGGTCTGGCTCCGGCTGATGGGCTCCCTCGGGCACACGGACTTCAACTTCCACATCCAGGGGGCGTCTTCCGACTGACGGGTCCCCGGATTCCGCCGCACGGACGGGGGCGTGTATGTTGCCGCGCCCCCGGGCCGCGCCGAGGGTGGGCGAGGGCATCAAGACCGGCGCGCTGCCCCAGGCGGTCAAGAAGTTGATGGACACGGTGAAGCCGGAGGCGGCCTGCTTCGGTCTGCACGAGGGCGTCCGCTCCTGCTGGATCGTCCTCGACCTGGACGACAGCTCCCCGTCATGAACGCCGAGGACCTGGCGAAGGGCCTGGCGGCGATGCAGTCCTCGCCCTGACGGGAGGCCTCGGGGCCTGACCGGCCGGATCGCAGCGCCCCCGGAGCCCGCCCGGCCGGTTGGGCCGGGGTCGGGTGTGTGTCGGGGTGATCCCCGCAGGGCGTCGAACGCACTTCCGCTCAGCTCTCCGACCCGTCGTCACGTTCGGCGCCCGAGGAGACGCCCCGGCGCGCGCCCGGCCCCGGCACAGCCGGCCCCCTCGTACCTGGCCCGCGCGGCGCGGCCAACGGGCGCTCGGCCCTGGCACAGCCGGCCCCCTCGTACTCTGCCCGCGCGGCGCGGCCAACGGGCGCTCGGCCCTGGCACAGCCGGCCCCCTCGCACCCGGCACGCGCGGCGCAGCCAACGGGCGGCCGCCCCGGCGCAGCCGGCCCCCTCGTACCTGCACGCGCGGCGCAGCCAACGGGCGCCCGGCCCCGGCACAGCCGGCCCCTCGTTGCCGGCCCGAGCGACGCAGTCAACCCGGCCCCCTCGTACCTGCACGCGCGGCGCAGCCAACGGGCGCCCGGCCCCGGCACAGCCGGCCCCCTCGTACCTGCACGCGCGGCGCAGCCAACGGGCGCCCGGCCCCGGCACAGCCGGCCCCTCGTTGCCGGCCCGAGCGACGCAGTCAACCGAGCCGGCCGATGACGGGGCCGCCGAGGGCCTGGCCGAGCCAGAGCGCCGCGGCGACGGCGCCGGCGTCGCCGATGCCGTCGCGGGCGTTGATGAGCAGGAGTGTGCCGATGGGGCAGAGCGCGGCGGGGAGCCGGGCGAGGAACGCGTGGAGGGGGAGGGCGGTACCGCCGAGTGCGAACACCCGGCGGAAGCCGCCGGCCGAGGCCGCGGACTCGGGTGCGGACGCGGGTGCGGACGCGGGTGCGGACTCGGGTGCGGACGCGGCTGCGGACTCAGGTGGGGGCGTGGGGGCGGGGACGGGCTGGGACACGGACAACCTCCGACCGCACGCCGACCCTCCCGTTTCTCCGGCGCGCGCTGTTGCCCGTTGAACGGGACCGTAGCGGCGGAACGGACCCCTCGGAAGACCGTCAGCCGGTTTCCCCCGAGTTGAGCCGCTTGGCCTGGGCCCGGCCGACCTCGGCCGCGCGGTGCAGGTAGTCGGCGATGACGGCGAGCTCGGTGTCGGAGTAGCTCTCCAGGACGGCGCCGAAGGCACGGCCGGGGGTGTCCCACGCAGCGCCGATCCGCTCGCGGGCCACGGGCGAGAGGGAGACGAGGGAGCGGCGGCGGTCGTTCGGGTCGGCGTGCCGCTCGACGACGCCCGCCTTGACCATGCGGTCGACGAGGCGGGTGGCGGAACCGGAGGTCAGGCCGGTGAGGCGGGCGATGTCGCCGGTGCTGACGGGTCCGGGCTCCATGTCGAGGAGGGCGACGCACTGCATGTCGGTGGGGTGGAGGCCGACGTGGTCCGCCATGGCCTGGTTGAAGAGGGAGTAGTCGGCGTAGTGCCGCTGGCTCTCGGTGACGATGCGCGCGAGCAGCTCGGCGCGGCTCCACCGCGCACCACTCGTACGAGTGGGATCGGTTGACATCGGCTCCTCCGTGCTTCAAATTTAACTGTGTGACGCAGAGAATGTGTCGCACAGAATCTGCGCCACATGTGGATTCTATGCCCAACTCCAGATGAGGAAGCAGTCAGCCATGTCGATTCTCGTCACCGGCGGCCGCGGCGCCGTCGCCCGCGGTCTCCGCGCCCTCCTCGACGCCCACGGCGTCCCCTACCGTCTCGGCTCCCGCGAGCGGGACACCCCCGACGCGGTCCACTGCGACCTCACCGATCCGTCGACCTTCCCCGGCGCTCTCGCCGGTGTCCGTTCCGTCTTCCTCTATGCGGAGGCCTCCGGTGTCGACGCCTTCGTCAAGGAAGCCGTCAGTGCGGGGGTCGAGCACGTCGTGCTCCTGTCCTCCTCCTCGGTGCTCGCCCCCGACGCCGCCGGCAGCCCGCTGTCCGCGTCCCACCTCGCCGTCGAACAGGCCCTGTCGGCCTCCCCGCTGCGCACCACGCTGCTGCGCCCGGGTTCCTTCGCGAGCAATGCCCAGGGCTGGGCCTGGTCGGTGAAGTCCGGCCGTCCGGTCCACCTGCCCTACCCCGGCGCCTATTGCGACCCCGTCCACGAGGCCGACCTGGCCGAGGCGGCCTTCGCCGTCCTCACCGACCCCGCCCTCGCCGGCCGCGCCTACACCCTGACCGGCCCGCAGTCGCTGACCTTCGCGACCCAGCTCGCGATACTCGGCGATGTGCTCGGGCGGCCCATACCCTTCGAGGCCGTCTCCGCCGAGCAGTGGAAGGCCGAGGTCGACGGCTACATACCCGGCCCCTACGCCGATGCCCTCCTCGACTTCTGGGCCTCCTCGGACGGCCTCCCGGTCGAGATCACCGACAGCGTCGAGCGCCTCACCGGCCACCCGGCGCGCACCTTCGAGACCTGGGCGCAGGACCACGCCGACGCCTTCGCGGCCTGAGCGCCGCGGCACATGACCTCAGGTGAGGGAGTCGATCCAGCGCTCCAGGCGGCGGGCCTCGGTGGTCATGAGGTCCGGGTCGCGGAAGGTGTTGGTGAGCAGGGAGATGCCCTGGTAGGCGGCGATCAGGGCAACCGCGAGTTCGCGGGCGTCGGTGCGGCCCATCTCGCGGAACTGCTGCTCGGCCCAGTCGAGAAGGGCCTGCATGACGGCGGCGATCGACCGGTCCAGCCCGTCGGCGCGCTTGTCGAGTTCCGAGGCGAGGGTGCCGGTGGGGCAGCCGTATCGGGCGGTGAGCTCGCGCTGTTCGACCCAGCCGTTCAGCAGGGCCTTCAGGCGGTCCTGGGGGGTGGGGAGTGCGTCGAGGGCGGTGATCAGCCCCCGCAGGGTCTGGGCGTGAGCGTCGATCGCGGCCTCGACGAGCTGGTCCTTGGTCTTGAAGTAGTAGTAGACGTTGCCCACCGGGACCTCCGCCGCCTGGGCGATGTCCGCGAGGGTGGTCTGGGCGATGCCCTGCGCGTGGAGCACCTGGGCCGCGGCGGACGCCAGCCGCTCGCGCTTGCCGGACGTCCGCGAAGCCTTATTTGAGTCAGTCACCTGACTAACTGTAGACGAGCGATAGGGGAGGGGGCTATGATCGAACTAAGTCAGTCAACTAACTCACAAGGGGGATCGTCATGATCGCAGTGACGGGTGCGACCGGGAACGTCGGACGGGAACTGGTGCGGATCCTCGCCGAGGGCGGCGAGCAGGTGACCGCCGTCTCCCGGGGTGCGGCGCGGATGCCCGACGGGGTCCGCCACCACCAGGGCGACCTCGCCGAGCCGGAGAGCCTGCGCCCCGCGCTGGACGGGGCCGACGCGCTCTTCTTGCTCGTCGCCGGCGAGAATCCGCAGGGCATCCTCGAACGGGCCGGGGCAGCCGGGGTACGCCAGGTCGTACTGCTCTCGTCCCAGGGCGTCGGGACACGCCCGGAGGTCTACCGCCACCCGGCGCGGTTCGAGGAGGCCGTCCGCCGGAGCGGCCTGGAGTGGACGATCCTGCGCTCGGGCGGCCTGAACTCCAACGCCTTCGCCTGGGCCGAGACGATCCGTACGCGGCGCACGGCCGTCGCGCCGTTCGGCGATGTCGGGCTCCCGACCGTCGACCCGGCGGACGTCGCCGAGGTCGCCGCCGCGGTCCTGCGCGAGCCCGGCCACACGGGCCGGACCTACGAGCTCACCGGGCCCGCCCTGGTCACCCCGAGGGACCGGGTCGAGGCGATATCCGCGGCCCTGGGCGAGCCCGTTCGGTTCGTCGAGCAGACCCGGGAGGAGGCCCGCGTGCAGATGCTGACCTTCATGCCCGAGCCGGTCGTGGAGGGCACTCTGGGGATCCTCGGCGAACCGCTGCCCGCCGAGCTGGCACCGAGCCCCGCCGTCGAGCGGATACTCGGCCGCGCGCCCCGCCCCTTCGCCGACTGGGCGGCCCGTTCCGCCCCGGCCTTCCGCTGACCGGTGCCCCGCGCCCGGCTGTCAGAAGGCCCCCTCGCGGGCCAGGCGGGCGTACCAGCGGGCGCTGGAGCGCGGGGTGCGGACCTGGGTCTCGTAGTCCACGTGCACGATGCCGAAGCGCTTGCTGTAGCCGTAGGACCATTCGAAGTTGTCCAGCAGCGACCACAGGAAATAGCCCTCGACGGGGGCGCCGTCTGCCAAGGCGCGGTGGATGGTGGCGAGATGGGCCTCCAGGTACGCGATGCGGAGCGGGTCGTGCACGTCCGGGGCGTACGCCGCGCCGTTCTCGGTGACCAGCAGCGGCAGGCCGGGCGCCTCGCGGGTGAAGCGCATCAGCAGGTCGTACAGGCCGCTCGGGTCGATCGACCAGCCCATGTCGGTCCGCTCGCCGGGCGGTTGGTGGAAGGCCACCGTGTCCGCCGCGGGCCAGGGGGAGTGGGCCGTACCGCCGTGGCCGTCGGCGCGCGGGCCGTTCCCGTCGGGGGCCGCCGACACCACCGCCGGGGTGTAGTAGTTCACGCCGAGGAAGTCCAGCGGCTGGTGGATCAGCGCCTCGTCGCCGGGGCGCACGAAGGACCAGTCGGTCACCGCGGCGGTGTCCGCCAGCAGGTCCGGCGGATAGGCACCGTGCAGCAGCGGCCCGGTGAAGATCCGATTGGCGAGGGCGTCGATACGGCGCGCGGCGTCCGCGTCGGCCGCCGACGGCGTCAGCGGCCGTACCGCGCTGGGGTTGAGCGCGATGCCGACCCGGGACCGGGCGGGCAGCGCGGCGGCGGCCATGCCGTGGGCCAGGTTCAGGTGGTGGGCGGCACGCAGCGAGTCGGCGGGGGAGGTGCGGCCCGGGGCGTGCACCCCGGAGGCGTAGCCGAGGAAGGCGCTGCACCAGGGCTCGTTGAGCGTGGTCCAGAGTTCCACGCGGTCGCCCAGCACCTCCGCGACCTGGGCCGCGTACGAGGCGAAGGCGTAGGCCGTCTCCCGGTCGGGCCAGCCCCCCGCGGCCTCCAGCTCCTGCGGCAGGTCCCAGTGGTAGAGGGTCACGCAGGGGGTGATCCCGTGGGAGAGCAGCTCGTCGACGAGCTGGTCGTAGAAGCCGATCCCGCCGGCCAGCACGCGCGGCCAGGACACCGAGAACCGGTACGCACCGAGCCCGAGTTCGGCCATCAGCCGGACGTCCTCGCGCCACAGCCGGAGGTGGTCGGCCGCCACGTCGCCCGTGTGCCCGCCGTACACCTTCCCCGGCGTGGCACAGAAGGTGTCCCAGATCGAGGGCCCGCGCGAGGCGGACCCGCCCTCGATCTGGAAGGCCGCCGTGGCGGTGCCCCAGAGGAACCCCTCGGGGAATCGCATGTCCGTCATCCCTTGACCGCTCCCTGCATGATGCCGCCGACGATCTGGCGGCCGAAGACGATGAACACGAGCAGCAGCGGGAGCGTCCCCAGCAGCGCGCCCGCCATGATGACCGACTGGTCCGGTATGTAGCCCCGCCCGAGCCCGGTCAGGGCCACCTGCACCGTCGGGCTGCCGTTCTGGGTCAGTGCGACGATCGGCCAGAAGAAGTCGTTCCAGGCCATGACGAAGGTCAGCATCCCCAGCACCGCCATGGCCGGCCGAGCGGCCGGGAACACCACGTGCCACATGACCCGCAGGGAGCTCGCCCCGTCGGTGCGCGCCGCCTCCACCAGTTCGATCGGCAGCGCGTGCACCAGGTACTGGCGCATGAAGAACACCCCGAAGGCACCCACCAAGGTCGGCAGGATCACCGCCTGGAGCCGGTCGGTCCACGACAGCTTCGCGATCAGCATGTAGAGCGGCACCACGCTCAGCTGCGGCGGGATCAGCATCGTCCCGACCACCAGCGCCATCAGCGTCCGTTGGCCGCGGAAGCGGAGCTTGGCGAAGGCGAAGCCCGCCAGGGTGGAGAAGAGCACGGTGCCCGCGGTGACCGTGCCCGCCACGATCACGGTGTTCAGCAGGGCGGTGCCCATGTTGGCGTCGGTCCAGGCGACCTGGAGGTTGCGCCCCAGGTTCCCGCCGAACCAGAACGGCGGCGGGGTCTGCGCCAGCCGCGTGCTGTTCCGGGAGGCCGCGATCGCCGTCCACACGAGCGGGAAGAGCGAGCCGGCCGTGAACAGGCCGAGCACCAGGTACGCGAACCGGCCCGCGCGCAGTGATCTCATCGGGAGTCCTTCCGTCCGCGCAGCAGCCGCGCCGCGCCGGCGATCAGCAGCAGGATCAGGAACATCGCCCACGCGATCGCCGAGGCCCGGCCCAGGTGCAGGTTCACCCAGCCCTGCTCGTACAGGTACAGCCCGAGCGTCTGGAACTGGTGGTCAGAGCCGCCCGTCGCAGCCCCTCCGCCGTTGAACAGCAGCGGCTCCCCGAACAGCTGCGTCGCCCCGATCGTCGACACGACGCAGGTGAAGAAGATCGTCGGTCGCAGCGAGGGCACCGTGACGTGCCGGAACTGCTGCCAGGGCGAGGCCCCGTCCAGCGCGGCGGACTCGTACAGCTCGCCCGGCACGGCCTGCATGGCGGCCAGGTAGATCAGCGCGTTGTAGCCGGTCCACCGCCAGATCACGATGGTGGACACCGCCAACTGCGAGGCGAAGGTTCCGTTCTGCCAGTCGACCGCCCCGAAACCGACCCCCGAGAGAGCCCAGTTGATCATCCCGTAGTCCCGGCCGAACAGCAGCACGAAGACGAGGGTCGCGGCCGCTACCGAGGTCGCGTACGGGGTGAGCAGAGCGACCCGGAAGAAGGCGGAGCCGCGCAGTTTGTAGTTGAGGAGATGGGCCAGGCCGAGCGCGATCGCCAGCTGCGGAACCGTGGACAGCAGCCCGATGGTGAAGGTGTTGCGCAGCGCGTTCCAAAAGAACTCGTCGCCCCACAGCCGGGTGAAGTTGTTCAGCCCCACCCACGTCATGCTGTCCGGATCGGTCAGCTCCACCTGGTGCAGCGCCGCCCAGCCCGTGTAGAGCAGCGGGAACAGCCCGAAGGCGGCGAAGAAGAGGAAGAAGGGTGCCACGAAGGCGTAGGGGCTGAAGCGCAGGTCCCAGCGGTAGCGGCGCGAGCGCCACACCTGGCCCCGCCGGCCCCGGCCGCCCCCCTCCGCCGCCGGCCGCTGCGGGCCGACGGCGGAGGGGGACAGGACAGCGGTCTCGTCCGTCACCGGCGCCTCACTGGTCCAGGGCGTTGTCGATCGCCTTCACGGCGGCCTCCCAGCCCTCCTGCGGCGAGCGGCCCTTCTGGTCGACCTGGAGCATGCCGATGTCCGCCAGGTTCTGCGAGATCACCAGGTCCTTCGGGCCGACCACCGTCACGGGCACCCCCTCCGCCGCCTTCGCGAAGATCTCGCCGATGGGGGCGCCGCCGAAGTACGCGTGCTGCGCGCCCGACACCGACGGCAGCTTGTACGCGGCGCTCGCGCTCGGGAAGCTGCCCCGCTTCTCGAAGAGCTTCGCCTGCTGCTCCGGAGCCGTCAGCCACGCCGCCAGCTTCGCCGCCTCCTGGGCGTGCTTGCCCGCCTTCGGCACGACGAGGAAGGAGCCGCCCCAGTTGCTGGGCTTCGGCGCCTGCGCCACATCCCACTTGTCCTTGCCCGCCGGGCCCCCCTTGTCCTGGATGTAGCCGAGCATCCAGGCCGGGCAGGAGACCGTGGCGAAGGAGCCGTTGGCGAAGCCCTGGTCCCAGCCCGGGGTGAACTGCTGGAGCTTGGCGCTCAGCCCGTCGGTGGCGAAGGAGGCCGCCAGCTCGAAGGCCCCGCGCACCGCCGGGTTGGTCTTGTAGACGACCTTGCCCTGCTCGTCGTAGAACCGCTGGGCGCTGCCCCCGGTCACCGCCGCCATCACGCCTGACGCCGAGTCCACGAAGGCCTTCCCGTCGCCGGCCTTCGCCTTGTACGCCCGGCCCGTCTCCAGGTACTTGTTCCAGTCGCCCGCCCACAGCGCCCCCACCGCGGCGCGGTCGGTGGGCAGCCCGGCCGCCTCGAAGAGGTCCTTGCGGTAGCAGATGCCCTGCGGACCGATGTCGGTGCCGAGGCCGACGGTGGCACCGCCCTTCGCCGCGCTCGCCGTGCCCTGCGCCCACTTCCACGGCAGGTACGCGGCCTTGTCGACGCCCGGTGCCTTGCCGAGGTCGACGAGCTTGTCGGCCTGGGTTGCGGTGATCTCGGCGATGTTGTTGACCTCGACGGCCTGGATGTCCGCGAGCCCGCTGCCCGTGCCCAGGTGGGTGAGGAGCTGGGGGTAGTAGTTCTCGTTGCGCTCGATGGAGGTCTGCTCGATCCGGATCCCGGGATTCTGCGCCATGTACTCGTCGTAGAGCCCGGCCTCCTTGAGGCCGAAGGCCCCGAAGACCCCGACGGTGAGGGTGGTCTTCCCCTTGCCGTCGGCCGGGGCGCCGGCGTCCGGCTTCTCGGCCGGGTCCTGGGCGCAACCCGCGAGCAGCAGGGCGGCCGCTCCCACCGCGGTGACCACCGTGACGAGGTTTCTTCGCACTCGGGCTTGGGCTCGCATGTGCATCCTCCCTGAAGGACGGAACGTGCCGGGTGTCTGTGACACAGTGTGGGAGCGCTCCCACAGCCGTCAAGGGGTAGATTCACAACCGGGAGGAAGCCATGAACGGGCACGGGCGCAGCGGGGGACGGCCCACGCTGGAGGAGGTCGCGGCGCGCGCCAGGGTAGGGCGCGGCACGGTCTCCCGGGTGATCAACGGATCCCCCAAGGTCAGCGAGCATACCCGGGCCGCGGTCGAGGCCGCGGTGGCGGAGCTGGGGTACGTGCCGAACCGCGCCGCGCGGGCGCTGGCGGCCAACCGCAACGACGCCATCGCCCTCGTGATCCCCGAGCCCGAGGCCCGCTTCTTCGCCGAGCCCTACTTCTCCGAAGTGGTCCGCGGGGTCGGCGCCGCCCTCGCCGAGACCGACGTCCAGCTCGTCCTGACCCTGGCCGGCAGCGACCGAGAGCGCCGCCGCCTCGCCCAGTACCTGTCCGGGCACCGCGTGGACGGCGTCCTGCTCGTCTCCGTCCATGCCGGGGACCCGCTGCCGGAGCTGCTGGCCGAGCTCGGCATCCCGACCGTGATCAGCGGCCGCCGCTCCGCCGCCGAGACGCTGCCGTCCGTCGACTCCGACAACCTGGCGGGCGCGGCCGAAGCCGTACGCCACCTCCTCGCGCGGGGCCGCCGCACGGTCGCCACGATCACCGGACCGCTGGACGTGTACGGGGCCCAGTGCCGCCTCGACGGCTACCGGCAGGCCCTGGCCGCCGCCGGACACCCCGTCGACGAACCGCTGATCGCGGTCGGCGACTTCACCGAGGACGGCGGCCGCCGAGCCATGCGCGAGCTGCTGGAACGCCGCCCCGGGCTCGACGCGGTCTTCGCCGCCTCGGACGTCATGGCGGCGGGCGCCCTGCGGGAGCTGCGCGCGGCCGGCCGCCGGATACCGCAGGACGTGGCGCTGGTCGGCTTCGACGACTCGGTGGTGGCCCGGCACATGGATCCGCCGCTGACCAGCGTCCGGCAGCCGATCGAGGAGATGGGCCGCACCATGGCGCAGGTGCTGCTGGCGAGGATCGCGGGGGAGACGGCCGAGGCGTCCGTCGTGCTGCCGAACCGCCTGGTGGTCCGCGAGTCCTCGTAGGAACGCAGAAGGCCCCGATCGCCTTCGCGATCGGGGCCTTCCCGCAGGGTGAGTGACGGGACTTGAACCCGCGGCCACCTGGACCACAACCAGGTGCTCTACCAACTGAGCTACACCCACCATGTCCGGTCGGAAAACCGACCGGCCGAAGAAAAGGGTACAGGGTCCGGGAGGGTGCTCGCTCCACCCTTTCCCGTGCCCCCCTCCGGGAGGTACTACGCGCCCGGCACGGTGTGCTTGGCGGCGATGGTCCGGGCGGTGTCCGAGTCGGGCCCGGGCTGCGGCACGAAGACCGCCTCCCGGTAGTAGCGCAGCTCGGTGATGGAGTCCTTGATGTCCGCGAGCGCCCGGTGGTTGCCGTTCTTCGGCGGGCTGTTGAAGTAGGCCCGCGGGTACCAGCGGCGCGCCAGCTCCTTGACCGAGGACACGTCCACGATCCGGTAGTGCAGGTAGCTCTCCAGCGCGGCCATGTCGCGCAGCAGGAAGCCGCGGTCGGTGCCGACCGAGTTCCCGCAGAGCGGCGCCTTGCGGGGCTCCTTCACGTGCTCCCGCACGTACGCCAGGACCTGCGCCTCCGCGTCCGCGAGGGTGGTCCCGCCGGCCAGCTCGTCGAGCAGCCCCGAGGCGGTGTGCATCTCGCGCACCACGTCGGGCATGGTCTCCAGGGCCGCGTCCGGCGGGCGGATCACGATGTCCACGCCTTCGCCGAGCACGTTGAGCTCCGAGTCGGTGACCAGTGCGGCCACCTCGATAAGTGCGTCGTCCGTCAACGAGAGCCCGGTCATCTCGCAGTCGATCCACACCATGCGATCGTTCATGTGTCCCACCTTATGCGGTCCCCCACGGAGCGGACCGCATATGGGGAAGGTCCCCCATCGGCGGTGACCGATGGGGGACCTTCCGTTCGTCGTACCCGTGGTGGGGGTTACGCGTGTTCCCGCAGGACCCGGCCCGGGGCGTAGAGCTCCGTCACCGTCGGGCCCGCCGCGGCCAGGGCCGCCGCCGCCCGGTGGGGCTGCGGAGTGCGCTGGTGCGGAACCGGCCCCGAGATCTCGGCCACCTGCGCGACGTCGGCCTGCGGCCGGCGTGCCCGGTAGGCGGAGCGGTAGGCGGCCGGGGAGGACCCCAGCTGCCGCCGGAAGTGACCCCGCAGGGCGACCGGCGAGCGGAACCCGCAGCGCCCGGCGACCTCGTCGACCGAGTAGTCGGAGGTCTCCAGCAGCCGCTGTGCCTGGAGCACCCGCTGGGTGATCAGCCACTGCAGCGGCGCGCTGCCGGTGAGCGAGCGGAACCGGCGGTCGAAGGTGCGCCTGCTCATGTAGGCGCGGGCCGCCAGGGTCTCCACGTCGAACTGCTCGTGGAGGTGCTCCAGCGCCCAGGCGACGACCTCGGCCAGCGGGTCGGCGCCGATCTCCTCCGGCAGTGACCGGTCGAGATAGCGTTCCTGACCGCCCGTGCGGCGCGGCGGCACGACGAGCCTGCGGGCCAGGGCCCCGGCCGCCTCGCTGCCGTGGTCCGTGCGCACGATGTGCAGGCACAGGTCGATTCCGGCCGCGGTGCCCGCGGACGTGAGCACGTCGCCGTCGTCGACGAACAGTTCGCGCGGATCGACATGGACGGACGGGTACCGCTTGGCCAGCGTCGGCGCGTACATCCAGTGCGTCGTCGCGGGCCGGCCGTCCAGCAGACCGGCGGCGGCGAGCACGAAGGCTCCCGTGCACAGTCCGACGATCCGGGCCCCCTCCTCGTGCGCCAGACGCAGTGCGTCCAGCGCCTCGGGAGGCGGCGGTGAAGTGATGGAGCGCCAGGCGGGAACGACGACCGTGCCTGCCCGGGCGATCGCCTCCAACCCGTATGGCGCGGTCAGTTCGAGTCCGCCGGTGGTCCTGAGCGGACCGTCCTCACCGGCGCACACGAGCAGTCGATAGCGTGGAACTCCCGCGTCCTGCCGGTCAATGCCGAACACGGAAAGTGGAATGGAGCTCTCGAAGATCGGTCCGCCGCTGAAGAGCAGCACCGCGACGATCTCCCTGCGGCGACGCCCCGCGAGCTTCCGGCCGGCGTCTGTGACGACGGCGGTGGAATCCTGGCTCATGGCGCTAAGCCCCCCTTGGGTGTCGCGACTCCTTGGTCTGGTCGCACCTGCACGTTTCCCCTCGGCCTTGCACGTGGATCCCCCGCCGTAAATACATGATCGAATCTACTGCGTCCCGTGGTGTCGGCGTGACAAGTTCAGCACGCAGCGCTATGTCGACTTCTCAACTTGGCGAAAAGCATTCGATCAGTAAGGGTTCCGCTCCGCTACCCGAATGGGAAGTCCGGCGCCTGGCTGTGGCCAGTACCCGTAGGGCCTCTACGCCCCTCGGGCTCTGTAGTCGCTGGTGGTGAGGGGGTTGGGGGGACATTCCGGCAAGGAGGGGACCCTGCCGGGAAGTTGGCTGAAAACGTGCGTGTGTGGGTGTGCGAATGAGTCAGTCCTGCGGGGACCCGGCTCCGGAGCCGTGGCAGCCGCGGCGGATCCCGGCCCCGCCGCGCGAGTGCCGGCGGCGCCGGGACGGCGGTGGCCGCTCCTCCGCCAGGACCCGCGCCGCGGCCCGCTCCGCCTTCTCCGAGTGGCGCAGCAGGACCCGGCACGCGGCCGTCACGGCCAGCAGGCCGAGGGTCGCGACGGCCGCCCCGCCGAAGGAGGTTCCGTAGACGACGAGGACCACGGGGACGAGCAGGCAGCTGAAGGCGGCCCAGCGCACCACGTCACCCGCGGGGTCGTCATGGGCGCGTGCGGCGGACTGCACGGACGGGTGAAGGGACGAATGGCGTCCCGGGCGGGGCGCCGGGGTGAAACGCGGGCCCGGGTCGGCGGGCTGGAGGGACCGGACGGACTGCGTCGGCTGAGCTGGCTGGACGGGGTGAACCGGATGACCGGGCACGGCGTGCTCCCTGCGGGCTCTTCCTGGACGGTCGGACGCGTGTCCAACGCCGCGCGGCGCGGCTCGGTCACTGCGCGCACGGGTGGCGACGCCCCCGTCTCGTCACTGGCTGTAGGGGACAGGGGTCATTGCCAAGGAGCGCTCGCTCCGGCATGCTCCCTGGGACGCTCTCCAAGGGCGGCAAGCCCTGTGCAGGACACGAGTGTCGCCGTACCCTGGTGGGTGTGGGCTTGGGAAGATGCTTCCCGGACAGAGCTCCGTCACACTGCGTCGCCGATTTCGCCCCTGTTCCTTCCTCCAAGGACCTCTTCGCCGAGACACCCATGGCCGGTCACGAATTCTCCGAACCCGCGGACCGCAAGCGCAAACGCCTCGCCGACCCCGCGTCGGCCGCCGATCTGCGCGCGGTGGAACAGACACGCATGCCCTGCGATCCGGCCTTCCGGCACGGGGTCGTTGTGGGATTCGACGGATCCACGTCCAGTGAGCGTGCCCTCGCGTACGCGATCGGCATGGCGCGGCGCTCCGGATCGGGTCTGATCATCGTCCATGTCGCCAACCGGCTGCCCACCACCGTGTGGGCGGGGTGCGAGCCGCCCGTCTTCGTGGACGTGCCGGACCACCGCACCGAGGTGCTCGGGCTGGAGCTCGCCTGCGCGGACTACCTGGCCGAAGTGCCGTGGATCCTGGTCGAGCGGGGTGGTGACATCTGCCATGAGCTGGAGGAGGTCGGCCGGGAGTATTCGGCCGACGCCATCGTGGTGGGCTCCACGCACGGGATCGTGGGCCGGATCTTCGGCTCGGTGGCCGGCCGCCTCGCCAAGCGCGCGCAGCGACCCGTTGTTGTCATTCCGTGACCCTCTGTTAAGCCGATTGTGCGGTTGTGCCCTCGTGTAAAGGGTAGATAAATGCTGCTGGGACGCAGCAAACAACTGCAGATCGAAGGGAGCCCGCCGTGGACAATGGTGTCTCTGCGGGAAGCACGGCCTCGACTTCGACCCTCGGGAACATCGCCCTGGGTCTCACCCTTCTCGCGTTCGGTATCGGCCACACCGGTGTCATCGACGGAGTGTCCGCTGCCAACTCCGTGTCGCTGGCGATGTACGTCGGCGGCGCGGCCCTGTTCCTCCTCGGGCTCCTGGAGTACCGCGGCGGCAACGGGTTCAACGGCACCGCGTTCGCGGGCCTCGGCATCTTCTGGTTCACCTGGGCCAAGGGCGCGGGGGCCTCGGTCTCCGACGAGGCGGCCGGAACGTTTCTCGTCCTGTTCGCGATGCTCGCGCTGACCCTCACGATCGACGCCGCGAGCGGTCTCTTCAGCCAGGGCGTCTACGGCCTGCTGACCCTGTCGCTCGTCCTGCTGGCGATAGGTTCCTTCATGGACAACGGCGGGCTCGCCAAGGCGGGCGGCTGGGTCGCCTCCGTGTCCGGGCTGCTGGCCTGGTACGGGGCCACCGCGGCCCTGGCGCACTGGCCGATGGCCGTCGGCAAGTCCCGGCGCGGCGCGGTCGCCGCGAGCTGAACGGCTACGTAAGAACGGAACGGCCCCCGAGATTCCGGGGGCCGTTCTCGTCTTTAAAAGGGCATTTTCTATCTTTTCCGCGCAGGGGAGCATTTCGTTGATGGGCCGTTGGCACGATAGGCCGCGTGAAGGCGGACGCGGGGCGCAAATATCGTGCGTACCCCACCGAGGTCCAGGACCAGGTCCTGGTGCGGTGGGGACATACGGCGCGTGCTCTTTGGAACGTGGCTCTTGAGCAGCGGGTGTACCTGTGGGAGCAGCGTCGGTACACCCTGCGTTCTGTCGAGCAGTGCAAGTTCCCGACGGCCGCCCGGACCGACCTGGACTGGATGGGTGACCTGCCCGCGCAGTCCGGGCAGCAGGTTCTGCGCAGCCTGGACCGTGCGTACGACAATTTCTGGAACCCAAGCCACCCCGCTGGGTTTCCGGCGCGGAAGAAGCGTGGGCACCGTCTGTCGATTCCGCTCCCTGGCCAGGCGGTCGAGGTCCGCAAGCTGAACCGCAAGTGGGCCGAGGTGCGTCTGCCCAAGCTCGGCTGGCTGCGGTTCCGGCTCTCCCGAGCGATCGGCGGCACGGTCCGCAATGCCACGATGTCCCGGGACGGCAACGGCTGGCACGTCTCCTTCGGCGTCCACACGGGCCGCATGCCGGACGTGCCGAACGGGAAGCCCGCGTGCGGGGTGGACTTCGGGGTTGCCGCGTCCGCGTTCGTCTCCACCGAGACCACACCCCGCCTCATGGCCCCGTCACTGAAAGCCAAGGAGAAGAAGCGGCTCAAGGCGCTGGAACAGCGCAAGGCGCGACAGATCACCTACGCCAAGAAACACAACGACGGGAAGTACAGCCGCCGCCTGCGCACGACGGACCTGAGCGTGAAGAGCATGACCGCCTCTGCGAAAGGCGCTGCCGAGGCCCCGGGGAAGAACGTCCGGGCGAAGGCCGGGCTGAACCGGTCGGTCCTCGACAACACTCCGGGGGAGCGGCGGCGGCAGCTCGAGTACAAGGCCCGCATGTACGGGTCTGTACTCGTTGCCGTGCCGCCGTTCCACACCTCTCAGACCTGCGCCGCCTGCGGCCTGGTCGATCCCGGGTCCCGTAAGGGACGCGGCCGGCTGTTCGCCTGCACCCGGTGCGGGTACGAGGACGACGCCGACCACAATGCCTCGATGGAGATCGAGGCCCGAGCCCGCCGGACGGGCGGCTCGGACATCAACAGCACGCGCAGCATCCCCCGGATGCGAGTCCCGGCCACCGGCCGGAGGCGGATGCGTGAAGCCCTTCAGCCCGCCCACGCGGGCTGAAGGGAATCCCCGCCTTCAGCGCGGGGAGGATCGTCACTCGACGGTGACCGACTTCGCCAGGTTGCGCGGCTTGTCGATGTCGCGGCCCATGGCCAGGGCCGTGTGGTACGCCAGCAGCTGGAGCGGGATGCCCATCAGGATCGGGTCCAGCTCGTCCTCGTTCTTCGGGACCACGATGGTGTGGTCCGCCTTCTCCTGCTCGCGGTGGGCGACCGCCAGGATCCGGCCGCTGCGGGCCTTGATCTCCTCCAGCGCCGCGCGGTTCTTCTCCAGCAGGTCGTCGTCCGGAACGATCGCGACCGTCGGCAGCGAGGGCTCGATCAGGGCGAGGGGGCCGTGCTTGAGCTCGGAGGCCGGGTAGGCCTCGGCGTGGATGTAGGAGATCTCCTTCAGCTTGAGGGAGGCCTCCAGGGCCACCGGGTAGCCGCGCACCCGGCCGATGAACATCATCGACTTGGCCTCGGCGAACTCGGCCGCGAGCTTCTTGATGTCCTCTTCGCCGTCGAGGATCTCCTGGATCTGCGCGGGCAGCTTGCGCAGGCCCTCGATGATCCGCTTGCCGTCGGTGACCGAAAGGTCCCGGATGCGGCCCAGGTGCACGGCGAGCAGCGCGAAGGCCACGACCGTGTTGGTGAAGCACTTGGTGGAGACGACGCAGACCTCGGGGCCGGCGTGCACGTACACGCCGCCGTCGGCCTCGCGGGCGATCGCGGAGCCGACCACGTTGACCACGCCGAGGACGCGGGCGCCCTTGCGCTTGAGCTCCTGCACGGCCGCGAGCACGTCGTACGTCTCGCCCGACTGGGAGACCGCGATGTAGAGGGTGTCGGGGTCCACGACCGGGTTGCGGTAGCGGAACTCGGAGGCCGGCTCGGCGTCCGCGGGGATGCGGGCCATGCCCTCGATGAGGCCGGCGCCGATGAGGCCCGCGTGGTACGAGGTACCGCAGCCGAGGATCTTGACCCGGCGGATGCCGCGCGCCTCGCGCGGGTCCAGGTTCAGGCCGCCCAGGTGCACGGTGTTGAAGCGGTCGTCGATCCGGCCGCGCAGCACGCGGTCGACCGCGTCGGGCTGCTCGGAGATCTCCTTGTGCATGTACGTGTCGTGGCCGCCCATGTCGTATGAGGCGGCCTCCCACTCCACGGTCTCCGGCGTGGCGGTGGTGGTGGCACCGCTGGTGGTGTAGGTCCGGAAGTCGTCGGCCTTCAGAGTGGCCATCTCGCCGTCGTCGAGGGTGACGACCTGGCGGGTGTGCGCGACCAGGGCGGCGACGTCCGAGGCGACGAACATCTCCTTCTCGCCGATGCCGAGGACGACCGGGGAGCCGTTGCGGGCGACGACGATGCGGTCGGCGAAGTCGGCGTGCATGACGGCGATGCCGTAGGTGCCCTCGATCGCCTTGACGGCCTCGCGGACCTTGTCCTCCAGGGACTCGGCCTCGGAGCGGGCGATCAGGTGGACGATCACCTCGGTGTCGGTCTCCGAGACGAAGACGACGCCCTCGGCCTCGAGCTTGGCGCGCAGCTCGGAAGCGTTGTCGACGATGCCGTTGTGGACGACGGCGACCTTGTTCTCGGCGTCCAGGTGCGGGTGCGAGTTGATGTCGCTCGGGGCGCCGTGCGTGGCCCAGCGGGTGTGGGCGATGCCGGTGGTGCCGGCGAAGCGCTTGGGGACGCGGGACTCCAGCTCGCGGACGCGGCCCTTGGCCTTGACCACCTTCAGGGCGGAGGCCTTCGGGCTGTTCACGACGATGCCCGCGGAGTCGTATCCGCGGTACTCCAGCCGCTGCAGGCCCTCCAGCAGCAGCGGTGCCACGTCACGCTTGCCGATGTAACCGACGATTCCGCACATACGGTTTTGCCCCTCCTGAAGTTCGGTTCGTGTACCCGCCCGCAGCCGCGTCCGCGGCCGCCGGCTCAGCCGTAGACGATGCGGCGCAGCTGCCGGAGCGAGAGCTCCGGAGGCGCCACGGCGCGGTGCGGCAGCTCGGCCGCGATCCGCTCGAAGATCTCCGCGTTGACCGCTCCGCCGGACTGCAGTTCCCGGTGGCGGCGGCGGACGAACTCCTCGGTCGTCTCGTCGAAGTAGGCGAGCACGTCGAGTACCACCCGGGCGGCTTCACCGCGCTGCAGCGCGGTGCTGCGCACCAGGTGGTCGACGAGGTCGTCATGCGACGGGCGGCGATCGAGCACTCGTAGATATTGGCGGCTAACGGCGCTGAACGCAAAGATCCTGCCCGAATCCGGGCAGGATCTCCCTGGTCTGGACCAGTGAATAGGTGACTCCGGTTAGAAACGCCGCAAAACCGCCTGTTTCGCCGCAGCGAACTCGTCGGCCGTCAGGACCCCGACCTGGTGCAGATCGCCCAGCTCGCGCAGCCGCCGCAACAGGGCGTCGTGGTCCTCGGCGGGGGCGGCCGACGGGGAGAGCTCCGCGGGCGCGGCGACCGCGTCGGCCGGACCCTCCTGCGGCGCCGCCGGGTGGGGCATCCGTACGGCCACGGCCGCCGCGACCAGCGCCATCAGCGGGTCCTTCTTGAAACCGAAGAGCTCCACGGTGTGCGGGTCGTACTTGGGCGCCGGGGCCGGCGGGGCGCCCGTCAGGGTGAAGCGCAGCCAGCCGTTCTCCAGGCCCTTCGACGGGGACCACTCCACCGTGCGCAGGTCGGCGATCCGGAATTCCCGCGGCCCGGCGGAGCGCTTGGCCTCTTCCGTCGTCCAGTTCCAGTCCAGCACCACCCGGTCGCCGTCGAAGGCCGCCGTTCCGTCGCCCGCGCCCACCGCGATCGGCACGGCCGGCCCCGGCAGCAGGTAGGTGTCCACCGGGCCGGTGTCCACCTGGTCCAGCAGCAGCGCGTTGCGCACCTCGTCCACGAAGTACTCCGCGACCCCGCTGCGGTCCGACTCCACGGTCAGCCGGTACGGGTCGGAGGCCTCCGGCAGGCGTCCGCCCGTCACCTGGAGCAGGGGGTCCGCGCCGTCACGCAGCCGCAGCCGCAGCCGGCCCGCCTTCCGGCTCGGCTCGTACGAGATCCCCGCGAGCGCGCGCAGCGGTACGACCACCTCGCCGAGGGTCTGCCGCAACAGTGCCACCCCCTTGTCGCGGCCCGGCACGATGCGCACCGCGTCCCCGTCGAAGCTCCAAGTGCCGTCCTTCTGGATGATTTCCGCCATCCGGCGATTCTCCCACCGTCACGGACGGGCCAGTTGGCCTATACCTGGGCCATGAGAGTCCTGCGACTGCGACGCACGCTCGGCGCCCTGCTGGCCCTCGGTCTCGTGGGCGGTTCCGTCTCCTGCACCGCCGCCCACGGGGACGACGCCAGACCCGGCGACGATCCGCCCGCGGCCCCCGCGCCCTTCGAGCGGCTGCTGCCCGCGCCGGTCTCCGCGCGCGCGGAGGGGCCCGGGTACTCCTTCGGGGCGGGCACGGTCATCCGTACCGGCCGGGGCGCGGACGAGGAGGTCCGCCGGGTGGGCGAGCTCCTCGCGGAGCAGCTGCGCGGCCCGAGCGGGCTGCCGCTGCCGGTGGTCGACGGGGCGCAGGGGGACGGGATCCGGCTCAGGATCGACGAGGCGGCCGACGGCCTGGGCGACGAGGGGTACCGGCTGGAGTCCGGCCCCGACGGGATCACCCTCACCGCGCGGACTCCGGCCGGCCTCTTCCGCGCGGGGCAGACGCTGCGCCAGCTGGTGCCGGTCGCCGGGCCCGGGACGGTGCCGGGCGGGACGGTCACCGACCGGCCGCGCTTCGCGTACCGGGGGGCGATGGTCGACATCGCACGGCACTTCTTCTCGGTGGAGCAGGTCAAGCGGTACGTGGACCAGCTCGCCCAGTACAAGGTCAACACGCTGCACCTGCACCTGACCGACGACCAGGGCTGGCGGCTCGCGGTCGACTCCTGGCCGCGGCTGGCGGAGTACGGGGGCGGCAGCGAGGTCGGCGGCGGGCCCGGCGGGCACTGGACGAAGGGCGAGTACCGGGACCTGGTGGCCTACGCGGGCGAGCGGTACGTGGACGTGGTCCCGGAGATCGACATGCCGGGACACGTGAACGCCGCGCTCGCCTCCTACCCGGAGCTGAACTGCGACGGGAAGGCCCCGGCCCGGTACACCGGGACCAAGGTGGGCTTCAGCTCCCTGTGCGTGGCCAAGGAGCGGACGTACGAGTTCATCGACGAGGTGCTCGGCGAGCTGGCGGCGCTGACCCCCGGCCGCTACCTGCACATCGGCGGCGACGAGGCGCACGTGACGCCGGCGGCGGACTACGCGGCCTTCATGGACCGGGCGCAGGCGGTGGTGGGCCGGCACGGGAAGACGGTGATGGCCTGGCACCAGCTGGCGACGGCGCGGCCGGCGCAGGGTGCGGTGCTCCAGTACTGGGGCCACGACAAGACCTCCGACGCGGACCGGGCGGCCGTGGTGGCGGCGGCGAAGGCGGGCCACCCGCTGGTGCTGTCACCGGCGGACCGGCTGTATCTGGACATGAAGTACGAGGCGGCGACCAAGCCGGGGCTGGCGTGGGCCGGGTACGTACCGGTGAAGCGGTCGTACTCCTGGAACCCGGGGGCCTACCTGGCCGGGGTCCCGGAGTCCGCCGTCCTGGGGGTGGAGGCACCGCTGTGGACGGAGAACGTCGCGACGCGCGCGGACTGGGAGCTGATGGCGTTCCCGCGGGTCCTGGGCCTGGCGGAGCTCGGCTGGTCCCCGGCGGGCTCGCTGGACTGGACCTCGTACAGCCGCCGTCTGGCGGCCCAGCAGCCCCGCCTCGACGCGCAGGGCATCGGCTTCTACCGGGCCCCGGAGGTGCCCTGGGCGAGGTAACTAGAAAACATTTCTAGAAATCGACTCCACAACACCTGTCTGCGGGCGCACACTTGGCGCGGAGGGGGGCCGGGGGAGCCGGAAGCCGGAGGCGGCGTCCGCGGCAACGGGGGTGCCGCGGACGCCGCCTCCGGCGCTTCGGGGAACGCTCACGCGAGGGCGCGGCCGCGAAGAGGGCCAGTCCGGGCTTCGCGGCCACGCCGTCGCGCCGTGGGGGAGGGGGCGGTACCGAGGGACCGTATCGATACCGCCCCCGCCCCGTGTGTCACCGCCGGGCGAAGGCCGCGACGGGGTTCTTGAGGGTGCCGATCAGCTGCAGCGCGGCGGACGGGTCGGAGAGGTCGACCATCTGCTTGTTGTTCCGCAGCTGGAGGCGGTTCAGGCAGGACAGCTGGAACTCCTCCGCGAAGAGGTCGTACCGCGCGAAGCGCTCCGCGAGCTGCGGCATCGACTCCTGGTACGCGTGAGCGCAGTCGGCCACCGCCTGCCAGAAGGTGTCCTCCTCGCAGATGCCCTCCGTCGCCAGGATCGGGCCCAGGAAGCGGAAGAAGCAGTCGAACACGTCCGTGAAGACGGACAGCAGCTTCATGTCCTCCGGGATGTCCGCGCGGATCCGCTCGACCGCGGGCGGCAGCACCGCGTCCGGGTCCATGACCACGATCTCCTCGGCGATGTCCTTGAAGATCGCCCGCTTCACCACGCCGCCCTCGATGACGAGGATCGTGTTCTCGCCGTGCGGCATGTACGCGAGGTCGTACTGGTAGAAGCAGTGCAGCAGCGGGACCAGGTAGGCCCGCAGATAGTGCCGCAGCCACTGCGCCGGGGTCAGGCCCGACTCCTCGATCAGGGCGCCGACGAAGGACTTGCCCTCGGCGTCCACGTGCAGGAGCGAGGCCATGGTGGCGAGCCGCTCGTCGCCCTTGAGGGAGTTCACCGGGGACTCGCGCCACAGCGCGGCCAGCATCTTGCGGTACGGCGAGTAGCGGTCGGTGGCGCGCTCGTACTGGCGGTGGTGGTAGCCGATCGCCGCCCGCTCGCGGATGATCGAGAAGTCCACCGACTGCAGGACCTCGTCGCCCTCGATCAGCTGGTGCAGCCAGTCGTTGATGGCCGGCGTGGCCTCCATGTAGGCGGCCGACAGGCCCCGCATGAAGCCCATGTTGAGCACCGAGATGGCCGTCTTGACGTAGTGCTTCTCGGGGGCGCTCGTGTTGAAGAACGTACGGATCGACTGCTGGGCCAGGTACGCGTCCGAGCCCTCGCCCAGCAGCACCAGGCGGCGGTTGGCGATCTCGGCGGCGAAGGTGACCGTGGTCTTGTTCCACCACTGCCAGGGGTGGACCGGCAGCAGGTGGTAGTCGGCCGGGTCCAGGCCCAGGGCCTCCAGCTGCGCCGCGAACCCGGCGACCGTCTCCTCGCCCAGCTCGGCGCGGACGAAGGAGTCGTGGTCCAGGCCCGCGCCGGCCGTGAAGGTGGAGACGTCCTTGCGGGCCGCCACCCACACCAGGTGGACCGGGCTCGCCGTCTCCGGGGCGTACGAGAGGTACTCGTGCACGCCGAAGCCGAGGCGGCCGTTGTTCGCCACGAAGCAGGGGTGGCCCTCGGTCATGCCCGTCTCGATGTCCTGGAAGGAGGACTTCGCGAGGACGTCGGAGGAGACCTGCGGCTTCGTGTACTTGAAGCCCGTGCCGGCCAGGGTGGAGGAGATCTCCTCCAGGTAGACGGGCAGGACCTCCGGGCTCAGGCCCAGCGCCTCGCGCAGCTCGATGTGGAAGTCGAGCGCGTCCAGCGGGAGCTCGGCGCCGTCCTGCAAGCGGGTGACCGAGGACTCGTCCACCGCCCAGTGGTCGAGGGCGTGCAGGACGGCCTTGAACCGGTACTCCACCGTGGAGTCGTCGCTCAGGACCGAGTACCAGGAGTCGCCCAGCGGCTTCGGCGTCAGGAGGCGTTCGTGGGAGAACTCCGCGAGGGCCTTGCGGACCAGCGCGCGGTTGGCGCGGGCCCACAGTTCCGGGGAGAGGTGGGAGACGGCGTCGGCCAGGCTCATATCGACACTTCCTGGGTGATGCCGGTGGCGGCCTCGAACCGGGCGCGGGTGCAGAAGCTGAGGAGGGCTTCCTTCTCCGGCTTCCGGATCTCGCGCTCGGGGACGAAACCGACCACCGCGTTGAGGGCGTGCACCGCCGTGTTGCGGACGTCGGGTTCGACGACGACGCGCTCCGTCTCCGCGTCGGCGAAGAGGGCGGCCATCACCGTGGTGATCACGGCGCGGGTGAAGCCGCTGAGGGGCTGGTCGCTCGGCGCGACGAGGAAGTGCATGCCGACGTCGCCGGGCCGGGCGTCGTACAGGCCGACCAGTTCCAGCTCGCTCGGGTCGTAGCTCTCCATCAGGAAGGCAGGGCGGCCCTCGTGGAGACCGATGAAGGCGTGGTGGTGCTCGTGCGCGGCGATCCGCATGTACTCGCGCTCGACGTCCGGCAGCGAGGCGTCCTGCATCATCCAGAACGAGGCCTTCGGGTGCGTGACCCACCCGTGCAGCAGCTCCGCGTCGGCGAAGGGGTCCAGCGGGCGGATGGTGAAGGTCCCGAGGGCCGCGTCCGTCCGGCTGAAGAGGGTTTCGGTGGTGCTCATGCGTGCGTGCCTTCCGGGGCTGCGAACTGCTGGAACGCGATGGACTTCTCGACCTTGTAGTACTCGCGGCCGAGGAGCTCGCCCACGATGCAGGCGTTGCGGTACGCGGCCATGCCCAGGTCGGGCGAGGTCAGGGAGTGGTTGTGGGTGGTGCCGTTCTGCAGGTACACCCCGCGGCCCGTGGTGTCGACGCTGTAGTTGCGGCCGGCGTCGAGGCGGCCGTGGCCGTCGAAGTTCAGCCGCCCGCGCACCGGGGCGAGGAACTCGGGCACCTGGTACTTGTAGCCGGTGGCCAGGACCAGGCCCTCGGAGGCGAGGGTGAAGTCCCGCTCCTGCTCCTCCTGGCGCAGCCCCAGGGTGTAGGTGCCCGTGGTGGTGTCGTACGCCGTGCTGTTCAGGGAGGTGTTGGTCAGCAGGGTGGTCGGCACCTGCCCCGGCATGGTGATCCTCTTCTGGTAGAGCAGGTCGAAGATGGCGTTGATCAGGTCGCCGTCGATGCCCTTGAAGAGGTTCTTCTGCTGGGTCTCCAGCCGGTAGCGGGTGTCCTCGGGGAGGGCGTGGAAGTAGTCCACGTACTCGGGGGAGGTCATCTCCAGCGTCAGCTTCGTGTACTCCAGCGGGAAGAACCGCGGGGAGCGGGTCACCCAGTTGAGCTGGTAGCCGTACGTGTCGATCTCGGCGAGCAGGTCGTAGTAGATCTCGGCCGCGCTCTGGCCGGAGCCGATCAGGGTGATGGACTTCTTCTTCTGCAGCTCAGCCTTGTTCTGCATGTAGGCGGAGTTGTGCAGGAAGTCGCCGCCGAGGCCCTCGCAGGACTGCGGGACGTGCGGCGGGGTGCCGGTGCCCAGGACCAGGCGGCGGGCCCGGTGGGTCTCGCCCTTGTCCGTGTGGACCTCGTAGAGACCGGCCTGCTCGTCGTAGGTGACCTCGGTGACGGAGGTGGAGTACAGGACGTTGTCGAGCCGGTCGGCGGCCCAGCGGCAGTAGTCGTTGTACTCGGCGCGCAGCGGGTAGAAGTTCTCCCGGATGTAGAACGAGTACAGCCGGTCCTGGTCCTTCAGGTAGTTCAGGAAGGAGAAGGGCGAGGTCGGGTCGGCGAGGGTGACCAGGTCCGACATGAACGGCGTCTGCAGGTGCGCGCCGTCCAGGAACATCCCCGCGTGCCACTCGAAGTGCGGCTTCGACTCGATGAACAGGCCGTTCAGCTCGTCGATCGGCGCGGTGAGGCAGGCGAGTCCCAGGTTGAAGGGACCGAGGCCGATACCGATGAAGTCATGGGTCTCAGTGGTGGACGGCAAGGGATTCTCCCAGGAACTGCTCGGCGTGTGCGGCGAGGAGGTCGAGGACGGCAGCGATGTCGGCCGTCGTGGTCTGCGGGTTGAGGAGGGTGAACTTCAGGTACTGCTTTCCGTCCACCTTCGTCCCGGCGACGACGGCCTCGCCGGAGGCGAAGAGCGCCTTGCGGGCGTGGAGCTGGGCCTCGTCGACGAGGTCGGCGGGGACCTCCCGGCCGGGCAGGAAGCGGAAGACGAGGGTGGAGATCTGCGGCTTGACGACGACCTCGAAGCGCGGGTCGGCGTCGATGAGGTCCCAGCCGGCGGCGGCCAGGTCGACGACCTCGTCGAAGAGCGAGCCGACGCCGTCGGCGCCCATGACGCGCAGGGTCATCCAGAGCTTGAGCGCGTCGAAGCGGCGCGTGGTCTGGATGGACTTGTCGACCTGGTTGGGGATGCGCTCCTCTGCCATGCGGCGCGGGTTGAGGTAGTCCGCGTGGTACGTGGCGTGCTTGAGGGTGTCGCGGTCGCGGACCAGCATCGCGCTGGAGCTGACCGGCTGGAAGAACGACTTGTGGTAGTCGACCGTGACCGAGTCGGCGTGCTCGATGCCGTCGAGGAGGTGCCGGCGGGTGGGGGAGACCAGCAGTCCGCAGCCGTACGCGGCGTCCACGTGCATCCACGCGGAGTGCTCGGCGGTCAGGCGGGCGATCTCGGGGAGCGGGTCGATGGACCCGAAGTCGGTGGTGCCGGCGGTGGCCACGACGGCCATCGGGAAGAGGCCTTCGGCGGCGCACTCCTCCAGCTCCAGGGCGAGCACCGCGGTGTCCATCCGGCGGTTGCGGTCGACGGGCACCGAGATGACGGCCTCGTAGCCGAGGCCGAGCATGGCGGCCGACTTCTGCACGCTGAAGTGGCTGGCCTCGGAGGTGAAGATGCGCAGTCGGGGGAGGAGTTCGGCCTTGGTGAGCTCGGCGCCCTCGTCCAGGGCCCGCTTCATGACGATCCGGCAGGCCTCGTCACGGGCGAGGAGCAGCGCGTGGAAGTTGGACTGGCTGCCACCGGAGGTGAAGATGCCGTCCGCGGCGGGGCCGAGGCCGATGCGCTGGGCGGTCCAGTCGATGAGGCGGCGCTCGATCAGCGTGCCGCCGATGGACTGGTCCCAGGTGTCGAGGGAGGAGTTGACGGCCGAGAGGACCGCCTCGCCCAGCACCGCGGGGATCACGACGGGACAGTTGAGGTGCCCGAGGTAGCGCGGGTGGTGGAAGTACACCGCGTCGCGCAGGTAGACGTCTTCCAGCTCGTCCAGGACGGCGGCCGCGTCCGCGAGCGGCCTGTCCAGGTCGATCCCGTTGATGACCGGGGCGAGTTCGTCGACGGATATACCGGTGTGGGGCCGTTCCGTGGTCGCGAGTTTGGCGGCGACACGGTCGACGCCCTCGGTGACGGAACGCCGGTAGAGGTCCGCGGTCGTCTCGTTCAGCAGATGCGCGTGCATCAACTTTCCTCCGGGCAGGGGGAGAAGGGGAGGGTGGGGTGGGTGATGTTTAGGTTAGCCTAACCTAAGCTAATAGGCCAAATGGGGAGGGGCCCTGGCTTGAAGCCAGGGCCCCTCTCAACGGGCTTGCGGGGTACGGCAGCTGACTACAGCTCGGACGCCGGGTCCTCGCTCGGGGCCTTGCCGGCGTACGCCTCGGCGAGGAGCTGCTCCTCGCTCGCGCCGAGCCGCCAGTAACCGGTGAAACGCACCGCGCGGCGGTCGACGGATCGTTCCTGCACGAAGTGGCGGCGCACCGCGCGAACGGTGCCGGCCTCGCCCGCCAGCCAGACGTACGGGACCTCCGCGGCGGGCGGTTCGGCCGAGCGCAGCACGCTCAGCACCTGCTCGGTCCGCTCCCGGCCGTGGCCCTCGCGCACGATCCAGGTGATGTCCGCGTCGGCGAGCGTGTCCGGCGCGATCCGGTCGTCCTCGTGCGGGACCTCGAACCAGGCCCGGACCCGGGTCCCGGCGGCCAGCCGGTCCAGGATCGAGGCCGCGGCCGGCAGGGCGGTCTCGTCCGCGTACATCCAGATCGCGTCGGTGGCGGCCGGCGGCTGGAAGCGTACGGACTTGTTCTCCGCGACGGCCGGGCCGATGGCCAGGATCCGGCGGCCGGCGACCGCGCGCCCGGCCCAGCGGGAGGCCGGCGAGGCGTCGCCGTGCAGGACGAAGTCGATGTCGACCTCGACCGCCCCCTCGGGCGTGCGGCGCTGCTCGCGCACCGTGTAGGAGCGCATCACCGGCCGCTCCTCGTCCGGCATCCCGCGCCAGGCGGCGAACCAGGTGTCCTCGTCCGTGGACGGGAGCACGGTGTGCTCCTGGTCGGCCGGGGGCAGGAAGAGCGACAGGCTCTGGTCGAAGCCGCCCGAGCGGAAGTCCGCCAGGGACTCCCCGCCGAACGTGACCCGCAGGAACGAGTGGCCGAGGCGGCGCGTGCGGACCACTTCGAGCTCGAAGAACCTGAAGTGGGCGACGGCCGGAGCGGTGTCGTCGGACGTGGTGACGGTCATGCGGAGGATCCCCCTGGAAGTCGGAACGGCCTACGGGCGCCCGGGGTCACCGGGCGCCGCGGGTCGAGCGGGTCAGCTGACCTTCTTGGCGTTCTGGATGGACTTCGCGAGGTCCTCGAGGATCTGGGCGCACTTGGCGTACGAGTAGATCGGCTCGGTGACGCGCGGGGTGATCTGGCCGGCCTTGACCGCCGGGAGCTCGGCCCAGGTGGCCTTCGCCTTCAGCTCCTCCGGCTGCAGGGTGCCGGTGCGGTTGTCGAGCAGGACGACGTCGGCCTTGTACTTGCCGGCGTTCTCCCAGCTGAGGCTCTCGAAGAAGCCGCCCTCGTCCAGCTTCTCCGGGGTGACGAACTCGACGCCGAGCTGCTTGAAGTACTTCAGGTCGGCCGAGGTGTCCGGGGTGGAGACGTAGAACAGGTCGGCGGAGCCGGAGCCCACGAGCACCTTGACGCCCGGGTTGGCCTTGGTGGCCTCGCGCACCTTCGCGGCGGCGGCCTCGAAGCGGGCCTTCGCGTCGACGGCGGTCTTGGCGTTCATGTCGGCGCCCAGGGACTTGGCGAGGTCCGCGGTGCGCTCCAGCGCCTTGTCGAGGGTGGCGTCGCCGCCCACGGAGATCGCGGCGGCCGGGGCCAGCTTCAGGATCTTGTCCTTGGAGGCCTCCGGGACGTACCAGTACGTGCCGTCCCAGGTGTTGGTGACGAGAAGGTCGGGCTGGAGGGCCGCGTACTTCTCGACGTTGAAGTCGTCGTAGACGTTGCCGAGGATCTCGACCTTGGAGATGTCCATCGAGCCGGCCTGGACGTCGGGCTTGCCGTCGGCGGTCTTGGTCGGGCCGAAGACGCCCTTGACCGGGACGCCGTAGTCGTAGAGCGCGGCGGCGGTGCCGGTGAAGGCGACGATGTTCTTCGGCTTCGCCTTGGTGCTGACCTCCTTGCCGAGGTCGTCCTTGAAGGTCCAGGGGCCGGAGGCCGCAGCGCCGTTGTCCTTGCCGCCGTCGCCCTTCGCCGAGTCGGTGCCACCGCATGCGGCGAGCGCAGCGACGAGGCCGAGGGCGCCGCCTGCCGCGATGAATCCGCGGCGGGTGAAGGAGGAGGTTCGGGACTTGGGCATGTCGATGTCCGTTTTCGTGCGTATCCGGGCGGCCACTGAGCCGTTCGTGAGGAAGGTTAGCCTAACCTTGGCCGAAAACGGTAAGGGGGCCCTAAGTTCTTGGGCCCCCTCGTTCCGCCCGGACCCGGACGAACCCTGCGGCTAGGCGGAGAAGCCCAGTTCACGGGCGATCAGCATGCGCTGGACCTCGCTGGTGCCCTCGCCGATCTCCAGGATCTTGGAATCCCGCCACATGCGGGCTACCGGGTACTCGTTCATGAACCCGTAGCCGCCGTGGATCTGGGTCGCCTCACGGGCGTTGTCGACGGCCACGGTCGAGGAGTACAGCTTCGCGATCGCCGCCTCCTTCTTGAAGGGCTCGCCGGCCACCAGCCGGGAGGCCGCGTCGCGCCAGCCGATGCGGGCCATGTGGGCGCGCATCTCCATGTCGGCCAGCTTGAACTGGATGGCCTGGTTGTCACCGATCGCCTTGCCGAAGGCGTGCCGCTCCTTGGCGTACTTCACCGACTCGTCCACGCAGCCCTGCGCGAGCCCGGTCGCGAGCGCCGAGATGGCGATCCGGCCCTCGTCGAGGATCCGCAGGAACTGGGCGTAGCCGCGGCCCTCCGCGCCCACCAGGTTGGCCAGGGGCACCCGTACGTTGTCGAAGGACAGCTCACGGGTGTCCGAGGAGTTCCAGCCCACCTTGGAGTAGGGCGCGGCCACCGTGAAGCCCGGGGTGCCGGACGGGACGATGATCGAGGAGATCTCCGGGCGGCCGTCCGCCGTGCGGCCCGTCACGGCGGTGACCGTGACCAGACCGGTGATGTCCGTACCGGAGTTGGTGATGAAGCACTTCGAGCCGTTGATGACCCACTCGTCGCCGTCCTTGACGGCCGTGGTGCGGGTGCCGCCGGCGTCGGAGCCCGCGCCGGGCTCGGTCAGACCGAAGGCGCCGAGGATCTCGCCGGAGCACATCTTCGGCAGCCACTCCCGCTTCTGCTCCTCCGAGCCGAAGAGGTGGATCGGCATGGCGCCCAGGGAGACGCCGGCCTCCAGGGTGATGGCCACCGAGGAGTCGACGCGCGCCAGCTCCTCCAGGGCGATGCCGAGGGCGAGGTAGTCCCCGCCCATGCCGCCGTACTCCTCCGGGAAGGGCAGGCCGAACAGGCCCATGCGGCCCATCTCGGCGACGATCTCGTAGGGGAACTCGTGCCGCTCGTAGAGGTCGCCGATCTTCGGGGCGACGACGTCGTGCGCGAACGCCTCGACGGTGCGGCGGAGTTCCTCGTGCTCAGGGGTGAGCCGGTGGTCGAGGGACATGGTGTGACTACTCCTTGTGGGAGAGGGCGCGGACGGTGCGTGAGGGGCTGGGACGCCCCAGCTGTTCGGCCATCCACACGCTCGTGGCGGTGAGGGCGGCCAGATCGACCCCGGTCTCGATGCCGAGGCCGTCGAGCATCCACACCAGGTCCTCGGTCGCGAGATTGCCGGTGGCGCTCTTCGCGTACGGGCATCCGCCGAGGCCGCCGGCGGAGGCGTCGACGGTGGTCACACCGTGCTGGAGCGCGGCGAGGGTGTTGGAGAGGGCCTGGCCGTAGGTGTCGTGGAAGTGCACGCCGATGCGGTCGGTGCCGACGCCCGCCTCGTTCAGGCTGCTGAGCAGCTCCTGGACGTGGCCGGGAGTGGCGACGCCGATGGTGTCGCCGAGGCTCAGCTCGTCGCAGCCGAGGTCCAGCAGGGACTTCGCGACCCGTACGACCTGGTGGACCGGGACGGGGCCCTCCCAGGGATCGCCGAAGCACATCGAGAGGTAGCCGCGGACGTGCGCCTTCTCCTGCTTCGCGCGGGCCACGACGGGCTCGAACATCGCGAGGGACTCGGCGACGGTCCGGTTGAGGTTGCGGGAGGCGAAGGTCTCGGTGGCCGAGCCGAAGACGGCGATGCGGGTGGCCCCGAGGGCGAGCGCGCGGTCCAGGCCGCGCTCGTTGGGGACGAGGACGGGCAGGGCCACCCCGTCGAGGTCCGCGAGCCGCGGGAACAGCGCCTCGGCGTCGGCCAGCTGCGGAACCCACTTGGGGTGCACGAAGCTGGTGGCCTCGACGGTGGTCAGCCCGGCGGCGGCCAGACGGTGGATGAACTCCGCCTTGACCTCGGTGGGTACGGCGCTCTTCTCGTTCTGGAGCCCGTCGCGCGCGCCGACCTCGTGGATCCGGACCCGGGCCGGGAGGCCGGAGACCGGAACGGTCATGGGCAGGCGGTTCATTCGCCCTCCTCGTCCGGGGTGACGACGGCCAGGACCTGGTCCATCGCCACCGTGGTGCCGGGGGTCACGTCGAGCTCGGTGACGGTGCCGGCGTGCGGGGCGGAGATGACGTGCTCCATCTTCATGGCCTCGACGACGAGCAGGCTCTGCCCGGCCGTCACCCGGTCGCCGACGGCCACCTTGACGACGGTGACGGTGCCGGGCATGGGGGCGGCGAGGGTGTCCGCGCCTCCGCGTCCGGCCCCGCTGAGGTTCGCCACGACGGGGTCGTACGCCTGGACGTGCCAGCTGTCGCCGTCGCGGCCGAGCCAGGTCCCCTCCGGGGAGGTGGCGTGGCTGAACCGGTGCGTGACGCCGTCGAGTTCGACCGTGACGGTGTCGGGGGTGCGGGTGAGGATCCGGCCGCGGGCCGGTGCGCCGGGGGCGCTGCCCCCGGACCCCCGCGCCTCAAACGCCGGCGGGGCTGGATTTGGCCCGGACGAGTCCGAGATGAGGAGCTCGGAGTCCGTTCCCAGGGGGCGAGTACGAACCTGCACCGGATCCTGGCCGGGAAGGCGGAAGTGGTGGACCGTCCAGGCGGGCGTGCCGCCCAGACGCCAGCCGTTGGCGGCGTCGAAGGGGTCGGCCCACCCACCCAGCCCCTCCGGCGTTTGAGGAGCGGGTCCGGGCAGAGCCCGGGGACCCTGCGCCAGCAGGGCTGCAGTGGCGTACACCTCGCCCGGGACCCCCTCCGGCAGGAGCTCGGCGAGGTCGCGCTCCACCAGCCCGGTGTCGAGGTCGCCCGACACCACGTCCGGGTGCGCCAGCAGCCTCCGCAGGAAACCGGCGTTCGTCTGGACACCCAGGATCACGGTGTCCGCCAGAGCCCCCCGCAGCAGGCGCAGCGCACTGGCGCGGTCGGGCCCGTACGCGATGACCTTCGACAGCATCGGGTCGTACGTCGACCCCACCGGCACGCCCGCCGTCAGCCCGGAGTCCGTGCGCACGGCCCCGCCGTCCGGCTCGGAGAGGGCCAGGACGGTACCGCCCGACGGCAGGAACCCGCGCGCCGGGTCCTCCGCGCAGACGCGGGCCTCGATCGCGTGGCCGGTCAGCGTCACCCCGGACTGGTCGAAGCCCAGCGGGGCGCCGGCTGCCACCCGGATCTGCTGCGCCACCAGGTCCAGCCCCGTGATCAGCTCCGTCACCGGGTGCTCGACCTGGAGGCGGGTGTTCATCTCCATGAAGTAGTAGGAGGAGGGGTCCCCGCCCGGGACGATGAACTCCACCGTGCCCGCGCCGACGTACCCGCACGAGCGGGCCGCGTCGACCGCCGCCGCGCCCATCGCCGCACGCGTCTTCTCGTCGAGCAGGACCGACGGCGCCTCCTCGATCACCTTCTGGTGCCGGCGCTGCAGCGAGCACTCGCGCTCACCGAGGTGCACCACGTTCCCGTGGGCGTCCGCCAGCACCTGGATCTCGATGTGCCGCGGCCGGTCGATCCACCGCTCCACCAGCAGGGTGTCGTCGCCGAAGGAGGACTTCGCCTCGCGGCGGGCCGCCGCGATCTCCTCGGCCAGCACCATCTCGTCGCGGACCAGCCGCATGCCCTTGCCGCCGCCGCCCGCGGAGGGCTTGAGCAGCACCGGCATGCCGATCTCCGCCGCGGCCGCGACCAGTTCGGCGTCGGTCAGGCCGCTGCCGGAGGAGCCGGGAACCACGGGCACGCCCGCCGCCTTCACCGTCTCCTTCGCGCGGATCTTGTCGCCCATCAGCGAGATGGCGAAGGCCGGTGGCCCGATGAAGGCCAGCCCGGCGTCCGCGCAGGCCTGGGCGAAGGCCGCGTTCTCGGCGAGGAAGCCGTAGCCCGGGTGGACGGCCTCGGCGCCCGTGCGGCGGGCGGCGTCGAGGAGCCGCTCCACCGACAGGTAGCTCTCGGCGGCCGCCGCCGGACCGATCCGGACGGCCGTGTCGGCCTCCCGTACGTGCCGGGCGTCCGCGTCGGCGTCGCTGAAGACGGCCACGGAGCGGATGCCGAGCTCCCGCAGTGTGCGGATGACCCGGACCGCGATCTCGCCGCGGTTCGCGACCAGAACAGTGCTGAACATCAGTGAGGTCCTCACGTCACATACGGAAGATGCCGAAGCCCGGCTGCGTTTGATCCTTCTGGCCCAGCGGGGCGTTCGCGCACGCGGTCAGGGCCAGTCCCAGCACCTGCCGGGTCTCCATGGGGTCGATGACCCCGTCGTCCCACAGCCGCGCCGTGGCGTAGTAGGCGTTGCCCTGCTCCTCGTACTGCGCGCGGACCGGGGCCTTGAAGGCCTCCTCGTCCTCGGCCGGCCACTCCTGGCCCGCGCCCTCGATCTGGTCGCGCTTGACGGTGGCGAGGACCGAGGCCGCCTGCTCGCCGCCCATCACGGAGATCTTGGCGTTGGGCCACATCCACAGGAACCGCGGCGAGTACGCCCGCCCGCACATCGAGTAGTTGCCCGCGCCGTACGAGCCGCCGACGACCACCGTCAGCTTCGGCACCCGGGTGCAGGCCACGGCCGTCACCATCTTGGCGCCGTGCTTGGCGATGCCGCCCGCCTCGTAGTCCTTGCCGACCATGAAGCCGGAGATGTTCTGGAGGAAGAGGAGCGGGATGCCGCGCTGGTCGCACAGCTCGATGAAGTGCGCGCCCTTCTGGGCGGATTCGGCGAACAGGATGCCGTTGTTGGCGATGATCCCGACCGGGTGGCCGTGGATCCGGGCGAAGCCGGTGACCAGGGTCTGGCCGAACTCGGACTTGAACTCCTGGAAGCGGGACCCGTCCACGATCCGCGCGATGATCTCGCGGGCGTCGTACGGGGTGCGCGAGTCGACGGGGACCGCGCCGTACAGGCCGTACGGGTCCACCTTGGGCTCCTCCGGAGCCTCGACCGCCCAGGGCAGGGCCCCGCGCTCCGGCAGGGTCGCCACGATGTTCCGTACGATCCGCAGCGCGTGCGCGTCGTCCTCCGCGAGGTGGTCGGTCACGCCGGAGACGCGGGAGTGGACCTCGCCGCCGCCGAGCTCCTCGGCCGTGACCACCTCACCGGTGGCGGCCTTCACCAGCGGCGGGCCGCCGAGGAAGATCGTGCCCTGGTTGCGGACGATGACGGCCTCGTCGCTCATGGCCGGCACGTACGCCCCGCCCGCCGTGCAGGAGCCGAGGACGGCGGCGATCTGCGGGATGCCGGCCCCCGACATGCGGGCCTGGTTGTAGAAGATGCGGCCGAAGTGCTCGCGGTCGGGGAAGACCTCGTCCTGCATGGGGAGGAAGGCGCCGCCGGAGTCGACCAGGTAGAGGCAGGGGAGACGGTTCTCCAGGGCCACCTCCTGGGCGCGGAGGTGCTTCTTGACGGTCATCGGGTAGTACGTGCCGCCCTTGACGGTGGCGTCGTTCGCGACGATCACGCACTCGCGTCCGCTGACCCGGCCGATGCCCGCGATGACCCCGGCGGCGGGGGCGGCGCCCCCGTACATGCCCTCGGCGGCCAGCGGGGCCAGCTCCAGGAAGGGCGATCCGGGGTCGAGGAGGGTGTCCACGCGGTCGCGGGGGAGGAGCTTCCCGCGGGCGGTGTGGCGGGCGCGGGCCTTCTCGCCGCCGCCGAGCCGGGCCGCGTCGAGCCGGGCGCGCAGGCCCTCGGTCAGCTCGCGGTGGGCGGCCTCGTTGGTCCGCCAGGCCTCGGACGCCGGGTCCGCGGCGCTCGTCAGCACTGGTGCCTGCTGCATCGGTCGAGCTCCCTTGCTCGGTGCACGCTGTTAATAAGCGTTAACGCATGTACGGCCTAGGTTAACGAGCGCTAACGGCCCTGTCTAGAATGGTTTCCCATGAGCACCAGAGCGGCCGCCCCCACCCGTCGCGAGCAGATCCTCAGTGAGGCCGCCCGCCTCTTCGCCGCGCGTGGATTCCACGGTGTCGGCGTCGACGAGATAGGCGCCGCGGTCGGCATCAGCGGCCCCGGCCTGTACCGGCACTTCGCGGGCAAGGACGCCATGCTCGCCGAGCTGCTCGTCGGCATCAGCGAGCGGCTGCTGACCGGCGGCCGCCACCGGGTGGCGCAGGCGGCGGGCGCCCCGGAGCGGGTCCTGTCCTCCCTCATCGACGGGCACATCGACTTCGCGCTCGACGACCGTGCGCTGATCACGCTGCACGACCGGGAGCTCGACCGGCTGCGGGAGGCCGACCGCAAGCTCGTACGGCAGCTCCAGCGCCAGTACGTGGAGCTGTGGGTGGAGGTCGTACGGGAACTGCACCCGGAGGTCGCCGAGGCCGAGGTGCGCGTCTCCGTGCACGCGGTCTTCGGCCTGCTGAACTCCACCCCCCACCTGGCGGCCCTGGGCCGGGAGGCGACGGAATCGCTGCTGCGCCGCCTCGCGCACGGGGCGTTCGGGGCGCTGACGGCATGACCCGGGGCGTCCGCCGATCGGAATGGACGCGCCGCCTCCGCCCGGGCGGCGGCAGAATGGCCCGTATGCCGAAGCCGATAGAGACGCCGAGCCGTGCCGAACTCATCGACCATCTGGTCCGTACGCGGATCGCGGGGCAGGTGGCGACCCCGCGCGAGAACAACCTCTCCCACTACCGCAAGCTCGCCAACGGCGACCGGCACTACTGGCTCGGGCTGGAGCTGGGCGACCGCTGGACGGACGAGCAGGACGTCCTCGCGGTGATGGCGGAGCGGTGCGGGGTCGTGGACGACCCGGCCTTCCGGTACGGCCAGGACACCATCGACCCGGAGCTGACCGTGGCCGGCCTGGACCGGCTGGCGGCGCGGCTGCGCAAGGCGGTGCTGGACCGGCAGAGCGTGCTGTTCGCCACCGGCCACCCGGGCGGACTGCTGGACGTCCACCGGGCCACGGCGGCGGCCCTGCGCGCCGCGGGCTGCGAGATCGTCGTCATCCCGTCGGGCCTGGTGGCCGACGAGGGCTCGGTGTGGCAGTTCGCCGACGTCGCGGTCCTGGAGCGGGGCGCCACGCTCTGGCACACCCACTCCCCGGAGCCGATGGCCGCGATCCTGGACGGCCTGACGGCTTCGGGCCGCCCCCAGCCGGACCTGGTCGTCGCCGACCACGGCTGGGCGGGCTGCGCGGCCCAGCGCGGCCTGGACGCGGTCGGCTACGCCGACTGCAACGACCCGGCCCTGTTCATCGGCGAAGCCGAAGGCACCCTCCAGGTCGCGATCCCCCTGGACGACCACGTCCGCGACCCCCGCTTCTACGACCCGCTGGTGGCGTACCTCCTGCAGGCGGCGGGTTTGAGCTGAAGGCGCCGCCACAACGGACAGGGGAAAGCCCCGGCCGGAAATCCGGCCGGGGCTTCCTCGTGTCCGGGCCAGGGGAATTCGGCGCGGCCGCGATGACCGCGTGCGCCGATGTAGCCCCGGGATCCCCGAGGTTGCCCGGCGGGGAGTGCCCGCCGGACCACCCCTCGTGATCACTGGCCGGCCAGTGTCACGATCAGGCAGAGGACGAAAAGGATGACAGAGGCGAATTCCGGTACGAGGCTGGACCGCTGCTGGCGCATAGGCCCTCCCGGCGCCCCGGACGCGGCATGTCGCATGGCTTCCATGTCGACCAAGAGCCGCATTCTTGCATTTTTTCCTCCCAGGACTCGTTGGAAGGCCCGAGGGCAAAATTTCCCTCCGCCGACTGCTCTATTCACCAAGTAAAGATGATACCCAAGGGGAGTTCGTCGCCATTTCAGTTCAGAAATCTCCGACCATGGAATACATACCGTGCGATACGGCTCGCGAACAACGAGGTGCTCCTTCTCCATGCGCAATCCAGGGGCGAATTGGAATCGCCATATGATGCACAGGAATGGGGGGCAGGTCATCAACGCCGCGGCAAGCGGGAGGTAAGAGTCGTGCGTCGAGCTAATGGCCTCGACCAGGACGATCACCGGAATGGTGAGGAATATTCCAGAATAGAGGAGGCCTTTCAGTATATTGCTTGTCGACCTCTTCATTCTCGCCACATCCCCCTGAACCCGAAAGTCGTCACGACCCTGTCGGCTATGGTTTGCGCGATCGCTCCCTCGCCGACAAAGCCGAACGCTACACCAGACAGGTCCCCCACGAAGCCGAGAATCTGCTCGGTGCAACCCTGGGCGCCGCTGGAGTAGGACCCGCAGGCGTGGATGACCATGGGTACCCGGATGACGGTCTTGCCGACCATGGACCACTTGGCGATCGACGCTCCGACTGCAGCGCACGGCATATTCCCCCAGAGGGCACACCCTGCGCCGCCCACCGCGGACACCGTGGCGATAGTTCCAGCGGTCTCGTTCGCGAGGGAGATACTGTCCTTGTTCTCGTCGATCCAATCTTCGATCGCCCACGCGTTCTTCTTTGTTTCGCTATTCCCTCTGCATTCCTCAATATTGCTCCCCCCTTCACGCAGTCCTGAATTTCCATCCAAGTCTTCTGCTCTTCCACTGTGTAGTCGGAAGTTCCTTGGTAGCCGTTTTGCCGCATCGACTTGAATTGATCGGTGGTGAGGGGAGCGCCAAGGGCGTGTTCAACCTTCTTGGGGGGCGGTGCCGGCTTCGACCCCTTCCCCGGTGTTTTGAAGTAGGTCCCATTGATACCGCAATAGATCACGCACCCGCTGGACTTCTTTCCGTATCCGGCGCTGTACCTCCTGGCTGCTTCGACGACCTTTTCGGGAGCGGCCTCGAAGCCACCGTCGCTGTCGCCTTCGAAGTACCGGAGGCCGTCCGGGTCGGAGTAGGTGAAGGGGTTGTTGGCGGAGTAGGTGTAGCCGTGGAGCTGCTGCGAGTCCTTCAGGTCCATGATCGGGTCGACGGAGATGAATCGGCCGATCATGGGGTCGTACTCACGGGCACCGATGTGGGTCAGGCCACTGTCGTTGTCCTTCGTGCCTCCGACGAAGGTCTTCTCGCCGGCCCAGGCTGTGGCCTGGCTGCCGCGAGCCTCACCGAAGGGCCCGGTCTTGCGGCGTGTGACCGTCTGCGTGGCATCAGCCGTGATCTGGGTGGTGCCGGTCCCGTGGTGATCGCTGAGAGTGAAAGTCAGCTTGCCGCCCGTGCGCATCGCGACATCGCCGTAGTAGCGGGTCCCGGTGATCGTGCCGGCCTTGTCGAGCTTCAGCTCGTTGTCCCCGGGCAGGTACAGCGTGGTGGTGTCCTTCTCCTTGCGCAGAATACGTTCACCCGTGGCCGAGTAGACGAACGAATTCGTGGACGTGCCCTGTGCGAGGGATTTGAGGCGTCCCTCGGCGTCCCAGTCGAGGTACTGGGTTTCACCCGTGCCGCTCTTGCGGGTCTTGGTGTTGCCGATCGCGTCGTAGGTGAAGGTTTCGTCGTGCGGGGCGGTGCCGGTCTGGGTGACCTTCGGCAGGTCGTGCTTACCGGGCGTAGGGGGCGCGTACGTGCGGACGGTGTCCGCGGTCGGGCCCGAGGCGGTCTTGTGCTTGGTCTCCGTCTTGCGGTTGCCGACGGCGTCGTAGGTGTACGTGGTCCAGTACGGGTCCTCGCCACCGATGACGGAAGCCGACGGGGCGGTCGCGCAGGTCTCGCCCTTGTCGGTCCAGGCCTCGGTGATGCGGCGCAGGGAGTCGAGGTTGACGCACTGGGTGTCCGTGGTCCGGGCGGCGTCCTGGCCGTAGGCCGAAGCGATCGCCGTCAGGTTGCCGACGGGGTCGTTGGTGTACTTGGTGTCCTCGATCCGCTGGGGCGCAAGCTCCCCGGTCGGCGACGGTGCGGGTGAGGGTACCGGTGTGCTCGTCGTACTCGTTCGTCCGGTACAGGCGCTGGCCGGACGCGCCCAGCTCCTGGCGGATCGTGCGGCCGTAGTGGTCGTAGGTCATCGCCGACACGAGGCGACTGCTGCCTGCGCCCATGTTGTTCAGCAGGCCGGAGACCGACTTGTAGGTGCTGCCGACCGTCTCGGCCGGGAGACCGCCCATGGCCGGGTGCCTGGTCGTGAGGACCTGGCCGACGATGTTGTAGGTGTTCGTCCACTTGTAGGTGCCGGCCAAGGCGCCGGTGTCGGGGGTGGACGGAACGGTGACCTGGGATTCGAGAGGTTGGTAGAGGTCGTTGTAGGCCAGGACCTCCGAGGTGTACGCCTTGCCGTCGACGTAGCGCGTGGACTTGGCCGGCTGGCCCTTGGCCACGACGTCGTAGACGGACGACGTCAGAGTCGTCGATCCCTGCTTGGTGGCGACGGGACGGCCGAGGTCGTCGTAGTCGGTGTGCAGGGTGACGTCGCGGGCGTCCGTGACATCGGTGACGCGGTCACCAATGTCGTAAGCCGTCTTGGTGACGCCCTTGTCCGGGTCGTTCACCTCCACCTGGCGGCCGCGGACGTCGTAGGTGTACGTCCACTTGGCGTTGCCCGGGTCGGTGACCTGGCTCAGCTGGCCGAGCTTGTTGTAGGTGTAGACGGTCGACTGCGAGGCGGTTCGAGCCGGGTCGGTGTACTGCTTGGTCTCGATCGTGCGGCCCAGCGCGTCGACGACGGTGGTGCTCGTGGTGCCGCCCGGGGGCGGGCTGACGGTGATGGTGTCGCCGGTGTAGCTGGTCGTGGTGCGCTTGGTCTCGGTGCCGAACTTCTTGGCGATCACCGAGGCCGGGCGGCCGGCACCGTCAAAGAGGATGTCGGTGGAGGACGGGTAGTTGAGCTCCTGTCCCGTGACCAGATCGGGCGAAGGCGTGCCGTCGGCGTAGTACGTACCGGAGGAACGCCACGCCAGGCCGCGGGTATCATAGAAGGTTTCCGTGACCAGACGGCCGGCCAGGTCGGGTGGCTGGGTCTGCGTCTGGCGCTCGCGCAGCAGACCGTCCTGGATGGAGTGGACGACGGAGTACTTGTAGTCGTGGGTCAGCGTCTTGGACGTGACGACGTTGGGACCACTGTTGCGGACGGTGTACTCGAACACCCGGCTCGGCAGGTCCGGGTTGGCCTCCGCGGTCCAGTTCGGCACCCAGACCTTCGTCACCCGGCCCAGTGCGTCGTACGCGGTCGTGGTGACCTTGCCGTTGGGGTCGGTGACCTTGGTCGCCTGACCGCGCAACGGGTCGAGCTGGCTGGTGACGGTGTGGCCCAGCGCGTTGGTCGCCGTCATCGCGGTCGGGACCTCGCCGGTGGCCGGCGTGTAGGCGGTGGTGGCGACCTTTCCGTAGGCGTCGGCGGCCGCCAGTGCCCGGCCGTACATGTCGTAGCAGAGCTGGTTCTTGTCCGCACCGCAGGTGGACGGGATGCTCGACGTGGTGTCGTAGCCGTCGCCCTTGCCGTTGATCTTCTCGGCCTTCGTCACCAGACCCGTGCCGGGTACGGTGCCGAGCGTGCCGTTGTCGAAGTAGGTGCGGGTGTCGCTGATGACGTCGCCCGGAGTGCTGCCGGTGGTTTCGCAGGGCAGCGCGACAGTTTCGACGTGGCTCTGCCGGTCCAGGATCCAGGTGGCGGTGTTGCGTGCGTAGCTGGTCCTCGTGCAGGACTCGTCGCCGGTCTTGGCGGTGTCACCGGTGCTCGACTGCCAGTCGACCATGCCGTACTCGTCGAAGTGGTGGCTGGTCTCGGTCGTGCGGGTGCCACCGGTGACGGTGGTGCGGGTCGACTCCTTCTCGACATTGGTCTTGTAGGAGACGAGGTTGGGAAGGCCGGGGCGAAGACGCTTGGCCACCTCACCCGAACGCCACGGCGTGCTGGACGTGGCGCTCACGAGCTTGCTCGTGTCGTCGCCTTCGTAGGTGGCCGACTCGCGGACCATGCCGGCGAACTCTGGCCGGTCCGTGACCGTGGCCCCGGTGCCGTCCTTGACCGCCTTGCCGTCGAGGCCCCGGAAGTAACGTCTCTCCGACAGCGTCTTCGGGTCACTGGCCGCACCGGTGCGGGTCTGGACCAGTTCGTAGCCGCGTGGGATGGAGTGGACGCGGTCCTCGGCCTTGGTGAACTCGCTGGTGTCCTTGTCCCAGGCTGCCCCGCCGACGTAGGTGTACGAGGTCACCTTGTCGGGCGTCGAGGCAAGGTTGTCGCCCTCCACGATCTGGGTGACGACGTAGATGTTGAACCAGTCGAGCTTGGAGTCGTCGCCCTCCCACACCCACTTGACCGGGTAGCAGCGGGTGGTGTTCGTCGCGTCCGCGGCCGGGAGCGCGGTGGGCGTGCAGTCCTGTTGGGAGTAGGTGACACCGATGGTGCCGCCGGTCTCCGTGTTGACCTGGGACATCCGCAGTCGGATGTAGGGGGCCAGGCCGTCCCCGGTCTTGTCCACCCGGTTGGGGCGCGGTTCACCGGCGAACGTGACGGGATCGAACGGGACGTCCGTCGCGGCGCCCCCCTTGGCGGTGCGCGCGATGGACTTCAGCCACATGGGCGTGGAGATGCCGTCGCCCGCCGGCGGGAAGTTCTGGTCCAGGGTCCAGGAGTCGACGTCCTGGTACGCGCCGCCCGTGAGGATCTTGGTGTTAATCCCGGTGAGGCGTATCCGCGACCAGAACGTCGGCGAGAACTGGCTCTTGCATTCCGTGGACCCGTCCTTGCAGAACATGTCGTACGGCGAGTCCGGCCAGTTCGTGGCGTTGGCTTCGTCGAAGGTGCCGCAGCCGGTGAGACAACGCTCGCTGACGTCGAACTTCACCTGGGCCATGGCCTTGCCGGTGTAGACCGCGTCGGAGCGCAGGCCGTAGTCGATGTGGTCGAGCCAGCCGCCACGGATGTACGGCGTGACCGTGGCCTTGCCGGTGGTCTCCGAGAAGTTGCGGCCGTAGTTGTTGGTCTCGGTCTTCCAGTAGTACGCCATGGCGCTGCCGCCGGGGGCGACGACGTAGTCGAGCTGCCAGCGCCAGGCCTGCTGGCACCACGCGCTCGCGAACGAGGCGTTGTAGCAGGGTTCGCCCGACTGGTTGCCGAAGACCGGGACGGTCCAGGTCGAGTTCGTCGTCGGGTCGTCAGGGGCCGTGCCGTTGTCCTTCCAGCCGGGAAGACGGTTCAGGCCGAAGAAGTACTGCGTGCCGTCGATCGTGGTGATCTTCCAGTGCTCACCCACACCATCGACGCCCGCGGTGCCCTTGTCGCCGTTGGTAGCACCGGTGAGCTTCTCGACCTTCTCGCCCGAGTCCGTGGCCGGGTGCCAGCCCTTGCCCTGCTCGAACACGAGCTCGGTCGACTTGCCGCCCAGCGACATCGTGGCGTTGTCGTTGAACCAGCACTGGTCGCCGACCTTGGTGGCATTGGTGCCACCGGTCTTGTCGTCGTTGCAGGACTTGTACTTGCGTTCGATGAAGCCGGGTTCCCAGTTCCAGCCGTCACCGATCCACGAGCTCTGGCTGTTGGACGCACCCGTGCGGCCGTCGACGGACTGGGAGCTGTAGCCGAGCGAGATCTGCGGGGCGAGCCCGCGGTGCAGCAGTCCGCGGCCAACCACTGGTCGAGCGTGACCCTGGGCCTGTTCGCGTCGGACGAGACCGACGAGTTCCAGTGGAAGCGTTTCGACGCGAAGACCATGACGCTGGAGATCGAGTACAACAATCCGCCGGACACGCCGTCCGACCTGGGGACCTCCCCCTGGGTGCCCTGCGTCCAGGGCGGATCGATCGGCAATGCCACCATCAGCGTCAACGGACCATCTCAGACCGTGATTCGGGGAACCTGAGCACCGAGTTCCAGATCTTCAGGGACGGCCAGAGCGCCCTCGCCGCCAGCCAGCACATTCCGGCCAACAACGGCAAGGTCGCGACCTGGAACGTGCCCGACGCCTCCCTTCCCGACGGGGGCTACACCTGGAGGGCGCGTACGACCGACCAGGACGGTGCGCAGTCGGCCTGGTCCCAGACGTGCAAGTTCACCGTTGACCGTAGCCGGCCGGCGGAGGCTCCGAAGATCACCTCGACTGTCTTCCCCGACGGAACGAAGGGCTGGCCCCAAGGCACTGGCAAGGCCCGTCAGGAAGGCGACTTCGTCCTCTCCGCCAACGGCGACAAGGACGTCACCTGGTACGGCTACTACACCGACTGGGACCCGGAGGTGAGGAGCACCTCCGTCGCCGCGGGCGCTTCCTTCACCGCTAAGCTCACCCCGCCCGGCGCGGGCCCGCACTTCGTCTACGCCTTCAGCCAGGATGCCGCCGGGAACCGTTCCGACACCGCTGCCTACCAGTTCTACGCGGCGCGCACGGCAACGGTGGACGTGCCCCACGACCTCAACGGCGACGGCTTCCGCGACATCTGGAGCAGCGACCTCTTCGGCAGCCTCCTGACCTACACCGGCCAGGGCAACGGCAAGTTCTCCGCAACCGTCAGCTCCGCCAACTCCTTCGCCCGCTCCCAGGTGGCAGCCTTGGGCGACTGGAACGATGACGGCTACAACGACATGCTCGCTCTCGAGCAGCAGGCCGGCATGACGCGCAAGACGCTGTGGGTCTACGAGAACAACGGCCAGGGCACCGTCGACAACCACACCGAGAAAACCGCGGACCGGCCCCAGGACGACCACTGGTCCGACGCCGAGCAGATCATCGCCCCTGGCGACCTCAACGGCGACAAGGTTCCGGACATCCTCGTCAAGCAGGGCAACAAGCTCTGGGCCTACTACAACACCCTCTGGGGCGCCCTCGAAGCACCCGTGCTCGTCGGCGGCACCGACTGGGACAAGTACACCGTCATCGCCCCCGGCGACCTCAACAAGGACGGCGTGCCCGACCTGTGGCTGAGGGACAACGCCAACGGCGACATTCTGCGCACCTACGGAAAGAAGAGCCCGGAAGAGGGACAGGCGGTCGACCTGGCCACGTGGGGCACTCAGACCCGCAGCCGGGTGGGTTCCGGTGTGACGCAGGCCGGCTACCCGCAGGTCAGCTCCTCCGGTGACCTCAATGGTGACGGTGTCCCCGACCTGTGGGCCCGTCAGTCCGACAACACCATGGTCGGCTGGCCGGGGAAGCTCTCCACCGACGGCAGCACCGTCGGCTCCTTCATGCCCCGCTTCGAGATCGACGGCGTGCCGGGCGCCCGCATCCCCAGCGGCACCACGCTGGCCTCGGGGCAGGAGTTCGCCAGCGGCAACTCCAAGCTGCTGATGCAGGCCGACGGCAACCTCGTGCTCTCCAGCAAGGACAACAAGCAGCTCTGGGCCACCGGGACCAAGAGCCCGGGCGCCACGGCCCGTATGCAGAGCGACGGTAACTTCGCCGTTTACGCTGCTGACGGCAAGACCGAACTGTGGAGCAGCAAGACCAGCACTCCGTACTCCTATGCGGTACTGCAGCCTCGCGGCGTGCTCGTCGTCTACAGCGCCTCCGGGCAGAGCCTGTGGACCAGCGGTTCCCAGAGCCGGCCGGACTACAACGGCGACGGTTACACGGACGTGGCGGTCCGCGATGTCAACGGTCATCTCTGGATCTACCCGGGCACCGGCGGTACGGGCACCAAAACGCTCGGCGACAGGTACCTCGCAGGCAACGGCTGGTGGCGTGATCACTGGACGAACGTGTACACCACCGATTTCAACAACGACGGATACACCGACATCGTCGCGCGGAACCATCTCGGGGACCTGTGGGTGTATCCGGGCACCGGAAGGACCGGAACCAAGACGCTCAACAACCCCGTTCTGATCGGTACCGGCTGGAACATCTACCCGGACCTCGGCTTCGGCGACATGAACGGCGACGGCCGCACGGACGTCATCGGCCGTGACGGCGGCGGCAACCTGTGGGTCTACCCCCACAGTGGCGGCACCGGCACCCAAGCCCTCAGCAGCCGGTTCTCCATCGGCGTCGGCTGGGGGGCTGCCGACTGGCCCACCCTCCGGTTCGCCGATCTGAACAACGACAACAAGATCGACGTCCTGGCGCACCGCAACAACGGAAAGCTCTACCTCTACCCGAACACCAGCAACGGTTCCATCAGCCTCGGCAGCCCCAGCGTCGTCGGCGAGGGCTGGTGGAACGGCGAATGGAACCCGTTCGCCGGCGACCTCAACAACGACGGCAAGCCGGAACAAGTCGGCGTGACCCGTATCGGGGAGCTCCACGACTTCACCGGCACCGGCAGCACCCTGATCGGCGTCGGCTGGACCGGATACGACATCGTCCTCTGAGCCCGGTTCGACCAGTGAGGGGGTGAGGTCCGCGAGGGCCTCACCCCCTCCGTCGCTCACCGACACCGCGGCCTGCACGGTGCACAAGGCCCGTTGTCAGTGGTGGTGGCTACGGTCGGTCGTATGTCGAAGACGCCGGAGACACCGAAGACGCCGAAGGTGCACCGCTCGTTGGCCGTGCTGGTCGGTGATCCTCAAGGGGTGGTTCTGGGGCTGGAGTTGCCGGCTGGTGGGGTGCTGAGCGTGCGGGGGGAGCCGCTGTTGTGGGTCTCCGACGGGCCCGTGGGGGTCGGGGCGCTCGCCGCGCACCGGAGCCCGGCCCTGGCCGCCGCCGGGTTGCAGGCGGTGCTGCTCCAGGGCCGGCGGGGCCTGGAGGAGTGGTGGCGGGACCGGGAGCTGCGGCCGCAGCGGATGTCCGACCCGGACGACCACCACGTCGAGCCGGTGCTGCGCGACTTCTGGCACGGTGTGGTCCCCGACCCCGAGGAGGGGGAGGAGGGGGATGAGATCATCGCTCCCTTCGGCCGGGACTGGCCCGGGCTCGCCGAGGCGGGGCCGGTGGGAGGAGCGGACCCGGAGGTCGCGGCCTGCGAGCTGGCAGACGAGTTGATCGGGAGCGGGTCCCTGCCGAGTCCGCGGCTCGCGCTGGTCCCCGCCGCCCGCGGAGCCGACGTACCCACGGCGATGGGCTGGTGCGGGCCGACCAACCACGAGAACGACACCGCCCGCATCAGCGCGGTCCTGCGGTCGTGGGAGGACCGGTTCGGCGCCCGCGTCGTCGCCCTCGGTTTCGACGAGCTGTACGTTTCGGTCGCGGCCCCGCCGCCTACGGTCGCCCGGGCGCTGCCGGTGGCCGCGGAGCACTTCGCCTTCGCGCCCGACAACATATGGCAGGGCTGCGGCACGATCCGCGCCTACGCCGGCGAGGCGGTCACCGGCAGCAACCTCTGGGGGTTCTGGTGGGACTGAGCCCCGCCACGGTGTCCGTCACGCGCGCGGGACGCGGACGACGCCCTCCTGGATGACGGTCACGGCCAGCCGGCCGTCCTGGGTCCAGATGCGGGCCTGGCCGAGGCCCCGGCCGGCGGCCGCCGAGGGCGACTCCTGGTCGTACAGCAGCCACTCGTCCGCGCGGAACGGCCGGTGGAACCACATCGCGTGGTCCAGCGAGGCGCCGACCACGTCGCCCACCGCCCAGCCGCCCCGGCCGTGCGCGAGCAACACCGAGTCCAGCAGGGTCATGTCGGAGACGTAGGTGGCCAGGCAGGTGTGCAGCAGGGGATCGGCGCTGTCCAGCTTGCCGGCGGTCCGGAACCACACCTGCGAGCGCGGCTCCACCGGTTCGCCGACGCTGCCCCAGGGCGGGGTCGTGGCGTACCGGAGGTCCACCGCCTCGCGGGTCTCGATCAGCCGCTCCACCGTGCCCGGGTCGCGGAAGATCTCCCGGTACGCGGGCAGCGACTCGGCCGCGGTGGGCAGGGACTCCGGGTCCGGGGCCGAGGGCATGGAGACCTGGTGGTCGAGGCCGTCCTCGTACGTCTGGAACGACGCGGAGAGGTGGAAGATCGGCTGGCCGTGCTGGACGGCGACGACCCGGCGCGTGGTGAAGGAGCGCCCGTCGCGGATCCGGTCCACCGAGTACACGATGGGCGCGCCCGTGTCCCCGGTGCGCAGGAAGTACGAGTGCAGCGAGTGGGCGGTGCGGTCCGCGGGGACGGTCCGCCCGGCCGCGACCAGGGCCTGGGCCGCGACCTGACCGCCGAAGACGCGCGGTACCAGCGAAGGGCGGCTGGTACCGCGGAAGATGTTCTCCTCGATCTGCTCGAGGTCGAGCAGATCGAGGAGCGACGTCAGTGCCTCGTTCATGGGGGAAGGGTAAGTGCCCGGATTCCCTACAGGCCCATGGACTTGGCGATGATGGACTTCATGACCTCGCTGGTGCCGCCGTAGATGCGGTTCACGCGGTTGTCGGCGTACAGGCGGGCGATCGGGTACTCGTTCATGTAGCCGTAACCGCCGTGCAGCTGGAGGCACTTGTCGATGACGCGGTGCGCGACCTCGGTGCAGAACAGCTTCGCGGACGCGGCCTCGGCGGCGGTCAGCTCACCGGCGTCCAAAGCCTCCAGGGCGCGGTCGGCGACGGCCTCGGCGGCGTCCACCTCGGCCTGGCAGGCGGCCAGTTCGAACTTGGTGTTCTGGAAGTGCGCGACCGGCTTGCCGAAGACGGTGCGCTCCGTCACGTACTGCTGGGCGAACCGGATGGCGGCCTTGGCCTGCGCGTACGCACCGAAGGCGATGCCCCAGCGCTCGGACGGCAGGTTCGCGCCGAGGTAGTAGAAGCCCTTGTTCTCCTCGCCGAGCAGGTCCTCGACCGGGACCTTCACGTCGACGAACGCCAGCTCGGCGGTGTCGGAGGTGCGCAGGCCCAGCTTGTCCAGCTTGCGGCCGATGGAGTAGCCCTCGGACTTGGTGTCCACGGCGAAGAGGGAGATGCCGAAGCGGCGGTCCTCCGCGCTCGGGGCGGAGGTGCGGGCGCAGACGATCACGCGGTCGGCGTGCACGCCACCGGTGATGAAGGTCTTGGCGCCGTTGAGGACGTAGTGGGTGCCGTCCTCGGAGAGCTTGGCGGTGGTCTTCATGCCCGCGACGTCGGAGCCGGTGCCCGGCTCGGTCATCGCCAGCGCCCACATCTCCTCACCGGAGACGAACTTCGGGAGGTAACGCTTCTTCTGCTCGTCGTCGGCGAGCATCTTGATGTAGGGCAGGGCGAGCAGCACGTGCACGCCGGAGCCGCCGAAGTTGACGCCCGCGCGCGAGGTCTCCTCGTACAGGACGGCCTCGAACTTGTGGGTGTCCAGGCCCGCGCCGCCGAACTCCTCGGGGACGTTGATGCCGAAGACGCCCAGCTCGCCGAGCTTGTAGTAGAAGTCGCGGGGCGCCTGTCCGGCGGCGAACCACTCGTCGTAGACGGGGACGACCTCGGCCTCGATGAAGGCGCGGATGGTCTCGCGGAACGCCTCGTGGTCCTCGTTGAACACCGTACGGCGCACGGCCGGCTCCCTTCGGTCGCGGCAGTCCGCCGCCTGAATCTAAGCGCTTGCTCAGATTAAGTTACCGGCGAGTTGTCCACCCTGTCCAGAGAGGGTGACCGACCTCATGCGGGGGCGGCGGCGCAGGCCGGGCGGGCTCAGCCCGGGCCCGGGTCGAGGTGCTCGGCCAGCGCCTCGTGGGTGAGGTGCAGCCCGGCCCGCAGGACCGCGTCACGACGGCCGGGATGGGCGGCCCGGTGCCGCAGTTCCAGCTCCCGGGCCAGCCGTAGCCGGTCCGCGCAGTCCTCGCCGCGCAGGGCCGCGTCGAGGGCCGAGGCGGTCGCCCCGACCAGCGGAGCCATGGCGCGCACCGCCGCGTCGGCCCCGCCCGGGGCGGCTTCCGAAGGTTTCGAAGGCGCCCCGCCGGCTTCCGGCCGTTCCCCGCCGGCTTCCGGCCGTTCCCCGCTGGCTTCGCCCGGCCGTTCCCCGCCGGCTTCCGGCTCCTTTCCGGCGGCCTCCCGCCGTTCCCCGCCTGCCTCCGGCCGCTTCCCGTCGGCCTCCCGCCGTTCCCTGTCGCCGGAGGAGGACCGGATCTCCATCTCCCGTGCGAGGAAGAGCAGGGCCGGCGCCGTCCGCGTGGCCAGCCGCAGCCGCGGACGGAGCGTGTCCGCTGCCCACGCCGGCGCCTGCCGGGGCGGCAGGAGCAGCAGGCGTCCCGTCTTGCGGTCCAGCGCGGCGGACAGTTCGTACGGGCGGCGCCAGCGGGCGAAGGGGTCCGCCGGCGCGGGGCCCGTGGGCCGCCCGGCGGCGGCCCGCGCCGCGATCCGCTCCAGCAGGACGCCCAGCCCGGTGCGGTACTCCTCCAGGCCCCGCACCGCCTCCCGGTACGGGTCGGGGGGCCACAGCAGCGGGCCGAGGAGCACCACGACGGCGATGCCGACCGCGCTCTCCTCCAGCCGGGCCAGCGGGTACCCGGGCACCGGCGTCGCGTAGATCACCAGCGCGGTGACCAGCACCTGCTGGTTGGGTGAGCCGTCGTGGCGCAGCAGGAACATCCCGGCGCAGGCGCACACGACGAGGACCAGGAACGACAGCGAGCCCGACGGCAGCCAATGCAGGACCAGCACGCTCAGCACCACGCCCACGACCACCCCCACCAGCCGCTCCAGGGCCAGCCGGGGCGCCGCGAACACGTCGTCGCGCAGGATCAGGACGGCGGGCAGGGCGGCCGGCACGGGGGCCGTGCTCGTACCGAGCCACACGCACAGGAACCAGGGGACGGTCGCGCACACCAGCAGCCGGGCGGCCGGTGCCAGGCGCTCACCGAAGGGGCGGCTGCGCGCCGGTACGGACGTGCTGGCGGGCATGCGGCACATCGTAGGGGCGGCCGCCGTCCCCGGCGGGCCCGCTGGGCGGGCGTCGGGGAGCGTTCAGCCGCCCGGCCCCGGCAGCGGCTCCTCCCAGCGCAGTGCGAACCACAGCTCCATCCGGACGTCCGGGTCGTCCAGGTCCCGCCCCAGCAGCTCCGCGCAGCGGGCCACGCGCTGGCGAACCGTGTTGCGGTGCACCCCCAGGGCGGCGGCGGTGCGGTCCCACCCGCCGTGGTGCGCCAGCCAGCCGCGCAGGGTCTCCCGCAGGACGGGGGAGAGCGGTGCGAGCAGGGCCGCGGCGTGCGCGCGGGCCTCCGCCTCGCCGACCAGGCCGGAGAGGCCGGGTGCGGCGTGCCGGGCCAGGGGGGTGCGGGCCGCCTCGGCGCGCTCGAGGGCCCGCCGGGCCTGCGCGTCGGCGGCGGGCAGCGCGCCGGGTGCGGCCGGGGCGCTCACCCCGAGGCGCCAGCCGGGCCGCGGGCCCGGCTCCCGCTCGGTGAGCAGGCGTACGGGATCCCCGCGCGGGTCGACCAGTACGGTGCCCAGCGCGGCCGCCAGGGCCTGCGGGTCGCCCGTCCCGCGGGCGTGCACCACGTGCCAGGGCCCCGGGGACAGGGCCGCGGCGGGGTCGCCGTCGAGGAGCAGCCGGGTCAGGGCCGCCGCCTCGGGTCCGGCAGCCGGGCGGTGCGCGGTGAGCAGGGTCAGCAGCACCGCCGCGACCGAGGCGATGGTGTGGTCGCCGGGGGCGCGGGCCGGGGTGGCGGTCCCGAGCGCCCGCACGGCATCCGTCCCCGGCTCGGCCGCGGGCTCCGGCGCGGGCTCCGGCGCGGCTTCCGGCCTGCCTGCCCGCCCGGCTTCCGGCCCGGCGTCCCGCCTGCCTGCCCGCCCGGCTTCCGGCCCGGCGTCCCGCCCGGCCGGGGTGCCCCGGCCGGGCGGGACGCCGGGGCCGTCCGGTGCCGGGCCAGCCGCGAGGGCCGGGCCAGCCGCGAGTGCCGGGCCCGCCGCGGGTGCCGGGCCGCCGAGGGCGTGGGCCGTGAGGTGCCATCCGCCCGCCTGGTCGGTCGCCGTCGCGGGCCCGCCCGCCCGGCCGACGCGGGCCAGCAGCGCGCGCAGGGCCGCCGCGGCCTCCGGGGGCGGCGGGTTCCCCGCGGAGCGGTCGTCCGGCCGGAGCGTGACGTGGCCGCCCAGGCTCGCCGCCAGCCGCGACAGCACCGCCGGGACCGGATCGGGCCGCGCGGCCGCCGCGGCGAGGGACTGCTGGGCTTCGGTGACCCGGCGCAGCTCCCGTGTACGGGCCCCCGCCATCAGCCGCCAGACCGTACGGGCCACCGCGCTGAAGGGGGTGCCAGGCGGGACCTCCAGGAGCGGCAGCCCGTGCTGCGCGCAGGCCTCGGCCAGGCCGGCCGGCACCCGCTCGTGCACGGGCGCCACCCCGAAGCCGAGCGCCGCCACCCCGGCCTCGGCCAGACGGGCGACGTAGCCGTCGGGATCCGTGCCCAGCCCGGCCCCCGCCGTCAGCAGCAGCTCGCCGCCCAGTAGGTACGGGGACGGGTCCGCCATCTCGGAGGCGTGCACCCCGTGCACATCGGCCTCGGCCGGGCCCGCGAGGTGGCGCAGGCCCAGCTCCCGGTCGGGCAGCAGCGCGCCGAGCGCCACCGGAGCGGTGGGCGGGGGCGGGGCAGTGGGCGGGGCGGCCATGGATACTCCGTACAGATCAGGGGTCTCCTGTGGATGGTACGTACACTTCGCGCCGGGTGGGCGCCGCCTTACGCTCGAAGGACCGCACTTGTAGGACCTCCAGAAGGGCACCCCCCATGAGCACGCAGCCGCGCGGCCCCGTCGACTCCTCCCGCATCCCGCGCTACGCGGGCCCGGCGACCTTCGCCCGGCTGCCCCGCCTCGACGAGGTCGGCTCCGCCGACGTCGCCGTCGTCGGCGTGCCCTTCGACTCCGGCGTCTCCTACCGCCCGGGCGCCCGCTTCGGCGGCAACGCCATCCGCGAGGCCTCGCGCCTGCTGCGCCCCTACAACCCGGCGCAGGACGCCTCCCCCTTCGCCCTCGCGCAGGTCGCGGACGCCGGCGACATCGCCGTGAACCCCTTCAACATCAACGAGGCCGTCGAGACGGTCGAGGCCGCCGCCGACGAGCTGCTCGGCAACGGATCCCGCCTGATGACCCTCGGCGGCGACCACACCATCGCCCTCCCGCTGCTCCGCTCCGTCGCGAAGAAGCACGGCCCGGTGGCCCTGCTCCACTTCGACGCGCACCTGGACACCTGGGATACGTACTTCGGCGCCGAGTACACCCACGGCACGCCGTTCCGCCGGGCGGTGGAGGAGGGCATCCTCGACACCGAGGCGCTCTCGCACGTCGGCACCCGCGGCCCGCTGTACGGCAAGCAGGACCTCGACGACGACGCCAAGATGGGCTTCGGCATCGTCACCTCGGCGGACGTCTACCGCCGCGGCGCCGACGAGGTCGCCGACCAGCTGCGCCAGCGCATCGGCGACCGCCCGCTCTACATCTCCATCGACATCGACGTGCTGGACCCGGCGCACGCGCCCGGCACCGGCACCCCCGAGGCGGGCGGCATGACCTCCCGCGAGCTGCTGGAGATCATCCGCGGCCTGTCCTCCTGCAACCTGGTTTCGGCGGACGTCGTAGAGGTGGCCCCGGCGTACGATCACGCGGAGATCACCTCGGTCGCGGCCTCGCACACCGCGTACGAGCTGACCACGATCATGAGCCGTCAGATCTCCGCCGCCAGGCAGGGTCGATAAGCACAGCACGGCGGCGAAGGCGAACCCGAAGGGTGAGTAAGCGCACGTGACGCACGACCACGACCTGGTACTCCGTCCCACCGAGGCCCAGACGGCCGCCGCCCTGGCCCCGCCGCCGGGGCGGACGGGCGGGGACCTGGTCGTGGAAACGCTGCGCTCGCTGGGCGCCACCACCGTCTTCGGGCTGCCGGGGCAGCACGCCCTCGGCCTCTTCGACGCGGTGGGGCGCTCCGACCTGCGCCTCGTCGGACTCCGTACGGAGAACAACGCGGGCTTCGCCGCCGACGCCTACGGCCGCATCACGGGCGAGGCGGTCCCCCTCCTCCTCTCCACCGGCCCGGGCGCGCTCATGGCCCTGCCCGCGCTCGCGGAGGCGGCCGCCGCCTCGGCCCCGGTGCTCGCCATCTCCTCGCAGGTCCCCGTCGCGGGTCTGAGCGGGGGCCGGCGCGGCCACCTGCACGAGCTGCGCGACCAGTCGGCGTCCTTCCGGGACGTGGTGAAGTCGGTCCACACCGCCCGCACCCCGTCCCAGATCCCCTCCGTCGTCGCGGAGGCCTGGGAGTCGGCGCTGACCGCTCCGCACGGCCCGGTCTGGGTGGAGGTCCCGGAGGACGTCCTGCGCGCGGAGACGATCATCCCGCAGGTCACGGGCATGGACGCGACCCCGCACGAGCTCGCCCCCCGCCCGGAGCTCACCGCCCTGGCCGCGCACTGGCTCTCCTCGGCGGAGCGCCCGGTGATCATCGCGGGCGGCGGGGTCGTCCGCTCCGACGCCGCGGGCAAGCTCAGGCAGCTGGCGGAACGCCTGGGCGCCCCCGTGGTCACCACCTTCGGAGGCAAGGGCGCCTTCCCGTGGACCCACCCGCTCTCCCTCCAGTCCTGGCTGGAGGACCGCCACATGACGGACTTCCTGGAGGACGCGGACGTCCTGCTGGTCGTCGGCTCGGGCCTCGGGGAACTCTCCTCGAACTACCACACGTTCTTCCCCACGGGCCGGGTCGTCCAGATCGAGGCCGACCTCGGCAAGCTGGAGTCCAACCACCCGGCCCTCGGCATCCACGCGGACGCCCGCCTGGCCCTCCAGGCCCTGCTGGAGACGGTGTCCGAGCGCGAGGACCCCGCCGCCCCGGAGCGCGTCCGCCTCGTCCTCGACGACATCGAGGCCCGCCTCGCCGGCCAGGACGTCTCCCTGGAGCGCTCGCTGCTGGCCTCGATCCGCTCCGCCCTCCCCGCGCGCTCCCCGTCCTTCTGGGACATGACGATCCTGTCGTACTGGGCCTGGTCCGCCTTCGACGCGAAGCACCCCAACACCATGCACTCGGCGCAGGGCGCGGGCGGCCTCGGCTACGCCTTCCCGGCGGCGCTGGGCGCCTGCGTCGCCGAACCGGGCACACCGGTCCTGGCGGTGTCCGGCGACGGCGGCGCGATGTACTCGATCGCGGAACTGGCCACGGCCCGCCAGCACGACCTCGACGTCACCTGGCTGATCGTGGACGACGGCGGCTACGGCATCCTGCGCGAGTACATGACGCAGTCCTTCGGCAGCGCCACCGCCACGGAACTCACCCGCCCCGACTTCGCCGCCCTGGCGGCGTCCTTCGACGTCCCGGCGACCACCACCACCCCGGAATCCCTGGCTTCCGACCTCAAGAAGGCCCTCGCCACCCCCGGCCCCTCGGTGGTCGTCCTGCCGGCGCTCCTCAAGATGTTCGCCCCGACCCACCTCTGACCGCGGCGGCCCCGGCCCACCCGGCGATCGGCCCCGCCCGGCCCACGTCCGGGTGCTCCCCGCGTGCGCCCGAGCCGCCCTGCGTACACGTTCGAATTGTTGCGGCGGGATGAAATCCGCCGGTCGGGGCGTTGCCGCCTCCGGCAGGACAAGACGAACGGGGAGGCACCACGTGACGGCGGCTGGGGAGAAACAGGGCTGGGGCAAGCGGCTGACGGCCTACACCTGGCGGTACAGGCGCAACGTGCTGCTCGCGCTCGGCTCCTCGCTGGGCGGCATGGCCGTGATGGCGCTCGTACCGCTCGTCACCAGGGTGATCATCGACGACGTCATCGGGGACCGGAGCAAGCCCATGGGGCCCTGGGCCGGGCTCCTCATAGTCGCCGCCCTCCTCGTCTACGTGCTCACGTACATACGCCGGTACTACGGCGGGCGGCTCGCCCTCGACGTGCAGCACGACCTGCGCACCGACATGTACGCCACCATCGCCCGCCTCGACGGGCGCCGCCAGGACGAGCTGTCCACCGGGCAGGTCGTCGGGCGGGCCACCACCGACCTCCAGCTCATCCAGGGCCTGCTCTTCATGCTGCCCATGACCATCGGGAACTTCCTGCTCTTCGGGATATCCCTCGGGGTCATGCTGTGGCTCTCCCCGCTGCTGACCGTCGTCGCGCTGCTGATGGCCCCCGCCCTCTGGTTCATCGCCAAGCGCAGCCGCAAGAAGCTCTTCCCGGCCACCTGGTGGGCCCAGGGCCAGGCCGCCGCCGTCGCCACCGTCGTCGACGGGGCCGTGACCGGCGTCCGCGTCGTCAAGGGCTTCGGCCAGGAGGAGCAGGAGACCGGCAAGCTGCGCACGGCGAGCCGCCGGCTGTTCGCCGGACGGATGCGCACCATCCGCCTCAACTCCCGCTACACCCCCGCCCTCCAGGCCGTACCCGCCCTCGCCCAGGTCGCCATGCTGGCCCTCGGCGGCTGGATGGCCACCGAGGGGCAGGTCACCCTCGGCACCTTCGTCGCCTTCTCCACCTACCTGGCCCAGCTCGTCGGCCCGGTCCGCATGCTCGCCATGGTCCTCACCGTCGGCCAGCAGGCCCGCGCCGGCGTCGAGCGGGTCTTCGAGCTCATCGACACCGAGCCCGCGATCCAGGAGGGCACCCACGAGCTGCCCGCCGACGCGCCCGCCACCGTCGAGTTCGACGACGTCCGCTTCGGCTACGACCCCGAGCGGCCCGTCCTCGACGGGTTCTCGCTCTCCGTCGCGGAAGGCGAGACCATCGCCGTCGTCGGTGCCTCCGGGAGCGGGAAGTCCACCGTCTCGCTGCTGCTGCCCCGCTTCTACGACGCCGACCGCGGAGCGGTCCGCGTCGGCGGGCACGACGTCCGCGAGCTGACCTACGACTCCCTGCGCTCCGCGATCGGGCTCGTCCCGGAGGACTCCTTCCTCTTCTCCGACACCATCCGCTCCAACATCGCCTACGGGCACCCCGGCGCCACCGACGCGCAGATCGAGGCCGCCGCCCGCGCCGCCCAGGCCGAGGGCTTCATCCAGGCCCTGCCCGCCGGGTACGACACCACGGTCGGCGAGCAGGGGCTCACCCTCTCCGGCGGCCAGCGCCAGCGCATCGCCCTCGCCCGGGCCATCCTCACCGACCCCCGGCTGCTCCTCCTCGACGACGCCACCTCCGCCGTGGACGCGCGCGTCGAGCACGAGATCCACGCGGCCCTGCGCGCCGTCATGGCCGGTCGGACCACCCTGCTGATCGCCCACCGCCGCTCCACGCTCGCGCTCGCCGACAGGATCGCCGTACTCGACCGCGGGCGGCTCGCCGACCTCGGGACGCACGAGGAGCTGGAGCGCCGCTCGGCGCTCTACCGCCGGCTGCTCACCGACCCCGACGCGCTCGGCGCCGGCTCGCCGCGCACTCCGGACGCCCCGCTGATGACGGAGTTCGAGCGGGAGCTCGACCGCAAGCTCGAACGGGACATCGAACTCGAAGCCGAAATCGACTCCGAGCCGGTCAACGCCAAGCGCCGGGTCGCGGACGGGATCACCCCCGAGCTGTGGCGGCGCCGCGACGAGCAGAGCGGCGGCCAGGCCCCCGCCGCCGCCGCGGGCGGCGCGCCCGGAGCCGGCCACTCCATGGCCGGGGCCGTCGCCGGCATGCCGGCGACGCCCGAACTCCTGGCGCAGGTGGCCGCGCTGCCGCCCGCCGAGGATGAACCCGACGTGGACGAAACCCGCGCCGCGTCCGCCGAGGAGAGCTACGGCCTGCGCCGCCTGCTCCGCGGCTTCTGGGCGCCGCTCGCCGTCAGCCTCGGCCTCGTCGCCGTGGACGCCGGCGCCGGACTGCTGCTGCCGATCCTGATCCGGCACGGCATCGACAAGGGCGTGGAGCAGGCCGTGCTCGGCGCCGTCTGGGTGGCCGCCGGGCTCGCCCTCGCCCTCGTCGTCGCGCAGTGGGCCGCGCAGTTCGCCGAGACCCGCATGACGGGCCGTACCGGCGAACGCGTCCTGTACGCCCTCCGTGTCAAGATCTTCGCCCAGCTCCAGCGCCTCGGCCTCGACTACTACGAGCGCGAGCTGACCGGCAAGATCATGACCCGGATGACCACCGACGTCGACTCGCTGAGCTCGTTCCTGCAGACCGGGCTCGTCACCGCCGTCGTCTCCGTCTTCACCTTCTTCGGGATCCTCGTCGCCCTGCTCGTCCTCGACGTCGAGCTCGCGCTGATCGTCTTCGCGACGCTCCCCGTCCTGGTCGTCGGCACGATCGTCTTCCGCCGCAGGTCCGTCGCCGCCTACGAGCTCGCCCGCGACAGGGTCAGCCTGGTCAACGCCGACCTCCAGGAGTCCGTCTCGGGCCTGCGCATCGTCCAGGCCTTCCGCCGCGAGGGCTCCGGCGCCACCCGCTTCGCCGAGCGCAGCGACTCCTACCGCGAGGCCCGGGTCCGCGGCCAGTGGCTGATATCCGTCTACTTCCCCTTCGTCCAGCTGCTGTCCTCGGGCGCCGCGGCCGCCGTGCTGATCGTCGGCGCGGGCCGGGTGGAGGCCGGGACGCTCACCACCGGCGCGCTCGTCGCGTACCTGCTCTACATCGACCTGTTCTTCGCGCCCGTCCAGCAGCTCTCCCAGGTCTTCGACGGCTACCAGCAGGCCACCGTCTCCCTGGGCCGCATCCAGGGGCTGCTGCGCGAGCCCACCGCCACCCCGCTCCCCGACGCGCCCCGCGAGGTGCCGGAGCTGCGCGGGGAGATCGCCTTCGAGGACGTCCGCTTCCAGTACGGGACGGCGGAGGAGCGCGGCGAGAAGGGGGAGGCGCTGGCCGGCATCAGCCTGCGGATACCCGCCGGACAGACCGTCGCCTTCGTCGGCGAGACGGGAGCCGGCAAGTCCACGCTGGTCAAGATGGTGGCCCGGTTCTACGACCCGACCTCCGGCCGGATCACCGCGGACGGCGCCGATCTGCGGGAGCTCGACCTGACGGCGTACCGGCACCGCCTGGGCGTCGTCCCCCAGGAGCCCTACCTCTTCCCGGGGACCGTCCGCGACGCCATCGCCTACGGGCGGCCCGACGCGAGCGACGCCGAGGTCGAGGCCGCCGCCCGCGCGGTCGGCGCCCACGACATGGTCGCCACCCTCGACGGCGGCTACCTGCACACCGTGGCCGAACGCGGCCGCAACCTCTCCGCCGGCCAGCGCCAGCTGATCGCGCTGGCCCGGGCCGAACTCGTCGATCCGGACGTGCTGCTGCTCGACGAGGCCACCGCCGCCCTGGACCTGGCCACCGAGGCCCAGGTCAACCGGGCGACGGACCGCCTCGCCGGCAAGCGCACCACCCTGGTGGTCGCGCACCGGCTGACCACCGCCGCGCGCGCCGACCGTGTCGTCGTCATGGACCGCGGCCGGGTCGTGGAGGACGGCACCCACGCCGAACTCCTGGCGCGTGACGGCCGGTACGCCGCGCTGTGGCGCACCTTCGTCGGGGAGGACGAGCGCGCCGCGGCCTGAGGGAGGGTGGCCGGCTCGTCGAGGGCCGACAGCAGCCGGGATCCGAGCGCGAAGATGTCGGCGGCCCCGACCACCCGTACGAGGGGCGGGCGGCGGCCGCGGCCCGGTGCGCGACGCTGTGCCGCGGCGCGGTGGGGGTGGCCGGGTCCTTGCGTGCTGCAACCTTCCGCGGGGTTCGGGCGTCGTACGTGCGTGCGCGTGCAGTGCGTACGACCGATCGGGGGACAGGTTGTTGCACGGGTGGAGGAGACGGGCCCGCCGGGCCGCGTCCCTGGGGGTCTTCGCGGCGGCCCTGTGGCTCTGCGCCGGCGGACTGCTCACGGCGCCGCCCGCGCAGGCGGCGGCCCACGGCTGCGGGGGCCGGCTGGCGAAGACCGTGCCCTTCGAGACGGGCGAGGTGCGCGTCTACAAGAGCCGCAACCGGGCCTGCGCGGTGACCGTCGCCCGCGTCCCCGGCGAGGGGCGGCGGATGGCGGTGAGCATCCAGCCGCGCGGCGGGGCGCCCGTCCGCGAAGAGGGCCGTTTCACCCGATATGCCGGACCTGTCACCGTCGGTGCGATCAGTCGCTGCGTGTACGTAAGGGGCAGTGTGGGTGCCGGATCGGCCGTTTCCGGCTGGATCCTGTGCTGAGGTACCGGCCCAACTAGGTCTGTTCAGCGGCGTGTTGCCCCCGCTAGGTTCACGGCGACCGAAGTGAACTCAAGGGGAGGGTGAATGCGCAAGACGCTCGGATGGCTGCTGTCGCTCGTGGTGCTCATCGGCACCATGGGCGCGGCCGGCTCCACGGCGCAAGCGGCCACAGCCGCGGAACCGCCGGCCGCCACGGACATCAAGGACCAGATCCTCGGCATTCCCGGGATGAGCCTGATCGAGGAGAAGCCGTACCCCGGCTACCGCTTCTTCGTTCTGAACTACGAGCAGCCGGTGGACCACCGGCAGCCGTTGAAGGGCACCTTCAAGCAGCGCCTGACCCTTCTGCACAAGGACGTCTCGCGGCCGTCGGTGTTCTTCACCTCCGGCTACAACGTCAACACCAGCCCGCGCCGCAGTGAGCCGACGACCATCGTCGACGGCAACCAGGTGTCTCTGGAGTATCGATTCTTCACCCCCTCCCGTCCCGACCCGGCCAACTGGGCGAACCTGGACATCTGGCAGGCCGCGAGTGACCAGCACCGCCTCTTCACCGCCCTGAAGAAGATCTACAAGAAGAACTGGCTGGCCACGGGCGGCAGCAAGGGCGGCATGACGGCGACGTACTACGAGCGGTTCTACCCGCGCGACATGGACGGCGTCGTCGCGTACGTCGCGCCCAACGACGTCGTCAACAAGGAGGACTCGGCCTACGACCGCTTCTTCGCCAAGGTCGGCACCAAGGAGTGCCGCGACAAGCTGAACGCGGTCCAGCGCGAGGCGCTCGTGCGCCGCGAGCCGCTGGAGGCCAAGTACGCCGTGGCCGCGGCCGAGAACGGCTGGACCTTCACCACCGTCGGCGACCTCGACAAGGCCTACGAGGCCGTCGTGCTCGACTACGTCTGGGCCTTCTGGCAGTACAGCCTGCTCTCCGACTGCGGCTCCATCCCGGACGCCAGGACCGCGAGCGACCAGGAGATCTGGGACTCGATCGACGCGATCTCCGGCTTCTCGGCCTACGCCGACCAGGGCCTGGAGACGTACACGCCGTACTACTACCAGGCGGGTACGCAGCTCGGTTCGCCGGACATCAAACTGCCGCACCTGGGCAACCTGAGCCGCTACGGCTACCAGCCGCCGCGCAACTTCGTGCCCCGGGACATCCCCATGACCTTCCAGCAGGGGGCCATGGCGGACGTGGACAAGTGGGTGCGCAACAACGCCGACCAGATGCTCTTCGTGTACGGGCAGAACGACCCGTGGGGCGCCGAGCCCTTCCACCTCGGGTACGGGGTGCGCGACAGCTACGTCATGATCGCGCCGGGTGCCAACCACGGGGCCAATGTCGCGAAGCTCCTGGACGGCGAGAAGACCCTCGCCACCGCGAAGATCCTGCAGTGGGCCGGGGTGGCCCCGGCCGCCACGATCGCCGACGAGTCGAAGGCGGCGCCGCTGGCCGCCGCGGACGCGCAGCTCGACCAGCAGGACCTGGAGCGCGAGCCGCAGCTGCGGCCGTGAAGCACCGGGCCGGGGCCGAGCCGGTCCCGGCCCGTTGGCCGCGGGCCGACCTGGTCCCGGCCCGTGGGCCGCGGGCCAGCGCCGGGAACTACCGCGTCAGCCCGTGGCCCAGCGGGTAGCGGCCCGGCACCGGGACGGGGAGGCGGCCGGCGGGCCGCACCGCGCCGGTGAGCACCCGGGCCGCCGCCCGCATCTCGACGTCCGTCCACGAGTACGTCGCCAGCTCCGCCGCGCAGGCCGGCAGCCGGGCCGGGTCGTACGGATTACGGACCGCCAGCAGGATCACCGGGACTCCGGACGCGACCAGGTCCGTCACCAGCCGGTGCTGTGCGTTCTCGGCGTCCTGTTCCGGAACGTTGTACGTGCACACCAGCACGGCCGCGTGGCCGGGCACCGCGGCCACCGCACGGGCGGGCGGCACCGCCGTGGCCCGGCAGCCCAGGGCCGTCAGCTCCCGCGCCAGTACAGCCGTGGGAGGCCCCGTGGTGCCCGTGGGGGAGGCCGGATCCGTCCCCGTGACCAGCAGCCGGGGGCCGGCCGCCGCGTCGATCGGCACCAGCCCGCGCGGATTGGCCAGCAGGGTCGTCGTACGCGCCGCGATCTGGTCGGCGGCGTCCTGGTGCCTGCGGATGCCGACGGTGGCGTCCACCGCCTCGGTCGTGGTGTAGGCCTCGTCGAACAGCCCCCGGCGGGACTTCAGTTCCAGGATCCGCAGCACCGACTCCTCGACCCGGGCCTCCGTCAGCTCGCCCGCCTCGACGGCCGCCAGCACACTGCGGTACGCGAGCCCCAGGTCCGGCGGGTTCAGCAGCTGGTCGCAGCCCGCCAGCAGGGCCAGTACGGGAACGCGGTCGTCCCCGTACTTCTGGCGGACCCCGGCCATGTCGAGGGCGTCCGTGACCACCACCCCCTGGAAGTCGAGGCGTTCGCGCAGGATGCCCGTGACGATCGGCCGGGAGAGGGTCGCCGGGTCCCCCGAGGGGTCGAGCGCGGGGAAGACGATGTGCGCCGTCATGACCGCGTCCACGCCCGCCTTCACCGCGGCCCGGAACGGGGGCTCGTCCAGCTCCTCCCAGACGGCGCGGGTGTGCCGCATCACCGGCAGGCCCACGTGGCTGTCGGTCTCGGTGTCCCCGTGGCCCGGGAAGTGCTTCGCGGTGGCGGCCACGCCCGCACCCTGGTAGCCGCGCACCTGGGCGGCCACCAGGGCCGCCACGGCGTGCGGGTCGGAGCCGAAGGACCGTACGCCGATCACGGGGTTGGCCGGGTTGACGTTGACGTCGGCCACCGGCGCGTAGTCCTGCCGGATCCCCAGCGCGGCCAGCTCGGCGCCCGCGATGCGCGCCGCCCGCTGGGCGTCGGCGGTGGAACCGCCCGCGCCGAGCGCCATCGCCCCCGGGAACAGGGTGGCCGGGGCGCCGATCCGGGCGACGGCGCCGTGCTCCTGGTCGGTCGAGAGCAGCAGCGGGATCCGCGCGCCGGAGGTGAGGGCGGCCTGCTGGAGGCCGACCGAGAGGGCGGCGATCTGGTGCGGGGTGCGGGTGTTGTGGGCCCAGGCGAAGTAGACGATCCCGCCGAGGTGGTAGCGCGCGACCAGTTCGGCGGCGGTGCGCACGCCGAACAGTGTCTGGTTCTGCTCGGCGTCGGCCGGGTCGGGATCGGTCGCCGAATGCCCGTACGCCCGCGAGACGAAGAGCTGCCCGACCTTCTCGGCGAGGCTCATCCCGTCCACGAAGCGGCGCAGGATCGCCCGGTCGGGGTGGTGGCCCGGCGGGCCCTCGGGGGACCTCGGGTCGTCGGGGGTGCCGAGTGTGCCGAGCGTGGCGGAGGCGGCCCCCGCGGCGGCGACGGCGGCCATGGCGGCTGCGGTGAGCAGGGTCCGGCGGGAGGCGTGGTGCGGCACGGGGCGGACCCTACCGGGTGCCCTCCGGGCGGGTCGGCTGTGTGGGGGTGTGTTGGCCAAGTACCGCCGGTTGCGCTGCGTGCCTTGCCTTGCCGGGCGGGGTGGGGGCGGTTTGGGC